>NZ_JBAKAU010000001.1:0-623593 GCF_038155085.1 Pseudoalteromonas aliena
GGCTGAGCCGTCAGATTTACAGTCTGATCCCTTTGGCCGCTCGGGAACCCCTCCAATGCAACGGCGCTGATAATAGCAAACTGCGTATTTAAGTAAAGAGAAAAGCTAAAGAAAATTAAAATAATGCCGATAAATACCTATCAGTTATTATAATCGGCTAAAGACCATGCAAATCGATGATTTGTTAATCACAGAGAGTCAGCTTAAAAGTAAACTCAACAATAGTATTCATGAAAACCGTCGCGGTGATTTTGCACTTTTATTAGCGATGCTGTCACATAACGTACTTGACTTTAGTCAATTTCATTTACCAAAAACTGAAATAGATAACTTCGTTATAGAAGAAAAGGTGCTAAGAAAGCAGTTTGGCGCAGGTCCAAAGCAACCTTTAGCCCCTGATGAGTTTGATATGCTAGTTGGTCAATTTAATGCTTCCTTAATTTCAGAAGAAGGGGAAGTCAATGGTATGGCAAGTCTCAAGCTTTACCAGTATTTAAATCCAGAGCCTCTCGCTATTAGAAATGATGATAAATACATACCGCTTAATATCATAGATAATTGTGAGCTTGCAGTTAGAAGGCGTATTAAAAATGAGCAGACACAGTTAACAGCCCCTCTTATTGATGCAGCCGCCTTTTATGAGAGTTTAAATAATGACGCTATCCATCAACCATTAAACCTTGTTGCTGTTTAACTTATAAGTTCTCTCACATAAACATGTATGTAATAATGAACTGTTAATTTATGCTCTATCGCATTCATGCAAGCTAATAATTGATTTAATAAAAAAAAGCATCCAAAAGTTAAATGCAATTGCTATAATGATCTCAAATGGTATGACATGAAATGCCATTATCATTAAACCAAGGTAATTAGGAAAGTAATGAAGAAAACATTCACGCTAAATCACGAGAAAATCAAATACCCTCGTATGGTTGATGCTGCAAAGCACGAAGTGAAAAAATATTTGAAAAGAGAGCGCAATAAAACGCTACCTGAAGATGCAGATTACTGGGCATTTGATTGTAAATTTGGTAATACACCAGAAGATGCACAAGTTGTGCACGTAGCTGAATTAAGTAACCAAATTAGCGAAATCGAAAAGCAAGGGCTAACTTCTTTTTATGTAGAAATTTTAGCACGAGCTGCACAGCGCCAACAGTTAGATATTGATGATGGCGAATAGAAGAAGCTAGCTTATTCGGTAGCTGAGAAATATATGAAATGGGCCTAAAGGCCCATTTTTTGTTTATGAGAAGATATAATTTATTAAGTTGATAATTATAAAGAGTAAATTTGATCAAAAGTTGTATTCCAATTGCTTTAATTAACATTTGCATAACAAAAATTAACTATATAGTATTTGGTTATGAAATAACAAGTAGTAGCAAATATGCCAATCAATTATTCCGACCATCAATTAAAACTAAGTTTGAGGGGTTCCAAAGTACTTATTGTAGATGATCAGCTATTGAGTATTATTGTGCTGAGAAAAATATTATCAGTACATTTTAATATTGTAACAGCGAGTAGTGGTGAGGAGGCTATTAGCGTATGTAAACAAAATCCACCGGACATAATCTTACTTGATATTAATATGGAAGGAATGAGTGGGATTGAGACCTGTCTGAAATTAAAAAATACTTCAGAAACCCAAAGTATTCCGGTTATTTTTGTGACCTCATTTGAAAACCAAGAAGAAGAATGTTGGGAAGCGGGAGCTGTCGACTTTATTAAAAAGCCGATCAATCCTGAAACTTTGTTTAGAAGAGTTCGCGCCCATATAACGATGAAGTTACAACATGATTTGCTCAACCAAAAAGTTTTCTTAGATGATTTAACCAAAGTTTTTAATCGTCGTTATTTTGATGCTCACTTTTCTAAAATGGAACGAAGTGCATTGAGAGAGAAAGTAGATTATGCTTTATTACTTATAGATATCGACTATTTTAAGCAATACAACGATATTTATGGGCATGTGCAAGGTGATACGGTTTTAAACCTAGTTGCACAAACTATTACCAATAGCTTACAAAGGCCAACGGATTTTGTAGCACGTTATGGCGGCGAAGAGTTTGTTGTTGTTTTACCTCATACAAGTATTGAAGGCGCGATTTGTGTTGCCGATAAGATTAAGAAAAATGTCATCGATTTAGGAATACTTCATAAATATTCAGAGTATGAATTCGTCACTATCAGCATTGGTGGATCAACTTTGCAGCCCTACGAAAGTAATAAAAATACACTACAACTTGCCGATGAAAAAATGTATGAGTCTAAAAAGCAAGGGCGTAATCAAGTATGTTTTTAGCCCTTGCTTTTTACTAATACAACGATCTAGATAAAGTAAACTCTTTTATTCACCATGGCATTTTTTATATTTTTTATTACTTGAGCATGGGCATTTATCATTTCTACTTACTCTAATATCGGCAATAGGAAATATTGTTCCATTTAAATAGCGCCAAGTATTACCTTCTTTTATAAATAGTGAATATTCGTGAAGCTGGCAAAATAAATTTTGGTAAAAGTAGCTAGCTTTAAATTCAACATGACCTTTGTTTTCATCATGACTTGAGCGGATAACTTCTAAGTTTACAAATCGACAGCTATTTGCAAAATCTTTAATTTCGTCAATGGAATTTTCTGCTCGCTTTTCACTCGCATAAGTTTGATAAATGTATTTAGCATGTTTAGTGACATAAGCACTGTAGCGAGATCGCATAAGCTGTTCTGGGGTTTTAGCTTTTTTCACCAATAAATGAAGTGGTTTGCAGCAGTCAGCGTAATTTTGTTCACTGCCGCAAGGACATAGTGTGGTATTGAGTGAGACCATAATAATAATACAGAGTTTAAAAGATTAGTTTATCAATCTTATTGGGTTAACGGTATCTCTGTTGTTATGCTATCCCTTATAAAACAATATAGTTTTGTTGTTTTACTTAAATCTAGAGAGAGGTTCGTGAATAACTTATTATTTACTATATCAGTCCAAGTAACTACTGCAGCGAAATTACCATTATGCAATGCAGAGCTTAATACGTATTCTAGGTTTACTAAATGTTTTTGTCTGATCACTAATAGTTTACTTGTATTTATAGAACACGAGTCAAGTAAAGCTTTGCTAGGTACATGATCTGGTGCAATTAATAATGTCCACGCATTAGAGCTATTATAATTATGTAGAATTTTTAGAAGTTCAAAAGTTGCTGAAATTTCGTCTTCTATTTTAATTAGATTCACACACTTATTATCATTATCTTGTTGATAACTTTTAACTGTTCTTATAGTAACTGGCTGTAACATAAATCTCTCACCCACTGGTTTTTTATACAGTATTTGCATACAGTAGTTTATACAGTGTTTTGGTGCAAGCGTTTTTTGCTAATTATTTGTACAATTATTCGGTGCTAACTGTATTTCATAGTTAGAACCTAAATATATTTGTTAAAAATCAAATGATTATTTTATTGGTGTTTATACGGAGGATTGAAGATTAATAAGTACTGTATGTCAGAATATTTTATACATGTATGCGGTGCTTTCGTAGATATTATACAGTACTTTTAATAAAGCTAATCACTAGTTGAAGTTCGAGGAATTAAATGTAAAAACTGTAATTGATGAATTTGTTCGTATAAACTAGCTGCATAGCATTGAGCATCTTTAAATCGTTTTGTTTCAATATGTTTTCTAATATCATTTATGGCAGCGGTTGCTGGCTCATAACCCTGACTGCTAGCAAGGCTTAACCATGCACTAGCATGAAACACACTTTTCGGAACGCCTTCTCCTTTCACAAAAAATAGACCTAAATAAAACTGTGCTCTTTGATTACCTGCCATGGCAGCAAGTCTCATCCATTTTGCAGCCAATGGTGCCTGATTATTTTTTAAATAATATAGCGCTTTATTAAAAGTGCTTTGCTCATCTTTTTTATTATCTATAGGCATCGAGCTGTCATGAGGCTGAGTAACAAAATCTAAAATGTTATCTAGCTGTTGCTCTAAGTCCTGCTCTGATGGTGTTGTTTTAAGCATATTAATTCATTTGTTATTTAGCGACTTCAATAGTTTAGTATATCGCAAGGTAAATTGTCCTGTAAAAGATAATTTTTATGCTAAAATCTCGCCACTTTTTACTATAACAAGTTTATTATGTTTGAAGCCTTATTTAAACTGAGCGAGAATAATTCAACAGTTAAACGCGAGTGCGTTGCTGGCCTAACCACCTTTATAACTATGGTATACATTGTATTTGTAAACCCGGCAATGCTTGCAGAGGCAGGGATGGATCAAGGGGCTGCATTTGTAGCAACATGTATAGCGGCTGCGATAGGCTGTTTCATAATGGGCTTATGGGCTAATTATCCATTAGCATTAGCACCTGGTATGGGACTAAATGCCTTTTTTACTTATGGTGTAGTGTTGGGAATGGGTTACACTTGGCAAGCTGCATTAGGGGCTGTTTTTATGTCGGGTTGTATATTTTTATTTTTAAGCTTATTTAAAGTTCGAGAGTGGATTATCAATGCCATACCTCTGGTGCTTAAGCGAGCTATCGCAACAGGTATAGGTGCTTTTTTAGCATTAATCGCCCTTAAAAATGCAGGTATTATTGTTTCAAGCCCAGCAACATTAGTGCAGCTAGGTGACATTACTTCTTCCGGCCCATTATTGGCAATATTAAGCTTTTTTGTAATCGCAGCACTTTTATATCGCGATTTTAAAAGCGGCGTACTTATTAGTATTTTATTAGTGACAGGCATTGCTTTAAGTCTGGGGCTAGTTGAATATCACGGTGTTATGGCTATGCCACCATCAATAACACCTACTTTTATGCAGCTAGATTTTTCAGCAGCTTTTGATATATCAATGATGAGTGTTATTTTTGCTTTCTTGTTTGTCGATCTTTTTGATACTTCAGGTACGTTAGTTGCGGTCACTCAAAAAGCTGGTTTAGCGGATGAAAAAGGTAACATGCCTCGTTTAGGGCGTGCATTGAGTGCAGATAGTTCGGCAACTATTGCAGGTGCAATGCTTGGTACATCTACGACTACATCGTATATAGAATCGGTTGCTGGCGTATCTGTTGGTGGACGTACTGGCTTAACGGCTGTGGTTGTAGGAATTTGCTTTTTACTAATGATGTTTTTTGCACCGCTTGCACAAATGGTACCGGCATATGCAACAGCAGGTGCTATTTTGTATGTAGCTGTGTTGATGCTACAAAATTTAAAATTTGTAGATTGGGATGATATGACAGATGCAATACCTGTTACTGTGGTTTTACTAATGACCCCATTAACTTTTTCGATTGCACATGGCATTGCACTTGGTTTTATATCTTATACTGTGGTTAAGGTGTTATGTGGGAAAAAAGAGCAGGTTAGTATAAGTGTTTGGATACTGACCGTACTATTTATTTTCAAGTTTGCATTTTTATCTTAGCTGTTAGTGCTAAAAAGGCTATTCAAATTTCAAAATTTGTATAGCCTTTTTTACATTAAAGTTTAATGTAAGAGTTACCATTTCTTTTTTGGAGCAAACAATATATCTAAATCATCTTGCTCTTGCTCGGTTTTTTTCTTAAGTGCATTAGCATTCGATACTCTTAATTCTACACTAATATCTTCTAAGTATTGCTCAACTTCTTGACGCTTAGTTAAAACGTATTCATCAGAATAAGAGATAGCATTTAATGTTGCTTGAACTTTCTCAAAATATTGTCTTGCAGAACCAACCATATTAGCATCTCTTGCAGATAAGCCTCTCTTAATTTGGCTTTCAATATTTATGCGTAACTGAAATTTCTCTAGCTTTTTATCTTCTAGTACAAACAACTGACTATCAACCCGTCCTTTACTGTGCTCAGAACGTAATATAGCGCGAAGCTTTTTTATACTCTGAATAAGGCTTATTAGTTGTTTATCGTTGTTAGGAAGTGATAGAGCCTCAGAATTATTACCATTAGAAGCATTTGAAAGGTTTTCCTTTGCTTCACTTAAGCGATCTTTTAGAGCTTTTGAGCTCGGTGAGTTTTCGAACATTACTTTTAATGCTTCATAAACTCGACGTTTTAACACGCTTAGAATTTGCTCAGATAGAGGGATATTTGAGTTATTTATAAGTGCCTCTTCTGTTTCCTCTATAATTGCCTTTTGTTTAGTGAGTTCTTTCCTGCGGGCTATTTCTTGCTTTTCTCTATGTTGCTGAATTGCACTAACGAATAGAGCAATTACTATTAATGAGACTATTAGCGTAATTATAATAGAAACAATCATTGTAAAATTCTCGAATTCATATCCTGATTATTTAATCTTACATTAAATATATACTAACAGGGTAGTTTTGCGCAGATTAACTTTAAAATATGCATATCTTTGAAGTTAGTTTGCCTAATTATAAGATAAATCCGAATATTCACCGCTACCTGAAGCATATTTATTATGCTAGCCTTGAGCTCTAATCAGATAATTGCACACCTAAAGACCTAAAGTGCTATTTTACGTAAATAACACTTGGTTTTAAGCAGTATTGCCTTTATAAATAATATGAATAATAACGTTAAAATTTGCAGCCATGAAATTACAACAACTCAGATACATCGTAGAAGTACAAAATCATAAATTAAATGTTTCAGCGACTGCTGAGAGTTTATTTACCTCGCAGCCAGGAATTTCTAAGCAAGTACGCATGTTAGAAGATGAGTTGGGTGTACAAATTTTTGGTCGCAGTGGTAAACATTTAACGCATGTAACCGGTGCTGGCGAAGATATAATTAATATTTCTCGTGAAATATTATCTAAAGTTGAGGGGATTAAAGCGGTCGCAAATGAACACACATTGCCTGATCAGGGGAAGTTGAACATTGCAACTACTCATACCCAAGCTCGTTATGCTTTGCCTAACGTTATTCAAGGGTTTATGAAAAAATACCCTGCGGTATCGCTTCATATGCACCAAGGTACTCCACAGCAAATATCGGATGCTGCAGCACGCGGTGATGCCGACTTTGCTATTGCAACAGAAGCACTGCATCTGTATTCAGATTTAGTTATGCTGCCTTGCTACCATTGGAACCGCAGTATTGTGGTTGCTAAAGACCATCCGCTCGCTAAAAAGGCAAATAGTTTAACCGTTGCTGATATTGCCCAATATCCACTCATTACATATGTATTTGGTTTTACGGGGCGCTCAGAGTTAGATAAAGCGTTTAGCGCACACGGACTAGAACCACACATTGTATTTACTGCAACCGATGCTGATGTCATAAAAACATACGTACGACTGGGTTTAGGAGTTGGTGTTGTTGCTTCAATGGCGATAGATCAAGTGAGCGATACCGATTTAGTGTGTATTGATGCAAGCCACTTATTTGAAGCAAGTACGACTAAAATTGGTTTTAGAAAGGGCAGCTTTTTACGTACTTACATGTATGATTTTATTGAACGGTTTGCACCACACTTAACTAAAGAGCTAGTAGAGCGAGCAAGCTTATTACGTAACCAAGATGACGTAGATAAATTATTTGCAGATATAGAGTTACCTGTTAAATAGCTCTTAATTAACCTGAGCTACGTTCCACGAAAAATAAAAAACCACCTATTTAAAAAAATAGGTGGTTTTTTTATTTTAGAGAACTGATTAACATTCGATAATATTAACTGCTAATCCACCGCGAGCGGTTTCTTTGTATTTGGTTTTCATATCGTTACCGGTTTCAAGCATGGTTTTTATCACTTTATCAAGTGATACCTTTTGTTCGCCACTGCCACGAATAGCTAAACGTGAGGCATTAATTGCTTTAATCGCTCCCATTGCATTACGTTCAATACACGGCACTTGTACTAAGCCACCAACAGGGTCGCATGTGAGGCCTAAATTATGCTCCATACCAATTTCTGCTGCGTTTTCTACTTGCACAACATTGCCACCAACAATTTCTGTTAATGCGCCTGCAGCCATAGAGCATGCAACGCCAACTTCACCTTGGCAACCTACTTCAGCACCCGATATAGAGGCATTCTTTTTATATAAGATACCAATAGCAGCAGCGGTTAATAAATAACGCGTGGCTATATCGCGGTCTACTTCTTTCACAAATGTGTGATAGTACATAAGCACAGCCGGTAAAATACCCGCAGCACCATTAGTTGGTGCGGTAACTACACGGCCACCTGCTGCGTTTTCTTCATTTACGGCAAGGGCAAATAAATCAACCCAGTCCATTGCACGAAGCGGATCGTTACTGACCTCTATATTTAGTTTTAAGTATAAGCTGGGTGCACGGCGCTTTACTTTTAAGCCGCCAGGTAAAATACCTTCTGTACGCATTCCACGCTCAATACAGGCCATCATTACTTTCCAGATATGAAACAACGTATCTTTTATTTCATCTTCAGTGCGCAGTGTTTTTTCGTTCTTCATCATCAAGCTTGAAACACTAAGCCCTGACTCTTTACACATTTCTAGTAGCTCTTTTGCGCTACTGAAAGGGAAAGGTGCAGGGTTTTCTTCTCTAATATCAAGCGCTGCTTGTTTTTCTTTTTCAAATTCTTCATCGGTAACAATAAAGCCACCACCAATTGAGTAGTAAACTTTACTATAAATTTTTTCGCTATTGTTTGAGGCAATAATTTCCATTGCATTAGAGTGTTTAGGCAGTGTTTTTCGACGATGAAAAACAATTGCGCCTTGCTTAGGAAATTTTGCTTTATGAGTTTGATTCAGGTAAATCACCTGCTCATTTTCAATAGTTGCTAAAATATTGTCAACTAAATCGGCATCTATTGTTTCTGGGTCGTAGCCGGCAAGGCCTAAAATTACCGCTTTACCAGAGCCATGGCCTACGCCTGTTTGCCCTAATGAACCGTATAACTCTACTTTTATATCGGTAACATTTGCTAATAATTGTTGTTCTTGTAATTCATTAACAAATAAACGTGATGCGCGCATTGGGCCAACAGTGTGTGATGAAGAAGGGCCAATACCAATGCTAAACATATCAAATGCACTGATCATAGTGTGTGTCTCTACTTTGTTTACTCAGCATGAAGCTGTTCTTTGAACGGTCGATTATAATAACGTGGAATTGTTGGCATGTAACCAACAATAGTGAAGATTTACACTGGTAGGGCGAGCTGTTTTGTAAAGTTTTTTATAATGCTCGCCGTTGCTCCCCAAAGTAATCCGTGTTGAGTTGCAAAGCCTTGTAAGGTAATTTTTTTACCAAAGCGTTGAAAAGGCAAAGGCTGCCAATTAGCATCGTTACTTAAATCACTAAGCGAGAGTAAAAAGCTTGCCTGAACTTCATTATGGTCGTTCTCCCATCTAGTGTTTTTATTAAGCAAACCCACAAAGGGGCTAATACTAAAACCAGTTAAGGTAGAGTGCTCAGGTAGTTGTCCAAGCACTGTTACGTTACTTGGCGTAATATTAAGCTCCTCCTCAAGTTCACGAAGTGCAGTCGTACGAAGTTTAATATCGCTTGGCTCAAATTTACCGCCAGGCAAACAGATTTCCCCTGGGTGGTGGTGCAAATAAGTGGGGCGTTTACACAATAAAATATGCGCATGATTATCTATATCGATAATGGGTAGCATAACTGCACTGGCACGCTTTTTACGTGTATCTTTTAGCTGGTTAGGCACAGCAATTGAGCTTAATTGAAACCGCGCTCTAATATATTCACTATTCAAAGCCACCTACTGTGTTAATAAAGGAAGGATTTTATTCACTTTATCGTATGTTTCTTGATATTCCAATTCGACTTTAGAATCAGCCACTATGCCTCCGCCTGCCCAACAGTAAATTTGTTGGTTATGGCAGACTAAAGTACGAATAGTAATACTGGTATCCATATTACCGCAGGCACTTAAATAGCCAATAGAGCCACAATAAATACTGCGACGATGTGGCTCGAGTTCTTCAATTATTTCCATCGCTCTAATTTTGGGCGCACCGGTGATTGAGCCGCCCGGAAAAGCCGCTTTTAACTGATCAACTGCTGTTTTACCTTCATCAAGTTCTGAGGTTACCGTGCTTACCAAATGATGCACTGCCGGAAAGCTCTCAATAGCAAAAAGGGAAGGGACGTGAACGCTGCCGGGTTTTGCTACTTTGCCTAAGTCGTTACGCAGTAAATCGACAATCATCACATTTTCTGCACGATCCTTTGCTGAAGTGGCCAGTAAGTTAGCTTGATGCTGATCCTCAAGCGCATCGCCTTTGCGTGGTAGGGTGCCTTTAATAGGTTTGGTTTCAACTCTGTTATTATTTACCAAAATAAAGCGCTCAGGGGAGATGGATAATATGGCCCCTTGCGGATGATTAATAAAGCTTGAAAAAGGGGCCTTGTTGGCCTCGCGCAATTTTATATAAGCACTCCATGGTGAGCCTTTGTAGTGAGCACTAAAGCGCTGTGCTAAATTAATTTGATAGCAGTCACCACTTTTTAAATAATCTTCGATTTTTGCAAATCTTGAAGCGTAGTCTGCTTGGTTCATATTAGATTGCCACTGGCTATTAAGAGCAAACTTTTCAACTGTTACGTTTTTATCTAAATATTGCTGATACAGAGCTAAGCGGTCAATGTTTGGCTGAGATACATAAAACCAACTTTGTTGAAGTTTATCGTAAATTAGGGCGTCTAAATAAAGACCAATAGCCATTTGTGGTAAGTTAATATCATGAATCGCTTTACTTGGCATGCTCTCTATTGTGCGGCCGAGGTCGTAACCAAAGTAACCAAGCCAGCCACCATTAAACGGCAGGTCGTAATCTGCTTTAGTGCAATCGAGTTTTAAAAGCTCACTGTTCATAATTTCAAAGCACGATTGATTGCTTTCAATATTATTAAAAAAACTTTGGTTATTTTTTATTTCAAGGGTACTTTGCGGCTCAATAGCAATAATATCAAAACGACTATTTATATGATTACTATTGGCTGAGTCTAAAAGAATTGCGTAAGGCAAATGCGAAAAATGCGCAAAAACGTCAATGCAGTTTTGCGTTATGGCTAATTTAGTACAATTTTTTTTATTGTTTAGCATTTACTGCCCCTTTAAGAACTGGCTCGAAACGGGCTGGGAGGGTATCATAAGTCAAATTTTTTTGGCAGCGTTTAAGTAAAAGCGCTGTAATTAAACAGTGCAAACCACCGTCACCGGTTTGATATAGATTACGCGACTATGCGTAACGGTAACTTAAGGAACCACTAATGAGTACAATCCGTCAGCAAGACTTTATTGATAGCATTGAAGATGCATTGCAATACATCTCTTTTTATCACCCACTTGATTTTGTTCAAGCACTCGAAAAAGCTTACAACAAAGAACAAAGTAAAGCGGCAAAAGATGCAATAGCTCAAATCTTAATTAACTCGCGTATGTCGGCTGAGGGCAAACGTCCACTGTGTCAAGACACAGGTATTATTACGTGTTTTGTAAAAGTGGGTATGGATGTTAAGTGGGATAAAACAGATTTAACTGTTCAGCAAATGGTTGATGAAGGTACTCGCCGTGCGTATTTGAACCCAGATAACCCGCTACGTGCTTCTATTGTTGCAGACCCTGCAGGCACACGTAAAAACACTAAAGACAATACGCCTTCAGTTGTTCATATTGATTTAGTTGCTGGTGGTGAAATAGAGGTAATGGTTGCGGCTAAAGGCGGCGGCTCTGAAAACAAAAGTAAAATGGTAATGCTAAACCCATCAGATGACGTTGCGGCATGGGTTGAAAAAACACTACCTACAATGGGTGCTGGTTGGTGTCCGCCAGGCATGCTAGGTATAGGTATTGGTGGAACGGCTGAAAAAGCAGCAGTAATGGCAAAAGAGTCATTAATGGACCCGGTTGATATCCATGAACTAATGGAACGCGGCGCAGAAACTACTGAAGAAAAACTTCGCTTAGAAATTTTCGAACGTGCTAATAAATTAGGTATTGGCGCGCAAGGTTTAGGTGGTTTAACAACGGTTGTTGATATTAAAATTAAAACAGCACCTACGCATGCTGCATCAAAACCAGTGGTAATGATCCCTAACTGTGCTGCGACTCGCCATGTACACTTTACTTTAGATGGTTCAGGCCCAGCTGACTTAAAAGCACCTAAACTTGAAGATTGGCCACAAGTAACATTTGAAGTAGGTGAGGGTACTCGCCGTGTTGATTTAAACACATTAACAAAAGCAGATGTTCAAGAATGGAAAATGGGTGAAACCGTTTTACTTTCAGGCACTATTTTAACAGGCCGTGATGCTGCGCATAAACGTTTGCAAGACATGATCAATTCAGGTGAAGGTTTACCTGAAGGCGTAGACTTTGATAACAAGTTTATTTACTACGTAGGCCCAGTTGATGCCGTTGGTGATGAAGCTGTAGGCCCTGCAGGCCCAACTACAGCCACTCGCATGGATAAATTTACCGATATGATGCTAGAAAAAACAGGCATTGTAGGCATGATTGGTAAAGCCGAACGTGGCCCTGCAACGGTTGAGTCTATTAAAGAGCATAAATCTGTTTACTTAATGGCTGTAGGCGGCGCAGCTTATTTAGTATCTAAAGCGATTAAAAAAGCACGTGTTGTCGCTTTTGAAGATTTAGGTATGGAAGCAATCTACGAATTTGAAGTAGAAGATATGCCAGTAACTGTTGCTGTAGATAGCGAAGGCGCCAATGCGCACACGCAAGGACCAGCAATTTGGAAAGCTAAAATTGAAGAGCTTGATAGCAAACTAAAATAACGTAAGTTATGCTTTTAGAAGCGAGCCTAGTGCTCGCTTTTTTGTTTTTTAAATCGAGCCATTATCAAACTTACAGCTCTGACCAGTTTGAAAAAAAGCTCACTTTTTACTGGAAACCTATAGGCAGCAGGACGTGGCGGGCAAGCAGTACTTGTATATTAAACTTTACATGCAAACATTGTATTACGTTCACGTAAACGTAATTTTGTGTGGTTCTTATATTTATAGTTTTTAAAACTTACAAATGACAGTTTTGTGAATTTTTTATCTGTATAGAAGTTTTAATTGGGTTATTTAATTTAAGATTGATGTTTTCATTGGTTTTATCTTCTGTGAGTATAGCGAACTCGAATATGAAGTGATAAAGTCTCGGCAATTTCCAGCGCACATACCCTCTCAAGGGTTAACTATTTCGGAGTATTTTAAGTGGCTGTGTTTAATCGAGTTGAATTTGATAATCATGAACAAGTGGTTTTTTGTTCTGATGAAGAGTCGGGTTTAAAAGCAATTATTGCTGTACATAATACCAACCTAGGTCCTGCAGTTGGCGGGTGTAGAATGTGGGATTATGCAAACGACGAAGATGCTGTTTACGACGTGCTACGTTTATCAAAAGGCATGACGTATAAAAATGCAGTTGCGCGCTTGCCATTTGGTGGCGGTAAATCTGTTATTATTGGTAATGCAAAAGAGATTAAATCTGAGCAATTATTCCGTGCATTTGGTCGTCAGTTAGAGCGATTAAATGGCAGCTATTATTCAGCAGAAGATGTAAACATCACATGTGCTGATGTCGCTATTATGAATAAAGAAACTAATTACGTACTGGGTCTTGAGGGTAAAAGTGGTAACCCATCACCATTTACAGCCTACGGTACTTTTTTAGGAATTAAAGCCGCGTTACAACATCAACGTGGCCACCAAGACTTTGCAGGCGTGAAAGTAGCTGTTCAAGGTTTAGGTGCTGTTGCTTATGGTTTATGTAAACATTTACATGATGCAGGTGCTGAGTTGTTTGTAACTGATATTAACCAAGCAGCAATTGACCGTGTAGTTAATGATTTTGGCGCCACAGCAGTTGGTATTGATGAAATTTACGACTTAGATGTTGATGTTTATGCACCTTGTGCATTAGGCGCAACCGTTAACGATTTAACGATACCGCGTTTAAAAGCGACTATTATTGCAGGCTGTGCTAACAATCAGCTGGCAGAGTCTCGCCACGGTGAAGTTATTCGTGAAAAAGGCATTTTATATGCACCAGATTACGTAATTAACGCTGGCGGTATTATTAATGTTTATTACGAAACAGCACCTGAAGGTTACAGTAAAGCTGCATCTAATAAGCATGTTGAGGTGATATTCGATACTTTGACTGAAATTTTTGCTCGCAGTGAAAAAGAGCAAAAATCAACGCATTTAATTGCCGATGAGTTAGCACAAGAGATCATTAAAAACGGTCTGTAAATTTAAGCTAAATGAAATAAAGGTGTGCAATTGCACACCTTTTGTTTATCTGTAAGTTAAAGGGTGTTGATCTTTGCGGATTTAACCTTGAAAGATTAACAGACCCTAATGCAATTATTATTGAACAGCGGTACACTTTATTTTTAATTTTGTGCGGCAAATTATGACTCACTCAACTTCTCTCATGCAGCCTATCGATTTAGATAATTGGCCTAGAAAGCAACACTTTGAATTATTTAAACACTTTTCCCAGCCTTATTTTAATGTGTGTGTGCGTTTAGATGTTCAAGCACTGTATAACTATTGCAAAACCAATCAATTTTCTTTTTTTCAAGCATATGTATATTGCACTTTAAAAGCGTGCCATGAGTACGATCCAATAATGCTACGTATAATAGACGGTAAGCCGTGGCTACTTAACTGTGTTCGCGCAAGTGTGGTTGAGCTATCTGAAAACGATACGTTTGTTTTTAGTTATTTTAATAGCACAAGTGAGTTTAAAGAGTTTGCAAGCCATGCAAATGCTGTAAGCAAAAAAGCGAAACAACAGCCGTTATTTTCTGATGCATTTACCCAAACTGAAGGGCAGGCAGATTTAATTCACATATCTGTTTTGCCGTGGCTGAATTTTAGTGCGTTTTCGCATGCATTTAGTGAAGGGGAGAGTTTAGGCATTCCTAAATTTGTATTTGGTCAGTTTGATAAACACACAGGCACAATGCCTTTAGCTATTGATGTACATCACTCATTAATGGATGGTTTGCATGTCGCTAAATTTATCAACGTACTGCAAAGTGCCTTTGATGACTTTTGTAATAACTGATTGGCAGGTAAGCTAAAGCTTATTATTAAACAATTTTAAAATAACGTGTTGGCTCTATATTAAATGTGGAGCCATGTGCAGTTGAAAAACAACATCCCCGGACATATTTATATAACATAAATTAATTTAGGACGTCCTTATGATAAATGGACTGTTATTACTCATTTTAGTTGTGTTTGTTATTGTGTTTTGGCGATGGCCTTCAATACAAAACCGCTTATGGCAAAAAAAGTATAAAACTCTCTCCTTAAATTCTCAGCAAAAAGATATTTTACTCCGCTGCATGCCTATTTATAAAAAAATGACTGACGCAGATAGAGAAAAGCTAGAGCGCCATATTGTCTGGTTTTTAAACGAAAAACGCTTTTTAGGGCGCGATGGTTTAAAGCTAACACCTGCCATGAAATTAATTGTAGCTGCCGACGCGTGCGTACTTGTGCTAAATAAGCCATGGCCGCTTTATAAAAACGTGAAGGAGATATTATTATACCCAAGTGCTTACTATGCGCCGCAATCGACCCGTGATAGTGCAGGGCTTGTTAGTTATCATAACGCTGTACGTTTGGGTGAATCATGGCCTGGCGGCACGCTTGTACTCAGTTGGCATGATGTGCTTGAGGGTAATCGTTTACCAAGCGATGGACATAACTTAGTTTTTCATGAATTTGCCCATCAGCTTGATCAAGAAACAGGTAAAACATCGGGTACGCCACTTTTAAAAAACGCTGCGCAATACACAGAATGGGGACGTGTATTTAGCCGTGCATTTACTCAGTTAAAAACACATGTGGCGTATAGTATGAGCCATGTTATACATAGTTATGGCGCAACTAATGAAGCCGAATTTTTTGCTGTTATAACCGAAACCTTCCTTGAAAAACCCGCAGAGCTGCGTCGGTACGATCCTGAAATCTACAGAATGCTCGTTAATTACTATCAGTTTGACCCTATAGTTTGGCATTAAACCTATATAAACCACGCTTTAGCATATAACGCTGGTAAGTTACGCTTGTTTTTGTTGCAATTGTGTAAAATAGTTTTACAGCAACAAAAATAAGCGAGAAACGCATGAAAAAAATGCTTCATACAGTACTGGCGCTGTCGGTGTCATTAGCGATAGGGCAGGTAAATGCCGCCGAGAAAGGCGAACGAAAATGGCAAGTAGATTCACCTAAAGGGCAATTTGTTGATGCTGCAATAAATGTTGAGCAAGGCACCTGGATGAATATCGATGTAAGCCCAGATGGTAAAACAGTGGTATTTGACTTACTTGGCGATATTTACACTATGC
Source organism: Pseudoalteromonas aliena (assembly GCF_038155085.1). Classification (GTDB taxonomy): domain Bacteria; phylum Pseudomonadota; class Gammaproteobacteria; order Enterobacterales; family Alteromonadaceae; genus Pseudoalteromonas; species Pseudoalteromonas aliena_A. The sequence goes on from NZ_JBAKAU010000001.1 coordinate 16,329, forward strand.
CAATGAGTGGCGGCACAGCTACAAAGCTCACCTCTGATATTGCATGGCAAATGCAGCCTCGCTTTAGTCCTAATGGCAAAAGTATTGCGTTTACCTCCGATCAAGGTGGTGGCGATAACATTTGGATAATGGACTTAAATGGCGAAAATCAACACACTGTTACCGATGAAACCTTTCGATTGCTAAATAGCCCTGCATGGAGTCCTGATGGGGATTACTTAGTTGCACGTAAGCACTTTACGGCGAGTCGCTCATTGGGAGCAGGTGAAGTGTGGCTGTATCATAAAGCGGGCGGCAAGGGCGTACAGCTTACAAAACGCGAGAACGATCAAAAAGATTTAGGTGAGCCTATGTTTTCACCTGATGGTCGTTATGTTTATTTTTCGCATGATGCAACACCCGGTAAAACCTTTCATTACTCAAAGGATTCTGTAGCGGGCATTTATAAAATTAAACGTTACGACCGAGAAACGGGCGAAATTGAAACCATAATCGATGTTATGGGCGGCGCAATTAGGCCTACACCGTCACCTGATGGTAAAAAGCTTGCTTATATAAAGCGTGATGACTTTCAAACAAGCCTCTATTTATATGACTTAACCAGTGGTGAGCACACTAAGCTTTACGATAAGCTTGAGCGAGATATGCAAGAAACCTGGGCTATTCATGGGGTTTACCCAACTATTGCATGGACACCCGATAACGAAGAGTTAGTATTTTGGGCTGGTGGTACAATTCATAAGCTAGATGTTGCAGAAAAATCTGTACAAACCATTCCTTTTAAAGTGCAAACAAGTAAAAAAATTCAAAAAGCGGTGCGCTTTACACAAAACTTAGATACTGATGAGTTTGATGTAAAAATGCTGCGTAATGTGCAAGTAAGCCCAGATGGCGAAACGGCAATATTTGAAGCGCTTGGGCATATTTATAAACGTGATTTAGAATCGGGTAAAATAAAGCGTTTAACAAAGCAAATAGATCATTACGAATTATTTCCACAGTACTCTCGCGATGGTAAAAAAATAGTTTACACCACATGGGATGATAATAAACAAGGGTCTGTAAGGGTTGTGTCTGCGCGCAGTGGCCGTGGCGATACCATTACAACGCAGCCAGGCAAGTATGTAGAGCCAACTTTTAGCCCAGATGGAAAGACGGTTGTTTATCGTAAAGCCACAGGAGGCAGTATTTTAAACCCTAAGTGGTCACTTAATCCGGGGGTTTATAGCGTAAGTACTAAAGGTGGTAAAAGTGAGCTTATTTCAAAAAGTGGTTATCAACCACAATTTGGAGATGCAAACGATCGCGTTTTTATAATGAGTCCTTGGCCAAAACCAACGCTTAGTGTAGTTGAGCTTGAAAGTAAAAAAGTTCGCAAACTATACGAGTCAGAGCATGCGACTGAATTTAGAGTATCACCAGATGGGCAATATCTGGCTTTTGCTGAGCGATTTAAAGTATTTGTAACGCCGCTTGTTCAAAGTGGTAAAACAATTAATATTGGGCCTAAAGACAGTCAATTTCCAATAGAGCAGTTATCAGTGCGTGCTGGTGAAAACATTAGCTGGAGTGCTAAGAGCAACAAACTTTATTGGACATTAGGGCCTGAGCTTTATCATGCAAGTCTTGAGGGGATGTTTGCCATTAACAAAGCCGAAGATGCCGACTTTAAAGTGAAAAGTGGCGATAATATCGGTTTCAGTAAAAAAATGGCAGAGCCTAAAGGTGTGATTGCGCTCACTGGTGCAAAAATTATAACTATGGATGGCGAAAAGGTTATTGAAAATGGTGTAATCATAACTGATGGCAAACATATCAAAGCAATTGGTACAGCCAGCGATATAAGCATCCCTAAAGGTGCTGAGGTTATTGATGTAACAGGCAAAACTATTATGCCTGGTATTGTTGATGCTCATGCACATGGCTCGCAAGCAAGTGATGAAATTATACCTGAGCAAAACTGGAAAAACTTTGCAGGTTTAGCGCTGGGTGTAACTACAATTCACGATCCATCAAACGATACCTCTGAAATATTTACCGCAAGCGAAATGCAAAAGGCAGGGATGATTGTTGGTCCGCGTATTTTCTCAACCGGTACTATTTTATATGGCGCAAATATGCCAGGTTATACGTCGCATATTGACTCCTTAGACGATGCTAAATTTCATTTAGATCGCCTTAAAAAAGTAGGTGCGTTTAGTGTTAAGTCGTATAACCAGCCACGCCGTGAGCAGCGCCAACAAGTTATTGAAGCAGGGCGGATGCTTGAAATGATGGTTGTTCCTGAAGGCGGCTCATTATTGCAACATAACTTAAGCATGGTGGTTGATGGCCACACAGGCATTGAACATTCTATTCCTGTTGAGCATATTTACGATGATATAAAACAGTTATGGTCGCAAAGTGATGTAGGCTATACACCTACATTAGTTGTTGCTTACGGAGGTATATGGGGTGAAAACTATTGGTATGATAAAACGGATGTGTGGAACCACCCACGTTTAAGTAAATTTGTGCCTAAAAATCAATTATTACCACGTTCTATGCGCCGCATTAAAGCGCCTGATCATCACTATAATCACTTTAATAATGCACGTGTGGCAAAAGAGCTGCAAGACTTGGGCGTACTGGTTAATTTAGGTGCCCATGGGCAGCGTGAAGGGCTTGGTGCACATTGGGAAATGTGGATGTTCGCTCAAGGCGGAATGACACCGCTTCAGGCAATACGTGCATCAACGCTCGACCCAGCGAAATATTTAGGGCTTGATAAAAACGTAGGCTCGCTTGAAGTAGGTAAACTTGCCGATTTAATGGTAATAGATGGCGATCCACTTAAGAATATTCGAGATTCGGATAAAGTTGATTACACCATGATCAATGGTCGACTATTCGATGCAGAGACAATGAATGAAGTGGGTAAAAAAGAACGCAAACCACTTTATTTTGAAGAGCTGTAATTTATTTTGATCTTTGAAAGCGGCTATTAGCCGCTTTTTTTTAGCTTTGTGTTATGTGTTTTAGCAAGGTAATACTTGGCATAACGAGAAATTGGTTATGCATTACGCGTGCTTGACATATTAATCCCTCTTTAATAGTAAGTAAGGTATGTGCAATTTCTAGTGCTTTAACTTTATTATTTTTGAGTTCGGGTGTAGCAAGTAATGCAGTTAAAATGATGTCTAATATGGTTTGTTTATGTTGCATACATTGCTTTGCTATAGGGTGTTGAGCATTAGGATACTCTGCTGCAGCATTTATAAAAAAACAGCCATTGAAATTCCCAAGCTTTGGGACTTGGTTGGCAAACCATAGTTTTAACCCAGCAAATAGCGAAATAGCGACTTCAATAGCAAGTGGTTTATTACAGACCTCTTCAAACCAGCTATTAAATTGTGTATCTCTTTTGGCTAAGCACGCGCAAATTAACTCATCTTTACTGGCAAAATGATTATAAAGTGTTTTTTTTGCCACGTTAGATTCTGCTAGAATTTCATTAATGCCAACAGCATGTAAGCCTTTGGTGTAAAACAAAGTAAGTGCAGTATTTACAATATGTTCTTGTTTAGTCATTTAGTCCCCTCAAAAACAAAGGTTGACACAAGTAGACTGATTTGTCTACTCTGTGTATGTAGACAAGTCGGTCTACTTTTGATGTAAGAGATTGAAATGAACTTGAGTGATATCAAATTAGCTTGTGTTGCCGGTGTTTTTTCAGCGCTTGTGCTTGGATTTCTAGCGTGGTTAAACAATATGGGTGATTATGGGATATGGTTAATGGCACCTTTTGGTGCAACAGCAGTACTTGTATTTGGTATTCCAAATAGTCCATTAGCACAGCCAAAAAATGTGATTTTTGGTCATCTTTTAACTGCATTTGTGGGTATCGTTTTTGTAACTTATGTTGGCGATGGCAGTACATCAATTGCATTGGCCGTTGGCATTGCAATTACATTAATGATGCTCACTAAAACAGTACATCCGGCGGCGGGTGCTAATCCTATTCTGATTATCGCATCAGGGCAGAGTTGGGACTTTTTGATTATGCCTGTATTGACCGGGACAATTTTTATTGTTATTTGTGGCTTTGCTGCAAAATGGTTACTGGCTTTTTCGGTAAATAGCAGGCATAAAAAAACCGCTTAACGCGGTTTCTTTTAAAATCATAAATGTTGATTAAACAACACCGCGTGGTAAGCGACAATCATGATCTTTACGAGCTAAAATTACAATCCAAAGCTCTTCCGCTGTATAACCTTCTTCATTTTCGGTAACAACAGTGAATGGGGCTTTTTTCTGTGCTTTTACAGGCGCAGCCGCTTTGGTTTTAGTTTTTTTAGCAGGCGCTTTTGGTGTCGTTTTACCAGAGCTTAATTCTTCAGTCAGCTCTACTAAATCAGCTAGGCGTAAGTTCTTACCGCCATCGATGCTGTACCAGCCAGGTTTAGTTGTGATTTCAGGTTTTTTACCATTGGCAGCTTCGTACGCTGATTCAAAGGCAGATAACACTTCTGTTTTGTCTAGTTTGCTCATCAGAGACCCTATACGTTGTGAACACAGATAAAGAAGACGTATTTATACCTATTTTAAAACAGTTTTTCAATTTTTTGCGATTTTCCTTCCATTTTAACCCTATAAACGCCAAAATTTGTACAAAATTCAGTGCAAAGTAAGGTAAGTTATATGCAACGTAGAGAATTTAACCAACTCCTAAATGACATTTTAAAACCTCATTTAATTAAAGATTTTTGCCCAAATGGTTTACAGGTCGAAGGTAAAAACGAAATTAAAAAAATTGTGACCGGTGTAACCGCGAGTCAAGCATTAATAGATGCAGCTATTGAGCAACAAGCAGATGCTATTTTGGTTCACCATGGTTTTTTTTGGAAGGGGGAATCCCAACCTATAACGGGAATGAAAAAGCGTCGTATAGGTGCGTTATTAGCACACGATATTAATTTATTTGGCTATCACTTACCACTCGATATTCATCCAGCAGTTGGCAATAACGCGCAACTTGCAAAGTTATTGGATATTGAAATTGAAACAGGGTTAGAGCCAACTTCAAATAGCGTAGCGATGAAAGGGCGTTTGAAAACACCATTAAGTGGTGAAAATTTTGCAGATAAAATTGCAAAAGTGCTTAATCGAACCCCGCTCACAAGCTTAGTACGCTCAGCTAAAATTGAAACCATTGCACTGTGTACTGGTGGTGGGCAAGGATATATTGATTTAGCAGCAGAGCAAGGCATTGATGCTTATTTAACGGGTGAGGCATCGGAGCAAACTATTCATAGTTCTCGTGAGCAAAACATTGATTTTTTTGCCGCAGGGCATCATGCAACTGAGCGCTATGGCGTAAAAGCACTAGGTGAGTTACTTGCTCAAAAGCATGGTTTTGATGTGACATTTATAGACATAGATAACCCAGTTTAATTAGGCTATTTATTAGCTAACCTGAGCTTTGGTTGAAATAGGTTTTATTGTCTAGAGTTCAGGTTAGGGTTATATAATTTACAGGCCTCTGGATCTATCCAGCGGCGCAAACTTATCCATATATTTCCTACGACTTCGTGACTGTATTGCGTAACCACAAGTAAGGCTTGAGCATTGGGAATAAACTGTTTGTTCCACGGCAGTGCTGCAAAATTATGATAATCTGTGGCTGCAGTTATGACTTCAATACCTTGGGCATTAAATAAGTCTTTGGCACGGGGTATGTGCAGTACAGATGTTACTAGTGCAACTTTAAAGTCGACTAATTTTGCTGCCAGTAACTTAGCTTCTTCACTTGTATCCATCGCTTTAGGGTTTTGGAAAATACGACTCTTATTAACGCCTTAATTAATTGTCGTTTGATACATAAGCCCATTGTTAGTAGTATTTTGATAACCACCGCCTGAAACTATAAGCCCTACATTAGGGTAGTACTTGGCAAGTTTTACACCTTCTACTAAGCGCGTTAGTGCACAATTACCTAATTGATTATTTGAACTTAAGGCCGAATTTGGGTTTATATCGCAACCCAGTACGACTATTTTGTCCATTCTAGGGTGCTTTAGGGCATTAAATGCAAGCGACGCAGGTTCATTATTTTGGATAATTAAATTGGCGGTAAAGGGTGTGCTTAATGCAAGTAATACAATTAAGCTTAAAGTAGATAAGAAGAGAGCTGATTTGCGGCCTTTGAATGCGAGTAGGAGCATTAGGCACGCAAATAAACCAAATAGAGGTAGTGGCATAAGTAAACCACCAATCATTTTTTAATCACAAACTTAATAAGCAACATAAAAACAAGAGTATTGCTTTATGTTACTCATTAGATTGCGATTTATCGACCGTTATTTAGCTTACAAGTATTTAAGAAGTGGCGATAAACAGGGTTATCTTTCATGTCTTTTTTCATCGCTAAATACATAGGGCGAGTAAGGCCAAGGGCGCCTAAGGGAATTGATTTAATTAAGCCTTGGCTTTCATAAGGTGTAACCAGCCAATCAGGCAAAGCAGCAACGCCCATTCCAGCACTTACTAGTTGAAAAATAAGTAGTCCTTGGTCGACAGTTTTTAACGTACCGTCAAAACGAGCATTTTGAATGAAATGCTTAAATATATCCTGGCGTTCACGCGGGATAGGGTATGAAATAATAGTTTCGCTTTTTAAATCAAGCGCTGTTACATAGGCTTTTTTAGCAAGTTCATGATCCGGTGCCACAATAAGCTTCAATTTAAAATCAAATAAGTGCGCGTATTCTAATGTGTCGGGTTCGCGTATGTCAGACGTTAAAACTAAATCGAGCTCATCATTTAGTAAGTCCGGAATAGCGTCGTAACTAAATCCACGTTCATAATCAATTTTTATATCAGGCCAAAAGTTATTAAATTCTTTAATAGTAGGCAATAACCAATGGAAACATGCATGACATTCGACACTTAAACGCAGTTGAGAAATAGGCTGATTTAAGCTTTCTTTCAATCGGCATTTAGTCGCTTCCATTTTTGGCAGTATTTCGTGAGCTAACTCAAGTAATAACATTCCTTGAGGGGTAAAGCGTACAGGTTGAGTTTTTCGTTCAAATAATTGGCAATCTAATTTGCTTTCTAAGTCTTTGATTTGATGAGATAAAGCCGATTGCGTTAAAAATAACTCTCGTGCTGTATTAACCAAAGATCCAGTTTCTTTTAAGGTTGCTATGGTTTTTAAATGTTTAATACCAATCATCTTTAAAAATTCTCATGTAAAAAGTGAGTTAAACTCAGATTAACTATATACTACGCCTAAATAAAAAACGTTTCAACGTCTAGATGGCTAAATCTTGTTTGTTTATTACCATTAATCGTCCAGTTATTAAAATCATTTAATAACTAGAGTCAGAAAAAATTGATTTGTTGAGTTTTAGATGAGTTTGCTTCACGTTGTTTTTTGAGGTTTTCTAATTGCGGTATTTTTCATCTAATCATTTACGTAGTTGAGTGGGGAGGACGTCATGGAAAATAATTTTAGAGTGTGTTCTGAAAATCAGAACACGCTCATTCAAAGTATGGTTTAAGTAAACTAAAATTAGTGTCTTGATAAAAGCAAGACCAGAGTTGAACGCTGGCTTTTTACAGGGGGTTATTAATTAGCAATATTGCTTCTTTGGCAGTTACAGGCTTGGACTTTAAAAAGCCTTGGCCATAATCGCATGCGGTTGATTGTAAAATTGTTAATTGTTCTTGTGTTTCTATTCCTTCTGCAACTACAGCAAGCTTTAAAGATTGTGCAAGAGACAAAATAGCTTCGACCAATGGATTAGTTGAATCTTGTAGATGATCAATAAAGCTTTTATCGATTTTCAAAACGTGGATTGGCAATTGATGTAAATAACCAAGTGCCGAATAGCCGGTGCCAAAATCATCTAAACATAACCTGACTTTCAACGGTGATAAGCCTTCTATAATTTGTGTTGCAAGTTCTAAATTTTCTATTAAGCCGGATTCAGTGATTTCTAAGCATAAAGAGCCTAGAGGTAATTGGTACTTATTATAAATTGAATGAATTTGAGCTACGAAGTCGAGACTTGCAAAGTGGCGAGATGATACATTGACAGTGATTTTTAAAAAACGATGCCCTAATTTATGCCAGTTTGAAATATGTTGTGCGGCTAAGTCGAGAAGGTGTAAATCAAGGTTTATAATTTGCCCTGTAGTCTCGGCAATCGGTATAAAGTCATTTGGTGGAACAAATCCTTTTTTAGGATGGTGCCAGCGCACTAAGGCTTCAAATCCAACAATTTCACTTTTAGCTATTGTGAAAATAGGCTGAAAATAGAGTTCAAATTCGTTGTGCTCAATGCCGTGTTGTAAATCATTTTCAATATCTGCATGTGTTTTAAGTTTTTTACGCATTGTGTTATTAAAAAATTTAACGTGTCCACGCCCACTGGATTTGGCTTCATACATTGCAGCATCTGCTTGTTGCAATAATATATAGGCTTTATCGTTAATATTATTGCTGTATGCTATACCAATACTAGTTGATGCTTGGAGTAAATGACCATCAATATTTAATGGTTTGGAAAGAACACTTTTCATTCGTTTTAATGCTTCATTAACTTGGTTTTTATGCGTGATATTTTCCATGAAAATAGCAAATTCATCCCCACCTAAACGTGCAAATGTATCGGTGCTTCTTACTGTATTTTTTATTAGCTCACATATCTTTATTAAAAAATGGTCGCCTACTTCATGACCAAGCGAATCATTAATACTTTTAAAGCGATCGAAATCTAAATATAGGAGGGCATGGCACGTCCCTTTTTTTGATCTGGATAAACGTAATATCGCATGCTTAGCTCTTTCTATTAGTAAAGAGCGATTAGCAAGCCCAGTAAGTTCATCATGCAATGCTTTATGCTCAAGCTCTTGACGCGCTAGCTGGCGATCTATTGCCATGCTGATTTGACGACTTACATAAGTTAGAAGAGCGCCGTCATGTTCGTTGTAATGCAATGCTTTATCATAGCTTTGTACTACTATAACACCGCTTATACTATCATTTGTCTTAAATGGAACTCCTAACCAAGACTCAGATTGCCTACCAACCATTTTAAAATTACCTTCATCAATATGTTTTTGAAAGCTTTTTTTGTTAAGGAGTAGTGTTTTCTCTGTTTTCAGTAAGTAATATGAAGCGGTATCTTTTAATTGTTCTTTAGATATTTTTTGATGTGTTTTAGTTTGAATACCTTCTTCTACAATATATACAATATCAAGCACATCTATACTTTTATCATAAAGGCCAATAAAAAAATTTTCAGCCCTAAGTAAACTATTAATGATAAAGTGTAGGGATTCAAAAAATGTGTCTAAATCATTAGCTTTATAGGTTAAGTTTGCTATCTGCAATAAACTATTTTCTAGTTTATGTGCATCATTAAGTTTCTCAACCGTTTTTTGTAAACTACTGACAGTATTAACTTGATTTATTTTAGCGCTAAGTAAATGAGCTACTGTGGTAAGAATTTCAAGATGAGCATTAGTAAAGTAATTTTTTATGTGGTGTTCGCAATCTATAACGCCGAGAATGTGTTCTTTATATATAAGTGGTACACACAATTCTGATTGAGCAGGACGTTCATCAGCAATATATCGCTTATCTTTTGTTACGTCGTTAATAATAACAGCTTGGCCGGTTGTTGCCACTGCACCAGTAATACCTTCATTAAAGCTTATAACTTTACGCCCTGCTTGGTATTTATCTCGCGTATGGGCAATCCCCATTGAGGCAACTTGGTTTAAAATAGAACCTGATTCATCAGCAAGATAAATTACGCAATCAACGAAACCTAAACGATTAACAACGTGTGTTGTAACGTACTTAAATAGTTCATCAAGAGTATCAAGCTGTAATAAGCTAGATGAAAATTGATTGATAATACTCAACTGATCTGTTTTTATTTCGAGCGCTTTGGAAGCATCTGTTTGGTAAGGTATTGGCAATTTATATTATTCTTTTTATTTTTATACACGTAACTAAGTTAACCTAATATCTAATATTTGTACAAAATAAAACGATATGCAACATTAATAAAATAGATTCTTTTTAATAAAATCTTTACTCGAAAACACCATGTGCCTATGATCAGATAAATTCAGTCGTGGAACAAAGTAATGAAAAATAATACAAATTCTATAACAACTCTGACTATCACTCGTCCAGATGATTGGCATGTGCATTTACGCGATGGTGATCAACTAAAAGATACTGTGCGTGACATTAGCCGTTACATGGGGCGGGCTATTATTATGCCGAATCTTGTTCCACCGGCAACCTGTACGGATACTGCACTTTCTTACCGAGAACGTATTTTGGCTGCAAAACCGCAAGGGCAGTTTGAGCCTTTAATGGTACTTTACCTTACTGATAAGACAACACCGGATGAAATAAAAAAAGCAAAAGCAACAGGCAAAATAGTAGCCGCAAAACTGTACCCTGCCGGTGCTACTACTAATTCTGATTCAGGGGTCACATCAATAAAAAATATTTACCCTGTTTTTAAAGCAATGCAAGAAGTAGGTATGCTACTTTTAATACACGGTGAAGTTACTGATTCATCAATTGATATTTTTGACCGTGAGAAGGTTTTTTTAGAAACAATTTTAGGTGATGTTATTAGCGACTTTCCTGAACTAAAAATTGTACTTGAGCATATTACTACTAAAGACGCTGTTGAATTTGTTGAAAAAGCATCATCTAATGTAGCAGCAACAATCACAGCGCACCACTTACTTTATAACCGTAACCATATGTTAGCAGGTGGAATACGCCCGCATTTCTATTGTCTACCAATACTCAAGCGTAATATTCATCAGCAAGCTCTAATAGGGGCTGCGACAAGTGGTAATAAAAAATTCTTTATTGGAACTGATTCTGCACCACATTATAAAGATAAAAAAGAAGCAGCATGTGGTTGTGCTGGTGCTTATACCGCGCATGCCGCAATTGAACTTTATGCTGAAGCTTTTGATGAAGTCGGGGCGCTTGATAAACTAGAAGGTTTTGCGAGTCATCATGGACCAGACTTTTACAACCTCGAACGTAATACAGACACAATTACCTTAGTCAGAAAACCTTGGCAAGTACCATCAAGTTATGCATTAGGTGATTCAGAAGTTGTACCAATAAAAGCTGAGGATATGATTGACTGGCAAATAAAATAATAGTTAGTACAGCTTTTCAGCCGCAAAAATTATGTTGCGGCTTTTTATTTATTGATGACTTTGTAATAAGCATAATATATTTCTGACTTTTTACTTTTGAATTAGCCATTTAACATCATTTTAAAGAAACAAAGATTTCTTGCTAAATAATTTCTAATTAATAGAGCCAAAAAAAAATTATTGTGTTAATCTTACCTTGCTTTGAGTTTTTGCGTATTGAATTTACGGATATTGTGCTGCGTTTAAGGTTACCGGTTAGGTTATTACTTCTTCCTGTACTATACCTCCAGATTTTTGGGCATTGACTCAGGGAGGATATAGCCATAATAATATGGCTGAATTTTAATTATTGACTTACAGGAAAATTTAGTATGTCGGTTACTGGTAAAGTAAAGTTTTTCAACGAAGCTAAAGGCTTTGGTTTCATTGAACAAGAAAATGGTCCTGATGTGTTTGTACACTTCAGCGCAATCACTGGTTCTGGTTTTCGCACTCTTAGCGAAGGTCAGGCAGTGACATTCAGCATCAAACAAGGTCAAAAAGGCCCTGAAGCTGAGAACGTAGAAGTAGCATAATTAAATTATGTGAACCTTAGTTCAACGTGGTGAAGCAGGTCTCTGTTTCACCATAATCCCTCTTAATATCTAGCTATCAATCTTCCGCTCCCAAAATTACCTATAGAACTAATAGAAGTTCGTGCAACTAATTAAAATCAAAGTTAATTGTAATAGGCTTCAAAAATTACTGTAATCTCAGCTGATATTTGATATTAAAGACCCTGTTTAAGTTAAGTAAATATTAAATGAGTTTTTACAAACTATCATCTAACGGCTATATCAATCCGCAATAGTATTTAATCAATTAAATCTGATGCTAATTGGCTTGAAAATTCTGATACAGAACAACTAAATAACAGGATTCTTACCTTGTTGTTGATACTATTTCCTTACCTCAAAACAGTTCACTTAGTTAACTGAATTGGTGTTGGAGCTGATTTTTTGTGCGATAAACTGTTTGTTTTTTCAGATGAAGTGCTAAAAGCAAGGTGAAATACGTCAAAATCGTCTAAAAAACAACTTTTGTTATATTGCGTTTGCTTTTTTTTATTTTTTTTTCAGCGCGAATTCAGCTTTAGTTAAATGTTGCATTTATGTTTTTTTATGTCGGCGTTATATGAATAAATACGCCCATCGAAAGGCTTTAATTGAAGTGTCAAAGTTGATATTGGTTGCAATTATGTTAATGGGGAGGTGGGGCTACTTTAGTTTAAGCTTTAACTTAGTGATTTATTTACTGAGATTAGTAAACATCAAGTTGACAGCGCTAATTGCATTTAGCATTATTGGAAGGTTGATATCTATTAAAAGATATCAGGGTTGTTTCCTTCGGGGGATAATTAAATTATAAAAGTAACATTACTTAATTGGTTGGGAACTATGTCTGTTAAAATCAGAAAGAGTCTTGTAGCAACTGCGTTGGTTGGCGCTTTTGCATTTGCAAGCAGCAATGTGATTGCAGATCCTTTGAATGACGTGCAAAAAGCAGGTCAACAAATTCAAAAGGCTGCAGTTAAGTCTCAAACTAAAATTGACAATGTATATGGTCAAACTCAGGAGCTAATAGCTGAGTACCGTAGCGTTGTTGATGAGACTGAACTTATGAAAGTATACAACGATCATGTAGCACGTTTGGTCGCAGACCAAAATGCTTCGATTGAATCGTTTGACCGTCAAATCGCTACGATTGATAACACAAAACAAAACGTTGTGCCTTTGATGTATCGCATGATCGATACGCTTGAGCAATTCATCAAAGCGGACGTTCCATTTAATCTTGAAACTCGTTTAGGACGTGTTGAAAGACTTCGCGATATTATGGCTTCTGCGTCTGTAACGACGTCAGAGAAATTCCGCCAAGTTCTAGAAGCATATACAGTAGAAACTGCATATAGTTCAGCTGTAAACGCTTCTCAAGGTACTTTAGAAGTTGATGGTAAGAACATTAACGTTGATATCGGTCGTTTAGGCCGTATCACATACGTAGCACAGTCGTTTGACTTAAAACACGCTTGGGTTTGGGATAACAATACTAAACAGTGGAAAGAATTAGGTGAAGAATACCTAAAACCTGTTAAAGAAGTTATTCGTATGGCGCGTAAGCAAGCGACATTAGAACTTGTTAAACTACCTATCTTTGGCGCGGAGTAATTAAATAATGAAGAAACTATTTAAAGGTTTTGCTGTTGCAGCAGTACTGTCTGTTTCTGCAGGTACCGCGCTTAATGCACACGCAAATACTGGTGCTTTAGATAAAATTCTTGAGCAAGTAAAGCAAGAACGTATCTCTGAAGGTAAAATCAATAAGCAACGTGAGCAAGAGTTCTTATCAGAACGTGCTGACAAGCAGTCTTTACTTAATAAAGCTAAAAGCCAACTAGCTGCAGAAAAAGCACGTGGCGATAGCTTAGCTAAGCAATATGCACAAAATGAAAATACTTTGGCTGAAAAAGAGCAAGCTCTTCAAAACGCTCAAGGTACACTTGGTGAAATGTTTGGTGTTGTACGTCGTGCAGCTCAAGACGCTATCGGCTCTATCGAAGCTTCACTAGTAAGTGCTGAAAAACCAGGCCGTGCTGAAGTATTACGTTCATTAGCAGCTGCTAAAGAACTTCCAACAGTTCGTGAGCTTGAAGAGCTTTGGATTTCACTTCAAACAGAAATGACTGAGTCAGCTAAAGTTTCAACTTTTGAAACTGAAGTTGCTGGTCTTGACGGAAACCCGTCAATGAAAAAAGTAACACGTATCGGTAACTTCAATTTAGTTACAGATGATGGTTACTTAATTTATTCGCCAGAAACTAAGTCTATTCAACCTCTAGGTAAACAACCAGATGGTTATATTTTAGACGGTATCACAGCTCTTGAAAATACATCATCAGATAATTACGCTGGTGTTTATATTGATCCGACTCGTGGTGCTATCTTGCGTATTAACACTCAAAAAGCGACCCTTATGGAATACTTCCACCAAGGTGGCATTGTTGGTTATATCATCACAGCCTTACTTGGCTTAGGTATGCTAATTACTCTAATTCGTTTTGTAGACCTTACACTTACTACTGGTAAGATTAAGAGCCAGCTTAAAAATGTTGCTACACCGAATACAAATAACCCACTGGGTCGTATTCTTAAAGTGTACCATGATAACAAGAACCAAGATGTTGAAAATCTTGAACTTAAACTTGATGAAGCGATTCTACGTGAAACGCCACGTATTGAAGCTGGTATCAATATCATTAAGATTCTTGCTGCAATCGCACCGTTACTTGGTCTTTTAGGTACAGTAATCGGTATGATCTTAACGTTCCAAACAATCACATTGTTCGGTACGGGTGATCCGAAGATCATGGCAGGTAACATCTCTCTAGCACTTGTAACTACAGCGCTAGGTCTAATTGCTGCATTACCACTAATTCTACTTCATGCTCTTGTAGCTGGTCGTAGTAAGTCGGTATTACACATCCTTGATGAGCAAAGCGCGGGTATCGTTGCTACTCACGCGGAGAAGGAGAAAGCCTAATGCTAGTCCTGATGGAGATATGGGAATCTATCAGGGATTTTGTTGGCACAGGCGGCCAGGTTTTATACGTGGTCGCGATAGCACTCTTTCTGATGTGGGTTTTAATGATTGAGCGCTATTGGTTCCTACTTGCAGAGTTTCCTCGCACAGCGAAAGAAATTGTAGCAAAGTGGGATGCCCGCCAAGACACTACGTCTTGGTACGCACACAGAATCCGTGAAGCATGGATTTCTGAAGCGTCTGAAAAATTAGATCAGCGTATGTTGTTGATTAAGACATTAGTAGCTGTTTGTCCTTTAATCGGCTTACTTGGTACTGTTACAGGTATGATTTCAGTGTTTGAAACCATGGCTAACCAGGGCACAGGTAACGCACGATTAATGGCATCAGGTATTTCAATGGCAACAATCCCGACTATGGCTGGAATGGTTGCGGCACTATCTGGAGTATTTTTTAGCTCTCGTCTTGAGACAAAAGCTAAAATGGTGAAAGCCAAACTTATTGATAGTATGCCTCATCACTAGAGAGAGAATTAAATATGGCACGTAAACAACGTTTTCGTGAAGAAGAAGAAGCAGCGGTTGATATGACGCCAATGCTTGACATCGTATTTATCATGCTTATTTTCTTTATCGTAACTACATCGTTCGTTAAAGAGGCTGGTATCGAGGTCAATAAACCTAAAGCGGCTCAAGCTACTAAGCAAAAAAATGCTAACATTTTTATTGCTATTCGTAGTAACGGCGAGATCTGGATTGATAAACAGCAAGTTGATGTTGAACGTATTTCAGCAAAAATCGAAAGTTTGTTAGCAGAACAACCTACTGAAGTTGTAATTTTGCAAGCTGATAAAGAAGCAAAACATGGCACAGTGGTTAAAGTTATGGACCAGATTA
Source organism: Pseudoalteromonas aliena (assembly GCF_038155085.1). Classification (GTDB taxonomy): domain Bacteria; phylum Pseudomonadota; class Gammaproteobacteria; order Enterobacterales; family Alteromonadaceae; genus Pseudoalteromonas; species Pseudoalteromonas aliena_A. The sequence continues at coordinate 32,000 of NZ_JBAKAU010000001.1, forward strand.
AAGCAACGGGTGATAACCTGAGAATTTCAATAGCTGGAGATCAGTAATGATTCGTTTTCTGTTTTCACTGATTGCAGGTGGGGCAGTTACTTTCGGCTTGTTCTACTTCATGGCATTCCTCATCTCTGGTGGGGCTGACCGTAATACGGAACAAAAAGAGCAGATCATAGTCGAAATAATGACGAATCCGCCTGAATCTAAGGTGCAGGAGAGGAAGCGTGTACCGCCTCCTCCTCCGCCACCGCCAAAGCAGCCGCCTAAACCGCAGCCGCCACAGCCGGAAAATAATAACCCTAATCCTGGTGCTATGTCATTTAACATGGGTAGCATTGATGTAGGTAGTTCAGCTGGTGGGCTAAGTGGTCCAGGTGCATTTGGACGAGATGGTGATGCGACACCTATCGTTCGTATTGAACCAAAATATCCAACACAAGCAGCACGTGATGGCAAAGAAGGTTGGGTACAACTTTCATTCACAATTGATGAGTTAGGTGGTGTGACTGACGTTGAAGTAATTGACGCAGATCCAAAACGTATCTTTGACCGTGAAGCTAAACGCGCACTGCGTAAGTGGAAGTACCGTCCTAAAATAATTGACGGAAAACCACAGAAACAACCAGGTTTACAAGTTCAATTAGACTTTAAACTTAACCAAGGCAACTAAGGAGGCGAGTAATGAGAAATTTTTCTAAAGTAACTGCGCTTGCAATTCTTATGTCTGTGACTGGTGCAACTTTTAGTGCATCTGTTTTAGCGGCGCCAGATTACGCAAAGATTGAAGAGCGTAAAAAAGCAAAAACTAAAATCATGGGCGAGCGTACTGGTAAAAAAGTAATTAAAGCATTTGATTTGTACAACGAAGAAAAAGTTGATGAAGCTATTGCTTTGCTTAGAGAGATTGAACCTTCGAATGACTTTGATAAAGCGACCGTAAATCGTTACCTAGGTAGCATGTACGCTCAAAAAGAAAAGTATGCCGATGCGATCAAATACGCTAAGCAAGCAGTTGCGCCTGATGTTTTAAACTTTGCTGACCAAGAACAAACGCTTAAGTTGTTAGGTGATTTATATGCCGGTACTGAAAAGTATCAAGAAGCCAAAAAAGCTTATGTAGCTTGGATGGACTTTACAGGCGAAGAAGATCCAACAGTTTACACGCGTATCGCTCAAGCTAACTATCAGTTAGAGCAATACCGTGACGTTTTTGAACCAGCTGATAAAGCAATTAAACTTCAAAAAGAGCCTAATAAAGGCCCTTACCAATTAAAACTTGGTGCATACTTTGAGCTTAAAGATTATGCAAACATGGTTAAGGTTGGTGAAGAGATTGTTCGTGTATGGCCTGATGATAAAAAAGCTTGGGTTAGCTTAGGTAAATATTACCTGCAAACCGAAGACTATTCTAAAGGCTTGGCAACTATGGAAGTTGCATACAAGAATGGTTACTTTGAAAATGAAGTTGAATATAAAGTTTTATCTAACTTTTACTCTTTAAACGAAATTCCTTTTAAAGCGGCAATAACGCTTGAAAAGGCCGTTAAAGGTGAAAAAGTTAAACGTACTAAGCAGAATGTTAGCGCGATTGCGAGTAACTACCATCGTTCTAAAGACTTAGAAAAAGCTGCTAAATTTGATGACGACGCTGAGCTTTTCCGCAAAGCAGGTTCATTACTTTTACAATCTGAGAAATTCAGTGCTGCTGTTGTTCGTTTGAACAAAGCATTAGAGCTTGGCTCTGACAAAAAAGGCACAATTTATTCAGATTTAGCTGAAGCGTATTACTACCAAGGTAAGTATAAGCAAGCATATGCTGCAATTACTAAAGCTATGGATGACCCTCGCACGCGTAAGTTTGCTAAAGGTTGGTCTACTTATATTAAAGATAAAGCCGCTCGCAACGGTGTAAAAATTTAATTTTATTTAGCTTAAGCAACTTATAAAAAGCCCCACTGGGGCTTTTTTTATTGGGACTACTATGTATAAAAAGCTCTTTTTTTCATTATTACTGTGCCTATTTTTAGCAGCATGTTCAAAGCAGCCTCAACTTTATGAGTCGTTTGAGGACGCACAATTTGCTTTAAAAACTTTGAATATAGCAATTGTACAACCAAGCACTACTAAAACCAATAATATAGATAAAGATCAATTGGTTTTCTCTGATGCATACTTAACAAAACGTCATACTATTTATCAGAGCCTAATGGGGATGGATCTTAATCTCAATCAAATTGCGCAAGTAAACTATTTGGTAATTGCAGAGCGTTTCCCTGAACGCTACTTTAATTGGCCGGCCCAAGTAAATGTTTTAAAAAACATGCTTGCCTTTGAAGGCTCAAAAAATACACCTGATAATGTTATTGCTTGGCTTAAGCTAACCCAAGATACGTTAGACAGTGCTAAACAAAGCAATTTAAAGCTGAATAAGGTGGAACTTACATTGTTACAAAGTTATGTATCAAGTGCGATAGTGAACACCGACGTTCAACCAGCGCTTAAAAGTCATATAAGAGCTTTTAGTGATTATTTAGCTAGTTATAAGCCAAGAGGTAGTATAGGCCTAAGAGGTTTGTCAAATGGTAGCCAGTGGTATCAGAGCAAACTTAATTACTTCAGTGGCGAAGTACATTCACCGTTAGAGTGGGTTACCATTTTAAATGAAAAAATAAAAGTATTAGATCGTGTACCATTTGACAGTAAACTGCCAAACTCTCACCAAAAATCGTTTTTAGTTCAGTATCTATCTAATGAAAAATTAATAGAAGGCTTGGATTGGCAGGCTAACTATCAAGACTTACCTGCAATGACGAGTAACATGAACATGTCTGATAAAGATAAAACACTGATGCTTGCAATGATGGAATCAGATATTGGCATTCATTACCATGCGTGGACTTTGCCACAAGCAAAGGTCAACCTTATAAAGCGCCTGCAAATGAGTCCAGAAGAGGCCCAGTACTTGGTAGAAGATATAATTCTCTACCCAGCGCAATCATTTAGCTTCATACAACACATTATATAATGATTTTAAAGTGCGCTTATTGTGCGCACTTTGTACACCTTTGAGCAGCGGGGTCTAGTTCAAGTGACTTGGCTGATATTTTTTCCTCACAATCACAACAGTAGCCATATTGCCCAATTTCTATTTGGCTTAGTGCCGCTTCTAATTTAGTCATGCGACTGATCAAAAATGCATACTCAGGACCTAGCTTCTCTGCTGCACAGTCTAACCATTCAGTGTTTGCTGTATTATCTAAAATTTGTATTAAATGCTGATGTGTAGGGTAGGCTGATTTAGAAAGCATAGTTAATATATTTAATTTAATTTGTGCTATTTCATCGCTTAGTCTTTTTTGATGATGCATTATCAGTACAACCTTATTAAATTGGCTTCACGTTATACTGATATTATCTAGAGTCTTTAAGTTAGTCGTTATGATTTGAATCAAGTTGCGGTGCTTTGGCATATTTATTTAATACGCTTGCCACATCATCTTTACTTTTTAAACGTCTGATTTCATCAAATAAATCGATTGCTTGCGGGTATTGGCGTTTTAGATAACCAAGCCATTGTTTAGTACGTGAAGCAAAATACTTTTCATCTTTTGCAGGATCTTGATGAATAGCCGAGTGAATTAAGTGATAAATAATATGCTCCCATTGAAGGCCATCATATTGCTCATTATTTACATAGGCTTTAATTTTTTTTGCTAAATCAGGGTGCGAAAGGGCGCCACGACCAAGCATCAAATCAGTACATCTACTTCGTTGTTGGCAAAGCATTGCGTCCTCAACTTGCCAAATTTCACCATTGGCAACAACGGCAATATTTTTATCTTTTATTATTGGTGGAATTTTTTCCCAATAAGCTGGCGGATTATAGCCATCACGTTTGGTTCTGGCGTGTATAGCAATACTATTTGCGCCTGCGCTTACCACAGCATCAACAATTTCTTGGCTGTTACTGTCATCATCAAAGCCTAAGCGAATTTTTGCACTTACTTCATGTTCATCATCTACAGCATCTCGTACTGCTTTGATGATCGTATACATATGATCAGGGTCTTTAAGCAGTACAGCCCCCCCTCGGCTACGATTAACCGTTTTTGCTGGGCAACCAAAATTAAGGTCGACCCCATGGGACCCTAAGGCGATTGCCCTTATTGCATTTTTGGCTAACGGATTTGCTTCTTGGCCGAGTAATTGAACGCGCACAGGAGTACCTGCTCGTGTATATCCATTATTATGTAGCTCAGGGCAAAATCGATGAAAAACTTTGTCAGGTAAACATGTATCAACCACTCTTACAAACTCTGTAACGCATAAATCGAACCCACCAATGTCTGTGAGTAATTGGCGCATTTTAAAATCAACGACACCTTCCATAGGTGCTAAAACAAGTTTCATAAGGAGATTAATTTTGATAAAAAACTGGAGGCATAGTTTACCTGTAAATCGCACATTGATAAATCTGTAATTACCGACCATATTTAATGTAGAAATTGCAAAAGTAAATATTTTGAAGATAAATGAAAGTTTTTATTTTTGTACGGGTCTACTTAAGCATACAAGCAATTTAAAATACATTTTCATTGCTGATATTTACAATCCTTGATTAAAGAGAGTCATAAAATGAATACAGTTAAAAAAAATACAATCGCGTTAACTTTAGGTGCAGTAGTAGTTGGCTCTGCAAGTTTTGTATCAGCAGATGTACAAGCTAACCCATTTGAGTTTCAACAATTAGTAACAGGTTACCAATTAGATGCTGCAGAAGGTAAGTGCGGTGAAGGTAAATGTGGCGGCGACGCAAAGGGTAAAAAAGAAGGTAAATGCGGCGAAGGCAAATGTGGTGGCGACGCAAAAGATAAAAAAGAAGGTAAATGCGGCGAAGGTAAATGTGGCGGCGATGCAAAAGCTAAAACAGAAGGCAAATGTGGTGAAGGTAAATGTGGCGGCGACGCTAAAAAAACTAAAAAAGAAGGTAAATGCGGCGAGGGTAAATGTGGTGGCCGTTAATATCTTATTCTAAATAAGTTATGCTAAAAGGGCCCAAAGGCCCTTTTTTGTTAAGTTAGAGGTAGTTATGATACAAACTCAAAGTAAAGATTTTGGGATGGTGGGCCTGGGCCTACGACGAGAAATGCTTGATGAGCTGCTTGAACATGTACCCAATCAAGTAAATTTTTTAGAAGTTGCGCCAGAGAACTGGTTAAAACTAGGTGGGCGCTTTAAAAAACAATTTAAAACATTAACCGATGCTAATAATTTTGTGTGTCATGGATTATCACTGTCTATTGGTTCTCCCGAACCTCTGGATGTTGAATTTGTTAAGTCTTTAAAGGTGTTTTTTGAAGATCACAACATAAAGATTTTTAGTGAGCACTTAAGTTACTGCTCTGGTACAGGGCATATGTATGACTTAATGCCAATTCCGTTTACACAAGATGCCATAGCACATGTTGTTCCTCGTATTAAACAAGTTCAAGACATACTAGAGCAGCAAATTGCGATAGAAAATGTTTCTTATTATGGCGCTCCTGGACAGCAATTATCAGAGCTGGAATTTACAAATATTATCTTAGAGCAAGCAGACTGCAAGCTTTTACTGGATGTGAATAACATTTATGTGAATTCGATTAATCATGGGTATAACGCACAAGACTTTTTAACTGGGTTACCTTCTAATCGTATTGCCTATGGGCACGTTGCAGGCCATTATAATGAGGCTGATGACTTAATAGTGGATACACATGGCGCTGATGTCATTGATCCAGTTTGGGAGCTACTCGATAAAGCATATGAAGTGCATGGCGTATTTCCGACTCTACTTGAGCGGGATTTTAATATTCCTACCATGAATGTTTTAACCAAAGAGTTAGATATAATTCATGAGTTGCAAGCTAAACACTTTGATTCAACTGTTTCAAAAAAACGAGCTTAATATAAGCCTTTATCAACATTAAAAGAGTGCCTGGTTATGAGCTTTATTGAAATACAAAACGAATTTATGGCGCATATTCGCGAGCCTCAAAAAAATAAAAAGCCCAGCGATATAGAAAACAGGCGTATGGCTATTTATCGCGACTTATTTTTTAATAACATTGAAGGTTTTATATCATCAGGTTTTCCGGTATTAAAAACTTTATATACCCAGAAGCAATGGCAAGCCCTCGTACGCCAGTTTTTTAGTGAATATGATTGTCATTCTCCGTACTTTTTAGATATAGCAGGGGAGTTTATTAATTACTTATCAAGTGATTATAAAATGAAAAAATACGATCCCGTGTTTATGCTAGAACTTGCTCATTATGAATGGGTAGAGCTAGATGTATCCATTGCACACGAAGATGAGCAAGAAAAGAAATTACTAACAACAGCGCTTACAAGTTCAGTGTTGTATTTATCGAAAACGGCAAGAAATTTAAGCTATCAATTTCCGGTTCAAAATATTAGCAACCGCTTTAAACCAAAGGAACCATCACCTCAACCTAACTATTTTGTGGTATATAGAGATGAAAATGATGACGTTCAATTTTTGGCTACGAATGCGATGACAGCTTTGCTATTGTCAATTATAGAGGCGAGTGAAGGCGCGACATTTGACAACGTTTGCCAACAGGTATTAGCTCATGCACCACAATTTAATGCAGAGCAAATTGCTCAAGGCGCATTGGTTACTCTTAATGCAATGGTTGAACGTGGAGTCATTGTGACAAAAAATCAAGACTAAGGTCTTTATTGATGATTTTACATCGTCTATCATGGCGGACTTATTTGTCGTGCTTAATAAAAGGTTGTACCAATGTCAGATGATAAAGACTTTAAAGATCCGTTCAACGCCACTTACCTTCTTGCTTTTTTAGCTATATTTGCAGGAATTGGTTGTTTAAATGCAATATTAGGCTGGATCACTAGCTTAACTTAAAATGCATAGCGTTTATTGAGGCTGTTGCTTACTTCAGCCTTAAGTCTCTTTATTTTTAATTATACTCCTTTCACTTAATACTTCTTTTATAATAACGCCAAACTCGCAATTAAAGGTTAGTTAAGGTTATAATCACCTGCTTTGTAATATAAACAATTGAGCAGTTAAAATTATGACTCAAGTAACACCAGCAATTATCAAAAACAGCATCACAACAATTGCTGATTATCCAAAAGCGGGCATCATGTTTCGCGATGTAACCACTTTAATGGCAAATCCAGAAGCCTTTAAAGCAACTATTGACGCGTTTATCGCAGAATATAAAGATCAGGGCTTTACTAAAATCATAGGCACGGAGTCACGTGGTTTTATTTTTGGTGCGCCATTGTCTTATGCGTTAGGCATTCCGTTTATTCCAGTACGTAAACCAGGTAAGTTACCACGCGAAGTTATTCGTCAAGACTACTTACTTGAGTACGGTGAAGACACGCTAGAACTGCATGTTGATGCAATTGTACCTGGCGATAAAGTACTATTAGTTGATGACTTATTAGCAACTGGTGGCACAATTGAAGCCACTGCTAAATTAGTTCATAAACTAGGTGGCGAAGCCACAGATGCTGCATTTGTTGTATCACTACCAGAACTGGGTGGCGAGCAGCGCATCAAAAAAATGGGTATTAAAATCCTAAAATTGGTTGAATTCGAAGGCGAGTAATCGATGAGTTATCAGGTTCTAGCGAGAAAATGGCGTCCTCAAACCTTTCATGAATTGGTTGGGCAGTCTCATGTTAAGCAAGCGCTTGTAAATGCGCTTACGCAAAATAGACTGCATCACGCTTATTTATTCACTGGAACTCGCGGTGTAGGTAAAACGACCATTGCACGTATTTTTGCTAAAAGCTTAAATTGCGATGAGGGTATATCTGCAAATCCGTGTGGTCAATGTAGCAGCTGTTTAGATATAGAAGCAGGGCGCTACATTGATTTACTCGAAATTGATGCGGCTTCTCGCACCAAAGTAGAAGACACTCGCGAAATACTTGATAATGTTCAATATGCACCAACACGTGGACGTTATAAAGTATACCTAATCGATGAAGTTCACATGCTTTCTAAACACAGCTTCAATGCGCTTTTAAAAACGCTTGAAGAGCCACCAGAGCATGTGAAATTTTTATTGGCGACCACCGATCCCCAAAAACTACCAGTTACTATATTATCTCGCTGTCTACAATTTAACTTAAATGCCTTGTCGCAAAGCGAAATTAAAACACAGCTTGAACACGTACTTACTCAAGAGCAGCTTAGCTTTGACACCGATGCACTTAGCATTATTTCAAAAGCCGCTGATGGCAGTATGCGTGATGCACTTAGCTTAACCGACCAAGCTATTGCGCAAACAAATGGTGATATTAATAATCAAGCAGTACAAACTATGCTTGGTTTAATGGATACCCATTACAGCCAAAGCTTGCTTGCAGCATTACTTGCACAAGATGGCGCTGCATTAATGGATGAGATTGCGCAGGTGGCAAGTCGTAATCCTAATTATGTTGCGTTACTTGATGATTTAATTGCACTTATGCATTTGACCCAACTAACCCAGTTAGTGCCAGAGGCGGCGGGGCTTGATGAAAAAAATGTAGATTATATTGCTCATGTTGCACAGCATACGAGCCCACAGCAAATTCAAGTTTATTATCAGTTGCTGTTAAATGGTAAAAAAGATTTACAATGGGCACCAGAGCCTCGTTTAGGCTTTGAAATGATCATGCTAAGACTATTAGCATTTAAGCCTACAGACGCTCAACAAACTGTACACACAGCAAACGAAGAGCCAGCCCCAAATAAACAAGGCCGCGCAAATGCACTGCGAGATATATTAAATAAAAATAAAACATCGCAAAACACCGTAGCTGGCCAAAGCAGTGCTCCAGTAAATAATATTAAGCCAGTTAGCAATGCCGAGCAGCCTAAAACAGTTGAGATAGAGCCTTTACCAAATGTTGCCGCTCAGACATCGAATAATGACGTCAAACAAAGTAATAATGAGCCTGCCCAATTTGTAGTAGAGCAACCGGTTCAACAAAGTGAAAACGCTTCAAAGCAACAGGCTTCAGATAATGAGCAACCACAAACGAATGTTGTTTCAGATGCTCAAGCCCAGCGCCAAAGTGAAGATGAAGCTTACATGCAACATAGTGATGCTGAACAAACGCTAGCCTCTCAGTTTGACGATATAATGAGTAGCGCTGTAGATCAGGGCTTTAACCCTGCAACGAATGCAAACTCAGAGTCTTCACCAGAGCCCTTAACAAATCACAATGCAAGTACGCCAATAGCTGAACAAGAAGCGCAGGCGCAATCTGCCATTGCTCGTATTTTGCGTGACCGAAACATATCCGGTGCGGGTAGGTTATCAAGCAAGAGTACAAGCACCTCTGCAAATAATGTAGCAGCGCAGCCAAACCAAACGCCCGCTAAAAAGCCTGAACACCAGCCAAGAATGCCTGAAGCTCAAAGTGTTAACCAAGATAGCACCGCTGAGAATACAAACGAGCTCAACAGCGTTACAAACGTAGCACCTAGCGATCCCCCTCCTTGGGTGACTGATAGTGCAGGTGCAAGTGAAAAAAAGCATGAGCTCCCACTAACAGGGAGCGAAAGCCAGGCACATGGTCACGCTAATACAAAACCAGCACGAAAAGTTGATTTTAAAGAAAAGCACCAAACAATTACCGAAAATCTAGCGCCAGAGCTACTTGAGCAAATAAACCCTCAAAAAGTACCTGAAGCAGCTCCAGAGGAAACTAGCATTCCCGTACCTGACGATTTTCAAAGTCCAATCAGTGAAATTAGGTTTGCACATCAACAAGATGAGTGGGCTTATTTAATTAAACGTATGGGGCTTGGTGGTCGTATGCGCCAATTTGCGTTGCATTCAATTTTTACCAAGCAAGGCAACAGTTTACATATAGACGTTGATGAATCACAAAAGCATTTAGATACACCGATGCTTCGCCAAAGATTAGATGCCGCATTGTCGAGTATTTATGAGCATAACGTGTCGTTAAGTATTAATTTTGCTAAGGGAGTTATTGACTCTCCTTATCTTATTCAGCAAAAAATAGATGCAGGTCGTCATCAGCAAGCAATCGATGTGATAACATCTGATGAAAACATAGTACAATTTCAGCAAATATTTAGCGCCGAAATTGACGAAAACAGTATTCAGGCATTGTAATTACTTACAATCGCCCTTATGTTCATGTTAATTAATGTATTAAAAGAAAGAGAGAAAGTTATGTTTAAAGGTGGAATGGGCAACATGATGAAGCAAGCGCAGCAAATGCAAGATCGCATGCAAAAAGCCCAAGACGAAATCGCAACATTAGAAGTTGTTGGCGAAGCCGGTGCCGGTTTAGTTAAAGTAACTATGCTTGGTAACCACAATGTACGTCGTGTTCAGCTTGATGAAAGCCTTATGGAAGACGACAAAGACATGATTGAAGACTTACTTGCAGCAGCGTGTAACGATGCTGTACGCCGTGTAGCAGAAGAAACACAAGAGCGTATGGGTAAAGTAACTGGCGGTATGCAATTACCGCCAGGTATGAAAATGCCGTTTTAAGTAAATAATGCAACTTTCAGATAGTTTAAATCAGCTTATAGAAGCACTGCGCTGTCAACCGGGCATTGGTCCAAAGTCAGCGCAGCGTATTGCTTTTCACTTGCTTGAGCGCGACCGAAAGGGAGGCACTCAGCTAGGCAATGCACTCACTAAAGCAATGACCGCCATAGGGCACTGTCAGTCTTGTCGTACTTTTTGCGAACAAGCTCAGTGCGATATTTGTTTAAGTACAAAACGCCAAGACAGCGGTATACTATGTGTTGTGGAATCGCCTACTGACGTACTTGCTATCGAGCAAACAGGGCAATATCAAGGTTTATACTTTGTTTTAATGGGACATTTATCACCTATTGATGGTATTGGTCCTAAAGAAATTGGCCTTGATGTACTAGAGCAAAAACTTTCTCATGGTGGTATAAACGAAGTTATTTTAGCGACTAACCCTACGGTTGAAGGCGAAACAACAGCGCATTATATTGCTCAGCTTTGCCATAAATATAAAGTAGGCGCATCAAGAATTGCTCATGGTATACCTGTCGGTGGTGAGCTCGATTTGGTCGATGGCACCACACTTATGCACGCCTTTAGTGGCCGACGTGCGGTAATGCAAGACTAAAGCAGCTATTTGAAACTTACTTTAAAAGCCTACATTGTAAAATATGTAGGCTTTTTTGTTTTTAAAGCAAAACATAAGGTAAGATTAACGCTTTATATGATTAATCATTAGCTAGGGGCTGTTGATCTTTGCGGATTAAAATTTGTTCAAATTAGGGGCTATTTAATCGCGGCGCGAGGTTTGTAACCTAGTGGGCTAAGTAAAAACCGAGCAACAAAGAGTAAATAGCCCCTAGGAAAAACCCTTTGGGCAGCGCCTGTTTGGCATTAATGCTGCGTTATCGCCTATTTATGGGGAATAACCACACTACATAGGCTCTGCCTTGCCTAAATACCAAACAGACTGCTGCAAATTTAACCTTGAAAGATCAACAGCCCCTAGTGACTAAGGGACAAAATGCAAAATAATAAAAAACATCCAAGTGCACTACTAAACAGTAAGCGTTTTCTACCGCTTTTTGTTACGCAGTTTTTATCAGCCATAAACGATAACGTATACAAGCAGTCGGTGCTTATTTTATTGGTTTTTCAAGCGGCAACACTTGCAGACGGTGCATTATATTCAAATATTGCTGCTGGGTTATTTATTCTTCCGTTCTTTTTATTTTCAGGGATGGCAGGGCAGCTTGCAGAAAAAACAGAAAAATCCAAACTAATCAGAATCGTAAAGCTATGTGAAATTCCTATTATGGTTGTAGGGGCTGTGTCGATTCTAACGCAGTATGTGTGGCTAATGTTAGCGACCGTATTTTTAATGGGTGCGCAAAGTACGTTTTTTGGTCCATTAAAATATTCTATTTTACCGCAGCACGTAGCCCCTAATGAATTAACAAAAGCGAATGGTTTGGTTGAATCAGGCACGTTTGTGGCGATACTAATGGGTACAATTTTTGGCACCTATTATATTACTCAATCAGTAGGACCCACGCTTATAGGTATTGCAGTATTAGTACTGACTGTGATGGGTTATGTGAGCAGTCGCTTTATACCCATAAGTGAGGCTAACGAGCCTAACTTAAAATTTACCTATAATATATTTTCATCCACAAAAAACGTATTTTCAGCGCTTAATTCGCAAACAGAGTCGGTTGGTAAATCGGTACTTGGGATCAGTTGGTTTTGGTTAATTGGCGCCATTGTTTTAACGTCCTTACCAAATTATGTAAAACATACAATGGGTGGTGATGAGTTGGTTGTAACTAGCGCGCTTGTTGTGTTTTCACTAAGTATTGCTATTGGTTCGTTACTGTGTGAAAAGCTTTCTCGCTCTCGAATAGAATTAGGGATTGTACCTTTTGGCGCTATTTTAATTACCTTATTTTTATACTTACTGAGCCAAGAAAGCGCTATTAGCGCGTATATGCCTCAAAATACTCAATCATTAACACTTGAGCAGGTATTAGAAACAGGCGACATGTTGTGGCATTTTGTTTGGATGGCAGGCATTGGTATTGGCGCTGGTTTTTACACTGTACCGCTGTATGCGCTTATTCAACAGCGTACTGAAGAGGCGAGTCGCTCACGCGTTATTGCCGCTAATAATGTATTAAATGCATTGTTTATGGTGGGCTGTGCTATTTTGAGTATTGTAACACTGTCTGTTTTTCAGTGGAGTATTTCAGAGCTGCTACTGTTACTTGCTGGGCTAAACTTGCTTATTTCTGTTTATATTTATACTAAAGTACCAGAGTTCTTTTTACGGTTTGTTATTTATATTTTGGCTATTTGTATGTACCGCGTGCGCACAAAAGGTGAAAGTAATATTCCAGATGAAGGCGCCGCGGTTGTAGTGTGTAATCACGTAAGTTTTGTTGATTGGATGTTTATTTTAGCAACGTCACCAAGGCCGATTCGATTTATGGTTTTTGCCCCTATTTATTATTCGCCAGCCCTGCATTGGCTTTTTAAAATGGCCAAAGCTATTCCCATTAATAGTGAAAAAACCAACCCAAAAGCGTTTAAAAAAGCCTTTGATGACGTTGCTGCGGCGCTTGATAAAGGTGAGCTTATTGGGATTTTCCCAGAAGGGAAGCTCACGAGTGACGGCTCAGTAGATATTTTCCGCCGTGGAATCGAGCGTATTATTGAGCGCTCACCTGTGCCCGTTATTCCTGTGCACTTAGGTGGTTTATGGGGCAGCATGTTTAGTCGTAAAGCTAAATGGCAACTCCCTCGGTTAAAATGGTCTTTGGTGTCTGTTTCAGTCGGTGCCGCGATTGCTGCTGATGAGGTAGTAGCAGATGATTTACGTGAAAAAGTATTGGCTTTAAAAGCGCTTCATTCAAAAGATATTGACTAATTTAATGGTTAACTTAAAGGCTAACTCAACATCGCAAACAGCTTCGGAGCAATCCATTATAGTTGATTATTTTGTAGCCCCTAAGTGCGATGGGTTTATTAAAATACTATATCAAGATGACGATATTTTATTGATTAATAAACCCAGTGGGTTATTGAGTTTGTCGGGTAAAAATCCGCTTAACTGGGACTCAGTGCATTACCGTTTAGTACATGGTCAAAAAGAGTTAACAGCTGCATTTGCAGAGGCTAAGTTACCGCACCGGTTAGATTTGGGTACGTCGGGTATTATGATTGTTGGATTAAACGCGATTGCCTCAAAGCACCTTAATAAGCAATTTCAAGCGCGTACTATTCAAAAGCGTTATGTAGCTATGCTTGAAGGGTACTTGGCTGTGGATGAAGGGGTCATTACTGCGCCAATAGCAAAAGATAAACTGCTTTTTCCGCGCGTTAAAATTTGTCAATCGACCGGTAAAACAGCAGTCAGTGAATATAAAGTGTTTGCGCGATTTGAACAACCATGCAGAACTTTAGTGCAGTTTACGCCTGTGACAGGGCGTACTCACCAGTTACGGATACACAGCCAGTTTATAGGTCTCCCTATATTAGGTTGCGATTTATATAAAAATGCGCAAAGTGAACACATGGCAGGGCGCTTACAGTTACATGCCAGCGATTTATATTTTGAGCACCCCAGCAGCGGCGAGAGAATCCATATTAACTGCCCGCATTCGTTTTAAACAAATTAATGGTTCTTTGTTTTCGTTTCACCTTTTTTAATATTTTCCCTTGAAGTTCTAACACCTCACCCCATATTAAGTGCATAACGCAGACACTTTGCAAATTGGAGATACATAAATGACTGCAGCACAAAAAGAAACATTAGGCTTTCAAACAGAAGTAAAACAATTATTAAACTTAATGATTCATTCTCTTTATTCAAATAAAGAAATATTTTTACGTGAACTTGTATCAAATGCATCTGATGCAGCAGACAAGTTACGCTTTTTAGCGCTTTCTAATGGCGACCTTTACCAAGGTGATGCCGACTTACGTGTACGTATTAGCGCAGACAAAGACGCCAACACGGTTACTATTTCAGATAACGGTATTGGTATGACGCGCGATGAAGTAATTAGCTCTTTAGGCACAATTGCAAAATCAGGTACTGCTGAGTTTTTTAAAAACTTAACCGGCGATCAAAGTAAAGATTCACAGTTAATTGGTCAATTTGGTGTTGGTTTTTACTCAGCATTTATCGTTGCCGATTTAGTCACTGTACGTACCCGTAAAGCGGGTGAAACAACTGCTTATGAGTGGGAATCTCAAGGCGAAGGCGAGTACACACTTCAAGAAATTGAAAAAGAAGGTCGTGGTACAGAGATTATTTTACACCTTCGCGATGAAGAAAAAGAATTTGCTGATGACTACCGTCTACGTAGCATTGTTACTAAATACTCAGATCATATTTCTACGCCTGTACAAATGTACAAACCAGAAGTGCCAGAATCTGAAGGCGAAGATGGTGAGAAAATCCCAGCGGTTCCAGGTGAATGGGAAAGCATTAACCGTGCTACAGCATTATGGACGCGTGATAAATCGGAGCTTTCTGATGAAGAGTACAAAGAGTTTTACAAACATGTAAGCCATGATTGGGAAGATCCACTTAGTTGGGCACATAACAAGGTTGAAGGTAAAACTGAATACACGAGTCTTTTATATATTCCTAAAAAAGCGCCATTTGATTTATGGAATCGTGATCGTCAAAGTGGTTTAAAACTTTACGTACAACGCGTATTTGTAATGGATGATGCTGAGCAGTTTATGCCAAGCTACTTACGTTTTGTAAAAGGTTTATTAGATTCAAACGATTTACCACTAAACGTATCTCGCGAAATTTTACAAGACAACAAAGTTACTCAAGCTATTCGTAAAGGGTGTACATCGCGCATTATCAAAATGCTTGAACGTATGGCTAAAAACAAAGCTGATGACTACCAAGTGTTTTGGAATGAGTTTGGCCAAGTAATGAAAGAAGGCCCAGCGGAAGACGCAGCAAATAAAGAAGCTATTTGTAAGTTATTACGTTTTTCTTCAACTCATACTGATTCAGAAACGCAAGATGTATCGCTTGAGCAATACGTTGAGCGCATGAATGAAGGCCAAGATAAAATATACTACGTAGTAGCTGATACCTTCACTGCAGCTAAAAATTCTCCGCATTTAGAGATTTTCCGTAAGAAAGGCATTGAAGTGTTACTGCTAAGTGACCGTGTTGATGAGTGGATGATGAGCCACTTAACTGAATTTGCTGATAAGCAACTGCAATCAATTACGCGTGGTGATTTAGACTTAGGTAAGCTTGACGACGAAGAAACTAAAAAAGCGCAAGAAGAGTCTGAAAAAGAAATGGCAGGCCTTGTTGAGCGTATTAAAACAGCGCTAGGTGATGATGTTAAAGAAGTGCGCTTTACGCACCGTTTAACTGATTCTCCTGCGTGTGTTGTAAGTGACGACAACGACATGAGCTCTCAAATGCAAAAATTAATGGAGTCTGTAGGTCAAGCAGCCCCAGAAGCTAAACCTGTGTTTGAGTTAAACCCTGAGCATCAGCTTGTTAAGCACCTAAATGATGAGCAAGATGAAGATAAGTTTGCACAGTGGTCAAATGTATTATTAGACCAAGCATTACTTGCAGAGCGCGGTACTTTAAAAGATCCAACAGGGTTTGTTACACGCCTAAACAAACTTATGTTAGAACTAAGCAAGTAATTGCTTATTAGCTAAGTAAATAAAAGTACAAAGTTTGTACATATTTAAAAAGGAAGCGTTTGCTTCCTTTTTTTATGCGCTGCAAGGTAGGCAATTAGTATAAGTTACTTGAGTATCAGCGGCGCTTATGGAAGAATTCAGGCTTTAAAATAAACTTCCATACTAGGGGACAATGATATGCGCATTATTCTTTTGGGCGCGCCGGGTGCTGGTAAAGGTACTCAAGCTCAGTTTTTAATGGACAAGTACGGTATTCCACAAATTTCTACTGGCGACATGCTTCGCGCAGCTATTAAAGAAGGCACACCACTGGGTCTTGAAGCAAAAAAAGTAATGGATGCAGGTCAGTTAATTTCTGACGATATCATTATCGGTTTAGTTAAAGAGCGTATTGCTAAAGCTGATTGTGAAAAAGGTTTTTTACTTGATGGCTTCCCACGCACCATTCCACAAGCAGATGCAATGAAAGAAAATGGCGTAGTGGTTGATCACGTTATTGAATTTGATGTGGCTGATGAAGTAATTGTAGAGCGTATGGGCGGACGTCGTGTACACCCAGGCTCAGGTCGTGTTTATCATGTTGTTTACAACCCACCAAAGGTTGAAGGTAAAGACAACGAAACAGGGGAAGACTTAATTGTTCGTGCAGATGATACAGAAGAAACAGTGCGTAAGCGTTTAGGTATTTACCACGAGCAAACTATGCCATTGGTTGATTACTACCAAGCTGAAGCACAAGCAGGTAACACGCAGTACCATAAAATTGATGGTACGCAAGCTGTTGAAACAGTGAGTCAGCAACTAGCAGAGCTTTTAGGTTAGTAAATTAAATAAAAGCGATGTAAAGATTTATTACATCGCTTTTACTTTATAAGGTTCGGCTTGCTAAAAAGTCCACTCAATGTGTATTTGTGGAACCGATTCAGTTGCCTCAGTGCCTAGCTTGTTATGCCAATATTGTAGTTCCATACCCAGTAATAGGGTGTTTTCTTTCATTTCTAACGCGTGGCCCATATCCCATACTAAAATAGGTTGTGCGAGTATCCAGGCTTCTACATCGTTACCAAATTCATCTTCGCGCTCTGCAATGTACTCGGCGTGCCCTTTAAAGCTAAATTTTTGTGATCCTACGGTAAACGGGTATTCAAAGGCCACATCAAACATCCAGCTGTTAGTTTCAATAGGGGCGCCGCCTTTTGCTACGCCTTCACTGTCGTCAATATAGGCAGTTACAAGTGTTTGAAAAAAGTTGAACCCGGGTACATCCCAGCTTAATTTAACGCCCGGTAAATATTTGACAATTTTTGCATCATGGGCAACATTAATCCCTGCAGTCAAACCAACATCTAGTAAGCGACCGGTCCCGACTCTTTCATCATAGAGTTTAGACATACTAACAGTCGTGTAAAACTCCCCATAAAAGTCATCATCTTGGTAACCATCTTCTCTAATATCGTTACTGTAATCAATAAAGAAAAAATTATCACCAAACTCATAACCAGAAGCATGCTGAATAGAGTAAACGGTTGTATTTGATTTCTTTTCGGTAAAAGGGTTTTTTTGAAAACCGTTATTAATATGTAATGCAGTGCTGCTCCAGTTTGCTGCTAAGGCAGATGATGGTAAAACGAGAGAAGTAAGAGTAACAATAGGAAGTAATTTTTTAAATTTCATAATTGTTTTAATTAATATAATTTTAATGACACGCGGAGGCGCGCATTATAGCAGAAGAGACTAATTTGTTGAGTGTTAATTTTAACATATGTTGCAGCTTACTTATTAAGCTGCAACATATTAGTATGCGTTAATTATGCTTTATTGCGGCGTAAACAAATTATAGCAATTGCCGTAAACGCTAATATAAAGCAGTAGTACGACGAAGTAGACACTTCCCACGGGCTTATTTTGAATGTAGCACCTAATAGTAGCGCTTGTGCGCCATATGGCAGTGAACCTTGTGTTACACACGCAAAAATATCAAGTAAACTTGCAGAACGCTTACCGCTTATTTCACCGTCATCAGCAAGCTTTTTAGCGATTGGGCCGGCCACAATAATAGACACGGTATTATTAGCAATACACACATTGCTGGTTAAAACTAGAGCGGCAATGCCAAGTTGGTCGGCCACTTTACGATGCCATTTAGCGATTATTTTGGTTATGGCTTGAATTTTTTGAGCAATATAATCAAGGCCGCCATTTATACGAATAAATTCAGATAAGCCACCAATAAACATAGAAAGTAAAAATATTTCCTGCATATCAGTAAAGCCTTTGTAAATGTCTTTTACAAAGCTTGCGCCTTCGTAACTACCGGTAAAGCCCATTAATGCGGCAAAAATAATACCGCTAAACAACACTACAAATACGTTTAAGCCCGCTACCGCCAACACTAAAATAAAGGCATAAGGAAGTACTAACCAAACATCGTAATCTTTAGTTTCAACAACTTGCGCAGCAGGCGTGAGATAAAATAATAAAGCAATGGTGAGTACGGCTGCAGGAACAGCTATTTTTAAGTTTTCTTTAAACTTATCTTTCATTTCACAGCCTTGCGTTCGAGTCGCTGCAATAGTGGTGTCAGAAATAATAGATAGGTTATCGCCAAACATAGCGCCAGATACAATAGTACCTGCCATTAATGCTGGATCTATACCTGTTTTAATTGATACCGCATAAGCAATTGGGCCAATAGCGCCAATAGTACCCATTGAGGTCCCCATCGCAGTAGAAACAACGGCCGCAATTAAAAACAAACCAGGTAATAATAGTGATGGTGGAATAAGCGATAAACCGGCATTAACAACCGCATCAACACCACCAGTTGCACTTGCTACAGCTGAAAAAGCACCTGCAAGTAAATATATTAAACACATGGTAATAATATTGTTGTGTCCGGCACCTTTAATAAAGGTCTCTACACATTGGTTTACCGTGCCTTTATTTAATATAAACGCAAGCATAATGGCGGGTAATATAGCAACAGGTGCGGGTAGTTGGTAAAAAGCGTAATCAACCCCTTGCGATTGCAAATACAAACCAGAGCCTAAAAATAGCGCTACAAAGGTAAGTAGGGGAAGTAAAGAAAGTATTGCTTTGTTTTTATTAAATGATGGCTGCATCATATTCCTCATAACCAGTAAAATTTATCACAGCCAAAACTCCTCTTTTAGCTGAATTTAGCAGTACAACTTTTAATTTAAAAAAGTTGTTAGCCGCAGCGTCCGCAAGCCAAAGACCAAATCGACGCGAAAGGGAAGTTTAAATGTATAGATGGCTAAAGTAAACTGGTATTGTTATTATTATAAAATTAAAAGGTCACCTGACTATTGCATGACTTTTAGATAATATCTACAAAGCAACGCGATTTTCAGCGATTAATATTTATCCAACTGCATAAAAATACCCAGCTGCGTATTTTGCAATGGCCGGATATATGACTAATAAACGGATTCAAATTAAATTAGGTAAAAACCATGACGACAAATCGAATAGGTGTATTTGGTGCTAACGGAAGAATGGGCTTAGCCCTATTAGAAGCTGCGACAATTAAAGAGCAAACACAACTTACAGGCGCATATGTTCGTAGCAGTTCATCGTTATTAGGTATTAATGTAAGCCAAGTAAATAGTGCAGCCGACAGCGCAGTAAGCTTTAGCGTTGAAAGCGAAGTAGATAATGTAGATGTGTTAATCGACTTCACATTGCCGCAAGGTATGCGTAATCATCTAAAAACAGCTGTTGCACAAAAGCTACCAATGGTTATAGGTACTACAGGGCTTAGCGCCGATGACATGACGCTATTACACGATGCAGCAAAGCACATTCCTATTGTGTTTGCTCGCAATTACAGCGTAGGTGTAAACGTGCTCTTAAATTTGGTACAAACAGCAGCTACTAAATTTGGCGATGATTTAGATATAGAAATATTTGAAGCGCACCATCGTCATAAAATAGATGCACCATCGGGCACTGCCTTAGCTATTGGGGAATCAATTGCAGATGCAAAGGGCTGGAACCATGACGAGGTAGCTGTATACGACCGCAGCCAAGTAGAAACGGCTAAATCGCAAAATGAAATAGGTTATTCGGTACTAAGAGGTGGCGATATAGTAGGTGAACATACCGCCTACTTTGCAACTATGGGCGAAAGGCTAGAATTAACCCATAAAGCAAGTTCAAGAATGACCTTTGCGCTAGGTGCTATAAGGGCTGCGTGCTGGTTGAAAAATAAACCAGTAGGACTTTATGATATGCAAGATGTGCTAGATCTTAAGTAGTTTAGTTACCTTTTTACCTGTTTGGGTCTAATTTTTCCTAAAAGCACTTATTTGTAACGATTTACCAAATAGTGTTAGACCTAAATAGCAACTTAATGTAGAATGCAGCCAATTTGCCAAAAATTACTAAATGCGTGTTTCCAATTATACCCAAGTGGCTAGTAAAACCAGGGGTTTCAGTGGGAATGAAAGAGTTTTAGGCAAGAAAAAATGATTGAAGGTTTAGCGTTTTATATCGGCATCATTTAAGAATGCGTAAAACAATTTAAGCTCACAAAAATCTGGTTTTGACGATCCCTCTGGGTATTGGCGGGGTGTTAAGCAATTGCTTACTCCCGTTTTTTACTGTTAGGAGGTTTAACTTGACTAAATCCGCTCTGTTAGTCCTAGAAGACGGCACAGTGTTTCGCGGTACTACAATTGGCGCTGACGGCATGTCTGTCGGTGAAGTAGTATTCAATACGTCTATGACTGGTTACCAAGAAATTTTGACTGATCCATCATACGCGGAACAAATCGTAACTTTGACGTACCCACATATCGGTAATACGGGTACCAACAGCGAAGACGAAGAAGCGAATCAAATATGGGCTAAAGGCCTAGTGATCCGTGATTTGCCACTGCTAGCAAGTAACTTTCGTAACGAGCAATCGTTAGATGATTACTTAAAAGAACGTAATATTTTAGGTATTGCGGACATCGACACCAGAAAGCTAACACGTATTTTGCGCGATAAAGGCGCACAAAACGGCTGTATTATTGCTGGTGACGAATTAGACGAAAACAAAGCGTTACAAGCCGCGCAAGCCTTCCCAGGTTTAAAAGGTATGGATTTAGCAAAAGTTGTCTCAACCAAGGAAAATTTTGAGTGGCGCGAATCAAGCTGGACATTAGGCGAAGGATTTAAAACCCTAGATACCGCTGATGAAAAGTTTCATGTTGTTGCCTACGACTTCGGTGTTAAACGTAACATATTACGGATGCTAGTTGATCGCGGTTGTAAACTAACCGTAGTACCAGCGCAAACCTCAGCAGCCGATGTACTTGCTTTAAACCCAGATGGTATCTTCCTATCTAACGGCCCTGGTGATCCTGAGCCATGTACCTATGCTATTGATGCAATTAAAGCCTTTTTAGAAACCGACACACCTATTTTTGGTATCTGTTTAGGTCATCAGTTATTAGCCCTTGCCTCAGGTGCTAAAACAGCAAAAATGAAATTTGGCCACCACGGTGGTAATCACCCAGTAAAAGATTTAGACCGCGACGTAGTAATGATCACCGCACAAAACCATGGTTTTGCTGCAGATGAAGCGTCATTACCAAGTAACTTACGTGCTACGCACAAATCGTTATTTGACGGCACGCTTCAAGGTATTCATCGTACAGATAAGCCAGCGTTTAGCTTTCAGGGCCACCCTGAAGCAAGCCCAGGCCCGCACGATGCAGCCCCATTATTTGACCACTTCATCGACCTGATGCAAGCGCGTAAACACTAATTTAACTGGAGTAATAATGCCAAAACGTACCGACATAAAAAGCATTCTTATCTTAGGAGCAGGCCCAATTGTAATTGGTCAAGCTTGTGAATTTGATTACTCTGGTGCTCAAGCGTGTAAAGCACTCAGAGAAGAAGGCTATAGAGTTATATTAGTTAACTCAAACCCTGCAACTATCATGACTGACCCAGAAATGGCCGATGCAACGTACATCGAACCAATTCACTGGGAAGTGGTAGAAAAAATTATTGAAAAAGAAAAGCCAGATGCAGTACTGCCAACTATGGGTGGTCAAACTGCATTAAACTGTGCCCTTGATTTAGACAAGCACGGTGTACTGGCTAAGCACGGCGTTGAGCTAATTGGTGCAACGGCTGATGCAATCGACAAAGCAGAAAACCGTGAACGCTTTGACGTAGCAATGAAAAACATTGGTCTAGAATGTCCTCGTGCTGAAATTGCTCATTCAATGGAAGAAGCTAAAGATACAATGAGCCGTATTGGCTTACCGTGTATCATTCGTCCTTCTTTCACTATGGGTGGTACCGGTGGTGGTGTTGCTTACAACATGGAAGAGTTTGAAGAAATTTGTGAGCGTGGTTTAGACTTATCACCAACGAACGAATTATTAATTGATGAATCACTGATTGGTTGGAAAGAGTACGAAACTGAGGTTGTCCGTGATAAAAATGACAACTGTATTATTGTTTGTACTATTGAAAACTTTGACCCGATGGGTGTTCACACAGGCGACTCAATTACCGTTGCACCAGCGCAAACGCTAACCGATAAAGAATACCAAATTATGCGTAATGCCTCTATGGCAGTACTGCGTGAAATAGGTGTTGAAACCGGTGGCTCTAATGTTCAGTTTGGTATTAATCCAAAAGATGGCCGTATGGTTATTATTGAGATGAACCCACGCGTATCACGCTCTTCTGCACTTGCATCAAAAGCAACGGGTTTCCCAATTGCAAAAATTGCAGCAAAACTTGCAGTAGGCTACACGCTTGACGAACTTCAAAATGATATTACTGGCGGTAAAACGCCTGCCTCTTTTGAGCCTTCAATCGATTACGTTGTAACTAAAATACCTCGCTTTAACTTTGAAAAATTTGCCGGTGCTAACGATCGTTTAACCACGCAAATGAAATCGGTAGGCGAAGTAATGGCCATTGGTCGTAACCAACAAGAGTCATTACACAAAGCATTACGTGGCCTAGAAGTTGGCGCAACGGGTTTCAATCCAATTGTGGCACTTGACGATCCAAAAGCACGTGAAAAAATTATTCGTGAATTACGCGAGCCAGGTGCTGAGCGTATTTGGTACATTGCCGATGCAATGCGCCACGGTATGAGTGTTGAAGATGTTTACGAGCTGACTAAAGTTAACCGCTGGTTCTTAGTGCAAATTGAAGACATTTTAAAAGACGAAGCAAAAATTGGTGAAGTAGGTATGGCTGGCCTAAATGCAGACTTCCTACGTAAACTTAAACGCAAAGGTTTCGCAGACCCGCGTATAGCTGAAATTGCCGGTGTTTCTGAAGCTGAAATTCGTAAAAAACGTCATCAATTAAACATTGTGCCGGTGTACAAACGCGTTGATACGTGTGCGGCTGAATTTAGCTCAGACACCGCTTACATGTACTCATCTTACGATGAAGAGTGTGAAGCAAACCCAACAGACAAAGACAAAATCATGGTTATTGGTGGCGGTCCTAACCGTATCGGCCAAGGTATTGAATTTGATTACTGTTGTGTACATGCCTCGCTTGCGCTTCGTGAAGACGGCTACGAGACCATCATGGT
Source organism: Pseudoalteromonas aliena (assembly GCF_038155085.1). Lineage (GTDB taxonomy): Bacteria > Pseudomonadota > Gammaproteobacteria > Enterobacterales > Alteromonadaceae > Pseudoalteromonas > Pseudoalteromonas aliena_A. The sequence goes on from NZ_JBAKAU010000001.1 coordinate 55,835, forward strand.
TAACTGTAACCCTGAAACGGTTTCTACCGACTACGACACATCGGATCGTTTATACTTTGAACCAATTACGCTTGAAGACGTACTAGAAATTGTACGTGTTGAAAAACCAAAAGGCGTTATCGTTCAGTACGGTGGTCAAACACCACTTAAACTAGCGCGTGAGCTTGAAGCGAATGGCGTGCCAGTGATTGGTACTTCACCTGATGCGATTGACCGTGCAGAAGACCGTGAGCGTTTCCAACAGTTAGTAGAGCGTCTTGATTTACTACAGCCTGAAAACGCGACAGTAACATCAACTGAAGAAGCATTACTTAAATCAGTTGAGATTGGTTTCCCACTGGTTGTGCGCCCATCGTATGTTCTAGGCGGGCGCGCGATGGAAATTGTATACGACGAGCAAGATTTACGTCGCTACATGACCGAAGCCGTATCAGCATCAAACGAGGCACCAGTATTACTTGACCGTTTCTTAGATAACGCAATTGAAGTTGACGTTGACGCTATTTGTGACGGCGAGCAAGTGATTATTGGCGGTATTATGGAGCATATTGAGCAAGCGGGTGTACACTCTGGTGACTCAGCATGTTCGTTGCCAGCACACTCTTTATCTCAAGATGTGCAAGATGTAATGCGCAAGCAAGTAACCGATATGGCTCTTGAGCTTGGCGTTGTTGGCTTGATGAATACACAGTTTGCTGTAAAAGATGGCAAAGTGTACTTAATCGAAGTAAACCCGCGTGCAGCGCGTACAGTACCGTTTGTATCAAAAGCAACCGGTGTTGCACTTGCAAAAGTGGCAGCACGTTGTATGGCAGGTCAGTCTTTAGCAAGCCAAGGTATTACAAAAGAAGTCATCCCTCCATATTACAGCGTTAAAGAGGTAGTTTTACCATTTGCTAAGTTCCAAGGTGTGGATCCTATCCGTGGTCCAGAGATGCGTTCAACAGGTGAAGTGATGGGTGTTGGCGATACTTTCGCCGAAGCGTTCGCAAAAGCACAATTAGGTGCAAGCAACACTTTACCACGCGGTGGTCGCGCGTTACTATCTGTACGTAACAGCGATAAGTCTCGTGTTGTAGAGCTTGCAAAAACCATGACAGACCTTGGTTTTGAAATTGATGCAACAGGTGGCACAGCAGAGGCTTTAAAAGAGGCCGGTATTGAAGTACGCCGTGTAAACAAAGTATATGAAGGCCGTCCGCATATTCTTGATAACATCAAGAATAAAGAGTATAGCTATATCGTAAATACCACCGAAGGTCGCCAAGCGATCGAAGATTCGAAGGTGTTGCGTCGTGGTGCATTGCAAAACAAAACCAACTATACGACAACCTTGAACGCGGCATTTGCTAACTGTACTGCTAACCAAGCAGACGACCGTAGCAAAGTGACGTCAGTTCAAGAGCTACACCAGCGATTGAACTAAGGAAATGTACCAAGGCCATTAAGGCCTTGGTGTTAAGTGAGAAAAGTATGCAATCAATTCCGATGACAGTTCGTGGCGCAGATTTACTGCGCAAAGAGCTTAACGAATTAAAAACAGTTACCCGTCCTAAAATCGTAAATGATATTGCGATTGCACGTGAACATGGTGACTTAAAAGAAAACGCTGAATATCATGCTGCGCGTGAGCAACAGGGTTTTTGTGAAGGCCGTATTCAAGAAATTGAAGCGAAACTTTCGAATGTGCAAATTATCGACGTAACTAAAATGCCTAATACGGGTAAAGTTATTTTTGGCACTACTGTAACTATTGTAAACGTAGAAACAGATGCTGAAGTAAAATACCGTATTGTAGGTGATGATGAAGCAGATATTAAAAACAACTTAATTTCTGTTAATTCGCCTATCGCACGCGGGTTAATTGGTAAGCAAACAGATGATGCTGTAACCATTAAAACGCCAAAAGGCGACGTTGAGTACGAAATCATTGATGTTGAGTATCTTTAATATTTAGCTCACTGCAACGTTTAAATAAAAACCGATGAGACTGCATCGGTTTTTTTATGTCTTGAATAAATCACTATACTAATATCAACTCCAATAAATAGCCGATCTATTTTACTCGCTAAAGCAACCCATTTTTTGTTGTAAATCTCGTAAAGAGAACAACCATTTACATCAATTTACGCCTAGAACTGAATTTTTTTTCGACGTGAAATTTAGAACACATACTTAATGGAGTCGGTATAACAAAGGTATTCATATTGTATAAAGAGTAAACATGATGATATAGGTACATAATCACTTTATACCAATCTGCTTATATATGGGGTCTATTTAACGTTAAGAAAATTACGCTAGAACTAGGCAAAAGTTTTTATATCTAGTTGTTCTAAATAAAAAACTTTTAACGACGTTATAGTGCAATTTAATTCGTTAAATTGATCAAAGATTTATGCAGGTTGGTATTATTAAAAAGGAACACTCAATGGCTAATATACTTTATCCAGCGCCTTTAAAAGTAGGCTCTAAAATTGCTATTTGCTCACTTTCATCTGGTCTAAAAGAAAAGTATCACGGACGATTAGATATAGTGATAGACGGACTAAAACACCGTGGATACGAAGTGATCGAAGGTGAGTTTTTACGCCAGAACAAACCGCGCGAACAACTTAATGCCAAAGCCCATGCAGAGCAGTTAATGGGCTTTTTATTGGATGACGAAATAGCCGCGATTATGCCACCAATGGGCGGTGAGCTTGCAATGGAAGTGCTGCCGTTACTGGATTTTAATGCTATAAAAGCGGCAAAGCCTAAATGGCTGGTAGGCTTTTCTGATGTGAGTACTATTGCCTGTGCATTAACAGCTAAGTGCCAATGGGCTACTCTACATAGCGCAAATTTAATGCAATTACACCCTGATGAAAAAAATCCGTATAGTTTACAAATTTTTGAAACTTTGACCTACGAAGTGGGGAGTAAGTTTGAACAAGGTCCTTCATCTTTACATCAAAAAGTGAAACCCAATTATGCTCAAAACCCTGATGAACTTTTAAACCCTAGTGAGCCTACTTATTGGCAGTGCTTAAACTCTACCGATAAACGTACAATTGAAATGTCAGGTCGCTTATTTGGTGGCTGCCTCGATACTGTAGGTTTATTGCTCGATTCACCTTTTTTAGCATTACACGAATTTAAAAAACACAGCGCGCCAGAAGGGCTAATTTTATATCTCGAAAACTCAGAGCTTACGCCGACGACGGTTGCTCGATTTTTACTTTCACTCAAGCTAGCCGGTATATTTGACGATATTAATGGCCTTATTTTAGGGCGAAGCGAAATCACTCAAAGCAATTACGACGCCTTTGATTACCGCCATGCGCTTGATGTGGCTCTAGGCGGGTGTTTATTTCCGGTAATTTTTGATGCCGATATAGGCCATGTACAACCTAATTTAAATCTGGTAAATGGCGCTTCATGTTCGCTTATTGCTGATATTAATGAAGGTAAAGTACTTAAAGCCTCATTAAATACTGAGCTTTCTTAACTTTTGTTTTTGAATAACTTATAGATACAAGCGTATAATGCGCAGGCCGTAAACGTATAAGTTTACGGTAAATTCTCAGGGCGGGGTGAAATTCCCCACCGGCGGTATGTTTTACTCAATACTTTTTTGACTAAAACGAGCCCGCGAGCGCTTTATTTAATTTATTTTTACAATATTGAAAAAGTTAAATAAAGGTCAAGCAGATCTGGTGAAATGCCAGAGCCGACGGTTAAAGTCCGGATGAAAGAGAATATAGCTTATTACACTACGCCATAAATATCGATTTTTGGCGTGTGTTTTTAATGCTGTTTTTTGGCAAAACATGCAAATTTATTTTGTATGGCTTTGCCATGCCTTTCAGTGTCCTGAATCTATTTATTTTTTATTTGGAATATAATGATGATTCAGTCTTTACTTACTCAATTTGGCGAAAGCCACACCCGTGTAGAAAATGCCATAGCTGCACTGCAACAGGGCCAAGGCGTGCTTGTTGTTGATGACGAAAACCGCGAAAACGAAGGCGACTTTGTATTTTCAGCCGAGCATTTAACTCCCCAACAAATGGCCGAAATGATCCGCGGAGGCAGCGGTATTGTGTGCTTATGCATGGGTGATGAGCGCATTAAACAGTTAGACCTCCCGCAAATGGTAACTAACAACACCAGCCAAAATAACACAGCCTACACAGTAACCATTGAAGCTAAATATGGCGTAACAACCGGTGTATCAGCAGCCGATAGAGTAACCACAATTAAAGCGGCTACCGCCGACAACGCAAAACCGAGCGATTTATCGCGCCCAGGCCATGTATTTGGTTTAAAAGCGCAAACCGGTGGTGTACTTGTACGCCGAGGTCATACCGAGGCATCTGTTGATTTAATGCAGCTGGCAGGTTTAAAACCGTTTGGTGTTATTTGTGAGCTAACTAATCCTGATGGCACCATGGCGCGTTTACCACAGGTAAGTGACTATGCTAATAAACACAGTATGACCGTGGTATCGATTGAAGACCTAGTGCAGTACATTCAAGCACGCGAACTAAAAGTAAGCTAGTTCAACGGGTTATTTTGATTTAATTATAAGGCCCAACCATAAAGTTGGGCTTTTGCTATGTAAAAATGAATTTATACTTCAGTTATAAAAAAGGTTTAAACCTCTGCTAGCTAAATTAAACGAAAGGAATTACATTCATTTCAGTTTAAGTTCTGCCTTGGCTCAACGTTACTTCAATCGTTTTGCTTGTGAGTTGTTTAGACTTGCTACCACCTATTTAAACTTTGTACTATTCGTGGAATTATCGAGTACATAAATTGGCTTTGCTAAAGCTAAATGCAATTAAAGTAACTTTAGGAGGTCCTATGTGGGATGAAAGGTATAGCACTGAGCAATACGCTTATGGCAAAGAGCCAAATGAATTTTTAGCCCAGCAATATCAAAAATTACCCAAGGGCAAAGTAATAAGCTTAGCAGAAGGCGAAGGCCGTAACGCAGTCTTTTTAGCAAAAATGGGTTATGACGTTACTGCAATTGATGGCTCTAAAGTAGGGCTTGAAAAAGCGGCAAAGCTTGCCAAAGAGCACAATGTAAACATTGAGCTTATTCATGCCGATTTAGCAGAGTTTGATTTTGGCGAGGAAAAATGGGATGCGGTCGTGTCTATTTATTGCCCTTTACCAAGCGCAGTTCGCTCAGCGGTATATAAACGCGCTGTAAAAGGTTTAAAGCCAAGTGGGGTATTTTTACTTGAGGCCTACACGCCCGAGCAGGTAAATTATAATACCGGAGGCGGACCAAGTGCAGATACTAAAACATCAAAAAGCAATTTAGAAGATGATTTAAAAGGCCTCAGCTTTTTGCATCTAGAAGAATTAAAGAGAGAAGTGTTTGAGGGCTCATACCACACAGGTTTAGCATCGGTCTTGCAAGCAATTGCTAAAAAATAAAGTGTATCTGAGAGCATAGCGATAATAATAGGTCGCTTTCAAAAAAATAAATTGTTAAACCTGCTGCCTAAAATAACAATGGAGAAATCAATGCAAATAGACGACATTAGAGTGTTTGTGCCGTGTAAAAACTATCAACTATCGTGTGACTTTTATCAGGCGCTGGGCTTTAATGTTGAGCCGGCATCAGTTGATTTAAGTATTGCAACATCAGGTGAATGTAGTTTGTTTTTACAACGTTACTACAACCAAGAATTTGCTGAAAATTTAATGCTACAAGTGTGCGTATTAAACATTAACGAAGCCTTTGACACTATTAGTAAATTAACTCACTTTGATATTCGCTTTGAAGGAATAAAACAAGAGCCGTGGGGTAAAGTGATTTATTTATGGGGTCCATCTGGTGAGCTATTACATATTACAGAGCTTAATTAACCAGAACTTACATAACCAAAATTTAGGTTAGTTAACTTAAATAATGCCACTCATTTTAAGCTGGTGGCATTACCTTATTAGCTTATATTAACTTAGCTTTTCATTAAAAAATGCTAAGGTACGCTGCCATGCAAGTTCTGCTTTTTGCTCATCATAGCGCCCAGTAGAGTCGTTATGAAAACCATGGTTAGCACCTTCGTACATATGCATTGTGTACTCAACATTGTTTGCTTTTAGGCTTTTTTCATAATCAGGCCATGTAGCGTTAACGCGTTTATCAAGCTCTCCTAATTGAATCATTAAAGGCGCTTTTATGTTTTTGTGCAGTGACTCACTTGCAGGAGTGCCATAAAAAGGCACGCCAGCGCTAAGCAAATCACTATCAACCGCCGCTAAATAATTAACAATATAACCCCCAAAACAAAAGCCCACAGCCCCTAGTTTGCCGTTACTATTTGAATGATTCTTTAAAAAGTGAGCGGCGGCTACAAAGTCATTTTGAATTTTAGCTCTGTTCATAGTTTTTTGCATTGCACGGCCTTCATCGTCATTACCCGGGTAGCCACCAAGCGGGAAGAGTGCATCGGGGGCAAAGGCAATAAAGCCTTTTTTGGCTAAGCGCCTTGCTACATCTTTTACGTAAGGGTTTAACCCTCGGTTTTCGTGAATAACTAATACAACAGGCAGTTTACCTTCAATTGTGCTGGGTACTGCTAAGTAACCTTTGCCTTTACCATGGCCGTTTGGCGAATCAAATTCTTCGTAGGTGGCTTTAATATCGTCATCATTAAACGATACTTGCTCTGCAAACGCATAATTGGGCAGCAGGGCACTGGTTAGTACACTCATTGAAAAACCAAGTGCAGCTAACCCGCCAAGTTTTTTCATAAATGTACGTCTGTCCATTAAGCCGTGGGCGTATTCGTCGTACCAATCAAAGGCTTCTTGCGGGATGTGTTCAGAGGGAGATGTATTCATGGCTGTTCCTTAACTTTATTATGTATATTTATTATTTAAATACCATAACGTATTAGGGATAAAAAACGAGCAGTTTATCTCTTTATTTATCGAACCTTTTTAATGTATAAAATTAGTTATTGAGTTTTAGCTCACCTGCCTGATAACCCTTCATCTACACCCATTAAAAAATCAAGCCCCACAAACGCGAATGATATAGCAATGGCGCCTAATAGCATTAAGTTACGGTTATTCTTTTTGTAGCCAATTGTAGTTAACACGGCAAAAGCAATAAATAGAATAATTTGTACCAGTGGCATAGTTACATCCTTTTATGTGTGGGAGTCCATATAAGTGCCAAACTTACCAGCTTAAAATAATTGATTTAATGATAAAAAGCTCGGAAATCCCGAGCTTTTTTAGTAAGTTACCTAAGTGACTTATTACTCCATAGCGTCGTTGGCTACCGCGTATTTAGGGTCTTCAACAATGTTAACTTCAACTAAATCACCGGCTTTTTGTAATAACTTGGTAGACTCTGGGCTTAAGTGGCGTAAATATAACGTTTTACCTAATGCTTTATAACGTATGCTTAAACCATGTATAGCTTCAATACCTGATTGGTCGCACACTCTGGCCTTGGCAAAGTCTATACATACTTTTTGTGGGTCGTTATGTGGGTTAAACCCTTCTTTAAACGAGGTTATAGAGCCAAAAAATAAGTTGCCTGCTACTTGGTAAGTTTTTTGTGTTTGAGACTCATCACTGCATTGAATACGAATTTCTTTTGCAGAATTCCACGCATAAACTAAGGCTGAAATAATAATACCTATGCCTACTGCAACGGCTAATTCGAGTAATACGGTAATGGTTGATACCACAATAATGATAAATATTTCAGACTTTGGAACGCGGCCAAATAAGCGTAAAGATGACCATTCAAAGGTTGCAATAACCACCATAAACATAACGCCAATTAATGACGCTACAGGGATCATTTCAATTAAGCTTGGAAAAAACGAAATAAATACCAGCATAAATAAAGCGGTAGCAATGCCCGCTGCACGTCCTCGTCCGCCTGAGTTTAAACAGACCATGCTTTGGCCAATCATAGCGCAGCCACACATGCCACCAAATAAACCGCTTAAAATATTGCCCGAGCCTTGTGCCACAGATTCGCGATTACCTTGGCCGCGGGTTTGTGTTATTTCATCAATAAGCGAAAGGGTCATAAGCGTTTCAATTAAACCAACTGATGAAAAAATAAGCGCAAGCATTAGCACGGTAATTAGCGCATCGAGGGAGTCGCTATTGGTAAAATCCCAGCTAATTTGCGGAAAGTGAAAACTAGGTAATGCACCTTTTAAACTACCATCAAGCGGATCGGCAGTCTCTTTTAATCCTTCAGCTATTTTTTGCGCTTCGTTAGCGTTCCATTTAGCCATAATTTGCGCATCAGTTTGGCGCTCTAATGCTATATTTTGCGCAGCTTCACTGTATTGTCCATGAGGAATTTGATTTTTTACCGCAGCAAAGTTTTCAGTAATGATTTCTTTTTCAATCATTGAAGTACGCTGCGTGTGCACAACTTCACTAACAAGTTTTGACTCAAGCGGCGTAAATGTAACTAGGGCTGTACATGCGGTAATAGCAGCAAGGGGCGCAGGAATTGCTTTGGTATAGCGTGGTAAAAAATACGCAATAGCCATGGTTCACGCTATTAACCCCATCATGGTAAGCGTGGCTGGGCTGGTTAGTTGCATCCAATCGCCCGCGTAGGTAAACATATCGTGTTGCTTATCGTATACCACGCGAATGTTTTCTTTAAATTGCCCAAACTGCGCCATACCAATTACTATGGCTAAGCCGTTTACAAAGCCAAGCATTACAGGGTGAGGTAACAGCCTTATAAATTTGCCCATTTTAAGCGCGCCAAATATAACCTGTAGCAAACCGGTTAACACCACAGCAGCCAGTAAATACTCTAGTCCAAACATGATAATAAACGCGGTGGTTACTACGGCCATTGAGTCCGCCGCGCCCGAAATCATAGCAGGACGGCCGCCAAAAACGGCGGTAATAAAACCAATAAAGAACGAGCCATACAGCCCCATCATTGGGTCAATACCGGCAACAAAGGTAAACGCAACGGCTTCGGGAATGAGTGTTAGCACAGCGGTTAAGCCTGCTAAAACGTCATTTTTTAAATTAGCGCTGCGCTTGCTTATCAAATCAAACATAGAGTTCCTCGGGTGCATAAATAAACTACATGCCATGGCGTTTTAAGCGAATAGCAGTGTGTATTGGTGTTTTAAAATTTACGTGTATAGGGCGTGTTGATCTTTGCGGATTGAAATTTGTTCAATCTAGGGGCGATCAAATCGCGGCGCGAGGTTTGTAACCTAGTGGGCTAAGTAAAAACCGAGCAACAAAGAGTTTATCGCCCCTAGGCAGAACCCAAAGGGCAGCGTATGTTTGGCATTTATGCTACGTTATCGCCTATTTATGGGGAGTAACTACACTTCATAGGCTCTGCCTTGCCTAAAAACCAAACATACTGCTGCAAATTCAAACGCCAAAGGTCAACACGCCCTCGTTATTAGAGCTAAGTGGAAGGCACTTAACTATTAAGCGGCTCAAAACCATTGCGGTGTGAGCTAATGCTAAGCAATAAAACTATTACGCGTTAGCTGTGCTGTAAATTGAGGGCTCATAATACGCTGATAAACATAAAATAATTATATACAATTTATTTGAAACACTTTATAAAAACTATTAATAATGCAGGGCAATATGCAGGAAAATAAAAAGCTCGGCGTATTAGGCCGAGCTTTTTTGGTTGGGATATTACTTAATTTAGCTATTAGTAGGCGCTGGTTGGGCATCTACTAGTGGTGGCTTGCCACGCATTTTACGTATTAATCGCTTAGCGTCTTCTAGTGCTACGTATTGGCAAGGTATAAGTATTAAGGTAATTACCGTGGCAAATAGCACACCAAAGGCCAGCGATACAGCCATAGGTATTACAATTTGTGCCTGCAAACTCGTTTCCATAATAATAGGTAATACGCCAATAAAGGTGGTCACTGAGGTCAGTAATATAGCTCTAAAGCGCTTTGCACCTGCTTGCATAACAGCTTCTTTTATAGGCACACCCTCAGCACGCGCTTTATTTACAAAATCAACCATAACGAGGGAGTCGTTGACTACAATACCGGCTACCGCAATTATGCCAAACATTGAAAGGCCGCTCATGGTCATTCCTAATACCATATGGCCGAACATTGCACCGACCACACCAAATGGAATGACCGACATAATAATTAATGGTTGTGAGTATGAGCGAAGAGGAATGGCTAATAACGCAAATATAATCATCAGCGATATGGCAAAGTCGCGTAACTGCTCATCAGCGCTGTCCATTTCTTCTTGCACGCGTCCTGCTACATTACTGGTAACACCAGGGTAATTTTGTAAAAGGGTTGGTAAATACTCGTCAGTGATTTCTTTTACAATGGCAAAAGGTTCAACTTTATCAGTATTAATGGCTGCCCATACATTGACTGTTCTGTTTGCATTTTCACGACGAATTCTGTTTACACCATCTACAATGTTGATTTGTGCAACTTCGCTCAACGGAACCTCAGCACCTGTTGGTGTAATGATTCGTGTACTGTGTATGTTACTGATAGAGTTACGTTCGTTTTCAGGGTAGCGGATCATGACTTTAATTTCTTCGCCTTCGCGTAAAATACGCTGTGCTTCTAATCCGTAGTAACTAAAGCTTACTTGCGATGCAACATCGGCAAGTGTAAGTCCCATGCTGTAGGCGAGTGGTTTTAAATCAAGCTGTACTTCGTCGGTAGCACTTTGTAGTGAGTCGTTAACATCGCCTACACCTTCCATGCTTTGTAATTTAGTTTTTAATAACGCAGCAACTTCTTTTAGTTTGTCAGTATCCTTGCCTTGAAGTCTAAAACTTACGTCGCCGTCATCTCGTCCACCGCCAAATAAGTTATCTTCAATAGTTAACGTTTTAACTCCCGGCAGTGGTGGCATTTTTTCACGCCATAATGAGCTTAATGTAAAGGTATCGATAGGGCGTTTATCAGGTTCAATGAGTACAGCCATTAACTGTGCAGTCGTACGTCCACGAAGGCTTACCGACAGGTCACGAATCATTTTTTGACCGTATTGTGCTTCAAGCTCTTCATCTACACTAAGTAGTACCGCTTCAATTTTTTTAGCTGTTTCAAGTGTTGCATGCTCAGACGATTCAAGATTCATTTCGACAACAATACGAGGAAAGTCATGTTGTATTTTAGGGTTTGGTACAAATTTTACTAAACCGCCTGCAAACATGCCTGCACTCACTATTAATATACATAAAAAACCTATAATTACGGTATAACGATAATGTATACAATGGCCTATAAAAGGCGTGTAGTAGTTTTGAACAAACGATTTAAGACCTTTATCAACAACCATACGTACCTTGTGTAATGGGTTTTTAGGATTAGGTTTACGTGGGTTCATTGCAGCAATATGAGCCGGTAAAATAAGTTTTGATTCGATTAACGAGAAAATCAAACACAGGATAATAACGACACCAATCGCTTTAGATAATGCTGCGCCTGGGCCTGATGCCATAGCTTGTGGTAAAAAAGCGGCTATGGTAGTTAGTACGCCAAATGTAGCGGGCATTGCAACACGTTTAACACCACGGATTACGTTATCGAGTGAGTGACCGTTTTTTTCTATTTCGGCACTGGCTGATTCACCCACGACGATGGCATCGTCCACTACAATTCCGAGTACAATTATAAAGGCGAATAACGACACCATGTTAATGGTGATATCTAAAAAACCTATCGGCATGAACAAAAAGGCACCCAGAAAAGACACCGGTAAACCCATCATTACCCAAAATGCCAATCTAAGAGGTAAAAATAATGCTAATACCAGCATAACTAAAACACCACCCCATACCATGTTGTCGATCATCATATCGAGACGACCTTGCAGGTAGTAGGTTAAATCAACCATAGGTGTTAGTTTTACGCCTTGTGGTAATTTAGATTCTTTTTCGGCCATGTAATTTTTAAGTATTTTGGCAACGTCGGTAATGTCTTGATCTTTAGATGCTGCAATATCAAACATTAACGAGTTTTTACCATTGTACTTTGAATATAATAAGCCTTCTTCAAAACCATCATTAATTGTGGCTACATCGCCTAAATATATTTGTGCGCCATCAGCAAGGGTAATTAAAGGCAACTTTTCAAACTCATTACCTTTATATGCTTGTTTTTCAACACGCATAGAAATATAACCATTATCTGAACGAATTTGCCCTGCCGACATATTAGTTGAGAAGTTTCTTACTGCGTTTGACACATCTCTAAATGTTAGGCCGTATTCACGCAGTTTGTCGGGGCTAATTTCAATGCCTATTTCATAATTTAAGCCGCTAAAAAAGCTGACTAGATTAACACCCGATAAGGAAAGTAATTCATCTTCTATATCGGTACCTAGTTCTTTTAGTTGTGCATAGGTCATATCCCCATATAGCGCAATAAACATCACTTCTTGTTGAAACTTATCACGTTGAATTATTGGCCTTTCCATACCCGCAGGAAACGAGTTGATAGAATCTACTTGGGCTTTTATTTCGTCTAAAGCTTCTTGAAGGTCGTATTTTTCTTCAATTTCAACCCATGCTTGTGCATAACCTCGGTTAGAGTAGGTTATAAAGCGTTTAATGCCCTCTAATCCCTCAAGGTTTTCTTCAATTTTTATTGTAATGCCTTCTTCAACCTCTTGCGGGGCTGCGCCTGGGTATACCGCTTGAATACTTACCCAATTATTTTCAAGTTGTGGAAATGCCTGTTTACGAATTGTCAGCGCCGTTAAAAGCCCGCCAATAAGTATAAAAATCATAATTAGGTTTGCCGCAACTGGGTTACGTGCAAACCAAGCAATTAAGCCTTTTTCTGAGGTACTCATGGCGTATCCTCTTTAAGTGCTAACTGAGTTACATCGCTTTTAGGCTCAATGCCTTCTAGCTTAACCGCCATGCCTTCTGTTGGGTATTCAAGGGCAGAGATAATAAGTTGCTCGCCACTGTTTAACCCTTGGTCGGCTATTACCATGCCGTTTTGTTCACGTACAATATTAAGCGTTTTAAAGCTAAGGGTTTGATTGTCGTTTAAAATAGCAATTTTGTTATTTTTAACTAAATGGTGCGGGACAATAATCGCGTTATCGAGAGCTCGCCCTTCAATCGTGGCGTTAATGTACGAACCAAAACGAAGTGGCTTAGTGTTATCAGCATACGGGGTAGGTAACTGCGCAACTAGATAGCTCATACGGCTAGTTTGATCAACAATCCCTTCACTACGTACCACTTTGGCTTGCCACGTAGTTTGCTTGCCGGCAAATTCAGCGCTGAGCGTAACCAGTGCATCAATACCGCCATTATTTAAGTATTGCAGCTCTTTATCTGCAACCGGTAAACGTACCTCTGCAACTGCTGTCGCGCTAAGCTCACCAAATTTACTGCCTGCACTCACAACAGAGCCTAAGCTAATAGTGCGCTCATTTATAATTGCATCATATGGGGCTTTTATGTACGTACGTTCTAAGTTACGTTTAGTGCGTTTTACACGGGCTTGAGCAGATTTAAAATTTGCCATTTTTTCAGCAAGTTGTGGTTTACGTAAATAAAGCTCCGAAGCAATCGCATCGCTTGAGTCTGATTTTATACGTTCCCATTCGGCTTTAGCAACGTGAGCTTGTGCACGTTCTATTTCAAGTGCTGAACTTGCTTGTGCAAGGCCTGCTTGTGCTTCAATAAAGTCGGCTTCGTAATCATTTGGATCAATACGTGCTAAAATATCGCCTTGCTTAACAAACGCGCCTTCTACAAATTGCCCGGCTACTGAGATAACTTGCCCGCTTACTTGAGCAACCAGCTCGGTACGGTCTTTAGGTTTTACAACGCCGTACGATTTTACATCAAGAGTTATAGCATCAATGTTTACACTTTTTGCCGCAACCAGCGGGCGAGTGTCTTGCTCTGGTTTTTCTTCTGGTGGCGTTTTCATTGCTGAAAGGCCAATTGCGAGTGCAATCCCGGCAGCTAAAACCGCGATTGGTAGTAAAATTTGTTTTTTAGTAGCCACAAGGCATTCCTTCATATATTTGGTGACAAGGCAATAATACGCAATAAAGTGTTTACAAGGCGTTTGAAGATGTAACAAAGCATTACACATGTGTATTATAAATAAACAATTAGCTATGGTTTAGTGAAAATACATAACAAATTGAATAGTTTTATTAACTGAGGTTATTATGAAAACAGAGCCTATGACGTGTCGTTTAGGCTGCGGTGCGTGTTGCATTGCACCGAGTATTAGCTCCCCAATTCCCGGAATGCCAAATGGTAAAAAAGCCGGAGAGCGCTGTATTCAACTAGATGAGCGTAATTTATGTAAATTATTTGGAGATGAAAGTCGCCCTAAAGTATGTAGCGATTTTAGTGCTACACGTGATGTATGTGGGTCAACTAATGCAGAGGCTCTAGCGCTTATAACCGAGCTTGAGCAATTAACCTAGCTTACGAGGTTAATACACATATATTTACATTTAAGGTAACGCTAAGTACTTAATAAACTCAGATTGGAGTATTAATACTTCAATTAACTAAGGGAATATATGATCAGAGTTGATTATTCACAGTACTCATTAATTGAGCTTGAAGAAGCCATAAAGAGCATAGATAAAGAAAAGTACGTTGAAAATTATCAGGCTCTAATGAATGAGTATTCAAAAAGAGAAAATTACTTAGCTGCTTATAATGAACAAACCGAATCTCAGTTAGAGTCTTGTGAACAAAATATAAAAACAGCAAGTGAATTTGAACGCTTATTAGGAATATTTTTTTTTGGGCTTATTTTTGGTGCTCCAATAGGAGCAGAGGTTGATCCTAATACTTTAACTGGTTCAGATATATTTATCTCTTTGTTATTAATCACTATGTTTGGTGGTTTATTAGCTCATTCAATTAACAATGGCTGGACTTTTGGAGGTAACAATAATTTTTATATTAAAGAAGACCCTATTATGTTTACCGTTGCACAGTTAATTTATGCATGGCTTTTAAGTTTATTTTCCGCTGTTTTTGTACTCGCAGTATTTTCCTAAATTAAATTTATTAGGTACCCACCTATAAGCAGGTACCTAATGAATAAATTCCGAAAGTTTTAATTACCAACTATACGTTGCGCTTAACGTATATTGTTCACCGCGTCCTGGTGTACCTGGTATTTCTTCAAACGACTCATCCCATAAGTTGTCAGCCGCTAAAGTAATAAATAAATTGCTTAACTGAGGCGGGGTTATTTTAAACGTGAGCTGAGTAAAAAATGCGTTATCGTTGCCGTTTCTAAGCGCGTTCTTGTGTTGTGTACGCCATTCGTTGTCTATTCTAAATTCTAAAATATCAGTAGGGTTGTACACAGCGCCAAGTGTTAAACGGTGATCAGGAAAGTTTAACGCGTAAAAACTGGCATCAATATCGGCTGCGCCGTAGTTTTCTGATTTATGTAAATAGGTGTAGCTAGCAATAAGTTTTGCAGTATCAAAGTGCTTCGTAGCTAAAAATTCAAGCCCTGTGGTATCAATATCAACCGGGTTTGCAAAGCGCGCAGATGTGGAGTCAAAATTAAAGGTCCAATCGGTTAAGTTATTATCTTTTCGATAAAAAATAGTCGAGTTTAACTGCCAGCTTTGCTCTTCAAGTAATAAGCCTAGCTCTAAGTTTGAAGTCGTTTCGTGCTCAAGGTTGTAGTTACTTCTAAATAACCCGCCAGAATCGCTGCCGCCAATGGCTGTATAGCCTGCAACTTGGCTCGCCTGCGCGTATGATAAATAAAGAGTTTGCGCTGTGCCGTCACTATTTTGAGTGTTTAAGGTTATATCACCAATAGCTGATACCTTAGCATCATCACGATTTGTATCATCATACGCAGCGCCTAAACGAAAGGTAAGCTGTTGATTCGCTTTTAGCGCCATAGTGTATTCAGGCAATATACTCAGCTTGTAATACTTTCGTGAGGTAAAGTTGTTTTCAAGTGTGGTTGATTCAATCGAGTCATCAATAAATTGTGCTGAGTAATTTATAGCCAGCGCAGCGCTTTGTGCATGGCGACCCGAAAGAGCAAGTGATTTAACCTCGCTTTTATGAAAAGCTTCAAATGCACTAGGATTTTCGCGCGAGTAAATATAGTGATCGTTATGGGTACGATAATAAGCCGAAACTTCAAAATTGCTGCTTTTAGCATAGCTTTGCTTGTGATTAAGCATCCAAAGGCGGGTTTCTAAATCTTCAGTTTCGTTAACGCCAAAAGGGGTGTACAAATTAGGCCAACCAAAAAACTTATCTTGTGAGCCATAAAATAAATCGGTTTGGCTGTGCTCGCTTGCTAATTGCACGCGTGCTGAAGCGCGCGAAAAGTCATGATCGCCATTATCAATAGTGCCATCACTTTGCGAATGAGAATACTCACCTTCAAAGCCCAGGGTATAGTTAGCTAAGCTATTAAGTTGTGTGTTTTTAGCAGCGTGAATACTTTGCAGGTTAAAGTCGTTTGTGCCAGTACCAAGCGATACACTACCGCCAGTAATAATTGGTTTCCAATCAAATGAAACCGTACCTACAGTGCTGTTCATACCGTACAGTGCATTATCGGCACCGGTTAAAACATCTGGGCCGCTGAGCATTTGTGGTGCAATGGGGATTTCAGCAAAATAATGACCAGATTGCGGGTCAAGTAGAGTAGTGCTTCCGACCCTAAAACCGGTGTTTTCAAAAATCCCACCGCGTATAGTTACATCGGCTTGCGCCTCAGCCATATTACGCGATTGAAGGTCAACACGGGGGTCATATTCTAAATTAGAAATAGGCGAATCAAATGTACCCACAGGCAGTTTATTCGCAGTAGGTGAGGCTTCAACCGTTATTTGCTCGATTGAAGACTCATCAGGTAGCGTATTAGCATAAGCAAATGGGGTAACGCTGCATAAAAGTGCAGGTAATATAATGTGTGGTGTGCGATTCATGTGTTTCTCGTCGTTTTTTATTTGTAACTGCGGTTACAATTAATTTTAAAGCCCACATTTGAGCATGATAAAATAGCTAAATATAACAGCAGTCATTTTGTGCGCGATTGTACATTAATTTGTTAATCACTGCATTTGATAACCATTTACACTTCACTTATTAGGTAACATTTATAATGGATACTAAAGAACATAATACTATTTACTTTGCTGGTGGCTGTCTGTGGGGCGTACAAGAATTTTTAAAGCACTTACCAGGCGTTGTTAGCACACAGGCAGGGCGCGCCAATGGTACAAGTAAAACGACAGACGGCGACTATGATGGTTATGCTGAATGCGTAAAGGTAATTTTTGACCTAAAAGTCTTAACCCTAAATACGCTGTTTGGCTACTTTTTTGAAATTATCGACCCATATAGCATTAATAAACAAGGCGACGACGTAGGCCCTAAATATCGCACTGCCATTTATAGCAAAAGCCAAGATCATTTAAAGGTCGCTAGCAATTATATAAACAAGCGCAGTGATGCCGATAAAATTGTGGTAGGGGTAGAGCTGCTAACTAACTACGTGCCAAGCAATCCTGAGCATCAAGACCGATTAACTAATCACCCCGATGATTATTGCCACATACCGCTTGAGCTTTTATATAAATATAAAACATAAGATACGTAGGCGGGAGTTTACCTCGCGCATTTATATGTATTTATTTAAAACCGCGCGGCATAAAGCCCCGCCTACAATATAAAATGGTGAGGTATGTAGGCGGGAGTTTACCTCGCGCATTTATATGCATTTATTTAAAACCACGCGGCATAAAGCCCCGCCTGCGATATAAAATGGTGAGATACGTAGGCGGGAGTTCACCTCGCGCTATTTTTATTTCCATATGTTACCCCTAACCGTGATATTCCTTTTCCACAAAAAAAGCTCACATACTGTGAGCTTTTTAAAAACTAACTTTAAACTTACTGCTGTTTTTGCGGCGGGAAGTTGCTTAAAATTTCGCTCACTGTTTTATTAATTGATGCTTCACGTTGCTCCGGCGATTGATTTTTCTTTAATCGACCTTCTTTTGCGCCGCGCCATACTAGCTGATTTGATTCACGGTCTACAATATCAATAATCAACGTACCCACTTCGTATTCACGTGCGGTTGTATCGCGTTGAAAACCGGTACCCCAATAACCCCAATGTGGGCGGTAGTTTATATTGAAGTTGTCTACTTCAAGCTCTTTATCTACCGATGCATGATAGTTAACAAGTACATCAGCTTGCGCTGCATCAACTAATCTCATACCTAGTGTTTGGCTAAGCTCTGCGTTAACGGCAGTGCGAACACGTTTTTCCATTAGGCCATTAATTTGATAGTTATTTGTGTCTTTAGTTAAGCTGGCGTTTTCTACCCAAGCAAATGTTTTAAAATTACTAAAGTTGGCTGATTTATCGTAATCCCAATCAGGGGTTTGTGTGCAGGCTGTAAGAAGTGCTAGTGCTGCAACAAGAAGTATATTTTTCATTACGTTTGCTCCAATAAAATGCATTAATTCAAAATAACACACATAGTTTAAATGTGTATCATTTAAACGTCCTAAATATTAGTTTAATAGCCGAGCCTTAATGGCCAATTAACTGTGTTCAACTTCAATCCAATCTTTTTCATCGACCCAGTTTTGTGCGCCGTCTTTTACTGAACGAATAGGCACAATGTAGTCACAACTTATTTGTGGCTTAACTGAGGCAAATATAGGCACAAAACCAAAGCTTAGGGCGGTTTCTATAATTGCTTTTTGGTTTTGTGGGTCAATGTCGGCCGCTTCATCTATGTAAATAGGTATACGGTAAAGGTTTTGTTCCTGATCGCTTAATAAGTAACGAATAAACAACATGCCACACAATAACTTAATAGTAATACGTGTGCCGTTTGAACCTGCCGAATCTATTTTTTCAAAGTGCTCTGTTTCACCTGCGCGGTTAACCACTTCAAATCGAATATCAAATAAATCGGTAAGCGTTAAACCCGCTTTATCTGAGGCGAGTTTAATTAAGTGATCTTTCGCTTCGTTTACCGCACTTTCGCTGTACGGTTCTTGGCTAAGTAAATCAAGCGTGTCGCCTTGCTCAAACTGATGCGACGTGCTGATAATGGTATCTATACTATCAACCAGCATTTTGCGGGGTATAACGTTAATTTTAAACGCTTGCAGGTTTGAAATACGGTGCTGGCTTATGCCTTTATTAAAGCTGTTCATTTCGCGGCGAAGGCGGTCTAAATCTTCTCGCAAGCCTTTAATAGTTGCGGCCACTTCGGTAAGCGCAACGCGTGCTTGGCGTTCAACAGCGTCGCGTTCGTTATCAATATTATGAAAGGCGCTTATTAGCTTTTGGTATTTAGTATATTCGTCGTTTTCGTTGTCGAATTTAGTGATACCTGCGTTATACACATGCAAATAGGTGTTGTGTACGTTTATGTCAAAATTACGCAGCTCTTGGCAATCTTTATTAAAGTGATGTACTAGGTCGCTTAAGTTATCAAAATCGACCGTTATATCAATCATGTACGGGGTTACTTTACCGCTGTATAAATCAAGCGTGTGATCAATTCGCTCGCTCTTAACTTGGCGCAGGCGCTCTGTTTGGCGATTAATTTGCTCTTGTTTCGACTTAATTAACGAGCGGCGATCGGCAATTGAACCACTATTTTTTTGAATATCTTGCAGGTAGTCGTCAACTTGTTCGCGCTCAGCTAATAACTGCTCTTTTAGCATGGCTTGCGCTTCAACCGACTGCTGCATTACTTCAAATTGCTCTAAGCGTTTTAGGGCGCTCTCTGCGCTCATAAGTTCATCGTATAACGCGTCTTTTTCTTTTTGTTTATCGGCAACGTTTGCTGCAACATCGCGTTGTTGTTTAAACTCCTTGAGTGAATGCTCAAGTGCACTCAGCTGAGCGGTTAATTGCTCTTTGTTTTCGCCACTTTGCATTTGTACAGGAGAGAGCTTTTTAAGCTTAATGCTCGCGCCTGGTAACGTTAATACGCCACCTTTAACGTTTTCACTCAATAGCGATAAGAATTCCCCAAACGCATCTTCATCATCAATGGTTATATCGCCATTAGTGGTGGTTGCAAACGAGAGAATGTCAGGGTTTAAAATGCGCGATATTTCTTCGACTTCTTTTAACGAGAGGTCTTCGCGCATGCGGGTAAACAAATTAAACTCAAGATTTTTAAGTTGCAGCTTTAAGCTCTTAATTTGTTTTTGTGTTTCGCTAATGCGGTAGTCAAGTGTGTGTAGACTTTGCCCTTGTGCGCTGGTTATAGAGTGCGAAAGCGACTCGTAATCGTGCTTGAGCTGGCCAAGGCTGGTTTTAAGGGTGGCTT
This sequence comes from Pseudoalteromonas aliena, assembly GCF_038155085.1. GTDB lineage: Bacteria > Pseudomonadota > Gammaproteobacteria > Enterobacterales > Alteromonadaceae > Pseudoalteromonas > Pseudoalteromonas aliena_A. The sequence goes on from NZ_JBAKAU010000001.1 coordinate 76,163, forward strand.
TATTTACCAGTTCAAACTCGCTTTTTAGAGCGCTGTAATCTAAAAACCATTGCTCAATTTGGGTTTGTTTGCGCTCTATATCACGCGATTGCTGCACGTATAGGCTTTGCTTTTGCTCAAACTCGTGTTTTTCGTGTTCTATGTCTTCAAGTGCAACACCTAGTTCATTTAGCTGCGCCTCTTGGTAAGTATCAAAGTCAATCAGTGCTTGGTCAATTTTAGGTGCGTACGCCGCTAATTTACCTTTAAGCACGGTCTGATTTTCAAGCATTGATTCAAGTGCGGCTATTGGCTCTTGCATTGACTCAAGGGCTTTTAGTTCGCGTTTTGAGCGATTTACTTTATCAAACGAGCGGCGCCATACTTCGTAAAAGTCGACCTTAGAGTTCGACATATGGCGTTCAAACACACGAAGCATAAAGCGTTTTACGTCGCTTGCGCCTAATTTATGTAAATTAAGAATGCGTCTAAATATTTCTTTATAAATAGAAGAGTCTTGCACATTATTAAGCGGAATCATTTTTAAGTTAATGTCGCCGTCATACGGGGTAGCGCCGCCAGTAAGTAGCGCATTTAGCTCTTGTGCTTTAAGCTCAATAGGGTTGTAATTAAGCTCTTTTAAATGGTTGAACAGCTTGGTAAATTTAATAATGGTTTTACCTTGCGTGTACTGCTCTAAATCAAGCTTTCCTTGATAACAAAAGTACTGATGCGCGTAACCGGCAATTTTACCAAGTCCCGCAACGCCAATCACTACCGAGCCATGAGGTAAGTTAGCCTCTAGTAAAATGTACGACTGATCGGATGAAAAATAAAACTTACGGGTTTCGTCTAAATCGTGTCCGTCCCATTCTGTTAAGCGCAAATCGTTAATAAGCGGAAACTGCAGGGCGTTAATAACCGAGCTTTTACCGGTGTTATTTGGCGCGCAAATAGAGCTGCTTTTATCAAGCGGAATCACACACTTTGCATAGCCTGCGGTGTTAAGTAGGGCGAGTTTACTTAGTCCGTATAGATTTTTCATTCCTCGTCCTCTGTTAAATAGGTTTCTTCGTTTACTTCCATTAGTGCATCTATATAGCGGTGAATTGGCGCTTGTAGCATAAAACCGCCTTCTACTTCGCGGGCTAAACCTAAGCGCACCATGCGCAGGTATACGTCTTTACGCAAATCAGATCCCGAAAATATCTCAAGCTGATCAAACAAATGTTTGTTAATTTGCACCAGCGTTTGCATAAGCTCTAAATCGTTTACGTTGTCAAACAATGCGCGCATTGGGTCTTTACCCGTATTAGCGTAATGCTCAATTAAAATGTAAATGGTGAGCGCAATAGCGCGAGATATTTTGCCCATATTTGGCGTACTTTCGTCGCTAGTAAAATAATAAAAGCCACGGCTGTCGTGTTTTAAATCGTTACCTAAAGCGGTAAATAGGGCGGTGTAGTCTTCTAAGTGTTGGTCAAGCTCTTGCCACATTACGTTGTCTTGTTCGCAAATATGATAACCCGCTACTAATTTTTTATTAATGGCTTGTAGGTGGGTTAGCTCGTCTAAGTTTATGTGTGTCATGGTTTATTTATCTGCCTTTGGAACTGGCTGAGGCTCTGAATTAAATGGATATAAAGAAAAGTGCTGACCGGCAATTTTTACGCGGGCTTTTTCATCGCTTTGAATTATTTTAATATCGCTGTCGCTGACTAATTTTTGGTATAAAAATAGCATTTCGTCGGCATCGAGATCTGGGTAGCTTTCGTCTAAAAATTGCAGCAAGGGCTGCGGCTTTTTGCGCTTTTTATTCAAGCGCTTAGCAAAGCTGGTTTTAACATCGTTGTAGTCAGGAATATTAGGTGTAACAAATGCAGGCACATCTTGTTGGTCTGGCAGTTGGTATTCTTCATGTTCAAATTCAACCAAGCTTGCCATGTAAGCCACAATATGACGTTGTTGGCCAAGTGAATATCGCTGCGCGTCGCTTACAAAATGTGGCTGCACAGCACTTAGCATATTGTCTACGCCATTTTTACGTACAAGCCCAAGTACTTTGGCTGCTTGGCGAGTAATTAAGTTATTACGGCGCAACTCTTCGCGTAGTGGCATAAGCATATCGGCACTTTTACGTAAGCTTTCTCGGCCCATTAAATGCATTTCGAGTATACGGGTACGTAATTGCTCCAGCATACGTTTATCGTTATATGCTTTACCTGAGCGCTCAATGTGCAGTATTTGCTTACTTATTTGCTCTTCAATGAGGATAAAACACGCATGAAACTCACCACGAATATCAACCATTTCAAGCATCGGCTCTATGTATTCATCAAACGCTTCTATTACTGCTTTATAACGCTTTTGCAGCGATTGCACAGCATTATTAGATTTAGCTTGTTCAACAATATTTAAAATTGCGTTTTCGTTGTGTGTATAGAGCTTCATTATTTTACGCACTCGATCATCCATAATGCGGCTGTAGCGGCGTAAGTCGTCAAAGTCTTCTATTTCGCCAGCGTTATCTAGGCGATTACCTAAACGAGCTAGGTCGTCGACTAATACGCTAATTTCTTGCGCTAAGCCCAAATGTTCTTCTTGCAGTAAAAAAGTAGCAAAGTCGGCAATGGCACGATTTATTTCAAGTTGAGAGGATTTAGCCAGTGGAATTAAAATATCTTGGTTTAACAAACGATTTGTTTCTTTGTAAATGCGTTCGTTTGACCATGTTGGCTGCTTTTGCTTAATCGCGTTTTGTACGTCTTTTAGGCTAAAGTCACCCATTTTAAAACGTTTAAATAATAGCGCTAATACATCCCAATGTTCATTTATGGTGTTTAGCAGCTTTTTAGCTGGGATCATAAGAGGTTACAACATCCTAGTATTTTATTGTTGAGTATTTTGTTCATACTCATTTATTACGTATTCTTCTTAAATTCACTTATATATAGTATTCGTTTTTAAGATCATTTAATAATAGTTTTTGCATAGAGGCAGTGCTAAAATTCGCGCCGAAAATAGGCACATGAAATGGAATGTTATTTGTGTGTTCTTTAAAACTATATCAAAGGTTGTTTAACTACCATGGTTTCCTCGATTATTCTAACCCTGATAGCGATTGCATTTTTACTGATCGTTATAGAAGATATTATTCATGTCAATAAAGCCAAAACCACGCTGTTTTTTGGTACGCTTTGCTGGATTCTTCTTTTTATATACCCTCTACACGGGCAAAGCCCTGATACGATTCAACATCTTTTAAATGAAAATATTTTAGAAATTGCCTCATTATGGCTATTTTTAATGGCTGCAATGACCTTTGTAGCGTATTTAAATTCAAAGGGGTTTATAGAAAATATTGTGCACCGTGTTATGCCAAAAAGTATTAGCGAAAAAAAGCTCATGTTTTTGGTGGGTGGTTTTGCATTTTTGTTTTCGTCGATTTCAGACAACGTAACAGCTACGCTTATATCGCTTGCGGTTGTTATGTCGTTAAAACTTGAACCTAAAAAGCTCGTTAAATACGCGACGCTTATTGTGTTTGGGGTTAACTCAGGTGGGGTATCGTTAATAACCGGTGACGTAACCACATTAATGATATTTTTAGATGGCAAAGTAACCATTGCTCATTTATTACTACTTATAGCGCCAGCACTTATAAGTGTTATGTTGCTTGCCGCGTTACTGTCTATAGGTATGAAAGGGCGTATTGAGTTTGCTAGTGCGGGTAAAACCCGAATAGAAAAAACCGACATTACCATTGCTGTTATATTTTTATCTACCGTAGTTAGCACACTTACGCTGAGTGTAATTTACAGCGTACCGCCTCTATTAACCTTTTTGTTTGGCTTATCAGTGATGTTTTTAGTGGCGCAATTTTTAATGCGCAAAAAAGACATAAACAAAGACATAATCGATTTTGTTCGCGATATAGAATACGACACATTATTGTTTTTTGTAGGTGTACTTTTACTTGTAGGCGCACTTAAAGAAATTGGTATGTTGAGTAAATTTACCGACCTATACACGGTAATGGCACCTGAATACGCAAACTATTTAATGGGCATATTATCAGCAGGGGTCGATAACGTACCGCTTACCGCTGCATTATTAAAAGCCGATATAGTAATGAGCCAACAACACTGGTTGTCGTTTACGTATGCAACGGGCGTGGGCGGTTCAATGCTTATTATTGGTTCGGCTGCGGGCATTATTGCCATGAGTAAAGTTAAAGCGCTTACCTTTATGAGCTACTTGCGTTTATCGCTGCATTTATTAATTTGTTACACGGTTGGGTATGCGGGCTCGTATTACATGGGCAGTTTTATTTAACTCATTAATTATTAAATGCTTGACAGCTAGACGTCTAAACGATAACTTTCAAAGCCCCGCTACTTAGTGGGGTTTTGTTTTATTAGCCACTGGTTAATAAAGCATTCAGAAGAGGTGCGATACTTAGGTACTTAATGTTAGGCGACGAAAGCCAATGATCATTAAGGAGGGAAGTACTCGCCGAGGAAAATAATGGTACGTCGTCATTGTTTTTCGGTTTATGGGGCTGAATCCTCAAAACTGTCACCAATATAGGTGGAGAGCTTCTGGCAGTGGACTTATCTTCAAGCATTCCTTTGCCAAGTTCTTCTTGTTTTATTGCGGTTTGGATACCGCGAAAGGAGACTAAATGACTACCCAATCAGCGCCACAAACAGTGCCTCAAACAGAGTTAAGCGCAAAATCAGATTACATCGTTGCCAAATTTGGCGGAACCAGTGTTGCAAATTTTGAAGCGATGAGTCGCTGCAGCGAAATTATTGTTGCAGATAAAAGCGTACGTATTGTTGCCGTGAGCGCCAGTGCCGGCGTAACTAATCACTTAGTTGCACTGTGTAAATCAAGCATTACCTTAAGTGAGCGCCAAGAACACATAAATGGCGTGCTTGCTATTCAACAAACTATTTTAGATGAATTATCGCTAGATGCCGATTTAGCGGTTGGCTTTAACGAAACACTAAAAGCATTTCAAACATTAGCTCAAGAGCCACTAACAACCGACAAGCAACACGACGAGCTACTTAGCTTTGGTGAGCGTTTATCGTCGTATTTGTTTGCTCAAGTGCTGCGTTTACAAGGTTTAAATGCCGATCGCTTTGATGTACGCCAAGTGCTTAAAACCGATAGCCAATTTGGCAAAGCAACGCCTAATGTTGTAGCCACAGCGCAAGCCGCTAAAGAGCATTTAGTTCCGTTATTAGACGCTCAAGTAATTGTGACTCAGGGATTTATTGGCAGTGATGAACACGGTCAAACCACAACGCTTGGACGTGGTGGTTCTGACTACAGCGCTGCATTACTAGCGGAAGCAATTAACGCTAAAAGCGTGCATATTTGGACTGACGTAGTAGGTATTTTTAGTACCGACCCGCGGTTGTGTGCAAAAGCGACGCCTATTGCTCGTTTAAGTTTTGACGAAGCCGCTGAAATGGCAACCTTTGGCGCAAAAGTATTACACCCAGCGACTATTTTACCAGCAAGCCGTAGCCACATTAATGTGTTTGTTGGTTCTAGCCGCGAGCCTGAGCGTGGCGGTACGTGGATTGAGCGCGAAAAATCGCAGCAACCAGGTATACGCGCAGTAACACAGCGTAAAAACCAAATTTTGCTTACGCTTAAAAGCCCAGAAATGCTACTAGCAAGCGGCTTTTTAGCACGCGTGTTTACGCTATTGAGTGAATACAATATATCGGTCGATTTGGTAACCACATCAGAAATCAGCGTAGCTATAACGCTTGATAATGCACAAAACGCCTCGCGCCCAGAACTTGATCAAGAATGCCTAGATAAGCTTGCAGAGTTTTGTCATGTTTCGGTAGAAAACAATCTAACATTGGTGGCACTTATTGGCTCTGAGATTCAATTACGCCAACACGAAATGAACTTAATGAGTGTACTAAAAGACTTTAACATTCGACTAATTTGCCACGGTGCTAGTAAGCACAACCTGTGCTTTTTAGTAGAGCAAACAGAGTCAGATAACGTAGTACAGTCTATTCATAGCCGTTTATTAGAGAACGATTTTGCTGCGTAAATAATTTTACTATTAAGAAGCGGTTATACAAAATCACTTAATAAAAAGCATCGCCAGTCGGTGCTTTTTTTATGCACCACACTTACATCAAAATAAATATTGCTGTCACTGCTATCAGTTACAGTAACGCGATTACTGCTAGCACTCAGCTTTGCACTATGTAATTCGTCAAACACATTGGGGCTCAGCAGTTGTGCAATAGGGCGGCTGGTGGCTTTAGCAAGTGACTCTTTTAAGGTCCAAATTCTAAAAAATGTATCTGCTTGGGTTTGAGTATTCGTGGTTTTGGTAATAAGTGTAATTTCATCATTATGATAAAAATGTTTAGCGAGTTTTTCAAACGGGCGTTTTAAGCTTACTTTTTCAATATCAAAACCAAATTCACTTTTATCAAGATTTAGCGCAGCTCCAACCAAACCATGCGAGTGCGAAATACAGGTATTAATAACATTACCATTTACATGTATTTGCAGTTTTGAGCTTTTCTCGTCAAATTCTGTACTCATTTTATTAAGCGCTATGTGCGCATGTTGTGGCTGCGTTACTTTAATAAGGTGTTTTAGCAATAACCGCGTCGCTAAATATTCTTGCTTAGCTTGCACTCTTTTACGGCGGTTTATAATGGTTAACTCAAATGGGCTTAAGCAATCGGGCAAATTAAAGTCACTAAGCTCAAGTGTTTTAGCATTAAATAATAAAATGCTGTTACTCGCTAAAGACAAATTTGCCAATTGAGTTGAAGTAATACTCAAGGCGTTTTTAAAATAGTGTTCAGTCATAAAAGCCCTAAAGCAAAAGAAGTCGCTGATATTGTGAGCGGTTAACGCCACTAACAAAGGCTGGGTACAATTTTATTACTCAGCTGGCATTAAATATGGTTTAATTCACAACAGTCAAAATAATAACAGATTTGTAGATGTATGGCACAAGTGCGTGATGGGTTTCAAAGCCGACTCGGTTTTGTTTTAGCCGCTGCTGGCGCAGCAGTGGGTTTGGGTAATATTTGGGGTTTTCCTACGCAAGCGGCCAACCATGGCGGCGGTGCATTTTTACTGGTTTATTTTATTGTTATATTTTTACTGGCGCTACCTGCGCTATATACCGAACTTTACTTAGGTCACAAAGCACAAGTTAATCCGGTAAAAGCATTGGGCGATGCATGGCAAAACAGTAACCGTAAAGTAGGTGCTGCAGCGGGTTATATAGGCCTTGCGGGCGCAGTGGTTATGCTAAGCTTTTATTCAATAGTGGCAGGATGGATGCTCTCGTACGCTATTGAACCCATAACAACCTTTTTTGGTTTCACAGGCGCAAGCGAATTTTTACATAGCGACTCAGTACTGCGTAATTTTGTATTTACGCCGCTTATGCTTATTTTAACCGCCAGTATTATTTTAAAAGGGGTTAAATCGGGAATCGAAACTTGGTCGCGCCGTTTAATGCCACTGTTACTCGTATTGCTTATTGGTTTGATTGCCTACATTGCAACACTCGATGGCGCAAGCGAAGGCTTCGCCGCGTATTTAATTCCTGATTTTAGCCAAATACTCGAACCTAATTTAATTATTGCCGCAATGGGGCAAGCGTTCTTTTCGCTCTCACTAGGTGTGGGCTGTATGATGATTTACGGCTCGTACTTACAGCCAGATGCTAATTTACCAAAGCTCACCGCAGGTGTTGCATTACTTGATACAGGCGTTGCTTTTTTAGCTGGGTTACTTATTATCCCTGCTATTTATGTGGCGCAGCACAACGGTGTAGAGGTATTTAGTGGGGGTAAACTGATTGGGGAAGGGCAACTTATTTTCGCTATTTTACCTGAGCTATTTAGCACCATGGGCGAAATTGGCTTATTGGTTGGTTTATTGTTTTTTGTTTTAATGTCGATTGCATCGGTTACGTCAACTATATCGACCACAGAAATTCCGGTAGCGTTTTTAGTCGAAAATCACAACGTTAGTCGCACCAAAGCAACGTGGGCAGTGAGCGCCGTTGTACTTGTGTGCGCAAGCGCGATTATATTAAATTTTGATTGGTTATTTGGCTTAGTTATTATGCTATTTACTCAATACCAATTACCGCTTATGGGTTTATTTTACTTTATTACGGTAGGTTGGATGTGGCAGCGTGGTAATAAATTACACCAAGCAACAACTGGCGTACATTACTGGTTTGCTCAGTATATTCGGTTTGTTTGCCCAATATTAATGACCTTGGTATTTGCAAACGTTGCCTTTGGTTAATTTTATTTAAGCCCTAAAAATAGATTAATAAAGCGAAGTGAGTTTAAAACGCACTTCGCTTTTTTGTGCCTGTTATTTAGGTATAGCCAAGGTCTTTATAAAACCTCATTAGTAAAAGATTTACCTTCATTTACTTCAAGCGCATTTTGTATTGTTGTATTAGCAATTTCGGTGAGTGCTTCTTGGGTAAAAAAGCCCTGATGGCCTGTTACTAAAACATTTTTAAAGCTCACTAAGCGCGAGAATATATCGTCTTGATTTATTTCGTCACTGTGGTTTTTAAAAAACAGCTCCGACTCTTGCTCGTATACGTCGAGCCCTAAGTACCCTAATTTTTTAGTTTTTAGCGCACTAATACATGCGCTACTATCGAGCAATGCACCGCGTGAGGTATTAATAAGCATAACGCCGGTTTTCATTTTGCTAAATGCCTCATCATTTATTAAATGATGAGTTTGCTCGGTAAGTGGGCAATGCAAAGAAATCACATCGCTTTCGCTAAGCAAGGTGTTTATATCGGTAATAGTATAATTGCCAGGTTGTGCGTACGGGTCGCACACTAATACATTAGCGCCAAAGCCATTTAAAATGTTACACAGCGCTAGGCCAATTTTACCGCAACCTACAATACCCACGGTTTTATTGTGCAAGTTAAAACCAAGCAACCCGTTTAAATCAAAATTGTCTTCGCGTACACGGTTATACGCTTTATGGGTTTTACGGCTAAGCGTTAGCATAAGTGCAATACAATGCTCGGCTACGGCCTCAGGGCTGTAAGCAGGAACACGTAATACTTTAATTTTATGTGCTTTTGCTGCAGGTAAATCAACATTATTAAATCCCGCACAACGCAGCAAAATAGTATTTATGCCTTGGCTTGCCAGTTGTTCAATAACCGTGGCGTTTACTTTGTCGTTTACAAATACGCATATGGCATCAAACCCGCTTGCTAAAATAGCCGTTTGTTCGCTTAGGGCTTGCTCAAAATACGTTATTTTTATATCACGGTAATCGCGTGTACTTTGTTCAAAAAAAGACAGTTCGTACTTTTGAGTACTAAAAAAAGCAATGTTCATGGTAATAGCCTCGACGCTTAAGGAGTATTATTTATTACTAATACAATAAACTACTTTATAAACCGGTGCTTTAGTAACACGCATTTTATTGATTTAAATTAAGCCTTAGCCGGCGTAAGCAAAGGTATTTTTGATGATACTTTTTTACCACCTCTGGTAGCGCTTAACTTTGCAGCTTGCAGTAAGTTATTTTCTATTACTTGTATAAGTGTTTCGGGCTTAGTACGCGGTGCATAGCGTGCAACAAGTTGCCCTTGTGAGTTAATTAAAAACTTAGTGAAATTCCACTTAATAGCACGGTTTTGCGAAATACCCCGCGTATGCGATTTTAAATAATTAAACAATGGGTGCGTTTCTGGCCCGTTTACCATTACCTTGCCAAATACCTCAAACGAGGTATTAAATTGATCTTGGTAAAAGTCTTTAATGGCTAAATTATCAAGCGGCTCATTTTGGCCAAACTGGTTACACGGAAACGCAAGCACAGTAAAACCACTATCTTTGTATTGCTGATAGAGCTTTTCGAGCGCGTTTAATTGAACCGAAAAACTACACTTACTCGCTGTATTAACAATAAGGACGGTTTTGCCCTGTAACTGGCTAAGAGGAAAATTCTCGCTGTTATAAAGTGGTGCATTAAATTGATAAATACTGTCCATAGGTTACCTACTTACCTTTCCCGTTAAGGAAATTTTATAAAGACTTTCATTCGCTTTTTTATCGACCGGTTGACATAATCGAGGCCTAGTTTCTAAGTTATCAGTTAAATAGGTCATTTTTATGTCAATGAAAGTCGCATTTATAGGTTTAGGCGTAATGGGTTACCCAATGGCGGGGCATTTAGCAAAAGCAGGGCACAGCGTATGCGTTTATAACCGCACTCAAGCTAAAGCACAAACGTGGACTGCAGAACATTCAGGAAGCTTTGCACCAACCCCGCGCGAAGCTGCAAGCAATGCCGACATCGTATTTATGTGTGTTGGTAACGATGACGATTTACGCTCAGTAGTGTATGGCGACGATGGTGTTTTAGCTGGCATGCTGCCACACACAATATTAGTTGATCATACAACAACCTCTGCTGAAGTTGCCCGTGAAATAGCAGCAAAAGCTGCATCGCAAAACGTCGACTTTATAGATGCGCCAGTATCTGGCGGCCAAGCGGGCGCTGAAAATGGCGTGTTAACGGTAATGGCCGGTGGCAATGAAGCCGTATTTGCTAAAGTGCAGCCCGTTATGGCGGCATTTAGCCGTTTTAGTCAATTGTTAGGCGGCGTTGGCTCAGGCCAATTATGTAAAATGGTTAATCAAATTTGTATTGCGGGCGCAGTGCAAGGTTTAGCTGAAGGCTTACATTTTGCAAAGCAAGCTGGACTTGATGGTGAAAAAGTTATAGAAACTATTTCTAAAGGCGCAGCCGGTTCGTGGCAAATGGAAAACCGCTACAAAACAATGTGGGCGGGTGAATACGAGTTTGGTTTTGCGGTAGATTGGATGCGTAAAGATTTAGGCATTGCACTTGATGAAGCTAAAAACAACGGCGCTACTTTACCAATGACCGCAACGGTTGATCAATACTATGCCGATGTACAAGCACTCGGTGGCGGCAGATACGACACCTCAAGCTTACTAGCACGCATTGAAGCGTTGCATAAAAAATAACTATGCTTTTCGCGCGAGCAAGCTCTACGCCTACTGCGGGAGTATAAATTTACGCCTGTTTTGTAGACGCTAAGCTTGCTGGCGTGATGGGCGAAGCCCATAAAAACTCAAACAAAAAACGCGACGCTTAAATTACTATAGCGTCGCGTTTTTATATGCGTTGTATAAGTACCTCTAAACCAAATTACATGCTTTGTGCGTAGTTATACAACGCCTTTAAAATTGTAAGATTTTTTTCGCTGTCGTCATGTTCATGGGCTAGGTTTTCAAGGGTGATCATAAAGTCTTGTGCGTTAATCGACGGTTGATCTTCCCCGTGCATCAACTTGTTTTGGCAATACTGGCGCCATTGATCAAGCTCTTGCTGATTTAGCGTTTCAGGCCAGTTTCGTGCGCGGTATCTAAAAAGTAATGTATTGAATTTTTTATCTTCAAAATCTAAATTAAGGCCCGCAAGTTCCTCTGGTTTAGCATCACGAATAATCGCAAATTTAGCTTTGTCGGCATGGCTTGTAAAGCCATCGTAAAGTAAGTAGTCAACGTTAGTGGTTGCACTGTAATCGCCTTGCTCGTTAAATACTTCAGTTACTTTATCGCGAAGGTCGGTATTGGCTTTTAAAATAGCTAAGTTAGCTAAGCACTGCTCGCGGTCAATTCCTAAACGGGCGGCGTTTTCAGGTAATAACGTTTTAGCTGGGGCTAAAATAGGACACTTATTCAAATGCACTAGCTTTAAACCAACAGGTAAATCGCCCTCGGCTAAATCAACGCGTTTGGTGTATAAACGTTTGCGTAACTCTTCTACGTTTAAATCAATGAGTACTTGTGGGTTTTGAGTTAAATCAAAACAAATAACCGCGTTTTTATTAATCGGATGAAAGCTCATTGGTGCAACCCAGCTTGTACAGCCTTGTGTTGCAGGAATACGCGATGAGGTATGCACCAGCGGCGTCATATTAAATACATCAACCAACTCAGCAAGCGCTTTTTTATTACGCAGCCCAAAAAAGAAGTTATAAAGCTTTGGCTGTTTTTCTTTTATTAGTTTAGCCAGTGCAATAGTGGCGGTTACATCGCTTAGCGCATCGTGCGCAGCGGTGTGCTCAATACCGTTGGCTACTGTTAAATGCTCAAGCTTAAAGCTTGGGCTGCCATCTTCTTTTAACGGCCATTCAATACCTTCAGGGCGTAGCGCGTAACAAGCACGTACTAAATCAATAATATCCCATCGGCTGTTATTGTTTTTGTATTCACGCTCGTATGGGTCGTAAAAGTTACGGTAAAAGCTATAACGGCTTATTTCATCATCAAACCGAATACTGTTATAACCGGCAACACAGGTGTTTGGTACACTAAACTCAGCATGAATTTTTGCTATAAACTCAGCCTCAACCAAGCCTTTTTTCATCGCTACTTGTGGCGTAATACCCGTAATTAAACACGCCTCAGGGTGAGGCAAGTAATCCGCTTGCGGCTTACAATATTCAATAAGCGGCTCGCCAATAATATTTAAATCAAGATCGGTACGAACACCCGCAAATTGGCTCGGCTTATCTTTTTGTGGGCTCGCCCCCCACGTCTCGTAGTCGTGCCAATAAATTGTTGCTTGGTTTTCGTAGTATGTAGGTTCGCTCATTCTGTATCGTAGCCCTTTGTTTATGCGGGTTTTATCTGCGCTTTTATTTGTTGTTGTATCTTTGGCTATATTGTAACTCGCGCATTGTGTGTATAGTATCGTGTATAAATTTTTTGCTAACTGTGTATAAAAAATTAAATGGCGATCAGTGACACCAAATTAAGAAAGCTGCTAGGTAAAAATCAAACACCCTGCGTATTATCGCATAGAGATAGTTTAAGTGTAAGGGTATCAGCTAAGGGCACAATAACGTGGCAATACCGTTGCCGTGTTGATGCTAAGCAGGTAATTATTACACTAGGGCGTTATCCTGGGCTAAGTATTAAAGAGGCGCAAGATTATATACCTCTGTTTCAAAATTGGTTAAGTCAAGATAAAGACCCACGGCTAGAACTCAAGCTTATGCGAAACAATGCCAAGGGCTTACCCACAATGGCGGATATTGCAGTAAAGTGGTTAGATAAGAAAGTACCTGACCTAAAAGAAAAAACTCAAACTTTATACACAAACCAAGTCAGCAAATGGATTGTGCCAATCCTTAATGATGAAAACATGCCGCTTGATTTAATGACCATTAAAGATTGGATAACTTACTTTGATGACGTAAAAAAATTAGGTAGTGCTAAAACAGCCGGCACAATATTAGTGCGTATTAAATCAATAATAGGCTGGGCTGAAAAACGTGGTGAAGTAAAACCATTTAACCCAGTACTTACTTTAAATGTGAATGACATTGGTGAGCGAGCATCGGTAGGCCAGCGAGTAATGCGGTTTGATGAAATTGCAAAACTGTGGATACAAATAGAAAGCTCAAAAGCCACACCAGCAACTAAAGCATGCCTACAACTAATTTATATAACAGGGGCAAGGCAATCAGAGGTTCGTTTAGCCAAGTGGGAACATTTCGACTTTGAAAATAGCATTTGGACGGTACCACCCGAAAACTCAAAAACAAATAAAGCCATTCGCAGGCCAATATCAACCAAGATGAAAGGCATTTTAAATACGCTTGCAATGGTATACGGACGCAATGGTTATTTAATACCAGGCAGTAATCCACACAAAGCAATGACCACCCACAGCATCAATCGGTATTGTTGTCGAATGTGGGATCACTTGTTTACTAAGTATAAAATGCCCAAGTTTCTACCGCACGATGCACGCCGATCACTTTCAACATTACTCAGTGAAAATAGCGTAGCACCACATGTAACCGAAAAAATGCTAGGCCATACAATGCGTGGCGTAATGGCTGTTTACAACAAACATGATTGGATAAAAGAACAGGCAGATGGATATGAGCTTTATTGTCAGTTAATAGACAAAGCAATAGAAAATGAGCTTGTTAATAGTTAAAGTGGCTGCAAAGACTAACTGGACTAATAGTGATAATTTAGCCTTTGTAATTAATTTAAATAAGATTTATCTAGAGGAAGCGTATGTCTGGTGATTTTGAGAGGTTAAAAGCATTCCATCAAGTAGAGTCATACTTAACGGAGGAAACAAAATGCTTGTTGATAAAGGAATTAAACCTTGAAAATGCAAACTTAGAGCAACGATTACCAGGACTAAGAGTAGAAGATGAGTTCGCGCTAATCCTACATTTCTTTCACAACTGTAAACATATAATTTCTATAGATGAAACTGCCTCAAAATTAACTGATGAATCTAATCAAAGTGATTTTATTGTTCATTTTAAAAATGATGAAAAAGTAATGGTTGAAGTAAAAAGCACTAAAGATAATAAATTTCAAATATCTAAAAATAATTTAGAAAAAAGAAGGTTATTTGCTGATGATTTAGGCTATGAGCTATATATCGCATTAAAACTTAACGGCTATTGGATGCTATTTCATACTGATTATTTAATTAAAAATAACTGTAGAATCGAATTAAGCCAAGACATAAATAATTCAATATTTTTAACAAAATTAAATGCCAAAATGCATATAATTCCTGCAGGAGTTAAAGTTGAAAGTACCTATAGCCTAACAGAAGATGACAATCTAGGTGTTAAGCATGAAGAGTATGGGGAGTTAACTTCAATTAAGTTATATTACAAAGATGTTTTACTTTTTGAAGTATCTTCCCAAAATAAAAAACATTTTCCGATATGTATGCTTTTTGAATTATGGAATGACATGCTTTTAGAAAATATAACTTTTGAAAGGCTTGACGATCTAACAACAAAATCTATTAATGAAATAAAGAATGAGCTCATGACATTAGACTATAAATATTTTTTATCTACAATAGAACATATGTTTAATGTACATAACAGAAGACATGAACCATCGTCATTTTTAAAGTTATTAGCATCTAACATAGATGTTTCGCTAAATAAAAAAAGGTTAGAAATATTACTTAATGAATTAATTAAATTAGGAGTTCCAATTTCTTCAGGCGTATTTTTAGCTAATAATGAAGTTAAATTTTACACATAAATACTAGGCTTTAAAAATAAAAATGATACTTCGTTAAGACAAACACTTTACTTCAATACTTTTATCCGCTTGATTTAGTGCTATGAGCCTTATCTTATTAATCAACTATAAAGAATTATAAAATGATCAATCTAATTCATATTACAAGTCCTGACCGTGCTCTTAATATTATTCATAATAGATCTTATTATACAAAGAAACCTTTTAAGAACTACGATGCTGGAATGAATTTCCTTGGTGTGCTTGGTGAGTACGCAAATACACAGCCAACTAGAGGATCCAAAATACACTGTGAGTGGAGTGGCGCTGTATCCGAACCACTAACGTATGACGCCTATGATTATCATACTCCAAACATCCTTTTTGATTTTAATGGGTCTGGAGTTCACTTTCCTAATAATGATCCTAGATACTTTTTACCTTATAACTCGGGGAACTTGGTAATAAAGCGTATTGAATTAGAGGATAAGTTTGATGAGGAGGCGTTGATTGAAAAGTGGCTTGAAATCAAAGGCGGGGCTTACCCATACTTACAAAAGATTAAGTTTTTGAAAAAATACCTTCTAAAGAATGCACTACGTTATTTGCAGGACATAAATAAAAAACTTGCTTCAGAAGAGGTTACAATATCTGTTAAATATGGCTGAAATTATTGTCCACTAAGCCCGCTTATAGAGAGTGATTTCGTTCATGGCACATTTTCCACTACACTTTAGCCTATATACTATGCTCTATTTAATAAAAATACATATTGAGTAGAGCGCCCATGAAAATAGTTTTCTCTATACTATTTGTAGCATTAATAATTTATTCCCATGTTTATAATTTTCAACAGAAGATACTTTATATCAGTGTGGATTCTTTTAATTTGTTGCCTGGTTCGGATGAATCAGTCGTTGTTTCATTCGGTAAAAATCAAAACGACTTCCATGCTTTTGCTATAAAAAAGAAAGATATAAAGCAAGGTGTTGAACTTGTATCGAAGTCAAAAAACAATACCAGCTTTTCAGTATTTGGAGACGTAAATGGTGAAGCGCTTGTTCGGTCTGAACGCTTAGAGACATTTGCTAAAGTTAATTTAGTTAATAAATTACATATAATTAAAGCTCAATTTAACTATTCCTTTTTCTTTTGCATCTTTAAGTGATTAAATATACAGTTAAATATTAAGCTTAGAGCAATGGTAAAAATAACTAAAGGAATAAGAATGAACAATAAATATGGCTTATCATTTATATCAGATGAAGATCTCTTTAATCATGTCAAAGAAACGATAGAGAAATATAGGTTCACAATCAATCTTAAGGAATTCAACAAAAATCTGGTTGATCCTATCAAGTTGACATTCGACTCTAAAATTTATAACAAATCAATTGAAGAAATAATCGAATCAGAGTCACTCAGGCAGATAGACAAATCTAATACAAATCACATCGGTTATTTTCATCAAAATATATTTAAATTTTTTGATGGCTGGATAATTCCTGATAAAGGCTTTGATGCGATAAATGAAGATAAAAAGTTTTTTGTAGAGATGAAAAATAAGCACAACACAATGAATTCATCATCAGCTCAAAAAACTTACATTAAAATGCAAAACAAAATTCTCAGAGATGATGAGTCAACATGCTACTTAGTGGAAATTATAGCAAAAAATAGCCAAGATATTACATGGAAGATAAGTTTGGATAGCGAGCAAGTCTCGAATAAAAACATTAGACGTACTTCTATCGATAAATTTTATGAAATAGTCACTGGCGAAAATGATGCATTCAAAAGTTTGTGCGAGCAAATACCAAAAGTAATCAGTGACGTAATTGAAACCGGCGAAATTACTGCCACAAGTAATACTGTATTTGATGAACTTAAAGCGTTATCCCCAGATTTACTAAAAAGTATTTATTTACTGTCATTCAAAAAATACCAAGGCTTTGATGACTTAAATCTAGTAAAATAGCCGCATGTTGGCCTTTACTCTTTTTAATTTTACGAAGGTACGGTGCAAAACAAGTCATAAAAGGCCAGAAACTTATCTGGCCTTTCGCAATCTTAACTACAAGAACTAGTTATTGTTTTTAGTACTGAAATATAAATAAGATCACTTTTATCTGGCCCTAGATACATTTTTCTGTATACTTACACAGTTGTTTTAATAGCGGTAAAGTGCATGCTTAATTTAGAAAAATCCTCAAATAGTTTTAGTGCAGAGTTGTTAGCAGATATACTTTCTCTGCCTAAACGTTCTATCGAATCAAAAATCAATAAAGGTGAACTAGTCCCTTGTCCTAAAACTAATTTAATTCCGATCGAACAAGTATTACATTTCAAAGAAATCAAAAGTTTTCTTGAATCTAAGTGGGATGAAGAAGAGAAAATTAAGCCTTTACGTAACTATAATATGATAGAGCTTTTTGCTGGAGGCGGTGGTTTGGCTTTAGGCATGGAAGCAGCTGGTTTTAATAGCGTGTTACTTAATGAGTTAGATAAACACGCATGCAGCACTTTACGACACAACAGACCAAATTGGAATGTTGTTGAAGGCGACATATCACAAGTAGATTTTACAGAAATTAAAGAGTCAGTTGATGTTTTAACGGGAGGCTTTCCTTGTCAAGCTTTCTCTTATGCTGGTAAAAGTTTAGGGTTTGAAGATACAAGGGGTACGTTGTTTTTTGAGATGGCGAGAGCAATAAAAGAAGTAAACCCAAAAGTGTTCTTGGCAGAAAATGTTAAAGCGCTTTTAAAGCATGAAGATGGTAGAACGCTCGATGTAATCAAAAATATAATTGATGAGCTTGGCTACGTACTTGTAGAACCGAAAGTTTTAAAAGCGATCTTCTATAAAGTACCACAAAAGCGAGAGCGTCTTATTTTAGTGGGTATTAGAAAAGACCTTATTGATAAAGCTGACTTTAGCTGGCCTTCGCCGTATAAAAAAATATTAGCATTAAAAGACGCATTTTATAAAGGAGAGTTATTTAGTTCTGATGTTCAAAAGTCACCAGGACAAACATACCCCGAACGTAAAAAAGAAATTATGGATCATGTGCCACCGGGTGGCTATTGGAGAGATTTACCTGATGAACTTCAAAGAGAGTACATGAAGGCAAGTTACTTTTTAGGTGGCGGTAAAACAGGAATGGCACGAAGGTTGTCTTTATCTGAGCCTAGCTTAACCTTAACCACTGCACCAGCCCAAAAACAAACTGAAAGATGTCATCCATTAGAAACTCGACCTCTACAATCTAGGGAATATGCACGAATCCAAACATTTCCAGATAATTGGGAGTTTCAAGGCCCACTATCAGCAGTATATAAACAAATAGGCAATGCCGTACCAGTAAATATGGCTGCTGCATTAGGCCGTGCTTTAGTAAGGTTACTAAACGATATTGAATGCTCTAAAGTTAATAGCTAAGTGTTTCCATTAACTTAACGGTATTGTTCATTACCCATCTTTTATCAATAGCCCCCCAAGATCGAATTTCATAGTAGCCGTTCTTGGGAGCGCCTATAAAAGCGCACTCTATATCTAACTCTTCCAGTGCAGAGATTGTATCTTGCGCTGTTCGCCGAGGAATTTCAATTTCGCTCATTATTTTAGGAATAGTATTAAACCCACTCTCAATCAAGCTAGCGATTAATAGCCTTCTATAAAAAGAGCTCTTTGTTTTACTTATTTCCATAATGGATATGTCTCATATGATTATTGTTTTCATAGTGATTAATTTTTCATCGCGAGGGTTTTAAATTTTACACTTACCTTAAAAGTTTCTGATCAAAACAATAGGAATACATTTTTGAATTAGAACCAAAGGCTGAATTTATTAACTTATTCTGTTCATTAAATTCCATGTAAGAATGAATCTCATTTGTAGAAAGGATAATTCCAATGCTACCTATCTTAAAGTCACTAGAACTTTTGATGAAAACAATATCTAACGGCTCAAATAGTGCATATTTAATAATTAGTTTTTTGAAAGCCTCTTCATTTAACCTAGGGTTAAGGCAATAAAGTAATATAAGCACTAGCTCTTCATCTGATAACTGTGCTCTCAAAAGATTGCTATATTTAATTTCAGTCTTGGGATTGGAAAAAGCATCGTCAATCATTTTGAATGCTTGGTATAAGTTTCTGAAGTAGATATTGATATCTTTACCTTCGTAGGTATAAAACAACTCGAAATAATCTATAATATTTCCTTCGTCTGAAATTTCATTAATAAATCTGACTATTGAAGAAAAGGCTTCTGCGCCATGGCATTCACCTTGGCTTTTAATAGAGCTAATTTCAAGTTGGCTTGAAATTTTAGAAAAGCAACTGTTAGCATTAAATCTAATTTTATCTAGAGTTTTACTATGTAATTCCAGCATATTAAAAAAGGTAGTCTCAAAGCTTTGTATTGCTAATAGTTTAGCTTGTTCTTTTAGTGCCTCTGATGAGTTTGCAAGTTCGTTACGGGTAAGAGTAAGTTCCTCATTACTTACTCGCAATGCTGTTTCGTTTTGTTCAATAGCTTTGGTGCCTTGCTCTATGGCTTTTTCACTTTGCTCTAGCGCTTTTTTATTTTGCATTAATGTATAAGCAATTAAAATTAAGCTGAGTAGGGCGAACGTGGGGTTTAGTACACCACCAAAAAAATCACCAACTGCACCCCAGTTACCAATATTAGATGCGAAACCTAAACCAAAGTGAGAGATGAAAACACCAATAGCGATTGATGCTGCGATGGTGGCCGCTATGCAGATAACTATTATAAGCTTTTTCATGCTATTCCTTACTCTTAAATGTATCAAGATTATTTTCTTTTTTAAAACACATCTATTAGTCCTTTATTTTTACTAATGCTTTTAAAGCGACTTACCCGTAAATATTACTTTCCCAACCAACGTACAGTTGCCATTAATCGGTATTAATTGCTCTGGCCAGTTGGGGTTGGCGGCTTTTAGAAATTTGTGGCCACCTTCGATTATGAGTTGTTTAAAAGTGGCTTGGTTGTCGTCGTCTAGGCGGGCTACTACGTACGAACCGTGGATGCATTCTGCTTCAGGGTCTACAAAAATCAAATCTCCCTCATCAAACTTTGGCTCCATGCTAATACCTTGCACTTTTAAAACAAAGGTTAGATCACTGCAATTAACAGGGCACATATAACGCTCTGCGTCGTAGGCTTTTATCTCGGTTATGTCTGACCAAGCACCGGCTTGCACCCAGCTGATAAGTGGGGCGGTAGCTTTAATTGTTGGCCCTGATGCAACATTACTACTGTTTTCACCAATACCAAAGCGTAAATACTCGGGTGTACATTGGAGTGCTCGCGCTAATGATTCTATGTTGCGCGGGTTTTTAGTATCACCTTTCTCTAATTTTTGAATCGAGGTTTGCGCTGTGCCGACGAGATCAGCCAGTTGGTATTGGGTTAACCCTAACGCTGTGCGGCGTTCCTTTACTCTTTTTGCAATATCCATATTAATCCTCTTAAGTAATTTAATAACTATAAGTAATCTATTCGGAAGATTATCACAACTTTAAGTTATCACAGTCAAATTACTTATTCGGGTTTTTTTGATTACATAAAGTGATAAATTAAATTGACAATCACTTTTAGGGATCATAAGATTACTTAAAGTAATCAATCGTGAGGTGTATATGTCATCTATTGAAAAAGCAGTAAGTCTAATCGGTGGGCAAACAAGATTAGCTCGCCTTTTGGGTACTCAACAAACCGCTGTTTGGAACTGGGTAAATCGACACAGTCAAGCCCCAGCGAAATACATTCCGCGTATTTCAGAACTAACTAACGGTGAAATATCGGTAAACGATTTACTGGCCGATCATCAAAAAAGCAAAAAGGAAGATGCAGCATGAGCACTGAACAACAAATTATTTTATTAGATATTCACCCAGATGCAAAAGCTGTGTTGTTTGCACTACTGCAAGAAAACATTCAGTTGCGCACGGAGCTTGAAGAGCAAAAAGACCGCTTAGTAAACACCCGTGAGGCAATGGAAGTGATGGGTTGTGCTCACGCTAAGTTTTGGAAACTTAATAAGTTAGACAACTTTCCAAAGCCAGTTCAGTTTGGCAAAAGTAATTATTACCGCATAAACGAGCTAATAGCGTTTAGAACACAGCATCAAAAAAGCGTAAATAACTAGGAGCAAACCATGGCAAATGCATTAGTTAAACAAACCAATAACGCACAACCAGCGCCATTAAAAGCAGTAGAAGGGCGGCACATACCAAAAGGCCTTGCTGAAATAAAAGCATTGATGGGCACCGACCGTCATACCCCTGAACATGTTTATAACCGTGTGCTAACCCACAATGAACGAGCAATTATTTGCTTTACTGCGGGTATTCAGCCAATGCAGCAAAAAGACAATTTTCGTGATTATAACGGTGAAGTTCGAATAAAAATTCACAAAGCTATTTTGCAGTTGCAAGCGCTGGTTAAAGCATTTACCGATGCCAACGCCATGGCACCAGCTAAGTTTATGAAAAACGCCCCGCGTGAAAATACCAGCAACGACTATTCACACCTAACAGTTAGTTCGCACTAAGGAACGGCTATGACTCCCGATCAACTAATCAACCAAGACAGTGGCAATGTTGAGTTTTATACGCCCGCTAAAGTTTTGAAGTATGTGCACCAAATGTTCCCCGTTATTGATTTAGACCCTGCAAGTTGTGCGGTTGCTAACAAGTCAGTAAAAGCGACGTGTTACTTAACCAAAGATGACGATGCATTAACACGCAATTGGATAGCTAATACTGTTTGGTTAAATCATCCATTCAACAAAGGTGAAATAACATGCAAACCTAAGTGCGTTAAAAAAATATGTAACGACCCTACTTACAGCAAGTACCGTGGCCATTGCATTACCGAAGACATAGCCAGCAACGGCGATTGGATTGACTACTACTTAGATCAATATGCACAAGGTAACTTTAAAGAAGCAATGAACATCACCTTTGTTAATAGCTCAGAAGCATGGTGCCAAAAGCTACTAAACGCAGGTTTAAGCTGCTTTATTGATGGCCGTACACATTTTAACGATGCACAAGGCAATGTAAAAAAAGGCGCACCCAAAGGATGTTTTATTACTTACCTTGGCAATAGAACCGCAGAGTTCCGAAAGATATTTTCAGCGCTTGGAGTCGTGAAGTAATGAAACTACACCCAAAAGCAAAAGCGGCGCTTAGGTATCACAACGCACACAGTAAACAGCGCGATATAGAAAAATGTGACTTTTCAAAAGCTGCACATGCCATTAGCGTCCTAGAAGAGTACGCGCCGAAAATTGCAAAGCGTATTAGTGCAATCTACCGCGAAATGCAAAGTGGCTGGTTTCTTTACTTAGGTGCAGAATTTTTAATCCATCTTGAGAGCAAACGACAAACAATAGAAGAGGCTGAGCGTGCAGATGCTTGGCTTAACTACTCATATAAAGAATACATGATTCAAGATCATCACAACGTAAAACATGTAGATGTTTTTCACAAAATAAACGACATCCCGTTTTAACCCCAAAGGAACACTAAAAATGACCACTATCAAAGACCAAGATCTATTTAAAAAACAGAATTTAGTAAGAAATATCATTGAACACGCTATCGACCAAGCCAATTTTACTATTCGCAATTTAAACAAGCGCCCAACAGTTGCCATGCTTATGGAGTGTGAAAACTGCCTAACTGACTTTTTGCCAATATTGAGAATGATTGTTGATATACATGATGTATACGCGCCAGTTTACGACCAAATGCAAATCGCGTTAGATGCCGCGCAAATTCACGGCGAGCCTAAAATTATTGAAATAGAGCTTAATTAACAATGAGCTTATGGCCCATAACACACTTTGACGTATGCACAGCGGCTTTAACTATGGTTAAGGCCGTTGACGACATTGAACACCGCACAACATTAATAAACGGCCTTGGCCGTTTTACTGCGTACAGCCAATATAAACTGGTTAAGCAGTACATTGCCAAAATTACCCAACCGAGTAACGCCTGGTATAAAGACGAGCCCATAAACCCAAGCGAAAAAGCAAACGCTTGGTTTTATGATGTGCTTAAAACCGCTCAGCACCGCATTGATGTAACCAACCTAAAACTAAGCAAACCAGCTAAAGCAACACTTAAAAAAGTGCATAACAATAATATTCATAATTTTATTGTAAAAGACATTATAGAAGGCGGTCGCGCACCTAGCATACAAGCCAGCTTTGTGCGCCAAATAGCCAGTAATATGGAGTTTGCACACAAGCAGCGCAACGTAAAAAAGCCACAACCCGCCCCAAGCCAGCATTTACAGCAGCAGGTTGGTGAGCAGGTGTCTAAATCGGCTATGTCGGTTATTAATGCAATTGACGACGCAGAAGAAGTCGCGTTTGTTTACGACTGTTTAAGCAAAGTGCCTAAACCACTGCAAATGCGTGTAGCTAAGCGCTTTATTGATAAATACAGCGCCAACCTTAAAAACGCAGGCCAAACACAAAAAGAAACAAACGCGCAATATAACGAACGACTCATTAATGCCAGCCGTAAGCACTACGATTTTACGGGCAACAACACAGCACAAAGCAAAGCACAACTTACTGTTACGGTAATTCGTAAGCAGCAAAAAGCTAACAGCTGGTTACGCCGCACGGTAAAAACATTAGCGCCACGCTTAAAAATACTTAAGCACATTACAGACACCATGCCATTGCCTTGGCACATATTAGCCAATGCAGATAAAACCAAAAAACATGCCAATGTATTGGCTATGCAAGTGGCCGAAATAATCGCCGACCTTGCAAAAGAACAGCCCACGTGGGATGCAACCGACATACACGCAAGCGTAAACGAATACGCCGCACAATTTACTGTGCAGTTACAGTTTGCTGAAAAGGGCGATTACTTAACCGTCCCCGATGCCGAAGTAGCCCTGTTAAAAGCCCAAGATCATAAATGGTGGGCTCGTAAACTTAAAACTATTCGTAGCCGTTACCTTGAGCATTTAGAAATTGCCACCGGCGAAGTGGGCCGCGATTTATTTACCAGTACCGATAAAAAAGGCGCAAAAACAACTAAGCGCCGTGGCATTAGTGCGTACTGCTCTAAACAAGCCGTGGCGGAATACACCACAAACCGCGAACGCGGCCAGCGCTACCTAGAGAGCCTAGAATTAGTAAACGAACAAAGCGATGTTATATCGCTAATGAAAGCGGTTGAAGCAGGCGTTGCCAATCCTGAAAACATGCGTAACGAGCTAATGCTACGCATACGCGAAACCGAAGAACTCGCCGACGAAATGGGCTACACCGGTGGCTTTTATAACATTACAGCGCCGAGTCGTTTTCATGCAAATTCGCCTACGTGGGATGGCTCAACCCCAAAAGATGCAAGCCTTTACTTAAACAAACTGTATTCGCAAGCCCGCGCAAAATTAGACCGCCTTGAAATACCGTACTTTGGTATTCGTGTAGCCGAGCCGCATGCAGATGGTTGCACCCACTGGCACATGCTTTTGTGGATGCCAGCACGTTACTACGACCAAGTTAACCATTTACTGCGTCGCTACTTTACCCGCGACGACCGCGAGGTATTTTTTCAGCGTTTTAAAAACCGCAAATCATTACGCGCACGCTACACAAAAGCGCGTCGTATTTGGGGTTTAAATAAATCTAAAGGCATTTACACCCGCGAACCTAAAAAAGACTACACACCAAGCGGCCCACGTTATACCGCCATTAAAATGTTACCTGCAAAAGAGGGTAAAGACGGCAAAAAAACAGGCGGGGCAGCGGCTTATGTTGCTAAGTATGTAAGTAAAAATATAGATGGCTTTGCACTGGCAAACGAGTACGACGCGGAAACAGGTGAAAAGCTAACCCAAGCGGTTAACCCGGTTAAAGCATGGGCCAGCACGTGGGGCATTAGGCAGTTTCAATTTCAAAAATCACCCTCTATCACTATATGGCGCGAGCTGCGCCGAGTGCGCGAAGAAGTGCAAGGCAACGAGCAATTAGAGCAAGTTCGCCAAGCTGCCGACCAAGGCGACTTTAAAACCTTTGTTACTTTAATGGGTGGTTTTGGTATTGGCCGCGATGCACGCTTTAAACCTGCATACCAACATACTGAATACGGCAATCAATATGCCGAATTTACTAAAACCCTAAAAGGCGTTGAAGACACCTTTGGGCTTTGCACGTTAGTTACTCGCGTTCATACCTGGTCTAAGCAAGTTATAGGCACCGCAGCAAATAACAACACCGCTGCAATTGATGGGCAGGATGCCAACAACGTCGGCGCAGCCGACCTACCTTGGACTAGTGGGAATAATCGTACGCCTTTAGCTGTAAGGCATACAGACGAATTATTGCTAGATATGATCGGTTTTACTAAAAAACAGATCGCAAGCGTTAAAAAGGATCTGTTAGCTGGTAAGCGGGTTAAAAATAACGGCCTTATTTACCTAATAAAAGACGGCCATTTAGTCACATTAGACGAAAAAGCGCAGCGCCAAGAGCAGCGCCGCCTAGCTATTGACGAAATAGCCCGCACCGAAGCCAAAAAAGCCACCCCAGCAGCAGACGAGCAAACATCAGTGCCGTGCAAAAATAAGATCAGCGACTTTACCCCTGCACAAATAAGCACCCTTAACCAAGGCGGTATTGTGGTTATTGGTAACCGTGTTTATCACCTGCAAGAGCGCGAGCTGCACAGCTTTGAAAAGCTAGACATGGCAAAACCTAAAAAGCAAATAACGCTAAACCCAACAGAGCAACAAATTGCATATGCCCGTGAGCTTTACGACTTAGCCACAATGTATGCCGAACTTGATGGCCGAACCGCACCATCAAGCACTCAATTTAAACACGGTCATGCTGATTTAATTGGCGACCTTGAAATGGCTAGGCTTGTTCTAGCTGGCGAAGCATCAGCAATCAGCGATAACGATTGGTGGTCACTCGATTTAATGGCGTAGGAGAGAACATGACGATTCAAATTTCAAACGTACTCATGCCAAAGGCATGTATTAGTTGCCAGGCGTTTTGCCCAAAAGGGTATGCAAAGGATCAGCATAGCCCGTTTATTACTAAATTCGACAAGCCCGCGCCTAAAACCCAATACGGGCAATGCGGTAAAACCGATAACAGCGTATTTGCTACGGAAATTTGCACCGGCTACCAGCAAGAACCTAACGCCGATGTATTTGCAGTAACCAACAGACCACAACCAAAAAAGCAGGAGAACAGCCATGGCCACAGGTAAAGTAAAAGCGGGTGACGTTTTCAACAATTGGACAGTATTAAACGAAGATCGTCGCAATCGAGGTGTGCAGCATTTTATGTGTAAATGCGTATGCGGCATCACTCGCGTAGTACGAAAAGATAACCTAGGCCTAGTTCAAGGTTGTGGCTGTGAGCGAAAAACTTACAAAGCCCGCACTGGTGAAACCAAACCACGCAGTAAAAAAGCACGCATTGTGTCACCCAAATCAGTAAGTACACCTAAAAAAATATCACATCATGAAAACCAAGAGCCACGCCCGCAATACCAGCAGCGCAGCAAATCACCCCGCGAACTGTTAGAAGAGCGCTTAGCACAAAAGCAGTTAGAAAAAGAATTAAGCGAATTATGGTGATCAATGAAACCAACCGTTAAACGCCGCAACTGGGTGTATCACTCAGTTGTTAAACCAAAGAAAAGCGAGCAGAAAAATGAAATTAAAAAATGAAAGCATTTGGATATTAAGAGGGTTTTATTTATGTATTGGATTTAATTTATGCGTCGCGCTTATTCAGCTAATTGTCAATGTGACTAAAAGTTTTATTTAATTAACAAAAAGGAAACGCATCATGCACCAACAAAATAAACCACTTGATAAAGGCCGTGTTGCCTGTATTGCTGAAAAATACCAGCAAGGCAATACCACCAAAACCGCTACGCCACATTAGGCCGCGCTACTAAATGGCCTAGCAGCAACCCGCAAGGTGGCAGCGATAGCGTAGAGATAGAGCTCGACACAATGTCCATTAACCACCAAGGCCCGTTAAAGCTGTATATTTTTTGGGATAGCGAAAACCAGCAAAACCAAGACCAAAGCTAAGGTTATGCACCGCAGCAACCCGCGCCACAACAGCAATATGGCAGGCAGCGCCAGTAAAAAAACACCACCCACAAAAAAGCCCGCATAACGCGGGCTTTTTAATGGCTAATGTTTAAATGGCTAAAGCCCAATTAACTCTAATTGTTCTTCACGCGGTAAGTTTTTAATAAGTGAAGCTGCTAATTGTGCAGTGGTTTTACAGGGTGGATTTAAGAAGTGATCAAACGATTGGGTAATACGGAACGTAGCCCCGCACTCTTTTGTATTAGTACACGAACAATATAAATTAACCACATGGGCGCTTTGCTTTTCGCGTGATGTAATTGTTGCTTTAGCTTCGCAATTCGGACAAGTAACCCGCGCCATAATAACCACCAATTGTTAATAAAATACACTGTTATTATATACAGTGGTTTTGTGCATAACAAATAAGCATTTAATTATTCGCTATCAAAAGAGTTGCTTGCATGTTAGGTTGAAATTAAAACAACTATTAAGGGAATAAAATGAACGAATTCGATGAGTTTATTAAAGCGGTTATTGAGAGAGCAATTGATGATAATACTACTTGCTCTGAGCTATTAGCTGAAAGCGACAAAGTATATTTTAAGCTGAAAGTTACACCAAAAGATGGTGTTGGTAATGTTAGGGAACTGAATGTAGTTTATTCCAGCAATAGTTCACATGATAACTTGATAAAACACAAAGAAGAGTTAAATGTATACTTAAAGAAAGGAACTGAATCTTCAAGCTTTATTTCACAAACAGTACTTAAATTAAATTCAGAGATAGATAGCTTTATAAAAAGCCAAGAATTTCGTCACACAATATATATCTGACATAATTATTAAAGCGCTAGCTCCTAACTAGCGCTTTTTTATTGCTGATATTTAACTTTACGCATTCGGCTCTAAATCAAAATTTAGCTGCAATTTACTGCCCATTTCAGGGTCCCTTGCCACTTCATCACTCATTAATTTAATAAGCATTTTAGTCTCGTTTTTAAAATACATAGCATCGTATTTAGTCGGGTCGCCAAGGCCGAGCCGCTAAGTGTAGCTGAGAACTAAAAGGGCGAAAAATTCACTCCTCCTCGCCTTCCGCTTTCGTGCAAAAAACGCGTTAAATTGACAACCTCAGTGACACGCCATTAATCGCCAGCCAGCGCAGTAAAAGGATCTGTAAGTAACTTTAAAAGGATCGCATTGTCAAAAAGTGACAATGCTTGACAATAAAGTGACAAAGGAAAGGGTATGTGAAACATTGTATTTTAAAGTTGTATTAGTTGAGCCTATGACAAAGCGGAATAATTAAAATTAATAGTTATTTTTTTGTTCTTTCTTTTGACTTAGTTTTGTAATCTATCTCTAAGTTACATACAATAATATTAATTATTCTCGATTTATCCAATAATCCAAGAGATTCACGTGACTCGGTTAACTTAAATTTAATACTATTTTCAGTGTTATTGATAAACTCATATGCTAAATCATTATTTTTTTGATATGTTTCTATGGAGTTTCTTACTTTGGATGCTAGGTTTTGGAAGTTTGAATCATAAGAAAATAAAATTAAGAATAGTTCAATGTTTTTATTTTCTGTTAAGTGTTCGTTTTCGCTATAGCGAGAGAAAAGCTGATCAATTCCATTTCTTGTTTCTTGCTCATAGTTGACATTAGAGTTTTTATTTGATCTTAGCAACTTTGACTCAACAAGCCCAATAGTACTGCTTCTTAAATTGATACGAATATCTGAACGCCCATTTCCAACTGTTGATTCATTGTGAACAGTTATGCCCTTGTTATGAGCATATAAGCATCGAAGGGTGCTCGCTAATATTGCAGACAAATTTTCTTCACCAAAAGCAGAGTCAATATTCTTTTTGTTGTTTTTTGATAATATATAAAGAGCATTGTTTCTCTTTATTTCAGAAATACCAGTAATTATATTTTTATCAAGGTTTATTGATAATTCTATATTATTCAAATAAATTCTCAGTATGTCACTAATCATGTTTATGACCTGTCCGTACCTATTAGAGTCATTGTAATTAAGATGTATTTTACGTACTTTTAATCTAATGGATTTAATATCATTTATGGTTGTTTTATCTATAAACTGAGTAAAATAAAGATTCTTGTCTTTCAGTACTTTTAGGCGGTTTAATAAATCTGTAAATTTTTCATTCAAATCGTTTTCATCGTCAGCAGTATTTATTTTTCTATAAGCCAAGTCATATATTAATGCTCTACAGTGTTCTAGTGGCAGATAAAAATCAATTAATGTGAAGTACTTACTAGTTACAGGCCTGTAAGAAATAAGCCTTATCTGCGAGTTTTCTGATATTTTGAGAGGTATATTGTTGACTTGTTGGTTTATTATTATAGACGACAAGTTAGTAATGTCATTTATTGAAAATAGTTCAGAGTTATTAACTATGTGGATTTTATGTTTTAAAGACTGAATATATATAGTTATATTATTTGAACACTCACTTACCGCGTAGCTATAGTTCGATAAGTAAGGTAGGGCTTCTTTCACAATACCATTGATATTTTTATTATCTGAGTCTTGAGTTATTTTTTCTGTAATGAAGTTAATGATATCAATAACTGGATTTTTGAAAATAATTTTCTCACCGAATATCTCAGTTTCAAGAGTATTGATATTTTTTTTAATACGTTCTATATATGCTATTTCCTTTAAGTCTAATATATTGGTATTTTTTATTTCAAGGTTATTTTTCTTCCGAAAGAGGCGAAAAAGTTGGTGTTTTGAGTATCCATCGTCACGTTCTAAGAATTGCTCAATAAAAAAATTTAAAGCATTTAAAAATACAGATATACTAGGAGCAGACCGTAAGTTCATTAAATACTTAAGGTCTATCGAACATTCTAAGTCATGATCTCGAGTTAATGTGCTAATTTCCATAATTTCCATAATTTCCATAATTTTTATATTATACAATACTATTAATTTTGAGATTATACTTCATAGCATCGGGTAACTAATTAATTAATTCGATAAACTTGAAATAGAGCTAAAACTAGCTCCTAGCTAGCGCTTTTTTTATTACCGCCTTTACTTCCCCAAAACGCCCTAAACAATCTCATTAACCCAAGCGTTGAAACGGCAATCCCCACAATCACAAATTCAAAGTACCAGGGCGCGCCTTTGTAGCCCATGGCCTGCCAGCCGTTGTGCATATACGGTTGCATGGCTGGTATAAAGTGGCAAACAAATAAACCCAAAAAGAATAGAATGATCACTTCATCCATTATAGTTTTGTCGCGGTTCTTCAGCACAAGTAAGTCATAATCCGCGTCGTTTTGCTCGGCTTGCATACAACGTTTTGCTTTGGCATTAAACTGCGCAATTTTGAAATTGTTTTCAGCACGTGCTACATCGGCGGCCATTTCAGCCGCTATGCGTTTACGCTCAACATAGCCGCCGGTTAAATCGGCTATTGGGTCTGTAATAAACGAAACCAGTGTTTTTAGCCATCCCATTATTTAATCCCCCGTATAAATTTAATAAAGCTTTTAGGGTCTTTGCTAAACGATTTAATTAGCTTGTCGAACCCTTCTAAAATGTGTGGTGCTGCATATGCTGTTACGCCAATCACACCTGTTTTTAGGCTTTCGTCAAAGCCGCGCCATTCACAAAACATGGCGGCTAAGTACGCTGCAAAAATAGCAATGAGCACGTTCATACAGTAATGAAAAAACGTAAATTGCTTTTTGCTTAAATACATTTGAATAGCGGCTGCTAAAAAGCTCAACATAAATAAACGCCCCCATTGTTTAATAAACTCTGTTACATCTATCCAGCTCATGTGGCTTCCTTGGTTGTTGGGTTTAAGTCTGAATACTCAGGCTCTTTAAATTCAATATGTTGTGCGGCGGGTAGGTAATTATTAATGCCTAATACGTCTTGCTGTAGGGGCACAACTTCGTTGTTGTAATACGCGCGGGTAATTTTGTCTAAGTCGCCAAAGCCTGGGCTGTCGCCAGATGATTGGCCACTAAGTGCTTCTTGCGCGCGGTGCATGCTGAGCATGTCGTTAAGCGTAATTTTTTTAATGCGCTCAAATTCGTCTTTTGTTGATATGTCGCCCACAGGTGTAATGTTTATCGCTTTTTCAGCATCGGCTTTATTACTGCGAAAATTAAAAAACAGACTTCTAAAGTTACCCACGCCTTTGCTGTCGCGTATTGCATCTTTAAGGGCGGTTTCATCTTCATCACTTAAATTAGGGTCGGCCATTGAGAATATAAAACCCATGTGCGCGCCGTTCTTGTAATAGCGACGTCTAAATAAAGTGGCATCTTCATTTAATAATGCTGATTGAATACCGCCGTAATATTGCGGTATGCCATAAATGCCTTGCCCGGGGTCGTATTCTTTTACGTGTATTATTTCGCCCGCATTAAAGTAAACAGGCTTATGGCTGCGGTTACTTAATTGCGCATACACACCGCGTTTATCTGTATAGCGCATAGTCAACGCAGGTAAATGGCGCAGCTTAATAACTTGCCCAAATGCATTTTTAATAACCTGTAAATAGGCGTTACCGCTCCACAGCAAATCAAATGCAAACTTGCTAAGCGCTTGATGGCTTAAAAGCGGGTTAGGCTTATACCACTTTAAAATCATGTTGCGTTTAAAGTAGAGAATGGGCCCGTGTTGGGCATTCACTCGCAGCAGTTTAACCAAGCCTTGCAAATTAATGGGCGGGGCGTAAATGCCGTTGCTATCACTAAACACCCCAACGTAATCGGTTAGCCGGTTGTCTAAACAGGGCTCCGGATCGCCAAAGCTAAACGTATCGGTTACCGCTGTGCGTTGGTTGTAGTTTGGCGCGTGGCCGTTACTTACTTGTAATCGTGGTTTACTCATTAAGCTGCAATTCCTACAGATGTTTGACGGCTATGGGCGTTACCGTCGAGTGGTTCAAATAACATGGCGTGCATAATTGCCCACGCAATATCGGCATGGCCTGTTGTAGCGGTGCGGTTTGTGGCATAGGTGATTTGATCCCCTACCACTTTACGGCGAATATTAATAAACGAGCTGGCAATATTTACCGCGTCCTGGTCAAACTCAAAGCGGCGGTTTTGAATAACGTTAATGGCTTTAATTACCATGCGGTTTTTAATAATAGGGTTGTAATGAATCGGCTCGGCATTAGGGTAAAACTTAGTTATAAGCTCCCACACGCCATAGCCAATGCCGGTGGTGTCTACGCCAATATGCACAACGTTGTATTTTTCGGTGAGGTGTTTTATCTCGTTTGCCATTGCTTCAAAGTCGTTGCCGCTTAAATCAAGTGCTTCTAACAGTAAAAACTTTTCGCCTGGCTGCATGGGCGCACTTAAAATGGCAACACTTGCTTTATCGCCAAAGCGGGCAGGGTCAAAACCAATTACAACAGGGCGCAGGCCAAACGGGCGCTCGTAAGCTAAATCAAAGTCAGTCCATTTGGTTGAATCGCCCACGCAGTTCATAAGCTGTTTAAGGTTAAACGCACTGTGCGCATCATCAATAAACTTACACATAAACAAGTTATTAAACTCATCTACGCTGTATTCGTTTTCAAGTACGCCAATATCAATGCGGTTAAAACCACTGGTTACTACATCGTAAACCGTGAGCATTTGCCGCCAAATACCGTCGTCACACAACTGGCCGTTCTTCAGGTTTTTATGGCTTACATCAATAGCAAATTCAGGATCGTTACACGCTTTTGTTTTGCGGTACCATTTACCGTTCCAATGATCATACGCTTCGTGGCTGGTAACCGATGGCGTACTAAAATAGGTAATACGTAAATGTTTATGCGTTGCCATAGCCTGCGCCAAACCGCGCAGCGACTTATATTTAGGTATCCAAAACACTTCATCTATATATAAATCACCGGATTCAGATTGTGCAGTACGGGCATTGGTTGACTTAAATATTAATTTAACTGTTTTACCGCCGGCTAAATTAAGCACCATGGGTGAGCCGCTAAGCTCAACATTAAAATGCTCACGCACCAACGCCACAATATTGGCTTTAAATACCTCGGCTTGGTCGCGGCTTGCTGATATAAATATTTTATTACGGCCATTTACAACCGCATCGTAAAACGCTTCAAAGGCAAAATAGAATGTCGCGCCAATTTGGCGCGGTTTTAATATAAAGCGGGCGCGGTGGTCTTGGTTATCAAACCAATGTTTTTGGTGAGGGTAAAGTAATGTGTCTTTAAGCTCGTTAAGCATTTCAAGGGTAATGCCAGAGCAATCGTTTTTCTTGTTCTTCTTTGATTTTTTATCGTTGTTGCTATGACTGTTGCCGCCACTGTAATTGTTTGCGTTAGCGTCATTACTTGCGCGCTGTTTTGGGGCAGGGGCTAATTTACTTTTATTAAGCGCGCACAGTTGGCGCGTGCAAAAGTCGAGCTCTTTATAGTCAGCATCGTTTTTGTCGTCTTTATCGGCCAGTACATTAATGCGTTTGCTAAAGGCCATTTCGGCATTATAGCTTGGGCACATATCTTCCCATTTGCCAGCCTCAGCCCAACGGCGAACACTACGCGCACTGGGCATATCGTCAAGCTCGGCTATTTCGTCAACCGTGTAACCCTCAACCACATACAAATCTTGTGCTTTTTTGCGTATTTCTGGTCCGTAGTTCGCCATCTATTGCACCGCGTTAATTAGTTCATAGCGGCAGTGTATTCGTAATAAAGCGCTTAATCTGTCAGTCAAAAACCTGTCCATTCCTAAAAGTTAAATATAGGAATTTCAAAAAGTTAAACCGTTGGAAAGGAATAAAAAGAGGGGGCAAACTGCAATCACTTTAAAGCAATACGCTTAATTTGCACATATTTAAAAAGGGTTGTTTATGCCAGGTCAACTACGTACTAAACCGTTATCGATTGCCGCTGTAGGTATGACCGTTGACGGCCGCGAAATATCAGAGCAAGACGTAGCCGACATTGTAGAAACCTACAACCCACGTAAATACGGTGCACGCATTAATGTTGATCACGAATTTAACTGGTCAGGTTGGGCCGCTAAAAACCTGCATAACGTGGATATTCCCGGCATGTTGGGCGATGTAGAAAGCGTTGCAGCCTATGAAAACGAAGAAGGTATTGTGTGTTTATACGCAGTGCTTGCGCCCAATCAAGGGTTTGTTGAGCTAAACAAAGCAGACCAAGCGGTTTATTTTAGCATTGAAATTAAACGCAACTTTATGGGCTCAGGTAAAACCTATCTAATCGGTTTAGCCGTGACCGATTACCCAGCCAGTTGTTATACCGACCGTATCCATTTCAGTAGTAAGAGCAAGCCAGATGACACGGACGTCTCTTTATTAAAAGTTGATTTAGGATCATGTGAGCCTATCGACGCCGCCCCTAAAAAACCCTTTTTTAAACGACTATTCGCAAAGGAAGAATCCGACATGAAACCAGAAGAATTAGCCACCGCATTAAAAGATGCCCTCGGCACACCGCTTAGTGAGTTTGGCCAAAAGCTAGATGGGCTTGCCACAAAGCTTGATTCGTTTTCAACTACAAAAGCTGAAGGCGAAGAACACACTCCGTCAGCTGATGATGAAAACACCGAATTAGCTCAAGTAAAAGAAGAGCTATTAAAAACAAAAACAGCATTAGGTGAACTTAACGACAAGTTCACCAAAGCGTTAAAAGCACCTGCGGGTGACACAACCGACGCCGACGACGAACCCGAAGGCGAAGAAGGCAAATACAGTAATTTGCTGTAAGTGCATCACCTTAACATTACTTAGTAACACGCAGGAAAGCAGATGAAGACGAGAACCAAAGAATTATTTGTCGCCATTATGGCTGGCATGGCCGTTAATTACGGCGTTACCTCAATGAGTGAGCAATTCAACGTTGAGCCTACAACCGAGCAGCACTTATATGATGCGGTTTATGAGTCGGCCGAATTTTTACAGATGATCAACACCGTACCTGTTGATGACCTAGTTGGTCAATCGGTGATCATGAGTGTAGATGGTGGCATTACAGGGCGCGCCGGTGTAGAAAAAAATGACAAAAAAGAGCGACAAACTCGCGATGTATCAAAGCTTGATAAACGTGAATACCGTTGTTATCCAGTAGAGTGCGACATCCATATTACATGGGTAAAAATGGATCAGTGGTCTAAATTCCCTGATTTTCATACTCGCTATCGTAATCACGTACGCCAGGCTATTGCACTCGACATTATTAAAATTGGTTGGAACGGCACAAGTGCAGAAGATACAACCGATATTGTCGCATACCCAATGATGAACGATGTAAACATTGGTTGGCTTGAGTTAATTCGCCGCGATGCACCTGCACGCGCAATTAGCGAAGGTGCGACTAAAAAAGAAATCCGTATTGGTGCAGGTGGCGATTATGAAAACTTAGACCAAGCCGTGCACGATGCATTGCAAGGTATTCCAGAGCATAAACGTGCAAACATGGTAGCTATTATTGGTGACGAGCTTTTAGCGCACGACAAAAATAAGCTGTATGCCAAGCAAGCACACACCCCAAGTGAAAAAACCAAAATTGAACTGCAACAGGTGATTGATACCTACGGTGGTTTAATGACATATAAGATTCCGTTTTTCCCTGCACGTGGCATTTTAGTTACCAGCTTTGACAACCTAAGCCACTACGTACAAACGGGCTCAACGCGAACCAGTGTAGAAAACAACGCCAAGAAAAAACGTGTTGAAGACTACCTATCACGCAATGATTGCTACTACATCGAAGACCTTGAAAAAGTCATGTATTTTGAATCTACCAGTATCAAGTTACCAAATTCAGATGGTAGCGCCTGGGTTTAATTAACTGTTTATTAGCAGCCATTAGCCGCCCTTTTCCCTAGTTTCGGGGCGGCTTTTTTTAACCAAATTAAAGAGTGTTTTTAAATGAGCTTAGTCAAAAAATCATTAGCAAAAGCAGCAAGCAGCGTACCAACAAGCACTAAACCTAATGCGCCAACGGGTGTGGCAACAGCCACAAGCACCAATGCGCCAAGCAACGTTAATAAGCAAACCGAGTACCAGCTTTATGCAGCCGCTATCGAATCTGACTTAGCTCAGCTAAAAACATTTACCGACATAGCCGACAAAGCAACTTACAAGTCTGAAGCGTTAGATCGCCAAGATTATTTAGCCTACATAAACGAATACCGGTTAAGCGGCCAATGCCACCCAAACACCGTTTTAGCATGGGTGTTTATTTGGCTAGTTGACTTAAAACGCTGGGATGCAGTGCTTGAATTATTGCCATTTATGATTGAGCAAAAGCAACCGCTACCCACAGTGTTTAATACCAAGCACTGGCCTGCGTTCGTTATTGATCAACTTTACGATGATGCTAATTACTACCTAACAGAATCAAAACAACAAGGCTTATTTGATATTAGCTATGTACTGCGTGGCTTAATCAATACCGTTAAAAACCAAGATTGGAACGGCCTTGAAGTGGTGGGCGGCAAGTTGTACGCCATTGCTGCAAAGGTTGATGCCGCTCAGCATAACTATGGTAACGCACTGTTATTTGCAGAGCGCGCCCAAGTGATTAACGACAAAGCTGGGGTAAAAGGCTTAGTCGATAAGCTAGCAAAGCAATTAAAAGCAACGGTTAACGAGTAACAGCTCCAACGCCAGTGGGCAACTTAGCACAACGTTAGCATTACTTGCTTAACGCGCGTGACTAAGTGGCGCCCGCACCTAATTTAACGAGTGTTTTTACAGGTGCAATATGAACTTAAGCGGCATGCCAAAAGCAGATTTACAAAGCACTAATGTTGATGTGCCAGGCAATGGTTATTACCCAGCATTAAGCACTGCTTATTTTCTTGAGCATTATGCCATAGCCCAAGAGTACGCCAACAAAAGCGAACTGCTTGTAGAAAAGCTGCTTTACGCACAGGCCGAAATTAACCAAGAGCTAGCAAGTGCAGTGCTTACTAATGGTGCGGCGTTAAATGCGCAACAAGTATTGTTTTACAACGCGGCGGTTTACAGCAAAGCAAAAGCTAAATTACTCGTATCAAAACTTAGTACCACACATCGCGAAAACGCAATAGCACAAAGCCAATCAGCGATTGATAACCATGACTATTGGGTAAACGAAAGCATAAACGCACTGCGTTTATTGCAAACCTTAAGCCCTAACTTGTCGGTAGAACTGTTATGAGCCAAAGCAAAATTGAGCAGCTTAAACAGCATTTAGTAAGCGTTGAATACCAAGGTCATAAGCTGGCACTCAATACTCAATTTGATAGTTGGATAGAAGGCGGGCGCATAGAGCCAAGCAGCAAAACCATTAATGGTAACGGGTTATTAGCAGCGCGGTTTTATTACTCAGGTGTGATAAGTATTAACCCATGCTCAGCACCTGCCGCGCTTATTTGTGCCTTTGCTGGGTTTTGGCTGCAAAACAATGGTGGTAGATATGACAGCACCGATATTGAATTTAGCGCCGACGTTAACGACGACAACAGCAATGAAGTAGAGCTGACTATTAACCAGTTGTGCGAAGACATAGAACTTATTCAAACAGACAACGGCCCTTTTGAATTAAACGGCCAGCGTTATGACTTTGGCGAGCAAAGTCTATGGATAGCAGAGGAATTTATACTGCAAGGCCAAGTAAGCCGTGCTTAACGTCAAATTTGATGAAGGCCAAAGCAAAGCACAATTAAAGTTTTTACTGCTTACTCCAAATAAGCGCCGCAACATTTTACGTGGTGCCATACGCGGGGCAAATAAAAGTAGTAAAGAGCGCATTACCAGGCAAACAGATTTAACAGGCAAAACATGGCAGGGCCGCGCAAACGGTAAAAAAAGAAAATGCTTACCAAGTTAAAACGCAATATGAAAGTGCGCTACGGCGCAGATAGCGCAGGTGTTTATTTTAGTGGTGGCAATAGCGGAAAAATAGCCCGTGCGCATCAAGAAGGTGTAAGCCTGGATGCTGGCAAACCAAAAAATAAAGCCGCACAAAATAAAGAAGGGCCCGCTACGCGCAATTTAGCCCGGGCATTAATAGCCGAGGGTTACACAATTCCACGAGGCAAAGGCAAGGGCAGTAAGCGCCCCAGTATTAAATGGATAACTGAGCATTTAAGCATTAACCAAGCAGGGTTTTTACTGCGCGATTTAAAGGGCAACTCAAGCAAGAGTGCGTGGCAAATTGACTTGCCAGCCCGCTCATTTTTAGGACAAACCGTTAGCGAGCAAAAACAGCAACAAAGTTTTATTTTAAACAAGGCTATGCACGTGGCGTAGCGCAAAGCAAAAGGAACGATCATGGCACAAGGTAAAGTAACCGTTGCCGCCATACAAACAGGCAGCGGCGCTACAAAACAGGTAGAGCGCAGCGTGTTGTTTATCGGTCAAGCGAGCGAGAACAATGGCAAAATTTTATCTATTAATGCACAAAGTGATTTTGATGTTGAGTTTGGCGCTGCCGACTCGCCACTAAAAACGCAAGTGAAAGCATGGCAACGCAACGGCGACGACTTAGTAAGTGGTTACGCTATCCCGCATAGCGCAGGCGACAACGTAATGGCCCTGATTGATAAAGCTATGGACCAAGACGTAAGCCCTGAAATTATTGTTATTTGTACACCGGTTACAGGCAAAGCCGAGATTGAAAGCTATCAAGCCAAAGCGCTTGAAATTTTATCGAGCCTTGCCCGTCGTGTTCGTATTTTGGTAGCAGCGCCAGGCTTGGCTAAAAAACAAAACTGGCCTGATTTAGTCACTGCATTACAGCCATTAACCGATGGCGTAGTAGCAACGCAAGTGGCCGTTATTCCTTTATTATTTGGTGACGAATTAGGCGCGGTAACAGGGCGTTTATGTAAACGCTCAGTGACGATTGCCGATAGCCCAATGCGCGTACTTACTGGTGCAATGTCACTCATGCCATTACCCAATGATGCCGCCGGCAACCCGCTTACCAATTCAACGACCGCCGCGCTTGATGCACTGCGTTTTAGTTGCACTCAGTTTTATGCCGATTTTGATGGGACGTATTTTGGCGATGTAAACATGCTTGATGCTGAAGGTGGCGACTTTCAGCAAATAGAATCGGGCCGCATTGTTGATATGGCAGCACGTGCCGTGCGCATTATTGGCATTCAGCACATTAAAAACCGCCGGCTAAATAATAGTGCTAGCGGCACTGAATTTGGTAAGCGCGTAATGGGTAAGCCACTACGTGAAATGGCGCGCTCTATCAACATTGGTCCCGACAAGTTCCCTGGTTTAATTGATCCACCAAAAGACGACAGTATCAGCATTACGTGGCTTAACAAAAAGACCATTCAAGTCATGCTTAAAGTTAAACCCATTGACTCACCTAGCACCATTATTGTGGGCATCATGTTAGATAACGAAGAGTAGGAGCGAGCATGCAAAAAGTATTAGGCGGAAAAGACTTCGACATATTCATTGGTGATTCAATGGTGCATGTAATTGAAGCATCCGTAAAAATCACTGATGGTCGTGTAGCAAAAATGGTGCGTGGTATTCCTAAAGGGTTTGTTGATGGCCCTGTATCGGGTGAAGTCACGTTAAAACTCGACCATGAAAATTGGTTAATTGTGCAGGCGCAAGCTGAAAAAGCTGGCAGCTGGAAAGGCATTGAACCATTCGATGTGGCGTTTAATGCTGAAGTAACCGCTGGCAAAAAGAACATCGAAGCGTTTGGTTGTTTGCCTCAACTAGAGGATTTACTCAACATTAAAGCCGAAGGCGGGGAAGAAGATACCACATCAATTAAGTGCCCAATCACCAGCCCTGATTTTGTAAAAATCAACGGTGTACCGTACCTAACTGACGATGAAGTGAGAGACTTGTAATGACTAAAGCCATTCGTAAACTCACTGCAACAGCATTAATAAGCACCCTGCAAGCCTGTGGTTATCGTGTGTTTGAAGGGGAACTTAACCTAAATGTGATAGGTATTCGCCATGCAAATACACGCGCTAACACGTTTAACGATGTTATGTGTGTGCTGTATCAGCAAAAGGGTGAGTGGCAACTAAAGCAGTTTAAGGCCACCACAGATGCAGGCCATTACTGGCGTAAACACCCAATGAACATAGATGGCACGGCAGTACTTATTGCTGGGCAACATAAAAGTTTATGGACGCTGGGTTATCACCAGGGCAAGTACCGCGCTCTTGTTCAACATAAACCCGTTGTTGTACTTCGTGACAACAACAAAGACACCGAGTTAGACACGGACGTCACACCAGAGGCTCAACTACAGCAAGGTTATTTTGGCATTAATTGCCACCGCGCAAACAGCCAAACCACATCAACCCAAGTTGATAAGTGGTCTGCCGGTTGCCAGGTGTTTGCAAGCCCTAATGACTTTGATGAGTTTATTGCTTTGTGTGAGCAATCCGCTGCCAAGTATGGCCCTTATTTTACATACACCTTGCTAGAGCAAGCCGACATTAAAGAGAGTAATTGATCATGGCGTTTGAGAAAAATATCACAATTGAAACACCTGTAGGCGAAATCACATTTAACGTAAATGGCGCTGACTACAACAAATACATTAATTCGACTCAGCCTAATAACAAAGTACAGCCAGCCACTAACTTTGTTTTGAATACCGTTGTTGAAGCAGATGCTGAAAAGTTAAAAGAACTGGTGCAACAACCAGGCGCGGCTTTGTTTTTAGTCGGTGCGATTGTTGAAGAATATCAACCTGAGTTTAATTTCACGGTAAAGAAATCGAAAGCCGAGCCAAGCAAATAGGCAAAAGCCGGCTTGATCAGTTACTGGCGTATCACGCTAAGTATTTTAGCAACCTGCCAGTAACCGACGAAAGCTTAGCCCAGGCACTTTACCTTGAAACCCAACAGCAAGAAAACTTAGCAATAGCGGTAAACAACGGCATATGCCAAGTACTCAGCGAGTAATGAATGGCCACACTCAGTAAATTAGACAAACTTACTTATTCAATCGGCATCATCGATAAGGTGACGGGGCCGGTTAATAAGGTGATGGCTAAAATTAATCAGCTGAGTCAGCAAACTGCCGCCGCGCAAGACCAAATGATGCGCGGTGGAGCCACGGCCGTTGGCGGTGGTTACGCCTTGGCAAAATCATTAGCGCCCGCTATTGATCAAGTAGCTGCTTTGGGAGAAGTGCAATCAGTTGGTGCTCTCAGTGATGCGCTTGATGAATTAAATGGTAAGGGGCTACAGTTTATTTCAGAGTTTGGAGGCAAAGCACCAGACTTTGTTAGAAGTGCATACAAAATTCAGCAGGCAGTAAAACCAATCGGCGGAGAGCTTGCGGAGATCACGCGTCTTTCAAATCTAACGGCTGTAGCTTTAAGAACAGACGCTAACACCGTATCGGATACCTTTGGGAAAATATACAACAGTAATAAGCAGTATGCAGATAAAGTTGGGAAGGTTAATTTTTTCAGTGAAATAGCTGGAAAAATGGCATACATGCAAGGCAGCTTTAGTATGGAAGGCAAGGACGTAAATGCTGCACTAAGCAAGTTAGGTAGTAAAGCGACTGCTAAAGGTGTTGATTTAAATGAGCAACTGGCCGTTATTGGTGTTTTGAAAGACTATACAAAATCAGGCAGTGCGGCCATGGGGGTTTATGGGGGGTTCTTAGATAAAATAGGCACTGCTGAAAAAGCGTTAGATATAGATTTTTATCAAAACGGAAAGTTGTTGGAAACAGATAAAATAATCCAAAAGATAAACTCAAAGTTAGAAGGCGCGACTAAAAGCCAGCGAGAGAATATTCTAGATAAAGTTTTTGGAGCAAGTGGGCGGGGCTTAGTCGATCACTTAACAACGCAGATTGGAAGAGTGACGAGTGAAACTAAAAAATTAACCCAGATAAAAGATCATGGCGAGGCTGAAAAGCTCGCAAAAATTATTGCAAGCCCGTGGGATAGATTAGGCGGCTCGTTTAATGCGGCGGCTACGGCTATGGGGAGTCGATTATTACCCGTTGTTGAACCGTTCGTTGAATTACTGGCAGCAGGCTTTGCGGGCATTGTGTCGCTAACTGAGCGCTTTCCTATTTTATCCAGTGTTATTGCAACGCTTGTGGTGGGCATTGTGGCGCTTATCTCTATTTATGGCGTGGTCATGTTTACGATGGGCCTATACAAAATGGCGCTGGTAACGAGTGGTGCGATCACGATGGGCTTAACAGTTATAACTAAATTATGGCAAGGCGCACTCATCGCGTTACGTGTGTTGGGCTTTTTATCACTGATCGCCACCGTTGGTGCAGCCGCTATTGCC
This sequence comes from Pseudoalteromonas aliena, assembly GCF_038155085.1. Taxonomy (GTDB): domain Bacteria; phylum Pseudomonadota; class Gammaproteobacteria; order Enterobacterales; family Alteromonadaceae; genus Pseudoalteromonas; species Pseudoalteromonas aliena_A. The sequence continues at coordinate 118,715 of NZ_JBAKAU010000001.1, forward strand.
TTTGGTGCGTTTAGAGGCGTTATGCTCGCAGGCCAAGCCGCCACGTGGTTGTTCAATACTGCATTACTGGCTAATCCAATTACCTGGATTGTGTTAGGTGTTATGGCACTTATTGCTGCGGTTGCGGCTTTAATCTATTACTGGGATGACCTAGTAGCTGCGTTTTCGCAAACTGCTTGGGGCAAAGCCCTTATGGGTGTTTTTGATGTTGTAAAAGCGGCATTTAATGGCGTGATAGACAGCGTTAAGTGGGTGCTTGAAGCACTTGGTCTAATTGATGAAACCGAAGCTAAAATAAAAACAGATGTTGTCACTACAAGCGACAACATTAGTAAAGCAACTTCACCGTTACCAACCAACGTACCTGCAGCGAATGACGCGGCGTATTTTACAAACCAACATAAAACCCAGCCTGCACAACTCACTGAGCGTGAGGCGTCTATTAATGCATTTAAGTTTACCAGTCAGCAGTTACCACCTGTGCCTACTGATATAAATGCTCGCGCAAACCCTCAAGCATTAGCGCGTAGCCAGGCATTAATAAACAGTGCTTTTCCGGTTGCTGCAGCAAACGACAATGCCGAAAAAGCAAATCAAATAAGTGTTGAGCAGCAAGCAACAGCCTATAAGCCAAAAGTACAAAAGTCGGCTTACTTACAAAGCTTAACGAACAACAACAGTAATACACAAAATAGTAATCGCGATCACAGCAAGCGCGTGTATATCGACAACTTAACGGTTAAGTCAGACGACCCAATCAACAGTATTGAACAACTGATGGAGTTAGCAGGCTAATGGCAACGATAAATATTGATTTAAACATCATAGATAACGACATTGCGCTTGATGGTTTTGCCGTGCCAAGCCAGTTAACTAACAGCGATGTGATAGCACAAGACATAAAACACCGAATAATCGAGAGTCGAAAGCTCACTGAGCTTATTGGTCTGCGCAATAAAAATATTGTTGCAAAAGTACTTACCGAAATAGAACTGATCGTTGAACAAGACGAGCGACTAATACCCGGTACCATAAAAGTGATTAAGCAGCTAACGGGTGAAATAAGCGTAACGGCCCATACCATTGAAGGGGCAATTTAATGGACTATACCCAAATATTTAAGCAAGAACTAACCAATGCTGGCATTCCCGTAACCAATGAAGAACTGCAAGCACTTTGGCAAAAGCATGTAGACCAGGGCGAATTTACGGTAAGTAATACGAGTACGTTTAGCCCGTTTTTTCGTTTGCAAAAATCAATCATGGTTGAACCGGCAGAGCAGCTTATCAGTAGTTTAATTACCCATGTAATGCCTAACTCATTCGTAATGCTTGCTAAAGATGAGTGGTTAGAGCAGCACGGACAAGGGCGTAAAACAAGCAAGTTACACGCAGTAAAAGCTCGCGGTGTTATTACGTTTACCCGAGCTGATACCGACACCGAGTTAACTCTTCCTGCTGGTACCGTTATTGAAAGCTTACCAATAAACGGCCAAGTGTATCGTGTGTTCACTTTATACGACCAAGTTTTTGCAGTGGGTGAAGCAACGCACAATGTGCCTGTACAAGCAGATAAAACAGGGCAAAGCTACAATTTAGCCGCCGGCTATTATGTGCGTGTTATTTCAGATATTGAAAACCTAACTGCTACAAATAATGCCGATTGGCTGACCACTGCAGGGCAAGATATTGAAACCGACGATAACTACCGTTTGCGCATACGTGATGCGTTTTCGTCATTAGGGAGTTATCACGTTGATGCGGTGTATCGCTCTATTATTTCTGCCTTTACGGGTATATCAGTCGATAACATTGTATTTGAAAAAAACGCACCACGGGGCCCCGGCAGTGCCAACGCCTATGTATTTTTAGATGTAGGTGACATTAGCCCCGCCTTGCTCAATCAAATTAATAATCATATTGCAGCGGGTAATCATGGCAGCGGTGACGACTTACAAGTATTTGCTATTAATAAACAGCCATTTGATATAGCGGCTAACTACCAACAGCACCCAAACACCCAAAATCGCAGTGCCGATATCGAGCAATTTATACGTGCCGCATTTAGACAAAATGCAGCTTATAAAAGCGTAACTAAATGCGCGCCTAACGAGCTGTTTAGCTTTAGCCAATTAGCCACCGAGTTACACACACAATTTAGCGAACTTAAAACAATTCGTTTTGAAAACGACGATATTAACTGCGAACTGTGGTTGCCAGCTATTAGCAGTATGGTGCTAAACAATGAGTAATAACTTAACGCCCGAACTACCTATTTGGCTTACAGAGAAAAATGCAACAGCGCTTGCAAGCGTTGCCCAAAACTATTGGCAAGAAATAGAAAGCTATTTGTTTTGGTGGTTAGCACAGCAGCACAGCGAGAATGCACAAACCGCTATTCTAGATTTACTGGCATGGGAGCGCAGCATTAACCGCCTGCCAGGTGAAAGCTTAGAGCTTTATGGTATGCGAGTAAAACACGCGTTCGCAAATGCAACCGATGCGGGTTCAAACGTGGGGATGGAGCAAATATTTAAACGCCTGGGCTTTGGCTTTATTCAAGTAAACGAACGCGTGCCCGGCTTTGATTGGGACATGGTAGAAATAGCCATGCTAGAGAATGAATTTAGCGGTAAAGAGCCGTTAATAAACGAAGTAATTAAACAGTATGGGCGCACATGCAGACGCTACTTTTTAAGTGCGATGGCAACAGTTGATACAACCGATGCAATCGGACTCATTGAATGCGACCAAGAGGTAATAGGGTGAGCCAATTACAAATAACAAACGCGGGCTTAGATTACCGCAACGCGGTATTTGCCGGTGATGAAGTGCAAAACATTACACATTTTGTATTTGCCAACATTAATGGCCAAGACGAAACCGCACCGATTGACTCAAATACCACGATACCTGCAAACATTGTGCATACAGAGCCGGTTAAAGCGGTATCTCGCATTGATGGCAATGCCATCGTAATGAGCGCGGTAATGGGCTACGACGTAGGCGACTTTGAATATAACTGGTATGGCGCAATAGCAACAAAAGCCAATAACGAACAGATACTTATCGCGGTAGTAACCACCGCACTACAAAGCAAAACCAAAACCACCGGCGAGGTATACGGTAACTACAGTTCAAAAAGTATTGTGTGGCGAAGCCAAAACATAGCAGCGCAACTAAACATCACGCTAAGCGCGTTGCCGTGGCAAGTGCAAGTAGGCGAGTTTGTAAGTGCCGCTGAATTTGCAGCACATGATCATAGCCAGTATTTAAATAAAACGGTATTTAATGCCTTACTCCCGTTTGTTACTCAGCCAAACATAAGCTTATTCAACCGTCATAACATTAATGATAGCAATGAATATACAGCACCACTATTGGGTATTGATGATGCTGAATTACAAAATAATGACTGGTTTTCAGTGCGAGCAAGCAACGGCCAACCCGTTATTAAGCAAGCGAACACTGATGCTGAAACTGCCAAGTTTAAGCGCTTAGCCGATGGCGCAATTGATACCCAAGTAATCATTGTTGCTGATGATAAAAACGAGCGTGTATTTGTGTATAACAAAATAGATAACGTGTGGGAGTTTTAAATGGATAGCATAGTTACACAAGCAAGCGATGGCTTTGATAAAGATGGTAATTTTTTAAACGGCCAAACGCATTTGTTACCGTGGCCTAAAGTAATTCGGCATAATTCTATTTATGATATGCAAAGTAGTGATCCACAGCCAGCACTAGAGGACGCATTACCGTCACCTTTTGGTGATGGGTGTATGTATACGCACGTAGATGGAAATACAAAAATAATAAGTAAATATGACCGTGATGGTGAACTCTTATGGACGTTTAATGCGAAAACATTAATGTCTAATGTTGATGATATTTATTTACTTCACTTCTATGACGATGGCGTAAATAAATGGCTAGTCGGCGCGATGGATAATAGCGACAATAACGCTAAAGCTTTTAGGTTGAACATAGATGGTTCTGGTGGTGTTCTTTCGCCCTTTTACCTACCTATAGTGGGTTTCGTATCGTCCTTTGTAACACTGGAAGACGGTTCTTTATACACCACAGTTTCTTATGGAGCTAATAAATACGCTTACTCAATAGACTTTGAAACAATGGGGCATATTGAAAGGGCATCTAACGACGTTGCTTTATTTGGAAGTGCTTTTGCAACGCCTCTATTTAATGGCTCTGTACTTTTTGCTAGCTCAACATTACAAACATCAAGCGGTACGGGTTCAACTGGTACTAATGGTTATGCTTCAAGTTTGACTGTTAATTTTGCCGTAAATCCGGACTTAACATTTACAGAAGCTAAGCGCCCGAAAAGACTGCTAAGAACAGAACATGTGCATGCTATTTCATCTCTATACGCCGCCCCCGTTCAATTATCAAAAGATATATTTTATTGCCCACCGAGAGATAGTGAGACTATTTCAGGCTTTGCAGCACATGCGTATCAGGCGCGTTTTTATACACGAAGCGAATTGGAAGCATGGGTTTCAAATTGTATCTATGCCAGCACTGGCTATCGAATACCGTTAAGTAGCGAGGTTTAATTATGAAATTATTAATTAAAATTAATGCTGGTTTAGTTGAGCCACAATTACCAGATAAACCAGACTTTTTTACATCAAAAGTATCCGTTGTTATTGATGGTGAGCTATATCTATTTGCTGATTACTCAGGCTCTAAAGATCTTGCTAGTGATTACAGTGTTGAAGATTATTTAGCAGCGGTTGAAGCCGCTAAACCACAAGCCCCACAAATAACAGAGCTAACAAACGTAAGCGTAACTGGTGAGCATGTAACACTTGGCACAGGTGGTATTTGGTGGCTACCAATTAATAAGCAATTTACGCTTACTGCTAACGCTCGGCTAGAAGATATGGAAATGATGATAATCATTGAGCGCGTAGTAAACGGCAGTGATGTAATAGACGATTTACGTGCTAAAGCGAGTATAGTTGACGGCCTAATTACGATTACTTCAAAGTTTGCTCAATCTGGTAATTACCAAATAACAAGCGAGCGTTTAAATGCAGGGCTTGAAGCGGTTAATGCACCGTTCCGTTTAGCATTTTCTAAAGTGGAGTTTGACGCATATGTTTAGCATTAAACTTAATTTTATAAGCGCAGGTAAAGCACAGTTATTAGAGCCTCTTAAAACTGAGTTTGGTGAAGTGCATAAGTCGTTTTTAACCGATGGTTTTAGCTTGCCGTGGTATGCGCGTTGGTTTCACAACCCATTCGGCAAAGGCTTAAAAGCCGCCATTTGGCACGACTACGCATTAAAAGCAGGGCGTAAAAACCCGCACCGCGAGTTTTTTACATTACTTAAAAGTGAAGGTGTAGCGCTTTATAAAGCTTACCCGATGTGGTTTTTTGTGTGGGCGTATGCTCAGTACAAAGCACTGCTAATGGGGTGAGTGCTATAGTATGCAAATACCACATTCATTTAATACCCAAAGTAGGGCGGTACTTAACGCGGCGTGTACGCAGGTCAATGTTATTTCACTTAACAGCTACCAAACGCCAAGCTTAATAACTGGAGCTGCGGGTAGCACATTGCTGGCAGCTGCAATAAATGACGCGACACGCCAACAACGGCCAAGTGCATTTAATGCCGTCATACTCAGTTGCAGTGCAAATACTCCGGCACAACTTGCTAATAAATTAGCTGAGTTTAACCAACATTGCCCCTTAGCTGTGTTTACCCATGCGGCGGATCATGCGTTGAGTTTATCAACACTCGATACAGATAAAATGCGCTTACCTACCACAGAGCAATCAATAGAGTGGCAACACGTTAATAATTGCTGTGCACTGCCGGCACTTGCTAATGCTTTTAACGATAAAAGCTTAGCATTGGTTAATGACGAAAGCGCAAACCTAATTACAGATATTGATACAGCTCTGGCACTTACGACGCAATTAAAAGCAAAGCGGGATCAGCGTTTAACTAACTCGCTATTTGTAACCTGTGACAACTTAACGGTAACGAACAGTAATGCACAAAGCGCTCGAGGGCTTGCACAGCAAATACAAACCCTTGGCAATAACGACAAGCATTGGGCTTACTGTGCATTTGTAGGCAGTAGCGAAAATATTAAAACGATTAAAGAGCTATTCGCATGATCACACTTAATGGTTGGCAAGTACCAGGCTACGAAACGCGTATAAATTGTGGCATAAAATTACCCAGCGACGACTTAAGCGGCTTAGGCTCGTTTACATTATCAAACGATAAAGGCATTAAGCCAGGCGTTGTTTCAATCACCACCAAAATACCGTTTGTTAATGCCAGTGAATTAGCCGAGCTTGTGAGTAATGCAAAGCAAGTGGATGAAAACGGAGCACGTTTAATTTTTACCATTAACAGCGACGTAACTGAGGCCTATAAAATACGTAAAGCCAAATTTGATGGTGAAGTAAATACCACTGAACTCGAAGACGTTAAAGCCTGGCAAGTGACATTCAAATTACTAGAAGTACTTTCTACTGCAGAGCGTAATCAGCAGCAAATTGATGGCAAAGCAAAAGAGAACAGCCAAACCCAAGCGGTAGACGGTCATGCCACAGTACAAAATGCATTTGATAAAAGCGAAGGACCATGAGCAGCAGCCGGCTAATTAAAACCCTCACTATTGGTGGCGAACCCGTCATCAATTTAGTGAGCGATAATATTCAACTCGACTTGTACAGTACAGGCCGTGCAAGCTTTGTCGTGGTAACAGAGCAAGAGCCGCAAGGTTTAGTTGAGTTACATATAGGCTATGCTATTGATAACATGCAGCCGTATTTTTTAGGCGTGATTGAAGCAAAGCACCAAAGTAATGGTCGCTGGTTTTTAACCTGCCGTGAACTTGTTGGTGCATTATCATTTCCTCATAATTTTGCAATACGCCATGCCACGTTAGCTAACGTATGCGATGCACTAAGTAACATTGGTATTGAATTTATTTACCCTGATACTGATTACACTCATACACCGGTACCCGCGTTTTATCATCAAGGCACAGGCATTGAAGCACTGCGCCAGTGCGAGCATGTATTTAGTATTCCTGATTTTATATTTCAGCAACGCCCCGACGGTAAAGTATACGTTGGCAGTTGGCACGACTCACGTTGGATGCAAAGCGAGATAACCGACTTTGAAGAACATCCAATAAAAGTAACTGGTGCAAACACAGGCTCGATAGTGGCAACGCCAAAACTAAGGCCAGGCATAAAATTAAATAACCGCTTTATAACCGAAGTAACACTTAGTGAAAACAAACAGGTGATCAGATGGTCAAAAACGCTATAAAGCGCTTAGTGCTGCGCTACTTTCCAGAGCTAGGCCAGCGCAAGCACTTACCCCAGCTCGCGCGTATTGAACGTATTTACGATATACCCGCGACCGCAACAATTAGCAGTGCCTTTAGGCCACTAAAAGCCGCCGACGTACAGCTATTAAACCCACTTACAGGCGAGCCATTAGCTGTGCCTATATTTCAGCAAGTAACACTCGGCACAGGCCAAGCCTCTGATCATGGTTTACTAAACGAGCCCGCGCCAGGTATGCAGTGTTTAATACAGTACATCGATGGCCTAAACAGCCACCCCGTAATCACCAGCTTATTACCTTGGCAAAGCCTAGTGCCAGAGCACAAACGAACAGACGTAACGCTACAGCAAAATAGCCGAAGTAAGCTACAAGGCCGAGACGGCAACTGGCACACCACAACCGACGGTGACATAACCCAAACAAGCGATACCAGTAAAATTAAATCGCGCAACCGCGAAGAAATTTACCATCAACGCAACTGCAGCATAGATGCACACGACACGCTAAAAATTGACGGCAACCAAATAACCGAAGTCATGGGCGCCCTAAAAACAGTAGTAGGTAAAAAAGCATTAATCACAGCGCTTGAAGGGTTGTTACTTGGCAGTAAAAAACAGATAGATATTAAAGCCCATGAGAACATGAGCTTAGAAACGCTCAAAACCTTACATGCTAAAGCCACTGAACTGGCAAAGATAGAAGGTAAAACAGTGTGGTTGGGAGATAGCTCAGTAAACGTAGCACAAGTACTACTAGATTTAATAAGCCTGGTCGAACAAATGAACCGGACTTTATCAACGCATACACATAACTCACCGCTACCAACCCCAACAGAAAAAGCTAATTTCGTGAGTTATGGAAATGAGGCTAAAGGGCTAAACGGAAAATTAGAGCCTATAACTGAATAGTTTAGTCTCTAGTTATAGTAATATCTTAGGTAATTTGTTAAAACTGTATAAAGATAAAAAATGAGCGCTACATAAGCATGCGTTATTTTTACTATGAAATTGTTAGCTTTTCTCAGTATTAAAAGGATTTATCGTGCCAATTAATAAAAAATCTAAAATAAAACAAGAGCGATTAGATGCTACCTTAGAAAAATATCGAGAAGCACTTGGCTGGCTTGAAAAAAAAGGGTTTAACATAAAAAATAGCCGACTGGCTAAGTATGATAAAAGTTATAAAAAGTTGCTAGATAACTGGGGGAAAGAAACTTTTAAAGAGATTATTGAGAATAAGTCATATTCCAGCTCTGTTTATGAAGTTTATGAAGTCATTCAGATCCATCAAAGGCTGATTGAATTTGATAACAAAGAAGTTAATGAGAGTATTAAAAAACTATTATCAGGTGTAGAACTATATGAAGAGGATGATTTAAAAATTAAACCATCCTCTGCACGCGATTTTTCGTTCGAATTATATATGGCAAGCTATTTTAAAAGAGCTGGTTATAGCTTGAGCTTTAATACAGTAGCCGATTTCAACGCATATGATAAAAAAGATTCATTTTTTGTTGAATGTAAGAGACCCGCTAAAGAAGAGACGTTTGGGAAAAATATAGAGAAAGCGCTCAAGCAGTCTGCAAAACGCTTTTTAAGTGATAGCAAGCGGTGCCAAAAAGGGATTGCGGCAATTGATATTTCGCATTTATTAAACCCGAATCATGAGTTTCAAGTAATAGAAAGCCTAAATGAAACTTCAGATTATTTAAGTGTTGCTGATGAAATTTACTCTCCAATGATAAAAGAACACTTTGATAAATATGGTGAAAACTGCGTAGCAGTTATTCTTAATTGGCGCCTTCCAATGTTACATATACCAAACCAGCAACTAGGTTTATACAACAAGGTATTTAGTGTTCCTATATTCAACTCAAATTCTACCTCTGAAGAGGCATTTAAGAGGATGAGCCAAAAGTTAACGAACTCTGTCGGGATTTAAAAGCTACCCCTAAGTCATTTAGCAGCAAAAGTCATCTTTGACTCGTGTTCGTACCTAACTTATTTGAGATTAAGTTAATTTGCCGCTCATAGCAGCGGTGATAATATAATCAATCGGTTTTTAAGGAGTTAAGATGAAAAAATTAGTTAGTATTAGTCTAATTTTGTTAGTATCCGCTTGCGCACATACATCAGGAGTTGTCCCTCTAGGTGATGATTCTTTTTTGATTTCAAGGTCTGAAAAAGGATTTGATGTTACAGGTTCTGCGGTAAAAGCTGATGCTATTAAAGAGGCTAATAAATATTGCGAATCAAAAAATGAAGTCATTAAAATAATTAAGGTAACTCAAAAAGATATGGTTCCATTCAAATCAGATGCACAAGCTGAAATTGAATTTAAATGTATAGCTCGAATCTAAAGCCGCATAACAATCACCTAAGATTTATTCGTTTAATCAATTCTAAACTTGTCATAAAGTTTGTGTGAAAAGAGTTGCATACCTACCTGCTACAAGAAATTAAATTATGTAGCCCTTCACTGGAGCCATTCATCAATTGATCAACTATCTCTAATGCGGTTACTCCTATGATGAGGAGGCAATGGTGTGTATATATGCGTGTATAAAAATAAACTTTATTTATTTATATTTCTTATATATCAGTTTGTTAGTGTTTTTTACTCATAGTCGTGCCAATAGATTGTTGCTTGATTTTGCTCTTGATATGCCATGCTGAAAACCCTGAGTAGTTAACTTAAAAGCGCCTAAATACGCGCCAAGTTACTAAAATAATGAATTATTAAGATTATGGCATATGGGCGGAGGAGTTTATAGGTTTGCGATTGATAAGGGAGTTAAATTAGTTGGTGTTTACTATCATAGTTAATGTACTTGCTATGAATTGCTTACTAGTTTGGCATTAGACTAAAGTCTATAGGTTAGATTTATTCACTTATTAGGTTTGTTTTAATCGTTTGTCGTTTTTGTGGTAATTCACTAAAGTTCAGTTGTCGGCAACAAGCACGGCTTAACCAACAGGACTACGACCATGAAACTTACTCTTATCAAAACTATCGCTCTTAGCTCACTACTTACATGTTCAGCTGCTGCAATGGCTGAGCAAAGTGATTACAAATTAATGGTTATTGAAACTGCAACAGCGCCACAGCCACTTGAGCAATCATTTAATAGCTGTGCACTGAATGTTAAGTCAAAAAATTACGCTGAGGCTGAAGCAATTTGTACTAAAGCAATTGCGCTTTTAAAAGACGCAGATGGCCCTAAATTTAAAGTACGCCAACTTACGTCATTCGCATTAAGCAACCGTGGTGTCGCACGTTTAAAAGCGAACAACGACACTGCTGGCCTTGCTGATTTATACGAAGCAAACCAAATGTCTTCAAGTACAATGGTATCGCACAATTTAACTCGCGCTAAAGAAGAGCTTTCTTTATAAGTACTTTATAAAATAGCGAGAGTAAAAAAGCCCATGTTAGGTTAATTCCTAACATGGGCTTTTTTGTTTTATTAAATGCGTAGGCTAATACGCTAAATACATTAATATTTTGGGTATGCTTGTTTAGGCTACACGAATATAATGCGAGATAAGCGTATAAAAAATAATAACCCTTCTGCTTTGCTTATTTTGAGCAAGGTATCATTAAATAAATATTGAGATTTAAACCATGGCACCAGGAACCAGCCTAAGCGTACTTGAAATAAGTGCGATATTTTTATCAATTACCGCGTTACTCACCTATGTAAACCATCGCTTTATTGGCTTGCCAACAACCATTGGCGTTATGGTTATTTCGATGCTTTTATCTATCGGCGCTATATTTTTGGGCTTTTTAGGGTTTGATGATCTTATAGATTACGAAGTAAGTTTGCTCGATCAGTTAGATTTTACTGAAGTTTTGCTCGATGGCATGCTCTCTATGCTGCTGTTTGCTGGGGCGCTGCATGTAAATGTTAGCGACTTAAGGCGCTATAAATTGCCAATAGGTATTTTGGCCTGTGTTGGTACGCTGCTATCTACGGTTATTATTGCAGGTGCGCTTTATTTTGTATTGCCGTTACTTGGTTTTGATTTGGGGTTTATTTGGTGCTTGTTATTTGGCGCGTTAATATCACCAACCGATCCTATTGCGGTAATGGGAATTTTACAATCTGCGGGTGCGCCCAAAAGTATTGAAACCGTGATTGCGGGTGAGTCGTTGTTTAACGATGGTATTGGCGTGGTTATTTTTGTGCTTTTATTGGGTGTTTTATCAAGTGGTGACATTCCTACAACTTATTATATAGCGCACACGCTGGCGGTTGAAGCCGGTGGTGGTATTGTTTTTGGTTTGGTATTAGGTGGTATTTTATATTACTTACTTAAAAGTATTGATAGTTACCAAGAAGAAGTACTCCTTACTTTAGCGGGCGTTATTGGTGGTTATGCACTTGCAAGCCATTGGCATTTGTCGGGCCCACTTGCAATGGTAATGATGGGGTTAATGGTGGGCAATCATGGTCGTAGTATGGCTATGAGCGACAAAACACGCCATTACGTTGATTTATTTTGGGAGCTGATTGACGAAATTTTAAATGCCATTTTATTTGTACTCATAGGGCTTGAAGTCGTCATGATTGCATTTTCGAGTAATTTGTTTATTGCTGGTGGCTTAACAATTTTAATCGCGTTACTCGCACGTTTAATCGTTGTGGGTATAACAACCACTACATTTAATAAGCAATTAGAGTTGCCATCTGGTGCATGGAAAGTTTTAACCTGGGGTGGCTTGCGCGGTGGTATTTCGGTTGCACTGGTATTGCAGTTACCTGATGGGAACGAGCGCGATATTTTGTTGGCTCTTACTTATGCGGTTGTGGTGTTTTCAATTTTAATTCAGGGTTTGAGTATTGGTAAAGTAGCCAAAACTATCCGTTAAATATAAATTGATTAGCTCAAACCTGCTAAATGTAATTTTTTAAAAAGCGTGTGAAATAGCTGTATTTCACACGCTTTTTATTTTTCTTATAAAACAAAAGGGCAATTAAAACGTAAAGCTGAGCTGCACACCGCTGTAAATATGTTCTTGTGCTTCCCAGTAGTCGCCATCTATTTGGCGTGCTCGGGTATATACTTCTATTTTAAATGGCTTAAAGTGATAACCCGCACCTATACCTGCGAAGCCGTCTATATCGTTGTTCGATTTTTCTATTTGGTAGGTGTTATCGCCTCTATCGTTTTTAAAGGCAAGTTCGAACAGATCTAAGCCAAGCTCGGCGTATATAAAAAAGTCATTAAAATAACCAAGCTTCATGCCATTGTCCAATGTTATAAATTTTTCTTGCTCGCCTTGTTTATTATCGATTACTGCCGCGCCAATTGCGCTTGTAAAAACAACACCAAAGTTACTGTAATTTTGTTTGACCATCATTTCTACACCCGCAGATGTAATGCTGCTATCGCCATTAAATTCTGATTTTATAAACATACCGGTGTTAGGCATGTCATTACCGAGCAAAAGCCTTGCGTTAGCATTTTGGCTAAATGATAAAAGCGTGCTTAATAAAACAAAAAGAGGAAGTGTGTGTTTCAAAAAAGTTAATCCATTAATGATGAAAAGTTACCAGAGCTGTAATTATAAATACATGACTTAGTATTGCATGTTATTAAATGTATAAATTTGTTTGATTGTTACTCAGCTATGCCAAAGTAAGATGTTTAAAATAAAACCAACTAAAAAAAGACATAAATAATTATATACATTTTAAAACGTAAAGTAGCGATTTTAGGCACGTAAAGTGGTAAGTAAGTTATTTAAATATATAGAAAAAGTTTAAACGTATTAGACTAAGGTCTATAGGTTAATTTTTCTCACTTATTAGGTTTGTTTTAATCGTTTGTCGGGGTTGTGGTAATTCTCTAAAGTTCAGTTGTCGGCAACAAGCACGGCTTAACTAATCAGGAATATGACCATGAAACTTACACTTATCAAAACTATCGCTCTTAGCTCACTATTAACATGTTCAGCTGCTGCAATGGCTGACCAAAGTGATTACAAATTAATGGTTATTAAAGCTGCAACAGCGCCACAGCCACTTGAGCAATCATTTAATAGCTGCGCACTGAATGTTAAGTCAAAAAATTACGCTGAGGCTGAAGCAATTTGTACTAAAGCAATCGCGCTTTTAAAAGACGCAGATGGCCCTAAATTTAAAGTACGCCAACTTACGTCATTCGCATTAAGCAACCGTGGTGTTGCACGTTTAAAAGCGCATAACGATACAGCTGCACTTGCTGATTTATACGAAGCATCAAAATTGTCTAACAGCTCAATGGTATCGCACAACTTAACTCGCGCTAAAGAAGAATTATCGTTATAAAAAACCTTTATAACGTGTTTTATAGAGTGCTTACTAAAGCATGATATAAAATAGCGAGAGTAAAAAAGCCGATGTTGGATTAAACCCCAACATCGGCTTTTTTGTGTTTATTAATTTTGTATTGTGTTATTAAAAAATAAAAAAACTGTATTCTGCTATTTACTGTTTAGTTGTTTTTATGGATTTTAACTAATTGTAATTAATAAGTATTTTTACAGGTGCTAGACTAAAGTCTATAAGTTAGATTTATTCACTTATTAGGTTTGTTTTTATCGTTTGTGGTAATTGAGCTAACACTCTAAAGTTTAGTTGTCGGCAACAAGTACGACTAACTTAATAGGAATATAATCATGAAATTTACACTTTTAAAAACCATCGCTCTTGGCTCATTATTAACTTGTTCAGCTGCGGCAATGGCTAAACAAGGTGATTATAAATTAATGGTTATTGAAGACTCTGCAACTGCAGCACCCGCATTTGAAAAATCATTTAATAGCTGTGCTTTAAATGTTGAATCAAGAAACTACGAAGAAGCAGAAGCTATTTGTACACAAGCAATTGCATTACTTAAGCAAAGCCATGGTCCGCGTTTAAAAGTACGTGAACTTACATCGTTTGCATTAAGTAACCGTGGTGTAGCGCGTATTAAGGCTCAAAAAGACACTGCTGGCATTTCTGATTTATATGAAGCGGTTCAGATTTCTAAAAACTCACTTGTAACGCATAACTTAACTCGCGCTAAAAAAGAGTTATCTCTTTAAGATTAACTTTATAGCTTGAATTAGCTGTAAAATTCACGAGTATCAAACCCCACGTTAGGTAAAGCTTAACGTGGGGTTTTTGTATTTGTATACTTTTAAAAAGCCAGTTAGTTACTTTATTAGTGTTTACGATAGGCTTTGTTGAATGTGCTAGCGGTGATAAGGCGGCCATTGTAGATTTAATTTTAGCAAAACCTGCTAACTTAAAGCTCAAATTCTAGTTATCTTGTTTACGAATATACCTTATAAATTTAATGAAAAAATACCTTTGATACTCAATGTTTTAGATGGACCCACTCTAATGCTGATATCTTTTATTGCGTAAATTTTGTTATTGTATGGTGCAGTTTAGCTTGTGAAAACAAGCTTTTTAAATTATGAAATAAAAGAGTGAGCAGTACTTATGGATTCTAGTAATCAGTTTATTTTAGATTTAGGACAAGAGCATATTACCATCCAGCGACGATATGAAGCGCTGGGAGCGTTTAACGATTTTTTGATTGCTGTTTGGTTTTTAATTGGCAGTTTTTTCTTTTTAAATGACTCACTAATAGAAAGTGGCACATGGCTGTTTATAGCGGGCAGTGCTCAATTACTTATCAAACCTGTTTTGAAGTTGATCAGCTTAGTACATGTTAGTCGGGTGTTTCATTCAAATAAAACAGCATAAATACGACTCATGATGAGTTCAGTTATTATGGCTAATAATTTACCTGTATAAGTTATTTAAATATCAAGGATAGAAAAGTGAAAGTACTTAAGTGGATTGCAATTGGAATAGCTACTTTATTAATTATAGGCTTACTAATTCCTGAAAAAATAATGATTCCGGTACAAGGTGCAACAAGTAAAGATTGGAACCATAATACGTTTTGGTACGAGCCTTGGGGTAGGTCGGGTGTGCACAAAGGAATTGATATTTTTGGCACAAAAAATACCCCCGTGGTTGCATCAACAAGCGGTGTTGTTATATTTGCAGGTGAGTTAAGCCGAGGTGGTAAAGCGGTTGCTGTACTTGGGCCTAAATGGCGAATACATTACTTTGCTCATTTAAATAACTATTCAGTAAATACCGGTGATATGGTTAGTATAAATAGCCAGATTGGTTTATTAGGTGATACAGGAAATGCGGCGGGAAAACAGCCTCATGTACATTATTCTATTTTATCGTTAGTGCCCATGCCGTGGCTTTTTACAACGCAAAACCAAGGGTGGAAAAAAATGTTTTTTTTAAGCCCACATAAAAAATTAACGATTAAGTGACCATTGTATTTACTATAAAATGGCCTTTTTAATTTAGCTGTTAATCCCGTATAAGATGGGCTTAACAGCTTCAAAGTAAAAATATTAATTGTTAATACTGATTTGTTCGTTTACTGCATTGCTAGTGCAAAGTGGTGATATAAACCTATACCAACAATCACATTAAACGGAAAAGTTACCCCGAGTGAGCTCAGCATAGCAAGACCAATATCGGCTTTAGGGATTGCCGCTTTTATTGCAGCGGGTGCGGCTATGTATGAGGCGCTGGCTACTAAGCTGCCCAATATAACAATCGAGCCTAATTCTAAATTTAAAAGTGTGCCTACTGCTGCGCCAATTGTGCCTAAAAATAGCGGGGTGACAATAGCAAATACCGCTAGCTTCCAATGTTTCCAGGGGATAGGGCGAAGAGTTTGCGCGGCTACTAAACCCATTTCTAGTAAAAATAAGGCAAGTACAACTTTAAAGCTACTGGTTAAAAGACTAGTTACCTGGCTGCCTTGCATCGTGCCGTACATCATACCTATTACGACACCACCGATGAGCAGAATTACGCTTTTGTTTGTGAGAGTTTCGTGCCAAAGGGCTTTTAACGATAGCTCATTGTTTTGGCCGTTTTCTTTATCAAACTTTCGGTAAAGCAATAAACCAACAATAATTGCAGGGAGTTCTAGCATCACTAAATACAAGGTTACTTCTGCACCTACTACCAACTTAGCCGACTCGGCATAGGCGAGCGCAACAGCAAATGTACCTGCACTCACTGAGCCATAATGTGCGGCAATACTGGCGCTATTAGCAACAGAGAGTTTAATCACGTATTTTAAAATAGGGTAAAGCATAAGGGGTATAAGTGCACCAAGGAGCATAACCGATCCCATTTCGGGCAGTAGTTGCCAGCTTAAGTTACCGTGCAGCACCATACCGCCTTTTAAGCCGATAGTTAACATGAGCAATAAGCTTAGTGTGTCGTAGGTGGCTTTTGGAATGGCCAAATCCGAGCGTAAAATACCCGCAACTAATCCTAAAATAAAAAACATAACAACAATATCTGGCACTGACTTTCCTTACTAGTTGATAAATTAAGTAGCGCTATTGTAGATAAAACTTTGTATAGTAAATAATAAAATAAATGCGAGTTATGTATAGGTATTTATCTATGAGTTACTTGTTAGCTAACTATTATTAGATATATTATGAGGTAGGTATGGATTTACGACATATATCGTTTAGGTTGCTTGAAGTATTTATGAGCGTAGTTAAAACGGGTTCAATAAGCGAAACAGCAAGGCGTTTACACCTAACACAGCCAACTGTATCGCTACAAGTAAAGCGACTGCAAGAAGCAGTAGGCGAGCGACTACTCCTTATACAACAGCAAAAGCTACACGTGACAGATGCGGGGCTTGAACTGTTTAAAACATGCCAACAGATATTTGGACATTTTGAAGACTACCAAGATTTTTTAACCGAGCTTAATGGTGGGTCGCGCGGGCGTTGTAAAATTGCCATGGTTAATACGGCGCAATATATTTTACCAAAACTGCTTGGACCTTATAGTAATTTACATCCTCATGTTGAACTTCCACTTGAAATTGGTAACAGGGCTGAGGTGCTCGAAAGATTTGAGCGAGGAGAGGACGATATTTATGTATTTAGCCACCCGCCGTCACTTGAGAGCGCACAAGCTGCGCGTTTTTTGCATAATCCGCTGGAATTTATAGTGCCGCTAAATCACCCGTTAGCTCACGTAAAAGCCGTTAAATTAACTGATTTAATGCAGTATCGCTTTTTATTACGAGAAAATGGTTCAGCAACGCGTATGTTATTTGAAAGTGAATTACAAAGCCGAGGCTTAGTGCTGAGCGATAGCGTGCAAATGGCGAGTAATGAAGCAATACGCGTTGCGGTTGCGTCGGGGATGGGGATTGCGGTTTTATCACGCCATGTACTAGCAAAAGACGATACAAGCTTTAAAATTTTAAACGTAACCGATACCCATTTAGCGAGTCAGTGGTATTTTGTAATGCGAACAGATAGGCACATATCGCATGCTGCACGTAACTTTTTAAAGTTTGCGCAGCAGCACGTAGAGCAGTATTTAGATACGCAGTGGGTGCGTAATGAGTTACATAACTTAGATTTAAACTAGACTTAAATTAGATTTAAAGTTAATTAATATCTGGTGTTGAGTCTCTTAAAATAAGTTTTGGCTGAAACACGCGCTTTACTATTATGCCGCTTTTTTTATAAATATCTTTAAGTACTAAGTTAGCCGCAGCTCGGCCCATTTCGGGAACTGGGTTATCTATTGTAGTCAGTGTTGGGTATAGGTAATTGGTAAAAATTACGTTATCGAACCCAATAATGGCTAAATCTTTTGGCAGGTTAAAACCGTGTTCGCGGGCGTATTTCATAGCACCCGATGCCATTTCGTCATTGGCGCATACAAGGGCGGTTATTTGCGCTTTATTTTGAATAAAATGCCTTAAGCCGTCGCTGCCGCCGGTTTCTTTAAAGTCGCCTATGTAAAATAGGTTTTCGTCAAAGGTTAGGTTGTATTCTGCTAATGCCTGTTTGTGACCTTTTAAACGGTTTGACGCATCTTCTTTAAACTGCGGGCCTGCTATGTACGCAATGTTTTTATGACCTTTGTTGATCATGGCTTTAGTGGCTAAGTAGCCGCCCATTACGTTATCGAGGCTAATGCAGTTTACTTCAATTTCTTTAACGTAGCGGCTCATTAAGTAAATAGGGGTTTTGCCTTTACTTAACTCAATTAGATACTCGTTTGATACCGCTTCTACGTGGGCAATAATAGCGTCGCAATTACGGCCTATTAAAAAATCAAAACCGCTTTTTTCTTTTTTTTCATCACTGTGCCCAGGGGTAATAATAACGTGTTTACCCGCAATACGAAGGTGCTCTTCAATGGCTGACATCATTTGACCAAAAAACGGACCATCCAACTCAGAAACTAAAATACCAACGCTGTTTGTAGTGCTAGACGCCAAAGAGCGTGCAATAGAACTTGGCTGATAGCCTAGCTCTTTCATTGCTTCTAATACCTTTTTTTTAGTTTTTTTGCTTACGTAGTCGTTGTCGTTAAGTACCCTTGAAACAGTTGATAAAGACACACCTGCCATTTCTGATACTTGATAAATTGTCGCCATTGATGTCCTAGCTTATATGTATTTTTACTCGCACTTTATAAAAAATATAAAGTGCGAATGTTCATTAAAAGTTAATTTACACATTACTGCGTCTAATTGCTAAATCTTCTGTTATTTTTTGTGTCATCGCTGAGGTAAGCGGATAAATAAGCATCAATGCGGCGCCTAAAAAAGCAAATGCGGCAGGTATCCAGCTCATAAGTAGCTGCATGCCAGGTAGGGCCTGCGTAATTGTTAGCTCATCCATACCGTTATAGCCGTAGCCTGCAAGTACCACCAATACTAATGCACCGGCAAAACCACCACCGGTTTTTTGCACAAATGTACCCGCAGAATAAATAAGACCTGTAGCGCGGCGTTTGTTTTTCCACTCTGAATAATCGGCTGAATCACCAAGCATACTAAAAAATAATGTTGGCATCATCGCGGCAAAAAATTCAGCGGCGCAACCAAAGGTAAATACAGCAATTAGGTTATCACTAGGTACCCAGTAAAATGCAGTAGTGAGTAAGCCGCTTAGCATTAATGAAGCAATAAATAGGTTTCGTTTACCCATAATTTCGGCCAGTTTACCTGTGGCAAGTGCGCCAAATATAGATACAACTAATAAGGCGATAAAGTATTGCCCAGCCATGAGTTCATTGGCTACGTGGTACTTAAAGTAGTACGCAATTACACCGTATTTTATGCCATTAAACATCATGGTTAAAAAACCAATGCCGAGTAATACCAACCAAGGTTTGTTGGTCAGAAGATCAACCATGTCGCGCTGTGATCCCGTTAAGCTATGCTTATCTTTATTGAGTAATTTTTTAATAACGAATGTCATTGCAGCCATAACAAGGGCAAAAAATACGCCACTGTATAAATCGCGGTAATAAAAAAACAGGGTAGTGGCAAGCAAAGGTAGGATTATAAATGGCAGGCTTTTGGTTAAATCAAACAATTCTGATTTTAAATTTCCTTCATTTGAGGCGTGCGGTGTTACACGCTCTTTGGTGGTAGCAAACGTTATAACCATTAAAATAATAAGTAAGCTGGCAAATAAGTACATAGTAAGCTGATAGCCTTTGGCGTTGTCGCCGCCACCAAAAAATGCCACTAGCTCAGGTAAAAAACCCATAACCAATAAGCCACCAGTAAACGCACCTGCAAACCTAAAACCAGAGAGCTTTGTGCGCTCTGTATCGTCTGGTGTCATAACGCCCATAAGTGCCGAGTAGGGCACGTTACTTACGGTGTAAGCAAGCGTTAAACCAATGTAGGTTACGTAGGCATAAATAAGTTTGTTGGTGGTGCTAAAGTCGGGTGTAGTAAAACACAACACCATAAACAAGCCCAAAAACGGTGCGGAGTAGAGTATCCACGGGCGAAATTTACCAAAGCGCGACTGCGTTCTGTCGGCAATCATACCCATAATAATATCGGTTACGCCATCAGATAGCCTTACCACCAAAAACAACATGGCAGCGGCGGCTGCCGATATGCCAAATGTATCGGTGTAAAACACCGCTAAATAAGCAAGCGCACCGCGCCATACTAAGTTAGCGCCGGCATCACCCATGGCATAACCGACTTTTTCGTATAAAGGGAGTTTGTTCACAGTGTGTGTTCTTATTGTTATAAGCCGATAAACTATCGGCTAGTTATTAGGTTACTGTACGCTTTACCGCTGGCTTTAACAGTTCGTTTTTGTGTGTTGTAGTCTACATGTACTATTCCAAAACGTTTTAAATATCCTTCTGCCCATTCAAAGTTATCCATTAAGCTCCACGCAAAGTAACCATCTACTTTTACGCCTTGCTCGGTTGCGTTATGTAGGGCATTTAAATGCTCGTGGTAATATTCAATACGGTCGTTATCTATCACTTCACCGTCTTTAAATTCGTCAGCCATGGCTGCGCCGTTTTCGGTAATATAAATAGGAGGTAAGGTGTATTTTTCGTTTAACGATACAAGTAATTCTGTAAGCGCTTTAGGATAAATTTCCCAGCCTATATCGGTCATTGGCGCTTTATGTGGCAGCTCATGGTAAAAGTCAGTTTCGCTTGCTTGATAATGCATGCGGGTATAAAAGTTAACCCCTAGGTAATCTAGCGGTTGAGCAATTATTTCCATATCGCCATCTAAAATATCTGGGCGGTGGGCTTTAGGTAATTGCGAAATTATATCTGGGTACTGACCTTGCATTACAGGCTGCATGTACCATTGGTTTATATAGTCATCAGCAAATGCAGTGGCTTTTAAATCGTCTTCACTTTGGGTAACGGAGTAACAAGGCGTAAAGTTAAGTACAATACCGTTTAGCGTATTTGGGCTATTTTTAGCAAGTACTTGCATAGCCAAACCGTGACCTAGTAATAAGTGGTGCGCGGCTTTACGACCAAATTCGCGACCTACTATGCCAGGCGCATGTACGCCTATTTCGTAACCTAAATAAGAGCTGCAAAACGGCTCGTTTAAGGTGGCGTAAGAGTGCACACGTTCCCCAAATGCTTTGGTAATTAAATCTGTGTAATGTGCAAACTCGTAAGCGGTGTTACGGTTTAGCCAGCCACCTTCGTCTTCAATATGTTGTGGTAAATCCCAGTGGTACAGCGTTACAAAAGCTTTAATGTTACGGCGTTTTAATTCATCTAAAATGTCGGTATAAAACTTAACGCCTGTTGGGTTTAAGTGACCGCTTTTAGTCATTACGCGCGGCCACGAGATAGAAAGTCTGTAAGCGTCTACACCTAATGATTCAATTAAGTTTATATCGTCTTTCCAGCGAGTGTAGTGCTCGCAGGCTACATCGCCATTTGAATTATCGACTATTTTGCCTTCTTTACTGCAAAAGGTATCCCAAATACATGGCAAGCGGTCAGCTGCGCCGCCTTCAATTTGAAATGAGGCCGTAGCTACACCATAAGTAAAATTTTTGGCTAAAAGTGGTGAGCCACTAGGTAAAGATAATTGTTTCATTAAGAGAAAACCTCTGCTTCATTTTGGTAAAGTTTGCTTTGTATAGAGCGTATTTTAAATTCATTGTTGGAAGCGCTTCCATATTTAATTTGATTAATCACTAAGTATGGTATTTAATAACTTTAAGGAAGCGCTTCCATATTTAGGTTAGTGGCTATTGTTAAACAGGTCAATAGTTAAATTTAAATAACAAATAAGCGCTCACAAAATCACACTGACACAACACAGGGCTATAAAAATGAAAAAAAGCTTAAACACTAACAGGTTACACATACTCCCCATTTTAATAGGAGGATTATGCGTTTTAAGTGGCTGTAACAAACAAGAGATTAATGCAAATAATAGCCAAAGCGCCGTAGTCAAAAAGGCTGAGCACGAGCAAGGTGATTTATCACTTTGGCCAACGCTTAAAAGTAAGGTAGTTAAAGCGCCTGAAATTGAAAATACGATTGCACAGTATTTAAAGTCGATGACGCTTGAGCAAAAAGTAGCGCAAATGATTCAACCTGAAATTCGCGATATTAGTGTTGAAGATATGCGAAAATATGGTTTTGGTTCGTATTTAAATGGCGGTGGCTCGTTCCCGAATGCTAATAAGCATGCAACCCCTGCAGATTGGATAACACTTGCTGAGAGCATGTATAAAGCATCGATTGATGACTCAATTGATGGCAGTAAAATCCCTACTATGTGGGGCACTGATGCCGTACATGGACATAATAACGTTATTGGTGCGACGTTATTTCCGCATAATATTGGTTTGGGCGCTGCTAATAACCCTGCGCTTATAGAGCAAATTGCAGCGGCAACAGCGGTAGAAGTAATGGCTACAGGTATTGATTGGGTGTTTGCACCAACTGTTGCGGTTGTGCGCGATGACCGATGGGGCAGAACGTACGAAGGTTACTCAGAAGACCCTGCAATTGTACGTGAATATTCAGCCGCAATTGTAAACGGATTACAAGGCAGAGCCGAAGAGGACTTTTTAAGTGATAAACGCGTAATTAGTACCGTCAAGCACTTTTTAGGCGATGGCGGAACCGTAGATGGTGACGATCAAGGCGATAACATTGATAGCGAAGAGGTGTTATATAACATTCATGCGCAAGGTTATATAGGTGGCTTAACCGCAGGTAGTCAGTCGGTTATGGCATCGTTTAATAGCTGGAATGGTAAAAAAAATCACGGCAACAAATACTTACTTACCGATGTATTAAAAACAAAAATGGGTTTTGATGGCTTTGTTGTAGGAGATTGGAACGGACACGGACAAGTTGCAGGCTGTACAAATGAAAGTTGCCCGCAGGCTGTTAATGCGGGGCTTGATATTTTTATGGTACCAACGGGTGCTTGGAAACCACTTTATGAAAATACAATTAAACAAGTAAAAGCGGGCACAATAACAATGGCGCGAATAGATGACGCCGTAGCACGTATTTTACGCGTTAAATTACGTGCGGGTTTATTTGATAAACCAAGCCCCGCAAATCGAAAATATTCAGGTAAATTAGAGCTAATAGGTGCGCCAGCACATCGCGATATTGCCCGCCAAGCGGTACAAGAGTCGTTAGTACTGCTTAAAAACAACAACCATTTATTACCGCTTAACCCATTAAGCAACATACTTATAGCGGGCGATGCCGCCGACAACATAGGCAAGCAATCGGGCGGTTGGAGTATTACTTGGCAAGGAACTAATAATCAAAATGCAGACTTTCCTGGAGCAACGTCTATTTATGCGGGGCTAAAAACGCAAATAGAGGCTGCTGGCGGTAACGCTATTTTAAGCCCAACGGGTGAATTTACTAGCAAACCCGATGTAGCCATTGTTGTATTTGGTGAAGAACCATACGCAGAGGGGCATGGCGATAAAGACAACCTTGAGTTTGAACGTAATAATAAACGCTCTCTTAAAATATTAAAAACATTAAAGCAGCAAAATATACCCGTTGTTTCTGTGTTTATATCGGGCAGACCAATGTGGGTTAACAGCGAGCTAAACGCGTCAGATGCATTTGTAGCAGCATGGCTTCCTGGCACTGAAGGACAAGGCATTGCTGATGTATTACTAGCGGATGAAAATGGGCAGGTACAGTACGACTTTAAAGGTAAATTGTCGTTCTCGTGGCCTAAATCGCCACTTCAGACTGCAGTAAATAAGGGCGATGCTGATTACTCACCATTATTACCCTATGGCTTTGGCTTAACGTATGAAGATGAAAGTACGCTTGGCAATAATCTAAATGAAGACTCAGGTGTTGATATTAGTAACCTTGCGCCGTTATCTATATTTAATGGCAGCTTTAAAACACCGTGGCGTTTGTTTTTAAATTCAAACAGCGAGCAGCACCAAGTAGCAAGTAACAGTGTAAAGCTTGGCGGCATTACTTATCGCACTGAAGACAAAGCGATTCAAGAAGATGCGATGCAATTTAATTTTGATGGGACTGCAGCCAGCTATATCGAAATTAATAGTAACTTTACCGAAGACAAAGTGGCCTACATTGAAGCAAATTCAGCCCTTAGCTTTAGCTATAAAGTAAACGAAGTACCTAGCTCACAAACATACCTTGCAATGAAGTGCGAACAAGGCTGTGGTGGCGAGCTTGATATTACCAGTGATTTTGAAAATGCTGATTTAAATACATGGCAAACCATGAGTATAGATTTAGCGTGTTTTGCTAAAAAGGGCGTTGATTTTGCCCGAGTAACCAGCCCTTTTATTATTAAAACGGCGGGAAAGCTTAACGTTTCAGTTGCAGATATTAGCTTTAAACCACAAGGCGCTAAAAGCGCCGTGGTTAAGTGTGAAGAATAAAACGTAAAAGTTGTTGTGTGTACCAAAAACCCTTAGTAATAAGGGTTTTTTATGCTGGGCAATACTGCTTTAAAAACTCATGGTGAGGCGGTAATTGGCTGGCGCGTTGCTCTATTTGTTGCTTAATACCGTGTAAAAAACGGGTGAGTTCTTCGTCGCTCATCATGCTGGCTATTAAGTGATGTTGATTAGGCTCAATACCCTGACCAAGCATAACTTGCACCCACGAATCGACTCTAAAAATGTCGCCATCGTCTAAAAATACACGGCCGGTTTGTTTAAACAAATTAATTTTATGCTGAAGTGTTTTTGGCACTTCCATCTCACTACAGTGTTGCCAAAATTCACTGTCGTCGCGATTAGTTACTTTATAGTGCAGCACAATAAAGTCGCGAATATTTTCAATTTCGCTTTTAAGCTGTTTGTTGTATTCGTCAATGGCGTGATTAGTTATGCCATTAAACGGAAATAAACGCATAAAGCGAATAATACCCGACATAATTAAGTGAATGCTGGTGGACTCAAGTGGCTCTACAAAACCACTAGCAAGACCAAGCGCTAGGCAGTTTTTATTCCAGCCTTTTAAGCGACGCCCTGTTTTAAATTTAATAATACGTGGCTTTGTAAGCGGCTCACCTTCAATGTTATTTAATAATAGCGCTTTGGCTTGTTCGTCATCCATATATTGGCTGCAATAAACTAATCCGTTGCCTACACGGTTTTGCAGCGGTATACGCCATTGCCAGCCGCTTTTATGGGCAATAGAGCGGGTAAGTGGCAATACGGTCTCGCTGGTTGATTTTGTTTGCACCGCAATGGCGCTGTTACACGGTAGTAAATGAGACCAGTCTTCGTAGCCAGTATGCAATGCTTGCTCTATTAATAAGCCTCTAAAGCCAGTGCAATCAATAAAAAAGTCGCCGTTAATATGCTCGCCATTATTTAAAATTAATGATTCTATATGGCCCGTTTTAGAGTTTTTTACTACTTTTTGTATTTTACCTTCAATGCGTTTTACACCTAATGGCTCTGAAAACTCACGTAAAAACTGCGCGTAACGCGTGGCATCCATATGGTAAGCATAGTTAATGGGGCTTTGCTGATTAAACGCAAATTTACCGCCTTTAGCCGCTTGCAGCTCATAGCAGTAATCGCCAAATGGGTCGTTTATTCCAAGTGCTTTACCTTGCAGCCAAAAGTGATGAAATTCACCCGCCCAACATTCTTTGCCCGTTGCGCCAAATGAGTGAATATAATGCGTGTTGTCATCGCCCCAGTTTTCAAAGCTAATACCTAATTTAAAACTGGCTTGAGTGGCTTTCATAAATGCTTGCTCGTTTATACCCAGCAATTTATGAAATGTACGAATAGGCGGAATTGTTGCTTCGCCAACACCTACAGTGCCAATATCGTCAGATTCAACAAGGGTTATGTTTATATTATTGCCGACTAGTTTAACAAGTGCCGCTGCGGCCATCCAGCCTGCAGTGCCGCCTCCAGCAATTACTACGTTTTTAACAGCATTTGTTTTAGTCATTATGTGGCTGCCTATTATTTGATAAAAGATGATTTAAAAGCGCGCGATTACTTGGCAGTCCATTTAAGTACTGAGCTATTTTCTCGCGATTTTGCTGGTAATAGTAATCCCCAGCACGTGGGTCGTTAAATGTATTTTGTGCAGAGACTGTTTGTGTATTAAAGCCCATGCCATATAAAACGTATTGGTAACTGCTTGATGAAAACACTTCTTCGTTTTCAATAAAATCAAAGCGGCTAGGGGGCTGAAATTGCCAAAGTTTAAGTAAGTTTTTCAGGCGCTCGGGCGCGGTATCTAAATTACTAATATCTTGCCAATAAGGCGTGTCGTCGCGCTCGCTTAGCACATAGTGAAGCTTTAAAAACTCAATAACGCGCTGCCAACGAGTGCTAAAACGCTCATTAAAACGCGTTTTAAGCTGACTCATGTGGGTTCGGTTTTGCGGGAGTTGCTCGCTTATCATGCTAATTGAAAGCTCAACCATAGCAAGAGCTGACGCTTCAAGTGGCTCTAAAAAGCCAGCAGACATACCCACGGCAACACAGTTTTTAATCCAAAATTTTTGCCTGTAACCAGGGCTGAACTTTAATACACGGTAGGTAAGTTGCTCAGCTTTTTGCTCACTGGTACTTTTAGCAATGTAGTTTTTTAGCGTATTTGTTGCGCTTTCATCGCTTTGATATTTACTACTAAATACATAACCTGTGCCACGGCGTGTTGGCAGGGCTATGTCCCAAATCCAACCGTTACTTTGCGCTGTAGATAGCGTAGCAGAGGCGATTGCTTGATTGATGTGTACATTAGATATTTGCGCCGCAACAGCGCTGTTATTAAATAAAATATGATCTTGCGCTATAAACTCACTATTAAAATGATCACCAATTAAACGAGCACGAGAGCCTGAGCAATCTATAAATAAATCACCTGTTATATCGTCATTATTATTTGTTTTTAATGCGGAAATATAGCCATGATCGTCGTTAATAACCTCGGTTACATCGTCAGTAATATGCGTAACATTTAGATTTTTAACACAATGGTTTTTTAAAAACTCAGCAAATTTACCCGCATCTAAATGATAGCCATAGTTGGTGATCGCTGCGTATTCGGGTGTTTGTAATTGTTTTGGTGCAAGTGCTGCTTGGCATACAAAGCTTTGCATATTAACAACGTCGGCAAATTTTTGATCAGGTGCAATACGTTGCCAACTGGCGTGTAAATTAGTGTACTCGTAGCCTTGTGGATTCATAAAAGGGTGGTAGTAGTTTTCTCCCTCGCTGAGGTTTCGCCAATTTATAAATTTAGAACCTTGCTTAAATGACGCGTCGCACTGGGTTATAAAATCACTTTCTTTAATGCCAATGCGCTGTAGCGTATTACGCATTGACGGCCACGTACCTTCGCCCACACCCAATATAGGCACGTTTGCCGACTCGACTAACGTTACATTAAGGTGCGGGTGTTCGGCGGCTAATAAGCCTGCGCTTAGCCAACCGGCAGTGCCACCACCTAAAACGACTATTTTTGTTATTGGTTTGGTCATGAGTTAACACCCTAAAGTTGATAACAATTAAACTAGCATTAATACTGTTTTAAATACAAAAAAGCCGCTAGTAAAAACTAACGGCTTTACTTTGTATTACCTTTAGAAGTTGTAACGCATACCAATATTGTAACGTGCACCTAGCTGTTGTAAGTTCCATAATTGTACCGACGTACGGCCATGTTCGCGGCTGTTTTGTTCAGTAATGTTAAGGCCTTCAACAAAAAACGATAGTTGTTCGCTGTAGTTGTACGCAACGTTAAAGTCGATTTGATAATATTCTTCAGTAAAGCCTGGCTCATTTACGTATCGAGCTGCGCTATTTAAAAACTTATCACGCCAGTTGTACGCAATACGTGCTTGAAAATCATCGTTTTCGTACATTGCAATAAAGTTAGCTGTGTCACTTAAACCCACTAGTGCAAACTGTGTAGTAGTAGGGTCAGCGTTTACATCAAAGTCTATGTCGCCATTAACAGTGGTGTAGTTTGCTTGCACACCAAAACCGCTTTCACCAAAAAAGTGTTGAAAGGCGATTTCAAAACCATCGATGGTGGCATTTTTATTGTTGGTAGGTACTTGCGCTGTAAATTCTAGTAATGGGTCATCGCTGTTAGCAATTACATCGTAAGCGGCTTCAAACTCTTCGTAGGTCATAGAGTCAAAGTCAACGCCATTTTCTGTTGCGGCAACCATTTGAAATAAGTTTGAATCGGTTAGGGCAAGTCCGCGAGATTCTAGCTCAGCAATGGCAGCTTGAGCGCGAGGACCCGCTGTTGCATCGCGTAATCCGTAGTAGTTTTGCGTCATTGGTGTTAAACCAATAAAGTTCTCGATGTCTTTAGTGTAATAACCTACCGACACATAACTTGTTTCTGCAAAGTACCACTCAGCCGATACATCAATATTATCTGATTCAAGCGGCACTAAACCAGGATTACCCGTTGACGCTGTAGCCGGCGAAGAACCCGCTAAAAGAGTAGGCGCACCTGGTACACCAACAGTCGCTGCTGAACTTAAGTTGTCGTAAGTTGGGCGAGCAATTGTTGTGCTGTAAGAAAAACGCGCTTTTACGTTTTCAATTACTTCTATGTCAAAGTCAAAGCTTGGTAAAAAGTGATCGTAGCTAGATTTAAGCGTGAAATCTTCTTTAGCTGAGCCAAAACGAACATTAAAGTCGTTATTACCTTCCCACGCTACTGCGTTAGGTAAGTCGATATTAGCCGTTGAGGTAATGTCGGTAGACTCTTGGCGCGCGCCAATAACAATGTTGTATGGCATATCGCCAATGTAACCATTGTAAGTAAATTGCACAAACGCTGCGGTTATATCTTCTTCAATGGTGCGGTTAGTTGCAAATGCGCCATCGGCTGCAAAGTTAAAGCCGTATTCTTCACCTGCCCAGTAACCAATTTGCGATGCGCTGCCGGTATAACCTTGATTGTACGAGCCCGATGTATCGTAGTCGTCAAACTCAGCTAAAAAGTTTGTTGGGTTTAGGTAACCATCAGGTAGTTCGCCTGGGTTTTCTATTCCCCAGTTACCCATTGTATTACGTGTAAGTGATTGCAGTGAATGGCTTTCCATAGAGCGAGACTCTATACCAAAGTCAATTGCACCGTTTTCAATTTCGTATTTACCATGGATTCTAAATTCTGTTATTTCAGACTCTTGGCGAGCAAAGTTAGAATCTAAAATAGATGTACCCACATCAGAGGCATCTAGCGTGTTATTACAATTTAGGTTGTCTCGGCGGCAATCATCAAAATCGATACTCATTGATGGAAGTTCGCGGCTAAAATCAACTTCTTGTGCGTTAACTACGTTTGCGCCCAAGCCTGCGTTTACCCAGCTGCCGTAAGGTGCATCTGGTTTGCTAGTGGCTTTTGAATTGTGCGCATCAAACATAAAGCTCAATTCTGAGTTGAAATAGTACTCAACGTTTAAACCAATAGAGTCGTTTTGGTTAACTTGGTTTAGCTCTTGAAACGCCAAACCTAAATCGCGTGTTTGCTGATCGCGACGTTCTTCTCGGTAGTAAATAGGGGTTTTTACCGTGTTATCGTCAAATGTTAGCGCGCTTTTGTAGTTATCCATCCATATTGATTGCTCAGCACGGGCTTCGAACAAATCTTGCTTAGAATAGGTATAATCAAGCGTGGCTGTTAAATCGTCAATAGGGCTGTACTGCAGCGTTAATTGTGCGTTTGTACGCGTACGTTCTCTGTCGGCAATGGTGTAGCGTAAGTCTGATGGCATTGAATAAAGCTGACCAACAGCGGGTGCATTAGTTAAAACAATATCGTCTGCCGCTTGTGGGATTGTGCCGTCAAAAGCTGATGTATTCCATTGATTTACAAACGCACCTGTTGATGAGCTATCGCGCTGTTGCATGCTTGCTGTAAGTGAGGCGCCAAATTTAGCTTCACTGTCGGTCCAGCTAATTAAGCCTGAAAGCTCTGGTGTTATGTCATCACCAACGCGGTTTGTTGAGTCGTGTAATGCTTTTACGCCAATGCTTGAAACAAAGCCTGGGTTGTCGAGCGGGCGAGCCGTATTAATATTAATTGTTGCGCCAATACCACCTGATGCAATACTTGCTTTACCAGTTTTATATACTTCAACCGATTTAACGCTATCAGATGCTAAATTTGCAAAATCAAATGCACGAGAGCTGGGTGTACCGCCGCCTGCAGGCAAAGATGCCGCGGGCATTGTACGTCCGTTCAGAGTTACCATATTGTAGTCGGGGCCGAAACCACGAACCGTTACTTTAGAGCCTTCACCATTAGAACGATCAATCGATACACCCGTAATACGCTGTAGCGACTCGGCTAAGTTGGTATCAGGAAATTTACCAATATCTTCAGCTGATATAGCATCTACAACACCGGCGGCGTCGCGTTTCAAACGAGTCGACTCTTTAATACTGCTTTTAAAACCAGTAACTTGGATTACTTCAACATCTGTATTTGCTTCTTGTGCATATACAGGTAAAGAGATTGATGCGCCTAAAATCAGAGATAGGCTAGTGGCTATCTTTGTTTTTCTTACAATATGCTTGGACATTCGGTTTCCCTCGCGCTTTTATCATTATTATTAACAGCTTGTATGGGGCTGTTATTGTGTAGTTGTAAACATTGTCAAATGTGTGGAAGCGCTTCCAGAAAAACCTATTTGATTCGGATTTGTGGAAGCGCTTCCAGAAATGCTAGTTTATATTTTGAATAGGGTCAACTATTGTTTTAATAAAATGAGACTAAATTGTTTTTAAAATGTATGTTCATTGGATTTAATTTTATTTAAATTATAAATTACAATTGGTTATAAAAATCTATTTGAAATAGTGGTGTAACAACATTTTATTATAAGAAAGCCAATTATTGATTCATTTAGTTATTTACACACTTTTATAAGGTGTTTAAATCAACTTTAAATACAAACTAAGATTAATAAATCGGCCGTTGGTCACTCAACTTAAAAACACATACATTTACGCACTTTGCCAAAAATGCTGGTGTAGTGAATACGCACAACGCAATTGATGAAAACTCATCAAGCGGTGCTAAAGATGTACACATCACATCAAGTGAAATTACCAAGGTATTAATTATAGCTGCGCCTACTCTAGCAGTGACTTCTCACTTTATAAATCGTCCACTAAAAATCAGCAACTGTTTAAAAATCGTTAAATAAGGTATTAAAAAGTAAAGTTATTTTTGCAGAAGATGGACTGTTGATAGATTTATAGATCTTATACCTATAAGGGTATTGCGAGCGCTCTGTTTTATCGCTATTTTAAAAGCTCTCTTTTGATATGGACTTTCTTATGCGCATTACTTTTTTAGCGAGCTTTTATTCTTTTGTATTTTTATTTTTGTTTGGCTGTGATGGTCAAGTTTCTTCTTCTCAAAGCAAAGAAAAACTAGATCTTTTAACAAAATCGTCTTCGAATACTGATATAAAAAAGCAGATTACTGAATCCAATGAGTCTGCCGTTGTGTTGGGTTTATTAGGCACTCACTGCAAAACAAATGAGACTGCCTATATAAATGCTAAAATTCAAAAAGTACTGCGTAATACAAGTAAAGATGTAGCTTATAAATTAGAACCTACTGATAATGTACTCTCTATTTGTATTGCAAAAGATGATACTTCGCTTAGTTATCGATTTGGCCGAATTGATGATATAGGGCTCGAAAAAATAGCTACAGAAGATGCACCATTTGGTAGTTATTACAGGCAAGTTGGGCGTATAGGTGAAAGCATTTTATTTTTTAACAATGGGGATTATCATTATTATATTATAAACTCAGGTGGTATGGGCAGTGGCGTATCGGTCAAGGTTTTTAAAAACGATACACTAATTACTGAGTTGTTTTCGGGTAACGATGCGTATAATGATTTTATAGTTGCTACGGATCTAACGTTACCTAAAAAGTTAGTAAGCGAAAAACAGCCATTTAATAAGCAAATGCAGTAAATAATGACTCCACAGCAGCAAAAAGTTATAGAGCAAGGGCATTGGTTTAAAAATCGCAGCGCTTATTTAAAAAGCTTTTTATTAACGCAGGGTAAAATACTCTCGCTTAAAGCTCAGCAATCGTTATTTTTGCGAGGAGATAAGCACGATGGAATTTACGCCGTACTTAACGGAGTAGTGCGTATTAGTGGCGTAAGTAACGAAGGAAAAGAAGCCGTATTGAGCTTTATTGATTCATCACTGTGGTTTGGCGAAGTTACCTTGTTTGATGGTGGCCTGCGTACTCACGATGTATATGCACAAACTGATGTTGTGCTTTTTTACGTGCCCCAACGCGAGCTTGAACAGTTATTAAACAAGCAGCCACAATATTGGCAAGAATTTGGTTTATTACTGGCGCAAAAATTACGCCTTATGTTTACCTCAATGGAAGATCACGCATTACTAAGCGCTGAGCAAAAAGTATGCAATCGACTTTTAATGCTCAGCGAGCATACAGAGCACTTAACACCGCTTGTTTTATCTCAGCAGCAACTTGCTGATATGACCTACCTAACGCGTCAAACTATTAATCAAATACTGCAACAGCTTGTTAGTTTACAAGCTATTAGTTTGGGGTATCAACGCATAACTGTTTTAGATAAACAAAAGCTACAGGCGCGCGCTGAAAAAGCTTAATAGAGAGCGTTTTATTTAGTTGGAACCAAAATTGCTACAGATAATGTAACGCAACAATGGATTTGAACTAATGACAATAATAACCTTTAAAAATCAATATAGTAACTATAACTCTCCTACAGTAAATAAAGCGGCAGGTCCAAATGAAGTTGCGGCAACTAATACCCTCCCTAACGAAAAAACAAATGATGTTAAAGGCATTACCTCAGCTCCTAAAGAACCAACGTTTTTAGAAAGTGCTCAAGAAGCGCTGGTTTATCAACGCTTAGGTGTAAACAAAAACAAAATAGACGAATTAAAAGCGACAATAGAAGTACTCACTAAAGAGCTACAAGGAGAGGGCGCAGACCATGACGCAATTGCTGATAAAATTGAGGAGCTTCAAAAAATGCTCGAGCAAGAGTATCAAAAAGGGCGCGAGCGAAAGAATATGCAAGGTGAGCATGAGCCGGGTAAAATAATTTCTGCATTTGTTTAATTTACAAAATGTCGGATACCTGACATTGTTGTTGTGTATACTTTTGCTAAAGTAAGTTTTATATATAAAAATAAAGGCAAAACAATGAAAACACTTCAACAGCAGCTTGGTAAATATGGTTTATATCATCGTTCTAAGCGCAATGTACTAACGCACTTTTTTGGTATTCCGCTCATTGTATTTGCAGCGTTGTGTTTACTTGCGCGTATTCAAATACCCCTTGGTAGCGTAGTAATTGATGGCGCACAACTTTTTGTATTAGCGTCGGTTGTTTATTATTTTATGCTGAGCTTTTCGCTTGGCTTTATTATGGCCGTGATATTCACTTTACTCCTTGTTGGCGCTCAGCCTATTGCGGCAATGGCGCTTTGGCCGTGGTTGAGTATTGGTGTAGGTGTGTTTGTATTTGGCTGGGTACTGCAGTTTATAGGGCACTATTACGAAGGTAAAAAACCTGCGTTTGTAGATGACCTAATTGGTTTAATTATTGGCCCTTTATACGTAACTGTTGAACTACTATTTTTAATGGGCTTTTACAAAACATTAGAAAACGAAGTTAACGCAATAGCAGGCCCTACAAAGGCGTAAAATACTTTACTAAGTACCTTTATAAAACCTAATAAATAACAATAAAAGGCAGATAACGCATGCAATATAATAATAAAACTGTGTGGATCACCGGTGCATCATCAGGTATTGGTAAAGAGCTTGCTATACAATTTGCTGAGCTTGGAGCGCGCGTTATTTTATCGGCGCGCAATATAGATAAACTAAACAATTTAAAAGCAACGCTTAAAGGCGAAGGGCACTTAGTTGTGCCACTGGACTTAGCCGAGCCAGAGCATGTACTAAGTACAGTAACAGCAAAAATGAGCGAGCTTCCTGCAATCGATATTTTAATTAATAACGGCGGCGTATCGCAGCGTAGCTTATTTTTAGAAAACGACTTTAACGTGTATCGCCAATTAATGGAGGTTAATTACTTTGGCTTAATTGCACTTACTAAAGCTGTTTTGCCTACTATGGTGGCAAGGCGCAGTGGCTCAATTGTGTCTATTAGTAGTGTGGCGGGTAAAGTTGGTTCAAAATTTAGAACAGGTTACTCGGGTTCTAAATATGCGGTTGTTGGTTTTATGGATTGCCTACGTGCAGAAGTAGCACAGCATAACATTCATTGTTTAACAATTTGCCCAGGCTCGATTAAAACAGCAATTGCGCATAACTCACTAAACGAGCAAGGCATAGCGCAAAATAAACCAGAAGAGTCGATAGAAAATGGCATGGATGTAAGCGTAGCGGCTTCAAAAATGATTCGTGCCATTAGCGATAAAAAGGACGAAGTGATTATTGGCAAAGGTTTAAGTGGTTGGGCGCCTACAATTAAACGCTTTTTTCCTGCTTTGTTTAATCGCATTACCGCAAAAACAAACTATAGGTAGCGTCGTTTATTTCAAAGGCGTAAAATGCCGTAAATTTGATCAATTTAGAAAAGGATTCTAAATGAAGTATTTATGGCTGAGCCTGTTTTTTATTGTATTAATTTGGTCTGGTATTAACCCAAAAGATCAATTTACATGGCTACTTGAAGTTATCCCCGCAATTATTGGTTTAGTGCTGCTAGCAAGCACCTATAGCCACTTTAAACTTACTCCTATTTTATATACATTTATTTTAGCGCATTGCATTGTGCTGATGATTGGCGGGCATTACACCTACGCCGAAGTCCCTTTTTTCGATAACCTATTTGGTAGCGAGCGTAATAACTACGACAAAGTAGGGCACTTTTTTCAAGGGTTTGTACCTGCACTACTAGCACGCGAAATTTTACTGCGCAAAAAAGTAGTAAATGGTCGAGGCTGGTTAATCACCTTTGTTATTTCGGTATGTTTAGCATTTAGCGCGTTTTACGAATTAATAGAATGGTGGGTTGCAGTATTAAGCGGCGAAAACGCAGAAGCGTTTTTAGGCACGCAAGGTTACGTGTGGGATACCCAATCAGATATGGGACTGGCGTTATTTGGGGCTATTTGCTCGCTGTTAGTACTTTCAAGAGTACACGACAAACAGCTAAAAAACGTTAAAGATTATTTATAACTTTATTGCTAATAGCTATTGGGCCAAAGGCATTCCTAAAAGCGTGATGCAATCGGCTATTGATAACTCAATGTGCTTTGGTGTTTACAACGCTCATAACGAACAAGTTGGCTTTGCCCGAGTAGTGACCGATAAAGCAACCTTTGCCTATTTAGCCGATGTATTTATAGCCCCGCACTTGCAAGGAAATGGGCTGAGTAAGTTACTCATTAAAACGATAGTAGAGCAGCCTGATCTGCAAGGGCTCAGGCGCTTTTTATTAGCAACTTCTGATGCACACGGGCTTTATGCACAATACGGGTTTAAACCGATAGATAACTCAGGGCTGCTAATGCAAATAAGTCCTGAGAATGTGTATGATCAAAACAATCGTGAGAGCTAATAAACGGGGGCGAAGAAGAGAGATTAAACTAGACAGCCACTCCAAACAAATAAAGACAATCTAGGCTAGATTCACTTTTTAGGTTAAGAATTTATCTTTTACTACTCGGTTACTTACTTTTCATCCATAAAATAACTCATTATCACGCTTAAACCTAAATTAAGCGCATGAAAATAACTGCATGATGCAGTTGTGATTTATTACTGAATAGTTTTACTGAGTAGTTTAAATTTTATGCCAGTAGCTTTTCGCAGTTACTGATATTCGCTAGCCGCTTTCGCTTTAAGTTTTCACAATAACTTGCTTGTGAGGCTGGCCTGCCAACTGCGCCATGAAATACGCGCGTAAATTGGGTTGTAAGCTTTAACCAGTTTTCTGGAGATATATTCACCCTTTCGAGTAAGGGTAAGTGTGTACTTTCAATATAACCACGTTTATCCTCTCGTATACAGCGCCCTGTTAATTCAACAAGTTCAAGGTACGATTTAAGCTCAAACGGGAGTCCTTTTGGCATTACCTGACGTGGCATGCCTGCAAAGCGCAGTAGTTGTTTTGGTTGTTTGACTTCTTTTGCGTATGTTAGTCGTTGTTTAACGCTGGTGTGGTCTGATTCCTCAAGCGTTTTAGCCATTTTAGCTCTAATTGGGTTTAAATCGACATACGCCATACAAGCGGCAAGTGCTGCTTCATCTAATAATGCTTGAGACGTAAAGCGTCCCTCCCAAAACCTGCCAGTGCAGTTATCTTCTTTATTTGCTCTGCGCGCAATGTCTTCATTTAATAATCGCATAAACCAGCTAATACTTGATAGGCGCTCTCGATATTCCTTTACTGTTTGATTAAAAAAGATAAGTTCAACTTTACTTAGCTTTTCACCTTGTACATATTTTTGCGTTAGCAATGTGCCTTTACAGAGTTTATGCCAACGGATAATAATAGCTTTATCATTTAACCGATTCACTTTTTTATCATCAACATATAGTACTAAATGAGTGTGATTACTCATAACAGCATAAGTGCATACATCAATACAAAATACCTTGGCTAATTCAAGCAGCTTATTTTCAACCCAGCCTCTGCGGTGCTCGAAAGATTGACCTGTAAAGTGGTCTTCACCACATAAAAATGCACGGCGCACGCAACGCGAAATACAGTGATAATATTTTGTATCAACCAAACTTACTTGACGCTTTCTTGCAATTGCCATGTGACACCCTGCTTGTTTTTTGCACTAAATAAAAGCTAGCCTCTAACTTCGAAAAGTGCAAAATTTAGGATGGGTGTCTTGTTAATTGTTGATTTTAGCTCTAATTGGGTTTAAATCGACATACGCCATACAAGCGGCAAGTGCTGCTTCATCTAGTAATGCTTGTGATGTGAATCTGCCTTCCCAGAATCTACCTGTGCAGTTATCTTCTTTATTTGCTCTGCGCGCAATATCTTCATTTAACAACCGCATAAACCAGCTAATACTTGATAGGCGCTCGCGGTATTGGTTTACTGTTTGATAAAAAAAGATAAGTTCAGCTTTACTTAGGGCTTCTCCCTGTATGTATTTTTGTGTTAGTACAGTGCCTTTACACAGTTTGTGCCAGCGGATAATAATCGCTTTATCATTTAACCGATTCGCTTTTTTGTCATCAACATACAGCACTAAATGGGTATGATTACTCATAACAGCATAAGCGCATACATCAATACAAAATACCTTGGCTAACGCTAATAACTTATCTTCAACCCAACCTCTACGGTGCTCGTAAGACTTGCCTGTAAAACAGTCTTCGCCACATAAAAATGCACGGCGCACGCAACGCGAAATACAGTGATAATATTTTGTATCAACCAAACTTACTTGACGCTTTCTTGCAATTGCCATGTGACACCCTGCTTGTTTTTTGCACTAAATAAAGGCTAGCCTCTAACTTCGAAAAGTGCAAAATTTAGGATGGGTGTCTTGTTAATTCTATTGGTAAATAGAACCATGTAAACACATACCGATGTTAAGATACGCCGTACAAAATTATTCTTCAAAATTAACTCCCTTCAAATAATTGAAAATATACCAACTGAATGCTGAATTCAGAAATACCTAACGAGCCTGTAGATTAACTCGTTTTTTATTTGTTTTTATTGATAAATAAACCATAGCTGAGTTCCTATTTTGGTTCAATTGATTGCTGTATTTTTACGCAGAATATTGAAGTGTTTGATATTGTTTTAATTGGCGTTTTGGAAGGGATTACGGTTATTTGCATGGCTTTTATTTAGGTTAAAAGGGCTTACCCTTCTTAATGCATCGTGTTTTGCAGCTTTTCTATATTATGAACAAGGCAATACAGTTGCCGCAGCGTGAAGTAAGGCACTCACTTTCATTTGACCCCCTAAGGTCAATTTATTCATACCTTTGTTCTCTGTAATGTTCCGCTTTTTATTTAAAGGAAAGCAGGCTCAGTAAAGCCAAGTTGTTTAGCATTGCTTAATAAAAATTGTTGTCGCCTATCGAGCTATCTATTTCTACTTTCATCTTGTGAATGTAGTTCAGCTTTTTACGTGATTCATTTTCATAAATTAAACTTAACTCACTGCTATTATTGATAATTTGCGTAAAAGTTAGGATGGGTGTCATCCTAACTTGTTTTGATGTTTATATATCAACTCGTCTTGACTTCAAAGGAGCGTCCATATATGTCATCCTAATTATTGTGTGCGTCCTCTCAACAAGTGATAACCGTAACCACCACCCACAGAACGAGCTATATGTATTTGTTGCTTATAATTTTTACCATGAATGTCACTATATGACAGAGTAAAACAAACATTAGACTTGGTATTCTCAGGTATAACACATTCTCTTAATGCGATTCCATAAGCTTGTTTTTCCTGCACCTCTGCTGTACCTAGGATGCAACTATCAGAAAACATTTGATGGCTATTGATATAGTAGTAACCACCTCTTGAAACTGTATCTGTGAAGCTAATATCCAAAGCAGCACCAACTCCAATATTTTTAATTTCAAGACATGTAGCTGGTCTATTTTCGTCAAGGAACTCTTGAATTAAATCAGGGTCATGTAGCCTTGTTATGTCTGAACGTTCAACGAAAAATAACAAGCCATCAGCTTCATCAATAGGCAGGGTGTTTATAATAAAAAAAGGACGTACAGCTTCATTTCTTTGCTGCCTAAACAATACGGCAGCTGATAAAAAAGCCATTAGGCCACCAAGATACCCGCCTAAGAATCCTAACCATCCATTGATGTTTCCTATCATTTCTCCGGGAGCAATTGATATATATAGCTTCAAGAGCAGTGGTGAAAGAAGCAAAACGCTAAACAAAATTACTAGTAAAAATTTCACATTGCCCAATATGAACCTCCGAGCACATAACGAGACTGTAGAGTAACTCCAACAGCCAAATTCAATTAAAAAACGAGCTCCTGTAATTAACTCTAAGCGTTTTTAAAGCATTAGGTAATGCATTTAGAACCCATAAAACAGGCTGTTTTTATTCCGTTTAAGCAACTTGTTATACAACTTTTAAAACGGTTCATTAGCTCGGATTTGAGCTTGCATTTCATTCTTTGCAATTTGCTGAGCAAATTTTTCTGAAATCTTCAAATTACTCGTCAATGCTACCGTAACTAATGGAATTAAAGACTCTTTATGACTACCAAGCTCAAACTCATTAACATCATGTAACGCCATATAACTTTCAAAAACCTCTTCAAATACTTTACTAATATTTAAACGCATAATTGAACTTTGTTTGTTGGTCTCATTAAAGCTAACAGTGTTTTTTTCCATTCTTTTCACAGAAGAACTAAGCTCACCAATTGCTTTCAAAATATAATTTTCTGATGATATTTCTTTATCTGATACAGTTGATATTTTAAACTCACCAAAATGTTTTAAGAAAGTTGTATATTCAGGTTTTAAACTTGCTTGATAAGTAGCTTTAACTTTCTTTTTAAGTAAATTTTTAAAGTCTACAATAGATTGGTAATGTAAATCTCGAGGATACTCTATATGCTCAATAGGGGCGGTATCAAAAGAATAATTTGTTACATCATCTTTAATGATAACGGTTGGCTTATCAAAAGCTAACCTCATTCCAAGTTCAAACATAACATTAGGGTTTTTGCCTGAAACATCACACACGACGATATCGCTGTTATAGATATTATTTACAATCCTATTTTGAATTATCCCAACCTCATTCGAATCACTTACCAAGTCAACTTTAAATCCTGAATCTGATAATGCTTCTCTAACAATCACCCTTACTTCTTCCCAATGATCGGCGTTACAACCATCAATTGAAGAAATAGGCATAATTAGACCACAAGTTAATGTGGTATTCGTTTCATTGGACATGATTGAAACCCTATGTTGTATAACAGCTTTATCAGAGGACACTTTCCTCTTTTTATGAGCAATGTATGTCCTCTTAATTATTTTTTAATATTAATAACAAATCCTGTAACACATTGCGAGTATTAAACTTTGAGTCGGGCTGTTCTTTTAATAATATGCAGAAAAGAGGAAAACGTCCTCATTTTTTGACTTAGGAGGAAAAACGCCAGCGCGGTACATAAATTCAGCAATTAAATATTTAAAATGAAAACCAAACTCGATTTTAAATCATTTAACAGCCACTAAAAAACGGTGGCGATAATGCAAGTAACCGCTTTAAGTACACTTGTTTGTGTAAGCATATTATAAAAGGGGGTTTAGGGATGGTGGAAGCTGTAAAGCGAGGTCATGAATTATTTACTAAACGCGTCTTCCTTTTTTTGAAACAGGGCAGACGCGATGTTTATACCGATCGACTTAAATATTTAGCCTTTCTAGCGTGCTAAATAAAGCGTTAACGGCGTTATAAGTTTCTCATGTAGAACAACTACATGTCGAAATTTATGCCTTGTTATCACTCTATTTATCCGTCGCTATAAATGTCTAATAACTTAACACGATTGGTATTATTTGGCTTTTTTAGCCTCTAGAGTTTCTATTTCACTCCAGATTTTTTCGGCTTCTGCACTTAACATGGCAAAGCTTTTAATGTCGCCTTTTCTTTGTGCCTGCATGCCTTGCTCTAGTTTTACGTCGTATTCTTTACGCAGTTTTTTTACGGGATCAGGCTTTAAAAATGAAAACATTAGTATTCTCTTAATTTATTAAATTATATGTAATTAGTGTACGCATTAATGGGCTTAATAGTTCTTTGTTTGGTGAAAATGTTTACTGTGCGCTTTAAAAGCGCACAGTAAACATGGTGTAATTATTAACGTACTGTGTGCTAGTTCTAGTGCTTACGTTTCTGGCTCTAGGCGTTTAATACCTTGCCCATCAATACCTAAATAGATAAAACCATCACTGCCTTGGGCTAGGCTGCGTACTCTGCCAATTCCATCGAGTATTTTATATTGCTTAACAACCTTGCCCTTTGAGAGTTCTAGTGCGCTAATGAATGCAAATTTCATTGATGCTAGTAATAGCTTACCTTTAAGCTTTGGGTATTTATCACTCGTTACATACAACATATCGGAGGGGGCAATTGAAGGGGTCCAATGTAATACGGGCGATTGCATGCCGTCTTTTTCTTTAAGGTCGGTAAACTTGGTACCGCTGTAGTTAACGCCATAACTTACTAAAGGCCATCCGTAGTTAGCGCCTTTTTTTATAATATTAAGTTCATCGCCGCCGCGTGGTCCGTGT
The DNA here is from genome assembly GCF_038155085.1 of Pseudoalteromonas aliena. GTDB lineage: Bacteria > Pseudomonadota > Gammaproteobacteria > Enterobacterales > Alteromonadaceae > Pseudoalteromonas > Pseudoalteromonas aliena_A. The sequence goes on from NZ_JBAKAU010000001.1 coordinate 160,270, forward strand.
TCGTGAGACCATAAAATATTGTTTTGATTATCAAACCACATGCCTTGTGGATTACGGTGCCCATAAGACCATGCCGCATGTTTTGCATCTTTTTGTTTAACAAACGGATTATCGCTTGGGATACGGCCATCATCGTGTAAGCGATAAATTTTACCGCCGTCCCGCGTGAGATCTTGCGGGTTTATGTCGCGCGAGCCGCGATCGCCAATTGAAAAATAAACATAACCCTCATCATCAAACACAATGCGGCTGCCGTAGTGCTGGCCTTTGGTACTATTATGCTCGCCTTTGTATAGCAATTGCTGATCAGACAACTGCGTATGATCGCTACTTAACTTGGCACGCATTAAGGCGGTGTTACTTCCGCTTTCTTTGCCCTCACTACTTGAGTAACTAAAGTACAGCCATTGGTTTTGCTTACTATCGGTGTGTAGTGATAAATCAAGCAATCCACCTTGGCCATTAGCGTCAATGTCGGGCAGCCCTGAAACCTTAGCTAACGTAGTGGTATTTTTAGGTAATAAAAATAACGTTCCGCTGCGCTCAGATATTAGTAAATCACCATTAGCTAGAGGCTCAATAGCCCAAGGTATAACCACACCTTCTGCCGCTGTTACTGCGTTAACGTTAAGCGATAAAGTATCTAGCTGTTTATAGTTTTTTACGTAATCGCTTTTTGCATTTGCGGGGGCGTTAGTAGCAAACATAGCAACGGCTAAGCCTGCACTCATTAGTTTAGAGAGTGTGTTATGTGACATTAAATTTATCATTATGGCTTCCAAAATTAATCCAATCTTACATAACCTTAACATGGCATAAATAAATTTGTTAAGCGTTGAGTTGAATGAAAAACACACACTTATATTTTTATACGATGGCCTTTTAGCAGAAAATTGTTTTAGTAATTAGCGCTAATAAAAAATTGAATAATTACTCTATTGGGGTTGAAAACTAAAAATTTGAGCGTACACTTGTGCGCTGAAGTTTGAGCGTACACGTGTAAGTTCAAACGTTAAGTATTTTACGACCCAAGAGATTAATAGTGATGATAATTAAAGTATTAAACCAATTTTCAAAATGGTTTTTACACCATCAAAGTTTTGCAGGCTACATAGAACCAATAATGCAGGTGTTTAAACCTGCGTGGCGTGCAGGGCAGTTTAGAGCGCAAGTAGTTAATACAACGGTGCTTAATGGCGGCTTTTTAAGTGTGCAACTTAAGCCAAGCAAACAATGGCCAGCACATACGCCAGGGCAGCATATAAGTTTAACGGTTGAAATTAATGGGCGATTATTAACACGCGTTTTTACCGTGGCTTCAAGCGCTCAGCAATTTAAAAATACTGGGTTAGTGCGCTTACTAATTAAAACAAATGCGCAAGGGCGCTTTACAGGCTTACTCAACAGCGCATTAAAAGCGGGTTTATGGTGCAATATTTCTGCGCCAAACGGCGACTTTGTATTTAAAAATACACATACACCGGCTACTTTTGTTGCCGGTGGCTCGGGTATAACACCTATGCTGGCTATGCTTGATGATTACTTAAGCCAAACTACGCAAAAAGTGTCGTTAGTGTATTACGCAAAAGCCACTGAGCATCAATGTGTTGATGAGCTAAGTGAGTTGGCGGCGCAATTTGAGCATTTTTCATTTTTATTATTAACGCGTGAGCAATCAAGCGATATAACCAGCAATATTAAGCCGTGGGAAAACCCAGATATTTACTGCTGTGGCCCTGCAGCATTTATGCAAACGGTGAGCGATTTTGCTAAAACGCATAAGCTAAATTACTACCAAGAGGCCTTTGGTTTAGCGTTGCCTAGCTTAAACGACGACAGCCAATTTAATGTAAAAATTAACGCCAGTGCCCATGTTGTATCGGGCAACGATGTTTTACTACCTCAGTTTGAAGAAAAAAAGCTACCCGTTAAACGCGGTTGCGGTATTGGTATTTGCCATCAATGCCAATGTATTAAAAAGTCAGGCGTGGTACGTAATTTAAAAACAGGTGAATTGAGTGACAACGGCGAGCAATTAATCCAACTTTGCGTAAGCCAACCTGTTAGTGATTTGGAGTTACAATTATGAAAAACATTAACTATGACATGCTCGCAAGCGAGCTAGATGCCATTAAAATGGACACCCTTGGCAAGGTTGGCCAACAAGATGCTGACTATATTCGCTCTGTTGTGCGCAAACAGCGAGTGTGTGAATGGAGCGGGCGAATTTTGCTAATGCTTGGTTTTATTCAGCCGTTATTGTGGGTTGCAGGTGTGTTGCTATTAGCGCTTGCTAAAATTTTAGACAATATGGAAATTGGCCACAATGTAATGCATGGTCAATACGATTGGATGAACGACAAGCAACTCAACTCACAACATTATGAGTGGGACATAGCGTGCGATGGGCAAAGTTGGCACCGCGTTCATAATTTTGAGCACCATACGTACACTAATATTATTGGTAAAGACAGAGACTTTGGTTATGGCTTGTTGCGTTTAAGTGATGATTTTAAATGGCGATTTAAAAATGTATGGCAGTTTTTTACGTATATTAATTTAAGTGTGTTATTTCAGTGGGGCGTGTCGTATCACGAGCTAGCTGCAGAGCGTGTTTTTATTGGTAAAAAGAAAGAAAACCGCGAAGGGCTTGTATCGCACTCTACATTAAAGCATCGCTTTTTTAGTAAAGGCGCTCGCCAATTAATTAAAGATTATGCGATATTTCCGTTACTTGCAGGGCCTTTATTTTTATGGGTATTGGCGGGTAATTTAATGGCAAACTTAATCCGTAATTTATGGACGTCGACCATAATATTTTGTGGACACTTTACTGAAGAAACGCAAACTTTTAAACAAGAAGATTGCGTAAACGAAACCCAAGGGCAGTGGTATTACCGCCAAGTATTGGGCTCGTCTAACATTAACGGGTCGCATTGGTTTCATGTTTTAACAGGGCATTTGAGCTGTCAAATAGAGCATCATTTATTTCCTGATATGCCGTCTTCACGCTATCAAGAAGTTGCACCACAAGTGCAAGCTGTTTTGAAAAAACACGGTATTGATTACCATACGGGTAGTTTTTTTAGACAGTATACGTCGGTGTTAAAACGTATTATTAAATATTCATTCAAGTAAATTATTTAGCTTTAAGAATCGGCTAGTGCAACTGCATTAGCCGATTTTTTTGTTTATTGCACTCAATACGGTTGATTAGTAAACAGCACTTGCAAAAAATTCTCTTAGTTAATTAAAAAAGCCTTACTTTAGCTATGGTTAAATGGCGGGTGATTGTCATACAATGGAGGAAAATAGACCACACAAGAGAGAGTAAAATGGCCGCATTTGGTACTGTGTTTATGCCGCAGATGATTCAAGCTCGTTTTTCTGATAATAAATGGAGCGAAAGCTCAATTGTCCCTTGCGATAAACTTGAACTTCATGCTGGTGCGCACGTTCTTCATTATTCAAGTACATGTTTTGAAGGCTTAAAAGCCTTTCGCCATGAAGATGGTTCTGTTTATCTTTTTAGAATGGATGCAAACATTGCACGCATGCAACAAAGCTCAGCGCTATTAAGCTTACCGAGTTTTGACAGCGATATGCTAAAAACGATGATTATCGATATTATGCGCGAATACGCAGATGAAACGCCATTACCGCCGGGCTCTATGTATATTCGCCCAACGCACATTGGTACTGAGGCTGCAATTGGTAAAGCGGCAGCGCCATCAATGAGCTCACTTTTATACACGTTACTATCGCCAGTAGGTGATTATTTTGCCGGTGGTGCAACTGCACTGCGCGTACTGCTTGAAGAAGATGGCATGCGCTGCGCCCCGCACATGGGTATGGTAAAAAGTGGTGGTAACTACGCCAGTGCTCTAGCACCTATTAGTGCTGCACGAACTAAGTATCAAGCAGATCAAATTTTATTTTGCCCAGGTGGCGACGTTCAAGAAACCGGTGCTGCTAACTTTATACTTATTGATGGCAACGAAATTATTACTAAAGCGCTTGATAGCACGTTTTTACATGGTGTAACGCGTAATAGTATTTTAACCATAGCCAAAGATTTAGGTATGACGGTAAGCGAGCGTAACTTTAGCGTTACTGAGCTACTAGAGCGTGCTGCTAAACCAGGTACTGAAGCGGCGCTTTCGGGCACTGCTGCTGTACTAACTGCGGTAGGTACGTTTATTCATAACGATAAAGAATACAAAGTAGGTACTGGCGAGCCAGGCCCAACTACTGCGCGCCTTCGCCAAGCATTGAACGATATCCAATGGGGTAAAAGTGAAGACAAGCACGGTTGGTTAACTAAAATCTAATTATAGATTTAATAGCAACTCGCATTAAAAAGCCACCTAATCGGTGGCTTTTGTGTGTTTGGTTACTTTAAGCTGTGCTTATTAAAACTTCATTTCTATTTTGCCGTACACGTAGCGTCCGTTAAATCCATACGCTGAGAAGCTAGAATAAGCAAATAAACGCGAGAAGGTTGTTAAATCGTCAACATTTTCACGGGTTGCGTCTGGGTAAACATCAAAAATGTTATTAGCACCTACGCTCAGCGATACGTTGCTAGTAAGCGAATAGGCAACATCTAAGTCGGTTATCCATTTAGGTTTTAACACTTCGTTACGTTCTGGGTTATCTGAAGGGTCTTGAGTTTCTCCGTAACGTGTTGTTCTAAGCGTGGTACGAATATCATCGTTAGTCCATGTTGCACTTAAATTGTACTTATTACGCGGTGTACTTACTTCAAAACGACGTAGTTCGTTACCAGAGAATAAGTTGTCTTGATCAAACCCTGCACCTTGTAGCTCTGCTGGTGGGTCAATTATATCGGTAACTTCATTTTTACCGTAGTTATAACCTAAGTTAAATGCAACATCGCCGTAACCATCGGTTGCTACATTATAAGAAGCTACAACATCAACACCGCGCGTTTTACTGTCAATTGCGTTTAAGAAGAAACGACCTTGGTTAGCGCCTGTGCCTTCAAGCAGTTGCTCAATAGCAGCGCCCGATAAGTTGTTTGATAGCACAATGCGGTCATCAATTAATATTTGATAGTAATCAACCGATAAGCTGAAATTAAAGTCGGTAGACCACGTAAAACCAACGCCGTAGTTAGTAGCTTCTTCAGCATCAAGACCAGGTGAGCCCAGTGCTTTTGCTACATCGCTGCCCGGTGCAAACGTACCAGTTTCGGTGGGTTCGCCATCAACAAATACTGTCGCAACAGAGGTAAAGTATTGCTGCTGTAATGAAGGCGCTCTAAAACCTGTTGATGCCGAGGCTCTAATGGCTAAGTCTTCAGTGAGGGAATAACGCGTGGCAATTTTACCATTGAGCGTATCGCCAAAATCTGAGTAATCCTCGTAACGCGCTGCAACCGCTAAATTCCAATCGTCGGTTAGGTAGGTTTCAAGGTCTATATACAAGCTCACGTTGTGGCGGCTATTGTCGCCCTCAGACTCGGGTGTAAATCCAGGAAATACTTGAGCGCCCGCTGCGCCAAATGGGCCATCAACAGGGTCGGTTACTGCGCCGCCTGGGCCAAATGACCCTTGTGCATATGATGCTTCTTCGCCTGCATCTATTTGGTATCCTTCGCGGCGATACTCAGCACCTACAGCGACACTTACCGAGCTTTCTAAAAAACTGACGTCTACTTCGCGGCTAAAATCTACGTTTAAAGTGAGCTGATCGTAGGTAAGGGTGCCGGCATCAAAGCTTGTTTGGCTAGTAGGGCCATAAGAGGTATTTAAGCTATTTATAACACCAAACTCGAATGCATCTTGACCATACACTGCCGATACATCGTAATTCCATTCACTTAAAAAACCTTTAGCGCCAAGAGCCAGTGAAAAGTCATCTATGTCTGAGGTGATAACAGGTAAAAAGCCATCAGGATAAACTTCTTCTATATTACGGCTATCGCTTGCACGGCGATAAAAACCACCACCTTCGCCTTCACGTTTGCTGTAAGAGCCAAACGAATATAAATCGACCTCATTTGTTAACTGGTAACCAGCGTTATAAAACACTGAAAAGTCTTCAACATCGCCATTACCAAAGTTATGGTTATATCGATTTACGGTAAGTTCACGTGGGTCTAGCGCGCCATTTACTGAACCGTCATCTATGCGTGCGTAGTTTTCACGGTTATCGTAGTCTGAACGGTTTGTAGAATGGCGGTCGCGATATTCTGTTGAAATGTTTAAAAAGCCATTATCGCCAAGTTCAAAACCCATATTTCCTTGCAGCGTTAAAGTTTGACCATCGGTTAAAGAGCGGTCGCCCCCTTCGGTAAAGGCTAAATTACCATCACTGCCTTCAGATACAGATTCAAGCTGTGGTACACCGTCCATTTCGGTTACGTTAGCGCCATATATAGCTGCCACTGAGCCACCGCTGCTGGCGCTTTTAAGTACAATATTAATAACACCGGCTATGGCATCAGAGCCATATTGGGCTGCTGCACCATCACGTAATACTTCAATGCGGTCGATAGCATTTGCTGGAATCGCATTCAAATCAACCGATGACGAACCACGACCTGTTGAGCCATTTAAGTTAAGTAATGCGTTGCTATGGCGACGTTTACCATTAACAAGCACTAAAGTATGATCAGGTGCTAAACCACGAAGCTGAGCAGGGCGTACATGGTCGCTGCCATCAGTAAGTGATGCTTGCGGGAAGTTAAAGCTGGGTAATAAATTGCTAAGTAGGGCATTCGTTTCAGTAAAACCTGAGCTTTTAAGTGCATCTGCACCAATTATATCGATGGGTACTGCACTGTCTTCTACTGTACGGCCTAATCGGCGAGAGCCAATTACGCTTATTTGTTCGATGTTTTCTTCTGCTTTGGTGTCTTGCTCTGCAGCATTTACGCAGAGCGAACCAAGTAGTGTAGCTGATGCGCTCATGGTAAGTAATATTTGTGGTACCGACTGCTGTAATTTAGATAGTGGTTTTCTATTCATGTTGTATTTCCCCATACCCGTTGAATTATTTTAGTTTTGTACAAAAAGATTAATACCAACCCGCAATAATACTTAATCATTTTTAGGGGCTAAACGTGCTGTTACCTGCGTTAAAAAATTCTCATTTAGAGCAACTAAATAGCGAATTTTTTGCCTAGCTATCAACACGTTTTTCCGTCCTCAAAATAGATCACTTAATTAAGCGGATTGGTATAAACTTTTTTGTTACCTTGAACATATACTTAATTAACAAAGCCAGTCAATTGAATAACATTCAATTAATTTAGGTGTTTTTATAATTACATTTGATTGTTTTTTATAATGACCATTGTTTTAGTTATATAGCTAAGGTAATTGCTAAGTAATTGATGGATAGTGAATTATATTTAAAAATTAAATTTAACGTTTGGTTAACTGGTAAGATGAGGTTGATGGGGCTAACCAGTTACAAGTAGGAAGCCATTCTTATTGGGCTGGCAATAAATAGCTGTTAAGTTATAAATATTTTTTAAAATTTAAATTACAAAACCACCCATCAAATGTTAACTAAATTAACATTTGATGGGTGTACTATAAATTATGTACTACTTATTCGAACCTATACTTTAAAGCACGAAGCAATTTTGTTTTTATAAGTAATTGGTATAAAAAATAGTGTTAAAATTTAATGTTTCCTACAAGCATATCTTTAAACATAACCCAATCTCCCCACAAACTGTAAAAAGGATGTTTAAAAGTAGCTGGGCGGTTTTTTCAAAAAAGAAATGCCCGATCCACGCAAACCCATACCCAATAACAGGTAATAACCACAATAAACTGTATTGTTGTTTTATTAATGCTATTGCGCTTACAGCAAGAACAAGCACACTTCCTATAAAATGTAAGCGGCGGCAAATTACGTTGCGGTGCTCTTTTAAATAATAAGGATAGAAGGCTTTAAAGCTTTTAAATGTGGTGTGGGTATTTTGCATTGTGTGCTCTTTTATTGTTTTTTATTTTAATGAGGGTAGTGCAATTAAAGCGTAAGTTTACATTTGTTTACAGCGATTAATGACGCTTAACGCATCTAAATAGACAAAAGGGCTAAAAGTTAATAACTTATACACACTATTAATAAATAAGAATGGAACTCAGGATGTTTAAACATACTCTAGCGTGTGCTGTAATTGTAGCGCTTAGCGGCTGTTCAGAGCCAACTAATACGGTAACTCAAGAAGAAGTAAAAGCACCAATGAAGCAAGTTAACGCAGTTATATACCCAGAAACAAAAAAAGGCGATATCGTAGACACCTACTTTGAAGAAGCCGTTAGCGACCCGTATCGTTGGCTTGAAGATGATATGAGCGATGAGACTGCGGATTGGGTTAAAACGCAAAACAATTTAACGTTTTCTTATTTAGAACAAATTCCTTATCGCGATAAATTAAAGCAGCGCCTTGAAAAACTAATGAATTATGAAAAAATAGGGCCTCCTTTTACTGAAGGCGATTACACCTATTTTTATAAAAATAATGGTCTGCAAAATCAATATGTTTTATATCGTAGTAAAGATGGCGGCGACGTTGAAGTATTTTTAGATCCAAACAAGTTTAGTGAAGATGGTACAACGTCTATGTCGGGTTTATCGTTTTCAAAAGATGGCTCATTGCTCGCTTATCAGATATCTGAAGGTGGTAGCGACTGGCGTAAAATTATAGTTATTGATGCACATACTAAAGAACAAGTTGAAGAAGCGCTTGTTGATGTTAAATTTAGTGGCATAGAGTGGCTTGGCAACGAAGGTTTTTATTATTCAAGTTACGACAAACCTAAAGGCAGTGAGCTTTCGGCCAAAACAGATCAGCATAAAGCGTATTACCATAAGCTAGGTACTGCTCAGTCAGCTGATAGTGTTGTATTTGGTGAAACCGATGCGCAAAAACATCGCTATGTAGGCGCGGATGTAACTCATGACGGCCGCTACTTGCTTATTTCAGCTAGTACGTCTACTTCAGGCAATAAGCTGTTTATAAAGGACTTAACAAAGAAAAACAGTGAGTTTGTAACGGTTGTTGGAAATACTGATTCAGATACATCAGTGATTGATAACGAAGGCAGCAAGCTGTTTTTAGTTACTAATCTTAATGCACCGAACAAAAAAGTAGTGACGGTTGATGCAAGCAACCCGAGCCCAGAAAATTGGGTTGATTTAATTCCTGAGACCAAAAACGTACTAAACCTTACAAAAGGCGGCGATACCTTTTTTGCCAACTATATGGTTGATGCGATTTCGCAGGTAAAACAGTACAACAAAAAAGGTGAGCTAATTCGCGAAATTACATTGCCAGGCGTAGGTACAGCACGTGGTTTTGGCGGTAAAAAAGATCAAACAACGCTTTATTATTCGTTCACTAACTACAAAACACCAGGTACTACTTATACGTTTGATGTAGCTACGGGTGAATCGGGTGTTTATCGTAAATCGGCTATTGATTTTAATAGCGATGATTACACGTCTGAGCAAGTGTTTTACACATCAAAAGATGGTACTAAAATACCGATGGTAATTACCTATAAAACAGGCATTAAGCTTGATGGTTCAAACCCGACTATTTTATACGGTTACGGTGGTTTTAATATTAGTTTAACGCCAAGCTTTAGCCCTGTTAATGCAGTATGGCTTGAGCAAGGTGGTGTGTACGCCGTTGCTAATATTCGCGGTGGCGGTGAGTACGGTAAAGACTGGCACAATGCAGGCACAAAATTGCAAAAGCAAAATGTGTTTGATGACTTTATAGCTGCAGCTGAGTACTTAAAAGACAAAAAGTACACGTCTAAAAAGCGCTTAGCACTTCGCGGTGGTTCTAATGGTGGTTTGTTAGTTGGCGCAGTAATGATGCAGCGCCCAGACTTATTTCAAGTTGCTCTACCTGCTGTAGGTGTACTTGATATGCTGCGCTACCATACATTTACTGCGGGCGCTGGTTGGGCCTACGACTATGGTACGAGCGAGCAAAGCAAAGAAATGTTTGAATACATTAAAGGTTATTCACCACTTCATAATGTAAAAGCAGGTGTTGAGTATCCAGCTACTATGATCACAACTGGCGATCATGATGACCGCGTTGTCCCTTCGCATTCATTTAAGTTTGCCGCTGAGCTTCAAGCAAAGCAAACAGGTAATAATCCAACGCTTATTCGCATAGAAACCAATGCGGGGCATGGCGCAGGTACACCAACGAGTAAAACGATTGAGCAGTACGCTGATATATTTGGTTTTACGCTATATAACATGGGCGTAGAGTCGTTATAAAAGCGTTTTACAAAATAGCTAACTTTAATAGCTGAGCAAAAAGGCCGAGTAAATTTAATTTACTCGGCCTTTTTAGTGTTTGCTAGTTAGCAGTTAGCTACTGCATAGGTGAAAACAATCGTTGATACGTTTTATAAGCGTATTCGTCGGTCATTCCGCTCAAATAATCGCAAATAATACGCATCCCTTGGTTTTGCTTTTGCGCTTCTATGTATTGTGCTTGTGTTGTTTCGGGCAATAAACGCAGTGGATCGCTTGCAAACGCGGTAAATAACTCTATTAGTAAGTTTTGCCCTTTGAACTCTATTTGCTGCATTTCGGGGTCACGTATTAAACGTTGAAACACAAAATGCTTAAGTATTTGCAAAACACTGTCGTATTGGGCATCTAATTTAGCGGTGTACTTTAAAATAGGGCATTCAAAGTTATCGTTTTGAATATCCAAATGTATATGAATAATAAAGGTATTAACCAGCTCACCTATGGCATCTTTTCGCTCATAATCATTTTTTGAAAACAAACGCTGGGTAAGCGACTCAAGCATGGCGTTTAGCCAGTCAAAGTTTAGTTTTTTTAAATGGGGCAGAGCATGAGTTTGCCAATCGTCTAATGTGAGTACGTGGGTTGCAATGGCATCTTCTAAGTCGTGTACTGCATATGCTATATCGTCGGCATGTTCCATTATGGCGCTGTCGAGCGATTTATACGTTGTTTTAGCGCGGTATTTATCTATAACGGCATGGTTACCTAGCAATGTTTTATCGTTTTGACTAAGTGGCTCTACTATCCAATTGAATATGGCGGCATCGTCGTTGTATAACCCTTTGGCAGGTCGCCAATCATCCGCTTTTATAAAGGCACGACCGGTTGTAGCATCGGGAATGGTATGCCAAAGCGTATTAATAAATGCGGGGTATTTTATAAAACCTAATAAAGTACGACGAGTTAGGTTCATACCGTGGCCATTACTGTAGGGCTCAAGTTTTGCAACTATGCGCAGTGTTTGTGCGTTACCTTCAAAGCCACCGTGGTCGCGCATCATGTAATTTAGCGCTATTTCACCACCATGGCCAAAAGGCGGATGGCCAATATCGTGTGCCAAGCAAAGTGTTTCGAGCAGTCCTGTTGATGGAAAGTGCCTAAAGTCACTATGTTGCGCTTTTAAATGACGCAATATGCCGGTACCAATTTGCGATACTTCTAAAGAGTGGGTAAGACGAGTGCGGTAAAAGTCGTTTAGGCCAATGCCCATAATTTGGGTTTTAGCTTGCAAACGCCTAAATGCAGCGGCATGAATAATACGCGAACGGTCGACCTGCCACGGCGAGCGGTTATCGTTAGGACGATATTTATATTGCTCTATTATTCGACTTTGCCATTGTTTATCCATACTGCTTACTCACACATAGTTAATATTACTAAACTTTGCTCAGTATACCCATGCACTTATAAATTGCGAATGAACAAATGCACTACTTTTCGTTATTCGCGTTTATAAAGTGGCTTAGGTATAATGCGCCTTCGTATGCTTGTGTATTAACCATGCATAATTAGTTGTTTGAAAGAGAGAATACATGCTAAGAATTATTTTTCAGTTTTTGTTAACCGTATTTTTTGTATGGGCGCTTGTATATCCGTTTATACAAAATGATGATGTTGGACTAGATGAACAAACGTCAGAACAATCAAAAAAAGTGAAGAAAAAAGAAAAACCATTACATAATGTAAAACTGCCAAAGTTTTCAGAATTTAGTGATGTTAAAGAAAAAAAACATGCATTTTTTAGCTTTATTCGTCCGCACGTTGAAGCCGAAAACAAAAAAATATTACAGCAACGCGCTAAGCTTGAAATAGCACGTATGATGCTACAAAACGAGTTACCTTTAGAAAAAAAGCAAAGTAAAGATGTTGCAGCAATATTAAATTCGTACGGCTTACCTACCACAGTTGATACGCTAATACTTACGCAAGCACTACGCCGTGTTGATATAATTCCTAAAGAATTAGCGCTTATGCAAGCTGCAAATGAATCTGCGTGGGGCACGTCGCGTTTTGCACGTATTGGCCTTAACTTTTTTGGCCAGTGGTGTTATTCAAAAGGCTGCGGTATGGTGCCAAGACGTCGAGATACTGGAGCAGCACATGAAGTAGCTGCGTTTAAGTCAGTGCGTGCTGCTGTGAGTTCATATTTTAAAAATATTAATACTCACGCAGCATATAAAAATTTACGTGAAATACGTGAAACTTTACGCCGTGAGCAAAAGCCAATTTTAGCTACAGAGTTAACGCATGGCTTAATGTCTTATTCAGAGCGTGGTGAAGCTTATATAGAAGAGCTAAATATGATGATTAACCAAAATAGAGCTTACTTTGATGAATAAATATATTTTAAATGGCACAAGGGCAGTTTCGTTTGTATTGTTTACTATGGTTGCTGTAAGTGCCAATGCTAAAGAATTTGTTATGTCTTATGATGGCTTTTATGACCGATTAAAAGTTGTTAATAAAGGTGATTTTCAATATGCCCGAGTTAACTTTTATATAAGTGATATAGCAACTAACGAATCGTGTGCCATTAAAAGCGGCACTATTTTAACTGAAAGAAACGAGTATCCACTTAACTTTACCGATAAAGCACAGCTATTATTACCGTTCGATAAGCAACTTGATACAGATAAAGCTGTTATTGTGGTGCAGCCAAAAAATCCAAATCATGATTGCCAATTAAAATTACAAATTGAAGCTAATGAGCTCGAAGGACTTACATTTTCCAAGCAATCACTTTACACAATTAATACCGAGCTTGATGAGCTGTTAACTGATTTGTCGGGCTTTTTTGTAAGTAAATTAATGTGGTTTTTATTACCAGAGCAAAAGGGCGTGGCGGTTACATTTAAAAGCCCAATGCAATTTGATGATAAGAGCATAACGTGTGAAAAGTCAGTGTGTTATTTTGCAATTGAAGATAGCTGGGAAGATGATACCGCGTTACTTGGCGATATATCGCAGGTTATTAAAGTAACGCCTTGGATTGTTAAGTAGCTCACCTATAAAAAGCGGCATTTAGCCGCTTTTTTGTACCAAAATCAGTATTCGCTTTTAGTCTTTATTTAATAAGTGGTGCTGATGAATCGCGCTGCATTAAAGTAGGTTCAAAAAATCGCTTTACAACAAGGTTTTTATTTTGATAAACATCTTTAAGCACTAATTTAGCAGCCATTTTGCCCATTTTTCCGATCGGATTATCAATCGTTGTGAGTGTAGGGTACAGGTAGTTTGCAAAAATAACGTTATCAAATCCAACAATCGATAAATCAATTGGTAAATTATAGCCGTGCTCTCGAGCATATTTCATAGCACCAGACGCCATTTCGTCATTGGCGCACACCAGCGCAGTAAAGCTGAGCTTTTCATCAATAAAATGTTTTAAGCCTTTACTACCACCGGTTTCGTTAAAATCGCCAATATAATAAAGTGTAGGATTAAATTTAATACCAGCTTCTGCGAGTGCTTGTTTATGACCCTCTAAGCGGTTAAAAGCATCTGCTTTAAACTGCGGGCCTGCAATGTACGCTACTTGTGTATGGCCTTGATTTAATATCGATTTAGTGGCTAGGTAGCCACCTAATTGATTATCTAAACTGATACAGTTATCTTTTAGTTGCTCTACGTAACGGCTCATTAAATAAACGGGCGTAGAGCCTTTACTTAGTTTTATTAGGTAGTCGTCTGAAACGGCTTCTACGTGCAAAATAATAGCATCGCAGCGTCTGCTAATTAGAAACTCAATGCCTTCTTGTTCTTTGTCTTCTTCACTGTGCCCGGTGGTAATAATAACGTGTTTACCCGCAGCACGAAGCTCCGACTCAATACCTGCCATCATTTGGGCAAAGAAAGGACCATGTAACTCAGACACTAAAATACCGACACTGTTAGTACAGTTAGAGGCTAAAGATTGCGCTATTGAGTTAGGCTTGTAGCCAAGTTGCTCCATGGCATCAAGCACTTTTTGTTTGGTTTTATCGCTTACACGGGTATTTTTGTTCATCACGCGAGAAACGGTGGCTAACGATACGCCCGCAAGCTCTGAGACTTGATAAATTGTTGCCATGTTATTTGTTCACTCGCTTATCCTTAACTAGGGTCTATTGATCTTTGCGGATTAAAATTTGTTCAAACTAGGGGCTATTTAATCGCGGCGCGAGGTTTGTAACCTAGTGGGCTAAGTAAAAACCGAGCAACAAAGAGTAAATAGCCCCTAGAAAGAACCCTTTGGGCTGCGCCTGTTTGGCATTAATGCTACGTTATCGCCCATTTATGGGGAATAACCACACTACATAGGCTCTGCCTTGCCTAAATACCAAACAGACTGCTGCAAATTTAACCTTGAAAGATCAACAGACCCTAGTTGTTAGTTTAGATTGAATATTTTCAACAACCTGATTAGTCAGTGTATATTTTTTCATTATGTAGGCAACAAATAAAGATCCAAAAGCAGGTAGCACAGTAAATGAAAGTAAAATACCGTGTTGAGTATCAAGAGTTTGTACTACATCGGCCTGATAGCTGTAAAAAGATAACAACCAGCCTGCAATTGCGCCGCCTACCGCCACGCCCATCTTAATAAAAAATATGACGCCTGAATAAACCAAACCCGTAATGCGTACACCTGTTTTTTCATGCCCGTAATCTATGGTGTCGGCCATTTTTGCCCACAACAACGGGGTTGCCATATCTAAAAAGAATTTCCATAAAATAAAGGCAGTAAATGCGAGTACTAATTGATCTTTACTAATAAAGTAACTAAAACCACAAACAGCGGCAGCAATAATTTGTAAGCTTATATAGGCTTTTATTTTACAAAATCGCTTTGCAAGTGGTTGAGCTAAAGCACATCCTAGCATGCTTGCTGCAACGCCTAGTGTCATAAATAGGGTGATTAAATCGTCTCGACCTAAATAGTATTTTACGTAGTAAACAGCAAGCGTAAGCCTTAATACTTGACCGGTAAGTAAAAAAAACGCAGCTAAGCAAAGCGTTCGCCATTGATCGTTTTTAATTAATGCTTTAACACTTTGGGCAAAAGGAATGTTTTGCTCTTTTGGCTGTTGTATACGCTCTTTTGTGCCTAAAAAACAAAGTAAAAACAGTACAAAGCCTAAAATGCTCATTGCAGTCATGGTGTATTGATAGCCCTTAGCTGCATCGCCTTGGCCAAAGAACTCAACCATAGGCATAGTAAAACCCGCTACTATTACGCCGCCTAACATACCAAATACAAAGCGGTAAGACTGAATAGTAACGCGCTCTTTTACGTCGTTTGTAAGTACACCGCCCAGTGCACAATAAGGAATATTGATAGCGGTGTAAGCTACCATTAGTAGTGTGTAAGTAGTAAAGGCGTAAACTATTTTATCGGTGCCTTCTAAATCAGGCGTAGTAAAAGCTAAAATACTAATAATGGCAAAAGGAAGTGAAAGCCAAAGTAGGTAGGGGCGAAAGTGCCCCCAGCGCGTATGTGTTTTGTCAGCAAGGTTGCCCATTAATGGGTCGGTGACGGCATCAAAAATACGTACTGCTAAAAACATAGTACCGACAACAGCGGGTGATAAACCCACTACGTCTGTGTAGTACAGCATTAAAAACATCATAACTGTTTGAAAAATAATATTACTGGCTGTGTCGCCTAAGCCATACGCTATTTTTTCTTTTACACTGACCATGATTATTTATCCCGCTTTATACTTGTTTTTAGTTATGGGTATGCTCTTATCTTTTAGAGATGAGTTCTTTATAAGCTAAGCCACTATTTTTAATGGTGCGCTGCTGCGTCTTATAATCTACATACACAATACCAAAACGTTTTAAGTAGCCTTCTGCCCATTCAAAGTTATCCATTAGGCTCCAAGCAAAGTAGCCATGTATAACAACACCTTGCTCAACCGCATTATGAACCGCGTTTAAATGAGTATTATAATAACTTAAACGGTCTAAGTCGTTAACTTCGCCATTATTATATGTATCTGGCATGGCTGCGCCATTTTCGGTTATATAAATAGGCGGTAGCGTGTATGTTTTATTAAGCGATACGAGCAAGTCGGTGAACGATTGTGGGTAAATTTCCCATCCCATATCTGTTAACGGACCTGTAGGTGCAATGGGTTCATAAATGTCAGTAGGGTGCGCCTTATAAACTTGGCGGGTATAAAAGTTGATGCCTAAGTAATTAATTGGCTGCGAGATTAATTCCATATCACCAGGATGTATGTCTGGTAAATGATCGCTTGGTAGTTGGTTAATTATATCTGGGTATTGACCCTCCATTATTGGTTTCATGTACCACTGATTTAAGTAGTCATCAGCGTATTTGGCACAATCTATATCCTCTTGGGAATTTGTAAGCGGGTAGGCCGGGGTAAAGTTAAGCACAATGCCATTTTGAGTATTAGGCGATGTTTTATTTAGCACGTTCATAGCCAGACCATGAGCGAGTAATAAGTGATGAGCTGCCTTTTTGCCATACTGCTTACCGACTAGGCCTGGGGCATGTATGCCTATTTCGTAACCCAAAAACGCGCTGCAAAAGGGTTCGTTTAATGTAGCGTACGAATAAACTCGAGCTCCAAATGCGTTAGTAATTAGCTCAACGTATTGCTCAAATGCATAAGCTGTTTTTCTGTTGAGCCAGCCGCCGTTATCTTCAAGGTGTTGCGGTAAATCCCAGTGGTACAAAGTAACAAAGGCTTTTATATTTTTTCGTTTTAGCTCATCCAATATGTCGGTATAAAACTTAACACCTACAGGATTTAACTTTCCGTCTTGAGTCATCACACGAGGCCATGAAATAGAAAGCCTGTAAGCATCAACACCTAGAGACGCTATTAACTCTATGTCTTGTTGCCAATTGTTGTAATGATCGCAGGCAATATGACCATTTGAATTGTCAGCAATTTTACCTGCAGTACTACAAAAGGTATCCCAAATACACGGTAAGCGATGCTCATACCCGCCCTCTATCTGAAATGATGCTGTAGCGACACCATAAACAAAGTCTTTTGTTAATAGAGGTGAATTAAATGGTAATGATATTTTTGTCATTGGTTACAAACCTTTTTGAGAACTTAATTGCACGCTTAGCGCTTATTTTTACTGACTTTCAGCGGGTACAACACATTATTAAAAATAAAAGTTGTTGAAATATGTAACATGTTCGTATTTAATTAGCCGTGAAAGCGCTTACATTTTTAGATTAATGTTAATTAATCTTCAGGTCAACTCTTAAATACTGCGCCTTAGCGGGGTTTGTATTACTTACTGAAGATAAATTTATAATAATAAATTGCGGAGAGCACATGGCTAGTTCAGCACCACTGACATCACACACACAGTCGCAAAACCAGCAAGATAAAAACTATGGTTTTGCACTTACATCTTTAACTTCACTGTTTTTTATGTGGGGTTTTATTACCTGCTTAAATGATATTTTGATTCCGCATTTAAAAGCGGTTTTTGATTTAACGTATGTACAGGCAATGCTTGTGCAATTTTGCTTTTTTGGCGCTTATTTTTTAATGTCTTTGCCTAGTGGGTATATTGTTAAAAAACTTGGTTATAAAAAAGGAATCGTGGTTGGGCTTTTAATTGCGGCAGTAGGGTGTATATTATTTTACCCGGCAGCGTCTTTACATAGTTATCCTGTATTTTTATTCGCTTTATTTGTACTTGCCAGTGGCATAACGTTATTACAAGTATCTGCAAATCCTTATGTTAGTTTATTAGGCGCACCTAAAACAGCGTCGTCTCGTTTAACGCTTACTCAAGCGTTTAACGCGCTAGGTACTACAGTTGCTCCAACGTTTGGGGCTTTCTTAATATTAGATTCGGCGTCTGAAGCTTTTTTAACGCCCGCGCAAAATGCAGAGTCAGTTCAACTTCCTTACCTCCTTTTAGCTGCAATGCTTATTTTACTAGCCGGTATTTTTGCTTGGCTTAAATTACCAGACATTATGAGCGAGCAAAAAGCAGAAGCCGAAAAATCAGAGGCAATTGAAGGCAGTGCTTGGCAGTATCGCCATCTTGTATTAGGTGCTGTGGGTATATTTATGTACGTAGGCGCCGAAGTGGCAATTGGTAGCTTTTTAGTAAGCTTTTTAGCACAAGAAAATATAGCAGGGCTAAAAGAGAATGTTGCAGCTCATTACATCACTTATTATTTTGGTGGTGCTATGGTTGGGCGTTTTATTGGTGCTGCTGTAATGCAAAAACTACCCGCTGGTAAAGTACTTGGCTTTAACGCAACCATGGCTATTATTTTAGTCATTATTGCCATGAGCACGTCGGGTCAATTAGCAATGTGGTCAATACTATTGGTTGGTTTATTCAATTCTATTATGTTCCCAACTATTTTTAGTTTAGCGTTAAATGGGCTTGGTAAGCATACCGCTCAAGGCTCTGGTATTTTGTGTTTGGCGATTGTAGGTGGGGCAATAGTGCCACTTTTACAAGGTGCGCTTGCTGATAGTGTGGGTGTTCAACTTTCGTATGTTTTACCTATTTTATGTTACATATTCATTGTTTTTTACGGCCTACGAGGCAGCAAACCAGTATTAGTGAAGGAGCCATCATAATGAAAACGACTTTTAAACTTAATGCATTAGCAATTGCAACGTTAGTAGGGAGTGTTACTGCACTAAGCGGATGTACTAACGAAAGCAATGTTGAAAAAGTAAATGTTGAAGCGCAATCAAAGCTTGAGAAAATTTGGCCGAAGCTTTCAATTGCAGTGAAAAAAGACCCTGCTATTGAAGCTCAAATTGTCACGTTTTTAGAAAATATGACACTTGAGCAAAAAGTAGCGCAAATGATTCAACCAGAAATTCGTGATATTACCGTTGAAGACATGCGTAAATATGGTTTTGGCTCTTACCTTAATGGCGGTGGTGCTTTTCCTAATGGCGATAAGCATGCAACGCCAGAGGATTGGGTTGCACTTGCAGAAAAAATGTATCAAGCATCTATTGATGACTCAGTGGATGGCAGTAAAATCCCAACTATGTGGGGCACTGATGCAGTACATGGCCATAATAACGTGATTGGCGCGACGCTTTTTCCACATAATATTGGCTTAGGCGCGGCTAATAACCCTGATTTAATAGAGCAAATAGCGTCTATTACCGCAGTGGAAGTAATGGCTACGGGAATAGATTGGGTATTTGCACCCACTGTAGCAGTAGTTCGAGACGACCGATGGGGCAGAACGTACGAAGGCTATTCTGAAGATCCAAAAATTGTTCACGATTATTCAGCAGCGATTGTAAATGGATTGCAAGGTAAAGCCGATGGTGACTTTTTAAGTGATAAGCGCGTTATTAGCACGGTTAAGCACTTTATTGGTGATGGCGGCACCGTTGATGGGGATGATCAGGGAAATAATATCGATAGCGAACAGTCGCTATTTGATATTCATGCTCAAGGTTACGTAGGTGGTTTGTCGGCAGGCAGTCAATCTGTTATGGCGTCTTTTAATAGCTGGAATGGCGTTAAAAATCACGGCAATAAATACTTACTTACAGATGTATTAAAAACGCGCATGGGTTTTGATGGTTTTGTAGTGGGTGATTGGAACGGCCATGGGCAAATTAAAGGCTGTACTAACGAAAGCTGCCCAGAGGCGGTAAATGCTGGCCTTGATATTTTTATGGTGCCAACAGGTGCCTGGAAACCGCTATATAACAATACAATTGCGCAAGTTAAGTCGGGCGAAATTAGTATGTCGCGTATTGACGATGCAGTGGGTAGAATATTACGTGTAAAACTGCGCGCTGGCTTATTTGATAAACCAAGCCCAGCTGAGCGTCTTTACTCAGGTAAAACAGAGCTGATTGGTGCGAAAGAGCATCGTGAAGTAGCACGTCAAGCTGTGCGCGAATCACTTGTATTACTTAAAAATAAAAATAACCTATTACCTATTTCAGCTAATCAACGCGTACTAGTTGCAGGTGATGGAGCCGATAATATAGGTAAACAATCGGGTGGTTGGAGTATTACGTGGCAGGGGACTAATAATAAAAATGCTGATTTCCCAGGTGCTACTTCGATATATAAAGGGCTTGAAGAGCAAATATCTGCAGCTGGCGGAAGTGTTACTTTAAGTGCTGATGGCACGTTTGAGCAACGTCCTGATGTTGCCATTGTGGTATTTGGTGAAGAACCTTATGCAGAAGGGCACGGCGATAAAAATAACCTTGAGTTTGAGCGCGGAAATAAAAAGTCATTAGCGCTTTTAAGCTCGCTAAAAGAGCAAGGCATCCCTGTTGTATCTGTTTTTATATCAGGTCGACCTATGTGGGTTAACAGCGAGCTTAACGCATCTGATGCGTTTGTAGCTGCATGGTTACCTGGTACAGAAGGTGCGGGTATTGCTGATGTTTTATTAAAAGCAGCAGACGGCACCATTCAAAACAACTTTAAAGGTAAGCTATCGTTTTCTTGGCCGAAATCGGCGGTACAAACTGCGGTTAATAAAGGCGATGAAAATTACGACCCATTACTTCCTTATGGTTTTGGTTTAACGTATGGCGATAAAAACGTGCTAGCTGACGACCTTGATGAAGACTCTAAACTCGATAACTCAGGCCTTACGAGTATGGATATACTTGTTGGTGCTCCTGTAGCACCATGGCGCTTATTGTTAAAATCAGATAATGAGTTTTTAGATGTATCTAGTAGTACCCATGAATTTGGTGCAATTAAATACCGTACTGAGGACAAAACAGTACAAGAAGACGCGCGCCAATTTAACTTCAGCGGTGCAGAAAAAGCCAGTGCTGAAATAGTAACAAGCTTTGCTGAAGATACTATTGCCTACGTTGAAGCAAACGGTGTGATTAGCTTTGATATTAAATTAAACGAAGCACTAACGAGCGATATAGCGCTTGCTATGACTTGTTCAGGTGAATGTGGTGCAAGTATTGATTTAGCAAACGTAGTTGATAAAACCATTGGAAATAAATGGCAGTCAGTATCAATCGATTTAGGTTGTTTTGCTGATAAGGGGGTTAATTTTGCAAACCTAACAAGCCCATTTAGTTTGCACAGCGATGGTAAAGCATCAATTTCTGTGGCTAATATTCAGTTTGTGCCAAATAAGGCAGGCGAAGCTACACTGTCTTGTAAGTAGTTTATTAACTCTATTGTGTGTTTACCAAAGCCCTTCGAATGAAGGGCTTTTTTTATGTAGATATTAGGGCGTGTTTATCTTTGACGATTAGCTTTGCATTAATAAGCTTTTTTCATCAAAGGTGACTACTTTGTCTCGGCCTGTTTCTTTAGCTAAGTAAAGGCGTTTATCCGCATAAGCTAGCAGCTCTTTTATAGTTGCGTTCCCATTGATTGCATTACTTACTCCAGCGCTTACCGAGAGGCTAATGTGTTGTCCGTCATGATAAAAGGGCTGGGTACTTATATTTTTTCGTAATTGCTCAGCATCATTTTTTGCTGCACTTAGGCTGTAATCAGGCAATAAAATGGCAAACTCTTCTCCGCCAATTCTGGCACTAATACCTCCATTTAAAAATTGCTCTTTAATAAAGTGAGATATCCACTTAATTGCTTGGTCACCCGCTTCATGACCAAACTGATCGTTTACACGTTTAAAAAAATCAATATCGAGCAAAATAACAGATACATTTTTATCTATATTTTTAGGGTTACTAAGTGCCTCTTTGCTTTTTGTAAAAAAGCCACGGCGATTAAGTAATTGGCTTAAATTATCGGTATTAGCGAGGCTTGAAAGTGTATGCTCTGTATTAGAAGCCAGTAGATATGGCAATATAAGTGCGCTGCAAGTGGCTAAAATTAAATGGCTACTTAAAATAAACTGGAGTGGTTCAAGGTAATTAGTTGAATTAGCACTCAGGTAAGGAGTTGCGAGTAATGCTGTTTGTGTGAGCATCAAAATGCTATGAATTGAAAAACAGACTATCAGCGCTTTTTTTTGCAAAGTGGCTACAAAGTTCATCTGCTTAATAATATAAGCGGAATATAGGTATAAAACCGAAATAATTAAGCTTGTCAGCATTTGCCCTGCAGGCTCTGAATATATGGGTAGTAAAGCAACCCCCGTTAATCCTAGGAGACAACACAGAGGTTTTAAGTTTAATTCCTTACAGTGCTTATATTTATTTAACCCAATAATAATTAATAATGGACTTAGTAATATAAAAATATCAGCCAAATAATGTGTAATAAAAGGAGCGTCTATTACTAACTTTAAGCAGGCAAGTAACTCGGCAAATGCAAAGGTGATGCACGCTAGACCAAATAATAAAAATGATGTTTGTTTTTTAAAGTTATGTACAGATAAAAAAAATAAGCCTATTAATGTGTTAAGAATAAAAGAGAGACTGATCACTGTAGGCAGGTGTAGCATTTAAGATTCTCTTTTATTAAAGACAGGCGCGGAAAAGTGCTGATAATTATGTATTAATGTTTAAAGGTCTATTTGGGTAAAAAGTAGTGATTCACCCATGTATTTAATTTGAAGAGAATTTTAACTGAACGAATATTAACGCCCGCTAAACCAAACTCTCTAAAGCCGATCTTATATCAGGATGATGAAAACGATAATTGTGAGTTAGTGCCTTTTCAGGCACTACAAATTGCCCCGTTGTTAGCAGGTCCGACATTTCACCCATTAATAGTTTAAGTACTGTAGTGGGCATAGTTATAAATGCAGGTCGAGATAGAATCTCACCTAAGCTTTTACTAAATTGAGCATTGCTTACAGGATTTGGCGCAGTTGCATTAACAGGGCCTGATATGTCTGTGTGCTTAATAATAAAGAGTATTAGCTGAATCATATCGTCGATGTGTATCCACGACATACCTTGCTCGCCATTACCAATTGGGCCACCTAAACACAGTTTGAAAGCCGGTAGCATTTTACTTAATGCTCCTCCTTTTTTAGCTAAAACAATACCGGTGCGCAAAAGGCACACTCTGGTGTATTCTGATTGCGCGAGTATAGCTGCGCTTTCCCAGTCTTTACAAAGCTGGTGGCTAAATTCGTCGTGTGGGTTTTCAAAAGCTTCATCAATAGGGTTACTATTTTGTCGACCATAAAAGCCAACGGCACTTCCAGATATATAAGTGTGCGGGGGAGTGCTACAAGCTTTAATAGCTTCACTAATTTGCTGTGTAACACCAATACGGCTGTCGCGTATTATTTGCTTTTGTTTGTCGCTCCAGCGTTTATTTACAATTGGTTCGCCAGCTAGATTAATAACAATATCAACGGTGTCAAAATCTACTGCATTAATATTGCTTACGGCTTTAACTTTATGACCAAATAATACGTTTGCTTTAGTCGGATTTCGGCTAAGCACAGTAACAGTATTATGATGAAGTAAAAAAGGGCATAGGTGCTTACCAATTAACCCCGTCGCGCCAGTAACAAATATATGCATTATTAATCCTTACAATAAAATAGTAGCAAGTGATTAAAAAACGTACTCGCTAGCAAACATCTTTGCAAATTTATACGTAAAACAGACTTTTATGATCACTTCGTAATTATTTCATTTAATTACCTTTTGCCTTACACTAAGGCCATATAATTAATAAAAGGATTAATAAATTGGCAAGTTTAACTGGAGTAAATAAAAGCTTAATAGTTTTTGCTTCCTTGGTGGTCGTACTTGCGGGGATAAAAGCGGCAAGTGTAATTATTATTCCGTTTATTTTGGCGGCGTTTATTGCCATTATTTGTAACCCGCTTATCAAATTTTTTGCGCGCTACAAAATTCCTAAAGGCATTGCTGTTATGCTGGTAGTGCTTATTATAGTTGGCTTAGGTGTAAGCCTTGGTGGGCTTGTAGGTCAATCAATAAACGATTTTTCGCAGCAACTTCCTGAGTATAAAACACAACTCAAAGAAAAATTTACATGGTTGGTAAATTTAGCATCTCAATACAATATATTGATTAATAAAGATCAGTTAATCAATATGTTCGACCCAGGTAAAATGGTTGATGTAGCCACTAATATGCTCACCGGTTTAGGTGGCGTAATGGCAAACATGTTTTTAATTATTTTAACGGTTGTTTTTATGCTGTTTGAAGGGCCAATGCTGAGCAAGAAAATACATATGGCACTTGAAGACCCTGATAGTAAAATGAAGCAAATTGACCGCTTTTTAGAGTCTATTAACTCATATCTGGCAATTAAAACGCTAGTAAGTTTAGGGACGGGTATTATTGCTGCGTTTTACTTATGGATTTTAGACGTTGACTACTTTGTGCTGTGGGGCGTATTGGCATTTATGTTCAATTACATTCCAAACATAGGGTCAATTATTGCGGCTGTACCGGCTGTACTACTTGCTCTTATTACTCAAGGGCCTTTAATTGCGGGATTGGTTGCTGCAGGTTATTTAACGATAAATACGGTAATGGGCAATATTGTAGAGCCTAAATTTTTGGGCAAAGGGCTGGGTCTTTCAACGCTAGTAGTATTTTTATCATTAATATTTTGGGGCTGGTTATTAGGTACTGTGGGTATGCTTTTATCTGTGCCATTAACGATGATCGTAAAAATAGGTTTAGAAGCCAGTGCTGAAGGTAAGTGGGTTGCCACTTTACTAGGCAGCGGCGAAGACGTTGCTAAAAATAACTAACATCTATAACCATCAAGGGCTGTAAAATTAAAGCCCTTGATGGTTAAGTTATCAGTAATACAGGGCTATTAATTAACGAACAATTTAATAGCGTCATCCACTGCGTTTATTGCGCCTTCTAAATATCCCGCTTCTTGTTTTGCAAACTCACTCGCTACAAAATGAATATTCAAGTTATTTAATTGCTCATCTAAGCCTGCAAAATTGAATTCTGGGTGCTGCGAAGGCTGAGTTTGATCGTCTCTATTCGCTACAAATTTATTCTCTGCCCAGTCTTTAATAAAGTACCCGGTTGCCTTTCAGCATCCTTACCATAAAAGTAGCTAAGCTGCTGGGCACAGGCTTGAATTAATTGCTCTTGGGTTACTTGGTTTCGTGATAAGTAGGGCACACCTATAAAGCCAAATAATGCGGCGTAATTACCATCTTCAGCACTAGAATCGTGAATTTCTACCATAGGGCCTACGCGACTAAAGCATTGCCCAGATAAGTTTTTATCACGCCAAAATGCATGTTCAAAGTAGCTATAAATTTGGCTTGTCCTGCCATCCATGTGGGTACGCTGCTAAGGCGGTTTATGAGTGTTGGAGTCGCCCATAGTTCAGGTGTTAAATGCGTTGTAACCATACGAGGAGGGATTGCAGAAATTAGCTTTTTAGTTGTAAAGTGCTTTATATTGCCTAAGTGATTAACCGTAATTTGCTAGCTATTAAGGTATTAATGCCGTGCTTGAGTCTAAATAATTGCATATCTGCAGCACCTGCAATTTGTTGAGGTTGCTCGGAGTTAGGTGCTTGATATAACACATCACCTTTATTGTATTGCTCAAATATACTTAAGTTGAGTGACTTTACTAGGGCGTGTTGACCTTTGTTGATTGAAATTTGTTCAATCTAGGGGCGATTTAATCGCGGTGCGGGGTTTGTAACCTAGTGGGCTAAGTAAAAAACGAGCAACAAAGAGTTAATCGTCCCTAGAAAGAACCCAACGGGCAGCGCATGTTTGGTATTTATGCGGCGTTATCGCCTATTCATGGGGAATAACCACACTTCATAGGCTCTGCCTTGCCTAAAAACCAAACATACTGCTGCAAATTCACCCACGAAAGGTCAACACGGCCTAGAGCTTGGATTTCTGGTTGGTGAGGAAATATCCACGTAGGGCCTAAATCAAAACTGACATTGCTATCTGTTTGTGATTTCGTGGCAAAAATTCGGCCACTCAATTGTGATTTAGCTTCTAGTAATAAGTAAGGAATATTAAGTATTTGCAACTTGTATGCACTTTATAAGCCAGCAAGCCCGCCACCTATAATAATTACTGGATTATGCATTTGTTCTCTTTAATTATAAAGGTGGTTACCGGTAAGTAGCTCATTTTTTATCTAATGAGATAATCAAAGGATAACTAATAATATTTAGCGCTTACTCATGTTACTAACTTAGATAGTTTTTTTTATTGTGTCAGTGAATTGACTAATTAATTCGATTTCGCAAAGTTTATAGCTAATAGCCGCATCGGTTGCATTTGGTAATTTTAATAAATAGCGCCACTGGCAAGCACTACTAATATACTTGTGGTGATTAGCTATAGCTCGCTCAAATAAAGCTAATACTTGTGTATTACCAGATTCTTCTTCTATCTTTGATAGCTCGTATTGCTGTTTTGATATCCAAGTATTTTGAATTTGCTTTATTTTGTTAAGCTGGCTATCGAGGCACTGAATATATAATTTTGCAGAATCTGGATTTGCTTTAACTGGTAATTTGCATTCTTGTTTCGCCATTGCATGCATGCTGACAGCTGAGAGAGTCAGCATAATTAAGCTTAGAAAGTAATTATTTCTTATCATTGTAATTAAACTCTAAAATGAATTGTGCGCCACCTAGACTATCAGATTTAGTAATAATAAGAGTCCCGCGGTACGACTTAACTAAATCAGATACAATAGCCATACCTACACCGTGCCCGCTTTCGTAGGTGTCTAGACGAGTACCTCGTGTAAGTAATGATTCGCGTTTATCTATCGGTACACCAGGGCCATCGTCACTAATACTAATACATAAGTTTTTACCCTGTACTACTTGTATTTCTACTTGTGAGCGACAGGCTTTACAGGCGTTATCAATTAAGTTGCCAAGCAATTCCATTAAATCTGTTTGGTCACCTAGAAAGTAATCTTTTTCGTCTACAGTGCAGTTAAAAATAATATCTTTATTACGATATACTTTAGCCATCGCGTTTAGAATTGAATCAACGACTGGTTTAATAGGTGTTTGCTTTTTCCAAGTATCCGACGCGCCTGTTGCGGCACGTTTTAATTGATGCTCAATCATTACATTTATACGATCGAGTTGTTCTTGTGCATCAGCATCATTTGCTAATGGACTTGATTTAAGTACCGCAAGCGGTGTTTTAAGAGCATGAGCAAGGTCGCTTAATGAGGCTCTGTAACGTTCTTTTTGGCGCTGTTGCGACTCAAGTAGCAAGTTTAGGTCTGCTTTTATTGTTTGCAGTTCTACAGGGTAAAGGCCTTTAATTTCTTGGATATCGCCCGATTCAATTGCTTTTATTTCTTTATCGAGGCGCTGCAGCGGTCGTGCACTCCAAATAAAACCAATCGCCATCAGGCCCGCAATTGCAATGCCCATTATAAACATCCAATCTACAAGGGTTTGTTTAAATCCATCCATTAGGCGTAATAAAGCATCGTTGCGTTTAACTAAAATAAAACGTGCTTGTTCAGATTGATCAATGTTATTTAAAATAACAGTAAGGCTAAGTTGCCAATATGCAGTGTTGTTATATTCAACACGTCTAAAGTCTGCAGCTCCTGCTTTAGCTTCTATTTTTTGGGGTACAAAATTTACATTTACAGCTGATTCTGAATACCAAATAGGATCGTTGTCGCGGTAAATCATGGCATAGGTATCGGAGTTTAGCCTATTCAACTCGGGTGCTAAAATAGTACTGGGCATAATGATACCATGCTCTGTAAAATCAACTTCAGAAATAAGCGAATAGAGTTGCGCTTCAAGGGTTTTCTCCGTCGCATCAACCAATGAAGCATAATATGCTTTACCAATAGAATAAAATAAGATTGGGAGTGCCACTAATAAAACAAAGACAAGAATAAATCCTTGTCTTATTTTTAGTGATATTTTCGCTGCTACCACTGACTTCTAAGCCTGTAACCACGACCTCGTAAAGTCTCTACCGGGTTTAATGTGCCTTCAGGATCTAGTTTTTTACGCAAGCGTAATACGAATACTTCGATTACATTTGAATCAAGATCAAAATCTTGGTCGTAAATATGCTCAGTAAGTTCTGATTTAGAAATCACTTTTTGCGGATTCACCATTAAATATTCAAGTACTTTATATTCGTAAGCTGTAAGGCTAAGCTCTTTATCATTAACCCATACTTGTTGTGAACGGGTATGAATTTTAATTGGACCCGCAGTCATTTCTGGATTTGCTTTACCAGCGCTACGACGAATTAATGCATTACAACGCGCAATAAGTTCTTCAACATGAAATGGTTTAGTCAGGTAGTCATCAGCACCTGCATCCAAACCTTCTACTTTATCCTGCCAGCGATCACGCGCTGTTAAGATTAAAATAGGGATTGTAACACCCTGAGCACGGGCTTTATTAATTAACTCAATACCATCAATTTTAGGTAAACCTAAATCAACTACAGCCATGTCAAGAGGGTATTCAGTGATATGGAACAGACCAGCTTCACCGTCATGACATAAATCCACGCTGTAACGTTCTTTTTCTAGTGCATTACGTAGGTTATCTGCTAAATGTAAGTCGTCTTCTATAACTAAGATTCGCATTTGTTAATCCTTTTTCACTTCGCCGGTTTTTTTATTTATATGTAAATCAACGACGTGGCCGTCAGATTTAAGTATTCGTACGGTATAAAAATTTGCTTTTTCGGTAATCTTTAGAGTTTTGCCACCGATAGTTTTCTTTGCGAGTACTACAGCTTTCTTTTTACTTACCTCAATATTTACTGTATTCGCATCTGTTTGGTTTGCTTTAATAAAATTAGAAAAGCTAATACAAGTAATTAAACTAAGGCTTAATAATACACGCATGATGGAACTCCTAGACCAAACCCACCTAGTTTAATTAACTAAGTTACTAAAATTCAAGTAAAACACTGAATTAGATTTTACTCTATTAATTTTAATTAAAATCTCGTGAACAAACACTGAATTACAATGTGTAGGGCGCCAAGCTATCTAAGCAGGTAATACCTTTTTAAATGGTTTTACAACTGAATTATCGTAAACGCCACCCATAACATATGGATCGGAAGCAGCCCACTCTCGAGCATCTTCTAATGAATCAAACTCGGCAATAACTAGTGATCCGGTAAACCCTGCATCTTGGGGATCTTCGCTGTCGATTGCTGGAAGAGGGCCCGCAGTATATAAACGGTTTTGTGAATCTAGTTCATTCAAACGTGCTAGGTGTGCAGGGCGAGTTGCTTTTCTCAACTCTAAACTATTTTCAACATCTGTTGAGTAGATCATATACAGCATAGTGTGCCTCATGAAAGTTATTAAATTTAGTTAAAAGAATACTATCACAGCGTTGAAAATTGGTGAATTAAAAGCGTATTTACACCGGTTTACAGTAAGAAAATATTTTTAAACTACAATTGCTTGAAAAGCGCTGTGTAACACTGGTAGAGTCGCTTGGATAACATAAATAATAACAAGGTTAACGCATGAGCGAAAATAGAGAGCACTTTAGTTCCCGCCTCGGATTTATATTAGCAGCTGCAGGGTCTGCAGTTGGCATAGGTAATTTAGTTGGTTTTCCTGTTTCTGCAACAAAAAATGGTGGCGGCGCATTTTTACTCGTCTACGCTCTGTTTGTCGCATTTATCTGTTTACCAGTGATGATGGCCGAAATGGCAATGGGGCGTAAAGCGCAAAAAGATCCTTTAGGCTCTTACAAAACTTTGGCTGATAATGATAAAAAATGGAAAATAGCAGGCTTTTTAGCCGTGTTAACTCCATTTATGATAGCTGTATTTTATATGGTAATTACTGTTTGGATTTTTGGTTACTTAAGTCAAACAGCTATGGGCAATTTAGATGCACTTGCCGATCCAAGTCATTTTGGCAGTTTTATAAATAGTTATACTGTATTTGGTTACATGGCTGTTGTTGTTGTTATCGTTAACCTAATTTTACTTGGGGGTGTTAAGCAAGGTATTGAAAAAGCGGCTAAGTTTTTAATGCCTGCGCTTTTTGTAATGCTTTTAGCGCTTGTTGCCTACGTATTAACGCTTGATAACGCGATGGCTGGTGTTAAGTATTATATAATTCCTGACTTTTCTAAAATGAGTGCCAGCGTGTTAAATGGAGCTCTAAGCCAAGCGTTTTTCTCATTGTCGTTAGGTATGGGTATTTTAATGACGTATGCATCTTACATATCTAAAAAAGATGACATAGTTGGTAGTGCTAAAATGGTGGCTATAACAGACTCGCTAGTTGCATTTGTTGCAGGCTTAATGGTGTTACCTGCTATATTTAGTTTTGACCCAAATACAGACCCAGCTGCACTTTCAGACTCATCTGTTTCAATGATTTTTGTATATTTACCAAAAATATTATTAGCACTGCAGAATGATATTGGCTACTTTGGTGCATCAGCCGTTGCGTTCTCGTTCTTCTTACTGGTGTTTTTTGCAGCAATTACATCGCTGGTTTCTATTGTAGAAGTACCTACAGCAACACTGAGCGACCGCAAAGGTATTAGCCGTAAAAAAGCACTAGGTATTTTAACACTAGCAACAGGTGTGCTAACCGTTTTATGTACTATGTCGTTTGGTATGGTAGATAGTTTAACGTCGCTTACTAGTTATGGCAGTGGCAATAAAAGCTTCTTTGATATTGTGTATGACGTATTTTACGACACTATTTTACCGTTTAATGGCTTAATGGTTTGTCTGTTTGTAATGTATCGCTGGAAAAAGGTGCGTTTAACGCAAGAGCTAAGCCAAGGCTCGCCGAAATATGCAGGTAGTTTTACAGAGAAATACGTTAACTTTTCACTCTCAACGTTTATACCGGTTATTTTACTATTAATATTTATTAATACCGTAGCCACAAAGTTTTTTGATTTTAAGTTATTTGGCTTTTAATCTAAACTGCTTTTTAAACACGATTAGCCGCGTTATTTAACGCGGCTTTTTTGTTTAATTAAGTGCACCAGAGTTTAAGTAGCTGCCAATTCCAAGGGTAAACATCCAAATACCCCACAAGCTATGTTCAAGGACACACACAAACGTTGAGCGGCTTTGTGCATAGGTATACGAAAAGAGTAACCCGCCTAAAAATGCTAATCCTACCGCAATCCAATTTGCATACACCATATGCGCAAGCGCAAATACAGTGGCACTAACAATTATACGAACACCTTTTTTTGGCATAATGCGTTTATAGCGATGGAAAAAGTAGGTTCTAAATATTAGTTCTTGCGGTAATACTGAAAGCAGCGGATACAACACAATTAAAAGTAGCCAGTCGTTAAAAGAGTTTAGGGGCAGGGTAAACCAGTTTCCTTGGTGGATAATCCCGTAAAACATACCCGAGAACAGGGCGCCTAAAAAAAAGAAGCTAAATATTCGCCTTTTAACAGCAGAGAACTGCCCAAGGCTTGTGAGTCTAAAGCGTTTAAAATGCGGATCGCTAAGCGGCAACATACAGCAAACACTCATTAAAATTATTAACGCTGGAATAAGCCAGTTAGCTAAATAATGGCGTAACGCAAAGCCTACTAAAGGCAATGTTATAAAAACGAGGGTAAATTCAAACCAGCGGTATTGATTGGCGTTCAAGGGCGTCTCTGATTGCGTTTTTTTACAAACTAACAAGCAAAGACGACATTTTTATGACGATAGAAACTTACTTAGCAGGTTCTTCTTCGTCTGGTAGGTATTTGTATAAAGCAATAATAGTGGCAAAAATACTCACAAACGTAATGCCCATCAAGCCAAACACTTTAAAGTTAACCCAAAAATCGAGTGAAAAGTTATAAGCAATGTAAATATTGAGCACCGCAATACCGGCTGTTATTGCAACCCACATTAAATTAAGTTTGTTCCATAGAGGCTCTGGCACGGTAATTTCTTGTTTTGAATCGTTCGTGTTTTCGAGTATTGAGCTTAATGCTTTTTTAACCAGATTTTTATTAAGTACATAACGGCTCACAAGTAAGGTTAAACTTAAACCGGCGTAAATTATTGTGGCTTTCCATTTTATGTACTGCTCATCATGAAAAACTAAAGTGAGCGTACCAAATACAGCGGCAATACCAAAAAATATCCACTGGCGGGTAGGCACTTTACCGTGTTTAAAGTAGCTATAGGCAACTTGGATAAGTGTGGTTGCCATTAAAAGGCCCGTTGCCCAGTAAATATCAACCAGTTTAAATACCGCAAAGAATAATATGAGCGGAATGTATTCAATTAATGCGTGCATATACTACCTAAATTATACAAAAAGAAGTCAGGGAAGTTTTTACCACATAACACCAAGCAACTACAAGGTTGACTTGTTGCCCTGTAAGCCTTAGCCTGCGTGGCTTTATTAATTCATCATCATATTCTTACGCTTAACCAACCCTGAGAAAGCGTGCATTTAGGAGCATAAAATGAACAAAACCCAACTTGTTGCCCAAATAGCTAAAAGCAGTGAGCTTACAAAAAAAGATACCCAAGCTGCACTTGCAAGCTTGCAAAAAGTAATAACTAAATCACTTTCTGAAGGCGACCAAGTGCAAATTAATGGTTTTGGTACGTTTGCATTGAGTTACTATCCAGCGCGTACAGGGCGTAACCCGAAGACAGGCGAAGCTATTGAAATAGAAGGTGCTAATAAAGCTGTATTCAAACCTGCTAAAGCGTTAAAAGATTTACTTTAAATAGGTTTACTCAGTTCTTTTCGGAGCTAGTAAATATAAAATTATGGGCTTTGCCCATCACGCCAACAAGTTGTGTGTCTACGAGAATAAGCATAATGCCAAGCATAAGTTGTAGGCGCTGGACTTGCTTACGCGAAAAGCGAAGCTTCAGTATTTTAATTATCGATTAGCAAAGCGGTGTTGTATCTGGCCTATGTAGATTATTCATAATCTCTAAATGATTTACATGGCTTTAGTCATGTTATTTATTAATCTTTATAATTTTCAGTGGCTTAAACTTGGCATTTCTTATGCTTTTAATAAGGTGATTCGAACACATTTATTAAATGTTATAAGGAGATCTAAATGACTACATTACAAACCAGCACACGTTTACAAGGCAAAAAAATTGCAATTTTAGCTACAGATGGCTTTGAACAAAGTGAACTGTTATCTCCACGAGATGCTTTATTAAACGCAGGTGCCGATATTGAAATAGTATCTATTAAAGAAGGTCAGATCACCGGTTGGGACGAAGACAAATGGGGCGAAAAAGTAAGCGTTGATAAGCTTGTAACTGATACAAGTGCCAGCGATTACGATGCGTTGATGCTACCAGGAGGTTTATTTAACCCAGATTCTCTTCGTCAAGATAAACATGCAAAAGCCTTTATAGATGGCTTTTTTGGCGCAGAAAAAAATAAACCCGTAGCGGCTATTTGCCACGCGCCTTGGTTACTTGCCGAGATAAATAAGTTACGCGACCGCACAGTCACTTCATTCCCAAGTATTAAAAGCGATTTAATTAACGCTGGCGCAAATTGGGTAGATGAAGAGGTAAGTGTTGATCAAGGCTTAGTAACAAGTAGAAGCCCCGCAGATTTAGAGGCGTTTAACGCTAAATTTATTGAAGAAATTCTCGAAGGTAAGCACCAAGCTCACTAAGCTTTCTCAGTACTATTTTAAAATAAAAAAGGGCATTTCATTAAATGCCCTTTTTTAATACGTAAATTTACATTTTATAACACAGTTGCTGCTTTCATTTCGCTTACAAACGCTTTTAATTGCGTAGTCATTGCATCTAAATCATTAAGATTAGCCTCAATAATTTTAACTACAGCAGAGCCTGAAATTGCACCGGCTGCGCCTGCATTTAGCGCTGCTTTTACATCATCGGGTGTTGAAATACCAAAGCCCAATAAAGCAGGGGCTGCATGGTATTCTTTTAATTTAGTTATAATGTTGCCCGCTGGCATTTGCGCTTTAGTATCGGTACCGGTAACACCAGCACGCGACAGTAAATACGTGTAACCACGCCCGTAAGACGCGCACTGGCGCAGTGTATCGTCATCGGCATTGGGTGTAGCAATAAAAATTGGATCTACACCGTTTGCCATAGCTGCTTTTCTAAACATTTGAGACTCATGCAATGGCACATCAGCAACTAAAATTGAATCTACACCGGCTGCTTTCGCGTCTTTGTAAAATGCCTCTAGGCCGCGCTTAAACACAAGATTAGAGTACAGTAATAAACCAATTGGAATATCTGCATTGTAATCGCGTATTTCTTTAATAATATCAAAGCAATCTTGGGTGTTAATATTTACATCAAGCGCGCGAATATTAGCTGCTTGAATGACTGGACCGTCGGCAATCGGATCTGAAAACGGAATACCAAGCTCTAGTGCATCAGCGCCACCGTCAATTAGGCTTTTAATAATGGCAATACTTTGCTCTTTACCAGGGTCACCAATAGTAACAAAGGGTACAAATGCACCTTGTTTTTGCTCATTAAGTGCAGCAAATGTTTTACCGTAACGATCTGTATTTAACTGGCTCATAGTTGACCTCCTTGTGATAAAACAGTGTGCACGTGCGTTAAGTCTTTGTCGCCACGGCCACTTAAGTTAACCACTAAAATGCTTTCTTCTGTCTGCTCTTCTGCGTATTTAAGTGCATAAGCAAGGGCATGGCTTGATTCAAGTGCTGGAATAATACCTTCGTTTTTAGCCAGCGCTTGGAATGCATCAAGTGCTTCTGTATCGGTAATACCAACATATTGAGCACGACCTGTTTCGTGTAAAAACGCGTGCTGTGGGCCAACTGCTGGGTAATCAAGACCGGCAGATACCGAGTATGACTCTTCTATTTGGCCATCGTCGTTTTGCATAATGTAAGTATACGTACCGTGTAATATACCTTTGGTGCCTTTACAAATGGTAGCGCCGTGCTCGTGGGTATCTAACCCTTTACCAGCAGGCTCAACACCGATAAGTTTTACACTTGGCTCGTCAATAAAGTCTGTAAACATACCAATAGCGTTAGAGCCACCGCCAACACACGCAAGTACCGCGTCTGGTAAGCGACCTTCAGCTTTTAGTATTTGCTGTTTAGCTTCTTCACCAATAATTTTTTGATACTCTCGTACAATTGTTGGGAATGGGTGAGGACCCGCAGCGGTACCAAGTAAGTAATGCGCCTCTTGATAATTTGCAGACCAGTCACGTAGTGCTTCGTTTACCGCATCTTTTAATGTACCAGAGCCCGCTGTTACAGGAATAACCTCTGCGCCCATTAATTTCATTCTAAATACGTTTGGCTGTTGGCGCTCAACATCTTTAGCGCCCATATAAATTCGGCATTTTAAGCCAAGTAATGCACACGCAAGAGCCGTTGCAACGCCGTGTTGGCCTGCGCCGGTTTCTGCAATCACTTCTTTTTTACCCATACGTTTAGTTAGCAACGCTTGACCAAGTACTTGGTTAGTTTTGTGTGCGCCACCGTGTAATAAATCTTCGCGTTTTAGGTAAAGTTTAACTTTAGGATTTTTAATTAAATTACGCGTTAAAGTAAGCGGCGTAGGGCGCCCTGCATACTCGTTTAGTAACTTAGTAAATTCTTCCTGAAACTCAGGATCTTTTTGTGCTTTGTTAAATTCGTTTTCTAACTGCTTAAGCGCAGGGACAAGTAGCTCGGGTACAAACATACCGCCAAACTCGCCAAAATAAGCTGGATTTTGCATTTTAACCTCAATAATTTCTGATGCTTGTAAAAGCATTTTGTAATTTGTTAGGGCACTTTTTACCCGCAGATTCTTCAACGCCTGAGTTTAGGTCAAGGCCAAGGGCACCTTGAAAAAGCGCGTCTTTAATATTTTCTGGATTTAAGCCACCCGCTAGCATAAACGGTGTGGTTGCATCGCGAAGCACCGACCAATCGAATGCTTTACCTGTACCACCAGCTTGTGTATCGCTGTGGGTATCGTAAAGGTGGCGTTCTACGCCATTTACAGGTGTTGGTAATGCATCTTTAATTGCTTGAGCTTTCCAAATTTCACATCCGTTAGGTAGTTGTGTACGCAAAGTGGCAATATAATCGTCACTTTCGTGTCCATGTAATTGAACTGCCGCTAATTTTAACACACTTGCGTATTGAGCTACTTGCTCAATGAGAGCATTTACAAATACACCTACAAAGTTTAGCGGAGCGCTCTGGGTAAGCTCAAGAGCACAATCTAAATCTACATAGCGTGGTGATTTAGGGTGAAAAATTAAACCACCATACACAGCACCACTGTTATAAGCCGCTTGTGCGTCTTGGCTGCGTGTTAAACCACAAACTTTGTTATCACCAAGTATCACTTTTTTACAGGCTTGCTCTAAATCGCGCTCGGCCATTAGGGAGCTGCCAATTAAAAAACCATCGCATAGCGGTGCTAGGCGTTTAACATCTTGATGGGTATAAATACCAGACTCTGAAATAACCACTTTATCTGCAGGAATGAGTTTACGCAGTTTTTCGGTGGTGGCTAAGTCAGTGCTTAAATCACGTAGGTCACGGTTATTAATACCTATAATTTGTGCATCGAGCGCAAGGGCGCGGTGTACTTCTTCTTCGTTACTTACTTCGGTTAATACCGACATATTAAGCGAGTCCGCTACTGCGTGTAGGGCTTTATATTGCTCATCATCAAGTACTGAGAGCATTAACAAAATAGCATCACCGCCATAAATTCGCGCCATATACACTTGGTACTCATCAATAAAAAAGTCTTTACAAATAAGTGGTTGCTCTACTTGGCTACGTACAAATTCTAAATAATCAAAGCTACCTTGAAAGTATTTAGCGTCTGTAAGTACGCTCATACAGGTAGCGTATTTTTTATAAACAGAGGTGATCTCGCTTAAATCAAACGGCTCGCGTATTAACCCTTTTGATGGAGATGCTTTTTTGCACTCTAAAATAAATTGTGTACCTGGTGCTGCCAGCGCTTTATAAAAGCTGCGACTAGTAGGCTCTGCTAGATGCTTAAAGCTTTCAAGCGGGCGGGCTGCTTTGCGTTCAATAAGCTCTAATTTTTTATCAGCAACAATTTTGTCTAATACATTAGCCATGACTTACCTCAATAATTGCATTTAATGTGTCCATGGCCTTGCCTGAACTGAGTAGTGTTTGTACTTGTTGTGCCCCTTCTTTTAACGTTTCTGCTTTACCTGTTAGGTATAAAAGGGCAGCTACGTTAACCACAATGGCAGCGTTGTGAGCGTCTGTGCCTTTACCCTGCAATATAGCGAGGCTTGCATTTGCGTTGTATTGTGGGCCTTCACCGGCTAGTTGTTCAAGTGAATAGTTTGCAAGGTCAAAGTCGCTTGGGTTCAATGTGTACTGCGTTATTTCGCTATCATTGAGCTCAACTACATTGGTTGGGCCGTGCAGGGCGATTTCGTCGGTACCTGAGCCATGCACGATCATTGCGCGCTTTGTGCCTAGTGTTTTAAGTGTTTGAGCCATAGGCATACACAACGACTCATCGTATACACCTAGTAATTGCACATCAGGCGCCGCAGGGTTAGCAAGGGGGCCTAAAATATTAAAAATTGTACGTGTTTTAAGTGCTGTACGTACGCCCATAGCATGACGTACGCCGCTGTGATAATGCGGTGCAAATAAAAAGGTAAAGTGTGTTTGCTCAAGACATTTTGCAGCTTGTTCTGGGCTCATATCAATATTAATACCCAGTGCTTTGAGTAAATCGGCTGAGCCTGAATTACTCGATACACTGCGATTACCATGCTTTACCATATTGATACCCGCGGCCGCTGCTACGATTGCAGCGGTAGTGCTTATATTAATTGTATTTGAGCCATCGCCACCGGTACCACAGCTATCAGCAAGTTGTGAGCTGGTTGTATTAAAAACAACCGCGTTTTCACGCATTGATGCGGCAGCGCCAGCAATCTCATCGCTCACTTCGCCTTTTATTTTAAGGCTAATAAGTAAAGCTGTTAGCTCTATTTCGCTCATGTTGCCTTGCATTATTTCATCAAATAACGCTTTTGACTGCTCATAGCTTAGTGATTGTTTTTTAATAAGCTGCTCAATAGCATATTGAACATTTATGGGCTCTTGTCGTTGTGTACTCATAATGTCCTCTATTATTTTGCGCGTGTTAAATACGCGACACTTTGCTGAAGTAGCATCGCACCATTTGGCGTAAGTATTGATTCAGGATGAAACTGATAGCCCAATGCACTGTCTTCATGATGGTAAATAGCCATAGGTATGTCTTCAAATTGTGCTATTACTTCAATATTTTTAGGTACTTCAGTTGCCATTAGCGAATGATAACGCGCAACAGGCATTGTACTTCCCATGCCATCAAATACAGGGTGTGCGTTTAAATCAATGATTGATGACTTACCATGTACGGTTTCGCCAGCGTGACCGATTACTCCGCCATAACTTTGTGTTAAAGCTTGCTGGCCTAAACAAATACCAAGCATAGGAAATTGACCTTTAGCAAGTTCAATTAGCTCCATTAAGCAGCCGGCGTCGGTTGGTGTACCAGGCCCTGGTGATAGAACTAATAATACTTGGCCAGGCTCTTGGCGCATTTTGTTAAAAATAACGTCAGCGCTTATGTTGTTTCTGTATACAACAAGCTCACACCCTAACATGGTTAGCTCATCAACAAGGTTGTAGCTAAACGAATCAAAATTATCTAAAAAGTATATTTTAAGTGGATTTGCATTACTCATTTTATACCGCCTTATAAGTAGATTTTATGGCGGTAATGACCGCTTGAGCTTTTGCGCGGGTTTCGTTTGCTTCTGATTGCGGATCTGAATCAAACACGACACCTGCGCCAGCTTGCACATAGGCTGTATTGTTCTTTACAAACGCTGAGCGAATAACAATGCAGCTATCCATTGCACCATCGCCTGTTAAATAGCCTACTGCGCCACCGTAGCTGCCACGGCGTTTGCCTTCGGTTTGGCGTACAAGCTCTGCGGCACGTACTTTAGGAGCGCCTACCAGCGTGCCCATGTTCATACACGCTTGATATGCATGTAGTGCGTCAAGTTCAGGTTTTAAAGTACCTACTACGCGTGACACTAAATGCATTACTTGTGAATAACGGTCTACTTTTAATAGCTCTTTTGCAAAACGAGTACCTGCAACACTAATACGTGCAACATCGTTACGCGCTAAATCGACAAGCATTAAATGCTCAGCACGCTCTTTTTGATCGTTTCTTAGTTCAAGCTCAATACGGCTGTCTAAGTCTGGGTTTATTTGTCCATTTGCAAATTTACCACGCGCTCGGGTACCTGCTATTGGATACACTTCAACTTGTTGATTACTTACATCGTACTTAAGCGCCGACTCCGGAGAGGCGCCAAATAAAGCAAACTCTTCATCGCGCATGTAAAACATGTATGGGCTTGGATTTTGCTTTTTAAGCTGGCTGTAAGCATGCAGTGAATCAGGGCAGGGCAATGAAAAAGTACGTGAAGGCACTACTTGAAAAATGTCACCATCGACAATATTCTTTTTAAGTTTAACCACTTGCTCGCAGTAAGTTTCATCGCTTATATCTACGTTTACTTCGCATTCGCCAGTTTGCAAGTCTGCGCTAAATTCTGCCGCGTTGTCGCAAAGGGTATTTAACCGTTCAAGTTCTTTACCTACTTCAAAGCAATTTGCGTGAACTTCTGGGCCATTAAATACATTACCAATAAGCTCAGTGGTTTGTTTTTGATGATCAATAACAACTAAGGTTTCGGCTAGGTAAAATACGTAATCAGGACACGTGTTTTCGCCATCAGGTACATCGCTTAATTGCTCAAAATTTGCCACCATATCGTAGGCAAATACACCGCCTAAAAATACCGAAAATGGATTTTCTGTGGTGCTTTGAATACTGTTAATACAGGTACGAAGAGCGCTGAATGCATTATCGGCAACAAGCTTACTTGCCTCGTCTATATCGCTGCTAGTGTCTTGGTAGTTAAGTGTAAGGGTTGTGTCGTTTAATTGTGAATCGCAACTCTTAACATTTGCTTGTAAGTAGCTTAATAATTGTTTGCCGTTATTAGATTGTGCGCTAACAGTTACCGTTTTACCCTTACATACAATACGCAGGGCGCTATCCACTAAAATTAAACTTTTTACACTGTCTTTAGAATCAATCTCAGCTGATTCAAGCAGCAGCGAATTAGGCTTATCAAGTGCAGCATACAGTGCAAGTGGACTAC
This sequence comes from Pseudoalteromonas aliena, assembly GCF_038155085.1. Lineage (GTDB taxonomy): Bacteria > Pseudomonadota > Gammaproteobacteria > Enterobacterales > Alteromonadaceae > Pseudoalteromonas > Pseudoalteromonas aliena_A. The sequence goes on from NZ_JBAKAU010000001.1 coordinate 200,700, forward strand.
TTATGTAGTCGCGAACTTGTGTAATGCTTGTTACTTCGCCTGGTGTGGTAGTTATATGACTAAAAATCAAACCTCATTCCCTCAAAAAATTAAACCCCGCAATGCGTTAGCAGTGCGGGGTTTGAATAACGATATCTAAATTACAAACAGATCATTACCGTCCCGCTATATCAGGCGCCACCACCAACGATGTGTAAGAGTAAGACCGTTATTCATGTTTTTTTGCCTCAAAATAAAAAATATAATTACGTAAAATTTAGTTATAAAAAAACCCGCGTAATGCGGGTTTTGAATTTTTGCTAGACACGACAATTCATCACCCAATAATTATGAGTGCCACCACCAAATAGTGTTTTGAATTGAATTGATCATTTTTATTAATTCTTAATGTGTCTGAAAGTGGCTACAGTAAAACGTATCTAGTGCTTTTGTGTCAAGTGTTTATTTAAAACAATTTAGTCAAAAAACTTGTTATACTTACATAAACGCCATTAACCCTTAATTTTAAGCAGTTTTCTTTTGATAAAATACGATTTACATAGCCACACCACGCATTCAGACGGGCAGTTAACGGTTGAAGAATTACTTACCCGCGCCGTTGATAAAAATATAGATGTGTTTGCTATTACCGATCACGATACTGTGGCTGCTATTAAGCCAGCTCAAGAATTTATTAAAACCGAAAATTTGCCTTTATCATTAATTACCGGGGTAGAAATTTCGACCAAATGGGAAAGCTTCGAAATACATATAGTGGGGTTAAATGTTGATATTGATAATTTTGACCTTACTTCATTGTTAACGCAGCAGCAGCAAAAGCGTGAAGTCAGAGCACTAGAAATAGGCGCAAGGCTTACAAAAAACGGTTTTGATGGCATTTATGAGCAAGCCAAAGAGCTTGCACAAGACGCGCAAATTACTCGTGCGCACTTTGCACGCGCGCTTATAGAGCGTGGTGTAGCTAAAAACTTTCCGGGTGTATTTAAAAAATATTTAGGTCGCGGTAAAACCGGCTATGTGCCAAGCAACTGGTGCAATATGCAAACCGCCATTGAAGCAATTCATTCAGCGGGAGGTATTGCAGTAGTGGCACATCCTGGGCGTTATCAAATGTCTAATAAATGGTTACGTAAATTATTAACCGAGTATAAAAGTGTTGGTGGTGATGCAATGGAGGTTGCACAGCCTCAACAAGCTCCTAGCGAGCGACAATTTTTAGGTGAACTGAGCCGAGAGTACGATTTACTCTGCTCGCAAGGGTCTGATTTTCATTTTCCGACAAGCTATTTAGAGCTTGGCAAAAACTTATACTTACCTAAAGACTGCCAAGGTGTTTGGCAAGCATGGGAAGGACAAGAAGGGGCATTAACATGAGTCAATTATTTCATATTCATCCTGATAACCCGCAGCCACGACTTATTAACCAAGCCGTTGACATTATTAAAAAAGGCGGCGTAGTTGTATACCCAACAGATTCTGGTTATGCCATAGGCTGTAACTTAGGAAACAAACAAGCTAAAGAGCGTATAGAGCGCATTCGTGGCATTGAAAAAAACGATAATTTTACACTTGTTTGCAGAGATTTATCTGAGCTTGCTACGTACGCAAGAGTAGATAACCAATTGTTTAGATTAATTAAAAATAATACGCCAGGGCCTTATACCTTTATTTTTAAAGGTACAAAAGAAGTACCAAAGCGTTTGTTAAACGAAAAGAAAAAAACCATAGGTATGCGTGTTATTGAACACCCAATTGCCTGTGCGTTACTTGCTGAACTAGGTGAGCCACTTATGTCGTGTTCACTTATTTTACCAGGGCAAGAGTTTACAGAGTCAGATCCTGATGAAATTTTAGAGCGCTTAGACAAACACGTCGATTTAATTATTCACGGTGGCTATTTAGCTGAACAAGCAACAACAGTAATTGATTTATCAGAAGACGATATAAAAATACTACGTGTTGGCTGTGGCGATACTAGCCCGTTTGAGTAAACACTGTTGAGTGACAAGCCCGCAAATACAGGTCTATCGAATGAACTTGAGGCAGTGCAGCAAAAGCTGCCACTGGCTTTTTTGCACGGTAAAGCCGTAGTTGATAAACCCGAAGATTTATACATCCCCCCTGATGCGCTTGAAATCATTTTAGAAACGTTTGAAGGGCCACTCGATTTATTACTGTATTTAATTAAAAAGCATAAGCTAGATGTGCTTGAGCTCTCTATTTTTAGCATCACTGAACAGTATGTAAGCTATGTTGAAATGATGACCGAATTTCAACTAGAACTCGCTGGCGAGTATTTAGTTATGGCGGCGCTGCTTGCACAAATAAAATCGCGGTTACTATTACCTGTTCACGAAGAACTTGAAGAGGAAGAAGATCCCCGTGCTGAGCTTATTAAACGCCTGCAAGAATATGAGCAGTTTAAAACAGCCGCCGAAAACCTAGATGAGATCCCCCGTGTTGGCCGTGATATTTTTATTGCGCATGCTGCAATGCCAACCGCAAGTGATAATAGCCCATCCTTACCAGAGCTTGAACTTAAAGATTTAATGCTTGCACTTAGCGATGTAATGGCACGAGCAAAAACGTTTGAGCATCACCAAATAACAGCTGAAGTACTATCAACCCGCGAACGAATGAGTCAAATACTGCAGCAACTATCTAACGCCGATTCTGCTGTTGTATTTAACGAACTATTTACCCTAAGTGAAGGCAGAAGCGGTGTAGTAGTTAGTTTTATAGCTATGCTTGAGCTGATAAAAGAGGGGCTTATAACGTGTTTGCAGGTTAATTCACAAAGCTTAATTTATGTAAGTTTAAGCGAAAACGCTACTATATAGCCTTCAGAAGCTGTGCTTTAAATAACCTTCAAATGAAAGCTCAGTTATTAAAGAGCGTTACTTTTTTGCTAGTACCATTCTTTGTTGAAATAAAGGTTTTAAGTGCTCTGGCAGCCAGCGCATAAGTAATTCGTTATATTGCTTAGTGTGTTTAATTTTTTTAAGTTGTTCGTTAAGTATTTTTATATCCTCAGCACCTTGTTCATTTTTAGTACAGCCAATATATCCATAACTTAAAACTGGCGCTTCTTTAAGTGGGTGTTGTGTGAGATTTTTATCAAAATGCATCGATTTAGCTAAGTAGTAATGCTCGCTTGGGTAACCTAATAGAATATCAATTCTTTTTAAATTAAGCATATACGTTAAGCTTGCTAAGCTATCGCGAGTGGGTCTAATTACTAAATCAATGTTGGGTGTACTGTTTATTAATGTATCTATCTCTTGCCCGTAAGAGCGACTCATAGAAATTCCAAGAGTGAGTTTTTTATCTTGTATTAAACCTAGTAGTGATACTTTTTTTGATTCCGCTATATTTAGCGCTTTGGCTAGCTTTTTATGCATTGCTATTGAAGGCGAGAGGCCTGTTGTTGAGCTTTCTTCTGTGAAATAAATATGCTCTTTTCTGTAATCATTTTTATAAAGCGATAACGCACAAACATTATTTGAAGTATTAGACAGCTCTTGAATTACTTTACCTGAGGGGATAAGCATGCGATTAAAGGTAATGTTAGGAAGTTGTTTTTCAAGTAATGATATTATGCTTTCGTCGCGGCCTTGGTGTTGATACTGACCATTTAAAATATAATAGGGTGCAAAGTCGTGCGCTAACCAATTAATAGTTCTAGCATTACTTATTGAGGTTAAACAAAAAAATAGTAATAAGCTTAAAAATATACGGAGCATTACAACAGCTGCCAGTAATTATTATTGTAAAACGATTGTAACCAATAAAGGGCTAAAAAGTAAAATGCCAGCAACAAGGCTGGCATAATATCTTATCAATAATTGCAATAATAAAAATGCAATTAAATTTATGTGTTGCTTAGTTAGCTTTTAGCCACTTAACAAACTGGCGTGCATCACTCGCTTTTTGAAACAATGCATTTTTTAAACCTTGTGTATCACTGAAGATTACACGATGTTTGTTGACTGAAATTGATTGCACTGGATGTGCAATTTGGATCATAGACCCATTATATTTATAAGACATAATAAAACTCACTTTATTCTTGTTATTTATTCTGCGCTATATTTTATAGCAAATTGCAGTCAATAAATTAACGATGTTGTGTTTAGCTTCATTACAGTGTTGACGATCTTTATGACACTTTTGCGATGATAATAAAAAATCATCTAGGTATTATTCAAGGGGTTCTCGCCGTACAATAACTTAGCTTTCAAATATACGTTTTGCGGGGCTTACTGGATCAGGGTAAATGGTTAACCGCGGCGGTTTCTTTAAACCAGAGAGGGAAGGTAACTTATATATAAATTGTGTGCAAGCTATTTTTATAAAAATATTTATAATAAATCTTATCAACTGCTTACAAAGCCCATTTTTAGTTACCAAAGGATAAGTATGAATTACCTGATAGTGAGTGATATTTATGGTTTAACCCCTGCTTTAAAGAAGTTATCACAGGCAATTGGTTCAAATTTAGTAATTGTTGACCCTTACAATAACAAGGTTCAAGCCATTGAAAGTGAACAAGATAACTACAATAATTTTATACAGCAGTGTGGCCATGACAAATACACCGGCAAGCTTCAAAAATGCTTTGGGAGTTTAAAAGTGCCAACCACGTGTATTGCTTTTAGTGCAGGGGCAAGTGCAGCATGGCGGGCACAGTTATTAACAGGCAATACACACCTTAAAAAGTTAATTGGCTTTTATCCGTCGCAAATTCGTAATTATTTAGCGTTAGATGCAAATGTACCCTGTGAATTCATATTTCCAGCAAGTGAGAGTCACTTTAATGTTGATGAAGTTATTAAAGCTTTAAGCACCAAAGCGAGTGTTAAATGCTATAAAACCAATTTTTTGCATGGCTTTATGAACGAGTACTCAACCAATTTTGATGCGCAAGGGCTGGTTGAATATAGTAACTATATAAAACAGAGCAGCCATTAAAGCGTGTTTAGCTGCTTTTTACTAATATCAGGAAAATCGGTGCGGGTATTATATTTTGCATACAGCGTTGTAAAAATGCTACTGCCGGATAGTTTATCTAACTCTTTTATAAAGGTTTTAGCACTAGAGCGAGCAGGTCTACAGCATGTTTGATACTGTTTTATTATACCCGCGACAGATAAACCTCGTTTTTGTAGCTCAAGGTCGGCCTGTGCAAAAAAAGCTGCACCTGTCCAATAAACACGTTGCTGGGCGCGTTGTTCCCACATATCGGCAGAGAGCTTATTAAGTGGCTGTGTTTTAGTTGTAGTTTGCAGTCGGGCACGATCAAATCCTGCATTTAAACGTTGTACAAATTGCGGCTGGGTAATTATACCGCTGTCACGCATTATTACGTTTTGCATATAGCTGGCAAAACCCTCGCTTAGCCAAAAACCTGAGTAGGGAAGTAGCGGCAAATATAAATGCGAGAGTTCATGGTATAGCGTCCAATCTTTAGTAAATGCATTTAAACTGGCATAGCGATCTATATGTAGTTCTAGTCCATCGGGGTTATTGCGTTTAACTGTAGCCCAAGGTACAGGTTCAAAAGCAAAGTATTGCGGTTTTAAATAAATAGGCAAAGTGGTTTGTTTTAAAGGCCCCAGTGTATTTTGTGTTTTTTCAACACTTTGATTAACCCATGTGGACACTGTGTTTTGAGCATTACTTGAGAGCGAGCTAAGGTTATGTGTGACTACTTCAACGGCTAATACGTTAAAAGAGCCGATTGATAGTAGCAGTACAAACAAGAATTTCATTAAAATGCTCCACTGTAATTTAATAACTGATACGCCAGGCTTAATATACAAGACCAACTAAATGGATAAATAATCACGCCTAATTCTTTATTTTTTAAAATGATAGTAACTATAAAAGTACAAATAAAGACACTCCTAGCTAAGCATGGTTTAATCAATTAATCGTTATTTTAAGTTAGGTTTTAGCCATGACGTATCAACATATTCAAGTTCCTGAGCACGGCCAAAATATCACTATTGATGCACAAGGAGACTGGCAAATACCGTTAGAACCTATCATAGCTTTTATTGATGGCGATGGCGTGGGTTTAGATGTTATGCCGGTAATGCGGCACGTTGTTGATAGTGCAATTGAGCATTGTTATAAAAACGCACGGAAAATTCATTGGATGCAAGTTTATAATGGCGAGCAGGCCGCAAAGCTGTATGACGGTGACTGGTTTCCACAAGAAACAATTAACGCAGTACGCGCCTGTAAAATTGCCATAAAAGGGCCGTTAACAACGCCGCTGGGTGGTGGCTTTCGCTCACTCAATGTAGCCCTCAGGCAAGAAATGGATTTGTTTGTAAATATGCGCATTGTAAAAGGTTTTAGTGCGCTCCCTTCTCCTTTAAAAAATCCTTTTTTAACAAACATAACCGTGCTTCGTGATAGCAGCGAAGACGTGTACTCAGGTATTGAGTGGCAAGCAGGCAGTGTAGAAAGCGAAAAGATGCTCGACTTTTTATGTGAGGAAATGGGCGTAACCCGGCTAAGATTTTCACAAGAGTGTGGAATTGGTATTAAAAATATATCTAAAGAAGGCTCTGAGCGGCTAGTGCGCTTTGCAATTAAGTATGCAATTAAAAACGATAGTGAATCATTAACATTAGTGCATAAAGGCAATGTACTTAAATTTACCGATGGGGCATTTAAGCGTTGGGGGTATGCACTTGCACAAAACGAATTTAATGCCACCGCACACGAAAATGGACGTTGGTTACAAATAGAGCGAGCACACCAAGCGCCTTTAATTATTAAAGAGGTTATTGCCGACAACATGCTGCAGCAATGTTTAATGCACCCAGAGCAATTTGATGTAGTAGTGACAACTAATCAAAATGGTGACTTTTTAGCGGATATGCTCAGCGCACAAGTTGGCGGTGTTGGCATAATGCCTGCTGCAAATTTAAATAACGATGTCGCATTTTTTGAGCCTACACACGGCACGTTTGAACGTATAGCAGGGCAAAATAAAGCAAACCCTAGTAGTAGTATTTTGAGTGCGGCATTAATGCTTAAATTTATGGGGTGGGAGGAGGCCGCATTACTGATAGAAAATGCGTTAGAGCAAACATTTAAAAGCGGTGAAGTAACCTTTGATTTAGCGCAAGAGCAGAGCAATAACTCAAGTATTCATAACTCGACAACCTTAACTTGTACTGGTTTTGCAAAAAAGGTTATCGAGCACTTTTAAACACATCCATTATTAAGCTGCTGAGGCAGTTTTTACTCTGTGCATGCAAGGGCGGTTGGTTAACTGCGCTGCACGTTGGTAAATCTCATGTGCTTGAGGTTCATCGCACTGCGTACCACTAAGCGTATCCATTAACGCAACAACAATAATAGCAGGAACTTGGCAGCAATGTTCGTCTAAAACGGCTTCTGTCGTTTGTGCATCAACATGGCAAAGTGGGTGGTTTTTAAGTTGGTATGCGTTTAGCAATGTATCCACTTCTAATACATCATTTGGTTGATGTTTTGTTTTACGGCATTTGCAACCAAACTCATCAACTAAAGTAGCTAATGCTTGGTAAGTTTCAGTGGTGTTAGCTTTAGTGCATAACTGCTCTTCAATAAACTGATGTAAATTAGCATCAATAAATAACCCGTCTTGTTGTGTGAAGCTTGATGTTGTCATAATAATTACTCTTAGTTTGTTGGCTTAACTTCACTCTAGCGCTAAGTGTATTATTAATAAAATTGTTGTTTTCAATAACTGATATTGATTTCATCAATAGTAAGCTTTAAAACTTAATAAAAAATAGAGAACTTATTTAAAGAATACTAATTAATTTGGTGCAGAGTGGGGAAAACGTGCACAAAACTGGAACAAGTGGGTAATTGGGGAATAAAGAAGGAATCTTAGTTAATTGTATTTTTTGGATTTTAATTGTTTTATGAAGTTGGTACTAAGCTTGCTAACTATACTCTGTAGGTAGATTCCTATATCGACGATTTCCAAAAGCGCCATGGTATTTTCCCAAAGTTGAATACCACGGCGCTTTTTTATTTTCGCGTGTATTTTATTTAGCCGTAACAAGAACAATAACAGTAGTAATGTTAAATTTTAATAAAGTAGGGAATAGCCACTAAAATAGCGCCTACAATCAACAGCATGCTTACACTGCTCATAAAATACGGAAAAACCAATAATGACAAACCAATACAAAGTGGTACTACGGCTTTTTTTCTTCGCCCGTAAGTAAGGTAGCCAATACCAATGCCGCCAAACAAAACACTCCACGAAATTATTGATGCACTGTCCATTTATAAATTACCTATTTTGAAATACTGATTTAAATTACGACCGACATAGCCAGTTTTTCAATACCATGTGAAGGAGCCCACCTTTTAAATTCCACGAAGCCATGCTTTTTATATAAATTTATTGCAGGAGTATTAGCAACCGCAGTCTCCACTATTGCATGAGAAAAATCATCTATAGTTAAAACATAACTTATTAGCTTACTTGCGATACCTTTTTTAAAATGACTAGGATCAACGGTTAAACTACAAATATCTAAACACTCGTTGTTTGTATCTACTTCAATAACGGCTGCTAAACATTCATTTTCGCTGTAGCCATAAAAAGTTGTTACTGACTTTTTTATACCTTTAATATTACGCGCTAAAGGAGGGAAGTTATGCGCGCCGATCAGTTTAGCCTCAATAGCATAGGATTTTTGAAAGACAGCAAAAATTTTATTTGCAGTATTGCTATTCTTATTATTAAGTTTGTTTATCATTGTCTTCTTTTTTTAGAAAATAGAGTATGAATACCATATGCCGTAATAAAACCTCCGGCACTAATTGTGAAAAAAAGAAATAAATAAAACTTTTTCGGGTTATTTTCTAGAGATGCCATTGCCGGCTCATTGTATCTCTTATAAATGACACCACTTTCGTAATTAAAATAGCTGCGCAAAAGAATAAACAAACCTAAAACAATACACAGGAGCGCTTTACTTGTTTTCTTAGTGTTCTTTTTAGCTATTACTATTTGTAGCGCAGCTTTTGGCTCAGTACGACTTGGTTTAGCTCATTCATCTTTAAGGCGTTTGTAGTTCTCTGGATATTTATGCGCATCGATACTTTCAAGTGCTTCGTTTAATTCACTAAGTGAATAAGCAGAGTAATCAGTATTTATAAGAATCTTCCTTAAAAGGCTCTTAAATAACACTTACACAACAAGATTTTTAAGTTGTTGTTATTTAATGGTATTTTTATAATTCGATTAAGTCTATTTTAATTTGGCAAAGACTTGAGGTTAGTCACTTTTACTATCATATTTAAACTCGAATGAAACTATTACAGCCAATATACCTGCAGTCGCTGATATAGCAGCGCTAAATAACATCTCCCATAATAATTTTTTTAATAGTAGAGTCTCATGAATATTTGTAAATATTACGCTCCAAGTTTGTTCAAAGTTGTATAAATTAACAACTTCATGAACATCATATAAAAAAGTACCTAACCCATTTAAAAAGTACGCAAAAGCTATATAAACAAAAAGTCGTGCAGTAAATAAGAGGGTTTTTAAATTATCAGTTTCAACTTTAGAGAAAGGAACAAAGCTAATTTTGGTGACCTTGCTCATTATAAGTGAACACTTCAAATATAGGTATTGGTACATAAAATTCCATTTTTTAATATGTTGTTTCTTGATAACGAGTATCTAAAGTTATAGACCTTATGTTACTAATTAAGAATAACGTAGTACCTATTTTGATTCAATTCTTTAACGAACATTGTATTGGAGTTTTAGCTCTTCATTAGGTAGTTTTTAACTTAATGTATTTAAAATGCTAACCAAGCTATTAGCTCAAAATCAGATGATTCAGTACATAGCACAGGCACTCGCATTAGGCTCATGAGTACTAATCAAAGGTTTGCTTTCAATTATCTGTCTGCAATCGTTTTAGCAAACGCTAATAACTCACGTCTTAACCATTGGTGTGCAGGCGCGTGGTGTAGTAGCGGGCTCCATATCATTTTTACCTCAATAGGGACTATTTGAAATGGCACAGGGCTGATTACTAAATCAGTATGAGAGGTTAACAATTTAGCCTGCCTGCGCGGTAGGGTGGCAATAAGTTGCTCTGATTGGCAAAGCAAGCTTGCAACCATGTAGTGGCGAGTAAAAACTCGTATTTTGCGGGTTTGTTCTAGTTGCCAGAGCGCTTCGTCTACCCAGCCTAATTTTTGCTTTCCTGATTTATTAGTAACAGCGGCTTCAGGCCCCCAGCCGGCACGGTTCACCCAAATATGTTCTTTTTGTAAGTAGTCGTCTAACCCTGATTGTTGTAAAAATGTATTTTTAGGATGGGTTAAACAACAGTAGTTATCGCGCCATACACTGGCTTGATGAAACGAGCGTGGCAAGCCATTAAAGCGGTTTATGGCCAAATCTATAGTGCCTTTTTCCATGTCTTGTAGGTTTACGTCGCTTGGGCTTAATACATCAAAATTAATACCGGGGTTTTTACTAAGCTGCGCGGTTATAAAAGGGGCTATTAAGGTCGACTCTATGTAGTCGTTTGCCATTATTCTAAACGTAACTTCAGCCGTTGTAGGGTTAAACTGCTCACTAGGTTGCGTAATAGCTTCAGCCATTTTTAAAAGGGCCTCAACTTCAGGCTTTAATGCAAGTGCCTTTGCCGTTGGCGTCATAGAGCCTGCGGCACGCACCAGAAGCGGATCGTCAAATAAATCGCGCAAACGTTTTAATGCGTTACTCATAGCAGGTTGCGTAAGCGCGAGTTTATTCGCAGCTTTTGAAACACTTTTTTCATCAATGAGTACATTTAAGTAAACTAACAAGTTGAGGTCGACGTTTCTTATATTCATATGATCAATTTAAATTATATGCTTTATTAATTATCTAAATTAAAGCCTGCTTGCTAAGGTGTAAACAATTAATAAAAAATAACCGCCATAACTGGCATCAATATAAGTGCTGTATTTATGCAAAATAGGCCAACAAATCAATCTAATAATGCGCTACAACAGGTTGTAGCCAGTAAGCTTGCACGATCTGTTTTTGCTGGATTTGAGGCGATGTTTTCGCAATTTTTAAATATTACACTGGGTGCACAAAGCCGTTTTGAACAACGACAGTACCACAGTGTGCAAAGTGCTATGCGTGAACGTTTACAAGTGTATGAGCGCGAGGTAAAAAACGTGAGTGAAGCCGTGAGAGTTATTGCTTATGCTGAGCTTACTTGCCCGCAAACGTGGCAATTAGCTAAAAATATTTACGGCGATATGGTACAAAATCACGAAAACAAACCTATCGCGCATACTTTTTTTAATTCAACGTTTGGCGCAATTTGGGACGATAAAAAAATTCGTACTGTGCATTTGTTTGTATTAAAAGCAAAGTATCGTAGTGAGCCGCGCTCTTATGAAAGCTTAGTAAGTAGAGTATCGCTACACAGTGGGTTTAATAACGCCGTTAAAACGCTTATCACTAATCAAGTATTTAGAGTGCCATTTAGTCATTTAGAACGCGATGTAGCCACATTACAAAGTACGTTAATGCAAGGCGCTAAGCAGCAATGCAAACAGGTGTACGAACTTATAAATTTAAACGATGGGTATATTGAATACGCCAACTCATTATTTTTTAGAAACAAAGCCTGTTATTTAATTGGGCGCTGCATTGCTAAAAATGGCGACAATATGCCTTTTGCTATCGCTATTTTAAATACCGATGAGGGGCTAAAGCTTGATGCTGTAATGATGGGCGCCGATCAATTAAGTTTATTATTTGGTTTTGCACGCACCTATTTTATGGTTGATACCGATAAACCCGCGCGTTATGTAGATTACTTAAGTGTGTTAATGCCACACAAACAACGCTTTGAGTTATTTAACGCCATTGGTTTTATAAAGCACGCCAAAACTGAGTTTTATCGACACAAGGTTGATACGACTAAAAATAGTCCAGCCAACTTTAAGTATGTCAAAGCGCCAGGGACGCCAGGCATGGTAATGCTGGTATTTACTATTGAAGGGCTAGATTACGTTTATAAAGTAATTAAAGACAAATTTAGTGCGCCAAAAACAGCCACCAAAGCACAAGTGAAAGAAAAGTATAACTTTGTAAAACAAGCCGATAGGGTTGGTCGTTTGGTAGACACGCACGAATTTAGATATTTAGCGTTTGATTTAAGCCGTTTTAGCGACGAGCTACTTGAGCAGATGAAATGCCAAATTGGCAGCAGCATGGTTATATCGGGCAAGGCACTCATTTTAAAGCACGTTTATGTTGAGCGTAAAATGACCCCGCTTAATTTATATATTAACCAATGCGATAACAAAACCTTAGAGAGAGTTATGCATGACTACGGTAAAGCAATTAAAGAATTAGCGGGTGCTAATATATTTCCAGGCGACATGCTAATGAAAAACTTTGGCGTAACGCGATGGGGGCGAGTGGTGTTTTACGACTTTGACGAAATTGGCCCACTAACCGATTGCAACTTTAGAGAGGTTCCACAAACCCAAAATGCACTCGAAGAGCTAAGTAGTCACTCGTATTTTGATATAGCTGAAAACGATATATTTCCGAGCCAATTTAAGGTGTTTTTTAGTGCCAACGAGATTGCGTTTAACTATTTTAATAATGAGCACAGTAACTTGTTTTTAGCGACGTTTTGGCAGAGTTGTCAACAACAAGTACATAATGGTTATCTACCCGATGTTTATCCTTATAAACAAAGTTGGCGCTTTTGAGGTTGTTTGAATCTGTGTTCATCCCCATCTATATGTTATTACAGTTTTTAAACTTGGAGCAACAATGAAATATATTTCTCATGAAGATGGCAATCTTGCATTTAGTGAAACCGAAAAGCCGGTTTTAAAGAGCCATGAAGTACTTGTTAAAGTTGCAGCAATAGGTGTAAACCGTGCAGACAGTATGCAGCGCCAAGGTAAATACCCGGCTCCTGCTGGAGATAGCCCTATTTTAGGTTTAGAGTGTGCGGGTACAGTTACTGAGCTTGGAAAAGATGTAGATAAAAGCTGGCTAAACAAGCGTATTTTTACATTGTGCTCAGGTGGTGCTTATAGCGAATATGTAGCAGTTGATGCAAAACAGCTTATGGAATTACCCGATGATGTAACAATGGCTGAAGGCGCCGCAATAAGCGAAGTGTATTTAACGGCATTTGGCGCGTTATTTGAGCTTGGTAAATTACAAAAAGGGCAAACAGCGCTTATTCATACAGGTGCTAGTGGCGTAGGCGGTGCCGCAATTCAAATGGCTAAAAGCGCTGGTGCTACCGTGGTTATTACTGCTGGTACGGATGATAAATGCCAACACGCAAAAGAGCTCGGTGCCGATCATGCAATTAACTATAAAACTACTGACTTTGTAGAATATATGAAAGCAAATGAGTTAACAGCAAATGCAATTGTAGATCCTGTTTCGGGTAGCTACTTAAATAAAAATGCCGCTATTGCAGCGATGGATTGCCAAATTGTAATGCTTGCATTTTTAGATGGACGTTTTGCAGAAGTTGATTTTGCGGCGCTTTTACGCAAACGTATTTCGTTTCATGCATCAACGCTTAGAAATCGTAGTATTGATTTTAAACGCCAGGTGCGCGATGACTTTGTAGCACGCTTTTACAATGATATTGCCACTAAAAAGTACGATTTTAACTTGTATAAAACATTGCCTTGGAGCGACGCAAACGAAGCTCATGCTATTTTAGAGCGTAATGAAAATGCTGGTAAAGTTGTTTTACTTGTAGAGTAACTCTTTAATTTTAGGGTTTAGCCCATATACTAAGCCCTATAAAAAACACTTAAGGTTTAATAATGAATCCAATACTAGCAATACTTAAAGAGCACAATGTAAGCGACGAAAAAGTAAAAGCATTGTTTGAAGCGTTTACTCAAAACCCAATGATGGCAATGGCGCTTGTTCAAGAACTTGGTATTCCGCCAGAAAAACTACAGCAACTAATGGCAGTGGTGATGACGCAACCACACTTGATTAAAGAAGCAACCGACGAACTTGGTTTAGATTTTGAAAAAGTAAAAGAAGCGAAAGAAAAACTAAATCAATAATTTTTTATGTGATGAAAAAAAATAAATAAAAAAGCATAAGTACTTATTTATGCTTTTTATTTGGCTTATTTTTTTTGACTACTCTTTTGGAAGTAGTACTGTGTCGATGACATGGATTACGCCGTTGCTTGCTTTTACATCAGCTTTTACAACTTTGGCGTCATTTATCATTACGGCCATGCTGTTGGCTTTAACCATAACGGATTGACCTTGTAGTGTTTTCGCACTATCTACCTTCATTACATCGGCTGCCATCACTTTTCCAGACACCACGTGGTAAGTTAATACCGCCGTTAGCTTATCTTTGTTTTCAGGCTTGAGTAGCATTTCAACAGTGCCTTCAGGTAATTTAGAAAATGCAGCATCTGTTGGTGCAAAAATAGTAAACGGTCCTTTACCTTGCAGTGTTTCAACTAAACCTGCGGCTTTAACAGCAGCAACAAGAGTAGTGAACGAACCATTTTCAACGGCTACTTCAACAACGTCTTTTTTCATACCATGATGATCAGCATAAGCCATTGTAGTAAATCCAAGGCTTGCAGTTGTAAACAATAATGCAGTAGTAATTTTCTTAAACATTTTATTTTCCTTTAAGTTAATACCCGTTGGCTTCGTTAAATGTTACGACGCTCTAAATTTAATCGATCAATTGAAATTACTAGTCAACATGTTTTGTTACATCATTGATTGAACTGCAGCTAATTAACAAAGTCATATAAATAGTTACTCAATTAAAGACTTATTCAATTGAAGGGAATAGGCATGAAATTATTTTATAGGTTTTGGAAAAATAACCGCTCTCTTATCGTATTTATTGCACTAATGAGCGTATTTAGAAGCGCTGTAGCCGACTGGTACGAAGTGCCAACAGGCTCAATGAAACCAACAATTCAAGAAGGTGACAGGATACTTACCGATAAAATGGCCTATGACATTCGTGTCCCCTTTACGCATATAAAACTACTTAAACTAGCTGACCCACAAACCGGTGATATTATTGTTTTTGACTCACAAGCTGCCGATAACCGTTTAATCAAACGTGTAATTGGTGTGCCAGGAGACACCGTTGCGCTTGAAAATAATGAGCTCATTATTAATGGTAAAAAACTTAATTATGCAGAACAGCGAAGCAACATAGACTCGCTTGATAAAATCGAAGATTTGAACGGGTTAGCGCATTTGATAAGAGTGGCAAATATTCCGTCACGTTTATCGGGCTTTGATGCAATTACAATTCCTGATGATTATTATTTAGCAATGGGCGATAACCGCGACAATAGCGCTGACTCACGTGTAATAGGTTTAATTCCGCGTAGTGAGTTATTAGGAAAAGCAGAGCGCGTCATAGTGTCTCTTGATTACGATAATTATTACCTACCAAGAAAAGATAGGTTATTGATGCCGTTAGAATAAGAAGAAGTTATGGGGTTTTATATAATTAAATCATGCTAAATTTATTAAAAATATCGTTATTTTATTGAGCATTCTTCGAATACTATAGTATGGAAAATGATTAAGATTTACTTTAACTAAAATTTCGATTAGTCAATGTCTATAGAATATGCGTTAAGTAATTCGTGCAGTTTAAATTGCTCATCAGGAGAAAATTCAATACCCACATTTAATTTATTATCCTTCATTTGATTATTTCTTATGAAAGAGCTGATAATGACAGGTTTACTATCTAGTGGTGAAATTATGTGCACGAAAACTTGTCGCCTCTTTAACGCTAAAAAACCAGAGCTTACATGAATAACAAAACGGCACCCGCTGGGCGATATATCAATAATCAATCCGTGTAATAAATTTTCGCTTTCGAGATTATAGTTTTTATTTAAGCTTATTTTAGCTGGAATGTGAGTCCTAAGCCTGTTTGTTTCTCTAAGCTGCCTGCTTTCAACATTTTTAGGATAGGCTAAATAAACGAGCCTTTCTGGACGAAAAGAAATTGCAAGTATAGTTGTAGAAAATGCGACACACTCGCCACGCTCATCTTCAATAATATACCTGACTATTGCCCCATTTCCTTCGGTGAGAACATCTATATAATCATTCTTGCCCGATTGAGCGGGGTATTTTAAAATTAAATACTTACCTACATCATAACCAATTAGTGTTAATTTAAAGCGCATTTGAATCGGGTTATTAAGTTGAATATCAATTAGCTTACCTGGTAACAAATCTAGAAGAAATTTATTATTTTTATCAGACAAATTTTCTGCCATATTATTTATCTCTCTATATTAAGTGTACCGTTTTTACATAGTTATTTTATAAGATAAAATACTCACTCTAAATTCTAATAATTTTAGTATGTTGTCAAGTTTAGCTTGTTTTAATTCTATAAAATTATAAAACAGCATAGCTAGCTAATTAATTACGTGGCTGGTAATGTTTATTTCAGTCTTATACCAATTTACTTAATTAAGTGTAAGTGATCTATTTTGAAGTACGAAATTGTGTTGATAACAAGGCAAAAATTACTTTATTTAGTTGTTTTTTTATAAGAAATTTTTAACACAGTTAATGTCAGATTTAATCACTAAAATCGATTAGGTATTATTGTCCTAAGCTCAGATTGAATATTACGTTTTGCATAAAAAACCGCTGATTAATCAACGGTTTTTAATTCTATAAAATATATGCAGCTTTACATTACACGCATACCAGGCTCTGAGCCGTC
This sequence comes from Pseudoalteromonas aliena, assembly GCF_038155085.1. GTDB lineage: Bacteria > Pseudomonadota > Gammaproteobacteria > Enterobacterales > Alteromonadaceae > Pseudoalteromonas > Pseudoalteromonas aliena_A. The sequence continues at coordinate 217,498 of NZ_JBAKAU010000001.1, forward strand.
ATCTGGGATAAGAATATAAATTTCTTTTCCGCCAGGGCCTGCTGCTAATACCATGCCTTCAGACATACCAAAGCGCATTTTACGAGGCTTAAGGTTAGCAACCATAACTGTTAACTTGCCCTCAAGATCCTCAGGTGCGTAAGCCGATTTAATACCCGCAAACACTTGGCGAGTTTCTCCACCTAAATCAAGTGTTAGCTTAAGTAGCTTGTCGGCGCCCTCAACGTGCTCTGCTTTAGCAATCTTAGCTACGCGTAAGTCTACTTTTGCAAAATCATCGAATTCAATCTCGTCGCTAATTGGCTCTTTTGCAAGTGGACTATTTGGGTCAATCGTTACTTTTGATTCTAGGCTTTCTTTTGACTCTTCAACCATTTTGTTCACTTTATCCATTTCTACACGTTGCATTAGAGGTTTAAATTTATTAATAGGGTGGCTTACTAGTGCATTTTGTACGCCGTCCCATGCGAGGTCATCATTTAAAAACGCTTCAACGTTTTCAGCCATTCCTGGTAGCACCGGTTTTAAATAAGTAATTAATACGCGGAACAAGTTAAGACCAAGAGAACACACTTCATGTGCTTCTTGTTGCTTAGTTTCGTCTTTAATTAATACCCAAGGGGCTGCACCATCAATAAATTGGTTTGCTTTGTCGGCAAGCGCCATTATTTCGCGAATTGCGCGGCTGTAATCACGGTTCTCATAATGTGTTGTAATGTTTGGAGCTGCAGCTTGAAATTCAGCTAAAAGCTCTGGTTGCATAATAGTGCTGCTTAGTTTGCCATCAAACTTTTTAGTAATAAAGCCAGCACAACGGCTCGCTATGTTTACTACTTTACCTACTAGGTCTGAATTTACACGCTGTGCAAAGTCTTCTAGGTTTAAATCAAGATCAACAATACCGCTGCTTAATTTTGCTGCGTAGTAGTAACGTAAGTACTCTGGGTTTAAGTTATCTAAATAAGTACGCGCTTTAATAAAGGTCCCTTTTGATTTAGACATTTTTTCGCCATTTACAGTTACAAAACCATGAGCGAATACGTTAGTTGGCTTTCTAAAATTAGCGCCTTCTAGCATTGCTGGCCAAAATAAACTGTGGAAGTAAATGATGTCTTTACCAATAAAGTGATAAAGCTCAGCGTCTGAACCTTCAGCCCAAAACGCATCAAAGTCGAGGCCTTTTTCGTCACATAGGTTTTTAAAGCTCGCCATGTAACCAATTGGCGCATCGAGCCATACGTAAAAATATTTGCCTGGTGCATTTGGAATTTCAAAACCAAAGTAAGGCGCATCACGGCTAATATCCCACTGCTGCAGACCATCGGTAAACCACTCGTCTAGCTTGTTAGCCATTTCTTGTTGAATAGTTCCCGAGTGTAACCACTCCTTTAGCATGCCTTCAAATGCTGGCAGGTCAAAAAAGTAATGCTCAGAATCTTTAAGAACAGGCTCAGCACCTGACATTACAGAACGCGGATTAATGAGTTCAGTAGGGCTGTATGTGGCACCACACGAATCACAGCTATCGCCGTTTTGGTTTTCAGACTTACATGTTGGGCAAGTGCCTGTTACAAAACGGTCTGGTAAGAAAATACCTTTTTCTGGATCAAATAGTTGCGAAATAGTGTGCTTTTTAATATGACCGGCATCGTTTAGGCGGTTATAAATAAGTTCGCTTAATTCTTTGTTTTCTTGGCTGTGCGTGCTGTGGTAGTTATCAAACTTAATGTTGAAGTCGGCAAAGTCGCGCTGGCGTTCAATGCTTACATTTTTAACCATTTCTTCAGGCGTGATCCCTTGCTTTTGCGCATTTAGCATAATTGGCGTGCCGTGAGCATCGTCGGCACAAACATAATATGCTTCATGGCCTTGTAGCTTTTGAAAACGTGACCAAATATCAGTTTGAATGTATTCCAATAAATGGCCTAAGTGAGTAGGGCCATTAGCATAAGGTAATGCGCTGGTAATCAGGATCTTTCGCTGCGTCATAATCATTCCGAATTGAGGATAACTCATCATTTTAATAGTGAAAATGGAGATTATCAGTAATTTATCTACAAGCTATAGGACAAGAGTGCGCACAGCTTATGGATTTTTATTAATTGACTGGTGTTAATGCCCTGAATGTTACATAATTCCGTGGCACTTTTCATCAAAGAAACGCTATTTAATTGCTATGTTTGGACTGTCGAAACTATTCTCTTCTAAATCGGTGCAAAAACAACCGATTATTACTGCCCTAGCGGCGTATCGTAGTGCGGCTTTTGCCGTAGGAATTGATGAAAGCTTCATCGATTCTATTTCCCAAAACGACGATAAATCAATACTCATTAAATTGACACTGCCATTTGCTGGGCAATCAGAAATGCCTTTAGTTGAGCAACATGTCAGTGAAAACTTAAATATGCCTGTAACAATTAGCGCCAAGGTTATCATTAAAGAGGCGGCTAAGTTTAAAGCGATTAAACATATTGTTCTTATTGCCTCGGGTAAAGGTGGTGTGGGTAAGTCGACTACTGCTGTTAACTTGGCGGGCGCGCTTAAAAACGAAGGCGCAAAGGTGGGTATTTTAGATGCTGACATTTATGGCCCATCTATCCCAATGCTTTTAGGATTAGTGGGTGCAGAGCCTGCTACTAAAGATAATAAACAACTACAGCCTTTTGATGCAAGCGGTATTAAAGCGCAGTCAATTGGCTTTTTAGTTCCAAGTGATGATGCCACCGTATGGCGCGGGCCAATGGCGTCAGGCGCACTTAGTCAATTGTTAAACGAGACTGATTGGGGCGAGCTTGACTACTTAATTGTTGATATGCCACCGGGGACCGGTGATATTCAACTTACAATGAGTCAAAAAGTACCAGCGAGCGGCACTGTTATTGTTACTACACCGCAAGATTTAGCGCTGGCCGATGCGCAAAAAGGCATTGCTATGTTTAATAAAGTAAACGTACCGGTGCTAGGCTTAATAGAAAATATGAGTCACTACATTTGCACTCACTGTGGCGAAGCTAACCACGTATTTGGTAAAGACGGCGCGAAAAAACTGGCGCATAAGCACGGCGTACCTGTACTTAGCCATATTCCACTTGCAATAGATATACGTGAGTATTCTGAGCAAGGTAAACTTATTGCCTGCGATAACAACGCCGCAATTAGCAAAACATACAGCGCAGCAGCGAGGCTTATAGCCAGCACGCTCTATTATCAACAGCATCACAATGCGATTGAAATTTTAATTACAGAAGATTAATAAATAATGAGACTTTCAGACACACATATTAAAGAATACTTAAGCGATGGCCGGATTGTTATTGAGCCTGCACCAACGAGTGAGATGATTTCAGGCGTGACTGCCGATTTACGCTTGGGAAATAAATTTAGAACTTTTAATGCACATAATGCCGCATACGTCGATTTAAGTGGTCCAAAAGATCAGTTAAATAAAGCCATGGAATCAATTATGAGTGAAGAAATAGTGCTTGATGAAGGTGAAGCATTCTTTTTACACCCAGGTGAACTTGCACTAGCTATAACATACGAAAAAGTAACGTTGCCAGCAGATATAGTAGGTTGGTTAGATGGACGCTCATCGCTTGCGCGTTTGGGTTTAATGGTGCATGTCACCGCGCACCGAATTGATCCAGGCTGGAGCGGTAATATTGTTTTAGAGTTTTACAACTCAGGTAAATTACCACTGGCACTTCGTCCACTGATGAAAATTGGTGCTATGAGCTTTGAAATGTTATCGGGCCCGTGTGAAAACCCATACAATATTCGTAAAGATGCAAAATACAAAGATCAAAGCAGCGCAGTAGCTAGTCGAATTAGTGACGATAAATAATCACCAAATATTGACATTACTCGTCTATTTTATGAAGTGCATAGCCCAGTAATTCAAAATACTGGTTAAGCGCTTCATTTGCTTTATTAATATGCTCACTATTTGGGTATATTAAATTACTGCTTTTTAAGCCACTGACCAAAAAGCTATTTTGTATAGTGCTGTGGGCATCTATACAAGCTTCAAAGCAGCGAGCTGCTAACTCCTCTGGCATGCTCATGTAATTCATGCTGTGGGCTTTATCGTGTTCTATACACGTTTGTACAAAGTTATTTGCATCAATACCATCTTCATCTAAAAATACATGTTTATAAAAACTGTTCAAAGCATTATTAAGCGGGTGGGATAAACTAGGCGTGTTTGAAAGCCATAGTTTCGAGGCAAACCCAAAGCGAGGTTTTGCTGCAAATAAGTGCTCGCTTATATGATGGTCAAATGCATGAAACCATTCGTGAGCAAGTGCACCACCGCCTGCATTTTTTGCAAGGGCAAGTGTTTGAGAGGCTGCATTATAATGCGCTTGCACGCCTTTTTGACCACCATGGCCAAATGCAAAGTTAAGCTTGCCGCGCAGGCCAATAGCTTTGGGCGGTAAATGCAGTATTTGCGCAAGGTCGGCCAATGCATCGTAAATTAAATTGGCGCTAATATAGCGCTCTTCTTTAGTTACCCATTTACCAACGACCATTGATCTAAAACCAAAGGTGTCTCTGATATCGCTAAAGTCGACTTGGTCATCAAAGCGATAGTCGGGTCCTTGGCGAGTAAAGCCTCGTTTTAATCTGTTGGGATAATTACGCATTGAAGTTTATGGCGCCAAATTTAATCTAAGTAACGTGCTTTTACGTGCTCGGGCATGCGTTGGGTTTGTTTTTGTATTAATTCGTTAAGCGCATTATAAAGTGGTGCGGGGTTTAACTGTTCTATTAAAAACAAACTATGCGCTACGGCTTCAAGTGTGGATAGGCTGTCGGCCCTAGAGGCTTTACGAATAGCATAACGATTTTTAGGTAGCTGTTTAAAACTGACTGTTTTAAATTGATTCAGTAATGTGGTGAGCCGCAAAATTTTGTAGGCTTTTTTCCATGTACCATCAACCACGATTAAATGAGTGATGTTTTTTACACTTGGCTGCTCAGCGCTATCGTCTAAATTTACAGCGTGTTCGTTAGGGTAGAGTAAAGCAGTTGAGCTTACTGGCAATGTTTTTAGTACGGAAAAGTCATCATTGTTCTCGCCTTTGATTATTTGGCAATCGTTAAGGCTTAAATTAAGTAACTTAGCGGTATTTTTCGCTATTTTTTCTTCACTAGGGTGTTGTAGAATAATAACGCTCACACGGTTATTAACATGCTCAATAGCATTACAAATACAGGTTGAGATAGAAAAACTACAATTATTACAAAGAGTGCGTGCCATTTAATAAACTTTTTAAGTATGATCCTCATAATTATACATTTATGAGGTAATTAAGTTGGTTTTTTTTACGCATCAATATACAGTAATAGTATTGACATAGATTTAACACGGATAGTTTTTAAGGGCTTAAAATATGACACAGATAAGTATTGATGAATTGGCATTAGAGAGTATGGAATCGCTATTGGGAGAGCAATTTGCAGATACCCTTGATTTTTGCTGTGCAGAGTTTGAACGTTTAGGCTCTGAAGTTTTAGCAACCATTGGAAAAGACAGAGAAGCGGCTATTCGTCATTCTCATAGCTTAAAATCTAATGCTGCGCAGTTTGGAGCTTCAAGCCTTGCTGAAGTATCTCGGGTTATAGAGCTGAATTTAAGCGACGATAATCTACCTGAGGCCATCAATGCATCGACTAGCCTAATGGCGCAAGTAACTGGCTCTCAAGCTAAGCTAAATGAATGGTTAGCATCTCGTTAATTATTGAAACTGAAACGTGAATTTATTTCAGTATTAAGCGCTTAAATACACTGGCATTTTACGCCTTTACTAGGTTAGTCTAAAGATTCACTAGTCGAGGTAAAAATGTCTGATATTAAAAAGAGTCACAAATTAGAAGGTGTATGTTATGACATTCGTGGGCCGGTTTTAGCACAAGCTAAAAAAATGGAAGACGAAGGTCAAAAAGTATTAAAATTGAATATAGGTAATCCGGCTGCTTTTGGTTTTGATATGCCAGAGGATATGCACCGCGATATTATACGCAACTTATATTCAGCCCAAGGTTACTGTGACTCTAAAGGCCTCTATTCAGCCCGTGTGGCTATTTATCAACACTACCAACAACGTGGATTACATAATTTAGATGTAGATAACATTTATATTGGTAATGGCGTAAGCGAACTTATTCAGATGATCACCCAAGCGCTATTAAATAATGGCGATGAAGTGCTTGTTCCTGCTCCAGATTACCCGCTTTGGACTGCTTCGGTCACGTTATCGGGTGGTAATCCGGTGCATTATTTATGTGATGAAGAGCAAGATTGGTTTCCGGACATTGCAGATATAAAAAGTAAAATCACCTCTAAAACTAAAGCGCTGGTATTAATTAATCCTAATAATCCTACTGGTGCGGTTTACAGTGATGATTTGTTAATGCAATTAATTGATATAGCGCGTGAACATAAACTGCTGTTATTGAGCGATGAAATTTACGAAAAGATTTTATACGATGGTATAACGCATACTTCAATCGGCTCACTTTGTGACGATGTACCAATCATTACTTTTAATGGTTTAGCTAAAACTTATCGTGCAGCAGGGCTAAGAATGGGGTGGATGGTGTTAAGCGGTCGTACGTCGGTAATGGATGACTTACGCAAAGGCCTAGAAATACTTTCATCTATGCGTTTGTGCGCAAATGTACCTGCACAATATGCAATTCAACAGGCGTTGGGCGGCGTGCAATCAATTGATGCTCTAATAAACCCAGGTGGGCGCTTGTATGAGCAGCGTGATATTGCATGGCGTGGATTAAATGATATTGAAGGCATTAGTTGTAAAAAACCTAAAGGCGCGCTCTATGCGTTTGCCAAAGTAGATACAGCACTTTTTAACGTTAAAGATGATGAAAAAATGATGTACGATTTGCTAAAAGCCGAAAAAATATTACTTGTGCATGGCAGGGCGTTTAATTGGCCCGAGCCTGATCATTTTAGGTTGGTGTTTTTACCAAGCAAAGATGATTTATCGGATGCGATGTTAAAAATGAAGCGCTTTTTTAAAGACTATCGCCAAGTATAGTTATTAAAAAAGAATAAAAAAAACGAGCCAAATTTGGCTCGTTTTTACTTTAGTCATGAATATATTGGCTAGTACGCTTTATCTACACGTACAGTGTTATCACTTAAATAGACTAATCGTACATTGTCGCCTTTGCTAAAACGCATTGATTGGTCCTGATCTTGAACAACCATAAACTGGTCGCCATTTTCAACTTGTATTAATAACTCTACAAAGCGATTTTGCTGATACTGACTTTGCTGCTGACTGTTATGTGCAACACTGCCGCCAATAACTGAGCCTAAAATAGTTGCCACTGTGCGTCCACTTCCGCCACCAAACTGATTACCTATTACGCCACCTAGTAAAGCGCCGCCAAAGGTTTTCCAGTCGTTGTTTTTATCTTGTATGAGTTCTTGTTCGGTAATATTACGCACCGATTTTACATCACCAAATAAAACCTGTTGAACAGGTACTGCTTTATTGCGCTCGTATTTAGCAAACGTAGGTGTACTCACACTAAGTAGGGCACACATAATTAATGTTATAGCTTTCATAATAATCTCCTATTGGTAGCCTTTACGGGCTTAATGGCCCGTAAAGGCTTAGTAACTACCAACCAAATGTCGATTTTTCTTTAGTTTTACGAATTTCAGTTTCGTCAGCCCATTCTACTAGGCCGCTTTCCATATCCATTAAGCGCATTGTAAATTTGTAATAAACATCCGATTTATCGGCGTTTGACTTAACTATGCTCGATAAATTTCCGTATAACATATATTGCGCGCCAATTTGTTTACCAAATGCAACGGCTGTTGCAGGGTCAACAAGGGCATCTTCGTTTTGAAACGTTAATTGCTCACGTACTGACTCAACACGGGTCATATCTACAAAACGGAACTTACCGCTGCGTAGCATTTGTGTTGAGATTGAATCGGTGATTGATTCTGTATCAATATGCTCGCTGGTTTTATTTTTAATACGTTCAACAAATACTACAGGGCGTTTATTAGCGGTCATTGTGCCAACAACGGGTGAGCTGAGTAATGAATCGGTCATTTGGCTCGCTACTTTTTGTAAGTCGGTAGAACCAAAATTAATATCGGTTGTTTCTACAGCTTGTGCATCGCCATAACTTACTACGGCTTTATTAGCACAGCCACTTAATACTAAAGCGCTCAAGCCAACTAAAGCGTAAGTTGATGCTGTTTTAAGCTTTTTACTGATGATCATAGTTGTTTCCTTTAATCTTTAAATTCTTGTGATTCGGTAGACACTTCTCTTACTGCTAAAGAAAAGGTAACCGCATCAGAGCTAGGTGCTAAGCCCGGTAGTTGTGTTTTTGCAAAACCAAATAAGGTGAGTGCTTGCCAAGGCGAGTGGTTGCCTTTAATAACAAAGCCGTCTTTATCAAACCAATTAAATTGGTACTGTAAATACTGCGATTTTTTATACTGGCTCGAAAGTGTGACTACCACGTCAGTTAATTGGTTGGTTTGACGTGTTTTCACATCAGTAATGGCCAGCTTTTTACCGAGCTCTGGGTTATCTAGACGTAATTGCTCATTAAACTGGTTTTTATTTTGTTCAACAGAAATACCCGACGTAACCGGTTTGCTGGAACATGCACTGAGCATTAATACTGCTAATAATGGTGCTATGTACTTCATGATGGCTCCTAAAGTTGAACTACATGGTAGTTAAAGTAGCTATTAATAGAGGTTAAGTAAATTAACGTTAACCCTTGCTTACTAACGGTAAAATTTATAGGTGGGTTCGTGCCTATATGTAGCGAATGTTCACCTAGATTTAAGCTTTGCCTTGCAACACTTATTTGATTTGGAAGCGTAAGCCAACTGCGCGTATCGGCTTGCTCAGACGCCAAATTATAAATATTGGCAAGTATATTACCTACGTCACCGACACTGCGTGCAAGCTCTGCACGGACTTTTTCTTTAGCTACTAACCTAAGTACTTGGCGAGCGACTTTTGCAGGTATTTGATTCTCTAATGTTTTTGCTGCAAGTGCTTCAATGTGTACTAATGGGCTAAGTGTTAAGCTTTGTGCATCTATATTTATATTATTAAGGCGGCTTACATATGCATTATCTTTATATACTGGCATTGCAAGGCTGTAAAAGCGTGCATCGCCACCTGATGAATAAATTGGTAAACGCAGTTTAAATTCATCTTGTTTTGGTACTAAGCCTTGTTCAAATAAAACAATTACTTCGCCTTGTGTTGCAGAAATAGTAGGTGCATCACTAAAACGTTTTTTAAATTCACTTAGGTCTTGGTCAAACCCTTGTTTTTTAGCAAGGCGCATTACATCTTGCTGTAAATAAATATTGTTAGGTTGTATAGCCAGTGCTTTTTTATAATCAATATAGGCGTCGTCGTATTGTTTAGCACTTTGGTAAAGCAAAGCAGATAAGTAAAATGTGTAGGCATTTTGAAAGCCATTTATTACATCTCTGGTCACATTGCCCATGCTAGGGTAGTGCTGCTGCGCTTCTTTGACGGTTGAGTCGACTTCAGCTTCATTTTCGCTAAGTGCATCAACTTGTACTTTATTGGCACGACGAATTTCGACTAAAGCACCTTCTACATCATTTTTATATATATAGTTAAGCGCTTTATAGCTGTGTAGCATGCTCATTTCGTAAGCCGGTGGCACATAGTTTATTGCTGAGTCGTTAGTAAATAATGCATTGCTTTGTTCAAGGCCCGCACTTACTTGTATTTTGGCGGCTTCGCGTTTTTTTTGCATTTGTGTATACACATTTTCAAACTTACTTTGTGCACTCTCTGGTGTGTTGGCTAAGTCATTTAAGCGAGCTTGCTCAAGTTGATTGAGTAAGTAGCTACTGTGCATGGCGCTATTATTAGCAATAAGAGATTGCGCTTCTTCGATATTATTTTTCTCGATCGCATTTCTTATTGGTGTCATTTGCGTGGCATAGTCATTAAATAGGTCATTAAAGCCCATTGTGCTACACCCACTTAAAATCCAACAAAAGCTTAAAATTATACTTAGGCGCACTGCGCACTCCTCTTAATTTACCTGCATACATTAACATACTATTTTTGGCTAAATGTGTGAAATATTGTAAAAAATCGTAGAGTGAAACCGACTGTTAGCGCCTAAATATAAGATGATATTAGTGAACAAAGTGTGAATTTTTCTTGTTGAGTAACAATAGTGAAATGCTTAAGGTACTTTATTGGTCTTATTAAATATAATGATCCCTAAAGCGTAAATGATCTAATTTATTAAAACTAAATACTCTCTTTGCGCAGTTATATAAATCCTGTTTAAATGTGCTACTCAGTAAGCGGTTTTATTGGCGCTTATGACAATGTTTTGAGCTTAGTAGGTTAATTAGTCAATTAATTGAAATAACGCTGTAATTCGTTTTTATTGCTAAGGAATTTTTTTGAAAGCTACGTTGTACACAATCATTGCTTTAATTGCGTTTGCCGCAAACTCCCTTTTTTGCAGAATGGCTTTAGCGGAAGGCTATATAGATGCTTGGAACTTTACAGTAATCCGTTTACTTAGTGGTGCGGCATGTTTAGGTATTATAATGGCTATTTACACGCACAATTTAAAACGCAAAGGCACATTTAATCCTGCTATTTTAAATGATAAAGGAAGCTGGCGAAGCAGTATTAGCCTGCTTATCTATGCGCTTTGTTTTTCGATTGCCTATGTAGAGCTAGATACAGGCACTGGCGCACTTATTTTGTTTTCAGCCGTGCAACTCACTATGATTGGCTGGGGTATCTACAATAAAGAGCAGTTGAGTGTGCTTCAGTGGTGTGCGTTTATAGTGGCGCTAGGTGGCTTTGTATATTTAATGCTGCCATCTGCTGCTGTGCCTTCACTGTTTGGTGCATCACTTATGGCACTAAGTGGTGTGGCATGGGGTATTTACAGTATTCGCGGTAAAGTTTGTGTATCGCCACTGCGTACTACTGGGTTTAACTTTATAAGAAGCTTAGTGGCTATTCCTGTTTTATTACTTGTTGGTATAAGTTATTTAAAAAACATCAGTATTGAAGGGGTGTTACTTGCGTGTGCCTCGGGTGCGATAGCTTCTGGAATTGGTTACAGTGTTTGGTATGTAGCTATGCCACTGCTTAAAAGTACCCAAGCTGCTGTTGTGCAGCTTTGTGTGCCGGTACTTGCAGCCATAGCTGGTGTTTTGTTTTTATCAGAGCAGGTAACAGTGGAGTTTGTAGTAGCAAGCTCCTTAATATTAGGCGCTGTGCTGGTATTTATCTTAAATAAAAAGAAAGTTTAATATTATTTAAGTTAACCTTTTTTAAGGGGGACTCACGTTTGTTACAAAGCGTGTATAAATAGCGGGTAAGTTATCAAGTATTGCCTGCTTACCCTGTAGTTCACTGTTTTTTATGCATTCAAAAAGTACTTGCTCGCTAAGCGTATTCACTAATAATTGTGATTGCTTAATATGGCTTATATGCCAAAGCTCGGGTGCGACACCACCTAAATCATGTTGGTAAGGACGATAAAAACCAAATTTAGCTAGGTGAGTATCAAGCCAATTACTTAAAGGTGCAAACGGACCACCTTGCTGATATTCATCAGGCGTTAGCTGCAGATTATAATCATCACTCACTGCAGCTTTATCAAACACATCTAAATCGGTCCCTAAATGATGCCTGCTTGCCCCAGGTAATGCAGAGTAGAGCATTATTGCTATGCATTTATCTACATCACTTAATTTAGTTAAATCTACAACCTTTTGATGTTTATTATAAACAGGTCGAATACCTAAAAACTTATTATTCCAAATAATTGATTGACGATTAAAGTCGCGAAAACTTGAGGCAATAGTAAGCTCAAATCCCGCTTGTTGTGCTGCACTTTGCAGCGCTAAGAAGTCGCTGATAATAGCGCTGTGCAAGCGATGATTTTGTATATCAGTTAAATGTGTATCACTTTGACCTGTGATACACATTATTGATGTGGGTTGAGTAACATCCATTATGTTAAAAGTTGCTCTAATATTTGCTCGTAAATGTCGCTAAGGGCTATTAAATCATCGGTACTTACGCATTCATCCACTTTATGGATAGTGGCGTTACGTGGACCTAGTTCAATTACTTTAGCGCCGGTTTGTGCAATAAAACGACCATCTGATGTACCACCCGTGGTTTCCAGATTCGTGGTTAAACCGGTTACCGATTTAATCGCTTTAACTGTGGCATCAACAAGCGGGCCCTGCTCGGTAATAAAAGGCAAGCCATTTACTATCCAGCTTAATTCATAATTTAAGTTATGTTTTTGTAGAATGTCATTCACACGCTGTTGTAGTTGCTCATGCGTTACTTGTGTGCTAAATCTAAAGTTAAACTGTACTTCTAGTTCCCCTGGAATTACGTTACCCGCCCCCGTACCGCCATTAATATTCGAAATTTGAAAGCTGGTGGCGGGGAAGTATTCGTTTCCGTTATCCCATACTGTTTGGCTAAGCTCAGTAAGTGCTGGCGTTGCTAAATGAATTGGGTTTTGAGCTAAATGCGGGTAGGCAACATGACCTTGTATGCCTTTAACTGTTAAGTAAGCGGTAAGTGAACCTCTTCGGCCATTTTTAACCACATCACCGAGTACATCGCGTGATGAAGGCTCACCTACAAGGCACATATCAATTTTTTCACCACGCGCCTCTAGTGTATCAATTACGCGAGTAGTCCCGTTTATAAACGGGCCTTCTTCGTCAGAGGTGATTAAAAAAGAAATCGAGCCTTTATGATCTGGATGTTTAGTAACAAATCGCTCGGTTGCAACAAGCATAGCGGCTAATGAGCCTTTCATATCGGCAGCGCCACGCCCATGTAATAAACCGTCTTTTATTAATCCTGAAAACGGCGGGTGTTGCCAGTTTTTTTCAGGACCTGTTGGCACAACATCGGTATGGCCTGCAAAACAAAAGTGCGGTGATTGTGTGCCTTTTCGAGCCCAGGTATTGAGTGTGTCGGTAAAAAATAATGACTCTATATTAAAACCAACCGCAGCAAGGCGATCGTTCATCATCTGTTGGCAGCCAGCATCTTCGGGCGTTACCGATTCACGCTGTATTAGTGCTTGGGCGAGTTTAATTACGTCATTAGTCATTATTTAAATATCTCATCGTATTGAGCTGCTTTAAAACCTAAATGGTAACTGCCATTATTAATAAGTACTGGACGTTTGATCATTGCAGGTTGTTCAACTAACAATGGGATAGCACTTTCTTTCGTCAAACCCTGTTTTTGTTCGTCAGTTAGTGCGCGATAAGTTGTGCCTCGTTTATTAACGAGTTGTTCCCAGTCGAGCTTGTCTGCAAAATCGCTTACCATTTTCTCATTTACGCCATCTTTGCGGTAGTCATGAAACGTAAATACGATGTTGTTGTCGGTTAAGTACTTTTTTGCTTTTTTTATGGTGTCGCAATTGCTAATACCGTATAGAGTGATCATAAATTTAGTTCTTCTTAATAATAGTTAATAAGGTATCTACATCCGCATTTACATGCGAATGCGAGTAATGAAAGGTACCAAGATTATGGCCGTTTAGTAAAATTAAACTAGCAAGCATAGGCGTTTCTAGTTCGCGTAAATCAAAATAAGCGAGGCGCTGGCCTTTACTTATTTCACTACCGTTTAATTGTGCAATATGGGTATGCGTAATTGATTGCGAATCAGGAATAGTTAAATTGATTAAAACTTTTAAGCCATTTTTAGCCTGTAAAATAAACTCAGTACCTGCGTTTTTTACTTGCAATAACGTGCCATCAAACGGCGCTAAAATTTTGTGGCTTGTTAGTTGCACCATAATACCAGGGCCCAGAGTGCCAAAACGAAAAAAAGGTTCGGGGTGTTCTTTAAGCGGTATTACTTTACCTGTAAATGGGCTTGTAAAAAGGATGGCATTACGAGGTGTTTTATTGAGTGCTAGATATTCAATTGTTTGTGCTTTCATATGCTATTGGGCCACCACGTTGTAACCATCTTTTTTTAAGGCATTAAGTGCTAGTGAGGCCGTTTGTTTTTTTACTAAAATATAATCGGTATCGTAGGTTGAAGTTGAAGAAATAGAAGTTTTAGCGCGTGATAATATACCTGGTATATTAGTCATTATTCCGATCAGCGAAAAACCAAGTTGGCCAACCACTTTAAGTGCTTGCCAATCAGATTCGGTGTCTAAACTCTCTATTTTAAAGCTACTAGGGCAAAAAATCGATAGTTCATCCTGGGTTTTAGATATAAAAAATAAAGGAAGCTTTAGTAGTGCCGCAGGTATATCGGCGTCAACATCTAAACTGTTAATAGATAAAACCGTGCTGTGTAATTGTAATGTTTGTTTTGACATTAAACGCCTGCGATACAGCATTATTGATAGCTTTATAGTATAGATTATTGCCTTCAAGTTAAAGGTGTAAGCGTGACTAAAATGAGTATTTGGGAGTGGGTTTTAATAGAGATTAAAAACTTACCCACAATTTCTGTGGATAAGTATGGGGGTTGCAGGGTATAAATAGCCTAACTACCTAATTATTAAATAAATAATAGCTAGGCTATAAAAAGCACACGTTGCGTTTAATGCGCTATTAGCGCTTCTGCTTGAGCTGCCTGAATTGCAGTTAAGGCGATTGTATACACAATATCATCGACCAATCCACCACGGCTCAAGTCGTTTACTGGTTTGCGCATACCTTGCAGCATAGGGCCGATACTTATTAAGTCGGCACTGCGTTGTACGGCTTTATATGTTGTATTACCTGTATTTAAATCTGGGAATATAAATACAGTGGCTTTACCGGCTACAGGACTGTTAGGTGCTTTTTTAAGTGCTACATTTTCCATTATAGCGGCATCGTATTGTAGTGGGCCGTCGATAATTAAATCAGGACGTTTTTGTTTTGCTATTTTTGTGGCTTCACGTACTTTTTCAACATCTGCCCCCGTACCTGACGTGCCCGTGCTGTAGCTTATCATTGCTACGCGAGGCTCAATGCCAAATGCAGCTGCAGAGTCGGCAGATTGAATCGCTATATCAGCAAGTTGGTCAGCATTAGGGTCGGGGTTTATAGCACAGTCACCGTAAACTAACACTTGATCAGGTAGCAGCATAAAAAATACAGATGATACTAGCGATGATCCTGGCGCTGTTTTAATTAGCTGCAGGGGCGGGCGAATTGTATTGGCAGTGGTATTTACCGCGCCCGATACTAAACCATCTACTTTACCTTGCTCAAGCATCATTGTGCCAAGTACGACGTTATCTTGGAGTTGCTCTTGTGCTACTACAGCAGTTAGGCCTTTGTTTTTACGAATTTCGACCATAGGCGCAATATAATCATTTATAATATTTTTTGGCTCGATGATACTTACATGTTCGTTTAGCTCAATACCTTGTTGCTGTGCAATACGCATTATCTCTTCGCGCTCACCGAGCAATATAGTTTTAGCAATGCCACGTTGACCACAAATAGCAGCCGCTTTAATTGTACGAGGTTCATTTCCTTCTGGTAATACTACGGTTTTACCTACTTTACGTGCTTTATCGGTTAATAAATAACGAAATGCAGGTGGTGATAACTTACGCGTTTTACCTACATTTTGAGCTAGAGTATCGAGCCAGCTTGAGTTGATATGTTCTGCGTTGTGATCTTTTACTTTTTCAATGCGTTGGTCATCATCATTTGGTACTTCCATATTAAAGTTATGCAGTAACAGTGATGTACGCCATGTGTCGGCCTCGGTTGCGAGTATTGGTAAACCGGTTTGCATGGCTTGTTCACACAAAGCCATAATACGTGGTTCTGGCTCAAAGCCACCGGTGAGTAATATAGCGCCAAGTTTAGTGCCGTTCATAGCAGATAAGCACGCAGCAACAAGTATGTCTGAGCGATCGCCCGGTGTTACTAATAAAGCGCCTGGCGTAAAATAATTTAAAATATTAGAAACCGTACGAGCACAAAAAGTAATACGACGCAGGCGACGATGAAGCATATCGCCTTCGTTAATTATTGTTGCTTTTAAATACGCGCTTAAGTCTTTTACGCGTGGCGCTACTAAGTCAAAATCCCACGGGATTGCGCCAAGCAACATAAACGGATTTTTTTTAAAAATAGGTAAAGACGCTAAACGATTTAACTCGTTTTCAAGCTCTTCGGGTTTGTAAGCGTCGACTAAATCGGCGCGTGCACGGCCTTCTTCATCAAGTGGCGCATTTACTTTATTAAAAATACAGCCCAGTACACGAGGATGCTCGATTCCACCGTAATTACCTGCTGCAATTTCCAGGCGGTCTTCTATTTGAGTAATGGTGTAATTACCAGGGGTAAGTACAAATACAATTTCAGCGCCCAGAGTTTGCGCAATTTCGCGGTTTACACGTCCAGCATAAGGTTGGCGACGAGTAGGCACCATACCTTCGATAATAGCGACTTCATCGTCGTTTATTTTACTTTCAAAGCGCTCAACAATTTCCTCTAGTAGATCATCACCTTTACCGTCGCCAATCATTTGCTCAGCATAATCAAGTGCAAAAGGGGTGGGTGGGTTAATCGGCGAGCCTTGGGTAACTATTTGTGTTGATTTTTCAGGACCTGTTTCACCTGAACGAGGCTGAGCGATGGGTTTAAAAAAGTTAACTTTAACTGTTTTTTGCTCAAGAGCGCGGACTAAACCAACTGATACCGACGTTAAACCCACACCGGTAGACACTGGAATTAACATAATACGACGTGCCATATTAAAGCTCCTTTACAATGTTAGCGGCATCAAATGCAATAACCCACTCTTCGTTGGTCGGCATTACTACCGCTTTGGGTGAAGTATTGGCTGAACTAATAATACCTCGATTACCAAAACGTGCATCAAGATTGCTTTTCTGGTTACAACTGAACCCTAAAAAAGCTAATTGATTAATGACATTTTCACGTATGATATCGGAGTTTTCGCCAATGCCGCCAGTAAATATAAGAGCATCTAAACGTTGCAATGGTACCATGTAAGCTGCAATTTGCTTGGCTAGTCGGTAGCAAAAAATATCCAACGCTAAACGTGCCTGTTTATGTCCTGCAACAGCGGCTTCTTCAATAGTTCGGCAATCGTTAGAGAGTTCGCTAATACCTAGTAGGCCGCTTTCTTGGTTTAATAAATTATCTATTTGCTGAGCGTTATAACTAAGCTGTGTGGTTAAAAAATTAAATAAACCGGGGTCAATATCTCCGCTGCGAGTACCCATAACAATACCAGCCAATGGCGTTAAACCCATACTGGTATCAACACTTTTACCATTTTTTATTGCAGTAACAGAGCAGCCATTACCTAAATGAGCACTAATGAAATTACTCTTTTCTATAGGCTGGTTTAATAATTTAGCTGTTTGTCCTGCTACATAGTAATGACTTGTGCCATGCATACCATAGCGTCTTACACCGTAGTCTGTATAAAGCTTATAGGGTAGGGCGTAAAGGTAGGCGACTTCATCCATAGTTTGATGGAATGCAGTGTCAAATACTGCTACTTGCGGTAAACCTATAAATGACGCTTGTGCAGATGAAATACCTAACAAGTTCGCATGACCATGTAGCGGCGCTAAAGAAGACGCTTTAGTAATACCGTCAATTACGTCCTGATCAATTAAGACTGACTTTGTAAAATGCTCTCCTCCATGAACAACACGGTGCCCAACAGCGATAAGGTGCTCATCAAGGTTATGCTCCTTTATTAAGCTTACAAGCGTATTTATAGCCTCAGCATGTGCTTGATTAGCCGCTAAGTCGATAACTGTTTTAGCTCCATTAAACTTGTATTTAATGGAGGGGGCCTTCGCGCCCAAGCGTTCAGCAAGGCCTGATATAATTTCATGACCGTCGTTTGCATCAATAATGGCAAACTTTAAACTAGAGCTACCACAGTTTAAAACTAAAACATGTTGGGATTCAGGGGAGGTTGTTGGCATAGATTCAATTTCCATAAACAAATTTAGTAAGTTAACGTTAATACGTGATAGTTACACTTACGGTATTAAATAAAGTTAAAACAATTGAATGTTCAACTGCAAAGTAGTTAACGCAATGTTAAATATTTTACCTTATTTATGATGTTTAAGTTAGGATTGTTCACCATTAAAGGGTAAATTTAAGCTCTTTTACCGAGAAAGTGTAACTCACTCATTTTGTGTTACACTTTGGGTATAGCTCGTTTTTCTATTGTATTTAAAAGCAGTATCTGTGAGGAGTCATGATGCAAAAAAGTGTGATGTCACAACTACAAACAGGCCGTTTGTATGGTAAAAAATGGCCAATGCGTAAAGAGCTTGCGCCTTTGTTTTTAGAGTTTAGAGTGATTAGAGCGACTGAGCTTGCCATTACAGTAATGCCAATCTTGGCGATGCTAACGTTGTTTTTTCAGCTTAATTACTTAGGTTCTGATTTTTTACCTCAAGCTATTGCGAGTGCATTATTTTTTATATCGCTACCTTTACAAGGTTTATTTTGGTTAGGTAAACGAGCGCAAACGCCTTTAGACCCTGCAATGCAAAAATGGTACAACCAGCTGTACACTAAAATGGCAGCTAATGGATATCAAACGCAGTTAAGTGAAAACAAGCCCCGTTATATGGAGCTTGCTAACTTACTTAAAGATATGTTTGAAAAAATGGATAGAGCATTTACTAAAGAGCAGTTTTAGCGGGTTATACCATTATCTATTTTGGTAAACTGAGTAATATAAAATGATAAGGTGACATTGTGTTCACCTTTTTCTTCGAGTTCTGTCCAGTGCTCGGGTCTAAATTTCCATGCAAATGGCGTCATCATTATTAAGTTTTTAATATCAGTAAAGCTAAGCGCTACATGCTCTGTTAAAAGAGCCTGTTCTGATCTTTGAAATCCTTTTGGCGTGTCTATTTCAGTATGTTCGTTTACTTCTGAATATATATACGATTTTAGCTCTTTTAAATGATAAGGGCCTGGGCTTGCGACCACTAATGTTGCGTCTTTATTAGCAAGACGTTCAAGTTCTTCTTCAAATAAGGGTGCAAATACACTAATAAGTACATCAGCAAATTGACTATTAAAAGGCGCTTGGCTAATTGATGCAACACTAAAATGGCAATTAGGATAGCGCTTTGCTGCATATTTAACGGCAGATTTTGAAATATCGACACCGTACACTACAGCGTCCGTTTTACTTGCTATTGCTTGGGTATAAAAACCTTCGCCGCATCCTAAATCTATAACCGTATTCGCACATATTTGACCGACTAAATCGCTAAGATTTTGTTGTAAAAAGCGGTAGTATCCACGCTCTAAGAAGGCGCGTCTAGCTTGTACCATTTCAAGGGAGTCGCCCGGTTGTTTTGAATTTTTTTGTTGTACTGGCAGTAAATTAACATAGCCTTCTTTGGCAAAGTCAAAGCTGTGGTTGTTAGCACAACGAAGTGTTGAATCAGCTTTCAAAAGTGCGAGGTTACATAGCGGGCATTGATATTGTAGACTCATGAGTCTAGGTAGTCCTTATCGTAAAAAGTTTTTACCCAATGCGGGCGATAGGTGATCATAATTGTTATAGCCATGCCGTTGAGCATTGCTTCAGGAAACCAAATTATGGCACTTAAATAAACGTAGTTATCTGCAAGTTCTTGCCAATTGTATTGCCCTATAGCTAAGTAAAATAAAGCACCTAGGCTTATTTTTATACAGGCTATAAACCCTGCATTTAGAAACGCACAAACAAATATATAAACAAAAAAATGACGAGGTAAATACTGGTAACTAATTATAAAACAAAGGTAGCTCAATATTATAGGAATAAACGTACCAATAAGCAGTTGTACTGGTAACAGTTCAAGTTCAATTTGACCAAATGCAGTTAATAGCGCTGTGGCAAATAGGCTACTTAAAATAGCCAATCGCCAGCCTAAAATTAATGTCGCGGCCGTAACGCCTAATATGTGTAAATCAAGGCCAGTTAAAATTCCTGCTTTTATTTGCCAAAGCACTGCAAACACTAACGCACACGCAAGCACACCCGTTTGTTGAGCTAATGTGCTATAAAGCGATTTATATGCTTTTTTATCAAAGCTTAAAATAGCAATGATAATTACAAGGAACCAAAGTAGTCCCTGCATTGTTATGCTGAGCATAGTAATTACTTAAATGTTGACCATATAGGGGCATGATCAGACGGCTTTTCAATACCGCGCAGTTCGTAATCAATACCGGTATCTATACAGCGTGCTGCAAGGTCATTGGTTGCAAGCACTACATCTATTCGAAGCCCTCGGTTATCTACAAACCCTTTAGAGCGATAGTCAAACCAAGAATACTGATCATTTATATCTGGATTTTGCTCCCTAAAGGTATCTTTAAAGCCCCAATTAAGTAATGTAGCTAGCCATTCACGCTCTTCTGGTTGGAATGAACACTTACCCGTTTTTAACCAACGTTTTGCATTTACTTCGCCAATACCAATATCTAAATCAGTAGGTGATATATTTATATCACCCATCACGACTATATCTTGATCGGGAGTGTGATTAGTTTTTAAATGAGTCATAAGATCTTTATAAAATTGGCGCTTATAAGGAAATTTAGTTTCGTGATTAATATTATCACCTTGCGGGAAGTAACCGTTCATTATTGTTAAATCACGACCATTTTCTTGTTCTAAGGTTATGCTAATCATACGCTTTTGTGATTCATCAGTATCGGTAGAAAAGCCCTTTGAAATAGACCTCGGTTCCTCTTTGCATAATATAGCCACACCGTAATGAGCTTTCTGCCCGTGATGGTAGACGTAATACCCCATTTTTTTTACATCTTCTAATGGAAATGCTTCATCATGAACTTTAATTTCTTGTAAGCCAATTACGTCAGGTTGATGTTTATCTATTATAGCTTGTAATTGATGGAGGCGAGCACGCAGACCATTGATATTGAAAGAAATCACTTTCATAAAGTTTACCTTAAAAATAGTTCAATTTGATGTATTAAATTGTATCAGTAAATAAGCTTACATAACATGACTGAAATGAGAGAATCACTGCATAAATGTTGCTCAAATGATGTACAAAGATCGAACATTGTTAATGCAGTATTAATATTTAAAATAAATAAAAATTTCAGTTGAAATGTTAACCGTTGGCTATATAATGCGCGAAATCACTCAAATAGCTTGTTCAAAAAGGATCTCTCATGAAAACACAATTAATTTTAGCCGCTGCACTTTTAGCCTCGTCAACTGTTTCTGCACAAAGCAACACTTACTTCAGTAAAGACAATAAAATCGAGTCTAAACTATGTGTATTGAGCGCTAATGAAGGCTTTTCTGCCGCGCGTAAAGAAGCAGCGCAACATGGTGTGTTTTTATCTCGCTTTTCACAGAGTATTCTTTGTAATGGCCAAGATATCCGAGACATTGCTAAAAAAGAAGCCACTAGCACTACTGCAAAAGTTAAATTTGAAGTATTCGCTAATGATAGCCAACAAGAAACACAGTTATGTATGACAGCTATAAAGCAAGGTCTAACACCGGTTCGTAAAAAAATTGGTAACTTAGACTCTTTAAAGTGTAATGGCCAAAAAGTAACTGACTTTGTTAAGCGTTACCAAAATGCAGCAATTTAATAATTAGTAGCTTAAATAAAAATACCTGGTTTTTACCGGGTATTTTTTTGCAAAAATTACAAGGTTGCTTGCAAAGAGTGCAAGCTTAACTTTTTGAAACTGTTTTAAAAATGCACTTTACAAGCTTAAGTTGTTGATTCTTATTGGTTAACTATTATTGGCATTAGATTTGTATTAGTTAAAGTGACATTTAATTAATTACGAAGGATACGTCTTATGAAAAAGTTAACATTAGCAGCCACTATCTTAGCATCATTAAGCCTAGCGGCTTGTTCATCTAATCAAGGTCTTGAAAGAATAGACAGTGATTTTGCAAGTTTAGACAACGATAGCGATGGCTACATTTCAAAAGTTGAAGCTGACGACGATAGCATTTGGGGCCATTTTTCAAATATTGATACCAATATGGATAACGAAATCAGCCGTAAAGAATTCAACACTTATATGAAGTTAAACAGCGGTAAAGTGGCCACAGATGCTGAAGTAAGTGGGTCGGCATTTAAAGCTGAAATCGCTAAATTCGATAAAATCGAGAGCAGCTTTTCAAGCTTAGATAACGACAGTAATGGCTACATCTCAGTAGTTGAAGGTAACGATGATGACATTTCAAATCATTTTGGTTATATGGATAAAAACCAAGATAAGCGCATCAGTAAAAGAGAGTTTATGGGTTACATTAAAAAGTACGGTAACGCAGTAGCTGAAGATGATGCATTAGAAGCAATTAAACGCAGCTAATATTTGTTGTTTTAAAGAGTAATTTAGAAGCCAGTGATAGTCACTGGCTTTTTTGTGTTTTAAATCTAGTTATTTAATAGATATATTTTCCTAGTTCGGCGTTGTTCTGTCATAATAGATAGCTGTGTATTTGTATTTGTTAAGAGTGTGTATGGCGGGTAGGCGAATTAGTGATGAACAGCTAGTTGAAATCATTGAAGCAGCTATCTTTGTTGCAGATAAACCTGTGAGTAAGCGCCACCTTAAAGACACTGTATTAATAGATTTAGCTATTTCTATGGCGCGAATAAACGATGCTATAAATACAATACAAGAACATTTTCAAACCCGTGGTATCCGCTTAGTTGAAGTTGGTAGCGGTTATCGTTTTCAGGCATGTAGCAGTTTAAGCCCTTGGTTAAATAACTTGTGGCAAGAGCGCGCACCTAAGTATTCACGCGCATTACTCGAAACTTTATCTCTTATTGCATATAGGCAGCCTATTACGCGTGGTGAAATTGAGCAAGTAAGGGGTGTTACTACGGGTTCTAATATTATTAAAACTCTACTCGAAAGAGAATGGGTTAAAGTGGTAGGGCATAAAGAAGTTCCGGGTAAGCCGGCTTTATATGCTACTACTAAACAATTTTTAGATTATTTTTCGTTAACTGGGCTTGAAAATTTACCTGCGCTGCCAACTGAGCAGCAAAGTAAAATTAACCAGTTATTAAGTGATCCTTCTGTGAGAGAACCATCCGAATGAGTATACAAGGTGAAAAGTTACAAAAAGTCCTAGCCCGTGCAGGCGTAGGCTCACGCCGTGAAATGGAAAAATACATTGATGCAAACCGCGTTAGCGTAAACGGTAAAGTGGCAAAGTTAGGTGATCGTGTTGAAGAAACCGATTTAATTCGTGTAGATGGACACACTGTAAAGATTGAAGAAAAAGCAGATAGAGTATGTCGTGTAATTATGTACAACAAACCTGAAGGTGAGTTAAGTACACGTAAAGATCCAGAAGGGCGACGTACTGTATTTGACCGACTTCCTCGTATTGATGGCGAGCGTTGGATTGCGGTTGGTCGACTAGACGTTAATACTTCTGGCTTGATGCTCTTTACTAACGATGGCGAATTAGCTAACCGCTTGATGCACCCTAGTTATGAAGTAGAGCGTGAATACTCTGCGCGTGTATTTGGTGAAGTAACCAATGAAACACTTAAAAACTTACTACGTGGTGTTGAACTTGAAGATGGTCCAGCTAAATTCACGACTGTAACCCCTATGGGTGGCGAAGGCGTTAACCGCTGGTTTAACGTAACGTTAAATGAAGGACGTAACCGTGAAGTTCGTCGTTTATGGCAGTCTCAAGATGCGGAAGTATCTCGTCTTATTCGTATTCGTTATGGTAAACTAGAGCTTGACAAGCGCGTGCCACAGGGTGGTTGGATAGAGTATGATTTAGAAACAGTAAACTACTTACGCAAAACGGTTAAATTAGGCCGCGAGACACAAACTAAGCTTTCTGTTATGCCTGAAAAACGCAAAGATAAACGCGCTAAAATCAACCAGATCCGTAAAGCAGTTAAAAAGCACAATCAACGTGTTAAGCCTACTAAACGTAAATAATCAATTAGTTATTTATTGAACACGAAAAAGCCGCTAATTGCGGCTTTTTTAATGTGTGTTGTTTAAATTATTTAAACTCTAAATTACTTTTTTACTTGAGCATCTAACGATTCACCATTCACTTTACTAGAATCATCGCTCATCAAGTATAAGTAGGTTGGCATTAAATCTTCTGGTGTAGCAAGCGCGTCTCTATCTTCTCCTGGGTATGCAGCAGCCCGCATAGAAGTGCGAGTAGCGCCTGGATTAATACAGTTTATACGAATATTCGTTTTACCTACTTCACATGCCCATGTTTGCATCATACCTTCTACTGCAAATTTTGAGATAGCGTAAGGCCCCCAAAACTCACGGCCTTTGCGGCCTACACCTGATGACGTAAATACTATCGATGCATTATCAGACTTACGAAGAACAGGAAAAAGCGCTTTAGTGATCATCGCTTGCGCGGTCACGTTTACTTTCATTATGTTTTCGAACGTAGATGAGCAAAAATGTTCAAGTGGACCAAGTGACCCTAAAATACCTGCATTATTGAGCAAGCCATCAAGGCGGCCAAATTGATATTCAATTGTTGCAGCAAGGTCACGATAGTTTTGTTTAGTTGCGCCTTTTAAGTCCATGGGCACAATTGCAGGTTTAGGGTAGCCAGCATTAACAATTTCATCGTAAATACATTCAAGTTTATTAGTTGTTTTTCCTAATAAGATAACTGTAGCGCCGTATTTTGCATACGTAATTGCTGCAACTCGGCCAATACCATCACCGGCGCCTGTTATTAAAATAACTTTATCTTTAAGTGCGTTTTCAGCTGCTTGATATGTGTGCATAAAATTACCAATCTATAAAATTTTTTTGATTTTAACATAGCAAAACGTGAAGTAATCGAATTTATTGTAAATTTAGGTGGCGAAAATAGAAGCTTTACGTTAAGTTTAACTGGTCTAATGTCTCATTAATAAATTAGTTACACTATTTTAACTTTAACACACTGAATAAACACACTATAAAAATAAGATATGTGCGGAGCCAATAATATGAAAAAAATGCTACTTTCACTCTCGGTTACAGCTGCTTTAGCAGGTTGTGGCGGTGGAGAAACATTAACAGATGTCAAAAATGACACAGCACCCGTTATTCCAACGGCAACGGTAAGTTTTGACCCCGCTAATGGGGTTATATCTGTACCTAATGATTTATTAATGAGCGGCACTCAAGACGGTACACTTAATATTCCTGGAGAATTAGATGACGATAATGTATCTATTTCTCGTGCGGCTTATGCTGACCCTCAACTTGCACTTGGCGCACTTGATGGTTGGTCTTCTCAGGTCCCTTATAAAATTGATTTAAAATTCCCACCAAATGTTAGTTTAGATGAAGTATCTGCAGGGGCTCCTGGAACTGTAAGAATTTTTGAAGTTGTAATGGGTGCAAGTTTAACTGATGCAGAATGTTCTGTCGTGGCGGCTGGAACTGCCTGTAAACTAGTCGGCGAACTTACTTTTGGTGTTGACTTTATAACTCAAGCTTCAGGTGATGCCGTTGCCATTATTCCTTTAAAACCATTTACAGCCGGTAGCTCATATATAAATGTATTAACTACCGGGCTTAAAGATTCTTTAGGTCGTTCAATTGAACCTTCTTCTACTTATGCCTCTGTGAGTGAAGAAGCGCCATTAATTACAGAAGCCCAACTTGGTTTGCAAGGTGCTGTAAATAGCTACGAAAATGTAGTGGTTAGTTCAGGCGACATTTCAAAAGATGATATTATTTTCTCAAGTGCGATGACTATTCAATCAGCGGGGCCAGTACTTGGGACAATTAAAAAATTGCTAGCTGCAAGTTTGCAACAGCCTGCGTTACCAACGCCTGCGCTTCAAGTTCCTGAGCAACCAATGCTTAACGTTCAAGAAGTGTTTAAACTGCAGGGTATAGATGTATCTGATGCATTTTCTGGCGTGCAGTACCAAAAAGGTAGCATTATGTTACCGATGTATTTAGGTACGCCAACGGGTACTGATATTAGTGATTTAAGTGATACATATTGGCAAGGTATGTGTGATAACGCAGTGGCAATAATCGGTTACAAGGCCGTTGCTGGTGATGCATTTCCGACAGATCCTATTAGTGAAAATGATGGCTTATGTTCTGCATTAAGTGACGGGCAATTACGTGACTTAGGACTTGATAGCACACGTCATTTAACAAAATATAACTCCATTCCAAAAGTAGAAAGCATGGCAAATGTACCAGTGCAAGTTACTAAGCCTATTTTACCAATAATTAATGGTGTTCGTGCGCAGTTACAATTAGATCCTATCGCAATGCCTGATAGCGGATGGCCAGTTGTTATTATGCAACACGGTATTACAACACAAAAAGAAAGTATGCTTGCTTTAACGGCGCAGCTTTCTATTCAAGGCTTTGCAACGGTTGCTATTGACCATCCAAGACATGGTGAGCGTGGAATAGATGTTGATGGTGATGGAATAGACGACTTCAACGCAACAACGGGTTCAGTGCTTAGCTATATGAACTTAAGTTCATTACTTGTTGCGCGTGATAGCTTACGTCAATCAGCGGCTGATTTATTAGGTTTACGTTTAGGTCTAAACTTTATTAATGATGCAACGATTAATGCACAAGATGTAACTTACATTGGTCATTCACTAGGCTCTATTGTAGCCCCTGCATTTATTGCACAAGCCAATAACCCATTAGCGCCAACCGTTGACCCATTATTTAATGTAAACACAGTAGCACTTGCAAGCGGCGGCGGCGGTATAGCTAGCTTTTTACTTGAATCAGCAGCATTTGGCCCATTTATTCAAGGTTCAGTACTTTCA
Organism: Pseudoalteromonas aliena; assembly: GCF_038155085.1. Taxonomy (GTDB): domain Bacteria; phylum Pseudomonadota; class Gammaproteobacteria; order Enterobacterales; family Alteromonadaceae; genus Pseudoalteromonas; species Pseudoalteromonas aliena_A. The sequence continues at coordinate 244,390 of NZ_JBAKAU010000001.1, forward strand.
CAAGCAGGTACCACAGAATCTGATGAGTTTAACGCGTATTTACAAGTTGATGCAGTGTCTAACTGTGGTGCAGTATTGCCAGATATGGAAGCATATTTAACCTGTGGTTATAACGAGTATGTAGCTTCTTTAACTACAGCTGGTGAAACAAGTAAGCTTACTAATATTCAAGGAGTGTTTACTCAGTTTGCATTTGCGGCGCAGACTGCGCTAGATAGTGGCGATCCAACTAACTATGCAGCCACTGTGAAAGCATTAGGTACTCCTGTTTATACTAATGTTGTTGTGGGCGATGGTGTTGATAACAAGCCTGACCAAGTGATACCACCAATGGCGGCTAATAATCCGATTTCTGGCACAATTCCATTAGCTAACTTGATGGGGCTTGAAACAGTAAGTACTTCGCAAGCATTGAATGGAACACCAACAAGCTACTTAGTTAAATTTACTAAAGGACATCATGGTTCTATATTAACGCCGGCTCAAGATGCTGCAAAGGCTGCGACTGTTGAAGGCAGTGCTGCCGCTAATGCTGAAATGCAGTTGCAAGTAGCTACTTACTTAGCTGCTCGTGGTCGAATGTTATTAGTTTCCAACCCTGAGGTTGTGACTGATTAATAGCCAATAAAATAATTAACCTTTAAAAGCCACTGAAAAGTGGCTTTTTTTTGCTTTAAAGCATGCTAAATTAGCTGAAATTTATAAATGGAGAAACCAATTGGAATTTTTATACGAATACGGTTTGTTTTTTGCTAAAACAATTACTTTTGTTATCGCTATAGCAGTTATTCTAATGCTAATAGTTGGCGCTGCAGTTAAGCCAAAAGCCAAAAAAGGTGAAATACAAATTGACGACATATCAGAGCAATTAGTCGATCTTAAAGAAAGTTTTTTACAAAATACGTTGGGTAAAAAAGAGCTTAAAGCACACCAAAAACAGCTTAAATCGCAAAGTAAAAAAACAGATAAAGATGAACCTAAACCTCGTTTATATGTAGTTGACTTTGTAGGTAGTATGGACGCTCACGAGGTAGAAAGTTTACGAGAAGAAATAACGGCCATTATCTCTATTGCCGATCCAAGTAAAGACAAAGTACTTATTCGTTTAGAAAGTGGTGGAGGTGTTGTACATGGCTACGGACTTGCTGCATCTCAGTTACAGCGTATTAAAAGTGCAGGTATTCCTCTGAGTGTTGCAATTGATAAAGTAGCAGCGAGCGGTGGTTACATGATGGCGTGTGTAGCCGATGAGATACTTGCAGCTCCTTTTGCAATAGTTGGATCTATTGGTGTGATAGCACAAATACCTAACTTTAATAAAATATTAAAGAAAAATGATGTTGAATTTGAGCAAATAACCGCAGGTGAATTTAAACGCACACTTACTTTATTTGGTGAAAACACAGATAAGGCCCGTGAAAAATTTCGTGAAGAAATTGAACAAACACATGATTTATTTAAAACGTTTGTAAGCACTCAACGTACAAGCTTAGATATAAACTTGGTTGCTACAGGTGAGCATTGGTTTGCAACTCAAGCGGTTGAAAAAGGTTTAGTTGATACTATTAAAACGAGTGATGATGCTTTATTAGAGCAGCAACATGAGCGTCAAATTTATAAAATTAAATACAAAGTTAAAAAAGGGTTGAGCGATAAGCTAGCTCTTGGCTTGAGTAGTGGTGTAAATAAAGTGGGAATAAACTTACTTTCTAAATTTAAGTCACTAAACCCTTAGTTTAGAATCTTTTATACGATTCAGTTTAATTCTTTCTACTTGAAAAAACCTTGATGTATTGCATCAAGGTTTTTTATAGCTGTATAGTAGCTTATGAGTCAATAGATTTATGATAATCTTCTAAATCTTTAGCAGCATTAGGGTCGTTAAAGATGCTCTCATCTAGCTCCCCTTCAGATTTAGCTACAACACAGGTAACCATACAATCACCGGTTACATTAACTGCTGTACGTGTCATATCTAGCAAGCGGTCTACACCGATAATAATTGCAATTCCTTCTACAGGTAAGCCAACTTGGTTAAGTACCATCGCCAGCATAATTAAACCAACACCAGGTACGCCTGCTGTACCTACAGAGGCAAGTGTTGCTGTCAATATAACCATTAGGTAATCAGAAATTGTTAAATCGACACTAAATACTTGTGCAATGAATACGGTAGCCACACCTTGCATGATAGCAGTGCCATCCATGTTAATAGTAGCACCCAGTGGGATAGTAAATGAGGCAACAGAGTTATTAGCACCTAGCTTTTTAGTCGCTGTTTCAAGAGTGATAGGCATGGTTGCACTTGAACTTGAAGTACTAAATGCAAATAAGCATGTATGCTTCATTTTTGCTAAGAAAGTAAGTGGGTTCAGGCCAGTTAATATTTTTAAAATTAATGTGTAATTTACAAGAGCATGCAACAACAATGCTAGTACTACAACGCCAAAGTATTTGGCTAAGCTCACAATTAAGTTAAGCTCAATTGTTGTAAATAGTTTTGCCATTAAAAAGAATACGCCATAAGGAGCAATGTTCATTAAAAGTGTAACTAGTTTTAAAATTACTGTGTTTAAATCCTCAAATACGGTAGCAACACGTTTACCCGCTTTACCGCTCAATGCCATTGCCACACCAAATAAAAGTGCAAACACAATAACTTGAAGCATATTACCTTTGGCCATGGCTTCAAAAGGATTTGTAGGAAACATATCTATAATTACACGTGCAAGGGTAGGTGCTTCTTTAGCATCGTAAGTTGCATTAGATGGAAGGCTGATGCCTTCACCAGGGCTAAATAATAAGGCAAGTGTAATAGCCACCGTTATAGCAATAGCTGTAGTTAATAAATATAAACCAATAGATTTACCACCTAGGCGGCCTAGTTTTTTAGGGTCGCTTAAGCTACAGGTACCACAAACGAGCGATACAAAAACAAGAGGCACAACTAACATTTTTAAACTGGCAATAAATATTTGGCCACCAACATGAAAAATACCATCTACGAAGAAGGCTTTAATTGGCAAAGAGAATAACCCAAGTGGTATTAGATAATCGTCTTCACCAGCTAATATAGCCTGAAATATAAAACCTACAGTAACCCCAAGCGCCATACCTATCATGATACGAGTAGTTAAACTCATTGAACGGATTTTTGACATATTTTCCAATCTACATTTTATAAATTTTCCATAGACTACCAGCAAGGAAATATTTACTACAGAAAAATTAGTATTTACGATGTTTTTTTTTGAATAATATTTAAAAAATATTAAAACTCGTTAAGTAATTAGGGTTAGTAATTTACTAAAAGTAATGAGAAGTAAGAGTACTAAAAATTCTTTATTGACCCATTTATATGCACACTTTTATACAAGGATTTAATGAGGTGCTTTTATTGCCGTAATCTTGATAGTTTACCAAAAGAGCTCTTTGTTGAGTAAAATTACTACTCAAAGGTTGGAATTGTGCTCGGTCTTCTATATATTTCCGTGAATTATCCTAAAAACGCTTGTTTGTTTAATTTAGCAACAAAAGTTGTTCGTTTATTCAGTAAATACTGAAAAGTTTGTATTAAAAGCTTGTAACAATTAGTGTTTGTAGATATACCTATAAATATTCGCGCCGTTTACGTCGGCAAACACATTTTAAATATTTGGTTAGAAATAGGCAACTATGGGCAAATCGCTAGTAATTGTAGAGTCACCTGCTAAGGCTAAAACAATTAATAAATATTTAGGTAATGATTTTATCGTAAAGTCTAGTATTGGACATGTACGAGATTTACCTACTTCAGGTTCGAGCAAAGCTAAAGTGCCGGCAACTAAAACGCCAGCAGAAGTTCGTAAAATGGAACCTGAAGAGAAAGCAGCGTATAAAAAGCAACGAGATTATACCAACCTAGTCGCGCGTATGGGTATTGACCCAGAGCAAGGTTGGGAGCCGCATTATGAAATTCTGCCAGGTAAAGAAAAAGTTGTTCAGGAGCTACAAAAGCTGGCCGAAAATGCAGACCAAATATATCTCGCAACGGATTTAGATAGAGAAGGGGAGGCAATTGCTTGGCACCTTCAAGAAATCATTGGTGGAGATCCTGAGAAATATAAGCGTGTAGTTTTTAATGAAATTACCAAAAACGCAATACAACAAGCCTTCGAAACACCAGGTGAGCTTAATACTGATATGGTTTATGCTCAGCAAACACGACGCTTTTTAGACCGTGTTGTTGGCTTTATGGTGTCACCTTTGTTGTGGGCAAAAGTTGCACGAGGTCTATCTGCAGGACGAGTTCAGTCTGTTGCGGTACGCTTATTAGTTGAGCGTGAACGTGAAATTAAGGCATTTATTCCAGAAGAGTTTTGGGATATTCATGCTGATGTTAAAAACGCTGAGTCACAGTTACGTTTAGAAGTAGCCAAACAAGCAGGCAAGCCATTTAAGCCTGTAAATGAAGCCCAGGCTACAGCAGCAGTTAAAAGCCTTGAGAATGCCGAATATAAAGTAATAAGTGTTGAGGAAAAACCAAGTAAGAGCCGCCCAAGTGCTCCTTTCATTACTTCAACCATGCAACAGGCTGCAAGTACCCGTTTAGGTTATGGTGTTAAAAAGACCATGATGCTTGCACAGCGTTTATACGAAGGTGGTTACATCACGTATATGCGTACTGACTCAACTAATCTATCTAAAGATGCGGTTGAAATGTGTCGTGAGTATGTAACGAACGAGTTTGGAGCCAAATACTTACCAAAGGACTCAATTAGTTATAGCTCAAAAGGTAATGCACAAGAAGCGCATGAGGCAATTCGCCCTTCAAGTGTTACCGTATTATCTGGCCATGTTGAAGGTGTAGACGCCGATGCTAAAAAACTGTACGAGCTAATTTGGCGCCAATTTGTAGCGTGCCAAATGGTGCCTGCTGAATACAACTTAACAACACTTACTGTTGAAGCTAACGATTTCCAACTTAAAGCGAAAGGCCGTGTGCTACGCTTTGATGGTTGGACAAAAGTACAGCCGGCGGTACGCAAAAAGAATGAAGAAGACCAATCATTACCAGCTATTAAAGAAGGCGAAGTCCTTACTTTAATTGAGCTTGATCCTAAGCAACACTTTACTAAGCCGCCAGCGCGCTTTAGTGAAGCAAGTCTAGTAAAAGAGCTTGAAAAGCGTGGTATTGGTCGACCATCTACGTATGCATCAATCATTTCAACAATACAAGATCGTGGTTATGTACGCGTAGAAAACCGTCGTTTCTTTGCTGAAAAAATGGGTGAAATAGTTACCGATCGACTAGTTGAAAACTTCACTGATTTAATGAACTTTGATTTTACAGCTAAAATGGAAGGTCGTTTAGATGACATCGCTGAAGGCGAACGCGTATGGACGCAAGTTCTAGACAAGTTTTATGCTGATTTTTCAACTCAATTAACTGTCGCTAAAGATGAGCCTGAGAATGGTGGCATGCGTCTTAATGAAATGGTTGAAACCGATATTGATTGTCCTACATGTGGCCGTAAAATGGGTATACGCACGGCATCAACTGGTGTTTTCTTAGGGTGTACTGGTTACAGCCTCCCGCCAAAAGAGCGTTGTACTACAACAATGAACTTGGTATCGGGTGATGAAGCTGTTGCTGCTGATGTCGAAGATGTAGAAACCGAAAAATTAATGCAGATGAAGCGTTGTCCTATTTGTGAAACTGCAATGGACTCATACCTAATTGACGAAAACCGTAAACTACATGTGTGCGGTAATAACCCGGCATGTAAAGGACATATAGTTGAAGAAGGTACCTTTAAAATTAAAGGCTACGACGGGCCAATTATTGAATGTGATAAATGTGGTTCTGACATGGAGCTTAAATCGGGTCGCTTTGGTAAGTACTTTGGCTGTAATAATGATGAGTGTAAGAACACACGTAAGTTACTTAAAAATGGTGAGGCTGCTCCGCCAAAAGAAGATCCTGTTCACATTACTGAATTAGAATGTGAGAAGTCAGATGCGTATTTTGTGCTGCGTGATGGCGCTGCGGGTATATTTTTAGCCGCAAATACTTTTCCTAAGTCACGTGAAACACGTGCACCTAAAGTTGAAGAATTAAAACGCTTTAGAGACCGTATTTCGCCTAAGTTTTATTATTTAGCCGATGCACCTGCTAAAGATCCTGATGGTAATCTTGCTGTTGTACGCTATAGCCGTAAAAATAAATCTCAGTATGTTATGAGTGAAGTTGACGGTAAAGCTACCGGCTGGACTGCTCACTATGAAGCAGGTAAATGGACAGAAGAAGCGAAGAAAAAAGCAGCGCCTAAAAAGAAAGCAGCTGCAAAAAAAGCACCAGCTAAACCTAAAGCGAAAGCTAAAAAAGAAGATGAATAAGCACGTTATTGCTTATTCATAGCTTTTTCATAGCTTTTGTATATCTAAAAAAACATAAAAACCGGAACGCACAGCTTGTGTCTATTCCGGTTTTTTTGTGCCTAGTTGAATGCTTTCGCAACGGCGTTATTCGCAGTACATTCACCAGAGTGAGTTACCAATTTGATTAAAACATGGTCACTTTAGCGTATTAAATAACTCAGTTACTGCGTTAAAAACTATTCATATATGACTGCGTAGATGCAGAAAGTAGGCATTGCAGGGAGCAGCTGCCGAGAACAAATATATGTCATGCTTTTTCGCTTAGCTATTGAGCTATTTTCTTGTAGCTTTAATAGATCACTAATTTAATGTAATTGGTATAATTAAATCTTAATAGAAGATACTTTTTTATAGCCTTCAGATTCAAGCTCATCATTTACGCATTTTAATACGTATGCATTTAGTTCTTCATTGCTTACGTCATCATCTTTAGCCCAGTTAACACACATTTCTGTGTATTCTTTTATCATTTCGGCTGAAGCTGTTGGCGTATCGTCTGCAACCGCATAAGTCGCAGATACTGCAAATAGTGGTGCTACGATTAATGCTAGCAATGCTTTTTTCATTCGTTTATTCCTAATAAATGGTGTGATGACTGATTTATCCAGTTTAAGGTTAGGTATAAATCAGTAGTGCCCAATTCAGAACAACTCTGTTGGTATGCTGATTTTTAATCGAAATTGAAAGAAAAGATAACGAAATTTTTTTATCGTGAGGATGAGTAATTTACTTGTCGGTTTTTTAACTTTAGTAAGTACAGCATTATTAGCTGGAGTAATATATTTAGTAGCTAAGAAAACTTGATTCTACGCTTTATATTAATAACCTGAGTTCGTGTTAGGGAAAATTGATTTATTAGGTTCAAAAATGAAATGGATAAGCGCCATTGTATATTTCTCCTATGAGGATATTTAAGTTTGTAATATCAGCCGTCTTATTTGCTTTAACTGAATGTCTAAATGTTGAAACTAAAAGTCACTAGTATGCGTTAAATACAAAAAACCCAAGTGAGTAGCTTGGGCTTTTTCGTGTGTAACGCGCTTAGTAAAATTTAAACGCAACTTTTGAGTCATTAACACTGAGCATAAAAGCAAGCGTAAGGCTCAAACGTTAGTATGTCTTGGCTTAATTTTGCTTTGTGGTGGCTAAGCTCATTATATTCTTTAACAATTGATGTCGGCATATCTATACTTGTTTGTTTAGAGCTTAGATTAAACATACAAAGCACTTTTTGCGATTCAAGCGTTCTATAAAAAGCAAGTACAGGCTCTGGCGTTTCTATAAATTCAATATCACCCTCAAGTAAGACTGTTTGGCCTTTTCGCCACGCCATGAACTCACGATAAGCGTTTAAAATTGAGTCATTATCCTTTGTTTGTATAGCTACTGATTGTTGTTTATGTGCATTATCAACGGGTAGCCAAGGTTTTACTTCACTAAAACCTGCATGAGATGAATCAGCCAGATCCCAAGGCATTGGTGTTCTACAGCCATCACGCCCTTTAAAATTAGGCCAAAACGTAATGCCGTATGGGTCTTGTAAATCTTCATAGGCCACACTTGCTTCACCCAGACCTAGCTCTTCACCTTGATACATGCACACGCTGCCACGAAGAGAAGCTAATAGGGCGGTTAGCATTTTACATTGTTGAGGGTTTACTTCGCCGCTTTCGCTCCACCGACTTGCTACACGTTCTACGTCATGGTTGCTAAATGCCCAGCATGGCCAGCCTTCAGTCATACGTTGTTCTAAAGTTTGAACCGTAGTTCTAATATATTCACTTGAATAATCATTTGTTAAGAGCTCAAAGCTATAACCCATGTGCAGTTTGTCACCACCTTGGGTGTACTGCGCCATTGTCGCTAATGAATCTTCTGACGATATTTCTCCAAGTGATACAGTACCTGGGTATTTATTAAGTAATGTGCGAATATCTTGCATAAACTCAATATTTTCAGGCTGAGTATTATTGTAATAATGGTACTGAAATGCATAGGGATTATCTTCACTAAAACCACGCCCCTGGCGCTTATCTTTTGGTTTAGCCGGATTATCACGCAATTGCGCGTCGTGATAGCAAAAATTAATTGCATCAAGCCTAAAACCATCAACGCCTTTTTTAAGCCAAAACTCAACATTATCAAGCACAGCTTTTCGAACATCTGGGTTATGAAAGTTAAGATCCGGTTGTTCGGTTAAAAAGTTATGCAGGTAGTATTGCCCGCGACGAGGCTCCCACTGCCAAGCACCACCACCAAAAATAGAAAGCCAGTTGTTTGGGGCTGTCCCATCATCTTTTGCGTCAGCCCAAACATACCAGTCGGCTTTACTGTTATTTTGATTTTCACGGCTATCAGTAAACCATTGGTGTTGATCTGATGTATGGCTTAACACCTGATCAATAATTATTTTAATATTACGAGTGTGGGCTTGGCTTATTAGCTCATCAAAATCATTTAGGTCACCAAAAAGCGGGTCAATGTCGCGATAGTCGCTAATATCATAGCCAAAGTCTTTCATTGGCGATTTGAAAAAAGGAGAAATCCAAATAGCATCAACGCCTAAGCTTTTAATGTAATCAATACGACTAATAATCCCTCTTAAATCACCAATGCCATCGTTGTTGCTATCTTGAAAGCTACGCGGATAAACTTGATAAATAACCGCACCTTTATACCACTGCTTTTGGGTCATGCTTTTCTCCGTCATTCCACACAGTATTAGATTATTTTTATTGTGATTGGATAAATCACGCTACTTTCAAAAAGCATACGTGAAGCCTTGAACACTGTAAAAAGTCTGCATACGTATGCACTGAAATTAACAAAATTAAATTATTAAAAATAAGCACTTATAGTACGTTTATAGGTGTTCTATTTATTTATTAATTGTTTACCAATTGTGTCACTTACTTAGTTTCTAACTTACATTGAATCTAACGTTTTGTCCTGTAAGGGAAATATATTACGAGTTCCACTTTTAATGGTCTGACCAATTTAATTTTTGGTTTATACTCAATATCTCTTATTTAGCATAGCGGTACTAATTAGTTTCACTTTGTTTACATTGCATTAGATGAAATATTGATTATTAAAGAAACAGATTTAACGCGGAATGTTCGCACCTCTATTTTCACTGATTTTATTTTCAATAAAATCAAGAGCTTATTTTTTAGGGTGAGGCTTATGCTAATGTAAAGTCACGCTGCAACTGCTGAATACGTATGCATAAAGTTGTTAATAAAATAAAGCTGGCGTTAATATTCATCCTGACAACAAAATCAGCTCGCCTGTTTGGCTATCACCTAAACATATAAGCGGGTATCACAATATGGGTAACGGGAAAAACATCATGTCTATGTTCAAACCAAGTATATTAACTTTGGCATTAACAGCTGCAGGTTTATCTAACTTTGCAACACAAGCTGCTCAAGAAAATACAATAAAAAAAGATGACGTAGAGGTTATCGAAGTTAAGGGTTTTCGCGGTAGTGTAGTTGAATCAATAAATACTAAGCGTTTTTCTACACAGGTAGTTGAATCAATTTCTGCGGAAGATATTGGTAAGTTACCCGATTCTTCTATTGCTGAATCAATTGCGCGTTTACCAGGTTTAACGGCGCAGCGCCTAGATGGTCGCGCAAGCAGAGTATCAATTCGTGGCTTTGGTGAAAACGAAAGTGGCACCACATTTAATGGCCGCGAACAAGTGTCTATTGGTGATAACCGCGGCGTAGAGTTTGACCTTTACCCTTCAGAAATTATGAGCGGTGTAACCGTTTATAAAACACCTAATGCAAGTATCGAAGCGGAAGGTATTGCCGGCGTTATTAATATGCAAACTGTACGACCTTTAAGTAAAGGTGAGCGTGTATTTCAAGTTAATGGACAATACGAGCAAACAAGCTTTGATAAACTAAACCCAGACGGCCATGATGATGGTTACCGCGGTACTATTTCATACATAGATCAGTTTGCTGATGACACTATTGGTGTCGCTTTTGCTTTAAATACAATGAGTTCACCAAATCAAGAAAAACGTTGGAACTCTTGGGGCTACCCTGAATTTACTGCTGATGATGGTCAAACATATTCTATATTAGGCGGTGCAAAACCCTTTGTACGCTCATCAACGCTTAAACGTGACTCAGCAATGCTCGTGCTAGAAGCAGCTCCTACAGATAAATTAAACATGACGTTTGATGCGTTATATGTTGATTTTACAGATGAGAAAATCTTACGTGGTATCGAAATTCCATTCGCATGGGGACAAGGTTCAATTGATCCTGCAAGTGTATCGGTAGATGAAGCCAGTGGTTTTATTACCAGTGCGGTAACAAATGGCCAACGTGTGGTTGTTCGTAACGACTACGAAGAGCGTGAAGCAGAGCTAACCGCATTTGGCTTTAACACTAAATACGATATTGATGACTCGTGGTCTGTAGAGTTTGACGCAAGTTACTCACAAGTAGACCGTAAAATTTGGAGCCTTGAGAGCTACTCAGGAACAGGGCGTGGCGATGCTCGTGGTGTTGCAGATAACTTAGGTTACACCTTTAATGGTAGTAATACAGGTGCTACGTTTATTCACGATTTAGATTACAGCGATTACAGCTTAATGCAGTTAGGCGGTCCGTTATCGTGGGGTGCAAGCTCTGCATTGAACGATAAATATGGCTTAGCCGGTACTGATTATGAAAACCAAGCACAAGATGGCTTTATTAATGCTCCAACTATTGAAGATGAGCTATCTACGTTAAAACTTGCGGCATCTAAAGTACTAGAAAACGAATACTTCAGCTCAATTGAGTTTGGGATGTCTTATAAAGAACGAGAAAAAACAAAAGATTCGCAAGGTTTCTTTATGACTTTATCTGGCTTTTCGCTTGAAAACCCTGGCATGCTAACTGTGCCAGAGCAATACCGCATGGGTAGTGTTGATTTAGGCTTTATTGGCATGGGTGACATGATTGCCTACGATGTTAATGGGTTAGTAAATGACGGTTACTACAGCTTATTAGATGAAAGCTTAACGAATACGAGTCACTTAACAAAATCGTGGACAGTAAAAGAAGAAATTACTTCAGCGTTTGCACAAGCCAATATAAATGCAGAAGTGGGCGGCTTGGCACTTACAGGTAATGTGGGTGTACGTTATGTTCATACCGACCAATCATCTCAGGGTAATGCATTTAGCACTGTAGATGGTATTGTGGTGGCATCATCTACTAATATTAGCCACGACTACTCACACGTATTACCAAGCTTAAACTTATCACTTGCAATTGATGAGCAACAAACAGTTCGTTTTGGTGCGGCTAAAACAATTTCTCGTGCACGTTTAGACGAAATGAACTCATCTATTGATGCATCATACAACACGACGCCTGATGAAAATGGAAACTTTTGGTCTGTATCGGGTGGTAACCCTAACCTAGAGCCTAAAGAAGCAACTGGTTACGATTTAACGTACGAAAACTACTTTAGCGATGAAGGTTACTTCTCTGCTGCGTTTTTCTATAAAGACTTAACCCAGTGGATTTTTGACGGTACATACGAAATTGATATGTCGGGCGTTGCTGACCCTTCAACGGGTGAAATCCCAGCTACATCTGAAGGCACAGGTAGTGGTAAAGTAAATGGCGGTGGCGGCGACCTATATGGTTACGAGCTATCTCTAGCATTGCCATTTAAAATTTTCCACCCGTCACTTGAAGGTTTTGGTTTAATTGCAAGCCATACCGGCATTGAATCTGATATTGAAGATCAAAACGGCAACGAGTACGAATTACCAGGTCTGTCTGACAAAATTCAAAGCTTAACGGTTTACTACGAAATGAATGGTATTCAACTGCGTACCAGTATGCGTAAACGTAGTGCCTTTAAAGGTGATGTATACGGGTTAGGCTTTGATACTGAGCAAGTAGATATCCTGGGAGAAACAATTTGGGATATTCAAGCAGGCTATGACTTTAGTGAGGCCGGTATTGAAAGCCTTGAAGGTTTATCAATTCAATTCCAGGTTCAAAACTTAACCGAAGAGCCGTTTACATCGCTTTCTGGTGATAACGCCCTACAAGTTCGCGACTACCAAGATTACGGTCGCACTTACTTGTTAGGCTTTAGCTACAAGCTATAATAAAGGCTGTGTGTAGGAGCCCTTGTAATTTGTTTTACAAGGGCTTTTTTATAGCTATTTTACCAAACTTAACAAAGCTTTAATGTGTAAACGTGGACAATAATATGAAACCAATAAAACACGTGGTAATTGCAGGCGGTGGTACGGCGGGGTGGATAGCTGCAGCTTTGCTTAATAAAGTGTTAGGTAAAGTAATTGAAATAACGCTGATAGAATCAAGCAAAATAGGCACTATAGGCGTTGGTGAAGCTACAATTCCGCCAATTATTCAACTTAATAACGCACTGGGTATAAACGAGCAAGATTTTATAAATGCCACCAATGCATCTATTAAATTAGGTATTGAGTTCGAAAATTGGAAAACCCCCTCTCATAGCTACATGCATGCTTTTGGTTCATTTGGAAAAGACTTTCCTTTTTGCAATTTTTACAATTTTTGGGTAAAGGGAAAAATTACCGGCTCTGAAGATAGCCTATGGGATTTTTCGTTAAATTACCAAGCCGCTAAACAGCTTAAATTTGCACCATTAAATACTATACCTAATACGCAATTACCTGGCTTAAGTTATGCGTACCATTTTGACGCTAATTTATACGCTGAGTTTTTAAAAAAGCTCGCAATGTCACGCGGTGTTGATCATATTGATGCCAAAATAGAGCAGGTTGAACAATGTCCGCATTCAGGCAATATTACAAGCCTAACTCTTGATAATGGCACGCAAATTAACGGCGATTTATTTATAGACTGTACCGGTCTGCGCGCTTTGTTAATAGAGCAAACACTAAATACAGGCTTTGTGGACTGGTCTCATTATTTACCGTGCGATAGCGCCGTTGCTGTGCAATCTCAAGGTACTGATTCGCTAAAACCCTATACTCGCTCAATTGCGCATAGCGCAGGTTGGCAATGGCAAATTCCGCTGCAAAACCGTGTGGGTAATGGGCTTGTTTACTGTAGCCGATACTTATCTGATGAGTCGGCAACGCAGTTACTATTAAATAATTTACCCGCTGAGCCCATTACAGCGCCACGCATTATAAAATTTAAAACAGGGCGGCGCTTAAAGCAGTGGCATAAGAATGTGGTTTCGGTTGGTCTTGCTAGTGGTTTTTTAGAGCCGTTAGAGTCAACCAGTATTCATTTAATACAAAGTGCCGTAACCCGTTTAATAAAGCTGTTTCCGCATAATGGTATTAGCGATGCGTTAATTGCAGAATTTAATAAGCAAAGCGTGACAGAAATAGAGCACATACGCGATTTTATTATTTTGCATTACAAACTAACAGAGCGAGAAGACTCGGCTTTTTGGCGCCAGTGTAAGCAAATGGAAATTCCCGAATCATTGGCTCATAAACTCAATTTATTTAAACACACAGGCAAAGTAGTACGTGAAAGCGACGAACTATTTGCAGAAGTTGCTTGGCAGCAAGTGTTTATAGGCCAAGGCCTTATACCTGATGATTACAATAGTATTGTTGACTCATTAAGCAGTGAACAACTTAACGATTTATTTTCTACATTAAAAACGCTTATTACTTCAACGGTAGAACAATTACCTACTCATAAAGATTTTTTAGCAAAAATTAAAAAGGCCTAATGATGCGATTTTTAAAGACACTTTTACTTGCAAGTGCGTGCAGCCTACCAACTATTAGCTATGCACTTGACGTTGAACCTGCTAATTGGTGGGTAGGCATGAATAAAAACACGATTAACATCATGGTGCATGAGCAAAATATTGCAAACGAGAAAATTATATTAGCTAAATATAATGGTGTTAAATTAAATAAAGTAACGCGCACAGATAACCCAAATTATGTGTTTTTGAATATTTCTGTTACCGATGCCGCTAAAGCAGGAACGCTTAAATTTAATAGCAGCGAAACGAGCAATAACTTTGAGTTTCCACTTCTTGAGCGAGAGAAAAACAGCGCTCAGCGTCAAGGGTTTACATCAGCTGATACGCTTTATTTGATTAACCCAGATAGATTTGCTAATGGTGATAAACAAAACGATACCGTCCCAAGCATGTTAGAAGCGGCAAACCCGAGTATAAAAGGTGGGCGCCACGGTGGTGATATACAAGGGGTTATAAACGCATTACCGTATTTAAACGATTTAGGCGTTACACAGCTTTGGTTAACGCCAGTACTTGAAAACAATATGCCAGATTACTCTTATCATGGTTATGCAATTACTGACTTTTATAAAGTTGACCCACGTATGGGCTCAAATCAGTTATATAAAACGCTCTCGGTAAAAGCAAAAGAGCAAGGCATAGGCCTTGTAATGGATATGGTATTAAACCATTTTGGCTCAGAGCATACATGGGTTAAAGATAAACCTACCAAAGATTGGATTAACTTTAATGGTGAGTTTAAAAAAGGTAAAAACGCTACAAGCCATGCTCGCCAAACTATACAAGACCCACACGCGAGTGAGTACGACAAACGCCAGTTTAACGATGGTTGGTTTGTAGAAACCATGCCTGATTTAAATCAGCGCCAACCACTGTTAAGCGAGTATTTAATTCAAAACGCTATTTGGTGGATTGAGTACGCTGATTTAAGCGGTATTCGCGTTGATACCTACTCTTACTCAGATAAAGCATTTTTGAGTGATTGGACAAAAGCCATAATGCAAGAATACCCAGACTTTAATATTGTAGGAGAAGAGTGGACCTCAAACCCTGCAATTGCCTCTTACTGGCAACGTGGTAAAAATAACCAAGATGGCTATACATCAAGCCTACCAAGCGTGATGGACTTTTCTTTGCAAGAGTCGGTAATTCAAGCGCTAAATGAAGATGAAAGCTGGAATACGGGCTGGGTTAAAGTATATGAGTCGTTGGCGAATGACTTTTTATACCCTGATACCAATAACATTATGGTATTTGCTGATAACCACGATATGAGCCGTGTATACACCGAGCTTGGACAAGATGCTGCAAAAACTAAAATGGCCATGACGCTATTTTTAACTACGCGCGGTATTGCACAAATTTATTACGGTACGGAGGTTCTATTAGATAACACCCCGAGTAAAGACCATGGTGATATTAGAATAGATTTCCCGGGTGGATTTAAAGGCCAAACAAGTAATGCATTTACAGGTAAAGGGCTTACCTCGCAGCAAAAGAACATGCACAAAACAATGAGTACCTTACTTAACTTTAGAAAAAACAGCACTGCGCTTGATAAAGGCAAGTTAGTGCACTTTACACCTCAACAAGGTGTGTATAGTTATGCGCGTATTAGCGACGAGCAAACTGTGTTGGTATTTATGAATAAAAACACAAAAGAGCTAACCAAGAACATTGAATATATGCAGGAAGTAATACCAAAAAATGCTAAAGCGCTTAACCTATTCACCAACAAAACACAGTTACTAGGTAACACAGTGGCTTTACCGGCAATGAGTGCAACGGTATTAGTTATAAATACCCCTTAATAGTTTACCTGAATACGTATGCAGCAACTGTATGGTTGCTGCACTAATCTTTAGTATAAAGTTAATAACAATACTGACAAAAAGACGCACAATGAAAAAATCAGTTTATGTACACGCAATACTGTGTAGCGCACTTATTGCAATGGGTTGCTCAGAAAGTAACAAGCCCGAGCAACGACAAGCGCCAACACAAACACAAAACGAATTAACCAAGCCAGTTGTATACCAAGTATTTACACGCCTATTTGGTAATACCAACACGTCTAATACGCCATGGGGCACAAAAGAGCAAAATGGTGTAGGCAAATTTGCCGACTTTAATGACGCAGCTCTTAAAGGTATAAAAGAGTTGGGTACCACACATGTTTGGTACACTGGCGTGTTACATCATGCGTTAGTGGGGGATTACACTGGTTATGGGATTTCTCAAGATGACCCTGATGTAGTTAAAGGCAGGGCGGGCTCACCGTATGCAATAAAAGATTACTACGACGTAAACCCCGATTTAGCCATAAATGTGACCAATAGAATGGGTGAGTTTAGTGATCTGATTGAGCGTACACATAATCATGGCATGAAAGTAATTATTGATATAGTGCCTAACCATGTAGCACGAAATTACCAATCCCTTGGCAAACCTAAAGGCGTTAAAGACTTTGGTGCACAAGACGACACCACTAAAGCGTACGATAAAAATAATAACTTTTACTACGTACCAGGGCAGTCTTTTCAGGTGCCAACATCGCCAGAGTATAAAGTTTTAGGAGGCAATGCACACCCGCTAGCGGATGGCTTTTTTGATGAAACACCCGCTAAATGGACAGGTAATGGTGCCCGTGCAGCAAAACCCGATATAAACGATTGGTACGAAACAGTAAAAGTTAATTATGGCGTAAAGCCTGATGGTAGCTACGATTTTGCTCAATTGCCAAGTGAATACAAAAATAAAGATTACCGTGCTCATTATGCATTTTGGCAAGATAAAGAGCTCCCTAACAGCTGGTACAAATTTAGAGACATAGCACTTTTTTGGCTCGATAAAGGCGTTGATGGCTTTAGATACGACATGGCCGAAATGGTGCCAGTAGAGTTTTGGAGCTTTTTAAATTCGTCGATAAAAATGCAAAAAAGCGATGCCTTTTTGTTAGCTGAAGTGTACAACCCGCTAGTGTACCGTGCGTATATTCACCAAGGTAAAATGGACTACCTTTACGACAAAGTAGGCTTTTACGACACACTAAAAGCCATTATGCAGGGTAAGCAAACTGCTAATACTATTTTTGCAGCCCAAAGCCAAGTTGCTGATATTGAAGCGCACATGCTGCACTTTTTAGAAAATCACGACGAACAACGTATCGCAAGCCCTGACTTTGCAGGTAACGCTGCGTGGGGTAAACCGGCTATGGTGGTTTCAAACTTAATGAGCCGCGCACCCACGTTATTATATTTTGGTCAAGATGTGGGAGAAGATGGCTCAGAAAACGTAGGATTTGGCACTGCTACACGCACCAGTATTTTTGATTACATTGGCGTGCCGGCGCATCAAGTGTGGATGAGTAACGGCAAGTTTGACGGCGCTAATTTAACAAAAGAACAAGTAGCACTCCGTGATTATTATAAAGCCATTATGTCACTTAATAGTTTACCTGCTGTGGTTGGGGGTGAAATGACAGAGCTTAGCGTAACAGGAAGCGAGCGAGTTGTTGGCTTTATGCGCAAACTTGGCCAACAAACACTGTACGTTTTAAGTAACTTTAGTGAACAACCTCAAACTATTACGGTTAACTTATCAAAAGCGCAATTAGCGGCACTTAGCGAGCACACCCAATTGCATGACTTACTTGAGCAGCACAGCACCGAGATCACATCAGGGTCGCAAGGCGCAACATTTACACTCACACTTGATGCATTTAGCAGCGCAGTATTAACAAATAAGGCTAATAATGAATAATCAAAATAATAGCGACAAGCCAAATCTAAGCTTTTGGCAAATATGGAACATGTGTTTTGGCTTTTTAGGCATACAGTTTGGTTTTGCCCTGCAAAACGGTAACGTGAGCCGTATATTTCAAACATTAGGCGCACAAGTAGATGATATACCCATTTTATGGGTGGCAGCACCGCTTACCGGTTTAATTGTACAGCCTATTATTGGTTACTGGAGCGATAAAACATGGGGCCGTTTTGGCCGCCGTCGTCCGTTTTTCTTTGTAGGCGCGGTGTTAACAACGCTTTCATTATTTATTATGCCGCATTCGCCTACGCTTTGGATTGCCGCGGGTATGTTATGGATTATGGATGCGTCAATCAACGTGACCATGGAACCGTTTAGAGCACTTGTAGGCGATAACTTGCCTGAAAAGCAACGCGCTACCGGTTACGGTTTACAAAGCTTTTTTATTGGTATTGGAGCGGTACTAGCCTCAGCACTGCCATGGATGATGACTAATTGGTTTGATGTAAGCAATACCGCAGCGCCTGGGCAAATTCCTGAGTCTGTTAAATACTCATTTTATTGGGGTGGGGTTGTGTTACTAGTGGCTGTGCTTTGGACCGTTGCACGTACAAAAGAGTACAGCCCAGAGCAATTAGCTGAGTTTGAAAAGCAAAGCGAACAACCTACTACCAGCAAGCTGGTTGATATTAACTTTAACAAAGGCGCCATTATTTTTGTGGTGTTAGGTTTAGTAACCCTTGCATTAGTAATGGGGTTATCGCTTGAAAAAGAGCTTTACCTACTTGCTGGTGGTTTATTAGCGTTTGGTATTGTGCAGTGGATTGCAGCGGCCCTTAAAAGTGCTAATAAAACCCAAGGTGGTTTTTACCAAATAGTACAAGATGTATTTACTATGCCAGAGGCCATGAAGCAGCTTGCATGGGTGCAGTTTTTTAGTTGGTTTACGTTATTTGCTATGTGGATTTATACCACCGCTGCAGTAACAAGCTTTCATTATGGTAGTAGCGATGCAACCTCTAAAGCATTTAACGATGGTGCTGACTGGGTGGGTATTTTATTTGCCGCTTACAATGGCTTTGCCGCAATAGCCGCTATGTGTATTCCGTTTTTAGTTAAAAAAATGGGATTAAAAGGCGCCCATTGCTTTAATTTATTATTGGGAGCATTAGGCCTTGGCAGCTTTATGTTTATTCAAGACCCTAAGATGTTACTTATACCTATGATTGGGGTGGGTTTTGCGTGGGCGTCTATTTTATCGCTGCCTTACGCTATGTTAAGTAACGCCTTACCAAGTAACAAAATGGGCGTTTACATGGGTATTTTTAACTTCTTTATTGTTATACCGCAGTTACTTGCCGCCAGTATTTTAGGGCTTATTTTACGTCACGCATTTTCGAATCAGCCTATTTACGCATTATTAATTGGCGCAGCCTCGTTCGTTGTTGCCGGCATTGCTGTAATGCGCGTTAAAAATTCACATTAAGGACACACAATGAAAAAATATAACCTTATAACTGCCTCACTCTTAACATTGGGTTTAACTGCCTGTGGGGCACAAAACACAAGCACAGATAATGAAAACACCGCTGCACAGGTTAAATCGGCACCTGGCGCACCAGGTGTAGAGCCATTTTGGGCTTATGCAGGTAAAACAGGGATTGGCACGTCTTACGAGCAATACCAAAAAGGCCAATATAGTGATTCAGCTGCAACGGGCGATGTATCTAAGGTGTGGTTTTCAATTGCTAAAGGTATGATCACCGAAACTATGTTTGGGCTTATCCACCAAGCGCAAATTAAAGACATGCAGTTTGTTGTTACAGGTAAAGACTTTACTGTAACCGAAGCTGATGAATTAGATGTCACCATAGATTACTTATACAAAGATGCGCAAGGGCGCCCACTTTCGCTTGCCTACAAAGTAACAAGCACTGATAAACAAGGGCGTTTTAGCCTAGAAAAACACATATTTACCGACCCAGATGGGCAAACATTATTTGTTCGCAGTGTGTTTAACACTGAACTTAAAGGGTTAAAAGCCTATGTTGTTGTAAACCCTTACATAAACAACAACGGGTTAGGTGACTTTGCTAAAACGACTGATCAAGGCCTTGTCGCATGGGAAGACGATAACTATTTATCGCTTCAAGCAGCAACCCCTTTTAAAGCTAAAACAGTAGGCTTTACGGGTGAAAGTGATGGTGTTAACGCACTTAAAACAACTCAAGCGCTAAACACTCATTATACAAATACTGGCGAAACTGCAGGTAACGTAAGTATGTTGGCAGAGCTTGGTGAAATAAGCGCTAACACCACCTTCGATTTAGCACTTAGCTTTGGTAAAACGCAGCAGCAAAGTATACAGCAAGGCGAGAAAAGCTTAGCAAAAGGCTATCAAGCGGTGCTTGATCACTATAACGGTAAAGGTGAAGCGCTCGGCTGGCAAGATTACCTACAAAGCCTTAAACCACTTAATATCATGGTTGAGCAAACCGCCGATAACGGTAAGCTTTTATACACCAGTGCCATGGTTTTAAAGGCACAAGAAGATAAAACCAATGCCGGTGCGCTTATTGCCTCATTGTCAAACCCTTGGGGCGAAACCGTATCTGCTAAAGAAGGCTCAACCGGTTATAAAGCGGTGTGGGTGCGCGACTTTTACCAAGTAGCCATGGCATTTATGGCGCTCGGCGATACCGCCACCGCAAAAACAGCATTCGAATACCTTGAAAAAGTACAAGTAAACAGCAAAACCCCGGGCAATAACGGCGATACAGGCTGGTTTTTACAAAAAACACATGTAGATGGTGAGCTTGAATGGGTCGGTGTACAACTAGATCAAACCGCTATGCCTATTATGCTTGCTTGGAAGTTACACAAAGCCAATGTACTCAGCGATGAAGAGCTAAAAAGTTGGTACAGCAAAATGTTAAAACCAGCAGCTGATTTTTTAGTTGATGGCGGCCTTGCTAAAATTTTATGGAACGACACGCAAATTACACCACCGGCAACCCAACAAGAGCGTTGGGAAGAGCAAGAAGGTTATTCGCCTTCTACTACTGCGGCAATAGTCGCTGGTCTTATTACAGCCAGTGATATAGCAACGCTTAGTGGCGATGATAAAAACGCAAAGCGCTACCTTACAACGGCTAAAAAGTACAACAACGATATTGAATCGCAAATGTTTACCACCGAGGGTAACTTAAAAGGCGAAAATAGTGATGGCGAATACTTTATACGTATAGGCCAAGATACCGATGCTAACTCAAACACTAAAATTAATGCTAATAATGGCCGTGAAGGGTTTAATAAAAAGCAAATTTTAGATGGCGGTTTTTTAGAGCTAGTACGCTATGGCGTGCGTAGTGCTAATGACGAAAGCATTGTTAAAACACTGCCTGAGTACGATGACGAAACGCTTGAAGATAACCTACAAGTTAAATACAGCTTTAGTTTTGACGATGGCAGCGGCACCTTTGCAGGCTACCGCCGCTACGGTAATGACGGTTACGGCGAAGATGAAGTAACAGGCACTAATTATGCTGAGAGAGGCAGCAACACACCAGGCCAACGTGGTCGTGTGTGGCCATTTTTCACTGGTGAACGTGGCCACTATGAAATAGCTGCTGCCAATGCAAACAACGCCTTTGATGATGCTAAACAAGCGCAAATTAAAAACAGCTATGTTAAAGGCTTAGAGCAGTTTGCTAATAGGGGCATGATGCTACCTGAACAAGTATGGGATGGAGTAGGCGTAAATAAAGCTGGTTATAAGTTAGGTGAGGGTACAAACTCTGCAACACCTCTAGCATGGACTCATGCAGAATACATTAAGCTTGTACGTTCGCTCAGTGATAAACGGGTTTGGGATTATTATCCTGTGGTTGCTGAATCCCTTAATTAAAAAGTTAGATAATAAAAAAGCAGCTATTAGCTGCTTTTTTATTAAGTTGAAGTTAGGTTGCTATATTTAATACCAACCTAACTACAAAACGCTAAATTATGCGTTTTCTACCGCTGTGCGTGGGTCAACATATTCCATGTTGAACGCTTCTGCTACTTCTTTGTAAGTTACTTGGCCTTTAATTACATTTAAGCCTTTTAAGAAGTGAGCGTCATCTAGTAGCGCCTTTTTATAACCTTTGTTTGCAAGGTTTATGATGAAAGGCAATGTTGCATTGTTAAGTGCAAACGTAGATGTGCGTGGAACAGCGCCTGGCATGTTAGCAACACAGTAGTGAACAACTTCATCAACAATAAAAGTTGGATCAGCATGTGTAGTTGCTTTTGAAGTAGCAATACAGCCACCTTGGTCGATTGCAACGTCAACAATTGCAGAACCAGGTTTCATTGCTTTAATGTGCTCAGCTGTTACTAGTTTAGGTGCAGCTGCACCAGGGATTAGTACACCACCGATTACTAAATCAGCTTCTAGTACGTGTTTTTCTAGTGCATCGGCAGTTGAATAAATAGCTTTAACTTTATTACCGAATTGCGCATCTAATGCACGTAGTACATCAATGTTACGATCAAGAACAACAACGTCTGCGCCCATGCCAACAGCCATTTGTGCAGCACTGCGACCAACCATGCCGCCACCGATTACAACAACTTTTGCAGCTTCAACACCTGGTACGCCACCTAGTAGCATGCCACGGCCGTGGTTAGATTTTTCAAGCGCTTGTGCACCTGCTTGAATAGACATACGGCCAGCTACTTCACTCATAGGCGCAAGAAGTGGTAAACCGCCACGTGTGTCTGTTACTGTTTCGTATGCTATACAAATTGCTTTGCTTTTAACAAGGTCTTCAGTTTGTGGAAGATCAGGTGCAAGATGTAAGTAAGTGAAAAGAATTTGATCTTCACGTAACATTGCACGTTCAACAGCTTGTGGCTCTTTTACTTTTACGATCATGTCTGCTTTTGCAAAAACATCAGCTGCAGTTGATAAAATTTCAGCGCCAGCTTGTGTGTAATCTTCGTTAGTAAAACCAATGCCCATACCTGCATCTGTTTCAACAATCACTTGGTGGCCGTGATTTACTAATTCACGAACACTCGCAGGAACCATACCTACACGGTATTCATGGTTTTTAATTTCTTTAGGTACACCAATAATCATAAAATTTGCCTTATTAAGAACGAATTAACATTTTTCACTATTATATTCATCAAAAGCCCGTGTGTCTCACCTTTTTTAAAGTCACATCTAGTGTTATCATCTAAATAACAAAAATAAACAGAATAAAAACCTAGCTGGCTGTATGCACCAATTACTCGATAGAATTGACCGTAAAATTTTAATGGAATTACAACACGACGGGCGTTTGTCAAATGTAGAGCTTGCAAGGCGAGTAGGGTTAAGCGCTACGCCTTGCTTGGAGCGGGTAAAAAAACTTGAAAGAGAAGGCTACATACTTGGATACAAAGCGGTGGTCGATCCAGCTAAACTTGGGCAAGGTTTATCTGTGTATGTAGAGGTAACGATAACTAAAACTTCTCCAGATGTATTTGATGAGTTTAGTGTGGCAGTAAAAAAGCACGAAGAAATTATAGAATGCCATTTAGTATCGGGTAATTTTGATTTTTTACTTAAAACGCGCGTAAATGATATGTCAGAATACAGAGGGGTATTAGGCGACATACTATTAAAGTTGCCAAACGTAAGTGAAAGCAGAACCTACGTAGTAATGGAAGAAGTAAAAGGTGAAGAAGGAGTAATTATTCGTCCCTATATTACTTAAGGCTATTCATATTAGCTTGCCATTTGCTTACACACGCTCAAATTATAAAAACTTGTTCATAATCAGGCCATCAATACTAAGATAAAGTGCAACAAATTGCATTTCCTGATAAGGTATTTGACTGCAAGTAAGTGCAAATAGAATAATAAAGAGGGATAGGAAGCTATGCGCCTAAATGGTGTACAAAGACTATTAGAAACAGGGCTGATAATCAGCACCTTTATGGCAATATTTATTTTATGTGCCTTAATCAGTTTTGATCCAGCAGACGCTGCATGGTCGCAAACGAGCTTTAGTGAAGTAAAAAATGTTACGGGTGCCGCTGGTGCATGGGTTGCTGATATTTTATTACTTACTTTTGGTTGGCTTGCCTATTTTGTACCTGCGGTCATTCAGCTATTTGGTTACTTATTATTTAAACAACCTCACCGTATTTTGCAGCTTGATTACACCACATTAGCACTACGTGTAATTGGTTTTGTTTTATTTATTACTTCTGCGACAGCTATCAGTAGCATAAATTTTGATGATATTTATAACTTTTCCTCTGGTGGGGTAGTGGGTGATGTTATTGCGTCGGCAATGATGCCAGCATTTAATTTTACCGGCACATCAATATTACTACTATGCTTCTTTTTTGCCGGGCTTACTTTATTAACGGGTGTATCTTGGGTTGATTTTGTAGATTACCTAGGTGATTTAGTAGTAAAAGCTTACCGTTATATTTCAGAGTATGCACAAGGTTGGATGCATCGAGAGCGTATAGCTGGTAATACAGAGCAAAGTGATACTCAATTTAATAATGAAGAGCAGTTTGAAGGTATTGCGTTCGACTCAAACCTACAGTTTGAGCACTCATCAGAATTTGAAAAAACAGTTGCCGATAAAAACGAAGATAAGCAAAAAGCTACAACAAAAGAACAGCCAGCATTGAATGAATCACAAATTAATGATGACTACAGCCCATTTGATGAGCTTGACGATATACTCGATCAAGAAATTGGCTTTAGCGCCATAGACGACGAGCCAATGGATACAGAGGCTGCACTAAATGCGCTTGATCAAAGCCAAGTCCTTGAACCTGAAAAGCCTGTTACTACGGTTGTATCGCCGGCAAGGCCTATGCCTAAAGTAAAATCTGCATATCAGCCACCACTAACAGCAAAAGAAAAATTCGAAGAGTTACTTGATAAAGAGCCACCGCCGGGGCCTTTACCTTCGCTTGATTTACTCGATAGACCAGATAAAGCTAAAAACCCAATATCACAAGAAGAGCTCGATACCGTATCGCGTCTTGTAGAAACAAAACTACTCGACTTTAACGTGCAAGCCACTGTAGTAGGGGTTTACCCTGGACCCGTAGTAACGCGGTTTGAACTTGATTTAGCACCGGGTATAAAAGTGTCTAAAATTACTGGCTTATCTAAAGATTTAGCCCGTTCGCTTTCAGCTATCAGCGTACGCGTAGTTGAAGTTATACCGGGTAAAACATATATCGGTATAGAGCTGCCTAATAAACACCGCGAAATAGTACGTTTGTCAGAAGTAATAAACGCGCCTAAATTTGAGCAAAACCCATCGCCACTTACCATGGTGCTTGGTAAAGATATTGCAGGGCAACCTGTGTGTGCTGATTTAGGTAAAATGCCACACTTACTCGTCGCTGGTACAACTGGTTCAGGTAAATCAGTGGGCGTTAATGTCATGATAGTAAGCTTGCTTTACAAATCGGGCCCTGATGATGTACGTATGATCATGATTGACCCTAAAATGCTTGAGCTTTCGGTTTATGAAGGTATTCCGCATTTATTGTGTGAAGTAGTTACCGACATGAAAGAAGCCGCTAACGCGCTGCGTTGGTGTGTAGGCGAAATGGAACGCCGTTATAAATTAATGTCGGCGCTAGGTGTGCGTAACTTAAAAGGTTATAACCAAAAAGTACTTGAAGCCAAAGAGGCGGGTTACCCAATTCTTGACCCATTATTTAAAGACACCGATGGCATGAAAGAAGGCCCCGATGAGCTGGATAAACTACCAAGTATAGTAGTGGTTATTGACGAATTTGCCGACATGATGATGATTGTAGGCAAAAAAGTAGAAGAACTTATTGCACGTATAGCCCAAAAGGCACGTGCGGCGGGTATACACTTAGTACTTGCAACACAGCGTCCATCGGTAGATGTAATTACCGGCTTAATTAAAGCCAATATACCTACACGAATGGCGTTTCAGGTATCGAGTAAAATAGACTCGCGTACCATACTCGACCAGCAAGGCGCTGAAAACCTATTAGGTATGGGTGACATGCTTTATTTACCGCCAGGCACAAGCGTACCTGAGCGTGTGCATGGCGCATTTGTTGACGACCATGAAGTACACGCCGTAGTAAATGATTGGAAAGCACGTGCTAAACCAAATTACATTGAAGAAATACTCAATGGCGATGCCACTGAAGATATTTTATTACCCGGCGAAGCTAGCGAAAATGCAGATGAAGAGTCAGACCCTCTTTACGACGAAGCTGTGTCGTTTGTAATTGAAACCGGCAAAGTATCTGTATCGTCAGTACAACGTAAATTACGTGTTGGCTATAACCGCGCAGCACGTTTAGTAGAACAAATGGAAACATCGGGTATCGTGAGTTCACCAGGTCATAACGGTGCTCGCGATGTATTAGTACCTAATGGAGCAAATTCATGAAAAAAGTTAACGCCTTATTATTAGTGTTAGGCAGCGTACTTGCCGCACCAAGCTTTGCTGACGACAGCCAGGTACTGCAAGACAAACTAGCAACACTTAAAAGTTTTAAAGCGCAGTTTTCACAAAATGTAACTGATTCGCAAGGTCAAGCGGTTATGCAAGGCGAGGGCAGAATTGCCCTTAAACAACCCATGATGATTCGCTGGCAGCAAACAAATCCAGACGATACGTTATTTGTATCAAACGGTGATAAAACCTATTACTTCGACAGTTTTGCTGAGCAAGTAACGATTATGAAAACAAGCAGCCTAATCGATTCAACACCATTTGTGCTACTGACATCAAAAGACCCAGCACAGTGGGAAAAATACAGCGTACTTGCAACAAGTACAGGCTTTAGTGTAACGCCAAATAAAGGCGTAGAAAGCCAAGTAGAACAACTTGATATTACCTTTGCAGGTAACCAGCAAGGCCTTGCTAAATTAGTAGTGACAGACAACTCAGGGCAGCTATCGTCATTTACGTTTAACAATGCCCAAGTTAATACACAGCTTGATAAAAGCACTTTTGAATTTACGCCGCCAGAGGGTGTTGAAATAGACGATCAGAGTAGCGGTGAGTAATTTAGGATTTAATTTTGGGCCCGATGTACGCCCACTTGCCGCGCGTATGCGCCCCACAACGCTTGACGAGTATATTGGTCAACAGCATTTATTAAGTGCTGATAAACCGCTGCACCAAGCCATTGTTGCAGGGCGCTGCCATAGTTTAATTTTATGGGGCCCGCCGGGTGTGGGTAAAACAACACTTGCGCAAATTATTGCCAACCATGCTGATGCTTCACTTATTCAGATGTCGGCGGTAACCGCAGGCGTAAAAGATATCCGCGACAGCGTAACGCAAGCGCGGGACAACCTAGAAAGCCGTGGCCAACGCACCCTTATGTTTGTTGACGAAGTTCATCGCTTTAATAAATCCCAACAAGATGCCTTTTTACCGCATATAGAAGACGGAACCTTTATCTTTGTAGGTGCAACCACCGAAAACCCATCGTTTGCACTTAACAACGCTATATTGTCGCGTGCGCGTGTGTATGTTTTAAAGTCGCTTGCCGACACCGACTTATACACTGTAATAGAACGCGCACTTAAACAAGACGAACAGCTAAGCCAAAAACACATCACTATTGCCGATAACGCCAAACAGGCACTTTGCCAAGCAAGTGGCGGCGATGCGCGTAAAGTACTTAATTTACTTGAACAAGCAGTTGATTTAACGACCGAACAAAACGGTCAATACAACGTAGACGAGCACGTACTTAGCCAAGTACTACCTACACATTTAGCTAAATACGATAAAGGCGGCGATGAGTTTTACGATTTAATATCAGCCTTTCACAAATCAGTACGTGGCAGTTCCCCTGATGGTGCGCTGTATTGGTATTGCCGAATTTTAGCTGGTGGCGGTGACCCTTTGTATGTAGCAAGGCGGTTACTTGCCATTGCAACAGAGGATATAGGTAACGCCGATCCGCGTGCAATGGAAGTAGCCTTAAATGCGTGGGATATATTTCAACGTGTTGGCCCAAGCGAGGGCGAGCGTGCAATTGCACAAGCCACACTGTATTTAGCCAGCGCACCTAAAAGTAATGCGGTATATATGGCGTTTAATCAAGCAAAAGCAGATGCCAAAAACGAGCCAAGTTACCCAGTACCAGAGCATTTACGCAATGCGCCAACTAACTTAATGAAAGACTTAGGATATGGCGCTGAGTACCGTTATGCGCACAATGAAGAAGGCGCATTTGCCGCAGGTGAAAAATATTTACCACCTGAAATGGATGGCAAAGAGTATTACTTACCGAGCGAGCGCGGACTTGAACAGAAAATTAAACAAAAACTCGATTACCTAAAAGAGCGCGATGCGCAAAGCCCACTTAGACGATACGAAAATGATTAAACTTTATATGATGATCGCCCTTGGCGGAGCCTCAGGTGCGTGTTTACGGTTTTTTATTAGCGAAAGCATGCTAAAACTCCTCGGTAGGGGATTCCCTTTTGGCACGTTGACGGTTAATATTCTGGGTTCATTGTTAATGGGCATTTTGTACGGTTTGATAGATAAAGAAATTATCACCGCAAGCCCCGCTAAAACCCTTATCGGTATTGGCTTTTTAGGTGCATTAACCACCTTTTCAACATTCTCAATGGACTCGTTGTTGTTATTACAACAAGGTCACTTTATTAAAATGGCCCTCAATATCATCTTAAACGTGATGGTGTGTATTTTTATGGCTTGGCTGGGCCTTCAGCTAGTAATGCAAAAAGGTTAAAAAACTAACATGTTAGATTCTAAATTTTTACGTCAAGACATCGAACAAACTGCAGCACGTTTAGCGGCTCGCGGTTACGAACTCGATGTAGCGACGGTAACGGCACTTGAAGAAAAACGCAAAACATTACAAGTAAAAACGCAAGAACTTCAAAGTCAACGTAATGCAAGCGCAAAAGCAATTGGTCAAGCTAAAGCTAAGGGCGAAGACGCACAGCCACTACTTGATGCAGTGGCTAATTTAGGCAGTGAGCTAGATGCCGCTAAAACTGAGCAGGATGAAGTATTAGCCGCCATTAACGACATTGCTTTAGCAATTCCTAACTTGCCAGACGAGTCAGTACCAGCGGGTAAAGACGAAGACGACAACGTTGAAATTTTAACGTGGGGCACCCCTAAAAAGTTTGATTTTGAAGTTAAAGATCACGTAGATGTAGGGCAAGACTTAAACGGTTTAGACTTTGAAATGGGCGTCAAAATTAGTGGCGCACGCTTTACCGTAATGCGCGGACAAGTAGCGCGTATGCACCGTGCACTAACGCAATTTATGCTAGATACACACGCAGACAAAAACGGCTACACAGAAATGTATGTACCGTACCTAGTAAATAGCGCCAGCCTTTACGGCACGAGCCAACTCCCTAAATTTGCGGGCGATTTATTCCACACATTAGGCCTTGTAAATGACGACGGCGAACAACAAGCCGGCTTTAGCTTAATTCCTACTGCTGAAGTACCGCTTACAAACAGCGCTCGTGACGAAATTTACGACGAAAGCGATTTACCAATTCGTTTAGTTGCTCACACTCCGTGTTTTAGAAGTGAAGCAGGCAGCTATGGTCGCGATACACGTGGCTTAATTCGTCAACACCAGTTTGATAAAGTTGAACTTGTACAACTTGTAAAACCAGAAGACTCAATGGCAACGCTTGAAGAGTTAACAGGTCACGCAGAGCAAATACTACAAGCGCTTGAACTTCCGTACCGTAAAGTAATTTTATGTATGGGCGACATGGGCTTTGGCTCAGCTAAAACATACGATTTAGAAGTATGGTTACCTGCGCAAGACACATACCGCGAAATTTCATCATGTTCAAACATGGCTGACTTTCAGGCTCGTCGTATGCAAGCACGTTTTCGCCGTGAAGGTGTTAAAAAGCCAGAGTTACTACATACACTAAATGGTTCAGGCTTAGCCGTTGGCCGTACACTAGTAGCCATACTAGAAAACTACCAACAAGCCGATGGTACAGTAGTTGTACCAGAAGTATTACGCCCATACATGGGTGGACTTGAAGTAATTGGTAAACAATAAAAATCAAGTTTAAGTTAAGCAAGCTTTAAGTTTGTAAATCTTAAGACGAAAGCCGCTGTTTGCAATGAACAGCGGCTTTTTTGTTTTAGGTTAAAAAGGTAATAATAAGGTTCAGGTAATATGTAGGACGCGCTTTAGCGCGTTACAGTTCTTTGGCAAAACTATGCGCCAGTCCTTTTATCATTTTCTTATGCTAAATTTTGCGAGTTTACTAAATGCTTCAAACATAACTTCACTTGAGTATCTCCCATAGAGACGGAGCGTGTTGCATGTTATTTAAGCAGGTCTAGATAGGCAGGATCTAAAACAAATAAGCTTCAAGAGTGCTCTTTGTGTGGTTTGTAACGATAGCGATTGCTATACATATAGCCTTTAATCGTGGTTAGAAAGAGAGATTTCATAAATGATATTCAACTTTCAAATGCGCTGTGTGTATGGACAGTGTTTTGTCCAATAACATTATTAAAAGAAGTTTTGGTGTATTTTTACAGCAATCGCTTGTTTACATTGAAGTTGTTTAGTGGAATTATTGAACCATGTAATATACGCCGTTTTGGAGTGTTCAATAAGCTGTTAGGAAACCTTATAGATGAAAGTATCTGCCGACAAAGTTGCTGTTATGATAATGTCAATTTGTTTGTCTATTGGAGCAAGTACGCACATTTTAGACAATATTAACTTTGGTTTTTTGCCTTATCGGTTTGCTCCACAGTGGATGAATTTTTATTGGACTTCGCTTGGTTTATTAGACCTGTTCGCAGTACTATTATTAATTAAGTATCGCAAGGCGGGGGTCTTATTAACGTTTCTTATTATGATTAGTGATGTTTATGTAAACTCTTTGGCCTATTATTCACTTAATATAATAATTGACCCAATTGCATTACAGCTTCAAACTTTATTTCTAGGGTTTTGTGTAGGTAGCAGCCTTTGGTTATGGAATCGTTCAGAAAGTGTATAAATAACTTCCTAAGCGATAATCGATAACAGTGACACCCATCCTATTTTTTGCAGTTTAGTGAACAAGTACTAGGCTTTTATCAGTGTGAAAAATAAGCAGGGTGTCTTATGGCAATTGCAAGAAAGCGCCAAGTAAGTTTGGTTGATACAAAGTACTACCATTGCATATCACGTTGCGTACGCCGTGCATTTTTATGTGGGGAAGACCACTTTACAGGTCAATCCTACGAGCATCGTAGAGGCTGGGTTGAAGATAAACTGCTTGAGTTAGCCAAAGTGTTTTGTATTGATGTATGTGCTTATGCTGTTATGAGTAATCACACCCATTTAGTGCTGTATATTGATGATAAAAAAGCGAATAGGCTAAATGATAAAGCGATTGTTATTCGCTGGCACAAGCTGTGTAAAGGCACTGTACTTACGCAAAAATACATACAGGGTGAAAAGCTAAGTAAAGCTGAACTTATCTTTTTTAATCAAACAGTAAAACAATACCGCGAGCGCCTATCAAGTATTAGCTGGTTTATGCGGTTGTTAAATGAAAACATTGCTCGCAGAGCAAATAGAGAAGATAACTGCACTGGCCGTTTTTGGGAGGGACGATTTACGTCTCAAGCATTATTAGATGAAGCAGCCCTTGCGGCCTGTATGGCGTATGTCGATTTAAACCCCATTAGAGCCAAAATGGCTAACACCCCAGAAGAGTGAGACCATACCAGCATCAAACAGCGTTTAACGTATGCAAAGGATGGCAAGCAACCAAAACAACTACTGCGCTTTGCAGGTATGCCACGTCAAATTATGCCAAAAGGGCTGCCGTTTGAGCTTAAATCGTACCTTGAACTTGTTGAGCTAACAGGGTGCTGTATACGAGAAGACAAACGTGGTTATATTGAAAGTACACACTTACCCTTACTCGAAAGAGTAAATATCTCCCCAGAAAACTGGTTAAAGCTCACCACACAATTTACGCGTGTATTTCATGGTGCAGTCGGCAGGCCAGCCTCACAAGAAGGTTATTGTGAAAACTTAAACCGAAAGCGGCGAGCGAATATCAGTAACTGCGAAAAGCTACTGGCATAAAACTTAAACTACTCAGTAAAACTATCCAGTAATAAATCACAACTGCATTATGCAGTCATTTTCATGCGTGTAATTTAGGTTTAACAGTGATGATTGCTTATATAATGTGTAATGCGCGAGTAAAGATATAAAAAGAGGTGAACTCTTAGCTCAAAAAAGCAAATTTAGTGGCGCGGCCAGATTAATTTACAATTGGAGTGGCTGTCTAGTCTAATGGTCTAATGCGATCTTTGATATCACGCGTAAACATTAAACAATCGATTGTACATAGATAAAAACCCGGCTATGGTTTGTTTATCAAGATAAATAAACCAGCTAATTTACAGGCCCGTTATGTCTCACGGAGGTTTTATCGCTCTATGAATGTTTTTCTAATCCTTGCAGGTACATTAAGTGCTGTTGTAGCAACTTTGCATTTAGGTTGTATCTATTTTGGAGGTTCTTGGTATCGATTCTTCGGTGCAGGAGAGCAAATGGCATTACTTTCTGAGCAAGGAAGTATTCAACCAACTCTTATTACTAGTGTAATTGTTCTGTTTCTATCAACTTGGTCATTGTATGCATTTTCAGCCGCAGGTGTGATTTTTAAACTTCCATTCATCCGACTAGCTCTTGTACTAATAACTTTTATTTATTTAGCTCGCGGTGTTGCTGGATTCTTTCTGATAAATAACCCTATGGGGCGTTCGCCTGAGTTTTGGGTTTGGAGTTCTATTATTTGTTTATCTTTTGGTATTGTTCACTTTGTTGGTTTAAAACAACAATGGGCAAGCTTGTGAGTAAAGTGTAATCTAATAAAGAATCAAACAAGGGCCATTACAATTGGCTTTTGGTAAAGCATTATATTTATAGTTAACTACTGGCCGCCAATAATTGACGGAACAAGGAATATTAAAATGGATAAAATGTCAGTTCACATAACCTCTAAACCTTTAGAAACTTACCCGCAAAAACAAATTTTAAAGGTGGTAGCTGATGAAGTAACCGAAAAAGCGATTGTGCACAAAGCAGCTGTTCAAAGTGACCAAGTGGATATATCCGAAGAAGGAAAAGAAAAAAGCCTGGAAGATCAAAATCGAGAGGCGTTTCGTAAATTATCAGGCAATGAAGATGTAAGTCAGGCATCGCAATCTGAAGAAGACCCACTTGATGAACAGATTGCTGAAATACAAGAGAAGCTTGAAAAGCTACTACAAGAAGCTGCATTATTACGCAGTAAAGAAGATGAAGAGTCACAAGCTAAAGTGAAATTACTAGAAGCCGAAATTACAGGGCTTAACACTCAACTGATTGAGTTATTGAAACAGAAATTAGAAGCGGATAAATAACAAACATTGTAAGTATTCGCAAAGGCAGTTGAAGACAAGAATGTTATAAAGAACATAATAAAGACGCATACCTTAATCTTAAAACTAAAGTGGCTTATTTAAAGCCGCTACGTTACTTTAAAGCACAGCGGCTCTTATTTTTTTGTGAATTAATTTGATGTCATCAACATTAGCTTTGCATCTTTAGCGTCTGTTAATACCGCGACATTACCTTTATCAGTTATTAATACATCTCTTAATCTTCCAGCGGCCTCAGGGAAAACGTGATACTGCGTAAACTTACCATTGGCCAGATTAATGCTGTAGAGCTTTTTATCAACGAGCGTGGTAATGAGCACATGTTGTTGTAATGAAGGAAAAGCTGCGTGTTTAGAGCCATAATACGCCATGCCTGATGGCGCTATTGATGGCGTCCAATTAACACTTGGTTTTTGCATGCCCTTATATTCGGTAAATGGTGAAATACGCGCTTGCGAGTAATCTTTGCCATAGGTGATTACCGGCCAGCCGTAATTAGTGCCAGCGGTTAAGTAGTTCAGCTCGTCACCGCCTGCAGGGCCGTGCTCGTGGCTAACAGTTTGCTGGGTATCGTAATCATAAACTAAGCCCTGAGGGTTACGATGACCAAGTGAGTAAACAGCATGTGCATTTAGGTTTTTGTGATTAATAAATGGGTTGTCTGTTGGAATGGTGCCATCTAGGTTTATACGTAATATTTTACCAAGTTGGCTGGTGATAACTTGTGCTTGCTCTCTAAAGTCAAACCCATCGCCCGTTGAAACTAATAACGTATTGTCGGGTAGGACAAGGGCGCGTCCTGCGTAATGTTGCGGTGTGTTTTTATCAGTCGTTACTTTATAAATAACGTTAGGCTTTGAAAAGTCAGTGCCATTAAACGTGGCTTTGGCAACAGCGAGCCTATTTGCGCTTGCATTACCTTGGGCATAAGTAAAAATAATTTCTTTGGAGTCGTTATAATCTGGTGATAATACTATGTCGAGTAAACCACCTTGGCCGGCAACGTATAAGCCATCAAGGTTTAATTTCACTCTTGATTGCGCGTTGTTTTTAACTATAACTACGTGACCATCACGCTCTGTAATTAACCATGTGCCGTTTGGTAGTTCAACCATGCTCCACGGAGACTGTAAATGCGTAGCCAGTGTTTTTGTACTGTATTGCTCCTTTGGTAACGTAGCATCTGCATTAACAGAAAACGAAAGAAGCGAAAGCAGAGTAAAAAAAGAGATACATTGTTTACGGGGCAAGCCTTTGCTAGCATGACTAGTATAAGAGAAAAGCTTTATTTTAAGTTGAGATAACCATGTCGTTTTTAACACGTATATTGCCTTCATTTTTAGTTTCTTGGTTACTTACATTCACACTTGCTAGCTTGTTTCATAGCCAATACGTTGTCAATCAATTAGTTAATGTAGATGTGGTAGTGGGCTTTAGTGATCGTGCTAGTTTAACGCTTGATGATTG
Organism: Pseudoalteromonas aliena; assembly: GCF_038155085.1. GTDB lineage: Bacteria > Pseudomonadota > Gammaproteobacteria > Enterobacterales > Alteromonadaceae > Pseudoalteromonas > Pseudoalteromonas aliena_A. The sequence goes on from NZ_JBAKAU010000001.1 coordinate 279,303, forward strand.
GTTAGGCCTATTACCTACCTACGGCGCTATTATTGCCGTAGCACTTGCCATCGCTTTTTTTGTTACCGTAAAGCTTAATAAAAAGGTTCAAAAATACAGTACTCAGCTATTTGTTATTGCTGGCATTGTGGCATTTACTATTGTGTTAATTGCCATTGAATCAATTATGAATATTCATATTATAGCGGGCGCAAGAGGCTGGGGTTTTTATGCTCAACTGCTTGCAGGCGCGGTAGGTGGTTTTGCGTTTTCGCAATTATTTAAAGCAACTAAAAACCAAAAAAGCGTGTTAGATGTGTGAATATAAGTACGGCTTATACGTTATTTGGTGATTAATAAAGGCCGCTGTTTATTGTAAACAGCGGCCTTTAAATATGGTTTTTAGAATTTAATCAAAAAATTAAACTAATTAGTTTGTAGCTACTTAGCCCAAAAATTAGGATTAAAACGGGCAGTGTAACCAGGTTTAATACCAAAGAGTTAGTGTAGTTTCCCATAACGCCTTTTTGATTAACCAGCCATACAAGGTAGGTGCTAACAATAGGAAGTAATAACCCGTTAGCCGCTTGTGCGAATATAATTACCGCGACAGGGTCTAAACCGAGTGATGCCACCGCAGCACCAAATAATAAAATAACAATAGCAACACCTTTAAAACGTGCGTTACCCATATCGTTTGACCAACCTAACATGCCACACACGGCGTAAGCACCCGCAAGTGGCGCTGTAATCGCGCTTGTTAAACCTGCAGAAAATAAACCAATGGCAAAAAAGTAATGGGCTGCTTCGCCAAGCAACGGCTCTAATTGTACGGCCATGTTTGCTGCACTAATTTGCCCCGCGTCTGTGCCATAAAAAGCGACCGATGCGGTAGATAAAATAGCTAATGTGATCACGCCTCCTAAGGTAATAGAGAGGCCGGTATCGACATTAGTTTGTTTAATTACTTTGTTCAGATCACTATTGCTATTATGCCTAGCGGCGAGCACACCTGAATGTAAAAACAGGTTGTATGGCACAATGGTCGTACCAACTAAAGCGAGTATGGTTGTAATAGAACCCTCTGGCATACTAGGAATAAAGCCGGCAAATACATCGCCCAATGAAGGCGATGCCATTACAAGTGTAGAGATAAACACTAAGCTCATTAAAATAACCAATATAATAAGCGCGTTTTCTACCACTTTATGTTTACCGCTATACAGCAATGCAGCACTTAAAAATGCAATGAGAGGCGTCCATATTTGAGCGTTCACTTGCGGGAATATTTCAATTAAGCCCATACTAGCGCCACTTAAATTACCCGCTTCATAGGCTGCACTGCCCACACCAATGGCGCTAATAACTAAAAATATAGCCAAAGATTTAAATAAAGGCGTTTGAATATTTGCTCTGAGTGCTTGAGCTAAGTCTTGCCCTGTTGCAACGCCAAGGCGCGCCGCCATAGATTGTAATAATATGGTGGCAATAACTGAAAACAGTAATGTCCATACAAGTGCAAAACCAAAGTTTGCACCTGCCACGCTGGCGGTAGTAATTGTTCCTGGCCCAATGAAGGCTGCAGTGACGAGTAGTCCTGGTCCTAATCGCATAATTGACCTTAATAGTGCTAATGCATGTTGCTATTTAAAGTTACATCTTACGTTTAAAATCAATAATTATACGCGATGCCTGTTGTGTTAAAGCTGTCACTTACAGTAAGTGCCTTGTAGAAGTAGTCGCTCCTTGACGAGTTCTTTTTTATAAGCATATGTTAAAAAAGGGCGCGTAGGATACCAACTTGTATATAAATTTAAAGGGGATACAGTGCGTTTGCATGAATTTTAAACGAATATATAAGCGAGTCAAATGACTGATGCCGATATTAATATCGGCATCAGTATATTTACTTTATTAGGCTTTTAATCGCTTCTAAGCCTTTTTTTAGGGTATCTGCATCGGTAGCATAGTTAATACGGATACACTCGTGCTTGTGAGACCAATCATCGTCAATGCCGATAAAAAAGTTATGCCCAGGAATTACATACACGTCTTGCTCTTTAAGGTGTTGATACAACACCTCGCTTGTTATTTTTGCATCTTTAAACCACAGCCACATAAAAAATGCACCTTCAACTTTGTGCAAATAAACAGGCAGTTCGGCAAATACTTCATCAAACAACTCAATCGCTGTTTGAGCTTTGTTTTTATAAAAAGGCAGCACGGTGTTTTTACACAGAGGTAGTAGCTCGCCATCGTTAATTAAGCGCGTTACTAAGCTTGGGCCAATGGCATTAGGCGATAACACCATAGAGCCATTAACTCGGCCTATGGCTTTAATTATTTCGTTATTAGCAACCACAATACCTGTACGCAAGCCCGGCAAGCCAAGCTTTGAAAGCGACATGCATAATATAATGTTTGAGTTCCACGTTAGATTTGCATCGGTGTAAATACAGCCTGGAAATGGGTCGCCATAGGCGTTATCAATAATAAGGGGAATATTGTATTTGTGTGCAAGAGCGTCTAGGTGGCGTACTTCTTCATCGGTAATTACATTACCGGTTGGGTTGGTAGGGCGCGATACACACAGCGCGCTTATGTTGCTATCGTTGGCGAGTACTTTTTCAACCGCGTCAAAATCAATTATATATTTAAATTGCTTTGAGCCATTAGCGGTATTTAAAATTTCGATGTCGGGCTTTATTGCCACAAACATATCATCTGCTAAACCTTGATCGGCATAGCCTACGTACTCAGGCGCAAGTGGAAATAAAATCCTTTTGTGGCTGCCATCAGGCATTTTGCCCGCTAATATATTAAATAGCACAAAAAAGTTGGCTTGGCTGCCATTACCCAGCGCTACGTTATCGGCGGTTAATCCCCAAGCAAACTCGCTATTAAGTTGTTTGGCAAGGGCTGCCCTAAATTCATCGTTACCGGTTGGGCCATCGTATAAGCCAAACACTTGCGATACTTTATTACTGGCTACTAATTTTTGTAATTCATCTAAAAATACGGCATTAACATGTGGCACTTGTGCAGGGTTGCCACCGCCAAGCATCACAATGTTTGGGTTATTGCTGCTGTTTGCGCTGCCTAAATCTTCCATAAGCTGAGTAATGCCGTTGGGTTGTGTAAATTTAGTACCAAAGTTTGAGTAGTTCATAATGCATAGCGTTTGTTAATAATGGGGAGGGCAGTATAGCGTAAATATAGGGCTTAAATCCGATGATGAGAATAATTCAATGCTGAGATTTGCAGCTAGTTATAGTAATGTAATTCCTTATAAAAAAAGGCTAAGTTAAGACTTTTTAACGCCGTACAAAAACTCTTCGCCGCAGTCCATATACAAATCAAATTTGGCCATGACTTTGGTAAACATAGGGGCGTGTAAAAACTCGTTTAACCATGCGCGTACATGCGTGTATTCACTTTGTAAGTACCAATGTTTATCTACACGGGCAAACTGTCTAATAAATGGCAGCAGGGCATAATCGGCTAGACTTTTTTCATCGCCCATTAAGTATTTATGCGTGGTTAGTTTTGCTTCAAATTGCTTAATAAATTCTTCGCAGGCTTTTTGGTAATAAATTTGTGCCATGTCTTTTGTACGAGCATAAAATTTGTACTTTTCGAGCACGGGTTTAAATTGCGTATCGTTTAGCTTAATTAACTCAAGCATGCGCTCAAGTGCTAATGGGTCTTGAGTATGCAGTAAATTATGCGGATCGTTTTGCTTTAAAGCCCAGAGCATAATGTCTAGGCTTTCATCTATAACCTGATTATTCGGTAGTAATAAAACAGGCACCGTGCCTTTTGGCGATATTTGCAAAAGATGCGGTGGTTTATTTTTAGTTTTTATAGCGCGTAATAGCACGTGTTGCTCTGCCATTAAAATACCCATTCGTGCACGCATTGCGTATGGGCAGTGTTGTAATGAATATAATAATGGCAATGTCATGTTATTACTTACCTTAACTTAACTTAACTTAACTTAACTGTTTAGGCCTTCAACATATTGTTGACGTGTTTTTACTTTTACCATGTGATTTAACTGTTCAGCTGCTTGTGTTTGCCCGTTGATTAAATCTTGAAAATGCGCAAGTAACACGGCTTTATCCAGTTTTTCTTTATCGCCTGAGCCAATGTCGGTTAAATCAATCATAAATTCGTCAAATTTGTCGGCAAAGTCACTCACAATATCCATGTTTAAAAATTGCTCATGGTTGTAAATACTTGGGTAGCCGCCTTTTTGTTTATCAATAGCAAAGCTAATACCTTTAATATTGGTAACGGTGGTCTCTTTTTTACAGCTGAGCATACAGCTTGCGTCAATGCGTGGTTTTTTACATCCTACTGTTTGCTGGAAAAAACACTGTCGGCTAGTCATCATTAGTATTGGATGATAAATGCTGTACATCATTTTAAAATTGTTAGGGCGTTTAATATTACGCATTTGTGGTTTGTTTATTTCGTTTGAAATAAACGCGCCTTTTGCGTTTAAATCTTCTTTTAGTGTTAGTAACGCATAAGAGTTTGTGGTGTTTAACAACGGGCCTGCAATCCAATCAATACCCATTTGTACTGCTTTAAATGCAACGCCTGTGTTGTTACTAATAATAAGCTTAGGTTTTACAACCTCGAGCAAACGTACTGCTTCTTCAAAATCTTTACCAATTAACACCGCCGGAAACCACGGAATTAACTGTGGGTGCTCTAAAAATACATTAATGTATTTATCGTTATCGGTTCTAAAGCTCTCTGGTAATTTAAAGTAAACATCACCATCGGTTAAATCACATAGGTAAACGTCTTTTATGTCCGATATTAAAATAGAGAGTGTTGTTTTGTTATCGGCTTTAGGGTGGTTTACTAGTTTTGGCAGTTCAACAGGGGCGAGTACGTCTTTGCCTTCGTTTAATAAAAACGCGACTTGCTTCTTAATACGGGCAAGCTCTTTAAACGGAATGCTCAAGTTATCGGCTAAGTTTGAATAATCCATATTTTTAATTTCAAAATTGGCATTACTAAAGGTTTTAAAGCGTTTATCAATAGCTGCAATATCAACAACCGATTTATCGGCAGTTTGCATCATCATTTGCGATTGAACTTCAAAGCGCTGAGGTTGCAGAGCGCTTTGCTCTGCTAGGGTGTTGTCGTGTTTATCGTTTATTGTCAGTGTTACTGTAAATGGCTGGTTTAATTGGCCGCTAAACTCAAAGCGTAGTTCTCGCTTTGAAATATCTAAAAACTCAATTTTCTTTTTAACTAACGTATCAATGTCATTTTTTTCTGCGGCGAGATCTTGCTGTGCATCGTAAATTTGCACAACCGAAATCGCGTTACTTTTTTCGTTAGCATGATCAAAGCTATGGTCGCGCGGGTTGTCGGTAAACATGTTTTTTGTCATGTCACCTTGCAAAAACTTATTAGTAAAATTACGGTTAAATACTTTGTATAAGCTTGAATCGTCTTCAATTAAGTTACCTGTTTGTACAAAGGTATCTATTTGTTTGCGCCAGCTATCAATAACGGTATGTACGTAGTTAGCACCTTTAATGCGACCTTCTACTTTTAACGAGTCAACACCTGCGGCTACCAATTCCGGTAAATCAAAATAGGCTGAATTGTCTTTTAAGTTTAATGGATGTTTGTTACCCATGGCCGTTGGCTCGTATTCATCACGACATGCTTGTGAGCAACGACCACGGTTACCTGAGTTACCCACACTTACTGAGCTTGAATAACATTGCCCCGAAAACGCAATACACAATGCACCATGTACAAACACCTCGGTTAATACATCGCACTTGTGCGCTACATCGGTGAGTATTTTAATTTCAGTTAAGTTAAGCTCTCGCGATAAATTTACACGTGTAGCGCCAATGCGCGCTAAAAATTCAATTTGCGATTCGTTATGCGTGGTTAACTGAGTTGATGCGTGAATATGCAAAGTAGGAAAGTGCTTTTTAACGATATTAAACAACCCTAAATCTTGCACAATAATGCCATCGAGCGTGGTATTTACTAGCTGGTTAAGTAGCTTAAAGAGCGCGCCCATTTCGTGCTCTAATATAACTACATTTAGCGTTAAAAATATTTCACAGCCGTATTCATGGGCTAGGCGAAGTACGCCGTTAAGCTCATCAAACGAAAGATTAGACGCTCGGTTACGTGCATTAAAGGTATCTAATCCACAATAAACCGCATTAGCACCGGCTACAATGGCGGCTTTTACCGCGTTAACATCACCGCCTGGGGCTAATAGTTCAATCTTTCTACTCATTACAATGTCGCTTCGCTCATATTTAATTGCCGCGAATTTTATATGGTTAAGCACGTTAATGCTATTTATTGAGAGATATAATAAAGACTAAAATAAAAGAGTGTATAAAATTACAATTAAGCAGGCTGATTTATTCCGTAAACATGTAATAAAATGATAGTTTATAAGCCAGCAACACTTTCAACTTTACTTAGGCGAACCCCATCAGCAATCAAGATCTTAAACAGTTAGATACAGATTTAAACAGTGATGAATCTGGAATTATTAACACCCAACTAAAAATAGCCACATTTAACCTGTTTAACTATCTTGAGCCGCCCAATGCATATTATGAGTTTGAGAAAATTTATACCGCGCAGCAGTGGGCTAAAAAGCAGCGTTGGATTGTTGATTACTTAACAGAACATGCCCCTGATGTGATTGGTTTTCAGGAAGTGTTTAGTATTGACTCGTTAAAAGAGCTAGTGGGTGGGCAAGGTTATAATTACTTTGGAGTAGTTGATACGCCAGAGGTGATTGATGACTTTATTTATAAACGCCCCGTAGTGGCAATCGCCTCTAAATACCCCATAGTTGAAGTGGCGTCGGTTGAGCACGATAGCGAGCTTGCAAATGCGCTTGGCCTTAATAGTGAGTTTACCTTTAGTCGTAAAGTACTAAGAGCAACTATAACGCTGCCGCATATAGGCAATGTTGATTGTTACGTGGTGCATTTTAAATCTAAGCGCCCTATGATTAATGTTGATGAACACAACAAAGAGCTTACACCCGAGCAAAACATAATTGAAATTTTAAAAGCGAATGTAGCGGGTGGGTGGGGCTCAACTATTCAGCGTGGCAGTGAAGCTACATTACTAATGATACAAATGATTGCTCGTCGCGAAGCTACGCAACAACCCATGCTATTAATGGGGGACTTTAATAATGAACTTGCTGATGGCGTATTAAGCCATTTACTAACGAGTACGCTACGCTTTGCGCCTGCATTTGATGCTAAAACCTACCTCGCTAAATATTGTTTAAATGATTCATGGGATTTGTTTGTTAAGTCGCAGCAAATCAATGATGAGATTTCTAACAATGAAGTAATAACAAAACCAACACCGTTAAGAGTAGCAACACATTATTATGGTGCTAGTGGCTCAGTATTTGATTACATTTTATTATCGTGTGAGTTTGATACTAGTTACGATGACAGCTTTTTTGAAGTAAGTGACTACAGCACTTACAACAGGCATTTGATAAATCCCGAGTTCGAGCGTGATGATTTAAGTACCGATCATGGTATTGTATTAGTTACGCTTAAACTGAGGACGTAACAACTAAAGTGTAAGAGTTGATTTAAATAAACTCGTTTGACGCCTAGATACATCGACAATCACTCCGCTTGTCAGTGTTAGTTCTAAACCTCCAGAACTACATGGATTTATTGATTCGATTTTATTTAGCTGTACAATATTTTGACGACTGATTCTAAAAAATAAATCACAGGGCAATCTGGGCTCAATTTGTGCTAATGTCCTGTAAATCATTGGTTTTTTGTTTTCAAAATAAACTCGGGTGTAATTTCCCATCGCTTCAAAGCGCTCTACATCGGCAAGCTTAACTAACCAGCAATTGTGCCCGTCTTTAACAAAAAATTGGCTGTTCAGGGTCATAGTTGCATCAGGTATAGTTTGTTTTTCAATGGGTTTAGGTAGTGTTAATACCTCTATTTTTTTGCACGCATGCTCTAAGCGTTCTTTGGTGTAGGGTTTGAGTAAGTAATCAATAGCATTTTGTTCAAATGCTTTTAGCGCGTATTCTTCGAATGCTGTTGTAAATATTACAGTTGGCGGTTGTTCAAGTTTGGTTAAAAAGTCAAAGCCGCTGCCATCTGGTAAATCTATGTCCAAAAAAATAAGCTCGGGTTGGTATAATTTATAAACTTCTAGAGCTTGTTCAATGTTTTCTGCTTCAGCTACACATTCAATATAAGGTATATTTTTTAGTTGTGATTTCAGCTCTAATCGTGCCAGTCTGGAGTCTTCAATAATTATTGCTTTTATCATGGTGATCTCATTCATTATTTTAAGTATGAAGTAGTGTGTTTTATTTTTTGTAAAGGTAGCTTTATTTTTGCTAATACACCTAACTTAGAAGAGCTAAGTGTAAAACTACTTTTCTCTGCGAACACAAGTAAAAGGCGCTGTTTAATGTTATTTAGCCCAACAGAAGTTGAATTTTTTGTGTTAACAGGGGATAGCACACCACTGTTTTCTACACTTAGTAACCAATAGGTACCTACGATTTGGCTTGAAATAATTATAGTGCCACCGCTTTTTAGTTTACCTATACCGTGCTTGACTGCGTTCTCAATCAATAGCTGTAAAATCATAGGAGGAACTGCTAACTCTAAGGTTTCAGGATTGAGTTTGTATTCAACCTCTAATTTATCTTCGAATTGTAATTTATTAAGCGCTATATATTGTTTAACCACTTCGAGTTCGTTTGATAAGGGGATAAGTTTTTCTTTATCTATTTGCATTGTGTAACGCATTACTTCACTAAGATGGGCTAGCATATCTCGTGCTCTGTCAGAGTCTTCTAATATAAGTGCGCGTATATTGTTTATTGCGTTAAATATGAAATGTGGATTAATTTGGCTTAACAAAATATCAAGCTTGGCCGTTTTTAATGACTGTTCAAGTGTAACTTTATCGTTGTGTGTTTGCTTTAAAAGTTGTTGTTTTTTTACTATTGCATAAATCACAGACCAAACAAGTAATAGCAGCATAATTACAGGTGAGCTATATAAAATTTGTTGCCATAAGTCAGGCGTTACAGTTTGAAATATATAAGCTTGATTAGGGACTATAATGAGGGCATACAAAAATATAGCTGAAAATCCAGCAACGACAGAGCCCAATAATATATGCACAAGCCCAGAAAGACCGCTTTTATTGACCAAGTTATATTGGTAATACTTTCTTAGTGCACTGGTTGTAATTAACAAACATAATCCAAGTACTACAGAATTAATTAGCTCTGAGAAATGAAAATATACAAAATATTGCCGAGTAGCTAAATTTAATAAAGTGAATAACCCCCACCCAGTAATTTGAATCATCCAAAATAATGTGTTTGCTTGCGTGTTTTGTGTGTGGTGTTTTTTTAATATATTCATCTCTATTTTCTTTTTGATAAAATAAATAAGAGCTATAAGTAAAAAAGGCTTTAAATAATGTTAAAACCTTTTAGGTTGAACTAAGCAATTAGTTTAGCTCTTTTATCCATCGGCTTATATCGTCACTTACAGTTTCAGAAAAGGTTATATCAATTTTACTGTACTCTTCAGGTAAACCAGTTTTTGCTGGTTGAAATAAATGGTTCAACCCGTTATATATTTTTGTTGTAAGTTTATTTGGTTTAACTGACTGTTTAATTCCAGCTATGTTTTTTTCTGCAAGTACTTGAGAATCTAAACTACCATTTAATGCCAGTATGGGTATGTTTAATTTTGCTAGAAAATCTTTTGGTTCCGTTTTAACAAAATACTTAAACCATGGTGAGGTCATTTGAATAGCTTGTGCTTTAGCATTTTCACTAGGAATATTATATTTAATCAGTAATTCAGTTAGATCTTGCTCAGAAATGCCAGCCCTAACTTCACTTAATATATGTTTTTGTTGTGTGTTGTCCTCGTTAAGTTTATTTATTTCAAGCCCTCTAGATTTTTGTATGTAATATGACTGATCAATTATTATTTGCCCACCGTCAACTCCTGGTCCAGCTAAGCTTACAAAAAAATCAATTAGAGGGTTTTTAGCTGCAGCAATTGCACCTATTAGGCCACCTTCGCTATGCCCAATAAAACCAATTTTACTATTTTCAAACTTATGATGCTTTGATAAAAAGTCATAGGCGGCATTAGCATCACTTGCAAAGTCTTCACTTGTTGCAGTAGTAAAATTGCCAGTGGATTTTCCTACACCTCGATCGTCGTATCTTAATACGGCAATATTTTGTCTAGTTAGCTGATCCGCAAGTACTGCAAAAACCTTATGACCGAATACGTCAGCATCTCGAGTTGTTGGTCCTGAGCCAGAAAGTAAAATGACTACAGTGTTTATATTGCCAGTCTTTGGGTAAGTTAGTGTTCCATCTAGGTAATGTAAGCCATCAGGGTTTTTAAAGTTAACGTGCTCTATTGTGTATGGAACATTTTTTGATACATCTTGTGGTTTTTTCTCACGCTTAAAGATTTTTGTTACAGGAAATAAATCTAAAGGAGCCGAAAACCCACCTTGTGAATATAGTCCTGTAATTTTCTTATTACTTAACTGTCCAGAGTACTTCATATTTGCCATATCCATTGCCAAAGTAATTTTATTATTTTTAAATTCTACTTTATTAAACGTTAAACCAAATTGTTGTTGCTGAGGAATATCTATAGTGGCTTCTATATCCGTTTTTACATTATTAAAGTTAAAAACAACTTCCATTTTCTTATTTTCAGATATTTTTAGCTCGCCTGCCCAGCTGCCTTGAAGTGATTGGATATTACTAGCCTTTGTAATATGCGAATTAAATAATAGCGAAACCGCAATAAGTGGTAGTACAGATAATTTATTCATTATTTTTCCTTGTTGTTCTGAGTTTTAAAATCTGTAAATTACTTTAACGAAATAGATAACGTGTATATTTAATATTATTTAAACGGTCAATTAACTATGTGGATGGCAACTGTACTATTAGGCAAGATTACGAACTATACTTTGACTTAAAGGTATGATCTTATGCCTTTGTTTAAGGAGAATATTCTTAGCCGTTAGCAGCATTCCTTGAAATATAGGGCTGATTAGTCATGATTAATGCTATGGGATGTCAAAAATCAATTAATAAAATGGTGAATAGCCCCGAGTTCATCGCAGACCAGTTGGTTTAAGTCGGGTTACTTTAACTGATTGGTTTAAATTGCCATAGTAGTTCTCCTCATATTGAGTTGTTAAAACGTACTTTATTGAACAATATAACCGTTGATTGTCAAACCGACCTACCCATTCTCAGTTTGCATATTCAATTGCATCAAGAATAAGGTCTGTGTGCATTTTCGTTAATACACACCAATCTATGATGTTCCGTGAGAATCGGTCTTTCACAAAGGCTATGTAACCAAATCAGATCCTACTAGCGCATCCCAAAGAGAAGGGATACTCATGTTGTAGTAACAAGCTTAATTACACGTTCACGAAATTTTGATGTACAGCGATTTTATTTTTTCATAGCTTTAGTTTCTCAAGTTACAGAGACTCTTGTAAACACGGGGTATTCATAATCGAGCTGTTTTAATTTATTTTTGCGATCCAAAAAATTAACCGTTTTAGTAAGTTGTCACCTTTTTTGTAATCTTTATTATTGGGTGAATGTTTTTTGATCTGCATCATGCCTATAAATAATGAGAATGATAGATTATTAATAGGGATACTGACTATAAATTCATTAAAAATAATCTACTATCGTGAAAAAGGAAAGTAGAGTCATTCCTATAATATAGTTAACTCAGATAGTGATTTAACATCAAAAATAGTGTCGTATCAGCCTAATTTTATAAAATAAGCCATTACTAACTACATTTACCTACTTTTATTTATGGAGCTTTACCCCATGACGATTAAATCGACACTCAAATCTCTCAGTATAATCGCTGCTGTGGTCATATTGGGGGGAGGTGGTTGGTATGTTTGGCAAAATCAGCAATCTGCACTGCTATCTGAACAATTGCCAGAGAGCGTAGCTTATGGAAATGGTCGTATAGAAGCTACTGAATACGATATTGCAACAAAGCTGCCTGGTCGTTTAGTTGAAGTATTGGCCCAAGAAGGCGATATGGTTGAGGCCGGTCAAACTTTAGCAATTATTGATACCGATGATTTAAATGCGCAGCTGCGCGAAGCTAATGCAGGGTTACGTGTTGCAAAAGAGTCACGTAAGTATGCTTTGGCAATTGTAGAACAACACAAAAGTGAACTAACCTTTGTAGAAGCTGAATTAAGTCGCTCTGAAGCACTATTCAAACAAGGGCATATTTCAAAAGAAGTGGTAGATCAAAAACGGACCGCTTCGGCTACTGCACAAGCGGCTTTAAAAGCGGCTAGTGTAAAAGTAGTTCAGTCAGATGCTGAAATAGAGGCCGCACAAGCGCGTATTGAGCGCTTGGGAAGTAACATCGCAGATAGTACTCTTAAAGCCCCCATTAGTGGCCGAATATTATATCGGTTAGCTGAGCCCGCAGAGGTACTTGGTAGTGGTGGTAAGGTTTTTACGCTACTTGATCTAACTGATGTTTACATGAGCATTTATTTACCAACAGCACAAGCCGGTAAAGTAACAATAGGCTCTGAGGCGCGTATTATTATAGATGCGGTTTCGCAATATACATTACCAGCGAAAGTAACATTTGTGTCAGCGCAGGCACAATTTACACCTAAATCAGTTGAGACTCGAAACGAGCGAGACAAGCTGATGTTTAGGGTAAAAGTTAAGTTAGATGCACAATTATTAAAAGATCATATTGAGCAAGTAAAAACAGGTGTACCGGGACTTGCTTATGTTCTACTTGCGCCTGAGACTAATTGGCCTACGCAATTACAGGTAAGAGTGCCTGAATAATGGCTGATGTAAATAATAATGAAAAAGCTCAAAACGTTACTTGTGCTGTAAAGCTTATAAATGTTGTGCACCGATATGGTGATAACTTGGCGCTTGATAGTATTAATCTTGAATTACCTAAAGGAAGTATAGTTGGATTTATAGGGCCTGATGGGGTTGGGAAATCTAGCTTATTGGCTTTAATTGCGGGGGCACGTGCCGTGCAAGATGGGGAGGTTGAAGTTTTAGAAGGCAGTATGCGCAATAGCAATTTTAGGACTTCGGTTTCTCCCCGTATTGCGTATATGCCACAAGGCTTGGGTAAAAACCTATACCCAACACTTTCGGTTTTTGAAAATATAGATTTTTTTGGTCGCCTTTTTGGACAAGAAAAAAAAGAGCGTAAACAGCGAATCAAAAATTTATTAAAAAGTACAGGGCTAACCGAGTTTGCTGACCGACCTGCAGAAAAACTGTCAGGTGGGATGAAACAGAAACTTGGCTTATGTTGTGCTTTAATTCACGATCCCGAATTACTGATTTTAGATGAGCCAACAACTGGTGTGGACCCTCTTTCTCGTCGCCAGTTTTGGCAATTAATTGAACGTATTCGTCTTCAAAATAGGTGTATGAGCATACTGGTTGCTACTGCGTATATGGAAGAAGCTGATGACTTTGATTGGCTAGTTGCTATGGATGATGGCAAAGTAATTGGCACAGGCAGCCCACAAAATATCAAAATCCAAACAGGACGAAAATCACTTGATGAAGCGTTTATATCATTACTCCCCGATACTAAGCGACATGATCACCATACATTAGTAGTCCCCCCTCGAAAACAAAATACGAATAAAGCAGATATTGCCATAATGGCAACAGCGCTTACTAAAACATATGGTGATTTTACTGCAGTAAGTGATGTTAGCTTAAGTATTGAACGAGGTGAAATTTTTGGATTTTTAGGTTCAAATGGATGTGGTAAAACCACAACTATGAAAATGCTTACTGGGTTACAGCCTGCAACGAGTGGGGAAGCAAAGTTATTTGGTCAAACCGTAGATGCTAATAATATAGAAACTCGTAAACGTGTGGGTTTTATGTCGCAAGCGTTTTCACTTTATAGTGAACTCAGTGTTAGGCAAAATATGGAGTTACATGCGCGACTGTTTCATTTACCTGCTGATCAAATTAAGTCGCGAGTAAAAGAGCTAATTATGCGCTTTAACCTAAAAAAATACAGTGAGGACTTTCCTGCTGATTTACCTTTGGGGATTAGACAGCGCTTATCACTTGCTGTAGCTGTTGTGCATAACCCTGAAATGCTAATACTTGATGAACCTACATCAGGGGTAGACCCTGTTGCTCGCGATGATTTTTGGAAGTTACTTATTGAACTTTCACGTGAACAAAGCGTTACTATTTTTATTTCTACTCACTTTATGGATGAAGCGGCACGTTGCGATAGAATTTCATTAATGCATGCAGGTAAAGTTCTCGCAAGTGACACTCCCATTTCACTTTGTGAAAAACGAGGTGTAGATACACTTGAAGATGCATTTATTACTTACCTAGAAGAAGCGGCAATTGAACCTGTATTAGAGAAACCTGAAGTTGTATCAATGGGGAACAATACTGATACGATAATTAAAGCGCCTTTAATTGGTAAGAAAAAAACGAATCCAGCTTTTAGCTTATTACGATTATTAGGCTATGCACATCGTGAAAGCATCGAATTATGGCGCGATCCTATTCGATTAACTTTTGCATTGCTTGGCTCTATAATTCTAATGTTTATTTTGGGTTATGGCATTACCTTTGATGTGGAAGATTTGAGTTTTGCGGTAATGGATCAAGATCAAACGCCTGAAAGTCGTGATTATATTCAAAATATAGCTGGTTCACGCTACTTTGTTCAAAAAGCAGATATAACAAGCCCTACAGAACTCGATAAACGCATGCAAAGTGGTGAATTAAGTGTTGCAGTTGAAATTCCACCTAACTTTGGACGGAAAATAAAACGCGGACGCCAGCCCGAAATTGTAGTATGGATTGATGGGTCAATGCCGTTTAGGGCGGAAACCATAAATGGTTATATGACCAGCTCGTATTATAGTTATTTAACAGATCTATCATTGCGCACTTATGGTGTTGTGCCTAATTTAGTACCTGCGAATATAGAATCGCGCTATCGGTATAATCAGGATTTCAAAAGTATTGAAGCTATGGTACCTGCTGTTATTCCACTTTTATTGGTTTTCATACCTGCAATTCTAATGGCCCTTGGTGTAGTGCGTGAAAAAGAATTAGGTTCAATAACTAATTTATATGTTACGCCAGTTACTCGGCTTGAATTTATTATAGGTAAACAATTGCCTTATATTTTGGTCAGTATGGTGAGTTTTTTTGGCTTAGTTGCACTTGCTATAACGGTATTTGGTGTGCCGCTAAAGGGAAGTTTTTGGGCATTAAGTGTTGCGGCATTGCTATACGTTACAGCTACCACAGGTGTTGGGTTACTAATTTCAGCTTTTACAAAAACACAAATATCAGCTCTAGCTGCATCGACAATAGTTGTACTTATGATAGCCGTAAATTTTTGTGGTCTTATTGACCCAGTTTCATCACTTGATGGCATCAGTGCCATTATTGGAAAGCTATTCCCGACAACTTATTTTTTAGAAGCTTGCCGTGGTGTATTTAATAAAGCGCTGAATTTCTACGAATTATCAGCACAGCTTTTACCTTTACTTGCTTTTATACCGGTATTGACGTTAGCCAGTGTATTTTTACTTCCAAAGCAGGATAAATAATTATGCAGCGTCGAGGAAATATTTTTAATTTAGGTGTTAAAGAACTACGTAGTTTATGGCGTGATAAAGCGCTATTACTTTTTGTGTTCTTTGCTTTTACGGGGTTAATTTATGTTGTCTCTTCAGCAACATCTATAGAATTAAATAATGCACCAATAGCTGTTGTAGATGGTGACCAATCACAGCTATCTAAGCGCATAATAAATGCCTTTTATGGTCCTTATTTTAAAACACCAGATGTAATTTTGTTAACAAACGTTGACCCAACACTTGATAATGGTAGTTATACTTTTGTACTAAATATTCCGCCAGATTTTGAACGTGATGTACTCGCTAGTAAACAACCTACGTTACAAGTAAATATCGATGCAACCCGCATGTCTCAAGCATTTATTGGTGATAACTATATTCAAACAATTATAAGTGCTGAAATTAATGAGTTTGTAAAAGGTTATCGAACTACCTATACACTGCCGATAGAGCAATCATCACACATCTTATTTAATCCAAACAAAACGAGTGTGTGGTTTGGAAGTGTTATGGAATTAATGAACGTAATTACTATGATATCAATTATTTTAACAGGAGCGGCGGTTATACGGGAGCGAGAGCACGGCACGCTGGAGCATTTACTTGTTATGCCAATAACGCCATTTGAAATAGTAGTGTCTAAAATTTGGGCTAATGGTTTAGTAATTTTATTATTAACTACGTTTTCATTATTTATTGTTATTGAAGGGGTTCTACAAGTGCCTATTCATGGCTCTGCGACTTTATTTTTATTAGGTGCAGCAATTCACTTGTTTGCAACAACTTCATTAGGCATTTTACTTGGTACTCAGGCGCGTACTATGCCACAGCTTGGCTTATTGATGATTCTTATTTTATTACCATTACAAATGTTGTCGGGCGGCGTTACACCGCGTGAAAGCATGCCTGAAGTAGTGCAAAATATTATGTTGGCTGCACCCACAACTCACTTTGTAAAATTTGCTCAAGCTATTTTATATAGAGGGGCTGGCTGGGATGTAGTTTGGCCTTACTTTTTAACTTTACTTGCAATAGGTAGTGTATTTTTTATGTTTGCTCTAACACGCTTTCGTAAATCTGTTGCAATGAGTTAGTTGTACAATTGTAGTAAGAAATTTTTATAAAAATAAGGAGTTATTTACATTTACAATACCATGAAAATAAAAACCCTATTAAATTTCAATTGCTTAGCTTTGGCTTGTTTTTTGCTTTTGTAATATTAGTTAAAAATAAAATAAAGGATCTAATTGTGAGCGAAATTACATTATCTGCCTACTTGGCATTTTACCTATACTTAATTATGTTACTGGTACAGTGGGCAGTTGCTACGTTTAGTAAAGCTAAAGAACCTAATGCGGTACCGGGTAAAATTAGTGAAGACTTATCGCACAACAGCTTTATATTTAGGGCACATCGAACATTTCATAATACGCTTGAAAACAGCGCATTGTTTATAGGTACTGTGTTACTTGCATTTGTAATTAATTACCAAAGTCCTATTTTTTCAATGTGTATTTGGGTGTACTTAATAGCGCGTTTAATTCACATGGCTTTGTACTACGCTATAGCAACTGAAGATAACCCAAGCCCGCGTAGTTACTTCTTTTTAATCGGTGTACTTGCAAATATAGTTATGTTGGTAATGATAGGATTAAAATTAATTACTTAGAAATATAATTTATTTCTAGAAGTTTTAGCTTTTTATTTATTGAAGGTTACCTGATTAATGGTCGGTATTATACCAATCGGTAATAATGTTTAATCAATATGAGAGATTAAATCTAACGCTAACTGCGTTAAAAATTTCTGATATGAAACAATTCAATAACGAAAAATTTGCCTTGTTATCGACACTATTTTCTTACCTAAAATAGAACACTTAATTATGCTAATTGATATTAGGGCCTGTTGATTTTTCAATGTTAAATTTGCTGTAGTCAGTTTGGTATTTAGGCAAGGCAGAACCTATGTAGTGTGGCCATTCCCCATAGATGGACGATAACGCGGCATTAATGCCAAACAGGCGCTGCCGGAGGTTTTTCCTAGGGGTATTTACTCTTTATTGCTAACATGGATGTAGGTAAGGGGCGTGAGCACGAAGCGGAAGTTTTGCTCGGTTTTACTTAGCCCACTAGGTTACAAATCTCGCGCCGCAATTAAATAGTCCCCAGTTTGAACAGATTTTAATCCGCAAAGAACAACAACCCCTAGTAATTTAGAGGTTTTGATTAAATTTATGTCAATAAAATAAGTGTTTAAATAATGGAGATGGTGCATATAGTTTAATAAAATATTTAGACATAAAAAGGCTCCCCCAATTAGAATAGTCTAACTATGGGGGCAATTTATATACAGTGTTTGCTATTTTATAAGTATGACTAAATTAGCTTACTACTTATTCAATATTTATTTGAATACTAGAGACTATTCCATCGTAAGCTACTGAAACAATTGCTGTTCCATTATCATTGGAATTACTGGTTAATCTATATTTAGCTTCATCAGTACCCGGGTCAATTATTTCGGCACTAATAATGTTACTACTATTTAAACTCCAGTTGGCAAATTCTGTCACATTTAAAGTAGAAGGGGTCGTTGTATACTTTGCTGTTAAAGTAAGATCAATCGTTTTTAGTGGCTCTAAAGTAAGAGTGCTTTCACCATCATTAATCTCGATGGAGTCTAATGTTGTATCACCAGTTACTTCTAATGTGGTAATTTTTTGTTTTCCGCCACATGTCGCTATAAGTTGGGTCACGCCAGGCTTCAAAGTGAACAGGGTTCCTTTATTCTCATCTGTTGTTGTAATACCTGCTGAATCTTCATTTAATATTGACCACGTGACATTATTGTCAATATCGAAAGGAGACTCATTGTTTAATAAACTAGCTTGAGCATTAAGCTGAACGCGTGTGCCAATATCAAGTGTAATTGTATCAGTTGATACATCATCAATTAGAATATCGATACTGTCTAAGTTCATGGGGCTAGCAGTAACTGCTAACTGATCTGTTATATTTCCAATCTTTGCAGTAATAGTTGTATTCTCAATCTCTGCTGCCGAGGTGTATAAAATACCTTTTGAATCAATAGTTGCGGTTGTTAAATCGTCTAAAGAAAAACTCATATCTTTTATTGTATTTAAAGATACATAACCGTCAACATAACTAACATCACCATTAATTTTTGCATCAATACAAGTATTAATGTGATCAGTTTCTGGTGAAGCTTGCTTTAATTGAATACTTGCAACTGCCGCATCACTTATTGATATTTCGCCTTCACCTTCGATACCATTAATAGTTGTACCAGTAATAGTAACTATGCCTTGATTAGCGGAAGAATTAGCTACTGCGGTTACTAGTCCATTACTATTAACTGTTGCAACGTCGGTATTGCTTGAGGTCCAAGTTAGCTCGTTTGTTATATCTCTTGTCTCACCGTTACTATCAATACCCGTAGCACTAAGTTGATACTGTTCGCCTACTCGTAAGCGTGTTTGATTGTCAACGATTGTAACTGATTCTATGATGGTTCCTTCTGAGCGTAATTTTTCTAATTTTATTGCTTTAACTAATTCAGAAGAGTCCGTATCAGAACCACAGCCAACAACACCTGCTAATAACACTGCAATAATTGATAATCGTGGAAGAGTGTATAATTTTGCCATTGTATGAGAATACCTTTTCTATAATAAGCGAACGATTAAAATTGGTATGTTAAACCAAGTGAAATAGCCGTAATTTTTATATCATCTTTATTATATAACGATTGATAACCAAGTCTTACGTGGGTATTTTTAATATAAGGAATATCTTGATGAACAGCTAAACCCCAAGCGAATCCTTTGTATTGAAAATCATCGTTTATGGTCTCAGTTGGGCCTGAAACATTGATGTCATTTATTGCATAGCCTACTGATACATCTAGTCCAAAACCATTAACTACGTCAGACTGCATAACAAAAAATAGCGCTGTACTTTTTTTTAAATCAAACTCTACTTGATAAATATTATCAGTATCATTAGAAAATAAATATTGAGCTTCAAAGGCCATATTATTATTGCTTACCCCTAAGCGTAATGCTGTTGCTTTAGGCTTTACATCTTCGTTACTAACTTCAATATTGCTAGATATGTAATCTGCGCCAATATAGACTGAGTCAGCAAAACATTGTGAAGAGGTTGCAAGTAATAATAACGATAATATTTTTTCCATAAACTTGTCTTATAGTCCATATCTTATTTGGGAACATTGATGGTATATAAGCGGCTATAAATAAGCAAGATAACAAAAAAGTTTAGCTATTTTGTGCAACTCGAGGCTAATTTATAGCCTTTTAAAGAGCGATATGATGAGGGTAGATACATTTTAATAAAATGAGCATTACACACTGAAATAGCTTCGGTTAACTTGATTTTCTAGCGATTAATACCGGTGGTAGTAGAGTACTTTGTACTTTTTCTTCGCGAATTAATTTTAACAGGTTTTCAACCAGCATCTGACCTGCAATAGTTGTATTTTGCTCTATTGTCGTCAGTGGTGGATTTACATAACTTGCAATAGCAATATTATCAAAACCTACGACGGCGACATCCTTAGGCACGTTGATATTGGCTTCTTTTAAAGCACGTATTGCGCCAATGGCAATTAAGTCACTTGCAGCAAATAGGGCGTTAAACTTAATATTATTAGCAATTAGAGAACGTGTTGCATGATAGCCTGATTCTTCGGTAGAGATAGCGTTTGCCATTTTACGCTCATTAATGGCGACATTACTAGCGAGTAGTTCATCCTTAAAACCCTGAAATCGACTAAAGAATTCAGGACTGTGATCAGATGCATCACCAATAAAAGCACAATCTGTTCTATTATGAGCTATAAAGTGCTCAGCAGCTAGCTTACCGCCACTGTAGTTGTCACAACAAACGGTTAAATCAGGGCGGTTATCTACGGTTGCACCCCAACATACAAACTTAGTATTTTGATCAAGTAATGTTTTAAACTTTGGTTGGTAATCAATGTAATCGCCATAACCGAGTAAAATAATCCCGTCAGCTCTATGGCTATCTTCGTAGTCTGCTTGCCAATTAGCACTCGCCGATTGAAATGATACTAATAAATCGTAGCCTTCTTTAGCGCAAGCACGGGTAATGCTACCAAGCATTGCTAAAAAGAAAGGATTTATTTGTGATTCGTCAGAAGTAGGATCTTCAAATAACAGTAGTGCAAGCGTACTACTTTGTTGAGTACGCAGATTGCTTGCATTTTTATCAACTTTATAATTAAGTTTTTTAGCAATGTCATGAACACGTTTGCGTGTTTCTTCATTAACAAGGTGGCTGTTACGTAAAGCGCGAGATACAGTTGATTGAGATACCCCTGCATAGTGGGCAATGTCAAACGAGGTAGCTTTACCTTTCATTGTTAAAACTTAATTTAATTGATAAATAATTGTGTTATTTTCGTTTATTAATGAATAATTTCAAGCTTTTTATGAATTAACGTATATTTTTATTGATAAAGTGCTGACACCGGTGTCATAATGTAAATGTTTTATCATTTTGTTGTCAAAACGTATTCGCTGTCTATATCTCTATAGGTAGCATTTTTTACCGTGATAGCTGCTTTGAGGTGATAGCTCAAAGTATAAATAACAACGGTTCGCTGTTGTAGAATAATAAGCATTAGTCGCTTAACAAAAGAGATAATACTATGAGTCCAAACGCTTCTTCCCAATTTGCTCCTATCTTAGTTGCTGATGTTGGCGGCACAAATGCCCGTTTTGCTTTAATAACAGCTTTTAATGAGCATAATAACCAATTTGTTATAAAGCACATTAATATTTTTCCGAGTGCTAACTTTGGGTCACTTGAAAGTGCGCTGGAGCAATATTTACAAGCAGTACCTCACATTACACCTAAACGCGCATGTTTGGCTGTTGCAGGCCCTATAAAAGCAGGGCAAGTACATCTAACTAATTTAGGTTGGCATTTTAGCGTTAGTGAGTTCAAAGATCATTTTGGGCTAAATCAGCTAGAAGTAATTAATGATTTTGCTGCTTTTGCTTACGCGGCCCCTTATTTAGACCCTGTGCAAAATGTAGTCGTTAAATCAGGTCAAGCTGATGACAATGCGAACATTGGTGTTATAGGTCCTGGTACCGGATTTGGTGCAGCATGCTTAGTAAGAACATCCCAGTCTACAGCGGTGTTAAGCTCAGAAGGGGGACATATTTCACTTGCTCCTGTTAATGAACTCGATACTTTGTTATTAAATGAATTACGCAAAGAACATCCCCATGTTTCTATCGAAACAGTTTTTTCAGGCCCTGGCATAACGCATTTATACAAAGCAATGTCTGCGGTTAAGGGCGTAACAGCTAAAAATTTAGATGCCGCACAAATTAGCAGCCTAGCTAATAGCGGTGAGTGCGAAGTATGTGATGCAACGCTTAATCAATTTTGTGATTGGATTGGCAGTGTGGCTGGTGATTTAGCTGTTGTATATGGCGCGCTGGGTGGTTTATTTATTGGTGGGGGAATTTTACCTCGTATGCAGGCTAGGCTTCTAGAAAGTCGTTTTGTTGAACGATTTTCGCAAAAAGGTATTATGTCGCAGTACGCGGGGCAAATCCCTGTAACACTTGTAACACAAGATAACATACCTCTTATTGGTGCTGCTGCGTGTTTACACAATAGCAACTAGGATTTTAGCCGTGTTGGTTGTATTGGATAATGGATAGATGAAAAAAGTAACCATAAATAGTGTAGCGAGCCATGCTGGGGTCTCTAAAAAAACTGTTTCTCGAGTTTTAAATAATGAGCCCAATGTAAGCGCCTCCACTCGTGAGAAGGTGCTCGCGGTTTTTAAAGAACTTGATTACACTCCAAACCCTATCGCGCGCGGTCTTGCGCAAAATCGTAGTTTCATTATTGGGTGCCTTTATGATAACCCAAGTAAAAGTTATATAACGCGTGTACAAACCGGCGCACTTGCGGCTTGTAAAGAAAATAATTACAATTTATTAATTCACCCATGCGAGTTTC
This sequence comes from Pseudoalteromonas aliena, assembly GCF_038155085.1. Lineage (GTDB taxonomy): Bacteria > Pseudomonadota > Gammaproteobacteria > Enterobacterales > Alteromonadaceae > Pseudoalteromonas > Pseudoalteromonas aliena_A. The sequence goes on from NZ_JBAKAU010000001.1 coordinate 302,090, forward strand.
GAGGTGAAGAGCTTATTAATAATGTAGACCAGCTTTTGCAAACGTCGCGTTTAGATGGCATTGTACTTACTCCCCCTTTTGGTGATTTTCCTGAGTTAGCTGATTTTTTAAAATCTAAAAATATTCCTTACGCTAGAGTTGCTTCAGCGGTGCTCCAAGATGACTCTATCTCGGTACGTAGCAACGATGAGCAGGGGGCATTTGAAATTACCGAGCATTTAATCAAGCTGGGTCACAAATCTATTGCGTTTATTAAGGGGCACCCCGATCATAGCGCCACGCAACAGCGATTTAAGGGTTATAGACGTTCACTTTCAAGTCATGGAATCGAGTTTGATGAGCGTTTAGTAGAGGAGGGTAACTTCAGTTACCATTCTGGTGTCGACAGTGCGCGAAGTATCTTAGATTTATCCCCTAGGCCAACAGCCGTATTTGCCTCAAACGATTACATGGCGGCAGCGGTATTAAAATTAGCTACCCAGCGTCAATTAAAAGTGCCTGATGACATTTCAATAGCTGGTTTTGATAATGCACCTATTGCGCGTCATATCTGGCCTGGTTTAACTACAATCGCACAGCCTGTTGAAGAAATGACTAAACAAGCAGTTACACAACTTATATTACATATATCTCAACCACAAGAGCAACCATATCAAATTACGCTGGAATCACAATTAATTACACGAGAATCTACCTCTGCCGTAAAGTAACTCTTTAATGATTCCATAAAAGCCTGAGTATATAAATGATGCTCAGGCTTTTTTAATTTAAAACTTGCTAAAAACTATCTTCTGCATAAAAATTGATAAGGTCATTATTTGTCCATATAAAAATTTTAGACTATTTTTGTTACTCAGGGTTGACACCGGTGTCAGTGCTATGAGTTAATACAGTGACACCGGTGTCAGGGTTGTTGTGAGAGGCTCCCTGGTAGCGTACCTTTGAACGGGTTAATCAAAGATGCTCAGTACAGTTATTTACGTGGAGTCTGTAGTTGCTACTGAGCCTTTATCCTCTAACTAATAGAGATGAGTTAAATTATGTTACACCCTCGTATTCAAGAAGTTACCCAACGCGTTATAGAACGCAGTAAACAAACCCGTCAAGACTATTTAGATCGTATTTCCCACGCAAAAAAACAAACAAGAGTTCGTGCCGGTTTAGGTTGCGGAAATATAGCCCATGTTATGGCTGCATGTAGCAGTGATGACAAAGCGCGCTTAAAGGCTGATGAACAGCCAAATCTTGCTATTATCAACTCATATAACGATATGTTATCGGCTCATGTGCCATACAAAGATTACCCAGATTTAATTAAAGACATTGCAACAAAATACGACGCTACAGCGCAAGTTGCGGGTGGCGTTCCGGCAATGTGTGATGGTGTTACGCAAGGGCGTGACGGCATGGAACTTTCACTTTTTTCTCGCGATGTAATTGCTATGTCCACAGCAATTTCTCTTTCGCACGATGTGTTTGATGGTGTTTTTTGCTTAGGTGTTTGTGACAAAATTGTCCCTGGTTTATTAATTGGTGCACTGTCGTTTGGTCATTTACCTGTGTTCTTTTTACCAGCAGGTCCAATGCAATCAGGTATTCCTAACAAAGAAAAAGCACGTATTCGACAAAAATTTGCACAAGGCTTAGTAAGCCGTGAAGATTTATTAGAAGCTGAAAGTGCATCTTATCACAGCGCAGGTACGTGTACGTTCTACGGTACTGCCAATTCAAACCAAATGTTAATGGAAATAATGGGCTTACACCTTCCTGGTAGCTCGTTTATTAATCCTTATACTGAGCTTCGCGATGGATTAACAGGTAATGCTGTGGAAACCATGCTTAAGCAGCTTACTGATGATAAAGAAAGTCCATGTTTAGCAGATGTGATCAGCGAAAAAACCATTATTAATGGTTTAGTTGGTTTGCTTTCTACAGGTGGTTCTACTAACCATGCAATTCATATTGTTGCGATAGCAAAAGCTGCCGGCATTCAGGTTACGTGGAAAGATATGTCTGATTTATCAGAAGTTGTACCACTGCTTACACGTATCTACCCTAACGGCTCAGCTGATGTAAACCACTTTCAAGCAGCAGGCGGTATGGGTTTCTTGATGCGAGAGCTAGCAAGTGCTGGTTACTTACACACAGACGTTAAAACAATGTTAGGTGACGGCCTTGCACCTTACATGACAGAGCCACGTCTTGATAAAGATGATAACGTGATCATGAGCGACTCAACCGGCCCAACTAAAGTTAAATGGGTAGATTGCCCAACAAACTCACACGATGAAGAAGTACTTCGCCCAGTGAGTAACCCATTTAGTAAGCAAGGTGGTTTGCAACTTCTAACAGGCAACTTAGGTAAAGCTGTTATCAAAGTGTCAGCTGTTGCTGAAGAACATCAAACCGTTACTGCTCCTGCAAAAGTATTTAGTTCACAAAGTGCTCTGCAAGATGCATACACCCGTGGTGAATTAAACCAAGACTTTATTGCCGTGCTAAAAGAGCAAGGCCCTAAAGCGAAAGGTATGCCAGAGCTACATAAGTTAACGCCAGTAATGGCAACGCTTCAAGATGAAGGCTTTAAAGTAGCCATTGTTACTGACGGTCGTATGTCGGGTGCATCGGGTAAAGTACCTGCTGCTATTCACTTAGCACCAGAGGCAGTAGAAGGCGGCATTATTGCTAAAATCCGAGAAGGTGATTTAGTAACGCTTGATGCACCTAACGGAATATTAAAAGTACACGTTAGTGACGAAGAACTTGCTAAGCGTGAAGCGGAACTTAGCCTGCCAAGTGCAACATTTGGTACAGGTCGCGAATTATTTACTGGATTTAGAAATATCGTAAGCAGTGCCGATTTAGGCGCGAGTGCTTTTGGACTTGAATAAATATTAGCCATATTGGGTAATGAGGAACAAGTAATGAGTATTGAAAAAATCTTAGCATCGGCACCTGTAGTGCCAGTGGTTGTAATCGAAAAATTAGAAGATGCAGCACCACTTGCAAGAGCGTTATATAACGGTGGCTTAAAAGCCTTAGAAATAACACTACGTACACCTATTGCTGCAGAAGCTGTAAAGCTGATGAAAGCAGAAGTACCTGAAGCCTATGTTGGTACTGGTACGGTAGTAGATAAAGCAAGTTTTGATCTTTCGGTTGCCGCAGGTGCAGATTTTATGGTGAGTCCAGGTGTGAGCGATGAGCTTATTGCGTTGGCTAAAACATCAGATATACCATTTTTACCAGGCGCTGCAACGGCAAGTGAAGTTATGCAACTTGCATCGCACGGTTTTAAGTATTTAAAATTCTTCCCTGCAGAAGCTGCAGGTGGAACAGCCATGCTTAAATCAATCGGTGGCCCATTACCACATATTACTTTTTGCCCAACTGGCGGCATTAGCCTAGCAACTGCTCCTAACTATTTAGCGCTTAACAACGTTATTTGTGTTGGTGGTACGTGGATGTTAGATAAACAACTAATTGAAAATAAAGACTGGCAAGCAATTGAAGCGCTTGCTCGCCAAGCAAGTGAACTTAAATAGGAGTCTAAAATGATTAATGTAGCAATAAACGGTTACGGCCGTATCGGTAGAAATGTATTACGTGCACTTTATGAGTCAGCTCAAAACAGCGAAATTAAAATTGTAGCAATTAATGATTTAGCATCAGCTAACGTTAATGCACATTTAACGCAGTATGACTCAGTTCATGGCCAATTTTCTAAAAAAGTAACACTTGAAAACAACACTATGCTAATTGGTGATGACGTAATTACATTAACGCAAGAGCGTGACCCTGCGAACTTACCGTGGAAAGAGCTAAATGTAGACATCGTTTTAGAATGTACTGGTTTTTTCACTAAACGTGATGACGCTGCTAAACATATTACTGCAGGCGCTAAAAAAGTAATCGTATCTGCTCCAGGAACTGGTTTGGATGCAACTGTAGTGCATGGTGTAAACAGCGATGTAATTAATGCTGATAGCAATATCATTTCTAACGCATCTTGTACTACTAACTGTTTAGCACCAATTGCAAAAGCAATTAACGACACAGTAGGTATTGAACAAGGTAGCATGACGACTATTCACGCTTATACAAACGATCAAAACTTATCTGACGTTTATCACCCAGATTTATACCGTGCACGTAGTGCAACTCAATCTATGATCCCAACTAAAACAGGTGCTGCTGCAGCTGTTGGTTTAGTATTGCCAGAACTTGCAGGTAAATTAGATGGTATGTCGGTACGTGTACCTACAATCAATGTTTCTTTAGTAGATTTTACGTTTATCACCAAACGCGATACTACAGCTGAAGAAATCAACGAAGTAATGAAAGCTGCAGCAACAGGTTCAATGAAAGAAATCTTAGAATACAACGAGCTTCCGCTTGTTTCTATTGATTTTAATCACAACCCAGCGTCGTCTATCTTTGATGCAACTCAAACTAAAGCCAATGGTAAACTAGTTAAAGTAATGGCTTGGTACGATAACGAATGGGGTTTCTCAAACCGCATGTTAGACCAAGTTAAAGCATTAGGTCGGTACTTATAATTGACCTTGTAAAAGTTTAGCTTTATCCAACCAAGCCACGCATTGCGTGGCTTTTTTGTGTTTAATTTACCTGTATATTTGCAACTCAGATTATGAAGTGAGCTATTTGTATTTTTTATACCCTAAATTTTGTTAATATGTGGGTGTGTAAATCAATGGAATTTCGTTGTATTTAATCAGCTCAACGAAGCAAGGAATAACAACAATGATCAAGGCTTTATCACGAAAAATATTTCGCACCAACCATCTTCAGATAGGAGAGGGTAATATAAGTGGCTACATAGCTTGCTTTTTAGCAATACTGAGTTGTTTAGGTGTATTAGCGTTTCACTTCCCTGAATACTTAACCACACCAGAGCTGAGAAAAAGCTATAGCGTCGACTTTTTGCGTCAGCTTATGTTTGCATCACTATTGGTCTCGGGTAGTTTAGGATTACTTAACTTTGTACGTAATACCAATAAGCGGTTAGGGGCTACAGCGTGGTTTTTTATTCTACTTGCTATTATGTTCGGTGGACCAAATGTTGAAGTAAACGAGTTTGCTTCTGATACACCTTATATAGGGCTTGATTGGTTTATTTTAGATTTACTCGGCTCAACACTCATCTTTATTGTGATTGAAAAGTTATTACCTCATCGTAAAGATCAAAAAATATTACGTAGTGAATGGCGAGGCGATTTAAACCACTTTTTTGTAAATCATTTAATTATTGGTTTTGTATTACTCGTTACTAACCACTTTGTGCATTATGGCTTTGGCTGGGCTGTATCATCTACAGTACAAGGTTATATAGAGCAAACACCATTTTTAGTGCAGTTGTTTTTAATAATACTCGTGGCTGATTTAATGCAGTATTGGGTGCATCGTGCTTATCACGAAGTCCCTCTATTATGGCGCTTTCATGGCGTACACCACAGTGCTAAAGAAATGGATTGGTTAGCTGGTTCTCGCCAACATATTCTTGAAATACTCGTTACTCGCAGTTTAGTGCTTACGCCTATATTTGTACTTGGGTTTTCACAGCAAATAATTAGTTTGTACGTAATAATTGTAGGCTTACAAGCGGTATTTAACCATGCAAATGTACGTGTTAAATTTGGCTGGCTTAAGTACTTTATGGTTACACCGCAATTTCATCATTGGCATCATGCGTCAGATAAAGCCGCGATTGACCGCAATTACGCTGCGCATTTTTCGTTTTTAGATTATGTGTTTGGTACTGCTGTTAAAGATCAAAAAGAGTGGCCAGAAGCATACGGTGTAGTAGGGGATTACATGCCGGTAGGTATGCTTAAACAACAGATTTACCCATTTAAGCGTACTAAATAATGAATAATATAAACTAAAAAGGGAGCAACGTGCTACACGTTGCTCCCTTTTTATAATTGCTTAGAGATTAGAACTGCGCGTTATGGTAAACGTTTTGTACGTCATCACAATCTTCTAGCATTGCTAAAAAGCGTTCCATTACTTCGACATCTTCACCTTCAATAGGGGTTTCAATTTGTGGTACGAAAGCAATTAGATCTTCATCAAACTCGGTTACACCCATTTCTTCAAGGGCTGTACGAGTATTATTGTATTCAGTGTGAGGTGCGAATACGGTTACTTTACCATTTTCTACCTCGACATCGGTAACATCAACATCAGCCATCATTAGTGCTTCAAGTACAGCTTCATCGTCATCACCATCAAACACAAAAATAGCAAGGTGATCAAATAAATGTGAAACAGAGTTTTGTGCACCAATTTTAGCATTTGCTTTGGTAAAACAAACACGTACATCAGCAAAGGTACGCTTGTTGTTATCTGTTAAACAGTCAACAATAATCATACTGTTACCAGGGCCATAACCTTCATAGCGTGTTGCTGCGTAGTCTTCGCCACCGCCGCCTTTTGCTTTTTCTATTGCGCGGTCAATAACGTGTGCTGGTACTTGGTCTTTTTTTGCGCGTTCAATTAAGCGGCGAAGCGCTAAGTTTCCGTCGGTATCAACACCGCCGTTTTTAGCACAAATATAAATTTCTTTGCCGTACTTAGAATAAACTTTAGTTTTAGCACCCGCAGTCTTAGCCATTGAATCTTTTTTGTTTTGGTAAGCTCTTCCCATCTGCGTTTCGCCTTAATATATGTAAATAATAGAATAAAATTATAATGCGTATTCTAAAGGTAAATGCATTCAAGGGCTAGTAAGTATTAAAACAGATTAGAACAGCCGTGTTTAAAAACTATCTAAAATGTATTCTAGTGAAGAGTCTTGGTGCTGACTTAAAGAAGATTTAAGAGCAAGTTTAATCCAATAAAAAGGCAACTCATTTAATGAGTTGCCTAAAGAGTAATAAATTAAATGAGACTAACTAAAGCCTTATATTACTTACCAAATACGTACACGCTCATCTTCAGGAAGGTATAACGCATCGCCTGGTTTTACATCAAACGCTTTGTACCATGCATCGTGGTTACGCGGCGCTTGTGCTCTAAAGCGACCTGGGGCATGTGTGCCACCACGCAGTTGGTTAAGCATGCTTTGCTCAGTACGTTTTTCTTTCCATACTTGTGCCCACGCAAGGAAGAAACGCTGATCGCCAGTAACGCCGTCAATAACAGGCGCTTCTTTACCATTTAAACTTAGCTTATAAGCGTGATAAGCCATTGATAGCCCACCTACATCACCAATGTTTTCGCCAAGGCTATTTCGACCATTAACAAAGTTACCTTCGATTGGCTCGTATTTACTGTACTGCGCAGCCAGTTGATCGGCTTTTTTGTCAAATGCAGCGCGGTCAGCATCAGTCCACCAGTTACGTTGCACACCGTTTTCGTCTGATTTTGAACCTTGATCGTCAAATCCATGACCCATTTCGTGACCAATTACAGCGCCAATACCGCCATAGTTTACAGCCGGATCGGCATTTGGATCGAAAAACGGCGGTTGTAATATCGCAGCCGGAAATACAATTTCATTAAACGAGCTATTGTAGTAAGCGTTTACGCGTTGTGGTGTCATGCCCCAGCGGTTACGGTCTGTTTTTTGTAGCTCTTTTTCAACACTTTCTGCGTGGAAAAGCTCACGCATGTTTTTCACATTACCGATTAAATCGTTTTTAGTAATGCTTAAACCTTCATAAGACTGCCATACATCGGGGTAACCAATTTTTGGTACAAATGCAGCCAGTTTAGCGCGCGCATTTACTTTAGTTTCATCGCCCATCCACTCTAGGTTATCAATACGTTCACCAAGGGCTGTACGAAGGTTTTCAACCAGCTCTGACATTTGTTGTTTTGATGATTCAGGGAAGTAACGTGCTACGTATATTTTACCAATAGCAAAACCAAGCGAACTTGTGCCTGACATTTGACTTATTGCACGTTTCCAACGAGGGCGAGGCTCTTGTTGTCCGTTTAGTTCTTTACCAAAAAAAGCAAAGTTAGTATTAAATATGTCTTCTGATAGTAAACCTGCGTTACCGCTAATAGCGTGATACGTTAGGTAGTCTTTCCATACTGCAATATCTTCTTGATTGATTAGCTCAATCATCGCTTTTATTGGCTCAGGCTGAGATACATTTAACTGAGGTACTTTATAACCTGTTTGCGCAAAGTATAAATCCCAGTTAAAGCCAGGGTAAGCAGTGCTTAAATCGGCGCGTTCAATTTGGTTTAGCGTTAAATCGCGATTACGACGCTTTTCACGAGGCCAATGACCTTGTGCAATTTTGGTTTCAAGATCAACAATTGCTTGAGCACGCTCTGCGGTATTTTCTACTCCTGCAAACTTAAGCATGTCAGCAATGTGAGCAACATAAGCTGTACGGGTTTTAACAAAGCGCTCAGCGTCTTCAAGGTAGTAAGAGCGATCGGGTAAGCCTAAACCACCAGCACCTAGCGACATTTCATATTTGTTAGGGTCTAGGCGATTAAACCACATGCCGCCGCCAAAAGGGGCTTTATTACCGGTTAACCAAGATTTACCAAACATTTCAGCTAAATCGTCAGTCGACGATATATCACTAATTTCACTTAATAATGGCTTTATAGGTACCACACCTAGTTTATTAAGTGTTTCGGTATCCATATAGGCGTTGTAAAAATCAGCAACGAGTTGCTCCTCAGCGTTTAAATCTTTGCGTGCGGCTATTTCTTCAATAATAGCTTTAACATCGCCTTCACTTCGCTCAGCTAATCCTGAAAATGCACCATAGCGGGTTTTATCTGCAGGCATTTCGTAGTTGTCATACCATGTGCCGCTGGCATACATAAAAAAGTCATCGCCTGGTTTAACGGATTCATTACGGGCCGTTAAATCAACACCAAAACTACCTAGCTCTGCTTTTTGTGCCGCTGTTTCTGTAGTTACTTTAGATTGTTGCTCGTCTGTTTTTTTTGCTTGCGGCTCTGAACAACCGGTAATAAATGTGGCAGCTAATGCTGCGGCAATTAAACTCTTTTTCATTACTTACTCCTGAGTATCACTGATTAAATTAAAGCAGCAGTGAATCATTTTTATTGTTACGAATATTTAACTTATCGATTGTTATTGATATTAATCAGACAAACAAATCTTTTGAGGTGAATCACCACAGTGCTCGATAAAACTTATATTAAGCAAGAAGAGTAAGATTAAAGGCGCGAGGGAAATTCCCGCCTACAATTAATAGTGGTGTAATTTTTGTGTAGGCGGGGCTTTATGCCGCGCTGTTGTAAATTGGCTTTAAAAAGCGCGAGGTAAACTCCCGCCTACGGTTAATGGCAGTGTGCAAATTTATGTGTAGGCGGGGCTTTATGCCGCGCGGTTTTAAATTAGCCTTAAAAGCGCGAGGTAAACTCCCGCCTACAATTAATAGCGGTGTGCAAATTTATGTGTAGACGGGGCTTTATGCCGCGCGGTTTTAAATAAGCTCTAAAAAGCGCGAGGTAAACTCCCGCCTACGGTTAATGGCAGTGTATAAATTTATGTGTAGGCGGGGCTTTATGCCGCGCTGTTGTAAATTGGCTTTAAAAAGCGCGAGGTAAACTCCCGCCTACGGTTAATGGCGGTGTGTAAATTCATGTGTAGGCGGGGCTTTATGCCGCGCTTGTTTAAATTGGCTTTAAAAAGCGCGAGGTAAACTCCCGCCTACGGTTAATGGCAGTGTATAAATTTATGTGTAGGCGGGGCTTTATGCTGCGCTTGTTTACTATTTATTTTGCTGAAGCTCCCACATACGAGCATATTCTCCGGCGAGATTAAGTAACTCTTCGTGCTTACCTTGCTCAATAATTTGTCCGGCTTTGAGCACAATAATGGTGTCTGCATCGGTAATAGTAGAAAGGCGATGGGCAATAACAATACTCGTATGGTTACTGGCAACTTCACGCATTGCCGCGAGTATTGCTTGCTCAGAATGAGAATCGAGTGCAGATGTTGCTTCATCAAAAATTAAAATAGGGGACTTTTTCAAAATGGTGCGCGCAATGGCAATACGCTGTTTTTCGCCGCCGGATACTTTTAAACCACGCTCGCCAACCAGTGTTCTATCGCCTTTATCAAGAGTTGTTATAAAGTCTTTTAAATGCGCCATTGCAATGGCTCTATCAATTTCTGCATCGCTTGCTGATGGTCTACCGTAAGCGATATTTTCACGAATCGTGGTGTTAAAGAGCACGGTATCTTGCGGGACTATTGCAATGGCTTTTCGTAAACTATTAAGTGTAACTGAGTTTATTGCTTGATTATCGATACTAACTTCACCAGCGCTTACATCATAAAAACGATAGAGCAGTCGCGCCAATGAGCTTTTACCAGCCCCACTGGCCCCAACAATGGCTACTTTGCTGCCCGCTTTTACACTAAAGCTAAGATTATTAAGAATAGGGCGATGCGCATTGTAACTAAAACTTACATTGTTAAATATTATTTCACCTTGGCTAATATTGAGCTCCTTTGCATTGAGTGCATCGGTTATTTGTGGTTTTTTATTTAATAATCCAAGCATATTTTCAAGGTCGGTAAGGGCGCGTCTTATTTCGCGGTACACAAAACCTAAAAAGTTAAGTGGTAAAAATAGCTGAATCATATACGCGTTAATCATTACCAGCTCACCAATTGAGAGCGTACCTGCAACTACCTCGGTTGAGCCCAACCACATTAACGCGGTAATAGCACAAGCTATAATAAGTGCTTGGCCTGAGTTGAGGGCGAGCAACGACATTCTATTTTTTAAACGGGCTTTTTCCCAGTTTGCTAAAAAGGTGTCGTACGTTTTAGCTTCAAACTGTTCATTATTAAAATATTTTACAGTTTCATAGTTAAGTAGGCTGTCTATAGCGCGGGTATTACTTTGGTTGTCGGCAGCATTTGCTTCTCTAATAAAGCGGTTTCGCCACTGAGTAACCATCACAGTAAAGGTAATGTAAATAGCAACTGCCAATAATGTAATAAGCGCAAACCAAACAGAAAACAACGTGCCAAAAATAATCGCAACGGTCAGTATTTCAAATAAAGTAGGCACAATGTTAAACATTAAAAAACGCATTAAAAAGCTTAACCCGCTTGTACCGCGTTCTATATCGCGGCTAATACCGCCAGTTTGCCTGTTTAAATGAAAAGCCAGCTCAAGTGAATGCAAATGCTTAAATACTTTTAAACCAATATCACGCATGGCGTGCTCTGTTACGCGAGAAAATACAGCATCTCTTACCTCACCTAAAAATACACTAGCAAAACGCAGCGCACCGTACATCAATAACAATAAAGCAGGAATAACTAACAGTGGGTTAATCGACTTATCTACCGAGTCTATAATTTCTTTAAGCGCCCAAGGCATTAAAAGCGTGGCACCTTTTGCGCCTATAAGCGCCATAAGTGCAATAAAAACACGGCCTTTAAATTTTGTAAGGTAGGGCCACAGTGTTTTTACACTTTGGCGTAAATTCATGGCGTCTGGTCGTTTTTCTGTGCTTTGTCTGGAGCGCATTAGTGATCTCTGCTAAAACTAAATACTTAATTAATAGGCATTGTATTTTAAATGCTTGCCCTTATATACTACGCATCCTTTATTTTAGTTTTAAAACGTGAATGTTTAAATTTAGAGTGTTTTTAACTGCCTTTTTGCTACTTGCTGCACTTTTTAGTGTGCAGAGCAATGCTATGGGCGCCTCACAAAATTTAAATATTAATGTTAGTACGCAGCTTTCGCTTACTGATATCGACGATTTAACTAAAATACAGCCTATTACTAAGTCTGTAGATACTACGCAGCATAAAAAAACGCATCAAACCGACTTTGACGCGCACCAACCAAGATTAACTGCCAATAATTCATCTTTGTTTTTGCACACTGTTCAAAGTGAGCCAGAATACGATGTGGTTTTTGAATTTTTTGCTCAAAATCTTGTTAGGCATATATTTTTACGACCGAGAGCCGTTAACCGCATACAACCTTGGTATACGCTTGTAACTAATAGTAAAAAGTCGCGCTTAAGTGGTTGGAAAGACGTTAACTTACTCTACACTGCCGTAACTACCTACCACGCTTAATTTTCCTTATTTAATTTTATTAGGTTTTAACTTTTAAAGTTTTAGCCTGCAGATTAATTGTGCTTTTAAAAAGCACGTTGCCAGCATTTGCTGGCAATAAGGATTCAACATGTTAAGTTTTAAAAAAGATAAAAAGCCGTCTACGGCTAAGTTCAAATTAAGCTATATAGCCATGCTAATAGTATTGGTTTTATTAGCTATCAGCGCATTACCAAATTTATACCCTAATAAATCGTGGTTGCACGTAAGTAATACGCCGCACAGCGAAACGCAATCTTTACCAACCACTAAAACCCTAGTTACTTTTTTAAATAACCAAGGGTTCGAGGTTGAGCAGGGCGTAGATAAGCAATCAACTATTAATGTACTTTTAAACGAGCCAACTAAAAGCGCTCAGGCGCAAGCGGCTATAAAAGCGCAGTACCCAAACACGCAAGTTAAAATTGTTGAGCATGCAACCAGCCCTACATGGTTACAAAATTTTGGTTTATCACCAATAAAGCTAGGCCTTGATTTAAATGGCGGTGTGCTATTTGTACTAGACGTAGATTTAGATAAAGCCGTTGATGAGCAATTAGTCAGTGCGTATCAACAAGCTAAATCAATCATTATTAAGCAAAAAGCACATGGCGTAAAAGCGCAGCAAACTCAGCACGGGTTTGAAATAAACGCATTGCCTAATGCAACCGACAAGTTAACCCCTGTTATTGAAGAGCTACAAAGCCGATTTGCTAATTTAGCCGTTGTAACAAGTAATAACGGCGGCGTTAAAACTGCCAAATTTAATTATTCAGAGCAAGGCCGCAGCGCCTTTGATAAAGAGGTTATGGGGCAAACACTTACAACCCTTCGCTCGCGTATTGAAGAGTTAGGCATTACCGAAGCGGTAACACAGCAACAAGGCAAACACCGCATTCGTATAGAGCTACCGGGCGTGCAAGATCCAACCGAAGCAAAACGTATTATTGGTGCAACAGCATCGCTTGGTTTTTATCAATTAAAAGAAATAGGCGGACAAACATTTAATCTGCAATCGGGCGGAACCATAAAGCTCGATCCTGTACCAATTTTTACAGGCGATCACATTAATAATGCCAATATAGGCCGCGATGATTGGGGCAAACCACTTGTTCAACTTAGCCTAGACGGCCAAGGCGGGGATGCAATGTCGGCGTTTTCAAAAGCCAATATTGGTAAGCCAATGGCGACGGTTTACTCTGAGTATTCTCAAAACGCTAAAGGCGAAGTCGTTAAAAAAAGCGAAGTTATTAATGTTGCTAATATTGCTCAGCATTTAAGTTCGCGTTTTAGTATTACCAATATGAAAAGCCAACAAGCGGCAGCCGATCTGGCATTGTTATTACGTGCAGGCTCGCTTACAGCACCCGTTACAATTGTGCATGAACAAACAATAGGGCCAAGCCTCGGCCAAGAAAACATAAGTAATGGCTTAGCCGCACTTATGTTAGGCATGGGTATTACGCTTGCATTTATGGCGCTTTGGTATCGCCGTTTAGGCCTTATTGCAAACGTAGCACTTATATTAAATTTAACGTCGCTTGTGGGCTTAATGTCATTATTACCAGGGGTTGTATTAACGCTACCAGGCATTGCAGGCCTAGTATTAACCATAGGTATGGCGGTAGACACGAACGTAATAATATTTGAACGCATTAAAGAAGAACGCCGTAAAGGCCGTGCACCATATCAAGCTATTCAAGAGGGTTATAAACAAGCCGCAAATACAATATTTGATGCCAATATAACCACCATGATCACCGCACTTATTTTATACGGCATAGGCTATGGGCCCGTTAAAGGTTTTGCCATTACACTCGCACTGGGGCTTTTAACATCTGTATTTACAGGTGTGTATGTATCAAAAATATTAAGCCAAATGTTGTATTTAAAAATGGGTAAAAAAGCAGGAGTAAAAGCACATGCTTAATTATTTTTTAAAAGGTGAGGCGGGCACACGTTTACGTTTTATGGGCATGCTTTTAAGCGCCATCTTAGTGCTGCTATCTGTATTTACGCTTGCGCAAAAAGGTTTAAATTTCGGCCTAGATTTTACCGGCGGTTATTTAACTGAGTTTACAACCAGTCAAAGTGTTGAATTAAAAGAGCTTCAATCGTTTATTGCTAAAAATCACACCGGTGAGTTTGAGCTAACTGCGCAAGGTAATAGTCATTTTCAATTAAGAGAAGCGCCAAGTGCATCAACTACATCAACAACAGCTAATAGTCTTGATTGGCAAAGCGCTGTTACACAAAACAATGATATAAATGCACAAGTTTTATCGTCGGCTTATATTGGCTCACAAGTAGGCGATGAGCTATTTGATCAAGGTTGTTTAGCCATGTTTGCTGCAATGATTGCGGTAATGCTTTACCTTGCAGTGCGTTTTGAATGGCGTTTAGCTGTTGGCTCTGTGGTTGCGCTAGTGCACGATTTGATACTCGTACTTGGATTGTTTTCACTATTACAAATTGAGTTTAACCTAACCGTGCTGGCAAGCTTACTGGCTATTATTGGTTACTCACTTAACGACTCAATAATAGTAGGAGATAGAGTGCGTGAGCTTTTACGTGTTCAATCAAATAATGTACTTAGCCCAGCGACTATTATTAATAATGCGATTAAAAGTACACTAACGCGCACTCTAATAACGTCGGGTACCACACTTGCAACGGTTGCGAGCGTTTGGCTACTTGCAGGCGCACCACTGCAAGGTTTTGCTATAGCATTATTTACCGGCATTGTAGTGGGTACGTTCTCGTCTATTTGTATAGCGGCAACCTTGCCAGAGCTATTGGGCTTAAGCGCTAAAAATTACGAAGTTAAAGTAGATGCCCACACGCAAACATTATTAGATATGCCATAAGGTTTTTAATAAAGCACAAGCAAAGAGCTGCACCAACCAACGGCTCTTTGCTTGTTTAATGCTAATTTAAGCCCCGCTAGTATTCCCACCAAACTTGCGGGGTTTAAAACAATGGTTTTAAGCACCGCAAAAATGTTAAACTAACGGCCTTATTCTTACAGCCTGTATTGTATTAATCCCCATGAATAAAACCCACGTTATCGAACACCTTCGTTTTGCGCTAGAAGCGCAGCTTACAACAGCAAAAGTAGCGGCAAAAACCGCGCACGACACCGCTACACATGAAGAAAACATAGCCGAAAATAAATACGATACCTTAGGGCTCGAAGCCGCTTATTTAGCACAAGGCCAAGCCCAGCGCGTAAACGATTGCTATAAAAGCATAGAATTGTTTGAGCCTGCTTTTAACGAAAAACCAACCGACAAAATAGCTATCGGTTCGCTGGTATGTTTAGAAGATGATAACGCAGCCCAAAAATGGTTTTATTTAGGCCCCGCAGCTGGTGGTTTAACGGTAAATGTTAAACAGCACTCCATTGCTGTTGTAACACCCGGCGCACCAATGGGTAAGCAGTTATTAAATAAACAGATTGATGATGAAATTACGTTAACAATCGCAGGTGTAGTACACGAATACGTGGTGGTAGAGATTTTATAAATACTTCCTTCAGCAAAGTAAACCTTCTGAGGGACTACTTTATATACATAGCTTGAACTAACTTATCTGATTTTGTAGTTATATTACTTGGAGTTACTACTCAATTATTAGTGTTTTTGTAGAGTGTAATACTCAAAAATGTAAAATGTCTTGATTATATTAAGGGAGGCAGAAGGGAACTATGAAAATTCATAAAGGTGATATTGCTATGGATATGATTGAAGACGCTATAGACCTGTACAATGAAGAACGCTTTATTTCTAGCTTACATTTATCTGCTGCAGCATCTGAATTATTATCTGGTTTAAGTGAAATTTATGGATTTGAAAGCTCACACCAAAACTTAAAAAAAATGGTATGGGACTTCCATAATTCAAATCCTGATTTTTTCTCTAAGCCCCGACTTGCAATCAAAAAATTTAACTACTCTAAAAATGCTGTAAAGCATATTAATGGCGACAAGGATCAACTAGCATATATTTTGCCTAAAATGGACTCCGAGATGTACATAAATCAATGCCAAAAAATGTTAGAAAATTTTGGTATATGCTTGTTAAAGCGAATATGAAAAACCAATTCTTCGCTTATAACTACTCGGTTATAGGGAGGCTAACTCAATTAGCCTTTTTCACAAACTTAGCAGTTACCATCATTTCGCCAATGCCATCTACTTTACAATTAAGTTCGTGATCTTTTTTATCAAGCACTCTTCTAACGACCGCTTTGGTGCCAATTTTAATTACTTGCGAGCTGCCTTTAATTTTTAAATCTTTGGCTACTGTCACTTTGTCGCCATCATTAAGTAATGTGCCGTTGGCATCTTTAACTAAAATAGCGTCTTCATCGCTTGTATTATTTGGGTTCCACTCATGGGCGCACTCGGGGCAAATAAGCAGTTGTTGGTCCTCGTAAACATATTCACATTGGCATTTTGGGCAAGCAGGCAGCGACATTTTTAAACTCTCATAAGGTATTGTTTTGCGTATTTTAATCTGCATTAATAGGAAAATATAGTTAATCAATATTTTTTATCTTCACGCTAAAAATATCTCGTTTGTGCGTTTTAAAAAAAGGGCATATAAAGCACATGTCGCTTAAGCAATTTAAGCGCTAACTCGTACAGTAGGTACCTGTTAAAGCACCCATCATATTAAGTGATTCGCGCAATGCCCACTTAGTACGATGGGTGTTTCTATTTATAATGCTTAGTATTTTACTAAGCATGCTTTTTATATTTTGACTTAACTAGGAAAAGTCGTGTTTAAAACCTTAATTGTGGTTGATAACAACGAGCAAACGCTTGCTCAATCGTTCGAAAATGTAATTACGTTTAATACCTACTTACGTGATTACCCAAAACAAAATGAGCAAAAAACACGCATTATTAATCTGTGCGACTCAAGCCAATACTTGAGCAAAGGTTACTATTGCTCGTTACTTGCTGAGGCGCGCAAACACCAAGTTTTACCCAGTGTAAAAACCATTAATGCACTACGTAGTGGCCAAGCTCCTATGTTAAATGTGGGTCAAATAGACGGTACACTTTACTTTGGTAATGCCCAAAACGATTTACAATTAAAAGCAGCAAAGTCGGTATTTAAACAATACTCGGCACCTATTTTATTTGTTGATGAGCAAGGCTTATTGCAACAAGGCTCGATGTCGTCTTTAAGCGAGCAACAGTACAGCGAATTTGTAGCCAAGCTAGATAACTTTACTAAAACGCAGTGGCGTATTAGTTCGGTACAACGTCGTTTTAGATGGGACATGGCAATACTCGTTGATCATAACGAAAAAGTACCACCGAGTGATAAAGACGCCATTGCACGTTTTATTAAAGCAGCGGCTAAACATGGTATTTATGCACAAGCATTAAGCTTTGACGAAATTGATAACATTGCCCAGTTTGATGCGTTATTTATTCGCCAGACTACAGCGATTGACCATCCAACGTATCGCCTTGCGAGCAAAGCGCAAAGCCTGGGTTTAGTGGTTATTGATGATGCTGAGTCTATTTTACGTTGTTGTAATAAAGTGTATTTACACGATGCATTTAATTATCAAAAAGTGCCCAGTTTAAAAACGGTTGTAGTTGCTGATCAAGCAAATGAAACGCTTGAGCAATTAGAAGAAGCGTTTACGTATCCGCTTGTTTTAAAAATGCCTGAAGGGTCTTTCTCAAAAGGTGTGTTTAAAGTTGCAAACCGCAGTGAGCTTGAAGCTAAATTAACCGAGCTGTTTGAATTTAGTGCATTAGTGCTTGCACAAGAGTACATGTATACCGAATACGATTGGCGAGTAGGTGTATTAAATGGCCGTGCTATTTATGCATGCCGCTATTTAATGGCGCGTAACCATTGGCAAATTTATAACCACGATGCTAAACGGTTTTTCTCAGGTGGCTTTGAAACTCTACCAACCTTTGAGTTACCAAAAGCGGTATTAGATGCTGCATTAAAAGCGTGTAAAACAGTAGGTAGGGGTTTATATGGCGTTGATGTTAAAGAGCATCAAGGCAAAGCATACGTGCTTGAAGTAAACGACAACCCAAGTATTGATCACAAAGTAGAAGACGGCTATTTAGGCGACGAGCTATACATGATCATTATGGATGAGTTTAAACAACGTTTAGAAGCACGAGGCCGTGGGTAATAACATGAGCAACCTTGTTATTCGAAAGGCGCTTAGCAGTGATTTAAACGCATTGATTGACGTTGAAAACACTTGCTTTAATAACGACAAACTTAGCCCGCTCAGTTTAAAGCGCTGGCTAAGTGCTAAGCACGGTATTTTACTTGTTGCAGAGTATGGCAAGCAAGTATGTGGCTACGGGCTAGTGTGGTGCCATAAAGGCACACGTTTAGCGCGTTTATATTCGCTTGCTGTTTTACCCACAATGCAAGGTAAGGGCGTTGCAAAGGCACTACTTACTAGCCTTGAAAAAGAAACGTGTGAGCGGGCTCGTATTTACCTTCGTTTAGAGGTGGCTGTAAATAACGAAGGTGCGATAGGGCTTTATAAAAGCTTGGGTTACAGAGTGTTTGGTCAATACTACGATTATTACGACGACCACAGTGATGCCCTACGAATGCAAAAAAATATTCGCCAAACGAGTGAGCTAAAAGTAGCGCGATTAACGCCGTGGTATCAGCAAACTACCGAGTTTACCTGTGGGCCAGCGGCGTTATTAATGGCAATGGGGGCACTTAAGCCAACAACCGAGCTTAGCCAATCACATGAGCTGGCACTTTGGCGTGAAGGCACCACTATTTTTATGACCTCGGGTCATGGTGGTTGCCATCCGTTTGGTTTGGCACTTGCCGCTCATAAGCGTGGTTTTAAAAGCGAAGTAATGGTTAATACCACAGAGCCTTTGTTTTTAGATGGCGTACGCAATGAGAATAAAAAAGTGGTACTTGCCACCGTGCATCAACAATTTGTAGATGGTATTGCACAAGCAAATATACCGCTTACACATAAAGATGTAGAGCTTGAGCATATTGAGCAGTGGTTAAGTAAAGGCTTTAGTGTGCTGTTATTAATTAGCACATACAGTTTTGATGGTAAAAAATCGCCACATTGGGTGTGTGTTACGCACCTTGATGAGCACTGCGTGTATGTTCACGATCCGTTTTGTGAGCCCGGCAGTGATAAACAGCTCGCAATAGATTGCCAATATGTACCTATTGCACGAAGTGATTTTAGTAAAATGTCAGCGTTTGGTAGCCAACGTTTAAGAACGGCGGTGGCTGTAGCTAATAAAATATAAGGTTAACAGTGACTTTTTTAGATTTAATTGATGTAGCCCCGTATTCGTGGGCAGCTATTGGTACTGCAGCTTTTTGCGGTGCGATTATTGGTATAGAGCGCCAGTTGCGCGGCAAACCTGTAGGTATTCGTACCTCAGCGTTAATAACCTTGGGTACGTATTTGTTTTTATCCACTGCGTTTAATTTACAAGGGGATGTAATAGATCATTCTCGTGTAGTGGGGCAAATAATTACAGGTATTGGTTTTTTAGGTGCAGGCGTTATGCTCGCAAAAGATGGTGCGGTAGTTGGCGTTACATCAGCTGCAACCATTTGGGTGCTTGCATCAATAGGCGTTATGATAGCCACTGAAAACCTTGGCGCTGCAATAAAGCTCTCGGTGCTGGTGGTGGGCATTTTATACGGTGTAGACGTATTCGAGGCTAAATTTAAAAGCTTAAGCAAAGGCGTACACACTAAAGTAAAAAACTATCAAAAACGTTATTATCGAAAAGAGTTTAACGACACAGAACGCCACTAAAAGTGGCGTTTTTATTATACCAACCTGCATAAATCTTTGATTAATTTAACGAATTAAATTTCACTATAAAGTCGTTAAAAATTTTTTATTTAGAACAACTAGATACAAAAATTTTTGCCTAGTTCTAGGGGCTGTTGATCTTTGCGGATTAAAATTTGTTCAAATTAGGGGCTATTTAATCGCAGTGCGAGGTTTGTAACCTAGTGGGCTCGATAACTGCTCCTGCGTTATTCTACTGGCTTACATCCATGTAAGAATAAGTAAAAACCGAGCAACAAAGAGTAAATAGCCCCTAGGAAGAACCCTTTGGCAGCGCCTGTTTGGCATTAATGCTGCGTTATCGCCTATTTATGGGGAATAACCACACTACATAGGCTCTGCCTTGCCTAAATACCAAACAGACTGCTGCAAATTTAACCTTGAAAGATCAACAGCCCCTAGCGTAATTTTCTTAACGTTAAATAGACCCCATATATAAGCAGATTGGTATTATAGCGTAATTGTTTGATAGTGGATGGCATCTTCAATAGGAGCTGGGCGGCCAATAAAATAGCCTTGCACGTTATCAACGCCTAGTTTTCTCAGTGTGCTTAATTCTTCTTGATTTTCAATCCCCTCTGCAACTATTGAGCAATTAATTGCTTTGGCAAATCCGCATAGTGCTTTAGCTAGTAAAAACTTTCTACGATCTGTATTTATATTTTGAGTAAGGCTTATGTCTAACTTAATGATATCTGCCTCTAATTCTAAAATATGCTGGAAAGATGAAAACCCAGCACCTACATCGTCTATTGCCAGTTTTAAACCCCGGTTTCTTAATGGTTGAAGTGCAGTTCGCATCGCTTGGTAGTCTAAAATAGGTGAATGTTCAGTCACTTCCAAAATTATTCTATTACAATCGGTGCTTTGTAATACTTTGTCTATTGAGCCTGACAAAATATGCTGAGGTGAAGTATTGATAGTGATATAAGCTTTTTCATCAAATTGATCCAAGCAATGTAATGTATTTTGTATAGCAAGTATTTCTAACTGTTCTCCCAAACCTATTTTTATAGCATCTTTAAACCAAATGTCAGGTGTTTTATAAGGTTCAATAAAAAAGCGTGACAGAGACTCATAACCCGAAAGTTGATTGGTTGATAAATTAAATATGGGCTGAAAATAAATCGTAATATCGTTTGTTTTTATAATATTTTCAATAAGCGATTTTGACTCATTATTTAAAATGTTAGATAGCAC
The DNA here is from genome assembly GCF_038155085.1 of Pseudoalteromonas aliena. Taxonomy (GTDB): domain Bacteria; phylum Pseudomonadota; class Gammaproteobacteria; order Enterobacterales; family Alteromonadaceae; genus Pseudoalteromonas; species Pseudoalteromonas aliena_A. Next base: position 323,241 of record NZ_JBAKAU010000001.1, read on the forward strand.
ATTTTTTTCGATTAACTCCGTGGCTATTTCAGAAATTAACCTAAGAAATGACAAATCTTTGTCGTTCAAGGTATTATCTAATATGGTTTTATAACAGCAAAAAGTCCCATAAATTTTACCTGTAGATAAAACAATAGGTACACCTATATAAGAGCCAATATTTAGCTTTTCTGTAACTGGCATGTTGCGGGTTATAGGGTGTTCAAGAGTATTAGGGATTATTTGTTCTAGCTCGTTATCGGATATTTTTTTACAGTAAGTTTCGCAAATTGGGTCTGAATTACCCACTGATACGCAGGTATTTGTTGTTTGGTTATCTACCACTTTAAAAACACGATCAGTGTTGGTGAATTCTGAAATAAACGCGACTTCCATACTCAAATGTTTTCGTACAAGTGAAAGTAACTTTAATAACTTTGATTCAATAGAAACATCGCTTTGTGGATCAAAAAGATGCTTACTAAGTTTATCTTTCATGCAGTTACCTTGGTATGGGGGAAAATTATGTTATTGATAAGAGTATAATTAATGTATAAAAAATACCACCTTTAGAAAATGTCATTAGTTAGCCAAATAATTTTCGTCTTACTACTTTTCTATAACCACTGGGCGTTTGGCTTAATACCTTTTTAAACACACGTGTTAAATGCCCTTGGTCGTTATATCCCACTTCTAAAGCCACTTCTTGAATTGATAAATTTGATGATGCTAATAACTCTTTCGCTCCTTCTACGCGTAATTGTTGCCAATACTCAATAGGGCTTTGATTAGTGGCGGCTCTAAAGCGGCGGGTAAAAGTACGGTAGCTCAAGCTAAATTGGCTAGCAACTTCTTGCAGGTTTAACTCGGTGGCTAAATTTGTTTTTAGCCAAAACTGAATTTGTGCAATTAGCTCGTCGGGGTGGCGGTCAACTGCGCCTTCTAAGTAGCGTTGATCTTCGTAGGGTTTACGTATTTCGTGCGAAAAGTTTCGCTCTACATGTTGAGCGGCTGCTTTTCCATAGTACTGACTAATGATATGTACGATCACATCGGCAAGAGCATTAAGGCTTGCTACGGTATACATGCGCTCTGATTGGGTTATAAAAAAGTCGGGTTTTAAGCGCACTAACGGGTAGTCATGGCTAAATTGATGGGCGTAGTGCCAATGGGTAGTAGCAGGGTGCCCATCAAGTAAGCCTGCCTCAGCTAGTAAGCAGTTGCCAGTACCTACACCAATTATATGGCTGCCTGCGCTAAAGCTCTCGCTTAGCCAATCAACTACGTCTTGATTTGTACGCACTACAGGGCGCGGATTGCGCCAAATACCAGGCACTATAATTAAATCGCTGTAGGGCGCATTAGTTGTTATGCAATCAGGATTTATAGCAAGGCCTGCGCGAGTAGCTATAGATTCTGCATTTTTAGCCACTAAATTTATAGCAAGCGGCCTAAAACTTTGCTTATCAATATGGCCTTTAGCAAATGCCTCACCGGCTCTTAGCATTTCTATAGGTAGGGTTAAACTAGTCACTAATAAATGCGGATATACTGCTATAGCAATATTTAATGGTGGATTAGTGTGTTTATCAGTCATATAAATGCTCCGACCAGTGTTTTTTGGCCTTTCGTGCTGAATATTTGGCTATTAAAGCACAATATGTTGCAAGTAATCCATTTAAACTGGCTTCATCTCCTAGTAACACGTTTTAAAGGCAAAATTATGACAGCATTACCCGTTATAGTAGGCATGGGTGGCATTAACGCCGCTGGCCGTACTTCTTTTCATCAAGGTTATCGCCGTATCGTGCTAGATAGTTTAAACGCAAAAGATCGCAGTGAAACATTTTTAGGCCTCGCCACACTGATGAATTTAGTAAGCGTTGTAAACGGCCAATTACAAGACCCTCAAGGTAATAATGTTGAGCAAAGCGACATAGAAGCACGCTTTGGTGAGCAAATTATTGCAGGTACTCTTATTCGTAAAATTGAAAAAGAACATTTTGACGCCGATGCCACGCCGTGGCAGCAAAAAATGACGTTAAGCGCATCAAACGAAAACGCTATTGTGTTTGAAACGCGCGCTCGAGATTTACCAACACCGGTTCCTGCTAGTTGGCAGGTTGAAGAACTTGAAGGCAAAAAAGTTAAAGTCACTATTGCCACCGATATTGATGTAAAACACAACTCAACGCGTGATAACCCAATTAAATCTGCAGGGCAGTTTCCGACAGGGTTTGATCCGTCTGTTATGTATAACAGTCGCTATCAGCCACGTGGCCTACAAGCGACAATTTTTGCAGCTACCGACGCGATTAAATCAACAGGGCTTGATTGGCAGCATATTATGAATAGCGTAGAGCCAGATAAAATTGGTACCTATTCAGCATCGGTAATTGGCCAAATGGACGACAAAGGACTAGGCGGTTTAGTAAAAGCGCGCCAACAGGGCGATCGTGTTAGCACTAAGCAGTTAGCACTGGGCTTAAATACCATGTCGACCGACTTTATTAATGCGTATGTTACAGGCAATGTAGGTACTACATTTTCAACTTCGGGCGCTTGTGCTACGTTTTTATATAATTTACGTGCAGCAGTAAACGATATACAAGCTGGGCGTACGCGTGTTGCAGTTGTCGCAAGTGTTGAGTGCGCTATTACACCGGAAGTTATTGAAGGCTTTGGTAACATGAGCGCACTTGCCAATGTTGAAGGTTTGCGTCGTTTAGATAACTTATCAAATGATGAAGAACCAGATTATCGTAAAAGCAGCCGCCCATTTGGCGATAACTGTGGCTTTACATTAGGTGAAGGCGCACAAGTTGCGATTTTGATGGATGATGCCTTAGCACTTGAATTAGGCGCTGATATTATGGGCAGCGTACCGGATGTGTTTGTAAATGCAGATGGCGTTAAGAAGTCGATTACATCACCCGGACCTGGTAACTATATTACAATGGCAAAATCAGCCGCACTTGCTAGCAGCTTATTAGGTAAAGAAGCACTGCAAGAGCGTAGCTTTATTTTAGCCCATGGTTCTAGTACACCACAAAACCGTGTAACAGAGTCTTTGATTTATCATAAAGTAGCGCAAACGTTTGCTATTGATAATTGGAAAGTGACCGCGCCAAAAGCCTATGTTGGTCATACTATAGCTCCTGCAAGCGGCGATCAATTAGCGATAGCTCTAGGTGTATTTAGTTACAATATTATGCCGGGTATTACCACAATTGATAAAGTGGCTGATGATGTTTATAGCGATCATCTTGATATTCGTAATAGCCATTACGAATGCGCTGATATGGATATTGCTTTTATAAATTCAAAAGGCTTTGGCGGAAACAATGCAACCGCTACTGTGCTGTCAACAAAAGTGACAATGCAAATGCTCACTAAGCGCCATGGCGATGAAGTTATGAGTAATTACTCGCAGAAAAACGTGGCAATTAAAGCCGCGCAGCAAACGTATAAAACGCAAGCCGATTTAGGCGAGTATGAACTTATTTACCGCTTTGGCGACGGACTCATTGACGACAACGACATTGCAATTGACGAGCAAAGTATTCAGTTACCAGGCTTTGAAAAAGCAATTACGTTTAGCACAACAAACTCCTATCAAGATATGTTTTAAGCACACATACTTGTTAGCAAGGCGCTTTTAAAGCGCCTTTTTTAATGCCTATTATTTGATGCTAACTTGTATAAGCGCTATATATATTTAGCAATTAAGCTGTGCTTGTTATTTCGCTTCCAGCCAATATAACGCTTAGCGAGTAGGGTTGTTAGGCCAATAACAACGCCTATAAATAAAAGTGTTGCCGTGTAACTCATGCCATAACCTTCAGGCAAACCAACGAGAGTGTCTGCGTAGGTCATATCGCTAAAATTAAAGCCAAGAATAGGTATAAGTAACCAAGCAATAGCATGTAATAAATACAAATGCACAAGGTATGAAAACATACTTGTTTTACCCAGCACTTGTAAAAAATTAGGTGAAAAGTCAGTTTTAGCATGGCTTAAAAGCTTAAGGGCTATTAGTCCAATGCCAACGGTTAACAGCATAAACTGCAACGAAAGCGGATATTTTGTTGGATTTAAAAACGACATAACTGTATCAAAAGTACTGCTATGAACAGTAAATATTGAAGTGTCGCCATATAAATTAAAACCACGAAGTAAGGCGTATAAAGTAAGGCAACTAGCACCTATAAATGCTGCATAGTTCATTACTTTTGCACTGTACCGTTGACCTTTATAATAAACACCGGCGCAATAGGCTAACGCCATTAAGCCAATAATAGGGGCAACTGGATAGGTTGTTCTAATTTTAAAACCAAAAGGGAGGTCAAGTACATTTTTTTGATGTGCAATAGACCAAACAGTGTGTGTAAGTGTATTAGGCTCAAAGCTAATATCATCAAACAGGTTATGCCCGAATACTAATAGTAAGCCTGCTACAAAAACGGCATATATACCAAGTAAACGCAAAAGACCTAATATTATAAACCCCCATCCGATTGCCCAAATAACTTGTGCGTATAGCATTGGGTATAATGGGTTAAAGCTCCAAGACCACGAAACAATAGTAAATTCAAACAAAATTAGCACTAAACCACGAACAATCAAGCTCTGTGAAAATGCTTTAGTGGATACATATTTATGCTCTGTTATAGCAGCCGATAGGCCTGCTAAGAATACAAAAAGTGGCGCGCAAAAATGAGATACAAAACGCGTAAAAAAGGTGAGAGCATCAGTACCTGGAATAGTCATCGGATCGGTTACCGAGTAGTTTAGACAATAGTACATGCCATGGTCTATAACCATGAATATAATGATAATACCCCGAAGTAAATCAATATGATGTAGTCGAGGTGTTAAAGCTGAGTCCGACATTTAGGTTCAAAACATGTTATAAAATTTGCGTGTATTATATGTTATATAGTATCAGTGTGCGAGTTTGGTTGTTCACTCCTCGACTGTGTAATAGCTTCATTAAAAGCTATTTAAACTTTTTTACATACCTTAGCGTTATAAAATTAATAACGGCAAGCAAAATAGCTATTTCGTAGCGGCTATAGGCTACAGCTATACCAATTAAGCCCATATTCCAAATACTTGCTGCGGTTGCTGTGCCGGAGGTTGATTTGTTATTTTTCAAAATTGCGCCACCGCCAATAAAACCAATGCCCGTAATGATGCCTTGCAACATTTTAGATTGAGCTTCTGCGCCATCTAATACCGACATAGCTATTAATGCATACCCACACGATGCAACAGCAACAAGAGGAAAGGTACGAAGGCCTGCACCATCATGGCTTCGCTCTCTGTCGTAAGCCATAGGTAGCGCAAGTAGGTATGCAATACCTAAGTGTATTAAGTTATCGATAATTTCATTCCACTGTAAATCAATTTCCATTATTGAGCCTATGCGGGTTAAATTTGTTAATAATAAGCAAACAGTGAGCCATCGCATAAATAACTAATAATCAATGGCTTATTGCAGGAAGCTGTGTTTGATAAAAATTATTGATGAAACTTTTACATATTTTTATTACTATTTTACGCAATAGTTAATTTGATCTGAGTTTTAAAGCCCCGTATTCTTTAATCATGCCTAAAAGACACCTATGTGAACCTTTTGCCTTTAAATAAAACATTAATCACAACGACTAAACTTGAAAAAATAGCGTTACTATTTTGTGCTGGGTTATCTGTCTTTGCTTTTTTGTTTCCTGAATTTCTCACAGATCACTTACAACCTACCATTAATAAAATTTTAAGTTATTTAGGGTCGCCATTTTTTATATTGGTAAACTTGTTACTTTTTTTTGTGATAGGTGTTGTATTTGTACCAATCTTTGTGACTATTATATGGTTTAGTGTGTTTTCGGGCTCTGCAATTTCGTGGGATCAAACGCACAATGCAGGCATTTTAGCGGCTATTAAAGCTGATTATACGCAAGGGCTGTTTGTATTTTTCGAGCAATTAGGGTGGCAAGGCGGTTTATTAATTTGGTCAAGTTTATTGCTGTTACTCATTTTTGTAGCTACATCAGCAGACTCTGCTGTTTTGGTTATTTGCCAATTAAGTGATGCAAGTGAAGCTCAAACATGGAGCTTGTATGCTTGGTCGTTTGCACTAGGGTTATGCGCTTTTGTTTTGTTAGTACAAAACAATGAACCATTAAACAGAAGCGTTGCTATTATTGGCGCGCTTCCTTTTTTGGTTATTTTTATTTTACAGTTGGTGGGTTTTATTAAAGAGTTCATACGTGAATTTAATCGCTAAGGCTTACATTTTTTTACAATGCTACTTTTAAAATTGTATATAATTTAGGTAATTATATTGGTGGGGTTAATAATGCGTACTTTATTGATTATTCTATTTTCAAATGTATTAATTGGTTGCGCTGCTGCGGGTATAATTTTAGATGGGGCAGCGCGCTCTCAACCTGGCCCAGTAAATGCGGGGCCAGTTGTAAAAGATAAAGAGGGTTTTAGCTTTACTAAACTCGGTGCTGAAGCCGATATTGCAATATTTGAATTTATTAAAGGTAAGGGCAATAACAATACGGTACAAGTATGCAGGCAAGTGAGTAAAGTATTGAAAGAGTGTGTAGAGGTAGAAAAGTCATCCCTACACACTAATGAGCCTATGCAGTTAAAAACTGATGATGAAATAATAAGTGTTGGTCAATAAAGCTGCTTATAAAAAAGTAGCTATGATCGTAGCCTGCTTGCATTTCGAGTGTAAGCGGGTAGCCTTTTTTATCAGCAATAGCGACTAAGTTTTCTGGCTTAAGTTGCTCTTGTAAAAAGCCATCGGCATCGCCTTGGCTTACTAACATAGGTAAGTAATGAGCTTGCTCTGCATTTTTCATCAGCTCGCAGCTGTCGTATTGTGCCCAAAGTGCTTTATCATTTCCTAAATAACCAGTAAATGCTTTTACACCCCAAGGACATTCAATCGGATTTACAATAGGGCTAAAAGCCGAGGCACTTGAAAACGCAGTCGGGTTTTTAAGTGCAACCATTAATGCACCATGCCCACCCATAGAATGGCCGCTAATTGCTTTTTTACTTGTTATTGGAAAATGTTGTTCAATAAGTGCTGGTAACTCATTAACAACATAATCGTACATATTAAAATGGGTGTTGTAAGGAGCTTGCGTGGCATTTACGTAAAAGCCTGCGCCTTGTGCAAAATCATAACTGTCTTCATTGGGTACGTTTTCGCCACGGGGGCTGGTGTCAGGCGCTACAATTGCAATACCCAGCTCTGCCGCTTTTTTAAATGCACCAGCTTTTTGCATAAAATTTTCGTCTGTACAGGTTAAACCCGATAACCAATAAAGCACCGGTACTTTATTTGCTTCACTTGCACCAGGTGGTAAAAATACGGCAAAGCGCATAGTACAATGTGTACTTTGCGAGCTGTGGGTATATTGCTTATGCCAACCGCCAGACACTTTTACACTTGAGATGTTTTCTAACATACTGAATCCTTAAAAGCCGCAAAAATTAAGTATTACGGCTTTTTAATACATAGGTTACCAATAGCGTATTAGTAATGAATGACTGTACGAATACTTTTGCCTTCGTGCATTAAATCAAACGCGTCGTTTATATTTTCAAGGCTCATTGTATGAGTAATAAAGTCGCTAAGAGCAAATTCACCAGCCATATAACGCTCAACAATTTCAGGAAGTTGTGAACGCCCTTTAACACCACCAAATGCACTACCACGCCATACACGACCAGTTACCAGCTGAAACGGACGGGTTGATATTTCTTGGCCTGCACCTGCTACACCAATAATTACTGACTCACCCCAACCTTTGTGACAACACTCAAGAGCAGATCGCATTACATCAACGTTACCAATACATTCAAACGAGTAGTCAACGCCACCGTCTGTCATTTCAACAATAACTTCTTGAATTGGCTTGTCGAAATCTTTGGGGTTTATTAAATCGGTTGCGCCAAGTTTCGTCGCAAGGTCAAATTTACTGGTGTTAATATCAACACCAATAATACGACTAGCGCCCGCCATTTTTGCGCCAATAATAGCTGATAAACCTATACCGCCAAGGCCAAATATAGCCACCGTATCGCCTGCCTTAACTTTGGCCGTGTTTGTTACAGCCCCCATACCCGTTGTTACACCACATCCTAATAAGCAAATCTCTTCTAGTGATGCTTCTTTATTTACTTTAGCGAGTGAAATTTCTGGCAATACTGTGTACTCAGAAAACGTTGATGTTCCCATGTAGTGATAAATTGGTTGGCCGTCTTTAAAAAAGCGTGTTGTGCCGTCTGGCATAAGGCCTTTACCTTGAGTTTCGCGCACAGCAGAACATAGGTTAGTTTTACCTGAAGTACACATTTTACATACGCCACATTCAGCAGTGTATAGAGGAATAACATGATCCCCAACTTCAACACTGGTTACGCCTTCGCCAACTGCGTGTACAACGCCTGCGCCTTCGTGACCTAAAATAGCAGGAAATATGCCTTCAGGATCTTCACCCGATAATGTAAATGCATCGGTGTGACACACACCAGTAGCGGTAATTTTTACCATTACTTCGCCTTTTTTAGGCATCATCACATCAACTTCTTCAACACTAAGTGGTTGATTAGGGCCCCAAGCAATCGCCGCTTTTGATTTAATAAATTCAGACATGTGTTTTATTTCCTTTAACTGGCTATTAAAAAATAATTGTAGACCCAATTTGCTTGGGTGATGGGCTTATTGTATTTGTTTCTCAAATAATGATAATCTCGATTTTATTAAAACACTTTTACAGCATAGTAATAATGGCGCGTTGGGATGGAATTGATGAGTTTATAGCGGTTGGTGAAGAGGGCAGTTTTACAGCGGCTGCAAAAATGCTTGGGCTTTCGGTTGCGCATATTAGCCGCCATGTAACAGCGCTTGAGCAACGTTTAAATACACAACTATTAACTCGTACAACCCGTAAAGTGGTTTTAACCAAAGAAGGCGAAGTGTACTTACATCAAATAAAGCACTTACAACACGCCATGGACGAGGCAACTCAAGGCCTCGCTCAGCAACAAAGTACACCTAAAGGTAAAATAAAGCTTACAGCACCAGTTATGTACGGAGAGAGCTTTATTATGCCCATAGTGCATAATTTTATGAAGGATCATCCCGAGGTTGAAGTTGTTGCCACACTCAGTAACGAACAAGAAAACTTATTAGAGGGCGGATTCGATTTAGCCATAAGGCTAGGGCATTTAAAAGATTCGAGCTTAAAAGCGCGTAGGTTAAGTGCGCGGCGTTTTATTATGTGCGCGGCACCACAGTATTTAACGCGATTTGGTGAGCCGCATACTTTAGGCGAGCTAAACAGCCATGAATGTTTAATTGGGAATAGTAGTTACTGGCGCGTAAACGAAAATGGGCGCGATAAACACATTAAAATAGCGGGGCGGCTACAGTGTAATAGTGGTTGGGCGCTGGTGGATGGCGCAAAAAAGGGGCTCGGTATTGTACAACTCCCAGACTACTACATTGAAAACGAAATTAACTCAGGGCAATTGGTGCCTATTTTAACATCCTATCAACCAAAGCAAGAAGGGGTATGGGGCGTATATCCACCAAGGCAGTTTGTGGCCACTAATGTACGGGTATTGCTCGATTATTTAGTCAAAGGGCTTGAAGCTTAATCGCGAATTAATGGTTAAACATGTATTGCTGTAAATATAGCCAAGTATCAGATTTTTAAATTATTTTTTACATTTTGCGCCATACCCAAAGTCACTTTTTTCGTGCTACTATTGCTCAATACTTTTACGATAAGTGTTAAAAATAATATGTTTCAACCGGTTAGCTTATTTATAGGGCTTAGATATAGTCGCTCCTCTAAAGGAAATGCGTTTATATCGTTTATTTCGTTTTTTTCTATTGCCGGTATCGCTATTGGTTTAATGGCATTGTTCACGGTAAGCAGTGTAATGAACGGGTTTGAAAATAGCCTAAAAACCAATATGCTTGGACTTATTCCGCATGTTGAAGTTAGCGCAGGTAAAAACACTGCCACCCAAATGGGCACCCTTAAAACTGACCTCGAACAATCTCCTTATGTTGATCATGTAAGCTTATATCGCCACGGCGAAGCTATTTTGCAAACAAATAAAGACTTGCACGGCGTTTTACTACAAGGCCTTTATAACGATAGTGGTTCTTTGTATAAAATTACCGATAAAATAGTGCAAGGCGATTGGAAAACCGTACTTAACAAAAACTACAGCATTGCAATAAGCCGTTATTTGAGCCGTAAATTAGGCGTTAGTGTGGGTGATAAGCTTCGCATTATTATGCCTAATGCTTCAACGTATACACCGCTTGGGCGAGTACCCAGCCAGCGTTTATTTAAAGTTGCCGCAATATACGAAACCGGATCTGAGATAGATATGGCACTTGCGTTTACCAGTGGCGCTTCGCTACAGCGGGTACTAAAGCTGGATAAAAATACCGCCCCAAATCTAAGTGTTTCATTGCACGAACCTTTCGAACTAGATGAATTTATTGAAGCAAGCCAACGTATTTTACAAGATCATAATTACAGTGATTGGCGTAGTACCCAAGGTACTCTATTTGCAGCCGTTGCTATGGAAAAGCGCATTATGTCTATGTTGCTTGCCCTCATTGTATTGGTGGCGGTGTTTAATATTGTCTCGGCATTAACCATGATGGTAAGCGAGAAACAAGGTGAAGTAGCCATACTACAAACGTTAGGTTTAACACCTTCGCAAGTGCAAAAAGTGTTTATGGTGCAAGGCTTATATAACGGCGTAATTGGTACCGCAATAGGCGCATTTTTAGGCGTAATATTTAGTTTATATATAAATGAGCTACTTGCATTAGTGGGCTTAAACTTATTGGCGGGTATAGAGCTTCCGGTAAAATTTGATATTTTGAGTTTAGTAATAATAGCGTTTGCCAGTATTGCTATGAGCTTTTTAGCTACCTTATATCCCGCGCGTAAAGCCGCAAAAGTAAAACCAGCAGAGGTATTACGTTATGAATAATTTAGTAATTAGTTGTGAAAATTTAAGTAAGGTTTATCAAGATGGCAGTAACCAAGTTGAAGTATTAAAAGGCGTTGATTTAGCGCTGCAGCAAGGTGAAATGCTCGCTATTGTAGGGAGTTCTGGCTCTGGTAAAAGTACGCTTTTACACATACTTGGCACATTAGATACCGCAAGCTCAGGTAGCGCTAAAATTAAAAACCAAGAAGTTGCAAAACTTTCGCGAACAGAGCAAGCTGCATTTAGAAACCAAAATTTGGGCTTTATCTATCAATTTCATCACTTATTAATGGAGTTTAGCGCAGTTGAAAACGTGGCTATGCCGTTATTAATTAAAGGCTTAAGTGCCAAAGAAGCCAAAGCTCAAGCGCTCGAGATGCTCGAAAAAGTAGGCCTTGCACATCGCAGCTCGCATAAACCGTCTGCGCTTTCTGGTGGAGAGCGCCAACGCGTGGCTATTGCCCGCGCACTTGTTACAAAACCTGCGCTTGTGCTTGCTGATGAGCCAACCGGTAATTTAGATAAACAAAATGCGATTAAAATTTACGATTTAATAAATGAGCTTAACCAAAGCTTAAACACCAGTTTTGTGGTAGTTACACACGATTTAGAACTTGCCGATAAGCTGGGCAAAATAGCTTATTTAGACGATGGAAAACTAGCTATTAAAGAGTCGCAGCATGTTGCTTAGTGCATTTTTAAGTAAACGTTTTAGAGCTTATTCAGGCCACAAAGATGAAAAAAACGGCTTTGTTAGCTTTATCGCTAAAGCGTCGACTATTGGTATTTTATTAGGAGTCGCGGTTTTAATAGTCGCGCTGTCGGTAATAAATGGCTTTGAGCAGCAACTAGTACACCGGTTACTAAGCGTTGTGCCGCAGGTTGAATATGTAGCACCAAGCAGGCCCATTGCACATTGGTCGCAAAAGGTTGAAGATTTAAAAACACAACCGCATGTAACAGGCGCTGCGCCATTTATTGCAGTGAACGGGATGGCGCAATATAAAAGCCAGCTAAAAGCGATAGAAATTCGAGGTGTTGAGCCATCGCTCGAGAGTAATGTATCGGCGGTAAACCAGTTTACCAGTGGTAAGTTAGTGAGCCAGTTAGGCCATGGCGATGTAATTTTAGGTAAGCAAATAGTAAAACAGTTAGATGCAAAAGTAGGCGACAACATTACGTTGCTTATTCCCCAAATAAGCCAAAAAGGTCAGTCATTATTAGCGCCTAAACGCGTAACACTTAACCTTGCAGGTGTTATAGAAATGGGTGGCCCGATTGATAGTACCGCTGCATTTATACATCTTAACAAAGCGCAGCAAACATTGGGTTACGATAAAACTCAAGTAACAGGGCTGCGGTTAAGTGTTGATGATGTGTTTTCGGCGCACCAAATAGCACTAAAAGTGGGCCAAACTATTGACGACTACGTGTATGTTTCTAGTTGGTTTAGAACCCAAGGCAGCTTATATCAAGATATTCAAATGGTACGTACCATTGTTTATATTGTAGTGTTTTTAATTATAGCGGTAGCTAGTTTTAATATTGTATCGTCTTTGGTGATGGAAGTACGCGAAAAACAAGGCAATATCGCAATTTTGAAAACCATGGGCGCGAAAGACAGTACTATTTTAGCCACCTTTGTAATGCAGGGCTTAATGCAAGCATTTGTAGGCGTGGCACTAGGAACACTAATTGGCGTGGTATTAGCGCTTAATATAAGCGAGCTATTTACCTGGATAAGCCAATTATTTGGAGCAAACCCACTTGAGGACGTTTATTTTATAGAGTTTTTACCAAGTAAATTAGTCCTTGAAGACATTGGTATTACAGTGATTGTTACGTTTGTGCTTGCAATACTTGCCACTATTTATCCTGCATGGCAAGCAACGCGCGTAGATCCTGCCAAAGTGCTTGGTAATTAGTAAAAGGGTTTAACATGCGAGCCAGTTACAGTGCAATGCACTTTGTTTATGTGCAATGGCTAAAAAACGCTCAAAGTCAGCAAATGGCGTCGATGGGTTTTTTGCCTTTTCGCTCACTTTATTATTAAATTTTATTATGCTAGCTGGAGTGTTTTTCCCGCATTTAATGGACACCATAACAAGTGTGTCTCGTGTGATAGTGTGCCTAATTGGCATTGTTTTAATGTTAGGGATTGCTGTGTTGAATGGGCTTTATTTAGGAAGCGGTAGCAATGATAATTTGGTTATTTGGCTCTATTATTTTGGTATTTCCTTTATTAGCACTAAGGCTTGTTTATCCATAGCGTTAACAGTAATAAACAATAGGGCACTATAACGAAACCTGTTAAACTAGGCGCTTATTTAAAATTAAGCAATAACTGCTTGGTTGCTATACCTCACTTTGGGATTTACTTTGACTAATAACGATATTTTACGCCGCATTCGCTACACTTTTAATTTAACTGATACTGCTATGGTCAATGTTTTTACATCAGCAGAACATACGGTCACCAAAGAGCAAGTAATTGCATGGTTGACTAAAGAAGGTGAAGAGGCTTTTACCCCAATAAGTGATACTGAGTTTGCGAGCTTTTTAAATGGGTTTATTAATACCCAACGTGGCAAACGTGATGGTGAGCAACCTGAGCCTGAGAAAAAGCTGAACAATAACATTATCTTCATGAAGCTACGTATTGCGTTAAATATGAAAGCAGAAGATGTTATAGCAACACTTGCGCTTGTTGATTTTGACTTAAGTAAACATGAGTTAAGCGCATTTTCTCGTAAAGTAGACAATAAACATTACCGTGTTTGTAACGATCAAATATTACGCTTGTTTTTAACCGGCGTACAAAAGCAGCACCGCCCAGAAGAGTCTGCTGAGTAACTGGTTTTAGTAATTAGCTTTTAGTTAATGGGCTTGTGTATGCGCAATGCAACATAAAGCCTATTATCAATGGTAAGCTCCAACACTTAATAATTAATACATTTATAACAACACCACGTTACTTATTGGTTTACCTGCGTGTAAAAATCATATAGACCCCGTATATAAGCAGGTTGATATGAGTAGTTTTATAAAAACCAAACGTTTTTTAGATACAAAAAAACGCGTCTTACATCGTAAGTACGCGTTTTTAAACGAGCAATGAGTTTACATTTCGTCGCTGCGGTATGTTTTTTTCATTATGTAAACGTAAGCATTTACAAATGCATTTTCTTGGTACTTTTTAAGACCTGTTTCTTCAAAAGCAATTGGGATAGGGTTACGCTTAACTTGCTCTTTAATCTCTGTCGTTGAGAACACGCGAACATCTAAGTTTTCAATTAACTGAATAGCGGTTTCCATTTTGAAACCTTTAGCACTGCCTGCAAATTTACCTTTAGGCTGGCGCTCACGGATTGCAACAGAATCAATTTGATAATCTTGCATTAGCTTTGCAAAATCAAATTGAAATTTGCGCATTACTTCAGTGTCATTGCCATTACCTAAGGTAAAACGTGTTTGGCGCACATCGCGAATATCAAATACGTCATTATCTTTACTTAAAATACAAAGTAGTACGTCACTACCGGTAATTTCTACACCACATGTTCTCATTGCTGTTCTCTAATATAGCTTAATTGCCACGTATTATACTCAACCTCTATTAAATTGCGAGGGCAAGCCGTTAGCTGTTGCTTAAATAATGCGATATTTAAAATTGTCACATTTTTGATTTAAATAAGGTAATGCAGGGTTAAAAATAACCAAATAAGATAAAATATCACTGAAATTAGGCGCTTTAAACTTGTAATTGTTACTCTATCACGCGACAATATCTTTTTTGTAGTTGAGCAGACTCAGCATCTACATTAGCCAAATGAGGCGAAAAATAGTCAATGCTTATTCGTAAGAGCGTTGTCGAGTCATTCTCATTTAATTTTATTAGAAAATACACGTGATACATTGTAGGTGTCACCACTGTATGTAAGGATTTATAATGCCAGTTATTACTCTCCCTGACGGCAGTCAGCGTAGTTTCGAAAACCCTGTAAGTACTCTTGATGTAGCAAACGATATTGGTCCAGGTCTTGCTAAGGCAACCATCGCAGGTCGTGTTAATGGCGATCGTGTTGATGCATGTGACCTAATTAGCGAAGACTCTCGCCTTGAAATCATTACCGTTAAAGACGACGACGGCCTAGAAATTATTCGCCACTCATGTGCTCATTTAATTGGTCATGCAGTTAAGCAACTTTTCCCTGAAGCTAAAATGGCTATCGGCCCAACTATTGATAACGGTTTTTACTACGATATCGATATGGAACATTCTTTGTCACAAGATGACTTAGACGCCATTGAAAAGCGTATGCTTCAACTTGCAAAAACAAACTACGACGTAGTGAAAAAAACAGTAAGCTGGCAAGAAGCTCGCGATACATTTGAAGCGCGTGGCGAAATATATAAAATTGAAATTTTGGACGAAAACATTGCAAAAGATGACCGCCCAGGGTTATATCATCACGAAGAATATGTAGACATGTGTCGTGGACCTCACGTACCAAATATGAAATTTTGTCAAAACTTCAAAATAATGAAAGTGGCAGGTGCATACTGGCGTGGTGATTCTGAAAACAAAATGCTACAACGTATTTACGGCACTGCGTGGGGCGATAAAAAGCAACTTAAAGCGTACTTAAAACGCTTGGAAGAAGCAGAGAAACGCGATCACCGCCGTATTGGTAAAGCACTTGATTTGTGGCATTGGCAAGAAGAAGCACCTGGTATGGTGTTTTGGCACAATGATGGTTGGAGCATTTACCGCGAGCTTGAAGAGTTTGTACGTGAAAAATTACGTGAATATAGCTACGAAGAAGTAAAAGGTCCAATGATGATGGACCGCTCGCTTTGGGAAAAATCAGGTCACTGGGAAAAATATTCAGATGCAATGTTTACCACTGAGTCTGAAAAGCGCGAATACGCGATTAAACCAATGAACTGCCCAGGGCACGTACAAATATTTAATCAAGGTTTGAAATCGTACCGTGATTTACCACTTCGTATGGCTGAGTTTGGCTGTTGTCACCGAAATGAGCCATCAGGTGCATTACATGGCTTAATGCGTGTACGTGGTTTTACACAAGATGACGCTCATGTCTTTTGTACTGAAGAACAAGTAATGGACGAAGTGTCAGCGTGTATTAAGATGGTTTACGATACATATGAAACGTTCGGTTTTGAAAAGATTGTAGTTAAGCTTTCAACTCGCCCAGAACAACGTATTGGTGATGATGAAATTTGGGATAAAGCTGAACTTGCTTTAGCTGATGCGCTTAAACTAAATAATATCGAATTTGATTACCTTCCGGGCGAAGGCGCGTTTTATGGTCCGAAGATTGAATTTACTTTGTACGATTGTTTAGACAGAGCGTGGCAGTGTGGTACAGTGCAATTAGATTTTGCATTACCAGGTCGTTTGGGTGCTACTTATGTAGCAGAAAATAACGAACGTCGTACACCGGTTATGATACATCGTGCTATATTGGGTTCAATTGAACGCTTTATTGGCATTTTAACTGAAGAGTACGCTGGTTTATTCCCTACGTGGCTTGCACCAAAGCAAGTGGTAATTATGAATATTACCGATAAACAGGCTCCTTATGTTAAAGAAGTTGTACAAAAATTAAATAAACTTGGAATTAGAGCCGCTGCTGACTTGAGAAATGAGAAGATTGGCTTTAAAATCCGTGAGCATACACTGAAGCGTATTCCATATTTACTTGTTGTTGGCGATAAAGAAGTTGAACAGCAAGAAGTAGCAGTGCGTACTCGCACAGGTGAAGACCTTGGCAAATTTAATGTTGATGATTTTGTAGCTAAAATTAGCGAAGAAATTAAAAATCGACAGTAAAAATCGAGCGTGTAAGGCATTAAAAAACAGCCATTTACACGCTTATATTATTGATATTCTTGGAGGAACGTACTATTAGAGGCGGCAAGAAAGGGCAACAAACAGCTCAAAAAAATCGTATTAACGAAGAAATTACAGCGCAAGAAGTTCGTTTAATTGACATTGAAGGCGAACAAGCTGGAATTCAGTCATTACAAGACGCGCAAACTATGGCCGATGCAGCGGGTGTTGATCTTGTTGAGATCAGTCCAAACGCTGAGCCGCCTGTTTGTAGAATCATGGACTACGGTAAGTTCATCTTTGAAAAAAGCAAAGAACTAAAAGAGCAGAAGAAGAAGCAAAAGCAAATCCAGATAAAAGAAATCAAATTCCGTCCAGGTACGGATGAAGGTGATTATCAGGTTAAGCTTCGCAACTTACGTAAGTTCTTAGAAGCTGGCGATAAAGCTAAGATTACGATCCGCTTCCGTGGCCGTGAAATGGCTCACCAAGAAATTGGTATAGAATTATTAAACCGTATCAAAACTGATTTAGAAGAGCTTGCAGTAGTTGAGTCTTTCCCAAATCGTGTTGAAGGCCGCCAAATGGTTATGATGATGGCGCCTGTTGCTAAAAAATAATTTTTAAGCGATAATACGCACCGAAATTAGCTCAGGTCTGCAAGCAATATGCAAATATTCACCTGAGTTAACCGGTTTTAAAGTAAGATTGTGGCATTTATGCTGGGTCTTCACCGGAACATGGCAGTAAGTTAGGCCTAAAAGTGGAGCTATAGAAATATATCTCACGCCTGCTTACTAATTTACAAGCAATACAATTGGAGTTATTGCAATGGCTTATAAGCTAAAAAGTCACAGTGGCGCTGCTAAGCGTTTCAAAAAGACTGCTTCTGGCGGTTTCAAGCGTAAACAAGCGCATCTTCGTCATATTCTGACTAAGAAAACTTCTAAGCGTAAGTTACACCTACGTCCTAAGATGATGGTTCATAAAAATGATCATGGTCTAGTTTCACGTATGTTACCGTTCGCTTAATAGGGGTTTTTAGAAATGGCAAGAGTTAAACGCGGCGTTGTCGCACGTGCACGTCACAAAAAAGTTTTAAAACAAGCAAAAGGTTACTACGGAGCACGTTCACGTGTTTACCGCGTAGCTTTCCAGGCTGTTACTAAAGCGGGTCAATACGCTTACCGTGACCGTCGTGCGAAGAAGCGTACTTTCCGTCAATTATGGATTGCACGTATCAATGCTGCTTCACGTCAAAATGGTCTGTCTTACAGCCGTTTTATCAATGGTCTTAAAAAGACATCTGTAGAAATCGATCGTAAGATCCTTGCAGATATCGCTGTTTACGACCAAGTTGCATTCGCAGCGCTTGTAGAAAAAGCTAAAGAAGGCCTAGCCGCTTAAGCTTTTTATATAAGTATTAAAAAGGAGCCTATGGCTCCTTTTTTTGTGCCTGTAATTTAGTAACTAAAACCAATGATCAATAATACCAATTCGCTATTTAGTTGTTCTCGGCAATTGCTCCTGCATTGCTCTACCTTCTGCCTCCATGCAGTCGTAAATGAGAGTATTTTAACGCAGGTAGTGACACGTTTAGCCCCGAAATGATTAAGTATTATTGCGGATTGGTATAATACCTAATAAGTTTAGAAAGCTTAAAATCACAGGTGTGAATGAGTGAAATGTATTTGGCTGCATTTTTTTGTTGAATCACCGCAGTTTCCTCATTATAAAAAATTTAGTTGATATAATTTATGTAATTACGGTGTCTGTTAGAGAATTTTATGTTTGCAAGTTTACTAGTTTTATCTGCAAGTGTGGCGTATGACGCACACTTACCCCCACTCATTGATTGGCATGGGAAAAGCGTAGCGCTTTTACAAAAACAAGGGCCGTTAACGACTGACTTTGAGCTATCAGCAGGTGAAACGTCTCCCGATTATGCAAATACAATGGCATTTGTAGATAGGTTAGTTGCTGCAAACCCTACTCAATTTCAATCTCAAACTATTGGCTATAGTAATAGTAAACGTGCAATAAAAATGCTCATTGCCAGTGAGCAAGGCTTTTTTGAAGCTGGGAAAATGGCTAATAGCACTAAGCCAACTATCCTTATTCAATCTGGTATCCATGCTGGTGAAATAGACGGTAAGGATGCCACGTTTATGCTACTAAGAGATATAGCGACGGGTAAACGCCGTGACATTTTAAAAAAGGTAAACATATTATTTATTCCTATTTTAAATGTAGATGGACACGAACGTAGCAGTGCATTCAATCGTATTAATCAAAGGGGCCCTACAAAAATGGGCTTTAGAACAAATGCTAATAACCTTAATTTAAATCGTGATTTTACTAAATTAGATACCCCAGAAGTTAGAAGTGTTCTAAAGGTTATTAACGAATACAACCCAAATTTATACATTGATGTACACGTAACCGACGGCGCAGATTACCAATACGATGTGACTTATGGCTATAATCCGGTATTTTCAAGCGAATCGCCTGCGGTATCAGATACATTAAACCAGTTTTTTAAACCTCTCATTGACGATACGCTAGCGAAGCAAGGACACACCCCAGGGCCACTTGTTTTTGTTATGGACAAGCGCGACTTTAAAAAAGGATTAGCGGGATGGGTTGCTACGCCACGTTTTTCAAATGGTTGGGGGGATTTAAAGTCATTGCCGACTATTTTAGTCGAAAATCATTCATTGAAGCCTTACAAGCAACGTGTATTGGGAACTTATGTATTTTTAGATGGTGCTATTACTGCGCTATCAAAGCACAGTCATGAATTAGCTAATGCAGTAAAAAAAGAACAAGAATTTGTTCCTAAACAGTTAATAGTAAAGCGTGGCTATGCCAAGCAAGCTGATACGATTGCGCAGTTTAAAGGTATTGAATATTCATCAAGCATGAATTCACTTTCGGGTCAAAATGAAGTTGAATATTTGGGTAAAGCACATACATATACTGACTTACCGATTTATTGGCAAAAAGATGTACAACATACAGTTGAAGTACCTAAAGCTTTTTTTATTCCGCCTGTATATAGCAATATTATTAAGAAACTAAAGTTACATGGTGTCTCTATTAATAAACTTGAAGGGGCAAACACACAGCCTTTGAAAGTTGCAAAGGTGGCAGACTACACGTTTGATAAAGCACCATTTGAAGGGCGTTTTAGAGTATCAGCAACTTTTGATTACGTCCCTGCTATAAATGTAGATTTAGATGGTTGGTATCAAGTAAATACCCAACAAAAAGCAGGCGAATTAGCAGTTCATTTATTGCACCCAGAGGCCCCTGATTCATTTTTTGCGTGGGGTGAGTTTAATACTATTTTTCAGCGTACTGAATATATGGAAAACTATGCGCTAATTCCGTATGCACGGCAAATGCTAAAAGATAACCCAAAGCTTGCGCTTAAATTTGATGAAAAAATTAAAGATAAATCATTCGCGAGTGACGCAGAAGCTCGATTAAACTGGTTATATGAGCAAAGTCCATTTTATGATCAAGCGTACTTAAAGTATCCAATACTTATGTCATTCGAAGAAGAAGTTGTTATTCCAGATCAAAAAAGTAAAGAAATTTAATATGGAAATCATAACTATACCTGTCACTGCCTTTGCACAAAACAGCCGTATTATTTGGTGTAGCGAAACTAAACATGCTGTGGTTATCGACCCAGGTGGCGACACTGATAGAATAATAACGGTCCTTAATGAGCATAAACTAGCATTAAGTGCTATTTGGTTAACGCACGGGCATTTAGATCATGTGGGTGGGGCTGATATTTTACGAAATCAATTTAACGTACAAATTATTGGTCCACAAAAAGATGAGTACTTTTGGTTTGAAAACTTACCTATGCAAGCACAGATGTTTGGATTTAAACCTATTGAACCGTTTTATCCGGATATTTGGCTAAACCATAACGACACAGTGAGTGTAGGAAAACTTAGTTTTTTAGTTAAACATTGCCCAGGGCATACACCCGGTCATATTGTGTTTTACCAACCAGACTATGAGTGCGTTATTGTCGGTGACGTTATTTTTAAAGGCTCAGTAGGGCGTACTGACTTTCCTAAGGGGAACAGTGAACAACTTATTGAGTCGATTAAGACGCATATTTTAACCTTACCTGATAATACTAAAATATTGGCAGGGCATGGGTGTGACACTACGGTGGGGTTTGAAAAGAAAACAAATCCATTTGTTAGTGGTAAGTTTCGTTAAGTTGCTTGTTTGAAGTGTGGTAATCTGCATAAAAATTAAAAATAAGCAGACTGAGTTTTAAAATGGTTGTATAATTTAACCAGTTTATTTGATAAATAAGAAATAAAATGTCTCTAAATCACGTAGATCGCCAAATATTGGCACTTTTACAGCAAGATGCTAGTTTATCAACCGCAGAAATTGCAGATAAAGTAGGCTTGTCTCAATCTCCATGCTGGCGTCGAATTGCCAAGCTAGAACAAGATGGTTATATAAAAAGCAAAGTGGCTCTTTTAGATGAGAAAAAACTTGGCTTTGATATGCTTGTATATGCACATGTGCGTTTATCAAATCACGGTAAAAAGAATCTTGCTGAATTTGAAAAGCTGATCATGAGCTATGACGAGGTAACAGAGTGCTACACTATGGCTGGTACCATGGATTTTATGTTACGCATAATTTCACAAGGCATAGAAGGGTATGAGCATTTTGTGCGCGATAATTTACTAAGCTTAGAATATGTTCAAGAAGTACATTCTAATGTAACAATGACATGTGTAAAACGCAGTACTTCCCTTCCTTTGTAAAAGCACTTCTTTTAAAAGCTAAACCATTTTAGCTTAACCACATAATGACAATTGTTAACTGAGCGCTAATTTGGTAGAATTTAGCGCTTTTTTGATACCCATTACACCATTTGAGGACCTCAATGTTTAACTTACTAAGTAGGGCGCCTAGCTCTGCTAAAAACGATATCCTATCTGGATTAACTGTGGCGCTTGCCTTAGTTCCAGAAGCTGTTGCCTTTGCCTTTGTTGCAAATGTAGAACCTTTGGTTGGTCTATATGCCGCGTTTATCGTTGGTTTAATTACGGCTATTTTTGGTGGTCGCCCTGGTATGATTTCAGGTGCAACCGGTGCACTAGCTGTTGTCATGGTAAGTTTAGTGCTTGATCACGGTGTTGAATATCTATTTGCAACTGTGTTGCTGATGGGAATACTGCAAATTCTAGCGGGTGTATTTAAGCTCGGTAAATTTATTCGTATGGTTCCTCATCCGGTAATGCTCGGTTTTGTAAATGGTTTAGCTATTGTTATATTTTTAGCGCAGCTGGGACAATTTAAAGTGCCTGATGGTGCCGGTGGACAGCAATGGATGACAGGCAATCCGCTTTATATCATGCTTGGCTTAGTTGCACTGACTATGGCTATAATTCATTTTTTACCAAAATTAACTACTGCTGTGCCTTCTTCATTGGTGGCTATTGTAACTGTAACAGGTTTAGTAATTGGTTTTGATTTAGAAGCACATACAGTACTCGATTTCTTAAAAGGTATGACTGGAAATGAAACGGCAACCATTGCCGGTGGCTTACCTGAATTTCATATTCCTATGGTACCGTTTACTTTCGAAACGCTAAAAATTATTTTTCCTTATGCACTTATTTTAGCTGCTATTGGTTTAATTGAATCATTATTAACACTTAGCTTAATTGATGAGATTACAGAAACACGTGGTCATAGTAATAAAGAATGTATTGGTCAAGGTGCTGCAAATATCACCTGCGGTATGTTTGGTGCAATGGGTGGTTGTGCAATGATTGGTCAATCAATGATCAATATAAATTCAGGTGGTCGCTCTCGTTTATCAGGTATAAGCGCTGCATTAATGCTACTTGGTTTTATTATTTTTGCTTCTAGCTTGATTGAAATGATCCCACTTGCAGCTCTTGTCGGTGTTATGTTTATGGTGGTATTAGGTACATTTGAATGGGCAAGCTTTAAAATGATGAAACGAGTACCATTATCTGATGCGTTCGTAATAGTACTTGTATCAGGTGTGACAGTTATTACTGATTTAGCGATTGCAGTATGCGTAGGTGTTATTGTATCAGCATTAGTATTTGCTTGGCAGCATGCGAAACAGATATATACAACTAGCTACATTGATAAGGAAGGCGCTAAAGTATATGAAATACATGGTCCGCTTTTCTTTGGTTCAGTTAAAAACTTTTCTGAATTATTTGATGTGAAAAATGATCCTAAAAATATAATTGTTGAATTTAAACACAGTCGTGTTTCTGATCATAGTGCAATAGAAGCAATAGACAGCCTTGCAGATAAATACACTAAAGCAGGTAAACAGCTTCATTTACGTCATTTAAGTAAAGACTGTACACAGTTACTGTATAAGGCACGTGATTTAGTTGAGGTGAATGTGATTGAAGATCCAACATACAAAGTAGCATCAGATAAACTAGCTTAATTTAGAAAAAGCTATTTATATTTAAAAAGCGAAAGGTGGATAACCTTTCGCTTTTTAGTGCGTGAGTAATTGTTTGCGGTAAGACTCTTAAAAAGTAAGGCAGGCTGTAGTGCTATACAAACTTATAAATCTATATAATAAGACTACCTAATTTTATTAAGCTTTAGGCCTATATAGGCAAAACAATAAAGAATAACAAAAGTTTATTTTATGGAATTAGCTTTTTAACTATACGGAGTAAACATTTATTTTGAACTGGCAATCTTTAGTCGATAACAGGCAGCGTTTTTTTTGGCTTCTGCAAATTGCTGGCTGGATAGGGTATGCGTTAGTTAATTATATTGGTTCTAAAGTGTTTGAAATGCGTGATATATACGTATTTGTTATTTTATTAAATGCTTACGCTGGCTGTTTAATGACAGTGCCGCTTAGGTACATT
This sequence comes from Pseudoalteromonas aliena, assembly GCF_038155085.1. Taxonomy (GTDB): domain Bacteria; phylum Pseudomonadota; class Gammaproteobacteria; order Enterobacterales; family Alteromonadaceae; genus Pseudoalteromonas; species Pseudoalteromonas aliena_A. The sequence continues at coordinate 347,070 of NZ_JBAKAU010000001.1, forward strand.
TATCGAAAAATTTGGAACGCCTCACCTTGGGTATTAATGATTGTAGTATTTGGTGCCTCTTATATAACGGGCACTCTTTGGGCTGTAGTTCAAAAATTCAACCTATGGGAAATATACCGCCATGGTTATAGGCCAGAGGAGTGGTTTTATTACCTGCAGCAAGGTTTAGATTCGGTTTATATTATTTTATGTTGGAGTGGTTTGTACTTTGGCGTTAAATATTATCAGCTATTGCAAAGTGAGCGACAAAAAGCGCTAAAGGCCACAACTATGGCACACGAAGCGCAACTAAAAATGCTTAGGTATCAGCTTAATCCTCATTTTTTATTCAATACACTTAACGCTATTTCTACTTTAATTTTGGTTAAAGAAAACAAAGATGCTAACTTAATGGTAGCAAGGTTAAGTGACTTTTTACGTTACACATTAAATACCGATCCAATTAAAAAAGTACCGCTTGAGCAAGAGCTACATGCTCTCATGCTTTATTTAGAAATAGAGCGCGTCCGCTTTGATGAGCGATTGAGAGTAAATGTAGATATAAGCGAGCAAGCTAAAGAGGCTTTAGTGCCAAGCTTAATTTTGCAACCAATAATAGAAAATGCAATTAAGTACGCTATTGCTCACCTGTCAGAAGGCGGAGTAATTGATATAAAAGCACAAGTATTTGCAAATGAGTTATTACTAGAAGTAGGCGATAACGGTCCTGGCACTGAAATACTTGATGGTCAATTAGTGAATGCTCAAGGTGTAGGTGTTGCTAACACCAAAGATAGATTAAAAACGTTGTATGAAAATAATTATTCGTTTGTATTATCACATAATACGCCAAGTGGATTAAAAGTTAATCTACGAGTACCGTTTGAGAAGGCTGTGAAAAAATGACAAAAATAAAAACACTTATTGTTGATGACGAACCCTTAGCAAGAAAAGGTTTAGCAGTAAGACTCGAAGAGTTTGCTGATATTGAAGTGATAAAATTGTGCAGCTCAGGAGCAGATGCAATTGAAATCTGTCAAAGTGAAAAAATAGATTTAGTATTTTTAGATATTCAAATGCCAGGCATGAATGGATTTGAAGTAGCAAGAGCGCTAAGCGAAAGTACAAAAGCATTACCTGCGATAGTATTTGTAACTGCCTTTGATCAGTTTGCTGTTAAAGCGTTCGAAATTCATGCGCTAGATTACATTTTAAAACCCGTTGATGATAACAGACTAAAACAGGCGGTAGAAAAAGTGCATACCTATTTAAAAACGCAGCAAGACAACGCCCATAAGAAAAAACTAGCGAGTTTTGTAGCCGGAATTACTGGTAATAATTGCGAAGAAATACTTAAGAAACTAGCCACGGGTGACACATTAACAGATAGACGTTACCCAGAATCTCTTGCTGTAAAAGAGCAGGGAGAAATTATTCGAGTACCTGTAGCTACTATCCAATGGGTTGATGCAGCAGGTGACTACATGTGCTTACATTGCCAAGATGGGCAAACACATATATTACGTAAAACAATGAAAGAGCTAGAGCAAGAACTCGACCCTCAGTTATTTGTGCGTGTACACCGCAGCGCAATAGTAAATACAAAGCAGATAAGTAAACTAGTTACGCAAGTGAGCGGTGAGTATTTATTAGTACTTGAAAATGGGCAAGAGCTTAAAGTGAGTCGAAGTTACCGCGATAAAGTAAAAGCAGCGCTAGCCAGTTAAGTTTGATATTACAGACATAAAAAATGCGAGCTTAGCTCGCACTTTTTATATTCGGCGTTTAACTACACAACTGTTACAATTTTCATTGTGTTAGTAGCGCCCACAGTTTCCATTGAATCACCGTGAGTAATAATAACTGTATCACCAGATTTTAACGAGCCTTGAGCTACAAGTGTATCAAGTGCTGCTTTTACCATGCCGTCTTTTTCAGTTTTTGTAGAATCAAAAAACACAGGGTAAACACCACGATAAAGTGCTGTTTGACCAAGTGTACTCGCATGGCGTGAAAGCGAGTAAATTGGTAAACCTGAGCTTATACGCGACATTAATTTAGCTGTGCTACCTGATTCAGTAAGTGTAACAATAGCTTTAACAGAGTCTAAGTGGTTGGCAGCATACATAGCTGAAAGGGCTATAGATTCTGCATTGTTAGAAAATCGACTGTCTAAACGATGCTTAGATACGTGCGTTTCTTTTTGAGATTCAGCTCCTAAACAAACACGTGCCATAGTAGCGACAGTTTCTTCAGGGTAATCACCAGCAGCTGTTTCAGCTGAAAGCATTACAGCATCTGTTCCATCAAGTACCGCATTTGCAACATCCATAACTTCTGCACGCGTAGGCATAGGGTTATCGATCATTGATTCCATCATTTGTGTTGCAGTTACTACAGTGCGGTTTAATGAGCGAGCACGACGAATAATTAGTTTTTGCTTGCCCATAAGAGCAGCATCGCCAATTTCAACACCTAAATCACCACGAGCAACCATTACAGCGTCAGACGCTAAAACTATATCGTCAACGGCTTCTTGCGTTTCAACAGCTTCGGCACGTTCAATTTTAGCAAGTAACTGTGCTTTTGAACCAGCAGCTTCAGCTAGTGAACGCACATAGCGCATATCATCACCACTTCGTGGGAATGATACGGCAATGTAATCTACGTCAATTTCAGCCGCAGTTATTAAATCTTCTTTATCTTTTTCAGTAAACGCAGGAGCAGTTAAGCCACCACCTAATCGGTTAATACCTTTATTGTTAGATAATACGCCGCCAACAGTTACTGTACAATGCACTAAATGCCCAGCTACTTCATCAACACTTAATTGTATAAGGCCATCGTTTAGAAGAAGTAAGTCGTTAGGACTAACATCGTTAGGTAATTCTTTATAATCAATACCTACAGAGTTAACGTCACCTTCGCCTTTTTCCATTTTTGCATCAAGAGTGAACTTTGCACCCACAGCAAGCGTTACTTTACCTTCTTTAAAAGTAGAAACGCGGATTTTAGGGCCTTGAAGGTCGGCAAGGATAGCAATATGCTTGCCTAATTTTTTTGCAATATCGCGTACAGCTTGCGCACGGTCTTTATGATCTTGGGCAACGCCATGTGAGAAGTTTAAACGTACTACATTAGCCCCAGCGATAATAATTTTTTCTAAGTTGTTATCTCTATCGGTAGCAGGTCCAAGGGTAGCGACTATTTTCGTGCGTCTTAGCATCAATTTCTCCTGTTTGCTTGGTGAAAGCATGTTGACGTTATTTTGTTGGCTCAAAATATCTATATTAGATTAAAATATTTTAATTATGCGCAAACTTCAAAGGTTTGCCACTATTTTATACAAAACTATTGTGTCATCATTATGACACCGGTGTCAGAATGCGTCAATGATCTTAATTTCAATTAGCGTTGCTTTTAGTCACCCCGAGAGCATTGATGTTTGATATAATTACGTAGCTTATTTATCTGTAATAAAAAAGCATGTTGTATGGGCTCACAGTTAGTATTTTATGACTGTATGAGTATAATGCACGCGGTATTATTTAATTTATACACTGAATTTTCTAACCAAATAGTTGTTACCGAGGAGGACACTAGATGCAAGTTGCATTAGTAGGGTTAGGCGTTATGGGAAAAAATCTTGCCCTAAACTTAATTGAAAAAGGGATAACGCTAGTCGCTTATGATAAAAACCCACATGCGGGTGAAGAGTTACTAAGTTGTGCTAAATCACAAGGCATGGCTGACAGGCTTCACATTGTCTCTGATTTAAGTGACATGGTAAGGCGTTTAGAGGCACCTCGTTCTATTTTATTACTTGTTCCTGCTGGTGACTTAGTTGATACAGTTTGTAATGAACTAGTAGAAGCCGGCGTTAATTGCGACGATATGATAGTCGATTGCGGTAATAGTAATTATAAAGACGGTATAACGCGTAAACTTAAATACCAAAATAAATTTGAATTTGCCACTATGGGAATTTCTGGCGGTGCAGAAGGCGCTCGCCATGGTCCTGCAATGATGGCAAGTGGTTCTGAAGGTGGTTGGGAACGCATTGAGCCATGGTTTGAAAAAGTAGCTGCTAGCTATAATGGCGACTCGTGTTTTGCACGTGTTGGCCAATCAGCAAGTGGTCACTTTGTAAAAATGGTTCACAATGGTATTGAATATGCACTGATGCAACTAATTGCAGAAGTGTACCAATTACTTCGTTTAGGTACTAATCGTTCTCCAAAAGAGGTAGCTAAGATATTTAATGCCTGGTCAGAAGGTCAATTAAATAGTTACTTACTGTCTATTTCTAGCCATATATTGTCACTTGAAAATCATAATAATGTACCACTTGCGGACTTAATTGATAATAAAGTTGGTGCTAAAGGTACTGGTCTTTGGACTGCACAAAATGCACTTGAACTTGGTATTGCAGTCCCTTCACTTGTTGCTGCTGTTCAAGCTCGTCATTTAACTAATGCATGTAACACAACGGCTGCACAAGAGATGACATATGCATCTAAATCAACGAGCAATGTTGAAATCGATTTAGATGAGCTAAAAGACGCGTTCTTACTTGCAAGCTTACTTGCGTATCGCCAAGGTTTAGCGCTAATTAAGGGGGCATCACGTACTCATCAGTGGAAAGTTGATTTATCTAAAACGCTTCAAACGTGGCGCGCTGGTTGTATAATCCGTGCTGATTACCTAGATAGCGTTGCACAAGGTGTTGAATTTATTGATACTCTTGAAAAAGAGTCTAACTCTTTGCGCAAAATTACCGGTCAAGCAGTAATGACTGGTTTAGCATTCCCTGTATTGGGAGCTACACAAACGTATTTAGCAACATTAACTACACCGAGTAATGGGCATTTAGTTCAAGCCCAGCGTGATTACTTTGGTGAGCACGGAATAAAAACCCACAGTGGTGAAATGTGTCATTTAACTGATTTAGTAGATATAGACGCTAAAGTTAGATAAAAAACAGTTGTTTAAAACGATAAAGGCACGCTATTTAGCGTGCCTTTTGTATTCTAGGCGCGGTGAGATTTAACGGCTTAACTCGCCACGTAAGTTATCTTGCATTAAATGACGAATCGTTTCGACTTCAAGCTTTTGGCTAAATAAATAATGTAACTTAGTTAAACATGCTTCAAGGGTCATATCGTACCCACTAATTACACCAATATTTAATAGCGCATTACCTGTTGCATAGCCACCCATGTTTACATGACCTTTTAAACACTGAGTTAAGTTAACAATTACGACGCCACGTTTACTTGCTTCTTCGAGTATTGACAAAAAGCTCGGATCTTGTGGTGCATTACCCACACCAAAGCTCAGTAGCACCAATGATTTAATATTGCCATTGACCAAGCTTTTAACTACCTCTTGGCTAATGCCAGGATACAAATAAAGCACCCCGATTGGTTGAGGTGTAATAGGTGTAACTTGCAGCTCATTTTCAACATAGGGGCTAAGCTGACCTTTAATCAGTTGAATATTAATACCTGATAAGGCTAAGGGATCTAGATTCGGCGAGGCAAAGGCATTAAACCCATCCGCGTGTGCTTTAGTTGCTCTATTACCTCTAAACAGTTGGTTATTAAAAAAGAGACTAACTTCAGCAATAGGATAATTTGCAGCTAAATACATGGCATTAAGTAAGTTTACTTGGCCATCAGAACGTAATTGTGAGAGCGGAATTTGTGAGCCGGTTACAATCACAGGTTTAGTCAAATTTTCGAACATAAATGACAGCGCTGAAGCTGTATACGCCATAGTATCAGTGCCATGGAGCACCACAAAACCATCATAATCTTGGTATTTATCTTTGATATCATTAGCAATGAGTTGCCAATGCTCTGGTGACATGTCTGAAGAATCTATAAGCGGGCAGTATTCGTGAATATCAAACAAAGGCATTTCATCACGATTAAATTCTGCGTTATTCACTACGGTTTCTGTTAAAAAACCTTCAGCTGGAATATAGCCTCGACTCGATTTTTTCATACCTATAGTACCGCCAGTATAAGCGATATAAATGCGTTTACGTTTCATAAAAAAGCCCAGTAAAAAAACTGGGCTTAGTATAACGTTAAGCAGCTTTAAATACAGCTGATTAGCTGAAGCTATGCACTTTTATTGTGCAATATTACACACTAAACAGCGTGCGTATACACCTTGTGGATCGTTGTAATCTTTAAGGTTTTCAACTTCAGTACTTAATTGGTTAATAACATTTTGTAAATTGGCTTGTGTTGCTAACACAGATGTTTTTTGTGTTTGCAAACCAAGCATAGATTTAATAGACGCATTACCAAAAATGTTTTGAATCATTTTTTCTTGCGAGCTTAAATCTTGTTTAATAGTTTTAACTTCATACTGATTAAGCTTAGCAAGTGCAGCAGCTGCTTCAATCGCATCTTGTTTGTCGCCTAACTTATCAACTAAACCTAGTTCAAGTGCTTGAGATGCAATCCATACGCGGCCTTGGGCAATTTTGTCAACTTGCTCAGGAGTCATATTTCGCGCATCAGCAACAACATTTAAAAAGCGACCGTATGCTTCTTCAACGTTCATTTGTATTACTTGACCCATTTTTTCATTTAGTGGACGAGTGATAGAAAAGCCAGCCATCTCGGTTGTTGCAACGCCATCTGAATAAACACCAATTTTCGATAAGGTTTTCTCAAATGTCATAAACGTACCAAATACGCCAATTGAACCGGTGATTGTACTTGGTGCTGCCCAAATTTCGTTTGCAGCAGAGGCAATCCAATAACCACCTGATGCAGCCACAGAACTCATTGAAGCAATAACAGGTTTTCCAGCAGCCTTAAGGGCTAATACTTCTGCACGAATAACTTCAGAGGCAAACATACTACCGCCACCAGAGTCTATACGTAATACAACCGCTTTAACTTTATCATCAAGGCGTGCCTTACGAAGTAGGGCTGCTGTAGAGTCGCCACCAATTTCGCCAGCTTTACGCTCACCATCAACAATTGTACCTTTAGCAACAACTACCGCTACTTTTTCGGCAATAGGGTTATCAAATTCAATTGGTGGTTTAACTAAACTTAAGTATTCGCGAAATGAAACTTGCTTAAATGTTTTGCCATCTTCTTGTGCGCCCACTAAATCAATTAATTGCTTGCGAACTTGTTGATCTGTTTTTAAAGAATCAACCCACTGATGATCAAGTGCATATTTACCTGCATCGCCATCTGCAGCTTTCATTTTTTCAAGATATACGTCCATTGTCTCGTCAAAATTTGACTCATCAAATGGGCGAACAGCGGCAACATCTTGTTTGTATTCGCTCCAAAGAGCGCCTAACCAAACGCGGTTAGCTTCTTTAGCTGCATCAGACATGTCGTTACGAATAAAAGGCTCTACTGCTGATTTAAATGTACCAACACGGAAAATATGCTGCGTTACTTCAAGTTTTTCAAGTGCATCTTTAAAGTAAAGCGGGTACATGCCATAACCTTCAATGCCTACGCTTCCGTATGGGTGCATAGCTATTTCGTCAGCATGAGATGCAATATAGTATTGTGCTTGAGTATAGTAATAACCCGATGCAATTACTTTTTTGCCAGCTTGCTTGAAAGCATCAATAGCCTTTGTAATTTGCTTAAGTTTATTTAAATGTGCTTTAGGCATCTCTTGCAAATCAAGCAATATAACCGTGATGCGATCGTCTTTAGTCGCTTCGTTTATTACTTCAACAATATCGTCGAGTAATATTTCGCTTGGTGCTTCAGAACCAGAGGTTGCATCACTAATTGCGGCTTCAACTGGGTCTATATATGTTTTCTCTTCAACAATAGGGCCATTTAAGTTAAGCCTAAGTACAGAGCCATTTTCAACTATTATTTGATCATCGTCACTTGAGAGTGACACAAAGAAAACAATTACCAGTAATAAAAACAAAATGTTTAGTATTAAGCGACGAGAAAAATTAATTCCAGCCCAAATACCTTTAAATACCTTTGCTATCAAAATAGCTCCTTAATTTGGTACAGTTGATACATTAGTTCCATCTTAGCCTAGAATAAAAATTAATTTAACTGCTAAATCGTAACTAAGTGTTTATGAACCTATATAAATGTAAGTTTTTACTGCTATTTTTAATTAAATGCATGCACATATTGCTTATTACTTGCCATTAAAGCAGAATTAGATAATGTATACAGGTTAGACCAGTTAACGGGGCACAAGATGTTAGAACAACAACTACAATTAAAACACACACAATTACGTAACCGCTTAGTAATGGGGTCAATGCATACCGGCTTAGAAGAAGGGTGGCATAACCGTAAACGTTTACGCGCCTTTTACGAAGCTCGCGCCAAAGGTGGCACTGCTATGCTTATTACAGGTGGTTACAGCCCTAATCTACGTGGCAAATTAACGCCTGTATCATCTTCTTTTAATAGCTACTACGATGTATTTAAACACCGTGCGTATACAGACGCTGTACATCAGCATGGTGGTAAAATTTGTTTGCAGTTACTGCATGCTGGTCGCTACGCGTATCATCCATTCAATCAAGCACCTAGTGCAATACAAGCACCTATTAATCCTTATAAACCTAAAGCGATGTCACTTAGCTCGATTAAAAAAACCATAAAAGACTTTGCTCACTCAGCTTACATGGCTGAGAAAGCCGGCTACGATGGCGTAGAGGTTATGGGTTCAGAAGGGTATTTGATTAATGAATTTATGGCACCGCATACAAATAAGCGCACTGATAAATTTGGTGGTAGTCTAGAAAATAGAATGCGTTTAGCTCTTGAAATAGTTAAAGCTGTTAGAGCGAAAGTTTCTGAAAAGTTTTTAATCATTTTTAGGTTATCGGTAATCGATTTAATCCCAGAAGGCTCAACGCCAGATGAAGTCGTTATTCAAGCTACTGAACTTGAAAAAGCAGGTGTTGATATTTTTAATACGGGCATTGGTTGGCATGAAGCACGAGTACCAACAATTGCGAGTATGGTACCCCCGGGCGCATTTAAAGAAGCATCAAAACGTTTGAAAGATGTAGTAAATGTACCAGTTATAGCCGTAAACCGTATTAATACCCCTGATATAGCAAACGATATTTTAAGTGCCGGTGACGCTGATTTAATTTCAATGGCGAGGCCATTACTTGCAGATCCTGAGTTTTTTAATAAGTATGCTAATCAGCAATCAAAGCAAATTAATATTTGTATTGGTTGCAACCAAGGTTGTCTAGATCATGTATTTAAAAATAAACGTGCTACATGTTTGGTAAATCCTCAAGCTGCGTTTGAACTTGATTACCCATTGGAAAAAGCCACTAAAGCTAAAAATGTACTTGTTGTAGGAGCAGGCCCTGCTGGGTTATCGGCTAGCTGTTATTTGGCACAAAAAGGGCATAACGTTACGTTAATTGATCAAAAAAACCAAATGGGTGGTCAATTTAACTTAGCAATGCAAGTACCTGGTAAAGAAGATTTCAATCATACATTGGCATACTTTACCAATGAGCTTGAGCGATTAAAAGTAAATGTTGAACTAGGCAAAGCGTATGACGACTCGATGCGAAACAGCTACGATGACATTGTGTTTGCAACAGGTGTGCGCCCTCGTGAAGCATCAATTAAGTGTAGTGATGGCAAACGAGTGTTTGCCTATGATGAAGTAATACGTGGTGAAGTGGAGCTCGGTAAGTCCATTGCTATTTTAGGGGCTGGCGGTATTGGCTTTGATATGGTTGCGTTTTTAAGCGAGCATAAATCACAAACTATTAGTGACTTTAAATCGCAATGGGGTATTGAGTGTAAGCCTCAACCGCACAAAGACGAACGCCAATTATTTATGCTTAAAAGAAGCTCTGGTCGGTTTGGTAGTGAACTTGGCAAAACGACAGGTTGGATACACCGTCAAGTAGCGAAGCAGCACGGTGTTAAACAAATTGCTGACTGTCAGTATCAAAGCTTTGACAATAACGGTTTAACTATAACGGTAGCAGGTGAAACACAAGTACTTGCGGTTGATACGGTTATTGCATGTATTGGTCAAGTTTCTAATGATGAAGTATTAAAATCACAGGTCGAAAACGCTAAAGTACATGTTATTGGCGGTGCTAAACTTGCTGCTGCTATTGATGCTAAACGGGCTATTTTTGAAGCATTGCAAATAGCGAGAAGCATTTAAATTTGTAAATAAAATGAAATAATGCCCTAATTCATGCGGTCTTTGCTGTTTATAGTCTATAACTTAATAAACTATGAACACACAGGACACGCATGAAAAAACTAACCCACCTATATCATTTAGCTATTGGTAAATTATCGTTTTTAGATGGTTTGCCAGCTTTACTATTTCGCCTTATTTTAGCTCCTGTTATGATCATCGCAGGTTATAACAAGCTAGCTATAAGTGGTGATACCCAAGGCTTTTTTAATAACGTATTAGCGTCACCAGATGTTGTGCAATGGTTTGGAAATAGTGAATGGGGCTTGGGCTTGCCATTTCCAGATTTACTGGCTTTTTTAGCTGGTTGGAGTGAGTTTTTAGGTGGTTGGTTTTTATTAATCGGTCTATTTACTCGCTTAGTCAGTATCCCGCTAATGTTTACAATGGTTGTAGCTGCAACATCTGTACATTGGCATAACGGTTGGTTTGCCATTGCACCGACTAACCCCGACACGAGTGCAGCACAAGTTCTTGATTGGTTATCTATCCCGGGTGCAAAAGAAAGCCTCGAAAACTCACTTGAAGTACAAGACAGGATAGGAAAAATTCGAGGCTTAGTTGAAGAGCATGGCTTTCCTGATTACTTGTATGAAAAAGGCAAACCTTCGATTTTAAACAATGGCATAGAGTTTTCGGCCATATATTTTGCTATGCTCCTGAGTTTATTTTTTATGGGCGGTGGGCGTTTTGTTAGTATTGATTACTGGTTAAAGCGAAACGTTATAAAAAAATAACATATTAATTGTATTTTATTAACGGCCTCATAGTTGACCCTTTGTGGTCGTTTCACATTTTAATTTATCGGTATTTATTATTTAAGGCTTTAAATGTTACTCTAACGTTTTGAATTTATAGGAACCGTTATGAATGCTATCGAGCTTTTACTTACCCGCCAATCAGACTCTAAATTAACAGGGCCGGGCCCTACGCCTGAGCAGCTCGATATAATTAAGCAAGCAGCATTACGTGTTCCTGATCATGGCTGTATAGCACCGTGGCAGTTCATCATTGCTCAAGGTGATGCACGCAATAAATTGGGTGAAATTTACCATCAAAGTGCAGTGGCAGAGCAAAAAGAAGAAAAAGTAATTAACCGTGCTAAAGAGCTTCCCCTTCGTGCGCCTATGATTGTAATAGCAATTGCTAAATATCAAGAACACCCAAAAGTTCCTCGTATTGAGCAAGTACAAAGTGCAGGCTGCAGTGTATTAGCAATGCAACAAGCTGCATTTGCTCAAGGTTTAGGTGGTGTTTGGCGCACAGGTTACTTTGCACAAAGTAAAGCCGTCAAAAAAGCGCTTAACTTACATGAACAAGATGAAATTGTAGGGTACTTATACGTCGGTACTCCACAAGTCGAGTGTAAAAAATCACCGCGCCATAAACCAGAACATTATTTTAGTAATTTGTGAAATAGTATGAACTTTATGCAATTTGCATAGTCATAAATCATTAAGATAACCAAAAGTAATATAAAATAGTTAGTAGTTTGGCTGTGAGAAGCGCTTGGAAGCACAAAAATTAATAATTCTTCTTCAGTTTGTTTTTTAATCGGTTATTTTTTGATACATTATGGAAAGTCTTAATAAAAATAACGATAAAGAAGACGAAAACAATGGGAAATTTATTTTTACAGGAAAAAGAAAACTGGCTTGCGTGGTCAATTTGGGGAATTGTTGGTGCTTTTATAACCTTGTATGTTGCAATGAGTACAAATGCAGCTCATTTTATAGCAGGCTCTGCAATAGGTATGCTAATACTGTTAACCTTGTGGATGCAACAGTCTAAACGTTTTGATTTTGGACGGGCATTTAAAGTGTGTTGTTATGTTTTGGCGCTAAGTGTACTTCCCGCTTTTATGTTTGTAATAGTACCAAGTGATGATTTAAATCGGTTTGACTTAATTTTTCAAAGTGTAACATTCACGGCATTGAGTTTATTGGCTTGTTTAATTTGTTCTTGGATTGCTCGCAGGCCTAAACAATATTACTGAGTATTGAATTAATAAGCGTAACAAAAGCGCAGTGTGACTTTTTTAATCGTTTAATTATTATTTACGATATAATTTATATTTAGCTCTTTACAATTAATGCGTTTAGCCATATTATTCGCGCCGTACGGAGAGATGGCAGAGTGGTCGAATGCACCGGTCTTGAAAACCGGCATGGGTTTATAGCCCATCTAGGGTTCAAATCCCTATCTCTCCACCATTATTTAAAAAAACCGCCTTATAGGCGGTTTTTTGCTATGTGGAGTTTAATTAATGACTAAAGCAACAAACCTATCAACCTCACAGCAATTAATAAAACATCTTTTATTATGGGTTGTATTTGGTTACTGCTATCAAAGTGCTATTAGCTTGTTGGTAAAAATGGCGGTCGATGCACAACCAGAATATCCATTAATTAACGCTTTTGCTTATGGTCTTGGTTTTAATGTTTTGGCTGCCCATCTTATTACTAAATATGATAAACATTGGCCAGTAATGGGCTCTGCTTTTATTGGTTTAGTCGGCTTAGTTGCAGTGCCATTTTTACTGTCTGGCGAATCTGGATTATTAGCTACTCCTTTACTTGTTGGAATTTCATTCACTTTACCGCTTTGTAGTTATATTGTGGGCCTAATTAAGCTAAAACTCAGCAAAAACTAGCCCCAAACGGGGTTTATTTTGTGATAGCATAGTCGTGTCTTTTAACTAACAAAACGTGAAAAACACATTATGTCAGATAATTTTACTACAGATGCTGAAAAAGCAAGTTACGGTATTGGCTTACAAATGGGTGAGCAACTTAAGTCTAATCCTTTTGAAGGCTTAAACCTAAATTCAGTATTTGAAGGCATGAAAGATGCGTACGCTGGTAGCGCTTTTCAAATTGAGATCCCTGAGATTCAAGCTGCATTCGAAAAAATTAACGAAGAGATTCAAGCTCGTCGTGAAGAAGAGTCTAAAGTACTTTCTGCAGAAGGTATTGCCTTCTTAGAAGAAAACGCTAAACGTCCTGAAATCACTGTTACTGAGTCTGGTCTTCAATATGAAGTACTAGCAACTGGCGAAGGCGAAAAGCCAACTGCTGAGTCTACAGTACGTGTTGATTACCACGGTACACTAATTAACGGTACTGTTTTTGATAGTTCTTATGAACGTGGTCAACCTGCTGAATTCCCAGTTGGTGGCGTGATCAAAGGCTGGACTGAAGCATTACAAATGATGCCTGTAGGTACTAAATGGCGCATCTATGTTCCTCATGAGCTTGCTTATGGTGAACGTGGAGCAGGTGCTGCAATTGCACCATTCTCAACGCTTGTATTTGACGTTGAGTTACACGAAATCCTTTCTTAATTTAAATATTAATTAAGAATTTAAAAAGCCGTGTTCAATTTGAACACGGCTTTTTTGTATCTATTACACTAATTAGCAATTAGACCTATATCAATAGTTTATCGTATATTAAAACGGGACACTTTATTAATGAAATGGTATAAAAAAACCGCATTTACTAAATGCGGTTTTAGAGAGAGTTAACGATATTTAACGTTAAGCTTTCAGCGTCATGGTGTTATTAAAAGTAGCCACGGATACCAAAACGAAAGTTTCTACCAGGTAACGGTGCTTTATCTTTAATAAACGAGCTATGCACAAAACCTAACTCATCAGTAATGTTATCAACGTTTATATACAGCTGTGCATCTACACTGCCTAAGCCTAATTGGTAATTAGCTTGTGCATCAAATAACGTATAGCCATCAGTTTGAGTTTCAAATGCAGTTACATCATTTTGATCAAAGTAATGAGTACCTGTGAGCGTTAGTTGTAAATCACCTAAATCATACTGTAGCTCCGAGCCTAATTTATTGGCTGGGATACGTGGTAGGTTGCCTTCATCATCTTTAAGTTTTGCACGAGTCGAGTCACCAAATACCTTCACCATAGCGCTTGATGTAATTTGATAGTGAGCATCAAATTCAATACCATATAGCTCTGCATCTTTACTGGTAAATTGATAAACCGCAACAGCATCATCATGTGCACCAATAGCTGATTCTAAACCGTCTTCTTCATCGTAAACTAAACCTGTATTTTCTTGGAAATAAAAGTTCTTAATATCGTTATAGAAAAAGTTAACGGTGTAACCAAAGTCTCCGCTAAAGCGTCTAAAGCTTAAATCTAGGTTGGTTGAAGTTTCTTGCTTAATATTCTCTGGCTCAAAATGTGCTTCATTACCTTCAATGTTATAACCAAGGCCAAGTTCATAAGTACCTGTTGCAATGTGTAAACCGTTAGATAGAAGCTCTGCAGAAAGTGGAGCACGCTCTGAATGAGAAATACTTGTCGCAATACTATGCCCTGGTTTGTACTGCCATATAGCACCCGCTGATACACTTAAATTAGTAAAGCTTTTACTGTAATCAAGCGTTTCCTCGTCGTGTTCTTCCTCAGCTTCGTCATGGCCATGGTCATGCTCAGCTTCTGAAATATGGCTTTCTATTTTGTAATCGTCAATACGCGCGCCAAGTTCAATTGTAACGTCACCAAATTCACGCTCTTCTAGTAAATATAATGCGTTAGTTGTCGTTACACTTGCTGGTGTGAATGCTTCTTCACCAACTGCATCGTAATCTGAATCGCTATAGTGATAACCAACCATGCCATGCCAATCAGCAAATTTATGTTCTACGTTTAAGCGTGCTTCAGTCGTTTTATTTTTAAAAGTAGTACCAATTTCGCCATCTTCAATTTCGCTATGCGAGTAATCTGTATAGCCAACACGTAGATTTATGGTTTCAATCCAATTATTATGCAGTGCATAACTTATCAAACCCTGCCAACGGTCTTGCTCTAAATGTGCATAAACGGCTTCTTCTGCTTCTTCATCTTCATGCTCTTCGTGTTCTTCTTCAGTTTCGCCTTCGTGCTCATGCTCGTGGTGATGCTCATGTCCCGGAATACCGTAATCAGTATCAATGCTACCGTAAGAAAAACCAATCGTTAAGTGCTCTCCAACATAGCTAGTGCCAAAGTTCAGTGTTTCGCTATCAATGAAGGTGTTCTCAACTGAATCTTCTTTTTCAACATCGCCATCATCGTCGGTTATAGTAAAGTTTGGCGTTTGATAATCATCGCCGCTACGTTTTGTACCATCAAAATGAAAGTTAAAGCCGTCATTACCTGTTTCAAGTTTAGCAGCAACTGTGTTTGCGTTAGATACAGTGTCGTGGGTGTATTCAGCAGCACCTGTTAAATCGTCAATATTACTAGTAGGAATGCGGTTATCAACCACATTTACCACACCGCCAATTGCACCAGAGCCATAAAGTAGGGTACTTGGACCGCGAAGAACTTCAATTTGTTCTGCTGCTAAGCTGTCGCTTGACGTTGCATGATCAGGGCCAATACGTGATGCATCGCTGGCATCTAAACCGTTTTGTGTGATTTTAACGCGAGGGCCATCTAAACCACGAATAATTGGGCTTGATGATACAGGGCCAAAGTAACTTGCATTTACGCCTGGTAAACCTTTTAGAGTTTCACCAAGAGTTGGTTTTGATTTATTTCTTAATTGATCACCTGAGAGCACGCTTACTGGTGATATCATCTCGAGGCTATTTTTATGAAGTGCAGAGGCATAAACAACCACTGTCTCAACCGATGTTGGTTTAAGTGATACAGACAGATTGCTTGAAGATTCGCTAACAGCAATACGAGAGTCTACGTAGTTGTCTTTACTAATATGTAATTGGCTATTTGCATCAACTTCTATAGCAAACTGGCCTAAATAGTTACTTTTAACGCTTTGGTTTTTGCCATGCACATGAATTGAGGCATTTTTAATTGGTTGATTTTTATCATCTATTACTTTGCCAGTAACAGTGGCAGCCAAAGCTGATTGAGAACATAAAACAGAAAAAATAGCAGAAGAGATTAATGTTAACTTTGTCATTGATATATTGGTTCGCAGTTACTATGTTGTGATATAATATAACACTACAAAATTGACGAATCAACAATGTTATACTATAGCTTTGGATTTTGCGTTTAAATCAACAAAAATACCGATAAGCTCTATTATTTATCATAAAATTTATAGGGTATTGACTTTACTTAGCTATGAAGAACTATTTTACTCCCGCGTGAAATAACTATTATATATTGGGGCGTATTGAAATGTTATGGTTGAATTTACAGCGGTGTACTTATTTTTAGACGACAACGCAGCATTGTACCAAACATATATTTCCTGAAGGGTTTTCCCTATGGGCTATTTACTGTTTTTTTACTTTATTCCACTAGATTACAAATCTCGCGCCGCGATTAAATAGTCCCTAGTTTGAATGAATTTTAATCCACAAAGATCAACAGACCTTCGGATAATTTCGCTTAATTAAACAGATAACCTTTACAACAATAAGCACCTGTTGTGTAAGCTAATTCGGTGGCTTAATAAAAGTATCATCACAAACAATCAAAAGTATAAAAGTCGAGTATTACCCAATTCCGCTAGCAGAAGTGCTAAGTGATGCAAAGCATGGCGATCACTCTCACTTTGAAGTTATTACGTTGTATATTATGGCTCATGACGGGTATGAAGAGCTGGAATATACCTACACTGGCGGCAAAGGTAGTCGCGCGATTTATTCACTCCTTAACGATGAAATAAAGCCTGGATTAATTGGGGAAATTCTATGTCTATCATGGAAATTTGGGACAAATTGCAGTGGGATCTTCATTATGTTGGCCGAGGTTGACTACTTAGCTTTGCGATTTCACCAGTTGATATAGCGCTGTGGGATATTAAGTGTAAGCGCCTAAATGCACCATTATGGTAAATTGCAGGTGGTAGCAGTGACCAAACAAGATGTTATGCTGGCGGAATTTAGTAAAGAAAAACAGCTTAGTAATATAGATGGTTATTTAAATCGTGGTTTTAACGCCGAAAAAATTAAAGGGATAAACCAGATTTTAAAGAAGACATAGAGCGTGTAGCTGCAGTACGTAATTTAATTGGTAATTACAAAATACTCATGGTTGATGCTAATTACTCGATGGGTGTGGAGCAAGCAATTCGCTTTGCAAAATCGATTGAAAAATACGACATAATCTGGTTGAAGAACCGACTATACCTGATGATTACAAAGACTTTGCTCGCATAGCACAAGCTACTTCAATACCGCTTGCAATGGATGAAATTTGCATACATTGCACGAGTTTGGTTATGCGATTGAGCAAGTTAAGTTAGGCTTTTTACAGCCTGATGCTGGCTTTTTAGAAGTTCATTCATTCCCTATAGATGAATATACAACTCGTCCTTTAAGGTTTAAAAATGGCCAAGCATGCGCTCCAAGATAATAGGTACGGGTGTAGAATTTGACCCTCAACTAGTGAAACAGCATTTAATTAAACAGTCGTAATACAAAAATTAGTAACAAAAGAAAAGAGTTGTAGTGTGTCCACAAATTCAGCGTAGAGATTATTTATCAAGGAGTGAATAACTACCTCTTTGTCATAAGATTAAATCTATGAGTACTGATTTTGTGGAGGCTTTTATAAAGTTAAATTGTGATTAGTATTGCAACTATTGATTATTTTACACAAACCCAAATTGCTAATTCTGCTGTAAACCCATGGTTGTAATTAACGCCGAGAATAGTTTTATTTCAATGCTTTAAATTAATTAGTTAGGGGCTTTCACAACTCCGCCAAAGCCAGCTTAAATTGCTGGCTTTTTTATATTTTAAAACAGTAATAAAGAGCATTAAATTACTATTTTTAAGAAAAATACGTGTATTTACATCATGAAGTTATGATTAACATGGTATATCAAAACAAATTAGGTTTATTATGACATCAAAAGTAACTGGTATTAGCTACTTCCCCGATGCATTTTCACAGCAACGTTCAGTAACAGGTATGAGGAAAGTGGACGATCAAAACAGCTTTTTAAAACTCAACTACATTTTTTATACTTCATTTTTATGTGTATTATATTTACTTATTCTATAAGCCAAGAAGATCATACATGTCTATATCTGCAATCAATTTAATCGATAAATTTTCAAAGTTTTCGCAGCAGTGGTCATCTAAAGTAATTGCTGAAATGAATGATTACCAATTTAAACTCGTTAAGATTGAAAATGAATTTACATGGCATTCTCATGCAAACACAGACGAAGTGTTTTTAGTTATTGAAGGCGAAATGAGTATTGAGCTTCGAGATGGTATAGTTAATCTAAAAGCGGGAGAAATGTACGTAATACCAAAAGGAGTTGAGCATAAACCTTTTGCAAAAAAAGAATGCAAAATTATGCTTGTCGAGCCTCGAGGAGTCATTAACACCGGCGAAAATAGCTCAGTACTCACCGCTGAAAATGATGTATGGATTTAGGTTACTTATACAAAATATATTGAGTAAAGTACCTAATATTATTAAAACTATTCAAAACCTGCTACATAAAAATACTTGATTAAAAATGGATTATTTATCAAATATATCGCCGTAATATTAATAGGCCCTTTAGCAATATTTTCGGCTGCAATGTTTGGCGGAAGCTTATTTTATGTCTATACCGCACTACTTGTTTAAAAGTAAAAAATTTAACTAATAAACTATTTGAGCTTAAATGAGAGTTACCGGCTATCAATCATAAGTATATCGAGTCTGTGTTGAGCTCTGACTTGATTTTTTATGTCGATAGGTTCAATCATCTCGCATTCGTCTCTGATCATTTCAGGTATTAGGCTAGGATAGTGTCGGCAATCCTCTGGACGGTCGAGGTAAATACTGCAGGTATACATATTTTTAGCGAGAGGATCTTTTTTAGGCGCAATGTCTAAAAATGGGCAAGCATCTAGCCTCAATCCTGTATCAGGGTCGAACCAAATCTCATTGTTTTTAACGTATTCATAAATTTCGGGATTAAAAAGCTCCCATAAGTCTATTTCTTCTTTTGATGCGCTTAAATCGCCACCGCCGTATTTAATACAGCATTTACCGCACTGGTTACATTCTTTCATAATTTAGTTGGCTGTTAACGAGTTTAAATTAGTTGCTAGTGTAGCACTGAATTTATTTTCAGCTGTTCAAAAAGGTTAGGGGCTGTTGATCTTTCAAGGTTAAATCTGCAGCAGTCTGTTTGGTATTTAGGCAAGACAAGGCCTATGCAGTGTGGTCATTCCCCACAAATGGGCGATAACGCAGCATTAATGCCAAACAGGCGTTACCCAAAGGATTCTTCCTAGGGACTATTTACTCTTTATTGCTCGGTTTTTGCTTACTCTTACATGGATGTAAGCCAGTAGGGTAACGCAGGAGTAGTTATCGATCTCACTAGGTTACAAATCTCGCGCAGCGATTAAATTGCCCCTGGTTTGAACGAATTTTAATCAGCAAAGATCAGCAGACCCTAACATTACTGATGACACACCTTGTTACCCTTTATAGCGTACACATCAATATGAATAGTTTAGGTTGAATGTTTATATAAATAAATTAGCAGGGAGTAACTATGAAAGACGCTTTAGATAATTTTAAGACAGAATTTAATGCAAAACGCTTGTATTGGGAAATCTGAAAAGCTACAAAGCAAAAGTGTTCCTTATCCTTTTATTTGTAGCTGCTATTGCGCTAAAAATATTTACGACTGCTTTTTACCTTCGATTGGCTAGTGGGTTTGCTTTAGTACCTTTTTCAGTTTCTACCTGAGTATGTTGGGTTCGAGCTTTTACTTAAATAAAACTCAACCAAAGGCGTTTAACATCTACGCTATGTTCATTATTAATGTATTATTACGCCATATAGCTAATTCAATAAATCAGTGGTTAAAATAAGCTTTTAACCACTGAACATACTATTTTTATTAAAGTAAAAGCGTTTAGTTTAACTCTAAAGGATACCTCGCGATGATGAACACAAAAGTATATAAAGCGGTACATGATCTTGCAGAAGATTTAATGGCGGCAGCGAATAAAAATAACCGTGAAAAGTTTGAATCGTTATTTGCAGAGCTAAAAGCTATTTGTATAGAAAATGAAAATACATCAAAAGATCACCCAGTACAATGGGAAACCCTAGCTGATTTTACCGAAGAGCTAGAGGAGGCAATCACCACTTACGAAAAAGCATTAGAAAAGTCGGTTGCGATTAATAACAAAGATCACATGTCATCGGTTGCTTTTTCAATGGCTACATTGCAACTAGAACTTGGTCAAAAAGGCGAAGCAATTAAAAATCTGCAAAGTGCTAAAGTCAGCGCTAACAAAATTGAAGACAAAGAGCTTAAAGCTGAAATACATGACCTACTAGAGTCACTCATTGAAGAAGAAGGTTAATTATTGACTCACATTAAATGTGGGTTAAGTTTAATAAAGCGCTGGTAGTTTAGTCCCTTAGCGCTTTTTTATGTTTGCTATAAATGACAAACTTAATACCTTATTTATTATTGGTATTAGTTAACTTATCCATAAAATCTACAATGTGCTTTGCAATTTCTACGGGTTTTTCTTCAACACTAAAGTGGCCAGAATCAAGTAAATGTAGTTCTGCATTTGGTACATCTTTTAGATAAGCTTTAGCGCCTGCGGCTATAAATGCAGGGTCATTTTTACCCCATACAATTAATGTAGGTGGCTGGTTTTGACGTAAGTAAGCTTGCCAGTTTGGGTAGTCGAGTAGGTTATTGTAGTAATCTTGCAGCAATTGTACCTGAATTAATCTATCAGCTCTGGTTTGTAAAAAGTGTGAATCGTGAGTCCAACTGTCGGGATTCATCACGTCGGTATTTTTTTGTACGTCACGTAAATATTGTTTATTAATAATGGCTTGCTCAGAGGTGAATGAATATAGTTTATCTTGCTGTGTTTGTGATTTATCCTCATTTGCGTTCTTAAAAAACGCTTGCCTAGCAGATGTTAGTCCCTCTAAGTATGCATTACCGTTTTGTACAATAAGCGCATCAAGTTTATCTGGATTATTTAACAACATTCTAAAGCCTACAGGTGCTCCAAAATCTTGAATGTAGAGGGTGTAGCGATTTACTTTAAGCGTTATCAGTAGTCCTTCAACATATCTAGCCAGTAACTCAAATGTATATTTTTGATCCGCAGGGTTTGGGCGGTCGCTATAACCGGAGCCTAAATAATCAGGTGCTATAACATGATAACGACCAGATAAAAGCGGAATAAGCTCACGGTAGCTATGTGATGACGACGGATAACCATGTAAAAGTACAATCGTTTGCTTATGCTGTGTGCCAGCTTCTCGGTAAAAGATCTTTTTACCCTCAACACTTGCATATTTATAAACTGTTTTTGAAGGCCATACAGCATCAGTGGCATACACTTTTACACTAGCAAAAGTCACGCTAATAAATATAAAGGCGATAAATGAAAGTAAATCAGCTGGTTTTATTCTAATTAGTTTTTGTAAATTATAGGGCATAAGTAAACTCGTTAATGTTTTGGCAATACTGCTTTATTAACTAATTAGACCAGCCGTCTTAATAATTGCATTCATTAAAACTTCCAATTCACTTAAATATCTAAGTATAAAATGGAATGATTGTTAACAGTTTAACCTCGAAAAGATCAACTCGAATCTGTCGTAAAAAATATATTTTTAAAAAACTAATAAGCAGCCATATGTTTGTGGATTAGATGCCAGTGCTGAAGATTCTAATTTAACATCTGAAATTTCGGGAATGGTGAGCCAAACATTCGCTGATAATACGTTTGGTGTTTTACTTGCACTGTCGCATTCAGAGCGAGAAAGTGGCCGAGAGCGCGTAGGTACTCGCAAGGCTGGTTACGTAATCGCGCTAACCCCCACAGGAGTATATAGCAGTGCAATTGATACCACAGTTAATCCAACGGGTACTTATTGGGTAGCTTGGATGCAAGAAATGGATCGCTTTGAAACTGAACGTGAGAGTCAAAACGAGCAGTTGGTTTTACAATATGCGCCTAATGATAATATTACGGCTACGCTTGATTACACGCTATCGCGCTTTGAAGAAATTAGTAACACCAATAAAATGGCGTTTTGGTTTGATAACCCAACAGGTACAACTGATGCCAACGGTACGTTAGTTGATATTAAAAATGCAAATGATGAGTTGAATTTTTGGGCGTGGGAACTCTACGAAAAAAAGAAAATGATTCACTAGGCCTTAACTTAGCGTGGCAAGCTAGCGATTTTGCCATCTAATCTTGTGCTCAAACGGGTATGTTCAAAAGTTAGTTAAATGGTTATATAAATAAAACTTGTCGAAATTTACTTAACCTCAACTCTGGTTAGGAGGTTTACCAACGTATTTATTATGATATTTAAATTTATTTTCTCTAGCCAGAGATTTTCAGTGAAACAATGTAAACTTACGCATGAATAGGAGGACTATTACAAGTAAATTCAACGCAATAAGCATTGAAAATAGCTGTTGAGATAAATTTATTATCCAAAATTTAGGTTACTTATTTATAGGATGTTTCTTTTGATAATAAGGATATAGAGCTAATCATTTAAAATAAAGGCAGTATTAGATTAGTCTTTTATCTACTAGAACCTAAAATTAATAGTAGTAACTAATTAGTTTTGGGGTCCTTTTTGAGTTTTAATACTCTATACTGAAGGAAATAAAATATTGTGGAAAGGTAGATGTTGAAACGGAATGCTTTATTGGATGTTGGAAGAAGTAACAAATTAGTAATTGTTGCAGCAATAATCTTTTTACTAATCGCTTTACCTTCTTTATATCTTTTTGAAAAAAACGTTAGAAGTGAAATTTATCACGCAGCTCAAATCGATTTAAAGCGTGAACTCGAAATTAAAAGCATATCTTTAAAAAAGCATCTTCAAGATAGTGTAACCGCCATTCGCTTTTTAGATGCGACACCACCTATTCAAGGTATTACTCGGGCCACCGAAAATAAATCAATAGACCCTTTACTAGGCACGCCAATGGATGTATGGCAAGAGCGCTTAGCTAGTATTTTTAGTGGTTTTATGCGTACAGACGATAGTATATTACAAGCTAGATATATTATGCTTGATGACGGTGGGCAAGAAGTAGTTAGAGTTGATCGTAATAGGTTAGGTGAAATAACTCGATTACAAGGCCAACAATTGCAAAAAAAGGGTCAGCGAGATTACATCATAAAAGCGAGTATGTTGGATCAGAAAAGTGTTTATATCTCTCCTCTAAATTATAATCGCGAAAATGGACAAATACAAAAACCGTATGTAAGCACTTTTCGGGTTGCAAAGCCTGTATTTGACGAAGAAAATCAGGTGTTTGCGATATTAGTAACTAATTATTTCGCTGACAAGTTGATTGAAAGTTTAACGGTAGAATCTCCAAAAGGGACACAGATTTACCTTATGAATAATGAGGGTGAATTTTTGTATCATCCTAACCCTAAATTGAGTTTTGGTTTTGAGTTTAATAGAGCTAGAACTTGGGATGAAGAATTTTCTTCATCTACGACAATGTCTGCCAATAGCACTCTTCCTTTCGATGGTTACCCATTATATTACACATTACAAAAGCGAATTTCTTTTGATGGCGATGTTGCAATGTTACCACTTGAGCTTGCTGTAAGTGTTAGCACTGAACTTTTATTGGCCAAGGTAAGTGAAAGGCGGCAAAAATTTTTAATCATGTTGGGGGTGTTTTTTAGTGTATTTTTAGTCATCACTATTTTATACCAGCGTTTTATAAGTCGTAAGCTGCTTATACATTCATTAAAAGAGCAAAACAATAAAATTATTGAGAACTCATTAGATGCTATTTTCACTATTGAACATACAGGTCAAATTATTCATTTTAATAATACTGCAAAAGAAGTATTTGGAGAAAAGTTAACTACTGGAGGTGTTAACTTCATTTCACTTTTCAAACTAAATGATAGTGATAAAAACTGCGTAGAAGAAGCAATTTCTGACGGGGTGAAAATGCCATTTGAGGCTATCTTCATAGATGGCTTTGGCAACAGACAGTTTTACTCAATTACATTAAGCAGTATTTATGATGTATTTAGTAATTGTTATCAAGTAGCTGCAATTTTAAGAAATATTAGCTCGTTGAAAAATATCCAGTCAGAGCTTGAAAGTCTAAATAATACGCTAGAGCTAAAAGTATCCCAAAGAACGGTTGAGCTTGAGCGAGCAATTGATCAAGCTCTTGCAGCAAGTAAAGCAAAAAGTGATTTTGTGGCTAATATTTCTCACGAAATTCGTACGCCAATGAATGGTGTTTTAGGTATGCTTGAAATGCTCAAAGAAGACGGCTTAACTGATCAACAATACCATTATTTAAAACTAGCTAATAGTAGTGCAAATTCACTAATGAATTTAATAAACGATATTCTCGACTTTTCAAAAATTGAAGCTGGTAAGCTTGATATTGATAATCATACATTTGATGTTGTTACAGTATGCAGCGATATGATTAGTTCTTTAGCGTTACAAGGGCAACGAAAGGGTCTTGAAGTATTTTTAGATACTAAAGATGTAGTAGACAGAATGGTTATTGGTGACAGCCATCGACTTAAACAAATTTTAATTAACTTAGTTAATAATGCATTTAAATTTACTCATAGAGGTGAAGTAAGTTTAGCTGTTGGCTCTAAGTACATTACTGACTCAAAGTTATTAATGAGCTTTACAATAAAAGATACCGGAATTGGTATAGCGCCTGAAAACATAGACAAATTATTTGAAGTATTTACGCAAGAAGATTCAAGCACGACCCGCCATTTTGGTGGTACTGGCTTAGGTTTATCTATATGTAAAAAGCTTGCTCAGCTAATGGGGGGGGATATTACGGTTAAAAGTGAAAAGGGCGCTGGTAGTACCTTTACCGCAACGGTTGAACTACATGTTGCACAAGAGAAAAAACTAAACACAGGTATAGAGCTTGCTACAAGTATTAACGTAGCTGCATTAATAGCGCGCGATAACGTTTATAAAAACGTGTGCGACTTATTGTTATTAACCTGCAAAGTAAAAGCAGAAAACATTGTACGACTTGACTACTTTAGTGAGCACAAAGAGTTTGAAGCTGATTTATTATTAATTGATGATGAGCATCCTCAAATTGATGCTTTAATTGATTACTGTAAACAGTTTAATAAAAAGTACGTTTTAATTTTACGAGACATGGTGACCGATAAGCCAATCAAAACGGTATTACCTGAAGGCAGCCATATTTTAAATAAACCACTCACTCAAGATCAATTCAGCTATAAATTAGCCAGCTTATTTGGTGCTAGTAGTGATTGTATTATAGCGCCACCAAAAGGCTTGGAAAAGGAACAAGTTGAGCCTGACCTATCTGCGTATCATGTATTATTAGTTGACGATAATATGATAAACATTGAAGTAGCTAAGGCGATATTAAAACGTACTAAAGTAAAAATCACTTGTGCGTCAGACGGTATTGAAGCCTTGGCGGCATTGAGACTAAACGAAGAGCAAGCTTTTGATGTTATATTAATGGATTGCCAAATGCCTAATTTAAACGGCTACGATACAACAAGTGAAATTAGAAACAGCAAGGCCGGAGTAGATTATACTCACATACCTATTATCGCCATGACAGCGAGTGCGATGGAAGGCGATAGAGAGCGTTGTTTAGCTGCTGGAATGAACGACTACATTACAAAACCAATTAAACCTCAAACTTTAAAAGACAAGCTAATTACTTGGTTAAGTTAATCGTTTTTTGAAAATCAGCTGCTAGGCAGCTGATTTTTTTGGTTTGGTAGTTATTGACGTACTTAAAGACGTGTTAAGAACAGCTATGTCTGCGCTATGGAGTATAAACTGTGTATCTGACCAATGTAGTAATTCAATCTTTCCATCTTGCTGCTCTACAAGCGCTGTACAGCTCTCAACCCAATCACCATCGTTACAGTATATAATTCCGTTATCCACTTTAATTTTGGGATGGTGAATGTGTCCACAAATAATACCGTCTACGTTTTGTTTTTTAGCTTCATGAACTGCAGCATCTTCAAAGGCACTAATTGCTTCACGTGCTTTGTGTACGCGAGCTTTTATCCATGATGCAAGCGAGTAGTAATTACCACCAAATACTTTACGTATACGATTAGTCCAGCGATTTAAAAATAATAAAAAGTCGTATCCTGCATCACCCGAAATACCAACTAGCTTGTTATAACGAGTCGCTGATTCAAAGTCGTCGCCGTGTATAAGTAAAACCGTTTATTAGCTTTAGTGGTGTGAATAAACTGCTGGTGGATTTCAACATCAAATAATGTTTGATTTACATAGTTTCTAAACGCTTCATCATGATTACCGGGAATATAAATGACGCGTGTACCGCTAGCTGCTTTTACTTGTATGCAGTTTAATACTTCATGGTGAGAAAAATGCCAATAAAATTGTCGTTTCATTGACCATAAATCAATAATATCACCCACTAAATAAAGTGTATCGGATTCTACCGAGTTTAAAAAGTCGAGTAAGTAATCTGCTTTACAATCTTTGTAACCTAAATGAACGTCAGATATCCAAACGGCTGGATAATATTGTTTTTTTTACGCTGTTGATTGTTTGTCATGCCCGTCATCCATAGTGTAATAATTAAACACTGTAGATAAATCTAATGACACTTATGAGACACTTTAGCGAGGCCTCCATGACAATTTATACCAAGGCACGTAATTAAAAGATTTCTATAAAGCTAGGAAAGGTGAGTCATTGATCTGCTACTCTTACGCATTGCTATTAATCGAGCATAAAAAAAGCCGCATTTTAAATGCGGCCTTATAGTCTGCTCTGAGTACGTGTTATTAACCTTTAACAGCCGCTTTAATTGCATCAACTGCGGTGTCTATATCAACCATAAGCTTTTCACCGGTATGACGATTTTTAAGCTCAACTTTATTATCGTCAAGGTTACGTTCGCCAATAACCAGTGTATAAGGCACACCAATTAGTTCCATATCATTAAACATAACACCAGGGCGCTCTTTACGGTCGTCAAATAACACATCAAGGCCGGCATCTTTTAAACCTTGATAAAGGTTATTAGCAATATCAGGAATACGATGAGATTTATGCATATTCATCGGTACGATTGCTAAATCAAATGGTGCAATTGGTTGCGGCCATTTAATACCGTAGTCATCATTGTTTTGCTCAATAGCCGCTGCAACAATACGAGATACACCAATACCATAACAACCCATAGTCATAACTTGGTTTTTACCGGATTCGCTTAATACACCTGCCTTCATTGCCTCTGAGTACTTAGTACCCAGCTGAAAAATATGGCCTACTTCAATACCACGTTTAATTTGAAGATTACCTTGACCACATGGGCTAGCGTCACCTTCAACAATATTGCGGATATCGGCAACTTCGTAGTTAGTTACGTCGCGATCCCAGTTAATACCGCTAAAGTGTTCGTCATCTTTATTAGCGCCAGCTACAAAATCAGCCATTACATTTGCTGTTCTATCAACAATAATAGGCATTGATAAGCCAACAGGGCCAAGTGAACCTGGTTTTGCGCCAATAGCGTCAACTATGTCTGCTTCCGTAGCCATTTCAAGAGGCGAGTCAACAAGTGGGTGCTTTTCGGCTTTTAGTTCATTTAAATCATGATCGCTACGAAGTACAAGCGCCACTAAACCACGTACATCGTTTTCATCAGGTGTACCGTAAACAATTAACGTTTTAACGCCACGATGTGGTTTAACGCCGTAATGCTTTTTAAGCTCGCTAATAGTTTTAGCGTCTGGTGTAGGAAATACTTTTAGTTCTTTTGTTGCCTCTGGGCGTGAAACGTCTGGAGCAAGCGCTTCTGCTTTTTCAATATTAGCGGCGTAATCGCTACCATCACTAAATGCAATGGCATCTTCGCCAGATTCAGCGAGTACATGAAACTCGTGCGATACGCTACCGCCAATAGAACCTGTATCTGCAATAACAGGGCGGTAATCAAGGCCTAAACGCTCAAAAATATTACAATATGCTTTGTGCATTGCTTGATAAGTTGCATCTAAACATTCCTCACTTAAGTGAAAAGAGTACGCATCTTTCATTGTAAATTCACGGGCACGCATAACACCAAAGCGAGGACGACGTTCGTCGCGTACTTTAGTTTGTACTTGGTATAAAGTAACGGGTAACTGCTTGTAGCTGCTTATTTCTTTACGTACGAAATCAGTTATTACTTCTTCGTGTGTAGGACCAAGTGCAAACGTGCGGTTGTGACGGTCTGTAAAGCGCATAAGCTCAGGACCAAATTCATTCCAACGACCAGATTCTTCCCACAAGTCAGCGGGTTGAATAACAGGCATTAGCATTTCAATAGCACCTGCTTTGTCCATCTCTTCACGTACAATGTTTTCTACTTTACGTAGCACACGTAAACCAGAGGGTAACCAAGTGTATAAACCCGAAGCGACGCGACGGATCATACCGGCTCTAAGCATTAACTGATGCGATACGATTTCAGCATCTGATGGCGTTTCTTTAAGTGTTGCGAGTATATATTGGCTTGTACGCATGTTTTTTCCGAAATAGAGTAATTATGTTCTTTTAATAGAGCTTAAGTTTAACAGCGGATGCTTTTACACTAAAGCGCTAAGTGAGTTATTTAGTTTTTTTCTATGTTTGTTACTACGTTATGCTCGCCATTGACTTGCCAGCGAATATTATAATTGTACAAAGTCATACCATAGCTTTGCTCGCCGTCTTTTTGTTTTTTATAGGCAGGGCGGGGATCTTGTTTTAAAACATTAGCTATAAAATCATGTAAATCTGGGTATTGTGTTTGCGCATTAACAAACTCAGTTGCCTGAGGGCTAAATTCAACCGTCATTTGTGTTTCTGGGCGTGTATCTGCAAAGCCAGCACTGGCGTCAAGCATTGCATCTGAATAGGGTAAGTACGGTTTAATATCGATGATAGGTGTGCCATCAAGTAAATCAATGCCAGCGAGTAATAAACTAAGTTGTCCGTTTTTATACTCAATACCTTCAAGTTTTACTGCGCTCATACCAATCGCGTTTGGTCTAAATGTAGCGCGTGTAGCAAACACACCTTTTCGCTCATTGCCACCTAAACGTGGTGGGCGCACCATGGCAGAATAACCTTTATCGGCCGTTTCATGAAAACGAAATAACAACCAAATATGAGTAAATTCATCTAAACCACGTACAAACTCTTCGCGATTAAAATCAGGCGCAAAAATAAGTTTTGCCTTGGCTTGTGGTACTAAACGAGGCTGCCTAGGTATAGCAAACTTTTGTTTATATGGAGATTGAATATGGCCAATAGCCGAAATGTTATAATCGCTCATAGTACTCGGGTACAAATAAAATAGAGCGCTATTCTACCTGCATTTAGTATTTATGGCATTAATGTAAGCAAGTTTATTGCTTATAGACCAAACGGTTTAAAGTTATTTATTAGACTGAGTAGTTTATATTAATGTATTTAAAAAGGACCTTAAACAAAAAAGGGTAAGCTCTTAAGCTTACCCTTTTCAAACATGTTCAAGACATATTAAAACATGTATTGGACTGATACAGACGCTACATCCATGTCCGGATCAATATCGTCATCAAGTTTGTAGCGTTCGTACTCTAAACGAAACTGTACATTTGTTGTAAGCGCGTATTCAATACCCGCACCATAAAATGCATCACCACCATCTGTAGACGCTGTTACGCCACCTACTGGTAAATCTTGTGTGTAATCTGCATCCCACTCAAGCCAACCGCCTTTTGCATATACAGAAAAGCTTTCTGTTATCGGGTAGCCCAAACGTGCGGCAAGCGATACGCCATCAATCTCAGCTTTGCTGTCTATATCACTTACTTCATCAAAGTTTTGATAAGCAAGTTCTAAGCTTAGGTATTCGTTAAATTGAGTACCAATATAGCCTTTAAGCATTTGTGCATCGTCGTCAAAGTCAGTGTCGTTGTCACTGTCTTCAAATTCAAAAGAATATTGACCGTAACCGATACCAGTATAAATACGTGGAGAATCGAAATCAGAAATGTCAGCGTGTGCTGCAGAGTTAAAACCCAGTGTTGCTAGTGCAATAGCTGAAAGAGAAAGTGTTTTAATCATTGAATAGCTCCTTTACAAAAAATAATCAAATGCTTGATTTTATTAATCAAACTTCAATTATTTACTTGCAGCGAGCGTGCCAATATTAAAGTAGATTAAAAACACGCCATAATTAATTCTTTTGTATTGGTTTTTACATTGTTTAGCGTGTTTTATAATCAAAGTGAACTTTTGTGTAATCGTGTACTCTAAAGTAAGTTGTATGTTTTACAAAGTATAATGAGTTTTTTACATAGCCTTACTTTATTTAAATTAGTAATTAGACTTCATGAAGCAAATTTTCTGTCTCAATTGCTATTTCTTTCATTTTTATAGCGTAATTTTCTAATTTAATATCTTCTTCTGTTACAGCTTTGAACGAAGGCACTTCTATAGGGTAGCCTGTTTCGTCCATTGCTATAAAGCTGATAACACAATGATTTGTTTCAACCATATTTTGCGTTTTTGGATCGCCACACCTAACTTGAATAAATATTTGCATGCTACTTCTGCCTGTATGGGCAATTTTAGCTTCTACTTCGACTATTTGACCCACTAAAATAGGGCGCCTAAATTTAACACCCGCAACCGAAACAGTTACGCAGTAATGACCACTCCAACCCGCAGCACATGCATAGCCTGCTTGGTCAATCCATTTCATGACGGCCCCACCATGAACTTTACCACCAAAATTAACATCGGTAGGCTCTGCTAAAAAACGAAAAATAACTTTTGACGACGGCATAAATAACACTCTTATTATTAAAACTACTATTAGCATAACGTAAAAAAGGGGCCGAAGCCCCTGCAATTTAGGATATGTTTATAATTTATATGTAAAAAACGTAGTTATATGGCTATATAACGCATAATTTAGTTACATATTAGGGTAATTTGGCCCACCAGCACCTTCAGGTGTTACCCATGTAATGTTTTGACTTGGGTCTTTAATGTCGCAGGTTTTACAATGCACACAGTTTTGAGCGTTAATAACAAACTCTTTATTGCCTGCTATTTCTTGTATTTCGTAAACGCCTGCTGGGCAATAACGTTGTGCGGGTTCATCAAATTTAACTAGATTTACGTTAATAGGAATTGACGCATCTTTAAGCTTTAAATGACACGGCTGTGATTCTTCGTGGTTAGTATTTGATAAAAACACACTTGAGAGTTTATCAAAGCTAAGTTGTCCATCTGGTTTTGGGTATGCAATTTTGTCAGCGGCGTTAGTATCAACAAGGGTAGAGTGATCGGGCGTATTATCTTTAAACGTAAACGGTAAACCGCCATTAAAAATATTTTGATCAAGCGTGTTATACGCACCACCTATAAACTTACCGAGTTTGTGCATTGCAGGGCCAAAGTTACGAGATTGATATAACTCTTTATATGCCCACGATTGCTCAAATGCCGTTTGATAATGAGTTAAATCCATATTTGTCAACTCATTTTGCAATGCTTCAAAAATAACCTCAGCGGCAATCATTCCCGATTTCATTGCGGTGTGATTACCTTTAATTTTTGCAAAATTAAGTGTGCCTGCATCACACCCTACAAGTAAACCACCAGCAAAATGCATTTTTGGTAATGAATGCAAGCCACCTTTAGCAATAGCACGCGCACCGTAAGCAATACGTTCAGCTCCTTCAAGTACACTTTTAAATACTGGATGGTGCTTCATTCGCTGAAACTCATCAAACGGGCTTAAATGTGGGTTTGAGTAATTTAAATCAACAATTAAACCAACAACAACTTGATTGTTTTGACTGTGATACATAAATGCACCACCATTAGTATCGCCGCTAAGTGGCCAACCTGTACCATGAACTACCTTGCCAAGCTCATGTTTGCTTTCATCTATTTGCCAGATTTCTTTAAAGCCTAAACCGTAATGCTGCGGCGATGAATTCGCATCAAGTGCAAACTCATTAATTAATTGTTTACCTAAATGACCACGGCAACCTTCAGCAAAAATAGTGTATTTTGCACGAAGCTCCATGCCAGGCATGTAACCGTCTTTTTCATTCCCGTCTTTGTCGACACCCATATCGCCAGTAATAATGCCTTTTACTGCTTCATCTTCAATTATTAAAGAGTGTGCGCTAAATCCTGGAAAAATCTCTACGCCTAAGCTTTCAGCTTGCTCTGCAAGCCATCGACACACGTTACCCATAGACACAATGTAGTTACCATCATTATGAAATGTTTTTGGCGTAGCAAAGTGGGGAATTGATGTCGCTTTTTGCTCGTTATTAAACCAATAAATTTCATCGTTAGTTACTTTGGTTGTAACCGGTGCGCCAAGCTCTTGCCAATTAGGTAGTAGTTCATCTAAAGCTTTGGTTTCAAAAACAGCACCAGAGAGTACATGTGCACCTACTTCCGAACCTTTTTCGACTACGCAAATCATGCACTCTTGTTGTTTTTCTTGTGCTAATTGCGCGAGTTTAATTGCACTTGAAAGCCCAGCTGGGCCTGCACCAACAATTACTACATCAAATTCCATGGTTTCACGTTCGACCATAATAACCTCTTTATCTATGACGGACTTATTTCAATGTTTACTACGCATTTAAATAAGGTGTACAGCCTATTTTTAACCTTGCAAATTAAACGTTACAGACTGTGAATAGTTAAAGGTTATTTTAGGTTGACGTTTACGTCAACAGGAAGTAGTCTAATTTCATAAAATAAATAAGTTGACGTGCACGTTACCTTGTAGGTTTAAATAATTATGGAGTTCCTATGAAAGTTCTCGTACCAATAAAAAGAGTGATTGATTACAACGTAAAAGCACGCGTTAAAAGTGATAACAGCGACGTTGATTTAACTAACGTAAAAATGGCAATGAACCCGTTTTGTGAGATTGCTATAGAAGAAGCAATTCGCCTTAAAGAAGCCGGTACTGCCACTGAAGTGGTTGCCGTAACTATTGGTCCAAAAGCGTCGCAAGAACAATTACGCACAGCATTAGCACTGGGCGCTGACAAAGCCATTCACATCGAAACCGATGAAAAGCTCGAGTCACTTCATATTGCTAAGCTTCTTGCAAAAATTGTAGATCAAGAAACGCCTGAACTTGTCATTTTAGGTAAGCAGTCAATCGACTCAGATAATAATCAAACAGGTCAAATGCTTGCTGCATTAACTAATCGCGGGCAGGGTACATTTGCATCAAAAGTAGTTATTGAAAATGGCAAAGTAAACGTAACACGCGAAGTTGATGGAGGGCTGCAAACGGTAGCACTTAATTTACCGGCAGTTGTTACAACTGATTTACGCTTAAACGAACCTCGCTATGCATCACTGCCAAATATTATGAAAGCCAAACGTAAGCCGCTTGAAGTAATAGCAGCAGATTCGCTTGGTGTTGATTTAACACCGTGCATTCAATTAATAAGTGTAGAAGAGCCAGCTAAACGCACCGCAGGAATTATTGTTGAAGACGTTGCGCAGCTTGTAGAAAAATTAAAAACAGAGGCAAAGGTGATTTAAATGAAAACACTTGTAATTGCAGAGCACGACAACGGTGCCTTAAAACCAGAAACCTCAAAAACTATTAACGCCGCAGTAAACATGGGCTTTCCTGTAGATGTATTTATTGCAGGCAAAAGCTTAAGCGCAATGAGCTCACAAGTGGCCAGTATTGATGGAGTAGCTAGTGTTTTAGTTGCCGATAACAGCGTTTATGAACACCAGTTAGCTGAAAGCATGACTGATTTAGTATTAAGCCTTGCCGATAACTACAGTCATATTGTGGCAAGTGCTACTACAACCGGCAAAAATTTTATGCCACGTGTTGCTGCGCTATTAGATGTTGCACAAATTTCTGAAATTATCGCAGTAGTGGACGCAGATACATTTAAACGACCCATTTATGCAGGTAATGCAATCGCAACGGTTAAGTCACTCGATAGCAAAAAAGTAATTACCGTGCGTGCCAGTAGCTTTGATTTACAAGGTGAGCAATCAGCAGCAGCTGTAACAAGTATTGATACAGTGTCAGATTCGCAGTTAAGTAGCTTTGTAAGTGTTGAGCAGACCGAGTCAGAACGCCCAGAGCTTACGGCTGCCACTGTGGTTATATCGGGTGGTCGAGGTATGCAAAACGGCGAAAACTTTGCATTACTCAATGGTATTGCCGATAAACTAGGTGCAGCTATTGGTGCGTCGCGCGCTGCAGTTGATGCAGGCTTTGTACCTAACGACATGCAAGTAGGGCAAACAGGTAAAATTGTAGCACCTAACTTGTATATTGCAGTAGGTATCAGCGGTGCTATTCAGCATTTAGCCGGCATGAAAGACTCAAAAGTAATCGTCGCGATTAATAAAGACCCTGACGCACCTATTTTTCAAGTCGCTGATTACGGTTTAGTGGCTGACTTATTTGAAGTACTGCCACAGCTTGAAGGCGCTTTATAACGTTTAATCGAGCAAAATTTATTCTGGTTGAAAGCGGTGGTGCTCTTTGAGTGCTGCGGCTTTTTTATTTGGTAAATTAAAGACATAAAAAAACCAGCCAATTGGCTGGTTTTAGTATTTATAAACGGCTAACTTAGCATTAGTAAGTTGCGCTGCCTTTAGTACGAGGGAAGGCAATAACGTCACGTACGTTGCCCATACCAGTTACATAAGCAACTAAGCGTTCAAAGCCTAAACCAAAGCCTGAATGCGGCACGCTACCGTATTTACGTAAATCGCGGTACCAGCTGTAATCTTCTTTGTTTAAGCCCATTTCTTCTAAGCGTGCATCAAGTACGTCAAGGCGTTCTTCACGTTGTGAACCGCCAATGATCTCACCAATACCAGGTGCTACAACGTCCATTGCGGCAACGGTTTTACCGTCTTCGTTTTGGCGCATGTAAAATGCTTTAATATCACGTGGGTAATTTTTAATAACTACCGGTGCTTTAAAGTGCTCTTCAGCTAAGTAACGCTCGTGCTCAGACTGTAAATCTACGCCCCATTCAACAGCGTACTCAAACTTTTTGCCACACGTTTTAAGAATTTCTACAGCGTCTGTGTAATCAACTTGTGCAAAGTCTTTATCTACAAACTCTTCTAAACGCGTAATTGCAGTTTTTTCTACACGTTGTGCAAAAAATTCCATGTCATCACGGCGCTCTTCAAGTACGGCTTTAAACACATACTTAAGCATGTTTTCAGCAAGTTTTGCTATGTCTTCTAAATCTGCAAACGCTACTTCAGGCTCTACCATCCAAAATTCTGCAAGGTGGCGAGATGTATTTGAGTTTTCTGCACGGAATGTTGGGCCAAATGTATAAATTTTTGACATTGCTGAGGCGTAAGTTTCGCCATTTAACTGACCAGATACAGTAAGGAATGCTTCTTTGCCGAAGAAATCTTCACTGTAATCAACATCGCCTTTGTCTGTAAGTGGTAAGTTTTGCATATCAAGCGTAGATACACGGAACATTTCGCCAGCGCCTTCACAGTCACTTGCCGTAATGATTGGCGTGCTTATCCAGTAAAAGCCTTGCTCGTGGTAAAAACGGTGAATAGCTTGTGCTAAACAGTTACGTACACGAGTTACCGCGCCAATCATATTCGTACGAGGGCGAAGGTGAGCGTGCTCACGTAAGTACTCAATGCTGTGGCGCTTTGCCGACATTGGGTATGAATCTGGGTTTTCTACCCAACCTAACACAGTCACTGAGTTAGCTTGAATTTCGTAAGATTGACCTTGGCCAGCAGATTGAACTAAAACACCAGTAACCGACACAGAACAACCGGCTGTTAAGCTAGTAACTTCATCATAATTATTCAGTGAATTAGGAACTACCGCTTGAATAGGATCAAAACACGAACCGTCATGAACGGCTAAAAATGAAATTCCTGCTTTTGAATCGCGGCGAGTACGGATCCAGCCCTTAATTGTTACTTGGCTGTCTACCGCAACATTGCCTTTTAATAGCTCTGAAATCGCTAAATGGCTCATCTTCACTCCAATGATATAAGTTGCCTAACTGTTTTATTTTAACTGTGCGCAACACTCGGGCATAAATTGCACATAAACGGTGCTGCACTTGAACCCTGTATCTTACCTAGTAAAGTTAAATAAAAAAACTATTGTGGGCAACTCTTTAAAAGTTTTTATGCATGCGGTTTATTTTTAAACAGTTTTTAGAGTTTAATTGCCACTATTATGATTTGTTGCTCTGAAATTTAATGATTTTGTGGCATTATTAACAAACTAATTAAATTTATTTTTATTCACACTTAAAAAATCGATGCTATGAAACAAGTTTTTATATTACGTGGACTACCTGGAAGTGGTAAGTCCTATTACGCGCAAAACCTTGCCGACGAATTAGGCGGCGCTGACGAAAGCCAGTACCTAATTTGCTCAACTGATGATTACTTTAATAATGAGCAGGGCGAATATCATTTCGATAAATTTAAGTTACCACAATTTCATAATTTAAATTTGGCGCGCTTTATAAATGCACTTGCTCAAGGCATTCCATTGGTAATTGTAGATAACACCAATATTAAAAAGTGGGAATTTATAGCTTACTCTCAAGCTGCCGTTGCTTTAGGTTATCAAGTAAAAGAAGTGATAGTGGGTGAAGTAAAAGACAAAGCTATGCAGCACCTATACGCTAAACGAAACTCACACAATGTGCCGCTAAAAACCATAAGTAAAATGGCCTACATGTTTGAGTGGTAATCACTTAGAGATTAGATAAGGCTTTTATATCGCATTGTGTAATGGCATCTAAATGAGCAGTGATTTTTTCATTGCTCCAATCCCACCAAGCTATATCTAGCAGCGTATTTATTGTTTTATCGTCAAATCTGGTTTTTATCACTTTAGCGGGATTTCCACCTACAACACTATAAGCAGGTACATCGCAGGTAACAACTGATTTACTGGCAATAATAGCGCCACTGCCAATTTTTACCCCGGGCATAATTGTAGCGTTATAACCAATCCAAACATCATGACCAATTTCTGTATTGCCTTTAAAGGGTAAATCATTTGATTTTGGTGCAAATTTTTCCCAGCCATTACCAAATATAAAAAATGGATAAGTAGAAAATCCAGAAGTTTGATGGTTAGCGCCATTCATTATAAAAGTAACGTCTTTAGCTATCGCACAAAACTTACCTATGATCAGACGATCCCCAATAAAATCGAAATGGTAAAGCACATTTTTTTCAAAATTCTCAGGGCCATCAGGATCGTCATAATATGTATAATCGCCTACTTCAATATTGATAGAAGTAATATAGTTTTTTAAAAAACCTACTTGAGGAAAACCTTCCATTGGTGAAGGATTATTGGGGTTTGGTCCGTTCATGAGGTTTCCTCTTAATTTTGAGTTAGGTATAGATATTAATCTATAGATTTATAAACCGCTAGTGGGTGCGAGGTACTGAGTGATACATGCACTTCATCGCCAGGATTTACCACAACTTCATGGCTTACTCGGCTAGTTACAACTGTAGAGCACGCAAGTTTTACAGCACATAAGCGGCTACCACCTTCAAATCGTACCCATACAACTTCACCATTATTTCCAACACTGCTTTGTACAAGCAATACATCGTCTGGCCTAAGTAGTACATCCACGTCGCCACTTTCACAGTCAACGCCATGAGCAGGCGCATTACCAATTGAGGTGGTGGTTTGTCCTTGGCTAAATTGGCCGCTAATAAAGCTGGCTTCACCTAAAAAGCGTGCCACAAAGCGATTGTTTGGTGTGCTAAAACAGCGCTCGGGTGTATCAATTTGCTGAATTTTACCGCCTTTAAGCACACCAACACGATCGCCAACTGAAAGTGCTTCTTCTTGATCGTGTGTTACCCAAATTGCAGGTACGCCTGCGGCTTTAAGTGCGTTTCTAATATCCCAACGAAGCATGTCTTTAAGGGCTGCATCTAAGTTTGAAAGCGGCTCATCAAGTAGTACAAAATCAGGTTGGTGGGCAAGGGTACGCGCAAGTGCAACGCGCTGCTTTTGTCCGCCAGAAAGCGTTGCTGGTTTTTTATCTCTAAAATCGCTCAGTCCAAGTAGGTTTATCCAATACTCAGCAGGAGCTGTATCTTTTAATCTAAAGCAAATGTTTTGCTGTACGGTTAAGTGCGGAAATAACGCAAAATCTTGAAATACCATACCTACACTGCGTTTTTCAGGAGGTAGTGTTAATTTGGGTGTAGCGCGCCATTTACCCGTGTTTATTTCGCCTTCGCTAATAGGTATAAGGCCAGCAAGGGCTTGTAAAATTGTACTTTTACCACAACCGGTTGGCCCTACAAGCATAAGGATTTCGTTTTCACCCAGCGAAAAGTTTAAATCGCTTACTACGCGGTTACTGCCATAATCTATAGACAACTGACTTACAGATAGCATTGTTTTTTTTAATCCTTAATTTTCAAACTGGTTGCGTTTTTCGCCAGCCATCATAATAGCTAACCCGCAGGCAGATATCACTACTAACAACAATCCAGGAATAGCGGCGCGACCAAAATAGCCCGCTTCGTATACACGCCATAAATAGGTAGAGAGGGTTTCAAACCCCGTTGGGCCAAGTAGTAGCGTGGCTTCTAGTTCGCGCATTGACTCTAAAAATACTAGTGCTGCACCAGCAATAATACCGCGCATAGTTAAAGGCAGTGTTATGCGAGTAAATACTTCACGTGGGCTTGCCCCTAATACGCGCGCAGACTTTACTAAGCTTGGATCTAAGTGTTCGGTGCTTGTTCTAACAGAGCCTACAGCAAGTGGTAAAAATCGCAGCATGTAAGCAATAATAAGCAACCCCAGTGTTTGATATAAAAACGGCAACTGTAAACCACCGTAAACAAGCGCTGTGCCCATTACTATACCCGGAATACCAAAGCCAAAGTAAGTAACACGTTCCATTATACGACCCGCTTTTCCACTCAGTGCGGCATGCGCAACGGGGATCGCAACGATAACGGCTACAATTGCCGCAATACCCGATGCATACGTAGAGTTCCACGCAATATTAAAATCAAATGAGCTAAAACCATCGCGAGCTAACCAAAGCGAAAATATAGCCAAAGGCAAGCCAATAGCGAGTAGTAAAACAGGTGAAAAAGTAACAAACATTGCACTTAACTGTAACTTGTTTGGAAATAAAATTAACGGACGACCATGGCGCTCAGGCGCTGTTTTTATTTGTGATTCTACTAAAAGTAAAAAGCCAACAATAACCATCAGTTGAATTGAAAGCATTGCAGCGTGCCCTAACGCAAAGGCGTTGTATTCAACATAAATTACGCGGGTAAAAGTATCTAGGCGCATCATTGCGGGCGTGCCAAAGTCTGATAACGTATAAAGCGCGACTAACAAAGAGCCTGCTGCAATACCGTTTACTACGCGCGGTAATATAACTTTAAATATACTTTGCGTCATCGACATACCCAGTGTACGCGCGGCGTTAACCATGCTTGCATCAAGGCTCAGTAGGGATGAGCGAGTTGTCATCATTACAAATGGGAATGTGTATAAGGTCATTACAATGGCTGCGCCCGTTAAACCATACATAGAAGGGGTTTCTATACCGGTTAGCGTGTTTATTTCCCCACCCGGGCCAAAAGCAGCATAAAGGGTAAATGCACCTATATAACTGGGAATTGCAAGCGGCGCCGCAAATACAACCAGCCAAACTTTTTTAAATGGTAAATGCACATACGCGCTAATAAAGGCCAGTGGCACACCAATTAAAATAGAACCTAAAACCGTTAACCCCATTAGGGCTAAGGTATTACCTAAAATTTTTAAATTATGACTATCAAAAACAGTACTGGCATCACTAGCAAGCACTATTAATATAAAAACAGGGGTAATCGTAATGAGCGCTGCAAGCAGCGCCATTGGGTAAGAAGGGGGGAGTCGCATTATAAAACGCCGTTATTTCTCATCAAATCGATGGTAGGTCGTAAATCTGCCAGTTGGGTTAAATCTATTTTAGGCGGTGAAATATCTGCAAGTGAAGGTAATCCCTCTGGTTGGCTAATATTATTGATTAACGGAATTTCGTAAGCTTCAGTTGCTAAATAACCTTGTACTTCTTTACTGAGTAAGTAACGCATAAAGTTAGTAGCAAGCGGATCGTCGTTAAGCGCTAATACACCTGATGCATTAACTAAACAGCCCGCATCATTTTGTGTAAATGCTAAATCAAGCTTAGCATCAGGCTTGCCTGATTTTAAACGCAATGTGTAATAGTGATTAGCAAAACCAATATCAACTTCACCGCGCTCAACGCCCATCACAACACCTAGCTCGCCGGCGTATGTTTTAGCACGCTTTTGAATCTTTTTAAGCCACTTAGCGGTTTTGTCGTCGCCTTCTAAAATTCGCATTGCGGTTACAAATGATTGAAAAGAAGCGTAGGCGGGCGCCCAGCCAATACTTAAATCGCTGTCGGCAATTTCCATAATACTTGTTGGAATTTGCTCTTTGGTTAAACGCGACGTGTTATATGGCAATGTACGAATACGGCCAGTTACTGGAGCCCACTCTTTATATCTAAACTGTGGTTGTAACTGAGCAGATAAATCACCAGGGATAGGTTGTGCAAGGCCAGCATCGGTTACTAAACCAATTGCGCCTGAATCAACCGCCCAAAATAAATCAGCGCGGCGAACGCCAGCTTTAGCTTCTGCAACAATGGTATTCGCTAAAGCAGCAGTAGGACCTCGGCGTATACCGAGTTTAAAGTCTGGATTTTTTTTCTGGATAGCTTGTAATACGTTTTCATACAAACCACCTTCGCCTCGCCCTAAATAAAGGGTTAACTCGCCTTTAAGCTTTGGTAAATCGTCAACAGAAACAGGGTTTGCTATATCAGCGGCTAGCGCACGAGAAAGAGGCAGCGGCAATGAGCCAACCACCCCTAACGCAGCTATGCCTTGTATAAAGGTCCTACGCTTCACTTAAAATACATCCTTACGCGACTTTTCAGCTTTTTCTATTAGCGTTTTAGCGCGATCTAATTTAGTTTGCATGTCACTTACCACATCGCGTACTTCGTCTACGCTTTTACTATTTTTAATTGCTTGTGGCAGTGTTACGTTAAAGTCTTTTTCCAGCACTTCAACTAGGTTAGCGTCTTGTTCAATAAGCGTACCTTCTACGCCTTCAAATAGGTGCAGGTAAGTATCGTGAACAATTTCAGTTGCTTCGTCTTGTAAACGCTCAGCAAATTTAGCGACTACACGGTCTAATTTGTGCTTAATTTCATCAATTGTCGCACTTTGTGTCATTTCAGCAGTCGCGGTTGCTTTAACGCTCTCTAACAAGCCTTTTTGCTGGAATTTTGCAGCAAGCTTAACAGCCCCAAGGCCTTGCCACAAGGCTATGTTCATCGCTTCTTGTTCTTTATGAACTTCTGAAGCTGGTTTGCCATTTTCAATGGCCATTTTTACGCCATAAATACCTTGCCAAATAGAAGCGTATACCGGTACAAAGTTAGTTTCTATTGCACTGTGAAACTTAACTGATTCCCAGTATTCAATTAGATCATCAGTTTTTACAGCTTTAGAGCCTTTGGTATCGTAGTCGCTTACCATGGTATCAACTTTGCCTACCATCCATTCTACTTCTTCGGTGTAGCTTTTAATGTTTTCTTGAAGATGATTTACATGCTCGCCAATAGGGCCGTTAGCTAATACAGGTTGAGCCATAAACGCCGAGGCTAGTAAAAGGCTTGCACCTAAAGTTTTAGATGGGTTAAATAATAAATTCATAGTGAAGGATTCCAAAAGGTAATCGTAAATGATAGTTATTATCATATCCGTAATCGCAGTCGAGGGCAATATACTAAAAGTCAAAATACAATAGTTAGATTATGTATCTAGTTAGATAAGAGCGCCGTATTAATTAAAAGTATCTTTATTATCTTATTAGAATGTACAGTTATTTAGGGTTTAGTTTTCATTTTTTCTTTTTAACTAAGCGCCCTTGTTCATTGCAGCATACAAAATGGAAAATCTTTTTGCTATGTCTAAACCAATTGTTGTAATCTTCATTTTGCTCTTCTCCCTTTGATTATTGTAACCACTTTAACCATGGCACATAGATGCCGTATAGGGAGGAGACCATTACTTAAGATTATTTATCAGTTTTTGCTCTCTAAATTGAAAAACTATCGATACGGTTTTCAATGTTTTTTTAATTGCGAAAGTTCTATAAATAAAAGGCGCTCTCATTGGTGATCCCCTTAATATATATTAGGAGCTTTACATCGAAATAAAACCAGTTTCAGTTTTACATTCCCCTAACTCAATTAATTTTTTAATTGCAACATTTATAAGCTTTAGTCGCGTACCATCATGCCAAATAACTTTAATCTCAATTCTAACCCCATAGGGATCAATCACCACTTGGTGAATAGCCAACTCTAATAAGGGTAAAGTGAGTGTCACTCAAATCAGTTACATTCTTATACAAAACCACCGGCCATTATCGGCATCGCCGCTGAGTAAGTCTAACTCAATTGTACTAAAACCAACCTAAGAAACGCCTTTAGCAACTACCGAGCTTGGTCGTTTAGCAAACGGTGCATGCATTCCTACAGGTGTGTTAAACGTGATAAATGGCTCAGGATCTGTTGTTGGCCAAGCATTGTGTGAAAGTCCAATAACTAAAATGATCACCATGACAGGCTCTACAGCGGCAGGTAAGCAAATTTATAAAACTAGCGCAGAATAATGACACCTGTAATGCTTGAACTTGGTGGTAAAGCCCAATGGTTGTTATGGCTGATGCCGATCTTGATCAAGCGGTTGAAGGCGCACTTTGGTCCGCTACGCTAACTGTGGCCAAGTATTTACTTGTGTTGAGCGTTTATATATTCAAGAGTCTATTTACGATGCGTTTATGGCTAAATTTATACCAGCTGAAAAAGCACTTCGTGTTGGGGATCCTATGAATCCAGATACACAAATGGGGCCTAAGTGTAATCAACGTGAAATAGATAATATTACCACATTGTTCAACAAAGTATTCAACAAAGCGCTTCTGTTGCCACTGGTGATAAAGTTGCGACTGTTGTAGGTATTGAAGGTGGTTTTTGGTACGATCCAACGTTACTTGTAGGCGTTAAGCAAGATAATATTGCAGTTCACGAAGAAACTTTTGGCCCAGTACTCCCTATTGTAAAAGTTAAAGATATGGACCAAGCAATACAGTACTGTAACGACAGTATTTATGGCTTAAGCGCATATATATTCACTCAAAAATTTTTTGATATTAATAAAGCCATTAACGAATTAGAAATGGGTGAGGTATATATTAACCGTGGTATGGGTGAGCTGCATCAAGGTTTTCATAACGGCTGGAAGCAAAGTGGTTTTGGCGGTGAAGACGGTAAGTTTGGTTTAGAGCAATATCTTGAAAAGAAAACCGTTTACTTAAAAGAAAAATAATATGATAAAACAACAATCTCCCTGGGTAGTTGATTTATAAATAAATTACTTTAAGTTAATACTTATATTGCCATTAGGCTTGCAGCAGCACAGAAGTATTTCGCCTTCGCGCACAAAGGCTAAAGGCTCTTCGTTGTATTCAACATTACCTGTGAGTAAGGTGGCTCTACATGCTCCACAATAGCCTTCGCGACATTGATAT
The DNA here is from genome assembly GCF_038155085.1 of Pseudoalteromonas aliena. Lineage (GTDB taxonomy): Bacteria > Pseudomonadota > Gammaproteobacteria > Enterobacterales > Alteromonadaceae > Pseudoalteromonas > Pseudoalteromonas aliena_A. The sequence continues at coordinate 390,981 of NZ_JBAKAU010000001.1, forward strand.
GCTACGTCTATTTTTTGTGATTCTAAGCAATGTAAAACAGAAGGGCAGCCAGTGCTAAACTCAATACACTGGCTGTTATCTGCAAGCGTTATGCTTGCAGTGGGTTTGTCATTCATTATAAATCAAAGTCACCAAATTCTGAGGCATCAACTTGAGAGTCAATTTGACCAACAAGGTATGAACTAATTTCAGCTTCTTGTGGAGCTACTTGCACGTTATCAGACACAAGCCATGAGTTAATCCATGGAATCGGGTTACTGTTGTTTTCAAATTGTGCAGGTAGGCCAATTGCAGTCATACGTGCATTAGTAATGTATTCAACATACTGACATAAAATATGTTTATTTAAGCCAATCATAGAGCCATCTTTGAATAAGTACTCGGCCCACTCTTTTTCTTGCTCAGCGGCTTCTACAAACATTTTAATGGCTTCATCGCGGCACTGCGCAGCAACAATCGCCATTTCAGGGTCATCTTTGCCATCCTGCATAATGTTTAAAATATGCTGAGTACCCGAAAGGTGAAGGGCTTCATCACGTGCGATTAGCTTAATGATTTTAGCATTACCTTCCATTAATTCACGCTCAGCAAACGCAAACGAACATGCAAAGCTTACGTAAAAACGAATTGCTTCAAGAATGTTTACCGACATCATAGCAAGGTAAAGTTTCTTTTTAAGTTCGAATAAATTAACAATAACAGTTTTACCGTTAATCTCGTGTTTGCCTTCACCGTATAGGTTATAAAGCGATACAGAATTGATTAAATCATCGTAGTACGTTGTTACGGCATCAGCACGTTCGCTAATTTTGTCGTTGCTTACAATGTCATCAAAAATAAGCTCTGGTGATTGCGTTACGTTACGAATGATATGCGTGTATGAACGGCTGTGAATAGTTTCACTAAATGCCCATGTTTCTATCCATGTTTCTAGCTCTGGAATAGATACAATAGGAAGTAGGGCAACGTTAGGCGAGCGGCCTTGAACACTATCAAGCAGTGTTTGATATTTTAAGTTACTTAAAAAAATGTGCTTTTCGTGATCTGGTAATGCTTGAAAGTCTAAACGGTCTTTACTTACATCTACTTCCTCAGGACGCCAAAAGAAAGACAGTTGCTTTTCAATCAGCTTTTCGAAAATAGGGTATTTTTGTTGATCGTAACGCGATACGTTTACAGTTTGGCCAAAAAACATTGGCTCTTGCATTTGGTTATTATGATTACGGCTAAAAGTAGTATAAGACATGTTTATCACTCAAAAAACTATCAGAACAAAGCGGGCTATGCGCCCGCTTAAAATTAAAATCAGCAACTATATTTTACACGCGCCGCCTGCACAATCGTCATCTTCGACTTCTGGTGTGTCGTCTTGTGAGTCAGATGCACCATCGCGGGTGTTATGGTAGTACAAGGTTTTAACACCTAATTTGTAGGCGCCTAGTAAGTCTTTTAACAAGACTTTCATAGGTACTTTACCGCCTTCGAATTTATTTGGATCATAATTAGTATTGGCCGAGATAGTTTGGTCAATAAATTTTTGCATTATGCCTACAAGTTGTAAGTAACCATCGTTTGATGGAATATCCCACAGTAGCTCATAGTTATCTTTCAAACGTTCGTACTCAGGCACAACCTGTTTTAAAATACCGTCTTTACTCGCTTTAACGCTAATGTGACCACGTGGTGGCTCAATACCGTTAGTTGCGTTAGAAATTTGCGACGATGTTTCTGATGGCATTAATGCACTGAGTGTAGAGTTACGCATACCGTGCTCTTGAATGCTCGCACGTAACGAATCCCAATCTAGGTGAAGAGGTTCATCACAGATTTTGTCTAGGTCACGTTTATACGTATCTGTTGGCATAATACCTTGAGAGTACGTTGTTTCGTTAAACTTAGGACACGCACCACGCTCTTTAGCAAGCTCATTCGACGCTTTCATTAAGTAGTATTGAATCGCTTCAAATGTTTTGTGAGTCAGTGCATTTGCGCTGCCGTCTGAGTAACGTTTACCGTTTTTAGCTAAGTAGTATGCGTAGTTGATTACGCCTATTCCTAACGTACGACGACCCATAGTGGCATTACGTGCAGCCGGTACTGGGTAATCTTGGAAATCTAGTAGGTTATCAAGTGCGCGAACTGCAAGCTCAGCGAGTTCTTCAAGCTCATCAAGTGACTCAATAGCACCTAAGTTGAATGCTGATAACGTACAAAGTGCAATTTCGCCTTCTTCGTCGTTCACGTTATTTAATGGCTTAGTTGGCAATGCAATTTCTAAACACAAGTTAGATTGGCGAATTGGCGCCACTTTAGAAATAAACGGGCTGTGCGTATTACAGTGATCTACATTTTGTAAGTAAATACGACCTGTGCTTGCACGCTCTTGAGCAAACATTGAGAAAAGCTCAATCGCTTTAATACGCTTTTTACGAATAGACTCGTCTTGTTCGTATTTAATGTATAACGCGTCAAACTCGTCTTGGTCTTCAAAGAATGCGTCGTAAAGGCCTGGCACGTCTGATGGGCTAAATAACGTAATGTAGTCGTCTTTAATTAAACGAGAATACATTAATTTATTAAACTGTACGCCGTAATCTAAGTGACGAACACGGTTGTCATCTACACCACGGTTATTTTTGAGTACGAGTAGATTTTCTACTTCTAAGTGCCAAAGCGGGTAGAATAGGGTTGCTGCGCCGCCGCGTACACCACCTTGTGAACAGCTTTTAACTGCTGTTTGAAAGTGCTTGTAAAATGGAATACAACCGGTGTGGTATGCTTCGCCGTTACGAATATGGCTACCTAAAGCACGAATACGACCAGCGTTAATACCGATACCCGCACGTTGAGAAACGTATTTTACAATAGCTGACGACGTTGCATTGATTGAATCAAGGCTGTCGCCACATTCAATAAGTACACACGAGCTAAATTGACGAGTAGGCGTACGTACACCCGACATAATAGGCGTAGGCAATGATATTTTGAACATTGATACTGCATCGTAAAAACGTTTGATGTAATCAGTACGTGTTTCACGTGGGTAGTCAGAGAACAAGCTCGCGGCTACTAAAATATATAAAAACTGTGCACTTTCGTAAATTTCACCCGATACACGGTTTTGAACTAAATATTTACCTTCAAGCTGCTTTACTGCTGCGTAGCTAAAGTTAAGATCGCGAGAATGATCTAGGTATGCGTCTAGCTCGTCAAGTTCCTGCTCTGTGTAATCTACAAGCAAATGAGCGTCGTAGCGTTTGTCTTCAACCATTTTTGTTACATGGTCAAATAAACGTGGTGGCTCAAACTGACCATACGCTTTTTTACGTAAATGGAATACAGCTAAACGCGCAGCTAAATATTGGTAATCAGGCGATTCTTTTGAAATCTGATCTGCAGCAGCTTTAATAATGGTTTCGTGAATATCTTTAGTACGAATACCGTCATAAAACTGAATGTGTGATTTTAATTCAACTTGCGAAACCGATACGTTATTTAAACCTTCGGCGGCCCATTCAATAACGCGATGGATCTTATCCAGATCAAGTGGCTCTTTACGTCCGTCACGCTTGCTTACAGATAACTGTTGGTTCATTTGCCTGTATTCCTTGGTAATTATGTATTTTGACCAATGTTTTATACCTCGCAATAGCAAGGTACATACTCATTTATTATTGGTTTCACCGTATGGGCGAATTTAATTGAATAACATTTGGCCACAATATCTGGTGTTGTTCAATTTAGAGATCACAAGATAGTGTGGTCTGAGTTGTTTTGCAAGGGACATAATTGCCCCTATTTGTGGATAACTTTGGGATAACGTAATTGTGTTAGTAGACACTCACCTTCGAACAATCATTTAAGTTGAAATATGTAAAAATCAACTAATGATCTGCTAAATTTACGCATTTTGAAAATAAATTTCGACTGGTTTTTTTATCATCAAGCTTTGTGTAAAAACTAACACAATCACAATATATAGTGTTTATTAATTAACATAGCACTATATATGGTTGAATCCATCAATCGGGCTTTGCCAGTTAAAGTTGGCATTCCAGCTAACAGCTTCGTCAATGCTAGGTACATAGCCCCAAAGTGCTGTAGCGGTATGCATACCTGCAGCTTTGCCTGCTTGAATGTCACGCTGTGCATCACCAATGTACAAGCAGCGTTTAGGGTCTACCCCCATCAGCTTTGCACTATGTATAAGTGGTAAAGGCGAGGGTTTAGCCTCAGCTAAAGTATCGCCACTGATCACAACACTTGCATCTTTTAAAGCAGGAATAGCTGCCACTAAAGGATCAGTTAAAAAGCCAGGCTTATTAGTCATGATCCCCCATTTGATCTTTTTATGCGAAAGCGCAATGAGTAATGATTCTACACCAGAAAAACAAACAGTTTGTTTTGCAATATTTGCAGCATACTCATCAACGAGCTGTTTTATAAGTGTGCTTTGTGCTTGCTTAGGCCATAACGTTTTAAAACCAGCTTCTAATAATGCACCAGCACCGTTAGAGGCAGCAGGGCGATACACATCGCTGGTTACTTCATCTACGCCTTGCGAGCGAAGTACAGCATTTAACGCAGTGCCTAAATCATCTGCGGTATCAAGAAGCGTACCGTCTAAGTCAAATAAAAACGCATCGTAATTTACAAGTGAAGTGGGGGACTGAGAGCTAGCCATTAAGCTAACTTCTCAAAGTGAAGGATGTAATTAACGCTTACATCTGTATTAAGAGTGTATTGCTTTGAAAACGGGTTATACGTTAACCCAGCACTTGCACGTACTTTTAATCCAGCTTGCTCTGCCCATGCGATTAATTGCGCAGGCTTAATAAACTTTTTATGGTCATGCGTACCTTCAGGTACCATTTTTAGCAGCTTTTCTGCGCCAACAATGGCATACAAGTACGATTTTGGGGTTTTATTAAGAGTAGAGAAAAAAACGTCCGCACCTGGTTTTGCAAGCTTTGCTACCGCATGAATGATAGAAGCAGGGTCGGGAACATGCTCTAACATTTCCATACACGTTATTACATCGAAACGCTCAGGATACTGTGAAGCAAATTCTTCTGCAGGTACTTTTATGTAATCTACATTTACACCCGTTTCTAAGCTGTGCAATTTAGCAACGGTTAAGGGCTCTTGCCCCATATCGATGCCTGTTACGTGTGCCCCCATGCGTGCCATACTTTCACTGAGTATGCCGCCACCGCAACCTACATCGAGTGTTTCTTTGTCGAATAGGCCTTGAGTTTTATTAGCTATAAAGTCTAATCGTAATGGGTTAATTTCGTGAAGAGGTTTAAACTCTCCGTCTTGGTCCCACCAACGCTCTGCGATGGCTTCAAATTTTGCTATTTCTGCGTTATCTACATTTTGATGTTCGGTCATAAAATACTTCCTCGTCAATCTGAGGCCATTATATAGGGCTAAATTGATAAATCGCAAAGTTTTGCGCCTGTAAATCTAAATTAATTGTGATAGCATGGTCACTTAGAAATAATAACAAACACTCTTAGCGCCTAATACCGGGTTGCAAAGAGCTGATACTGAAGGAATGTGATATCAAATGACTGATCTCGCCAATGAAATTCTGCCAGTCAATATTGAAGACGAGTTAAAAAATTCCTACTTAGATTACGCGATGAGTGTAATTGTAGGACGTGCACTACCAGACGTACGTGATGGTTTAAAACCAGTTCACCGCCGCGTTTTGTTTGCAATGAACGAGCTTAGTAATGATTGGAACAAGCCTTACAAAAAATCGGCCCGTGTGGTCGGTGATGTAATCGGTAAATACCACCCACACGGCGACAGTGCAGTTTATGACACAATAGTTCGTATGGCACAGCCATTCTCTTTGCGTTATATGCTTGTAGATGGCCAAGGTAACTTTGGTTCGGTTGATGGTGATTCAGCAGCGGCAATGCGTTATACAGAAGTTCGTATGGCTAAAATGTCGCATGAGTTATTGGCCGATCTTGAAAAAGAAACGGTTGATTTCGTACCTAACTACGATGGCACAGAGCAAATTCCTGACGTTTTACCAACGAAAATCCCTAATTTATTAGTGAATGGTTCATCAGGTATTGCGGTAGGCATGGCAACAAACATCCCTCCACATAACTTAACTGAAGTGGTTAATGGTTGTTTAGCACTTATTCAAAACCCTGATTTAACTATTCATGAGTTAATGGATTATATCCCAGGCCCAGATTTCCCAACGGCTGCAATTATCAACGGTAAAAAAGGCATTGAACAAGCCTATTTAACAGGCCGTGGTAAAGTGTACATGCGTGCACGCGCCGACATCGAAACCGATGAAAAAACGGGTCGCGAAACAATCATCGTTCACGAAATTCCTTATCAGGTGAATAAAGCACGCTTAATTGAAAAAATAGCTGAGCTTGTCAAAGATAAGAAAATTGAAGGCATTAGCGCATTACGTGATGAATCTGATAAAGACGGTATGCGTATCGTTATCGAGATCAAACGTGGTGATGTAGGCGAAGTTATATTAAACAACTTATATTCGCAAACTCAGTTACAAACTGTGTTTGGTATGAATATGGTTGCGTTAATTAATAATCAACCTAAGTGTTTTAACTTAAAAGAAATGCTTGAAGAGTTTATTATTCACCGCCGTGAAGTAGTAACTCGCCGTACAGTATTTGACTTACGAAAAGCCCGCGACCGTGCTCACACACTTGAAGGCTTAGCAATTGCGCTTGCTAATATTGACCCAATAATCGAACTTATTCGTAAATCTCCAACACCTGCTGAAGCTAAAGTTGCTTTAACAGCGCGTCCGTGGGAATTAGGTAATGTACAAGCGATGCTTGAAAAAGCTGGCGAAGACAATGTAGCTCGTCCTGATTGGTTAGCTGCGGAGTTAGGTATTCGTGATGGTCAGTACTATATTTCTGAGCAACAAGCACAAGCGATTCTTGATCTTCGCTTACACAAGTTAACAGGTCTTGAACATGAGAAGATCTTAACTGAATATCAAGCACTTTTAGATTTAATCGCTGAACTATTATACATTTTGGCTACCCCTGAGCGTTTAATGGAAGTTATTCGTGATGAGCTAGTTGAAATAAAAGAGCAATATGGTGATGAGCGTCGTACTGAAATTAACGCTGCTGCACACGATATTAGCTTAGAAGATTTAATTACTGAAGAAAACGTTGTTGTTACGCTTTCTCACGAAGGTTACGTTAAGTATCAGGCATTGTCTGATTACGAAGCGCAACGTCGTGGTGGTAAAGGTAAATCTGCAACGAAGATGAAAGATGAAGATTTCATTGAGCGTCTATTAGTGGCAAACACGCACGATACAATATTGTGTTTCTCAACTGCGGGCCGTCTATACTGGCTTAAAGTTTACCAGTTACCACTTGCAAGTCGTGCTGCGCGTGGCAAGCCAATTGTTAACTTATTGCCACTTGAAGATGATGAGCGTATCACTGCTATCTTACCTGTACGCGAGTACGAAGAAGATAAATACATCTTTATGGCTACAGCATTTGGTACAGTGAAGAAAACACCACTAACAGCATACAGTCGTCAACGTGCGAGCGGTATTATTGCTGTTAACCTAAATGAAGGCGATAGCCTAATTGGTGTTGATATTACCGATGGTAGCAACGAAATTATGTTGTTTACTGATGCAGGTAAAGTTGTACGCTTTAAAGAAGCTGAAGAATCAGCGGTAGTTGATGAAGACGGTAACCCGGTTCTAGACGAAGAGGGTAACCCAGAAATTCGTTTCAAAGGTGTACGTCCTATGGGTCGTACTGCTACAGGTGTTCGTGGTATTAAAATGGCCGATGATCAACGTGTAGTATCTTTAATTGTGCCAAAAACTGATGGTGCAATTTTAACGGTAACTGAAAACGGTTACGGTAAACGTACTCAACTTGAAGATTACCCATCTAAGAGCCGTGCAACACAAGGTGTTGTATCTATCAAGGTGAGTGAGCGTAACGGTGCTGTTGTAGGTGCTGTACAAGTTGACGACAACGATGAAATAATGATTATTTCTAATCGTGGTACCTTAGTACGTACTCGCGTTAATGAAGTTTCTACGGTTGGCCGTAACACCCAAGGTGTTATTTTGATCAGAACTATTGACGAAGAGCAAGTAGTTGGTTTACAACGTATCGAAGAGATTGAAGTTACAGAAAGTGACTTAATGGATATTGAAGACGTTGAAACAGTTGATACAGTTATAGACGAAGCCGTGGATGACAATCCTCCTTCTGAATAATTGAAATTGAAAAAGCGGCTAAGGCCGCTTTTTTTAATGTTGTTGAAAAAAATTAATAGAGCATCAATTTTTATTTATGCTCAGTAGTTAAATTACTGGAATGAGGCAAAGGTAATGAGTAAATACAATTTTTGTGCGGGGCCAGCTATGCTTCCGCAAGCGGTTATGCAAAAAGCACAAAAAGAATTCTTAGATTGGCAAGATTTAGGTGTGTCTGTGATGGAAATAAGCCATCGCAGTAAAGACTTTTTAGCGCTTACAGCTAAATGCGAAGCCAGCCTTCGTCGATTAATGAACATTAGCGATGAGTTTGAAGTGCTATTTATGCACGGTGGTGGTCGCGGTCAATTTAGCGCCGTCCCTCTAAACTTGCACCAAGAAGGTAAAGCTGCGGTTTATTGCGAAAATGGTGTGTGGTCAAAAAGTGCGAGAGATGAGGCGAGTAAATTCACTCAAACGACTTTTACTGATGTACGTAATGATGCTGATGGTGAGTTTTCAATAAAACAAGTAGCTGACTGGGATTTACCAGCAGATGCAGCGTACATTCACTATTGTCCAAACGAAACCGTTGATGGCTTAGAGATTTTTGAAGTACCAACACACCCAACGGCGCCAATTGTTGCTGATATGTCGTCAACTATTTTATCGCGCGAAATAGACGTTAATAAATTTGATTTAATTTATGCCGGCGCACAAAAGAATATTGGTCCATCGGGTATATCAATCGTTATTGTACGTAAAACATTACTAGAGCGTGAAGGCTTACCAAAACCTGGTATTTTAGATTACGCACTTGAAGCAAAGCAGGGTAGCATGTTTAACACTCCACCTACTTTTGCATGGTATTTAGCTGCAGAAGTATTTGAATGGCTTGAAAGTAATGGCGGCGTTAAAGCAATGGAAGCGCAAAATATTGCAAAAGCGCAGTTACTTTATGATTTTATTGATGAGTCTTCTTTTTATACCAATAAAGTAGCTAAGCATTGTCGTTCACGAATGAATGTTCCATTTTGGCTTAACGATGAAAGCTTAAATAAAAAATTTGTGTCGCAATCTAAAGACGCAGGTTTGTTAGCACTTGAGGGGCACAGAATTGTGGGCGGTATGCGTGCAAGTATTTATAACGCAATGCCGCTTGAAGGTGTTCAGGCGCTTGTGGATTTTATGGCTAACTTTGCAAAGGAGAATAGCTAATGGAGCAACTTCGCTTAGAGCCTATTTCTCGTGTAAATGGCACAGTCACTTTACCTGGGTCAAAAAGCTTATCAAACCGTATTTTATTATTAGCAGCACTTGCTAATGGAACAACCGTTGTAGAGAACTTACTTGATAGTGATGATATTCGTCATATGCTGGGGGCTTTAAAGCTTTTAGGTGTAGATGTAACACTTAATGAAGAGCGCACCGTAGCGACTGTAACTGGTGTGGGTGGTGTTTTCAAAACACCTAGCGAGCCTTTATTTTTAGGTAATGCGGGGACTGCATATCGCCCTTTAACAGCAGTGCTTGCTGCAGTTAGTGGCGAATATGAGTTAATAGGTGAGCCTCGCATGGAAGAGCGACCAATAGGGCACTTAGTTGATGCACTGCAAGCACTAGGCGGTGAAGTTTCTTACACTAAACATAAAGATTATCCACCACTTAAAATAGTCGGTGGGCAGATAAATGGTGGTGAAGTTGAAATTGACGGCAGTATTTCAAGTCAATTTTTAACTGCACTACTAATGGCTGCTCCTTTATTTAGTGGTGATACACAGATAACAATAAAAGGTACTTTAGTCTCTAAGCCTTATATTGATATTACTTTAGGTGTTATGGCCCGTTTTGGAATTAATGTTCAGCACAGTGATTATGCAACTTTTAACGTTAAAGGTGGTCAACAGTATCAATCAATCGAGCGTATTATGGTTGAAGGTGATGCATCGTCGGCGTCTTATTTTGTTGCAGCAGCAGCGATTGCTGGTGGCGAGATAGAAATTAAAGGTGTTGGCGCTAAATCGGTTCAAGGTGATATTGGCTTTGCTAAAGTAATGGAGCAGGTTGGCGCTAAAATTGATTGGTATGATGAGCGTTTAGTTGTTCGCAAAGGCGAGCTTAATGGTGTTGATATTGATGCAAATGCAATTCCTGATGCAGCAATGACCCTTGCAACTGTTGCTTTGTTTGCTAAAGGTAAAACCGCTATTCGTAATATTTATAACTGGCGTGTAAAAGAAACAGATCGTTTATATGCAATGGCTACCGAGCTTCGTAAAGTCGGTGCGCATGTAGTAGAAGGCGAAGATTTTATAGAAATCACACCACCAGAAACATTTAATGATGTAGCTATTGATACTTATGACGATCACCGTATTGCTATGTGTTTTTCAATGGTTGCCGTAGGCGGCAAGCCTATAACTATTAATGATCCTAAGTGTACTTATAAAACATTTCCTACTTTTTTCAATGTTTTAGCGTCGGTGAGTGAATAGTACGTTCATAACTATTTATAAAAAGTTACACACTTATAGCAGATATATTTTAATAACTGACGTATAATGTCGCGGTTTATTTAGGTGTGCATTGCAGGAGGTTTTAAATGCAGGCGTTATTAATGCCCGTGATCACCGTTGATGGCCCAAGTGGTTCAGGTAAAGGAACTGTTTGTCGCTTGTTAGCCGACAAGTTAGGATGGGATGTGTTAGATAGCGGTGCGATTTATCGTGTTTTATCTTTAGCTGCACTTCATCACCAAATCGCACTAGACAATGAAGAAGGGTTAGTCCCGCTTGCTGCAAACTTAGATGTACAGTTTTTGGTAGATAGCCAAACTAATGCAGGAAAAGTTATTTTAGAAGGCGAAGACGTAACAACCACTATTCGTAATGAGGAAGTGGGGGCTGCAGCATCAAAAGTGGCTGCTTTACCTCGCGTTCGTGAAGCCCTATTACGTCGTCAGCGTGCGTTTCGCACTGAAAATGGCTTAATCGCCGATGGCAGAGATATGGGCACTGTGGTATTTCAAGATGCGCCATTAAAAATATATTTAACTGCTAGTGCAGAAGAACGTGCTCGTAGACGCTTTGTTGAGTTGAATGAGCGTGGCCATGATGTTACACTTAGTGGTCTATTACAGGACATTCAAGCTCGTGATGAGCGCGATATGAATCGTGCAGTCGCGCCGCTTGTACCTGCAGAAGATGCTATTGAGATAGACACTAGCGAGCTTAATGCTCAGCAAGTGTTTGATAAAGTTAAAACTTTAGTTGATATTGCAATATCTGAAGGTAAGCTTCCTAAACGAAGCTAAACATATTTTATGCGCCAGCAGGATGCCAGTGCTATTTTAACAACCCCATGCAGCATGGTTGCTTATTGGTATTAATATATGAGACGTATATTCGTATGTCAGAAAATTTTGCGCAGTTATTTGAAGAAAGCTTAAAGGGTTTTGAAGCAGAGCAAGGCTCTATTGTTAAAGGTACAGTAATCTCTATCGAGAATAACATTGTACTTGTAGATGCTGGTCTTAAATCAGAAAGTGCTATCCCTGCAGAGCAGTTCAAAAATGCTGCTGGTGAACTAGAAGTTGCTGTAGGCGACGAAGTAGATGTTGCACTAGATGCAATTGAAGACGGTTTCGGTGAAACTATCCTTTCTCGTGAGAAAGCGAAGCGTCACGAAGCGTGGATCCGTCTTGAGAAAGCATGTGAAGAGCAAGAAACTGTTACTGGTGTTATCAACGGTAAAGTTAAAGGCGGTTTCACAGTTGAAGTTGATTCAATCCGTGCTTTCCTACCTGGTTCACTTGTTGATGTTCGTCCAGTACGTGACACAACTCACCTTGAAGGCAAAGAGCTTGAATTTAAAGTAATCAAGCTTGATCAAAAACGTAACAACGTTGTTGTTTCACGTCGTGCAGTTATCGAATCTGAAAACTCACAAGAACGTGAAGAGCTTCTTGCTAACCTTGTTGAAGGCCAAGAAGTTAAAGGTATCGTTAAGAACCTTACTGACTACGGTGCATTCGTTGATCTTGGTGGTGTTGATGGTCTACTACACATTACAGATATGGCTTGGAAGCGTGTTAAGCACCCTTCAGAGATCGTTAATGTTGGTGACGAAATCGCAGTTAAAGTTCTTAAATTCGACAAAGATAAAACTCGTGTATCTCTAGGCCTTAAACAGCTTGGTGAAGATCCATGGGCAGCTATCGCTGGTCGTTACCCAGAAGGTTCTAAACTTTCTGGTCGTGTAACTAACCTTACTGATTACGGTTGCTTCGTAGAAATCGAAGAAGGCGTTGAAGGTCTAGTACACGTTTCTGAAATGGATTGGACTAACAAGAACATCCATCCTTCTAAAGTTGTAAGCCTTGGCGACAACGTTGAAGTTATGGTTCTTGAAATCGACGAAGAACGTCGTCGTATTTCTCTTGGTCTTAAGCAATGTATTGCTAATCCTTGGCAGGAATTTGCTCGTCTTCAAAATAAAGGCGACCAAGTTACTGGTAAGATCAAATCAATCACTGACTTCGGTATCTTTATCGGTCTTGACGGTGGTATTGATGGTCTTGTACACCTTTCAGATATTTCTTGGAATACACCTGGCGAAGAAGCTGTACGTGAATTCAAGAAAGGCGACGAAATCACTGCTATCGTATTGCAAGTTGATCCAGAGCGTGAACGTATCTCTCTAGGTGTTAAGCAAATCGAAGCTGACCCATTCAATAACTACCTTGATGCAAACAAGAAAGGTGCTATTGTTAAAGGTAAAGTGACTGAAGTTGATGCGAAAGGCGCAACTGTTGAACTTATCGAAGGCGTTGAAGGTTACATCCGTGTAGCTGATATCGCTCAAGAGCGCGTTGAAGATGCAACTACTGTTGTTTCTGTAGGCGACGAGATTGAAGTTAAATACGTTGGTGTTGATCGTAAGAACCGCACTTTAAGCTTATCAGTTAAAGCTCTTTTCGAAGCAGAAGAGAAAGAAGTACTTGAGAAGCTTAAGAAAGAAGAGCCAGTGTTTGAAAACGCAATGGCAGCTGCTTTCGCAAATGCACAAAAAGACTAATATATAATTAGTTTTTAGTTGGAAGGGCATTTTTGCCCTTCCTATATCTCTTTTTAAGGAAACGCTATGACTAAGTCAGAATTGATAGAAACACTTGCGGAACAACACGCACACGTTCCAGTGAAAGATGTTGAGAATGCTGTAAAAGAAATTCTTGAACAAATGGCCGGCTCATTATCTACTTCAGATCGTATTGAGATCAGAGGTTTTGGTAGTTTCTCTTTGCATTTCCGCGCTCCTCGCACAGGTCGTAATCCTAAGACTGGCGATACAGTTGAGCTTGAAGGAAAACATGTACCTCATTTTAAACCAGGCAAAGAATTACGTGATCGCGTAAATGAAAGCATTGCCTAGTTAACTTAGTGGAGTAGTTACTTGTTCAAGGTATTAAAAATTATTCTGGTTGCACTATGCCTCATTAGTGCATTTGTATTAGGGTCACAAAATCCCCAGTTAGTACAAGTAAATTACATTATTGCCAGTAATACATTACCTTTAGCTGTAATAATAAGTATCTGCTTTTTATTAGGTGTTTTGATTGGTTGTTTTATTAGCTTTAAATTGTTTTCGCAATTAAAGTGGCAAAATTACCGCTTAAAAAAGCAATTAGCGCCTGAAAAAGATAAAAAAAAGCTTGCCGCGAATAAAGACTCCTAACTATGATTGAGCTTTTGTTTTTACTATTACCTGTTGCCGCTGGTTACGGTTGGATTATGGGTAAAAACAGTGCTAAGAACCAAGCTCATCAACTCAATCGTCAGATTACTTCTGAATATAGCAAGGGCTTAAAATTTTTACTCGATAGAGAAGAAGATCAGGGTTTAGAGCATCTAATTAATTTATTAGAGGTTGCCGCTGACTCCGTTGAGCACTATTCTACACTCGCTACAATGTTTCGTCGTCGAGGCGAATTAGATCGCGCAATAAAAATCCACGAACTTCTTTTAAAACACCCGAGCTTAAGTGAAAAAGAATCAGCGACTACGCGTTTAGAACTTGCTGAAGATTATATCATGGCGGGATTACTTGACAGTGCTGAAGAGCATTTAGTTTGTTTAGTTAAAGCAGGGCATGTAGAAGCGCTAGACCCTATTATCACTTTATATTCGCAAACTCGTGAGTGGGAAAAAGGCATCAACATGTTTGAAGCCCATAACGAACTATTTTCAAAAGAACAACAGTTTAAAGCTATTAGTAATTTTTATTGTGAGTCAGCTCTAAGTGATAATACACCCCAACTAATGCGTAAAGCGATTAGCTTAAATTATAAAGCCGTACGTCCGCTTTACGAGTTAGGATTAGTTGCTTATGCAAAGGAAGATTACGTTAAAGCAATTTATTACTGGCGCGAGCTAGTATCTCAATTCACTTTATTTGCTCCATTATTCATTGATGAATTAGCCCATAGTTATAGACAATTAAATTTAACGCATCAATTTCACGAGTTAGTCAGTGACTTGTTAGAGAAGGGCGGTGTGCTAATAAAAATAAAACACTGTCAGGCTTTACTTGATCAAGGACAAACGAAACAAGCATTTGAATTTTTAACTGATAGCTTAAAGCGAGAGCCAACTATTCGTGGCTTTAGCTTTTTATTACAGTTAATGGGTAATCAAAATAAAAATACCAAAGAGGTACTTGAGCAAATTGATAAGCTTGTAACGTCTTATATAGCAACAAAACCTGATTTTCAGTGTCAGCATTGTGGCTTTACAAGTTATACTATATATTGGAATTGCCCTTCTTGTAAGCATTGGGAAACCATTGTACCAAGTCGAGGCTTAGACGGATTTTAATAACCCCATAATTAATAACGTTATTGCCATTCACTAGGATAGTTATGTCTTTCGAACCCTCAAAAAAAATTCTTATTGCATTAGATTATGATTCACAAGAAGATGCGCTTAACTTTGTAAAACAATTATCCCCTGATACTTGTCGCCTCAAAGTCGGCAAAGAAATGTTTACTTATTTTGGACCTAGTTTCGTTAAACAGTTAGTAGAGCTAGGCTTTGATGTTTTCCTAGATTTAAAGTTTCACGATATTCCTAATACCGTCGCTAAAGCGGTCACTGCAGCTGCCAAAATGGGAGTATGGATGGTAAATGTTCATGCTTCTGGTGGTGTTGAAATGATGAACAAAGCGAAACTAGCATTAGAGAAGTTTGGTGACAAAGCACCATTACTCATTGCTGTTACTGTTCTAACTAGTATGGATGAAATTGAGCTTAAACGTTTAGGAGTTGATAAGTCTGCTCAAGAACAGGTTATACATTTAGCTAAGCTAGCAAAAAAAGCGGGTCTTGATGGTGTAGTTTGTTCCGCACAAGAGGCTAAAGTATTAAAAGCTGAACTTGGAGCGAGCTTTAAGCTTGTTACACCTGGAATTCGCCCCGCTGGTAGTGAGTCTGGTGATCAAAAACGTATTATGACACCTGAGCAGGCTATTTATGCCGGCAGTGATTATTTGGTTATTGGGCGCCCCATAACCCAAGCAGAAGATCCTGTTAGTGTCCTGAACAATATTAATCAATCTATAAGTTAAATTTTAAAAGCGTTTAGTATTTGATATTAAACGCTTTAGGTTATTATTTAAGGCGAATGGATTTCGCTTCGATATCTATTAACTCTTGTTTAAATAATCCACCAATTGCTTTTTTATAATTAGCCTTACTTGTAGAAAACATCTTTTTTATTGCTTCAGGATCAGACTTATCACCAAGTGGAATAACACCGCCTTCGTTTTTAAGTTTTTGCATAATAGTTTCACCAAGGTCACTTACTTTACCCATGCCTGGCTTTTCTAGGACAACATCAATTTTTCCGTCTTCACGTACTTTTTGAATAAATCCTTTAAGCTTTTGACCTACAAATAAACTTTTAAATACCATATTGTAAAAAACAACACCGAAATGCGATTCTTCAATTAATACTTTGTAGCCAATATCTGTTTTGCCAGCAACAATTAAATCCACTTCTTGTAAGTGAGTATATTGCGGCTCATCTTTTGATAAAAAGCGATTAAAGTTGTTTGATGCACAAATACGTTGGCTTGCATTATCAAGGTACAAACGTACTAAATAAGAATGGCCTTCTTGCATGCGTGGTTTTTGTTCATTAAAAGGTGCAAGTACATCTTTCTCAAGCCCCCAATCTAAAAATGCTCCAATACTATTTATTTCTTTAACGCGAAGCAGGGCATACTCGCCAACTTGAGCATGTGGTTTCTTTATTGTTGCTGTGGCTAAATTAGCATTGTCTAAAAAGATAAATACACTGATACTATCACCTGCTTCAAGCTCATGTTTTATTTCTTGTTTTGGTAAAAATACTTCACCTAAATCATGGCCGTCTAAGTAAGCACCTTCGTTACTCACTTCTTTTACAAATAATGTTTGTGTGGTTCCTAGGTAACTCATAATTATTCCTGCTCAGGTTTTTTTTTGCGGCGCATTGGTGTATCGCCATCAATGTTCATCGGTGCTTTAATTGGCGCTGTAGGCTTTTTAGGTTTAGCTTTGCGCTTAAATGCAGGCTTTTTAACCGCGGCGGTTTTTTCTTTAGATTTGTCCCACGCTGCCTCAGTTTTTTTCTCTTTTAAACCTTTAAACTTAGCTTTTAAGCTCTCTACGCTCGCAAATTTTAATTCGTCATTTAAAAATGCTTTAATAGCTAAATAACTTGCCCAATCTTTTGGGCCAACTAATGAAATTGCATTCCCTTTAAAGCCAGCACGTCCTGTACGACCTATGCGGTGTACATACTCTTCGGCGTGTTTTGGTAAATCAAAGTTAATAACGTGCGTTACGCTTAGTAAATCTAAACCACGAGATGCAACGTCGGTGGTGATCAATATTTTAAAGTTTTCGCGACTAAACGAATCCATGATATCTAAACGTTTGTTTTGCGTTAAATCACCAGCAAGCGCTACAGATTTGAAGCCTTTAGCATTAAGCGCTTCACTTAAACGGCTCGTGTCAGAACGCGTTGCTGTGAAGATAATACATTGACCAACATTATCTTGGTTTAAAAAGTGCTCTAATAGCGCTTCTTTATGATCAAGGTGATCGGCAAGGTATAACGTTTGTTTAATATCGCTATGTTGCTCATTTGCTGCGCTTAGAGTAATTTGCTTTGGCTTTTTTAATAGGTTGCGTGATAGTGCATCTACTTGTGCATGGTCAAGTGTTGCAGAAAACAATAATGTTTGACGTAAACGGTGGTTAGCTTGCTCGTTAATCATTTTTAACTGCTCGGTAAAGCCTAAATCTAAAATACGATCGGCTTCATCAAAAATTAGCAGTTCTAGTCCACTCAATTGCAATGAGCGTTTTGTAATGTGATCAGCTAAACGCCCAGGTGTAGCTACTACGAATTGTGGGTCGTTTCTAAGTGCTTTTATTTGGTCATTGAAGTTTTCGCCGCCAAGTATTTTTACTGCCTTTATGGCTGTGCCTGCAATTAATAGACGCAGCTGAGTAAATACTTGCGTAGCAAGCTCACGTGTAGGAGCAACAATAAGTACACGAGGATCGCGTTTGCTGAGTGCTTTTTGTTTCATAACCCTTTGTACAGCAGGTAATAAAAACGCCAAGGTTTTGCCCGACCCAGTTTTAGACTGAGCGAAAATGTCATGCCCTGCAAGTGCGGTAGGCACTGCATGCGCTTGAATATCGGTGGGCTGGGTGATCCCTTGATGTGCTAATTGTGTTTCAAGGCGTGTATCAATCCCAAGATCAGTAAACTGCAATGTGTGTTTCTCCAAAATGAGCAAATTAACTCTATAAATTTATTAGTGCATTATAACTTACACAGCTAGGTCGCTAACAGTAAAAACCAATCTATAGCGCTATTTTTTGCAATTAAACTAAAAAAGCGTAAAATACGCGCCCCATATGCGCCGGATTTACGATTCGGTAAACGCCAATATTGGCTAACAAGGCAAAATAGGAAATACAATGACTGTTGTTGATAAAAATAATGTAACGGGCGATCACTTTGTAGTATGTGCGCTGTATAAGTTTGTAGGTTTACCTGAATTTGAAGCTATCCGTAACCCATTACTAGAAGTGATGGAAGCAAATGAAGTACGCGGTACTTTATTGCTCGCTGCGGAAGGTATAAACGGTACTGTTTCTGCAAAACGCGAAGGGATAGATAACTTATTAGCATGGCTAGATGAGCAACCAAATTTAAAAAACATCGTTACAAAAGAATCTTACGACGATGAATGTCCGTTTTACCGCACCAAAGTAAAACTAAAAAAAGAAATTGTAACTATGGGTGTTGAAAGTGTAGATCCGCTAAAAGTTGTGGGTAGTTATGTTAAGCCAAATGAGTGGAACGCACTTATATCTGACCCTGAAGTAATTTTAATTGATACACGTAATGATTACGAAATTGAAATTGGTACATTTCAAAATGCGGTCGATCCAAATACCAAAACCTTTCGCGAATTTCCACAGTGGGCAAAAGAAAACTTAGACCCTGAAAAACACAAAAAAGTGGCTATGTTTTGTACCGGCGGTATCCGCTGCGAAAAGTCGACAGCCTACATGAAAGAGCAAGGTTTCGATGAAGTTTATCACCTTGAAGGCGGTATTTTAAAATACCTAGAAGAAGTACCAAAAGAAGAAACCATGTGGAAAGGCGAATGTTTTGTATTTGATAATCGCGTTGCGGTTGATCATGACCTACAAAAAGGGTCATACGATCAGTGTCATGCGTGTCGTATGCCAATTACAGAAGACGAAAAGTTAAAGCCTGAGTACATGGAAGGCGTCTCTTGTCATCATTGCATTGAAGAGGTAACAGATGAACAACGCGCACGCTTTGCAGAGCGCCAAAAGCAAATAGAATTAGCGCAAGCCCGTGGTGAAGGCCATATTGGTAATGAGGCACAAGCTGTTTTACAGCAACGTAAAGAAGCCAAAAAAGCCCAAAAAGACGCCCAGCGCGGTAAATAAATTTTACAATAAGTATTACATTTAAAGAGTCTATTTAGGCTCTTTTTTTGTGCCCCAAATTATGCAGTAATTGTTTTCACACCCCGGTGATAGTGTTAATCTGCGAAATAGATTTAGTCATTTAAATGCGCATACAGGAAGGGATTTATGCAAGCCGAACAAGTGGAAATCGCACAATTTTTAGCACAACATCCTCCTTTTGATGACTTACCTCAAAAAGCACTTAATGAGCTAGCTCAACAAGTAGAAGTTGCTTATTTTAGAGCAAAAACAGATATTTTAAGTTTTGGACAAGACATATCTGATTTGTATGTAATTAGAAGTGGTTCTGTAGAAATGTATCGTCGAAATGGTGAGCTTTATAACCGCTTATCAATAGGTGGTATATTCGGGCAGATGGGATTGTTAATGAACCGCAAGGTGCGCTTTCCTGCAGCGGCTCTTGAAGATACGCTGGTTTACTGCATAAATGTTGACCTATTTGATCGTTATTGCGATGAGTTTGATGTATTTGCTGATTACTTTGAAACAGATGGTAACGTGCGTTTACATCAAGCTATCGTCGAGCAAGCCGATGGCAATGACCTGACAACCGCGAAGGTAAAATCATTAATTCACAGAGATGTAGTCACCGTAGATGCAACCTCTACAATACAAGATATCGCTAAATTAATGACCGAAGAGGCGGTATCGTCAGTGTTGGTTACCGATGTGAATAAACCAATAAATGATGACCCAGAAGAAGATGACGGACAGGTTGTTGGTATAATAACCGATAGGGATTTACGCACTAAAGTAGTGGCTAAAGGGCTTGCCTTTAACACGCAAGCAAAAGACATCATGTCCACTAACTTAGTACTTTTAGATGCTAATGACTATATTTTTGAAGCTGTATTGGCCATGCTTAGAGATAACTTACACCATTTGCCAGTAGTACAAAAAAGACGCCCAATCGGAGTTATCTCTCTATCTGATATTTTACGCTATGAATCTCAAAGCAGCTTGTTACTTGTGCGCGGCATACTGGCTCAACAGACAATAGAGGATTTGGCGCATTATGCGCGCCAATTGCCCAATGTGTTTGTCCGTATGGTTAATGAAGACGCAAACTCACACATGGTTGGTACAGCCATGGCTGTTATAGGGCGTACATTTAAACAAAGATTACTTGTATTAGCAGAAGAAAAGTTTGGGCGACCTCCAGTGCCTTACTGTTTTATTGCTTTGGGCTCAATGGCTCGTGATGAGCAACTTATTGTAACTGATCAAGATAACGCACTTATTTTAGATGACAGTTACGACGACGAGAAACATAACGAATATTTCCAAAATATTGCTGATTTCGTTTGTGATGGCTTAGCGCAGTGTGGTTACACTTACTGTGATGGAGAGATTATGGCGTCGTTTAAAAAGTGGCGAAAAACTCGTTCACAGTGGTTCGATCAATTTGCAGATTGGATAGCGCAGCCAAAACCACAAGCACTACTTAATAGCTCTATATTTTTTGACTTAGATGGTGTGGGGGGTAAAACCAAGTGGGCCGACGAACTTAGAATATTTATAGCAAAACAAAGTAAAGTAAATCGCGTATTTTTAGCTAATATGGCAGCAAATGCTAGAAATAGAACACCTCCGCTTGGTTTCTTTAAAGGCTTTGTAATGGAGCATAATGGCCAACATAAGCGTTCAATGAACTTAAAGCGAAGAGGGACTGCACCTCTTTCTGATGTTATTCGTGTGCACGCGTTAGCTATTGGTTCGCGTAAACAAAATTCGTTTGAACGGCTAGAAGATATTATCGAAGCTAAACTTTTACCACAGGGTAAAGCGCAAGATTTACGTGACGCACTTGAGTATATTGCCATGATGCGAATTCGCCATCAAGCGTGGCAAATAGAGAAGGGCGAGGAGCCCGATAACGACTTAGACCCACATTTACTTTCTCCTTTTGAACAACGAAACTTAAAAGAGGCATTCGCGATTCTAGAAAAAGCACAAAGCTATTTAAAATTTAGCTACACAGCAAACTCTGGTGTGAAGTAGCTTATGAATCCGCGTAATCATAAAGCAATTGATTGGCAGGCTAGGTATAACGAGCTTGCCAATAGCACCAAAAATAAACTCTTAAAACACTTCTATGCTGGTGCTTATAATCAAGACAAAGCTGCAATAAAAGACGTACCTTTTGTAGCAATGGATTTTGAAACAACAGGTTTAAATAGCCAAAACGACGATATAGTGAGTGTTGGTTTAGTGCCGTTCAATTTAAAGCGTATCTATTGTAAGTACAGTCGGGATTGGGTTGTGCAGCCTAGGCGAAACCTTCATGAAGAGTCTATTTTAATACATGGAATAACGCACTCTGAGGTGGACGACGCCCCTGACTTTAGTCAAATTATAGAGCCTTTACTCGAAGCACTCAGTGGTAAAGTTGTCGTGGTGCATTATGCCGCAATAGAACGTCACTTTTTAAATAATGCTTTATTGTTAAGGCTTAAAGAAGGTATTGAGTTTGCACTTGTTGACACAATGGAAATAGAAAAAAGAGCATTAAGAGCAAGACAAGGGTTATTAGGGCGATTGTTTAACACAAAATTAGGTTCTCTTAGGCTAACAGATTGCCGTGCGCGTTATTCCCTACCTGCATATCAAAATCATAATGCGTTAACGGATGCACTTGCTACTGCAGAACTTTTACAAGCGCAGCTGAGTTATCATTATCGTGTAGACACGCCCATCTCAGAGCTGTGGCTCTAGCTTTTAATCACCAAACAAAAAAACGCCGCAAAAAATTGCGGCGCTTTCATTACTAATTAAAAGTATTACTTAACTGGGCGAGGCTCAGTTCGTAAACCTAAAACTAAGCTTAAACACATAAATAATAATACAATAGTAAATGGCAACCCTGTAGAGACAGCGCCTGCTTGTAATGCTTCAATTGCTTGTGTGCCACCAATCCAAAGTAAAGCAGCTGCAATTGCGCCCTCAACCGATGCCCAAAATATACGTTGTGGTACTGGTGCATCAATTTTACCGCCAGCTGTAATTGAATCAATTACTAATGAGCCAGAGTCAGATGACGTAATGAAAAATACCAACACTAATAAAATTGCAATAAATGATAAAATATTAGATAGAGGTAACTCATCAAGCATTTGGAACATGGCTAAAGGTACATCGGTTAAACCGTTTGCGCCTAAGCTTCCAACACCTTGAACCACTTGATCAATTGCAATACCACCGTAAATCGACATCCATAAAATAGTAACTAGCGTAGGGATTAGTAATACTGCAATCAAGAACTCACGTATAGTTCGACCACGTGATACGCGCGCAATAAACATACCTACAAACGGAGACCACGAAATCCACCAAGCCCAATAGAATACAGTCCAGCCATGCATCCATGTTTCGTCTTCACGACCATGAGGATTACTAAGCGGAATTATATTTTCTACATAACCCATAATTGTATTAGGAACATTACCCATAGCAACAGCAAAACCTACTAAGCAAACAAACACTAATAAAGCAAAAGCGATTAGCATATTAATGTTACTTAAAAGTTTTACGCCGCCATCAATTCCGCGCACAACAGAGATAATAGCTAGTAATGTTACACCCACTATTACTAATATTTGAGAGCCAATACCACCTTCTGTCCCAAATACATGGTTAATACCTGCAGAAGCTTGCTGCGCACCTAGACCTAAAGATGTTGCAAGGCCAAATAACGTAGCAAGTACAGCTAAGATATCAATGATATGACCAGGCCAGCCCCAAGCTCTATCACCTAATATAGGGTAAAAAATAGAACGAATTGAAAGAGGTAAACCTTTGTTATATGTAAAAAACGCAAGAGATAAACCAACAACAGCGTAAATAGCCCAAGGGTGAAGACCCCAATGAAACATAGTTGCGCCCATTGCTAATTTTGCAGCTTCTGGTGTATTAGCGGCTACATTAAGCGGTGTTTCGTACCAACCAGTAAAGTAAGCAACTGGTTCAGCAACGCCCCAAAACATAAGGCCGATACCCATACCCGCAGCAAATAACATAGCAAGCCATGAAACTCGAGAGTGAGAAGGTTTAGCGTCATCACCACCAAGGCGAATATTACCGTAAGGTGAAACAATAAGTGCTAAACAAAAGAGTACAAAGAAGTTAGCAGCCCACATAAATAGGGCATCAAAATTATTAATAATATCGGTCTTAATACTATCAAGCGCTGTTTTTGCAGTTTGTGGGTCGGTAACTAGTATGGCGATTAAAAAGATGACAATCAGGCCCGCACTAGTTCCAAAAACAGGGTTGTGAATATCAAACCCCCACTTTTGTACGTTGTCCTGACCTACGGTGTAATCCGTATTGTCAATACTATATTTGTCATGATTTTCCTTCATGCAATACCTCTTTAGTTGTCCTAACAAGCCAAAATAAATTCGGCGTCATATCAAATTACATTAGCCTTTAAATATTAAGTAAAAAGTAATACCGTAATTATTTGAAGACTAACTAATTTGAAGCGTGATCATACAGCTAGTAGTGTATGAGTTAAATATTAAATGTAAATGAATTTGTATTTAAAACGCTGTTTATATAGCTAAATTCATGATTCTTTCATTTGAAAGTCCTAAAATCAAAAATTCAGTGAACGTTAAAATTTAGTTTGCTATTAAAAGTATTAATTTACTTGATTAAGTAAAAAAAGATCATTTTTGAGCAACTTAATTAATGCTTAAATATTAGGGCCTGTTAGTCTTTTATGATTGAAATTTGTTAAATCTAGTCGCGATTTAATCGCTCCTAGTTTTATAGTTTAGCGGTTTGGTAACAGTTGATACGTTATTTTCATGGTTGCACGCACATGCAAATAATCAAGAACCGGCTAGCAAAGAGCAAATTTATCTTCAAGGCTATTATAAATTTATAATCTGATAAGCATCTTTAATCAAGTTGTAATATGAATATGATTTAACACAACACTAAGCTATATTTTATAAATAGGTAGGCAAAGGATTAATACTATTATGTGTGAAAACGTTACAAACGATACCAATCAAAATGAACTTGTTAAACGCTTTTGCAGCGTTAGAAGCGAAAGCCTAGCTATTATCGAACCACTCACTGTAGAAGATTGCCAATTACAAGCTATGGCAGATGTCAGCCCAACTAAATGGCATTTAGCGCATACCACGTGGTTTTTTGAAACGTTTTTACTTAGTGTTCATTGTAAACAGTACGCAGTGTTTAACCCTCACTATAAAATGCTTTTTAATTCTTATTACAATGGGATTGGAGAGCAATTTAAACGGGCAAACCGAGGAAGCTTATCCAGACCTTGTTTAGATGAAGTACTAGTTTACAGAGAACATGTAAATAGCTGTGTAATTGAATTACTTAAGACTGATGTTAACCCACACATTAAAGATATTATTGAACTTGGGTTACACCATGAGCAACAGCATCAAGAGTTAATGCTTATGGACATTAAATATAACTTTTCAGTAAATCCACTATTACCTCAATATAAAACATCGCTTTTAAATAGCCAAAAAAAATCAGTTGATATTAAACCCCTTAATTTTATCAATTTTGAACAAGCCATTATTAATATTGGCACAAATGCCGACGATGAATTTGCATATGATAACGAGTGCCCCAAACACCAAGTATTAATTCATCCATTCAGTTTTGCTAATAGATTGGTCACTAATGGTGAATATTTAAACTTTATAAATGCAGGTGGATATAGCAATCCACAATATTGGTTAAGTGATGGTTGGTCGCACATTCAAAACACTCGTTTAACGCACCCACTATATTGGCATTGCATAAATAACGAATGGTTTGAGTTTACACACTATGGATTGCAGCCATTAAATTTAAGTGCCCCCATCAGCCATGTTAGTTACTTTGAGGCCAGCGCCTATGCTAATTTTGTAAAGGCTCGCTTGCCTACAGAGTTCGAATGGGAATATGCAGCTAAAAATACACCTTTAACAAGCACTAATAATAACGAGCTAACACCACAACAAGTAAAAGAAGATACTGAAATAAACCAGTTAATGGATTCATGTTGGCAATGGACAAACAGTGCATATTTGCCATACCCCGGTTTTAAGCCTATTGAAGGAGTAGCAGGGGAATACAATGGTAAATTTATGAATAACCAAATGGTGTTACGGGGTGGGTGTGTGTTTACCCCTCAAAACCATTTACGACAAACATATCGTAATTTTTATTACCCACATCAAGCGTGGATGTGCAGCGGGATAAGACTAGCTAAGGATATAGTATGAGCCAAGTAACAGCGATTAAACAAAGCAACATAACCGACATTGAGTTTTTAAACGACGTGATAAGCGGATTAACTAAACAACAAAAAACGCTTCCGTGTAAGTATTTTTACGATGATAAAGGTGCTGCATTATTCGAGCAAATAACATCCTTACAAGAGTATTATGTTACACGTACGGAGTTGTCTATTTTAGAGCAATATTCGCAGTCGATTGCTCAAATGCTACCTGAAAACCTCTCTATTATTGAGCCTGGGTGTGGTTCGGGTAAAAAGGTTGCGTATTTATTAGCGCACATGGCAAACGTAAAAACCTTCGTACCGTTTGAAATTTCTGAGGAGATGCTCAGTTATTCACTTGCACATTTGTCACCGTTATTTCCTGATTTGGCAATTTCGCCATTACTAGGAGACTTTACACATAGCCAAATGGTTAAACAGCTCACCAAAGACACCGCTTTAGACAGCCAAACCAATTTGGTGTATTTTCCAGGTTCTACTCTTGGTAATTTTGCCCCAGTTAAAGCCATAGAAATTATGAATAATTTTCATCGCTTATGTGGTGTAAATGGTTATGTATTAATTGGGATTGATTTAGTAAAAGAGCGCCAAGTGTTACTTGATGCATATAACGATAAAGCGGGAGTCACCGCTGCATTTAATAAAAATTTACTACAACGTATTAATAATGAGCTAAGTGGCACATTTAATTTAAATAACTTTAGTCACGAGTCACGCTTTAACGAGCAACATAGCCGTATCGAAATGCATTTAGTAAGTAACTGTAATCAAAGCGTGATTATAAATGATCAGCAAATAGAGTTTAAAGAAGGTGAAAGTATCCATACAGAAAACTCTCACAAGTACACACTCGAATCGTTTACGCGGCTTGCAGCGCAAGCTAATTTAAAGTTAGAACAAACATGGCAAGACGATAGTAACTATTTTGCATTGTGCTTATTACGACCACTATAAACGTTACTTAATATGTTAAGGGCGTGTTGATCTTTGATAGTTGAATTTGCAGCAATATGTTTGGTTTTTAGGCAAGGCAGAGCCTATGAAGTGTGGTTATTCCACATAAATAGGCGATAACGCAGCATAAATGCCAAACATGTGCTGCCCTTCGGGTTCTGCCTAGGGGCGATAAACTCTTTGTTGCTCGATTTTTACTTAGCCCACTAGGTTACAAACCTCGCGCCGCGATTTAATCGCCCCTAGATTGAACAAATTTCAATTCGCAAAGGTCAACACGCCCTAGTAAATGACAACTTTAGCATTGTTAAACTCATAGTTTAGCAATGCACCATTATTTGATTGTTGTATAAGCTTGGCTTTATTTAAACCGTGCAGTCTAAATAGAAGGGGGGCAATAACAGATACCGCAGAGCCTGTAGCACTGTCCTCATTTACACCAAACTGGGGTGCAAAGTATCTAAAATGCGCTATGGCATTTTTCTTGTCTTTATTTTTTATACTAAGGACAATTACTGCATTTTTGTGGAGTTTACTCAAAGCTTTAAAATCAACGTGTAAGCTTTTTAAATCGTCTTTTTCAACGTCCTTACTAAATTCTTCATTAAATAATACAACCGTATAACCGTTTTTATCACCGGTACTGTAGGCTGCTTTTATTGCTGATGAAAACACACTTTTTAGCTCACCTTCAACTAATTCGCTTTTTTTAGACTCTATACTTTTCAGTGACAACTGGGCGCGTTGTTTTTTTACTCTTATAGTAAAACGCTCATTACTCATTGAAGTAAATACTTCAGGGCAATAACCAAAATGCTTTATTAAAAAATTAGCGGCCGCTAAAGTGCCATGTCCACAGCGTTTAATTTCACTTGTTTGGTTAAACCAGCGAATATTACAATGGCGTTTAGTTATTTCATTTTGATTTAAAAATACGGTAGCAGGGTGATTTGATTGTGATGCAATATATTGCATTGCTTTTGATGTTAACCCAATTTTATAAATAACAATTAAAGCACTAGAGCCTTTTAAGTTATTTGCAGGGCTATGAAAAACAGATTCGGTGCAAGTGAGTTTTATAAAGCGAAGCGTAAGCCATTTGGGCTTACGCTTCGTTAAACAAAGAGTGTTATCCTTTGCTTGCATACGCGTCGTTATGAACGCCCGCAGCACGACCTGATGGATCAGCATTGTTTTGGAACGATGCGTCCCATGCAAGTGCTTCAGGAGTCGAACACGCTACCGACTTACCATGTGGTACACATTTAGCTGATGCATCACCAGGGAAGTGCGATTCAAAAATAGTACGGTAGTAGTAAGCTTCTTTAGAATCTGGTGTATTAATAGGGTATTTAAATTTAGCATTTGCAAGCTCTTGATCGCTCACTTGCTCATTTACAAACTCTTTTAAGGTATCAATCCAACTGTAACCAACACCGTCTGAAAACTGCTCTTTTTGGCGCCATAAAACTTCATCAGGCAAGTAGCCATTAAAACCTTCACGTAAAATGTGTTTTTCAATTTTGCCATCTTTACACATTTTGGCTTCAGGGTTGATACGCATAGCTACATCAACAAATTCTTTATCAAGGAACGGTACACGTGCTTCAACGCCCCATGCCGCCATTGATTTATTAGCACGTAAACAGTCAAACATATGAAGTTTTGATACTTTACGGTTTAGCTCTTCATGAAACTCTTGTGCGTTAGGGGCTTTATGGAAGTATAAGTAACCACCAAATAGCTCATCAGCTCCTTCGCCAGATAACACCATTTTAATGCCCATCGCTTTAATTTGGCGAGCCATTAAGTACATAGGTGTAGAGGCACGAATCGTTGTTACATCATACGTTTCAATGTGGTAAATCACTTCACGTAGTGCATCAATACCTTCTTGAATGGTAAAAATGATAGGGTGGTGAATAGTACCAATCATGTCAGCTACTTTTTGTGCAGCCGCTAAATCAGGTGAGCCCTCAAGACCTACTGAAAAAGAATGTAGCTTAGGCCACCATGCATCGCTTTCATCGTTATCTTCAATACGTTTTGCAGCAAAACGCTGAGTAATAGCAGAAATAACTGATGAGTCTAAACCACCAGAAAGTAATACACCGTAAGGCACGTCACACATTAGCTGGCGTTTAACGGCCGCTTCTAATGCATCTTTGACGTCTTGCGCTTGTGCGCTGTTATCTTTAACTGCATCAAATGTTTCCCAATCACGTTTGTAATAAGGCGTCATTTTGCCATCTTTGCTGTACAGGTAATGCCCTGGTGGAAATTCTTCAATATGCTTACAAATTGGAGAAAGTGCTTTTAGCTCTGAAGCAACGTAAAAGTTACCGTGCTCGTCGTGACCCGTGTAAAGCGGGATAATACCAATATGGTCACGGCCAATTAAGTAAGCGTCATTTTCTTCATCGTATAAACAAAATGCAAAAATGCCATTTAGATCATCTAAAAAGTCAGGCCCTTTTTGTTTATAAAGCGCTAAAATAACTTCACAGTCTGATTGAGTTTGAAAAGTAAAATCAACGTCTAACTCTGCTGCAAGTTCTTTATGATTATAAATCTCGCCATTAACCGCTAACATATTTGTTTTTTCAGGGTTGTATAAAGGCTGTGCACCGCTTGATACACCAACAATAGCTAAACGCTCATGCACTAAAATAGCTTTTTCAGATGCATATACACCAGACCAATCTGGACCACGGTGTCTAAGCAGCTTTGACATTTCAATTGCTTGGGTACGCAATTGAGCGGGATCAGATTTAATATCTAATACCCCAAAAATTGAACACATAGTAACTCCTCATTCCTATTATGTGGCAGCAGAGCCAATTTGCTGTGCTGCGAAACCATGTTTTATCAGAAAAAATTACTCAAGTCACATAGCTTTTACAATTAATTAAGAATAATTTATGCACCAAGTTGTATATGGCTGCACCAAAGTGGGTAATGCGTGGTGTCGCTGCTATTTTTACGTCGTTAATATTGTTCAAAGCTTGTGCAATCATCATTTTTAGCGCGTTGATAACGGTTTACTTATTTATGCTTAGTGCGCCATTGTAGTGCACAGCTTGGCTTGGTAAATCAGGAATATGCACAAATCACCTTTTATTACTACGTAATAGTTTTCCTATTTATTTTTTAAATATTTTTATAGGTTATTTTTAAGTGCAAGGCTCAATTGATGTAGGTGTCCGTCGAGCTTCTGCTTCGCCTTTGCTGCTTCTTCAAACGTTACATATTTAAACTCAACAGTATCTAAAGGTCTAAATTGTGCGAATTGTCGTAAGTCGGCTTCAATAACAGTCCCTAATAAAGGGTAGCCTCCTGTGCTTTGGCCATCATTTAGTAACACAATTGGTTCTCCACTTGGTGGAAGTTGAATACTCCCAGGACTCACCCCTAGTGATGGCAAAGAGTGCGAATGCCCCAAATTATTTTTATGATCAAGCCTTACACCCATTCGGTTACTATTATTACTGACTTTAAAAGCAGTAGACACAAAGTTGCTAAGTAAAAGCTCGCCTAATAAGTCAGCATGTGGACTTGGATACAGGCGTATAAGTTTGCGCTGGGCGGGAGCAATTGCGCCTACTTTTATAAACTCTCCATAATAAGGAGTAATAGGTATTTCATCACCCGTGGTGAGAGAACTACCTTCAAAACCACCAAAACACGCGTTTAAATCTGTAGATTTAGAACCCATAACCTCAGTATTTTGTATACCGCCGTTCACTGCTAAATAAGCTCTTAAGCCCGCTCTACCTGTAGCAAAACTTAGGACTTGTTTGTTTTTTACTGCGTATGTCCAACCAGGATAAATTGCATGTCCATCAAGGGTTGCTTGCAAATCTGCACCATGAAGCGCAATTACTGTGTCGCAGGTGAATTCCAGTTCACACAAACCCACAGTTATTTCTAAAACGGCGTCATTGTCGTTATTGTTAAGTAGTCTATTAGCAATGATTTGTGCAATGGGGTCTAAGCAACCCGCTTTGCTTACACCTAAATGGCGGTAGCCCTCACGCCCAAAATCTTGAATTGTAAGTAGTACACCACTTTTAAGTACTTTAATCATGATTTGCTCCTTTATTAATGAGCGGAACAAATTCAAGCGTATCGCCTGGTTGAATTAAACAAGGTTGCTCAGAGGTCGAATCAAACAAAGTAGTATCTGTATGACCTATTATGTGCCAACCACCAGGGGTATCTGCGGGGTAAATTCCGGTTTGTGCAGCACCTATCGCAACAGAACCTTTAGGTACCTTAATGCGAGGCTCATCCCGCCTTGGTGTATGCAGGCTGTCATCTAAGCCATGTAGGTAAGCAAAACCGGGCTGAAAGCCTAAAAATAAAACGTGGTACTTGATGCTACTATGAATATTAATAACCTCATCAGCGCTTAAATTATGATAACGAGCCACGTAATTAATATCCTCACCCTTGTACGTGGTTTTTATTAAGTGATGCTGCCCTTTAAAGGTACTGCTTTTAATGTCACCCCAAAGCAAAGGTAATGCTTGTAGCCATTTATTTAAATGTTTATCTGATTTTAAATAGAGGGTGAGTGAGTTCATTGCCGGCACCAAATCGGTAAATTCATCAGTGCTTTTACAGTGGTTAGCTAAAGCCCAAATTTTTTTTTGAATAGAGAGTCTATCTGTAGCGTCTAAATGCGATGCATCAAACAGTAAACTACTGTTTGTTAATGCATAAATATGAGGAGCTGGCTTCATTAAATGAACCTATTTGTACAACATAATTTAAACGTATCACAGTTTTATTAATTTATTTACACCATTGCGACTAAGTGGTTATGTTTATTGCCCAACTTATTTTAAGAGTAGTTTTATATTCAATTAATCGTATTTAACTTATTGAAGACCAAAACTAAATACACTTCGTACTAAATAAATAATTAGGTTGAAATGAAAATTAGGATAAGGAGGTCTTAATTAGCACGCACTTGTTTAAGAGGTATTTTATGAAACACCCGCATTTATTATATTTATCAGGCGCTGCTATTATATTTAGCGCAGGCAGCTTTGCTTTATCTATGGAAAAGGTAGAGCACAGTAATGTAGAAGCCACAATGCATGTAGAAACTATTGTACTGGGATCTGGTTGTTTTTGGGGGGCCGAAAAACGTTACGAAGCGCTTAATGGCGTTATTGATGCTGAGTCAGGCTATGCAGACGGCAATGGCTTTAAAGCTACCTACAGAAACATTACTGATCAGTCTCGTCGTTTTGACGAGAACAATTATGCTGAAGTTGTACAAGTTATGTATAACAGCAATATAATTTCAGCAGAAGATCTCTTAAAAAACTATTTTGAAAGTCATGATCCTACGCAAAAAAGCCGCCAAGGTAACGACATTGGCACTCAATATCGCTCAATTATATTAACGACTACTGATGCGCAAGCTAAAGTAGCTGAGCAGGTTAAATCGCAATATCAGCAGCTTTTAACCGATGCGAGTTATGGCAAAATTGAAACGGTTATTAAACCGCTTCAAGGTTTTGTATCGGCAGAAGAGTATCATCAAAATTATTTAGAAAAGAACCCTAATGGCTATTGCCCAGATCATTCTACCGGTGTTGTTTTCAATAAAACACCTGTAGAAAAAGTAGATAACACTGCTTTATTATCAGGAAAACAAATCCTAGTTTTAGACTCACGTGAATACTGCCCATACTGTGAAAAATTTAAAAAAGCAGTCGCAAATGATTACAAAGGTACAATACCAATGTCATTTCGCCATGCTGACCAACTTGATGATTTAACCATTAAGTCAGCCACATGGGCAACACCGACCATTTTGTTTTTAGAAAATGGTACTGAGGTATATGGACGTCAAGGTTACGCAACGCCTGAAGAGTTTTATAAAGCATTAGGCGCTTTTAAATTGGGTAACAGCGATGCTTATAAAGTTGCATTTGATGCACGAACGGATAGGCCTTACTGTAAAGAGTACAAAGAGTTTAAAAATACACCTGACGGTACTTTTGTTGATAAATTAAGTGGCGAGCCACTATTTGATACAAGCGATAGGTTTAACTCCGGTACTGGTTGGTTGTCGTTTACTCATCCTGTAAAAAACAACGTAACACAGCACGACGATAGCAGCTGGGGCATGACACGCATTGAGCTTCGCTCTAAAAGTACAGGCATACACCTAGGTCATTTATTTCCTGGTGAAGGTCCAAGAGGTCGCGATCGTTACTGTATTAATGCAACAGTGCTAGATTTTGTACCAAGAGATAAAAGTTAGTTAATTTATGTAAAAAGCCCCGAAAGTTATAACTTTCGGGGCTTTTAAAAAGTATTAGGCTTATATTGCATATCATGTGGTTTGTGCCAAAAATAAAAACAGTTCAAGCCAAGTCACCACCTAACTTGAACTGCTTTTTCACACTGACAACATCTTACACACACAATATAAGATTTTTTTCACTGCTACATTTGAGTTACTAGAACTAAAAAGATTGCATTTATTGCTCTTATGGAACAATTTAACTAAGTTGTTTTGAGCTTAGAAAGCAACTTTAATATTTAACTTTATTTTCGACAAACGATAAAAACGAAACCAATGAGTGAAAAAAATTAAACTATAGACTTTAGTCTAATGCATGGCGCTAAGCTTATGTATTTTAATAAAAAATACTATTCAAAATTGCAGGAGGTTTAGACGAGTTCAGTAATACAACATAGAGTAGGTTGTATTACTGAACTCATCTAATAGGGGATTATTCTTGAATTTTTCTAAACGTATTTACAACCCACTTCGCAAATAAATCAAGCGGGTGATTAGGCGTGCTTGATTCGTGCTGAACTAAGTAGTATTTATCTTTAGTTGTTAAAGGCTGTTCAAATAACTTGTAAAGCCATTGCTCATCTAGCCAGCTTTGACTAATAGGCAGTGGGATAAGTGCAATGCCCATGCCTTGCTGCGCAGCACGCGCTACACCAAACATGCTATCTATTTGAATAATCTGCGAAGGAGAAAAGTCATCAATCCCTGCCTTTTCTGCCCATTGATGCCAAGCCCAAGGACGTGCCTTATGTAGTATTAGTGGAACTTGATTTAAAGCTTGGCAGTGGTCATTTTTCCACTGGTCGAGTAATTTTTTATTACACGCAGGAATATATTCAAGGTTAAACAATTCAGTCGCTAACCCTTCTGTAGGTTTACCAGAGGACAATACAATGGATAAATCACTATGGCGCGTTAATTCTTTGCGTGTTTTAAGCGTGTCCATTTGAAGGTTTATATTAGGGTGTTCTGACGTCCACTCACTTAATTTAGGCATGAGTAGTTCGCTGGCAAAAAATTCAGGCAGCGTAATAGTCAAATTTGTATTTTGCTGCATCTGACTAAACTCATTAATAGTGCTCTCTAACATTGTGATGATAGGAGATACAGCATCAAAAAAGTTTTTACCCGCTGTGGTTAAGCTAATTGAACGCGTTTTACGTTGAAAAAGCTCAATACCAAGTTGTTCTTCAAGTTGTTTTATTTGATGGCTTACCGCAGAAGGCGTTAAGTACAGCTCATTAGCTGCATGCTTAAAACTTAAGCTTCTTGCTGCAAAGCAAAAAGAGCGAAGGCCACGAATAGGAGTTTGCATGTTTTCCATTTTAAAGTTGTTTATATAGCCTAATATAGGCAAAAATCGAACCAGTTAATAATCACAATAATATCAATAGGTTAATAGTTATCGCAAAGCGGATTCACTAAAGTGGTGCATGATAACAACAATTTAGTGCAAAAGCTTTAGATATAGCCTACCTATTTATGCAACTATTATAGATAAAAATTTACTACAGCTGTATGAATTAGCCAGAAAATAAAGCAAAAGGCCAAAAAAAATCCCTCGTGAGAGGGATTTTGGGTAACTCAGCGCCATTGGCACTGGGAATGAGGTCGGTACAGGGTAAAGCGTTATCTTAAGCTAAAGCCTAAAAGACCATTTCTGGAACTTCACCGTCAACAAGTAATTTACCTGCTGTTTTACTAATGATTTCATCAACAGATACGCCCGGAGCACGCTCTAATAGATGAAATGCGCCGTCTTTAACTTCTAGCACGGCTAAATCTGTTACTATTTTTTTTACGCAATTAACACCTGTAAGCGGCAATGAGCAGTTTTCTAATAGTTTAGAGTCGCCATGCTTACTTGCGTGGGTCATAGTAACAATAATATTTTTCGCGCCAGCGACTAAGTCCATCGCGCCACCCATGCCTTTAATCAGCTTTTTAGGGATCATCCACGATGCAATGTTACCGTTCTGGTCAACTTCAAATGCACCCAGAACGGTTAAGTCTACATGACCACCCCGTATCATGGCAAAACTATCTGCACTATTAAATATGGCTGCGCCTGTTGCAGCTGTCACGGTTTCTTTACCTGCGTTAATCATATCGGCGTCTAGCTCTGCCTTAGTCGGGTACGGGCCCATGCCTAAAAGGCCATTTTCGGACTGTAACATAACTTCAATATCATCTGGTACATAGTTTGCGACGAGTGTCGGAATTCCTATGCCCAAATTTACGTAGTAGCCATCTTGTAGTTCTTGTGCAACGCGCATTGCAACTTGTTCACGTGATAATGCCATAATTATGCTCCTGCTTAGTCTCGTGTTGTTACACGTTCAATGCGTTTTTCAAAGCTGCCTTTAATAACGCGATTTACAAAAATACCCGGAGTATGAATTTGGCTTGGCTCAAGTTCACCTGGCTCTACAATTTCTTCTACTTCAGCAACGGTAATTTTGCCTGCTGTTGCAGCCATTGGATTAAAGTTCATAGCGGTATGTCTAAACACTAAATTACCAAAACGGTCGGCTTTCCACGCTTTAACAATAGCAAATTCACCCGTTATAGACTCTTCTAAAATATATGGGCGACCATTAAATTCTTTTACGTCTTTGCCTTCAGCCACTGGAGTACCGTAACCAGTT
Source organism: Pseudoalteromonas aliena (assembly GCF_038155085.1). Taxonomy (GTDB): domain Bacteria; phylum Pseudomonadota; class Gammaproteobacteria; order Enterobacterales; family Alteromonadaceae; genus Pseudoalteromonas; species Pseudoalteromonas aliena_A. The sequence continues at coordinate 426,520 of NZ_JBAKAU010000001.1, forward strand.
GCCGTGTAAAACGCTGGTATACCGGCGCCTCCAGCTCGCATTTTTTCAGCAAGTGTGCCTTGAGGCGTAAGCTCTACATCAATTTCGCCACTTAATAACTGCTGCTCGAATAGGGCGTTTTCGCCAACGTACGAGGCAACTACTTTTTTAATTTGTTTGTCTTGTAATAAAATACCTAAACCAAAGTCATCAACACCACAGTTATTAGATACTACGGTTAAGTTTTTTGTTTGCATGTGCTTAATTTGTTTAATTAAGCCCTCAGGAATACCACATAAACCAAAACCACCGGCAATAATGGTATCGCCGTCTTTTAATCCTTCCATTGCAGCTTCGTAACTAGAAACTACCTTATCAAAACCGGCCATGAGTCTCTCCTCATTGTGTGCTATTTGTTGTTAACTATCTTTAATCATCATTTCATAAGATAGCTATTTAACCTGAACTCTGGTTAATAGATTTACTAACATATGAATCAGGGTGATATTTAAATTTATTTCTCTAGCCAGAGATTTTCAGTGAAAACAAGGCGAATTTACACTTCAATAGCTGGCCTATTGCAAGTAAATTCAACGCAGTTAGTGCTGAAAATAGCTGCTCGAGATAGATTTATTATCCAGAGCTCAGGTTATTTAGTGTGTAGTGCCACAGATACTTTGCTTACAGGTTCCTTACCAAGTGCTTTGGTTATTTCCCAGCCAGCGTCACTTAACCTTTGTAAATCAATTCCGTTTTCAATGCCAAGCCCTTGCAGTAAGTAAACGACATCTTCGGTGGCAACATTTCCTGACGCGCCTTTTGCGTAAGGGCAGCCACCAAGGCCCGCAACTGCCGCGTCAATCGTTGCAATACCTAAGCTTAAAGCTGCGTAAATATTTGTGAGCGCTTGGCCGTATGTATCATGAAAATGCACGGCCAACTTGGCTTTATCAATGTGCGTTAAAAGTAACTCGATTAATTGCGTTACTTTTTTTGCGGTGCCAACACCTATGGTATCGCCAAGGCTTACTTCGTAACAGCCTAAATCTAATAGCTTTTGCGATACACTCAGCACCGCTTGCGAGTCAATCTCACCTTCATAGGGGCAACCGAGTACACAGCTAACATAACCACGTACACGAATATTATTCGCTTTAGCAAACGCCATTACTTCGCTAAAGCGTTCAATACTCTCATCTATTGAGCAGTTGATATTTTTTTGACAAAACGATTCACTCGCAGCGGTAAAAATAGCAAACTCTTTAATGCCAACAGCATGCGCTGCTTGTGCACCTTTCAAGTTAGGGGTAAGGGCACTTAAATTAACATCAGGTAAATCTAGCGCTGATATTACATCCGCTGAGTCTGCCATTTGTGGCACCCATTTAGGGGATACAAACGCACCGGCTTCAATATCTTTTAAACCTGCAGCACTTAGGGCATTAATAAGCGCTACTTTATCGGCTGTGCTTACTGTTTTTTCGTTCTGTAGACCATCTCGCGCGCCAACTTCAACAATACGTACTTTACTTGGTAAGGCACTCATTATGCACCTTCCTCAGTTGTATCTTCGACAATAGCAAGCAGAGCACCATGCGTTACCAGTTCGCCTTCACCAAAACAGTAGCTTTTTAAAATTCCGTCATGCGGTGCGTTAAGCGTGTATTCCATTTTCATAGCTTCGATAATAACAACCGCATCACCTTTGGTAATTGTGCTACCAATGTCGATTAAGTGCTTAACTACCGTGCCATTGAGCGGGGCGGCAAGTGGCAAAGCTTCGCTTTCGTGCGAACTAATATAATGTTTATTAACTAGTTCAAACTTAGTTTGCAGTGCTTTATTCATAACAGTGACAATATTGCCAACAGTATTATTACCTACCGTAGTTACGTGCGCGCTATGTTTTTCACCATTAATAAATACAGTGCAAAGACCACTATTTAATGTGCCTTGTAAACTAAATACATCCTCGTTATGCGTAATACTATAGCCCGCTGACGTTTTTATAGCGCTTAGCTGTAAATCGGCAAAAGGGACTTTAATTGCTTGCGGTGCATTGAGTGTAAAACCGCTTAGTTGTTGCCACGGGGTTGTGCTGTTTTGCGCACTTTGTGTGTTAGTTAACGACTCTAAATATGCAAACGCACCAATAAGCTGGCTTGCTTGCAACAACGATTTATCAACCGCAACTAACGAGTCGCCTTGCTCTGCAATAAAGTGTGTACTTGGCGCACCTTGTTTAAAGGTAGGGTGGCTTGCTAAATTATGCAAAAAGCCAATGTTAGTGCTAAAACCCGCTAAATGAAATTGCTCAAGAGCGTGTTGTAAACGGCTCAGTGCTTGTTCGCGATTGTCGTCGTGCACAATAAGTTTTGCAATCATCGGATCGTAAAACGGGCTGATTTCGTCGCCTTGTGCAATGCCTGTATCAATGCGTACAAATTCGCTGTTAAGGGGTGTATGTAGCGCTTCAATAGTGCCTGAGCACGGGATAAAGTCGTTAGCTGGATCTTCTGCGTATATACGCGCTTCAAAGCTATGACCCTGCAATTGAATATCACTTTGTGTCAGTGGCAGTGTTTGCCCACCCGCAATATTAATTTGCCAATTGACTAAATCTACACCGGTAACCATTTCAGTCACTGGGTGTTCTACTTGAAGGCGCGTATTCATTTCCATAAAGAAAAATTCATCGCCACACAGTAAAAACTCAACCGTACCCGCGCCTCTATAATTTATAGCCAGTGCACAACGTACAGCTGCTTCGCCCATTTCTTTGCGTAGCTCGTCAGATAAACCCGGAGCAGGGGCTTCTTCAATTACTTTTTGATGACGACGTTGCAAAGAACAATCACGATCGCCTAAATAAACACAATTACCATAGTTATCTGCAAATACTTGCACTTCAACATGGCGAGGCTGGTTTACGTAGCGCTCAAGCAATACTAAATCGTTACCAAAACCGGCAATTGCTTCACGTTGTGCGCCCTCAAGTGCACTCATAAATTGTTTGGCGTTTTGTACAACGCGCATACCTTTACCACCGCCACCAAAGGCGGCTTTAATTAGTACAGGGAAGCCAATTTTTTCAGCTTCACTTTGTAAAAAAGCAGGATCTTGTTTATCACCGTAATAACCAGGTACTAACGGCACATTAGCAGCTGCCATTATTTCTTTAGCGCGGGTTTTAGAGCCCATTGCCTCTATGCTGCTTGCAAGTGGGCCAATAAACGCAATATTGTTAGCTTCACAGGCTTTAGCAAATTCACTGTTTTCAGATAAAAATCCATAACCTGGGTGAATACAGTCAGCGCCTGCGTTTTTAGCCACTTGCAAAATTTTGTCGGCGACTAGGTATGAGTCTTTACTTGGTGCTGGGCCAATTTGGTAAGCCTCGTCAGCCATTTTTACGTGCTGGGCATGTTTGTCTGCATCAGAATAAACAGCGACCGTGGTTAAGCCCATTTGTTTTGCGCTGCGCATTACTCGGCACGCAATTTCTCCACGATTGGCAATCAGTATTTTTTGTAATCGTTGTGTGTTCATAATCAATCCTACAGTTGCCAAGCGGGTGAGCGTTTATCAAAAAAGGCACTTAGTCCTTCTTGACCTTCTTCAGATACGCGAATTTTTGCAATACGCTCAGCTGTAAGCTCAATAAGTTCATCGGTAATTGGTTTATTTGCTACATCGTTAATTAATGCTTTTGCGGCTTTTACTGCAACAGGTCCGTTATCAATCAGTGTTTGCAGAATATTATCGACCGCACAGTCTAAATTACCGGTTACTTGATGAATTAAACCAAGTTGCTTAGCAGTATGTGCATCAAACACTTCAGCCGTTAAAAAGTACCTGCGAGCAGCGCGCTCACCAATAGCTTTAATTACATACGGGCTAATAACCGCCGGAATAAGACCTAGCTTTACTTCGCTTAAACAAAATTGAGCATCGTCTTTACTAAGGGCTATGTCGCAACAAGCTATTAAGCCCAGAGCACCACCAAAAGCAGCACCTTGCACAGCGCAAATTGTAGGATGCGGGGAGCTTGCCAATCCCTGCATTAATTTAGCTAATTGCATTGAATCAGCTAGGTTACCGGCGTAGTTGTTATCCGCCATAGATTTCATCCAGGCTAAATCGGCACCGGCTGAAAAATGCTTACCTTCTGTTTTTAAAACCAAAGCACGAATATCAAGCGTATTTGCATGTTCAATACACTGAATCAGCTCGTGTATTACTTCGCTATTAAATGCGTTTCTTTTTTCTGGGCGGCTTAACACAAGTACAGCCACATTAGATTTTGTTATTTGTAGTGTTACTGACATTTTGCGCTCCGGTTACATTCTAAATACGCCAAATTTTGAATCACGTTTAGGTGCGTTGTTCGCAGCCGTTAACGCCAGCCCTAATACATTACGCGTATCGGCAGGGTCTATAATGCCGTCATCCCACAAGCGTGCGCTTGCGTAATACGGATGACCTTGCTCTTCGTACTGGTCAATAATTGGCTTTTTAAAGTCACTGATTTCTTGCTCGCTCATGCTTTGGCCTTTGCGTGCTAAACCATCTTGTTTAACTTGCACCATTACACCCGCTGCTTGCTCGCCGCCCATTACCGAAATACGGGCATTAGGCCACATCCACATCATGGTTGGTTCAAATGCACGACCACACATTCCGTAGTTACCGGCGCCGTAAGAGCCGCCAATAAGTACTGTAAATTTAGGTACATCAGCACACGAAACCGCCATCACCATTTTAGCGCCGTGCTTTGCAATACCTTCGGCTTCGTATTTTTTACCCACCATAAAGCCGGTAATATTTTGTAAAAACACTAAAGGAATATTGCGCTGAGCACACAGCTGAATAAAGTGCGCGCCTTTTTGCGCCGACTCACTAAATAAAATACCGTTATTAGCCACTATGCCAACCGGGTTGCCATAAATGCTGGCAAAACCGGTGACGAGTGTTTCACCAAAGTAGCGTTTAAATTCATCAAATGATGAGTCATCTACAGTGCGCGCTATTACTTCGCGTACATCAAACGGCTTTTTAAGGTCGGTGCCTACAATGCCGTAAAGCTCGTTTATATCGTAACGAGGTGGTTTTACATCATCTAACTCTTGTTTAAGTAACGGCGCAGTAGGGCGCGTGTAATTAATACGTTCTATACATTGGCGCGCAATAGACAGCGCATGGGCGTCGTTTTCAGCAAAGTGATCGGCAACACCCGACACTTTACAGTGCACATCGGCGCCGCCTAGTTCTTCGGCTGTTACTTCTTCGCCTGTTGCTGCTTTTACAAGCGGCGGGCCTGCTAAAAAAATAGTGCCTTGATCTTTTACAATAATGCTTTCGTCTGCCATAGCAGGTACGTACGCACCACCTGCGGTACATAACCCCATTACCACGGCAATTTGTACAATACCTTTACCCGACATACGGGCTTGATTGTAAAAAATACGACCAAAATGCAACTTATCCGGAAATACATCGTCCTGCTCAGGCAGGTTAGCACCGCCCGAATCCACCAAATAAATACACGGTAAGTGGCAGCGCTCTGCGATGTCTTGTGCGCGTAAATGCTTTTTAACAGTAAGCGGAAAATACGTACCGCCTTTAACCGTGGCATCGTTTGCAATAATCATGCATTCAATGCCTTTAACACGGCCTATACCGGCTACAACACCAGCGCACGGTATTGCTTGTTCGTACACACCAAAGGCAGCAAATTGCGATATTTCTAAAAACGGTGAGCCTTCGTCAATCAACGTACTTATACGGTCGCGTACAAATAATTTACCACGGCCTTCGTGGCGCTCCTTTAATGCAGTGCCTCCGCCTTGGCTAATTGTTGCTACTTTACTGCGTAAATCATCCACCAGCGCCGACATATTTTTATGGTTTTGCACGAACGTTGGATCGTGAGGGTTAACGCTCGATTTTAAAATCGTCATGGTTTAATCCTTAACGGCTTTCAGTGAAAAGTTCGCGGCCAATAAGCATGCGGCGTATTTCTGATGTACCTGCACCAATTTCGTATAGTTTAGCGTCGCGCAGCAGGCGGCCCGTTGCGTATTCGTTTATGTAGCCATTGCCACCTAAAATTTGAATTGCATCAAGCGCCATTTTAGTCGCAAGCTCTGCGGCATATAAAATGGCACCGGCTGCATCTTTACGGGTTGTTTCACCACGGTCACAAGAGCGAGCTACCGTATATACATATGAGCGCGCAGCATTCATTTGTGTATACATGTCGGCTACTTTGCCTTGAATTAACTGAAATTGACCAATAGGGGTGTCAAACTGTTTACGCTCATGGATGTACGGTACTACTATGTCCATACATGCCTGCATTATGCCAAGCGGGCCCGCTGCAAGTACTACGCGTTCGTAATCAAGGCCACTCATAAGTACTTTAACGCCTTCGTTTAAGTTACCTAAAATGTTTTCTTCTGGCACTTCGCAGTTTTCAAACACCAGTTCACAGGTGTTTGAGCCACGCATGCCGAGTTTGTCGAGCTTTTGTGCAGTAGAAAACCCAGCAAAGCTGCTTTGTACAATAAAAGCGGTAATGCCTTTCGCGCCGGCGTTTAAATCTGTTTTTGCGTAAATAACAAATGTGTGTGCGTCGGGGCCATTGGTGATCCACATTTTATTACCATTTAAAATGTACTTATCGCCTTTTTTCTCGGCTTTAAGTTTCATAGATACCACGTCAGAGCCTGCGTTTGGCTCGCTCATGGCAAGGGCTCCAATGTGCTCACCACTAATTAGTTTTGGTAGGTATTTTTCTTTTTGTGCTTGATTACCGTTACGGTTAATTTGATTTACACACAAGTTTGAATGCGCACCATAGCTTAAGCCAATTGAGGCACTAGCGCGGCTAATTTCTTCCATTGCAATTACATGCTCTAAGTAACCTAAGCCTGCACCGCCAAAGTCTTCAGAAACGGTCATACCAAGTACACCCATTTCGCCCATTTGCGGCCAAAGCTGATTAGGAAACGCATTATCAATATCAGTTTGCTCAGCCAGTGGCCCAATTTCTTGGCTTGCAAAGCTATTTACATGGTCGCGGATCATATCGGCGGTTTCGCCTAGGCCAAAGTTCATCTCTTTATAAAGTGAAATAGTGCTCATGATTCATTCCTGTGTGAGTGTGTGTTGTCAGTGTGTTTTTATTATTAAAATAGGCTACTCGTCTATTTTATTGAGTGTGTCTCTGCAGCGGCGCTCCGCTGTCACTAATTCCATAAGCACAACTTTTATGTCGTCCATTTGTTGAGAAAGGTCGGCTTTTTTCTCAGCTATTAAATCGAGCATAGTCACCAGCTGTTTAGCGCTTGATTTATCGGCGTCGTACAGCTCAAACAAACGGCCTGTTTCAGCAAGGGTAAAGCCTAGGCGTTTACCGCGTAATATAAGTTTTAAGCGAACTTTGTCGCGCTTTGAATAAATACGGGTTTGGCCGTTACGCTCTGGGCTTACTAAGCCTTGGTCTTCGTAAAAACGAATAGAGCGGGTAGTAATATCAAACTCTTTAGCTAAATCGCTAATGCTAAAGGTTTGTTCGTTACTGCCAGGGACGTTGGCTGAACTTGCAAAGTTTGTTTGGTTATCTGGTTTCATAGTTGTGTTTACCTCATTCGAATAACTCCAATATAAGTGAAGTTTACGTAAAGGTAAAGCTCGGTGTGATGTGAAACTGTTTATATAGGAGTGCTGGCGTGAAATGTTAAATTAAATTATTAATATTCAGTAGTTTATTTTTATTTGTATTGATTAACCGTACTACTGGAAAATAAACCTTACACTTTTAAAACTAAAAATTAAGCGTTTTTTAGTTGACGTTAGCGTAAACGTTAGTATTGTGTATGGGTATTAAATAATAAATGAATACTAAATTAATAGAGCAAATATTCTAACAACTATTTGCATAAAAATACAACGGAGTTAGTTATGACTTTAGAATCAGTGGTAATTGTAGCAGCTAAGCGTACGCCTATGGGCGGCTTTATGGGCGCATTAACCGATGCACAATCTACCGAGCTTGGCGCTACCGCGATTGCAAGTGCACTGGCACAAACTGGTTTAGCTAATGATGCAATAGATGAAGTAATTATGGGCTGTGTTTTGCCAGCGGGCCTTGGGCAAGCGCCTGCTCGCCAAGCCATGTTAAAAGCAGGCCTTGCTCTGGGTACCGGTGCCACTACCATTAATAAAGTATGTGGTTCTGGTTTAAAAGCAGCCATGCTAGCAAACGACTTAATTAAAGCGGGCTCAATTAGCAGTGCAATTGCCGGCGGTATGGAAAGCATGAGTAATGCACCTTACTTTATACCTAAGGCGCGTGGCGGTATGCGAATGGGCCACGGTGAAATTAAAGATCACATGATGAGCGACGGCCTAGAAGATGCTTACGATAACAAAGCAATGGGCTGTTTTGCACAAGACACCGCTGATGAATATGGCATTGGCCGTGAGCAAATGGATGCGTTTGCACTGGGCTCGTTAAGTAAGGCTAATACTGCAATTGAAAATGGCAGCTTTGAGAACGAAATTGCCCCACATACCATCAAAACCCGTAAAGGCGATGTAACCGTATCGATTGACGAGCAGCCCGGTAATGCCCGTCCAGAAAAAATTCCTAGTCTTCGCGCAGCCTTTAAAAAAGACGGCACCATTACGGCGGCTAATTCGTCGTCAATTTCTGATGGTGGCGCAGCACTTATATTAATGAGCGAATCAAAAGCAAAAGCGCAAGGCTTAACACCGCTTTGTAAAATTGTAGCGCACAGTACGCACTCTCAAAAACCAAGTGAATTTACGGTAGCACCTGTGGGCGCAATGAACAGCGTGCTTGAAAAAGCAGGGTGGACAAGCGCCGATGTTGACCTTTGGGAAATTAACGAAGCATTTGCCATGGTAACCATGCTGGCTATTAATGAGTTAAAACTCGATGAAAGCAAAGTAAACGTCAATGGCGGTGCTTGTGCATTGGGTCATCCAATTGGTGCAAGCGGCGCGCGTATTTTAGTAACACTTATTCATGCCCTTAAAAACCGAAGCCTTAAAAAAGGTATCGCGTCTTTATGTATTGGTGGCGGTGAAGCGGTTGCTATGGCCGTAGAAGCGTATTAACTAGGTTTTAAATAGTTATAAGAAAGCTGTACGAATAACTATAAAAGCGCTGCACTAATAATACTAACAGAGCGGCGCTACCAATTTTAAAAGAGAACACACAACTTTTAAAAGAGAGCACACAACTCACACACTAGGATTTAATCATGCACCAAGTACCACTACTTATTAATGGCGAATTTATTCAATCAGCATCAAAAGAGCTTATCGATGTTATAAACCCAGCGACTCAAGAAGTACTTGCACAAGTGCCATGCACCACCGAGTCAGAAATGGACGCGGCAATAGCCTCAGCCTCTGAAACGTTTAAAACATGGAAAGACGTACCTATTACAGAACGTGCTCGCATTATGATGAAGTACGCTGCGCTATTAAAAGAACATCACGATGAGCTTGCTACCATTATTTGCCACGAATTGGGTAAAACATTTGAAGACGCAAAAGGCGATGTTTGGCGTGGTATTGAAGTAGTAGAACAAGCAGCTAATGCACCATCATTAATGATGGGTGAAACAATGGAAAACGTAGCACGCAAAATCGATACGTATTCTTACATGCAGCCACTTGGCGTATGTGCGGGCGTTACTCCGTTCAATTTCCCTGCAATGATCCCACTTTGGATGTTCCCGCTGGCTATTGTGTGTGGTAATACCTTTATTTTAAAACCGTCTGAGCAAGATCCACTTACACCAATGCGCTTAGCAGAGCTATTTATTGAAGCCGGTGCACCAAAAGGCGTATTACAAGTTGTTCACGGTACAAAACCACAAGTAGACCGCTTACTAGAAGATAAAGCAGTGCGTGCTATTTCGTTTGTTGGCTCGTGTGGTGTAGGTGCTTATATTTATTCTAAAGGCACACAAAATCTTAAACGCGTGCAAGCGTGTGTTGGCGCTAAAAACCACATGGTTATTATGCCTGATGCAAGTAAATCGCACGTTGTAAACAACTTAGTTGGCGCATCGGTCGGTGCTGCTGGTCAGCGTTGTATGGGTATTTCGGTTGCTGTATTTGTAGGTCAGGCAAGCGAATGGTTAGATGAAATTAAAGCAGGCTTTGAAAATGTACGCCCAGGCGTGTGGGATGATGCAAATGCGGCATATGGTCCACAAACATCAAAAGCAGCAAAAGCACGTATTTTATCGCTTATTGCTGGTGGTAAAGAGCAAGGTGCTACCTGTTTAATTGATGGTTCTGACTTTACAGTTGAAGGATATGAGCAAGGTAACTGGGTTGGCCCAACGTTATTTACCGATGTAACTAAAGAGATGGATTTATATAAAGAAGAAATATTTGGTCCAGTACTAGCGTGTATGTTTGTAGATACGCTTGATGAAGCAATCGCACTTATTAACGACAGCCCTTACGGTAACGGTACCTCGTTATTTACCTCAAGCGGCGCAGTGGCTCGTAAATTCCAACACGAAATTGAAGTAGGCCAAGTAGGTATTAACGTGCCAATTCCGGTGCCACTTCCGTTTTTCTCGTTTACAGGTTGGAAAGGCTCGTTTTATGGCGATACGCACACCTATGGTAAGCAAGGTATACGTTTTTACACAGAAACTAAAACCATTACATCACGTTGGTTTGAAGACGACATTGCGTCGGGTCCAAACATGAGTATTAACTTAAAATAATGTGATTAAAAAATGAGTAAATAAAAGAATAATTAATAATAAAGATGGGCGCGAAGGCTACTTCACACACAACACACACATAAGCTTTCGCCGCTCGTCACTAATTATCCCAGTAATGGGTAAACACAACACACAACAACAAATACACAACTAAAGAGGTCTCTACCATGGACTTTAACTTATCTGAAGATCAACAAGCTTTTGCACAAACTGCACGACAATTTGCCGAGTCAGAACTTGCACCCCATGCAGCAAAGTGGGACCGCGAACATATTTTTCCTAAAGACACGATTAAAGCTGCGGGCGAGCTTGGTTTTTGTGGTTTATACACTCCAGAGGAAGCCGGCGGCCTTGGTTTATCGCGTTTAGATTCGAGTATTATTTTTGAACAGCTTGCTATGGGCTGTACAGCAACCACAGCCATGTTGACCATTCATAATATGGCCACGTGGATGGTAGCAAGTTTTGGTACCTGTGCTGTTAAAGACAAATACGTAGAGCAATTAGTAATGGGCGAGCTACTTGCCTCTTACTGCTTAACAGAGCCAGGGGCGGGTTCAGACGCCGCATCACTTAAAACAAAAGCTGTGCTTGAGGGCGATGAATACGTTATTAACGGCTCAAAAATGTTTATATCGGGCGCGGGCGAAACCGAAGTATTAGTTGTAATGGCACGTACAGGCGGCGAAGGCGCTGCGGGTATTTCGGCATTTGTAGTGCCTGCCGACGCAAAAGGCGTTGAATATGGCAAAGCTGAGGAAAAAATGGGTTGGAACGCACAACCTACACGGCTAATTAGTTTTGAAAATGTGCGCATTCCTGCACACAACTTATTAGGTAAAGAAGGTGAAGGCTTTAAATTTGCGATGCAAGGCCTTGATGGCGGTCGAATTAACATTGCCACATGTTCAATTGGTACAGCGCAAGCGGCGCTTAATACCGCCCGTGAATATTTAAAAGAACGCACCCAATTTGGTAAACCATTGGCTGCGTTTCAAGCGCTGCAATTTAAAATTGCCGATATGAACACTGAGCTTGTAGCTGCGCGCCAAATGGTCAGGCTTGCTGCATTTAAACTTGATAATAACGACGCTGAAAAAACCACTTACTGCGCCATGGCTAAACGCTTTGCTACCGATGTTGGCTTTAGCGTGTGTAACGACGCACTGCAAATTCATGGTGGTTATGGTTATATAAAAGAATACCCGCTTGAGCGCCATTTACGTGACGTACGCGTTCATCAAATTTTAGAAGGCACTAACGAAATTATGCGTTTGATTATAGCGCGCCGTATTTTAGCTGAGTCAGCAAACGACGTTTTATAAGGAGCAATGTATGTCAAAATCTAAATCTAATCCGAGTATTGAACTAACAATAACAACCGAAGGTCATGTTGCAATTTTGACGATGTCTAACCCGCCAGCAAACACGTGGACAAAAGACACCCTAGTTGATTTAAAAAATACCGTTAACGAGCTAAACAATAATAAAAATATTTATGCCTTAGTACTGACTGGCGAAGGAGAGAAGTTTTTTAGCGCCGGTGCCGACCTAAATGTATTTGCAGGTGGTGATAAAGGCGTAGCCGCCGATATGTCGCGTGTATTTGGTGAAGCGTTTGAAGCGCTTACTAATTTTAGAGGCGTCACGGTCGCTGCCATTAACGGTTATGCAATGGGCGGTGGCTTAGAGGTAGCCCTTGCGTGTGATATACGTATTGCTGAAGAACAAGCACAAATGGCATTGCCTGAGGCTAAAGTAGGGTTATTACCGTGTGCGGGTGGTACACAAAATTTAGCATGGCTTGTAGGTGAAGGCTGGGCAAAACGCATGATTTTATGCGGCGAGCGCTTAAAAGCCGATAAAGCCCTGCAAATTGGCTTAGTGGAAGAAGTAGTACCACAAGGCGAAAGCTTTGCAGCGGCATTAAAGCTTGCCAACCAAATGGCTGATCAAAGCCCTACCTCAGTAGCTGCGTGTAAAACATTGATTCAAAAAGGGCGTCATCAACCAATGGCAAGTGTATTGCCTCTTGAACGTGAATTATTTGTTAGTTTATTTGATACCGAAGATCAACAAGAAGGCGTAAATGCCTTTTTAGAAAAACGCCGCGCTAATTGGGTAAACGGCTAATGAGTGCTTTAACATTATTAAATAACGCCGATGAGCCCGTGATATTCGAAACTGCAACCGCAGAAAACGGCAGTTTAATAGGGCTTATTACACTCAATGCGCCAAAAGCGTTAAATGCACTTAATTTTGACATGATCAAATTACTCGAGCCGCAGCTGCGCGCTTGGCAAGACGATGATGCAATTGCAATGGTGTTGTTAAAAGGCGCTGGCGATAAAGCGTTTTGCGCCGGTGGTGATGTAGTTAGCCTGCATCATGCAATGGCGCAAGGTAAACCCACAAGCCTAGTTGAAGAGTTTTTTACCCTTGAGTACCAGCTGGATTATCTTATTCATACCTTTGATAAACCAATCCTTGTTTGGGGTAACGGCATAGTAATGGGTGGCGGTTTAGGCCTAATGGCCGGTGCTAGCCACCGCGTTGTAACTGAAACATCGCGCATTGCCATGCCAGAGCAAACTATTGGCTTATACCCTGATGTAGGCGGCAGTTACTTTTTACATAAAATGCCACACAGTGTCGGGCTATTTTTAGGGCTAACGTCGGCTTCTATTAATTGTGAAGATGCACGCTTTGTATCGCTTGCCGATCACTTTATCGACAGCACTAAATATGATGCCATGCTAGCGCAAATTTTAGCTGCTAAGTGGGGCAAAACTGCAAGCTTAAATCATGAGCGTTTAACTAAATTATTAACCGATTTAGATAACCAATCTGCGCGTATGCCTAAAGGCAATATAAAAGCTAATTTAAAAACGATTCAAAAGCTGGGTGAATTTACAACCTTGCAAGCGCAAGTAGATTATATTTTAGGGCTAGCTACTGACGATAAATGGCTACAGCGCGCTCAAAAGTCACTTAAACACGGATGCCCACTAAGCTGCGCACTCGTTAGTGAGCAATTAAAAACAAGTAAAGGCAAAAGCTTATTAGCGTGTTTTAAAATGGAGCTGGGTATGTCTGTTCGTGCTGGCGAAGTAGGTGAGTTTCAAGAAGGTGTAAGGGCGTTATTAATAGATAAAGACGGCGCGCCTAATTGGCAGTACAAAACACTTAGTGATGTCCCACAAACAATAATAGACAGTTTTTTTGCTAATCGATTTGGCGAAAACCATCCACTCGATGGCTTAAACACGCCAACACACAAATAAAGGAAAGACGATGACTAAACTCAATATTGGTTTTATCGGCTTAGGTAATATGGGCGGCCCAATGGCGGCTAACTTAATTAAAGCTGGGCATACTGTGAGTGTGTTCGATTTAAACCAGTCGGTCGTAAATGAGCTTGCAAGCAAAGGCGCAAAAGCAGCTGATGATGCAAAGCAGTGCGCAACCAATGCTGACGTACTTATTAGTATGTTACCTGCAGGCAAACATGTTAAATCGCTTTATTTAGGAAATAACGACGATAGCGGCTTAATTACTGTGCTTAGTAAAAACACCTTAGTGATTGATTGCTCCACAATAGATGCAGAGTCGGCACGTGTGGTTGGCAGCGAACTTGGCGAGCAGGGCATTAGTTTTGTAGATGCACCGGTATCGGGCGGCGTTGCAGGCGCAACCGCAGGTACACTTACTTTTATTGTAGGCGGCGAAAAAGCCGCGTTCGATAAAGCAAATACAGTGCTGAGTGATATGGGTAAAAACATATTTCATGCAGGCGATATTGGCGCAGGGCAAGTAGCAAAAATATGTAATAACATGCTACTTAGTATTTTAATGGCAGGCACCAGCGAAGCACTGCAAATGGGCATAAATAACGGCCTAGACCCTAAAGTGCTTAGCGACATAATGACCGCAAGTTCTGGCCGTAACTGGACGCTTGAACTTTACAACCCTTGTCCAGGTGTAATGGATACCGCACCTGCAAGTAACGATTACAAACCAGGCTTTATGGTTGATTTAATGGCTAAAGACTTAGGACTTGCCATGGAAGCCGCGCAGCAAAGTAATTCATCAACCCCAATGGGTTCAATGGCTAAAAATTTATACACCATGCTACAACACCAAGGTGCAGGCAGTGATGACTTTAGTGCCATTTTTAAACTGTTTTCTAAGTAGGAGCAACGCGTGGAAATTAAAAATAACACGGTAGTAATAACCGGAGGCGCACAAGGTTTAGGTTTTGCAATGGCGCAAAAGTTTGCACTTATGGGTGCTAACATTGCTTTAATAGATATGGCGCAAGAACTCCTAAATGCCGCATGCGAAGAACTCACACAGCTTGAAGGTGTAACCAGCAATATTAAAGGTTATGCCGCAAACGTAACAAATGAGAGCGAAGTAGAAAACGTATTTAATACCATCAACAGCGATTTTGGCCACATTGGTGTGCTTATAAACAACGCCGGTATTTTACGCGACGGCATGTTTATAAAGGCTAAAGATGGCAAGGTCGTTAAAAAAATGTCTCTTGAGCAATTTCAATCAGTGATTGATGTAAACCTGACCGGTGTGTTTTTAGCAGGGCGGGAAGCTGCAAGCCACATGATTGAATCTGGCAAAGGCGGCGTAATAGTGAATATGTCGAGCGTAGCGCGCGCAGGTAACATAGGCCAAACAAATTACGCGGCATCAAAAGCAGGCGTAGTGGCACTTACCACCACATGGGCTAAAGAACTTGGTCGATTTGGTATACGTGTAGGCGCTATTGCACCAGGTGTAATAAGTACCGCTATGACCGACGCCATGAAGCCCGAAGCCAAACAACGTATGCTTGCAGTAACGCCAGTAGGGCGCTTAGGCGAAAGCGACGAAATTGCACATACTGCTCAATACATAATCGAAAACGATTTTTTTACCGGCCGCGTGGTTGAAATAGACGGCGGTATTCGTTTGTAAACCGAACTGGATTAAGGTTGATTTAAAAAGCATGGCGCTTGTGGGCTGTGCTTTTGTGTTTTAAATCGGGGAGTTTATAAACTTTAAAAAAGGCTGATAACGGCGTTTAAGGCTGTAGAATTACTCTTTTTAGGTACGTATTGTACAAAAGCACTTTGCATGCTCGACAGAAGGTATACAGCCTAAACAGTTACTATGTTTTGCAGGTATGCCACGTCAGATTATGCCTAAAGGACTGCCGTTTGAGCTTAAATCGTACCTTGAACTTGTTGATCTAACAGGGCTAATAATACGAGAGGATAAACGCGTGTATTTCATGGTGCAGTAGGCAGGCCAAGCTCACAAGCCGGTTACTGTGAAAACTTAAACTGAAAACAGCGATCAAATATTAGTAACTTCGAAAAGCTACTGGCATAAAGCGTAAACTACTTAGTAAAACTATTCAGTTATAAATCATAACTGCATCATGTAGTTATTTTGATGTGTGTAATTTAGGTTTAATAGGGCTAATGACTTACTTAATGTAAAATATGAAAGCAATCTAGTAGAAAAGATAAATTCTGAACTTGGAGAATAAATTTTTGTAACAATTTTGTTTTATTTAGGTGGCCTTCTAGTTTGTTCGATTTTTTAATATAAATTAGCGTTTATCAATAAAAGGGTCTAATTTTTATAGAATAAATAATACATTATATTTTTAATCTGAATTTATGAATAAGTTAATTAAAAAGTTTCCCTTTGTTAATTTACGTTTTACAGTTCGTTTTACTGTTGTTTCTTTGTTGGCATTTGTGTGCTGTATTGTGGCTATGCTAACGGTGTCTTTACAGTATTATTATAGTACTGCGCAATTAGAGCAACATGCTTTAAAAGAGTTTAAGCAAGCAGTTGTTTTGTCAAAAAAAGCGCTGCAAAATAATGATACTCAAGCTAAGTTAATAGTTGATCTTTTAGCTATATATCCGGATATAGAGATAAAACCAGAGAAGACTAAGCTTCGTTTAATGACAGAGATGATAAGGAGCAACCCGTTTGTTTTTGGTCTTTATATGGCTAATAGTGAAGGTCATTTTTTTGAAGTTGTGAATTTAAATACCCCCGGGGCCCGTAAACAGTATTTTGCTAAAAATAATGATACTTGGCTAACGTTAACAATTAATGTGAATCACGACCCTAATGTACAAATATTGACTTACTATGATAAAAATTTAAATCAAACAAGCCAAGTTACTAAACCTACAAACTATAATCCTGTTCTAAGACCTTGGTATACTCAGGCAACTTCGCATACAACACGTAGTCCTCCTTATTTATTTCAATTTTCTCAACTTCCCGGAATTACATACTCTAGACAACTGTATAATAACAAAGGTGTTATTGGGTTAGATGTTAGCTTGCATAACATTTCGCAGAATTTAGCCAAGCATGCAAATACATTCTCTGGGGAGGCCTATTTAATTAAACGAAACGGTGAGCTAATAGCGCAATATAACTCATCAGATAGTGATGCTAGTTTTGATGATGTTTATCCTTTGCAGTTGAGTACAAAAGAGCGGGAGTATATAGATAAGCTACCTTTTATGCGTGTTTCTAATGGGGAAGACTGGCAACCTATTGATTTTTCACTTTCGGGTATACCAAATGGCTACGCAGTAGATACTGTAAAAATGCTTAGTGAAAAAACAGGGTTAAAAATGAATTTTGTAAATGGCTTTAGTTGGCAGCAATTTACAGAGCAATTTAAAGCTAAAAAATTAGATATTTTGAATGCGGTTTACGACAGTGAGGAAAATAGAAAATTAGGCTTGTTGTCAGTGCCTTACGGTAACCTGCCATTGGGGCTACTTGTAAGAAACAACGAGCACGTTAACTCATTAACCCAGTTACATGGTAAAAAATTAGCGATAGGCAGCGGCTGGTCAATAGCAAACGAAATCCAACAAGCTCATCCACAAATTAACATTGTACGCTTTACTAAAAGCCATGAAATGATTGCGCTTTTAACATCAAAAAAGGTGGATGCTGTTTTAGACAGTGCGCTGATTATTGATAATTTACTCAAAGAGTTTGCGGTAAACAACTTAACAGTATTAAAAAATATTTCGTTAGATGGCGTAAAAGTAGATACTCAATTGAGAATGTTACTACAAAAAGAACATGCTTTTTTATTGCCTATCGTTAACCGAGCACTCATTGAGTTACAAAAAGAGCATCTTTCAGATATTGAAAAAAAGTGGTTTTTTAACACTGAAAATAAGTCGGCGGTGCGAGTTTTAACTTATATACATGTACTAAATGAGACCAATAAACCGCTTTTAGAGTCACTGCATCATTTAAAGCATGAGGGAGTCAATAAACTACTTTATTTTGCTGAGCTTGATTCATCACTTTCCCAAGATCAACTACTTGTTTTAGCAATTGATGAAGGGACTTTATTTACACCTGTTTATGAAAGCATTACTAAAAGTAGTTTAATTACAATGGGTGTCATTGCTATTTTGTTACCTTTAACTTATTTATGCGCCTCTCCAGTTATTACAACATTTAATACTTTATTAATTCAAGCGCAGCATATTGCCAAACGAAATTATAGTGTAGTAAAGGTTACACCAAGTAATATTATTGAAGTTAAACGACTTTCATTGGCAATAAAAAAAATGTCTAACAGCCTTAATAATCATGAAATAGCTCAAAAAGGGTTAATTGATGCAATGGTTAAATTAATTGCTCAGGCAATTGATGATAAATCGCCGTATACAGGAGGGCATTGCAATAGAGTTCCCGAGCTTACGCAAATGTTATTAAAAGTCGCTTGTAAAGAAAAGGGAGGTGTATTTGAAGAATTTAATATCACTTCAGAACAGCAATGGCGAGAGCTCACGACGGCGGCTTGGTTACATGATTGCGGTAAAATAACAACACCAGAACATATTGTTGATAAGGGCTCAAAATTAGAATGTATTTATAATCGTATTCATGAGGTAAGAATGCGTTTTGAAGTGAAGCACCGTGATATTGAGATTGCTTATTTGCATGCTCTACACAAAAAACCTAATGATAAAGAGGCCCTTTTGAATAAATGTGTAGAAGAGCAGCTGCAATTACAAAAAGACTTTGCTTTTATTGCTCACTCAAATATTGGAAGTGAAGGTATATCAAGTCAAACGAAAGAAAGAATACTCAACATTAGTGAGCAAACGTGGCTGCGCTATTTTGATGATCAATTAGGTTTGTCTCCAAGAGAAGAAAAAGAGCTGATAGATGAAAAACCATGTTTGCCTGTTGTTGAAAAGCTCCTTTCAAATAAAAAGAGCCACATAAAACAACGAAGTAAAGATTATGAACTTCCACAGAGCCTCGGAATTAAAATGGCTATACCCGAAAATATAGAGAATTTAGGTGAAATATACAATTTATGCATAGTAAGAGGGACATTAACGAGTGAAGATCGTTTCATTATTAACGAACATATTATTAGTACAATAAAGATACTCGATAAAATTCCATTTCCTCCAGAGCTAGAAAATGTACCGCGAATAGCATCCACACACCATGAAACAATGCGTGGCGATGGCTACCCAAGAAGGTTAAAAGGTGAAGAACTTAGTATCCCAGAGCGTATACTGGCTTTAGCCGATATATTTGAGGCGTTAACAGCTGCAGATCGCCCTTATAAAAAAGCGAAACCATTGAGTGTTGCACTTAAAATTTTACATAAAATGGCGTTAGAGGAACATGTTGATTTAGCTGTGTTTCAATTATTTATAAAAAGTAAAGTTTACTTACAATACGCCAATAAGTTTTTACCTAAAGAGCAAATAGATGACGTAAATGAGGCTCAATACCTGAAGGAAAATTAGGCTAGAGAATTGAAATAAGACAATTTTCAGGCTAATTGCAGCCAGCTCATTACACTGAGAAGACTGCAATAGCCACATATACCCAATCTAGAAAAACATGGCTTTATCTGCTTCTATTTTTGGTGTATTTGTTTTCTTTAATAACTCAATATTAAAACACTCACGTTGGTACACGCTGCAAGCATTGTTAATAACCCAATTAATAGTCTAATACGCGCATACACTAAGCAAAAAATTTTCATTAAAGGTCCGTTTACGAACCATAAAAAAGCGCATCAATTTAATCTATGCTGTTCCTAAATTAAATCCTTGCATTGGAGGTGAAAAATTAAAGTAGCAAGCGATGTATTTATTTTAATTTTCACAGCCTTTACTTTTTTACTGTTATTAAAGTGATTAACTGTGAAAGCGGCATTGGTTTACTGAAATAAAAACCTTGGTAGTTATAACAACCTAACGTTTTTAAGCATGCTAACTCTTCAGGCGTTTCTACCCCTTCGGCTAACACTTCCATATTGAGCGTTTTTCCTAAACTAATAATCATTTTTGCAATTGCCATACTCTCTTTACTTTTATCGATGTTGGTAACAAACGAGCGGTCTATTTTTAATGTGTTCGCAGGAATACGTTGCAGATAGGTTAATGATGAATAGCCAGTACCAAAATCATCAATTGCACAGTTAATATTTTTTGCTTTTAGGTTGCTTAGTCGTTTAATCGACACGTCGATATTTTCTATTAATAAGCTTTCAGTCAACTCTAATGATAAATGGTTTGGCGTAATATTATTTTTCGCAATCGTATTGAGTACTAGGTCTTGAAAATTACTTTGGATCAACTGTTTTGCACTAATATTAATTGCAATATTTCTAAACGATGTAGGTAAACCGATTTGTTCTAATAATTGAATATCTTGACACGCTTGTTCGATGACCCACAGACCAATATCTAAAATTAAATCGGTTTCTTCAGCGATGGGAATATATTCAGCTGGAGATTCTATACCATAAATAGGGTGGTCCCAGCGAAGAAGTGCTTCGGCACCGACTATTTCACCCATGTGATTGTACTGTGCTTGATAAAATAACTTAAAATCATTATCTACAATACTTTGCTTCATTGCATCACTATAAGCCAAGCGCTTATTGATTTTATCTAACATCGTCTTATGATATTTAACACCTTGTAATGTGTTGCTTTTTTTTGCTTCGTACATGGCTATATCAGCAAACTTAATAATATTAGTTACGTCACTACTTTGATTAGGGAATGTGGCGTAGCCAATACAGCACGTGAGCTTGTATGAGTTTCGATTAAATACAATAGGAGTAGACAAAAGTTTATTAATTTTTTCTATTGTTTGTTTAATTACTTGTTGGGCTTGTTGCGGTAATTTTTTGATTACTAATATAAACTCATCGCCACCGAATCGAGCAACGTCAATGTTTTCATTAGCTAAACTTTGTAACCTTTGAGCAAAAGATAATAATATTTGATCTCCAGTTGTGTGGCCCATTACATCATTTATAGGTTTAAATTTATTCAAATCTATAAAGATGACACAACCGGTATGTAAATATTTTATCGAATCAACGATAGCGCTATTTAATAAATTGGTGATATGTTGACGATTTATTAATCCGGTCAAACCGTCGTGTTGTGCTTGGAAAATTACTTTCTCTTCAGCTATTTTTCTTGACTGTATTTCTTGTACTAAAGAGTCATGTACCATTGATGAATAACAGCTTGTTGCTAGTTTTTGTAAAATAGGTGTTAGCGCTTTTTGTATTGTGTTTTCCAACTTGTAATGTGTTTCAAGCACTAATAAACCTTGTTGTGGAATAATAAAACCACATAGGTGCTGTGACCCTTTATATGAAGAGGTATGTAGGTGCTGTAATGTATTTAACTCTTGTACAAAAGCGGAAAGTGCACAGTCGGTATAAGAAGCTTGCCCATCCCTCATCTTTGGTATACTGAGCAAGTGTTGATAAGGGGCCGATTGCTGTGTAGCCAATTTTATTGGCAAGCCGTTGTCATCGCTATACATATAAATATGCGCGCTTGTTAAATTAAGGCGATTAAAGCAAACCTTCAAAAAAACCTTTAACATGTCTTTCAAATCGAGTTTGTTACCAATAGCCATGGCAATTTCATGTTGTAATGAAATAATAAAAAGTGCGTTGTTCATTATCTGTGCTTTATTCCTAAAATTACCAAGAGGCCATAACTGTTGATTTATTAAGTAGCTTTATTGCACCACTTTCGCTATTTGTAATTTCACCAAAACAGACGACTCCAAATAGTGCCTGTGTTGAGGTATGCTCAGCGATAGAATCAAGTTCAAGATTAAATTTATTTCCTAAGTATAATGCGCGGCTGATGCAATCAAATACGATAGTGGCTGTAAAATCATTATTACCTATCTGCATAGTGGCTTTTAATGCGGCTTCTTTTGCTGCCGATATTAAAGAATCGGCACTTCCTTCTAATAAATAAACCATTGAGTTGATAGGAATGCTCCCAACGCATTGTAAGTAACCATTTTGAGTTAAAATAGGGTCTCGTACGATAAGTTGATTATTAATACCTTGTATCCCTAAAGGGTAATTTTTAGCAATTTTAAAGAAGTTATTTTCTTCAAGTTTCAAGGCGCTAATACTTTCTATTTCATCTTTATAAACTGTAAAGGCTGGTTGATAATCTAAACTCATAACAGTTTGTTTATCAACTTCAGACACTAAAAATGGGCCTTTTAATACTTGCCAACCGTGTGTTGCTGCGGTGATCATTTTATTTTTTAAACTGACGATTTGAATCGCATCGTCAATTAAGCCTTGATTTGTGAATAGGCAAGGGGCTTTTTTAAATTCTAAATTGCCAGCTCCTCCTCCGCTAATAGATGTTTGATAGTCTAAACACTCAAAAAGGCAATCAATGAAGTTTTCTGTATTGTTTATAAGTGCATCGTAAAACATAAGCAACCCATCATTTTTTGATACTTGAGCGCTCATAAGAAGAGTTAGTTCTATCGCTTCAATAAGCTGATCATCGGTGGTTAACTTTGATACTTGGTTAATTAAACTAATTTCAACCTGTTGCTGAAAGCCTATAATAATGTAGCCTTTCTCCATTAATTTATTTTTATAAATTAACTTAGGGTAAATACCACCAAAAATGGGTAATGAACAAATAGATAATAGAGGGTTGACTTGCTGCGCAGTAAACTTATTATCCTGACAGGCAAGAATTAATAAGCTTGAGGCGCGACTGTCTTGCGCAAGCTTTAAAGCTAATTCAAACTCTGAGATAGAGTCACTATCATTGTGCCACGCGAATAATACACTACTCATTAAGTACTAATTTAAGTTGTTGTTTAACAAAACAGTAATATAACAAATTTATGGCTGTAAAGACACAGCCGCTCTATGTTATAGCTTAGTTGTTTAAAAAATATGGTGTAGTTCTTTTTACTTATTTTTTGCTTTTTGTTATGTATAAATGAGTTATTAAATTGAGTTAATATCAATACTGTAAAAAACAAAAATAATTTATAGAGTATGTAATCATTTAAGATTAAAAAATCTAAACAGGCGATTAGCTACTTTGTTTTAAATGGCATTGTTAGCAGTCCCAACAAGGAGGCATTTTGCTTTTGGTCTGGGTATTCTTTTAAGCCTATCTTTAGATCGCTATCGGCTTTTTTAGCTTGGCTTTTATAACTACCAAATAATTTATCCCACCAAATAACACTAAACCCATAGTTTGAATTTGTTTCGCTTACGCGTTGGCTATGGTGAATACGGTGCAGTATTTGGGTCATTAATATTAAGCGAAGCGGTTTTTCAATTGCATTGGGTAAGCGAATATTTGCATGATTAAACAGTGCTAAACCATTAAGTGCAATTTCAAATATTAATACTGCAATAGCGGGTACACCTAAAGCCGTAACAGCAATAAGCTTTATCAGTATGCTTAATACAATTTCGATAGGGTGAAAGCGCACTCCTGTACTGGTATCGACATGTGCATCGGCGTGATGTACACGATGTAAACGCCACAAAATAGGTACTTGGTGAAATAACCTGTGTTGCCAGTAAATAAGCAAATAAAAGGGCAAACAACCAAAACAACTACTGCGCTTTACAGGCATACCACGTCAAATTATGCCTAAAGGACTGACGTTTGAGCTTAAATCGTACCTTGTACTCGTTGAGCTAACTGGACGAATAATACGAGAGGATAAACGCGGGCATATTGATAATATAAATCTTCATTTGCTAGAAAGGCTTAATATATCCCCAGAAAACTTAAACCTCTCAGTAAAACTATTCAGTAATAAATCAAAACTGCACTATGCAGTTATTCGCATGTGTGTAATTTAGGTTTAATAGGGCTAATGACTTATTTAACGGATGAAATGAAAGAGACCCAGTAATAAAGGATAAATTTTGCACCTGATTGGCAAATTTGCCAGATTCAATTAAAGGGCTGTCTATCTAGACTCAGTTTCATTAAGTATTTTTGTAATGGTAACCTTATAAAGAAGCTTTTCTTGGAAGCTTAACGATAAGTTAGTTCATTGCATTGATGGATCTACTATCCAAATCGATGTAACCGTATCTGCGGTAAGTATATTACAGAATGAACTATTCATAGGCGATTTACTTCTAAATTTAAGCCTTTTTCATTTAAAGGTTGTTTATATTGCTATTGTCGACATTATTATTGTGGGCTTGTTTAATTACTTTATGTAATATCTCCTATCAACACGGCCTGAGGTGAACGACTATTAAAATTTAGCTATTAATTGCAAATTTTAAAAATTAAGATGACATTAATCCTAATTTTAGCTCGCTATGCTTTATAAAAGGCTTACTTAAAAGGCGTATTTAAAGAGGGAATTTTGGCTAATTCAATTATATTAAAATCACTATTAGAAACGATTAAATGGCTACTCATTTGGCTAACTGTAGCAGGGCTTGTGCTAGGTGTTTTAAGTCAAGGCTTAATTTTTGATACAAGTGATGGGTTTGATATTTTATTAATTCTTGCGCTTTTGATGTTTCAACATCGATTAAAATTTAATGAACATAATAATCAAATTGATGTAAATTTTGCTGCTTATTTTTTTAAGAAAAAAATCTTCACGTTTAATCACCATACCATTGACACTAGCACGATCAAAACAATTTCATGCCAAGATAATAAAGCCATTAGTGTGATTGATATTAATTACACCTCAGCAGATGGCAAGCTAAGTACCTGCACGTTTAGGTGTTTTAAGCAATCTAAACAAGCACAGCTAGTTGTGAATAAACTTTCAACCGTTGATCGCATTTATACTGCTAAACATGAAGAAGCCGAGGCTGAAAAAACAAACTCAGCAACAGTAAACAAATTTTCAAAAATATTCCCACAAAATACTATTTTAGGTAATGCTGAGGCTAAAAATAATATTTCCATACTTAGATGCGCGCTACCGCTTCCTGATAGTAAGAAAAACTTAGTTCATTTCATCGTAGTGTGTTTTGCTTTGCTAACTCTATTTATTGCGTTTTCATCACAGAATTGGAAACCCTCTTTTGCATTTTTAATAATAACTTATGCAAGTTATTATTTTGCTAAAATTATTATTTGTAATAAATACTACTTTATAAGAACAGCGCCCTTAAGCTCCATAATAATAGATGATGATGAACTTTATTTACCCGCGTTATTATTCACTGATAAAACACCGCGCACACTAACTAAGCAGGATATTATTAGTATTGAGGCTAAATGGAATTACGATTACGACTCAGTTGAAGGAACAATTGGAAGAACAACTAAAAGGTCGCATTTAACCTCACTAGTATTTAATACAACAAAGGGGCAGAGTATCCCACTGTCTCATTGGAGTGTTGATAGTAAAATACTTGTGTTTTCATTATTAAAATATAAATATCCAGTATCGTTAGACAGAACAAGTCAAATGGTTTACCCATTTAAACTTCACGTGGGGCTATTCGTTTTTTTGTTTATACTCATTATACTTGTTATTAGCCTACCAAAAGTTATATCTACTTAATGTAAAGGTATTATTTTAGGCGCTGATAACAGTAATACAGCGTGGTTACGTCGCTTTTAACAGCTAAATTTTAAGGATGAAATTTTGAAAAATATAGTTAAATTAATAATTATTTTCACGGCAAATTTATGTGGTTATACACATGCACAAAATAACCTAACACTTAATTATCAAGTCACTAAAGAACTAAATCATTTCGCATACATTAAAATAAAAGTCACTGATAAATACCTTCGTACAGACTATGTTTTGCCAAATAAAACTTTTACAGAAATGACTATTAAAGATGATGGTCAATATATTTTAGACCATCAAAAATATATCGCATACAGATTAGATTATGCTTTAAATAAAGAGAATAGTGATAAAGCTTTTACTGATTTGATGAAACACGCGCCAGGGGTTACTAAAGAACAAATTTATGAAATGAGTCTTGATCCTAAAAACGACCCTAATAATTATATTGCCTATGAAAAGGAGGACGTAAATTTATTTATAGGGTATTTTGATGATGAAAAAGTCCAAACAGTAAAAACAAGTTCATTCCCAAACCAATTTCTATCATCTGCTGAATATACTTGGCTTTTAAAACGAGCACGAGAAGATACTTATTTTGGAAAAGCGTTTGTTGGTTTTTTAGATGTGCCATTAATAGATTTTATGCGTAAATTTAAGTACGACACAAATGAAATGCCGATGGAAATCATACTGCATAATGAAGGGAAAACCGTTTTTTTAAAGGCTGCAAGTAAAAGTGTGCTAAATGTAGGCGACCTCGAAATAACAACGCAGTTTACGGTTAGAGATGTAACTCATGAATCAATTCAATTTTTGAAGAATTTGACGGATTTCGCTATAAGCAAAGGAGTAATAGAATGAAAAAAATCACTGTGTTAATTATTTTGTCTTTAATAGGTTTACTCATATTGAGTTACGGCCTGTTTGCGATGACTCTTGACACTGAATCTAGTCCAATAATCAACTATATCTGTATAGGAAGTGGGTTTATTTTATGTATGATTATCGCCATATTTGTTGTGAAAGAAGGTCTAAATAATCAGAATTCTCCTAGATAACCCCTTGATTTAAAATCTTTTATCTTGGATTAATCTTTAGCAAATACAGCCTTTTAGGTGGTGAATTAGTACTTTAATATGTAAAAGTATTAAAGTTAATAACGATCACTAGGGACTGTTGAACTTTTCGGATTAAAATTTATTCAAACTAAGCAAATAACAAAACGAGTTAATCTATAGGCTCGTTAAGTAACAGGCCAGGCGGTCATTTTATGGATAGAGTAGTAATTTTTGTTTTGTTTATTTATCGATGGTGTAACCCATATATTTGATAATTTATACTATGGATTTTTACCTTATAAATTTGCTCCCGAATGGATTAACTTTTATTGGACAGTATTGGCTGTTATAGATATTGTTGCTGTTTATTTCTTAAGTATTGTTTCGGATAGCTTTACATTACAACTTCAAACATTATTCTTAGGTTTTTGCATAGGTTCATCTATCCGGTTATGGCAACCGAATACCAAAGCTACAGTGATAAATGTTACCTAACAAAAAGCCTTGGGGTAGGCCATTAGTAAAATTTAGCTACTAATGGAAAATCTTACTAGTGGTAAGCCTCTGCGCTTTAAAGCTGTTAAATACGTCGATTCATGGTAGGGTGAATTCGTTTTACAGCACCTAAATACAAGCTAACATGGAACGTATATGAATTTATTTGAAGAAAAAACCATAATTGAATTTGAAATATCAGAAACAGGCCACCAAATTGTTGAAGCTAAAATTAACGATAAATTGTTACGTTTTATTTTAGATACAGCCGCTGGAGCATCTGTTTTAGACCGGGCATGTCTTAGTGAGCTTGGTATTGAAGAAACACTTAATGTTGAGAACGCAGCAGGCTTGGGCACTTCGGAACACGCCATGGGTGATATAAAAGTTCATTCAATAGAATTAGGAAATGCCTTGTTTAAGAGCCCTGACTTTGTATCGCTTAACCTTGACCATGTTCAGGTAGCGGGTGGTGAAAAGGGAGTACATGGCTTGTTAGGCTCTCCTTTTTTTACTCAATACCAAGCAGTTATTGATTTTTCAAAGAATAGGTTAGAGCTTTTAAATAAAAAAATTAAATAACTAACCTAAACTTTGTTCTTTAGTCGGTTTAAGCTAACGCACCATGTTTATGGGTTTTACTATGACATGGTGCGACAGTTGTTATTGTTTACAATTTGTATTTTAAAGCTACTTTTCTAGTTCTTTTCTAATAATTCTTTTCTTATGATTTCAGCTCCTGAGCTCAAGGCATTTAGTTTACCTCTGGCTATATGGTGAGGTAGTGGAGCCATGCCGCAGTTTGTACACGGGTAAAGTTTGTCGGCATCTACAAATTGCAGTGCTTTACGTAGCGTATTAGCTACTTCCTCTGGCGTTTCGATAGTGTGATTTGCTACATCAATTGCACCTACCATTACTTTTTTACCGCGAATAAGTTCTAGTAAATCCATTGGTACATGGGAGTTATGGCACTCTAATGAAATAATATCGATATTAGATTGCTGAAGTTTAGGGAATGCTTCTTCGTACTGTCGCCATTCATTGCCTAGTGTTTTTTTCCAATCTGTATTGGCTTTAATGCCGTAGCCATAGCAAATATGCACTGCGGTTTCGCATTTAAGCCCTTCAATTGCGCGCTCTAAACAGGCGATTCCCCAGTCGTTTACTTCATCAAAAAATACGTTAAACGCAGGCTCATCAAATTGGATGATATCAATGCCTGCTGCTTCTAATTCTTTAGCTTCTTGATTGAGAATTATGGCAAATTCCCACGCTAGTTTTTCGCGGCTTTTATAATGATCGTCGTAAAGCGTGTCAATCATTGTCATTGGGCCTGGCAATGCCCATTTTATAGGTTGTTTGGTTTGCTTGCGTAAAAACTTGGCGTCTTCAACAAACACCGGCTTTTGACGGCTAACAGGGCCAACAACAGTGGGTACGCTTGCGTCGTATCGGTCACGAATTTTTACTGTTTTACGTTTTTCAAAGTCAACACCGTTTAGATGCTCTATAAATGTAGTTACAAAATGCTGCCTTGTTTGCTCACCATCGCTAACAATATCAATACCTGCTTGTTGTTGGTCGAATAATGACAAGCGTAGGGCGTCGTGTTTGCCTTGGGTTAATTCATTACCTTGTAATTTCCAAGGTGACCAAAGTGTTTCTGGCTCTGCAAGCCATAAAGGCTTAGGTAAACTGCCAGCGGTAGATGTTGGTAATAATTTGTTCATAATAAATAATGCCGTATATTTTAGTTAATTATTAAATGTAGCGTTAAGCGCGTTATTACTGGATGTTACTATTAGTTGTTATGACTGATAGCTAGTAGATAATTGTTCAAGAACCGTTTGGTACGGCTTGATAAAATGCTCTTGTGCAAACTTTCCTTGCTCATTGGCTAACTTGCTGCGCTCTTCTCGGTCATACACTATTTGCGTTAATGAATGATCTAAGTTTTTTAGGTTTGGTTTATACGATTTTCCCGCTGTAGCATTAGCATTATAAATCTCTGGTCTGTAGATTTTTTGAAACGTTTCCATTGTACTAATGGTGCTTATAAGCTCAAGATTACTGTAATCATTAAGTAAATCACCAAAGAAAAACAATGCCAAAGGCGCGGCACTATTTTGTGGCATAAAGTAACGTACCTGTAAGCCCATTTTTTTGAAGTATTGCTCAGTTAAAGATGATTCATTTGGCTCGTATTCAACGCCAAGTACCGGGTGTTGGTTTTCGGTGCGGTTATAGGTTTTGTTATCTGACACACTTAGGCATATAACCGGCGGTTTTTTAAAGTTTTGTCTGTATGTATCCGAATTTACAAATGACTGAAATAGTTTGCCATGTAATACCCCAAAGTCATCAGGAATACTAAATTGAGGTTTGCCTTTATTGTGCTCTTGTAGAAGTACGCTAAAGTCATAGTCGCGCACATATGATGAAAAGTTGTTTCCTACAATGCCTTCAATACGCTTATTTGTTTTATTATCAACAATATTTGTTTTTAATATTTCGATTGAAGGGAAGCTTTCACCGCCGTCTTCAATACCTATCTCAACAGAGACAATTTCAAGCTCAACACTGTAGCGATCTGCTGTGGTGTTATCCCAATGGGCTAGGGCATTAAAACGGTTGTTGATCATGTTTAAGGCGTTACGCAAGTTTGCTTGGCGGTATTCACCTCTGGCTAAATTAGCAAAGTTGGTTGTGATACGTGTATTAGTTGAGGGATGATAATTTTCGTCGAGTGAAACGCTCTTAATATTAAATGTAAAATCTTTTTTCATCGTATTTATATCCAATTTTATAATTTAAACCTGATTGATGCTCTGCGCTTTATTAGCCTTGCAACTTACTTAGCTGGTTTTGTTATTCAACGGCTTTAAGTTGTTAGTAATAGTGTTTAGCGCTAAGTGATGAGTAATTTATACGTTGATTGGTATATGAAGAAAAACGGTTTAATTTCACATAAAACATGAGTCATATTCATTAATCACTATTGTTAGATTCGATGACGTAGTAATTGGCGAGAAAAAGGCGTAAATCGATAAAAATAGAGTATAAGGGTTTAGCCGTTTAGACTTCCGAATTCATAATATTTATTTTGTTCATGTTGAACATGAGGAATATTCAGATGAGTTTTTTATAGCTATAACAATACATTAGCCAGGTATTTATTTAATTAAAAACAGTTAGTTTGATGTACAACTAAATGACGTGTTTGAATCCATCCGTCTATCTGCTGTTCATTTAAGCTTGGTTAAACTAATCGTATTGTGAATAAAAATAATAAAGTACATACCCGTACGGAAACACTCATAAATGGATTACTGTAAAAATATAATAGCTAAATTTATAAACGCAATGCAAAAACGGCCTGGATTATTGGCTGTGCTTGCATTTTTGTCGGGCGTTGCCAGCTATGCACTTGTAGATAGAAAAGAGTCTTTTTCGCAATTTATTGCCATATTTTTGCTTGTTAGTTGGTTGTGGCTAATTATTGATAATTGGCTACGGGACAAAGTAGAAGAAAAGTTTGGTGTGGCTGTATCTCCTAATGTAATGCGTTTTGCTCTGCAAATGGTGCAACAAGAAAGCCTATTTTTTGCGTTGCCATTTTTTTTAGCGGTTACGCAGTGGGATCATCCTCAAGCTATTTTTACTTCCCTGATTGCTTTGTGCGCACTTATATCGGTAATCGACCCATTTTATTACAAAAAACTTGCTAAAAACCGTACGCTATTTAGTGTGTTTCACAACTTTGCTTTATTCGTTGTGTTGCTTGTTACTTTACCTATATTGTTAAACCTTACAACAAGCCAAAGCTTAACCGCAGCCCTTGTAACGGCTGTAGTGGTTACTCTTCCGAGTTTAAACAATTTAATGCCTAATGCACGCTGGTGGCGTTTTCCTATTCTTGTATTGATTTTATGTACTTTGAGCACTGCTGTGTGGCAATTAAGAAGTTATGTGCCTCCTGCAGCACTGCGATTAACTGATATTACGTTAGCTCATGAGGTTGATTTACAACATAAAAAGCCAGTAGGGAGCATTAAACAGTTAGACTCTTATACACTGCACCATCAAGGTTTATATAGTTGGACAGCTGTTAAAGCGCCAAGAGGCTTAAATGAAAAAATATTTCATGTATGGATACATAATAAAAAGAAAGTTGATCGGATCACGTTAAATATAAACGGCGGGAGAGAGCTAGGTTACAGAGCATGGACCCACAAGGTAAATTTCCCTAGTGACTCTATTGGTAAGTGGCAGGTAAAAGTAGTTACCGAATCAGGCCAGTTAATAGGTTTAACGAAATTTACTGTTACGCCTTAGTTAGCTAAGCCGGCTGTATTTTAAACACATAGCTGATATAGTTTTTGTATTCCAAATTAACGGACATAGCTAATGAGTATTACATTTGAGATTTTTATTTGGCTAATAGTTGATACTGGTTTGAGCTTTTTATTTTACTCGACTGGTTGGCTGCTATTAAAAGTGGTTACGTTTGGGCTGTATAAAAGCGAGTTTAAAGACTTTGCATCTTATAAAGCGAGTAAAGCTAGAAGAGTCGACTTAACCTTCTTACTCGGTTTTTGTTTTTACATTGCACTCATTGCCTTTATGGCTTACTTGACTCACTGAGCTGGTTTTATCCATAAAGATCAACAGCCCGATGGTTGCTAAAACTCAGTTTTAAATTTAATTATTATTATGCTTTGAATCAATAAACAATGCGTATGTGTAATATATAATAATTATAAAATGTTAGTGTTTAGCTATCTTTTAAAGAAGTTGAGAATTACATATGAAGTTTTTAGTATTTTTAGGCACAGTACGCGATAGCACTCCACCAAAACCAGCTCGCTTAGGCTTAAGGGTTTCTAGGGCTTGTATAGAATGCTTAACAGAGCATTTTGGCAGCCATGAGTTTGAATTAATTGATGCGTTGGATTTTCCTAGCGAAAACGTATTTAAACCACACTTTGCATACGCTAAAAGTAATGCACCTACAGAGCTCACTCTATTAGCTGATAAAATTAAAGCCGCAGATGGATATATAATGATTAGCCCTGAGTACAATCACAGCATGAGTCCAGCCCTCGCTGACTTACTTAATCATTTTGGTAGCTCACTGTTTTCGTATAAACCAAGTGCAATAGTAACTTACTCAGCAGGACAGTGGGGTGGTGTAAGAGCGGCCATTAGTATGCGCACGTTTTTATCTGAACTTGGCTGTTTGCCAGTTTCGGCTATGATCCACGTGCCACAAGCGCAAGATGTGTTTAGTGAGGATGGCAAACCTGTTGCAGGAGAGAGTCAATCATCGTGGTTTAATTATTTCTCACGCACCTTTGGCCAACTAATATGGTGGGCGCAGGCTGCTAAAGAGCATACCGAGGTGGTTGACCCACAAAGTTTGCTAAAAAGCTTTAAAACAGATCCTTCTCAGCGCAATGCGCCTTAATATCCGCTAACTAATTGTTTGGATTGATTATAGAAACATAGCTGCATATAGTGGTATCATTAACGCTACATATTTTTAATAATGCATAATACCAATTCGCAATAATAGTTAATCAATTTAAGGGATTAAATCGCTAACTAGGTTAAAAGTTTCTGATGTACAACATCTTAATAACGAAATTTTTGCTATGTTCTCAACACGATTTTCTTGTCTCAAAATAGATCACTGAATTATGCGAATTAGTGTAAGAAACAAGGAAATTGTGTCTTGAAATATTTAGCCTTACTAAGTGTGCTAACGCTTAGTGCATGTAGTTCTGTTCCCCATAAAATCGAAATGAGCCAAAGTACAGCTGCAAATATGAACCTTATTGCTTTAACTGAGCAAAGTGCACCTAAGGGTGTTACTGGCACTTACCAGTTTCATATTAAAGCGGCGGGAGCTCAGGGGAGTTGGTTGTATTTAAATACAGAAACTGATTATCGCGACAGGCGTTCAATTACGGTATCAATACAGCCTAATGTGGTAGCAGAGCTTAAAAGTAAATACGGACAACCAGCAAACACCTTTTTTATTGATAAAACAATAGAAGTAACAGGCGAAGCTAAACGAGTAACTATCGATTTTATGAGCCGTGGAAGAGCCACTAATAAATATTATTATCAAACGCACATAGCTGTGTCATCAATTAAGCAGCTTCGTGTTATAGAAAGTTAGCAAAAAGCAATGCACTGTGCTTATATACAGTGCATTGTAAAAGCTTACTTTGAGCTTTTACATTTACACTTAAATTTACTGCTATGGCGCTACTTTAGCGCTGTTTCATTCCACGATTTCAAAACTCTTATTTAACCTATTGTAATCTCATTACATAAAACTAATAATTGGTTAGTTTTATAAGTTTGAGTACCTGCATTGAAAGCCAAAGAAATCCGTAATTTTTATATCAACGAAGAGCAATCTGTTTATTTGCTTTCGCACCGCGATGCTAAAAAACACCGCCAGTGGCTTAATATTTGTATTAAGCAGCTAACACTGCTGGGCTACAAAAACGTTGAAATGATTGGCTCGGGTGCTTTTGGCTTTGTGTTTGCAGGTGACGACGATAACGGCTTACCTTGGGTATTTAAGTTTTCGCGTATTACGCTTGCCCAAAGTGTACGTGACCGCCTAGAAGACGAAGCATATATGCTTTCGCAAATTAATAACCCCTTAGTGCCTACCTTTTATGCATTTGAGCGAATTAAAAAACAAGGGATTTTAATGATGGCGCGCGCCATTGGAGAGGACCTTGAAAAAGTATCGCTTAAAACAGGGCGCTTTAGTGCCGCGCAAATAATGGCGCTAGCTGTTAGGTTACGTAATGTATTAATTGATTTACGTAGCCATAAAAATGGCGTTAGCCCACAACCTATAGTGCATGGCGATATAAAGCCTTCAAACCTTGTATGGGATGCAAACACTAATGCCCTTTCGTTAGTGGATTGGGGCAGCTCTGTGTATGCACAGCTAGATAGTAATGGTAACCCTGTTGCGAGTAACTTTATGGATTTAATGTCGGGCGATTTAAGTACAACGAATGCCCGTATGGGCGATGTGTACTTTATTGGTGAAGCGCAAATGTCGGGGGAGCAGTCATCGCCACGATTTGACGAACAAGGTGTAGCTGCTACGCTGTATGCGCTAGCATCGGCGCAGTCGTGTCGCTTTGGTGCACAAGCCATCCCTGCAAGCAGCTTAGGACTCCCAAGAGAACTGGCTAAAGTTATTGATGGCATGCTTTCTAAAAGTAAGGCCATACGTGATGGGGCTGGCGATTACTTTATGCGTAATATTATAACTATGGCTAAAGCGTATTTACCTGAGCTTGATAAAAAGCAAAAAAAAGCCGATATCCCTTTTTGGTATGGCAACGACGAGCAGCCCGACACGGTGGTATATAGTTCACGAAAACAGTTTTTACGTCAAGCCGATCATAACCAGCAATTACTAGATATAAACGACGCGCAACTTGACCGCTACTATAAAGAGTTTTTGTTTGATACAGGCGATACCGAAAAAGCATTTTTAGCATCAATAAGCCGACTAGCTAAGTATCCTGTTGTTGGTGGGCTAAGTTTTCATTGGAGGGATGACTCGTTGTTTGTTGAGTCATCTTTAATTATGCATGACGAATCATTGGGTGATGCGTTTAGCGATGCAATTAATAACACGGTAATGCTTGCCCAAGCGATTAATCAAAAGGGGTTATTTAAGTGTTGTTTGTTTGACGCCCGTAAAACTATTCAACTAGAGCGAGATGGCACCGGTGCATTTAAGTTTGATAGCCTACCAGAGCTTGAATACGAAGTTGTAAGCATGAAAGCAAACGACATAACTCGCCCGCATTCATACTTTGAAGATGGTAAAGACCCTGACGAGCAATTACAGCTACCTAAAAAAGTTATTAAGTGCGTATTTGAGCTTAACCAAATTCATCATACGGGGTGTATTATTTTTGAAGCACTACCCGACAGAATGAAAATTCACCATTACTACCGTTTACTCGATTCGACCAAAGAAGTTGAATTTAAACGTTTACTAAATAAACTAATGCAATACGCGGTAAATATTACGGACGTGGGTGTTGCGGGCTTTATGAAGCTCCCTTATAAAAATACCCGTGAGTTTAGTTTATGTGAGCAGCAACAAGAGCATTACTTTCCTAAAAACCCTAAGCTTGTTGCAATGTGAAAGCATAGATTGTGTTTTATTGTCATATTCAAAAAGTTAAACTAATACCAAAATAGCTAATATAAAAGGCTACCTAAATGGCTAAAACAAAACCTGTAGTTACATTACAAAGTCACGGGATTTACTCTAAGTGGGATAGTGAAAGTAAAACGTTGCCACAAATAGAGCAATTTACAACACACGTAATAGCTGAGGTCGATATTGAGTTTGGCTTAATCGTAAATATTAAAAAAGGTAGGGGCGAAAAGCTTCACTATTGTATATATCATCCAGATATTCCAAATAGTGACGGTGATGTAATGGACCCTTTTGAAGGCAATGTATACGTTAAAGATAGTGATTGGAATTTTTACTTAGGCGATACGCTTTGGCTGCCAATAGAAAATAAACTAGGTGATTGGCGAATGACTCTTGAGCTTAATGGAAAAATCATTGCTGATAAAACATTTAATGTGGCATTAGATCCAGAGCGTACTGAAACAGACTTTTGGAAAAATCGGGGATATTAGTACTTATCTATCTATTAGCCACTTATGAATTATATGGGCGCGGGTAACAATTGAAGTTAACGAGAGATAGCTGTAGAGCTATTTATAAATAACTCTACAATAATATTAAAGTGGCTTAGTTACCCCAAGGGTTACTTGAATTAGAACGTTGCTTACGATCGCGAGCACGTTGCTTAGATGCTTTTTTTTCCATAATGCGTTTAGCATCACTAAAACTTAACTCACATGGCTCCCCAGGTTTATGATCAGCTGGGATAATACGATCGCGTGGCGGTAATTCGTATTGCACATCATCAGGCTTAGGTAAGTTTTTAAGACGATAAAGGTAAAAGTTATCTACTTTTTCTTGTGCCCATTGTGTTTTACGTAAAAATTTAACCGCAGACTTAACATCAGGATTATTTTTAAAGCAGTTAAGTTGTAAATAAGCGTGTAGAAGTTCCCACCCGTATTGTTCAACCAGCTCTTCAACCACTTGTTCTAATTTAACGCCTTGCAGTGGATTATTACTGAAAAGTTCTTGGTTGCTCATAGGTGTTGCCTCATTATTAAATACGAACTTTATTATAAATTTAATAACGAGGCTTTAACAGAGTAAATAGCTTAACTTTGGCAATTAACTACAACACGACCACGAATTTTACCTTCCATAAGTTGCTCTGCGTTATCAATTACGTGTTCGAGTGATATTTCTGTTGAAATTTTATCTAAATAATCGGCGCTTACTAATTTAGCTAAACGATCCCACGCTTCAATTCTGTCGGCTTTAGGGCGCATTACGCTATCAATGCCTATAAGAGATACACCACGTAATATAAAGGGAGCCACTGAGGCAGGTAAATCCATACCTTGCGCAAGTCCGCAGGCGGTTACTACACCCCCATATTTTAATGATGCACAAATATTTGCCAGTGTATGGCTACCTACCGAATCTATCGCCGCTGCAAAGCGCTCTTTTTGCAAGGGCTTACCCGGGTTTGAAAGCTCATTTCTGTCAATTACCTGTTTAGCACCTAACTCTTTTAAATACTCACTTTGATCTAATCGACCCGTTGCCGCTGTTACGTTAAACCCAAGTTGGTTTAATAAAAAAATAGCAAAGCTGCCTACGCCACCATTAGCACCGGTTACCAGTATTTCGCCAGATTCAGGCGTAATACCTTGTTTTTCCAGAGCTATAACACTTAGTATAGCGGTATAACCGGCTGTACCTATTTGCATCGCTTGTTTTGGAGAAATACCTGAAGGCAAGGGGATTAGCCAATCGCTATTAAGTGCCGCTTTTTGAGCAAGCCCGCCCCAATGTTTTTCGCCTACACCAAAGCCATTTAATATTACGTTATCGCCATTTTTTAATTCATCGCTGGTGGAATTTGTAACCGTACCCACTAAATCTATACCTGGCACCATAGGAAAACTGCGTACAACGGGGCCTTTACCAGTAATTGCTAAACCATCTTTATAGTTAAGTGTGCTGTATAGCACGTCGATAGACACGTTTTCGTTTGGTAAATCACTGCTTTCGATAGTCGAAAACGAGGCGCTGTAGTTATTATCTTCTTTATTAATAACAATGGCTTTAATTGGGTTACTCATAGGATATCCTTTTAGACCGATCGTCTTTTAATTGGTAAATAAAAACGCATTAGGTTAGTAATGCGCGTAAAAACATTTCTGTATATAAAGTAAGTGGGGTATTTGATTTTGTGAGCTTGGCACGCATAACAGCACCTTCCCAACCAATCCAAAAGTACTCACTCATCAATTTTGTATTTACATGGCTTGAAATAGTGCCTTGTTGCTTAGCTTGATTTAAGCAAACCTCTACCTGCTTTTGCCAAGCGGTGTAGCTTTGCATTAATCTGGTTTTAAACTCTTCACTTAAATGGTTAAGCTCTTGATTTAAGTTACCGACTAAACAGCCACGTTTGTAATCGTATTTTTTCATTCCTTTAATTGCGCTTTGGGTAAAATTAATGATTCGTTCAAGTGGGGGAACATCTTCTTGTTGTAGGTAATGGGTAAGTTTGGCAATAAAATAGCTGTCGTATGCATCAACTAACGCAATACCGTAGGCTTCTTTACTTTTAAAGTAATGATAAAAAGAGCCCTTGGGTACAGCCGCTTTTTTTAAAATAGTATCGAGCCCCGTGGCGCTAAAGCCAAACTCAGTTAGGGTTTCTAGGCCCGTGCGAATAAGTAACGCTTTGGTGTCGGCGTTCTCTCTGGCTATTTTAGGTGGGCGACCACGTCGTATTGGTGTTGATGTATTTTTGTTCATGCAGCCATATTAGACCGATCGACTTTAAATAATCAAGTATAAATTCAAATTGTTTAAAAATAGATCATATTTAGGGTGAGCTACTAATTTAAGATTAACGAAATAAAAGTGTCACGATTACATTTTTGTTCGGAACTTAGTCATAATACACAGGTCGTAAATATGTACTTAAGTACATTTTAGCGATTATTGAGTCGCATTTTATTTAGCATAAAACCGGTCAAATTAAATGCTGTGTGACCACTTACTTTTTTAAATGTTAATTCATTTTTGCATCAGCAGCTTAGTTAAAGTCAAACAATTTAATTGCTTTTACAATTTGAATTTTACATTTTTATTAACTATTCATTAAATGTAGATTTCACTAATGCTACACAATATATAAATAAAAAGGTGAGGATATTACCGATGAAGAGACAGAAAAGAGATCGTTTAGAAAGAGCTCATTCTCAAGGTTTTAAAGCAGGTTTAGCAGGTCGCTCAAAAGAGCTATGCCCTTATCAACAAGTAGATCCCAAATCAGAGTGGTTAGGAGGTTGGCGTGAAGCGATTGAAAACCGCAACATGTACAAAACCTAAAATCAATAATCGAATTTAAGCAAAAAGGCCTCCACGTTGGAGGCCTTTTTGTACGTATTTAAAAATTAAAACGCACTAGTGTCTTGGAACAAACCCACTTTTAAATCTTTTGCTTCGTAAATTACTCGGCCATCTACTTCTACGGTGCCATCAGCAACGCCCATAAACAATTTACGCTTAATTACGCGTTTCATTACAAGGCGGTAAGTTACTTTTTTGTTAGTTGGTAATATTTGGCCAGTAAATTTAACTTCACCCACCCCTAGCGCACGCCCAAGACCAGGGCCACCAGACCAACCTAAGTAAAAACCAACTAGTTGCCACATAGCATCTAAGCCTAAACAACCTGGCATTACTGGGTCGCCTTTAAAATGACAATCGAAAAACCAAAGGCTAGGGTCAATATCAAGCTCAGCAACAATTTCGCCTTTACCATGAACTCCGCCATCGGCAGTAATAGAGGTAATGCGGTCCATCATTAACATGTTGTCACTTGGCAAACGGCAGTTGCCTTCACCAAACATTTCACCTTGACCACACAGGATCAACTCTTCTTTTGTATAGCTATTTTTAGGTTCCATAACACTTATCTTCGCTTCGAAATTGCCAAGTACTTTAGCGTACACTTGTACGCTAAACAACTCGGAGCAGTTAAAAAATCAAAATATTGCATATTAAATCATCAATCAATCAGCGCGATTGGTTTTTGCACTATAAAACCGCGCAATTACAATCAGAAATCATTATAATTAACGCTGTCTTATAACCAGTCTAAAGGAAGTTTATGATCCTTTTTGTTAACTCACTAACTGTGATTGATTTTTCTTACTTATGTAACAAACGCGGCGCCGTTGGCGAGAGCTGGATTGTTGATTTAACTTTGCACGGTAAACTTAACGAAGAGTCTATGGTTTTAGATTTTGGTTTAGTAAAAAAGCAAATTAAAGGCATTATAGATGAGTGTATTGATCACCGTTTAGCAATTCCTACAGGGCTTAATGGTACTGTATGTGAATTTGACGAGCATAAAACACTCGACTGTACATTTGGTGAAAACAACCACTTAGCTATGAGTGCTCCTCATCAAGCTTATTGCATGATTAACGCAGACGAAGTAACGG
The DNA here is from genome assembly GCF_038155085.1 of Pseudoalteromonas aliena. Classification (GTDB taxonomy): domain Bacteria; phylum Pseudomonadota; class Gammaproteobacteria; order Enterobacterales; family Alteromonadaceae; genus Pseudoalteromonas; species Pseudoalteromonas aliena_A. The sequence goes on from NZ_JBAKAU010000001.1 coordinate 466,451, forward strand.
TTGAATCGGTTACCGAATTTTTAATTGCGACTATTTTACCGAAGCTACCAGATAACATTGAAAAAATTGAGCTGTCTCTTAAGCCTGAACACAGCCAAAGTTTTTATTATCATTACAGCCATGGCCTTAAAAAACATGACGGTAATTGCCAGCGCATTATTCATGGGCATCGTTCTCAAATTGGTATTAGCCTAGATGGTATCTCTATGCCGCGCTTGCAAAAAGAATGGTCTCAAAAGTGGGAAGATATTTACTTAGCCACCAGTGAAGATCAAATTAACGCACCTGATTTAAAACACATAACAGCTAAAGCGGGTGATGTATGTTTTGCTTATACATCGGCACAAGGCTACTTTGAAATGGCTATTAGCGAGTCTCGTTGCGACATTTTGCCAGTAGATACTACTGTAGAATGTATTGCTGAACATGTAGCAGGTCAAATTAAAGCCCAATACCCAGAAAAAGCAGTGAAAGTAACCGCTTATGAAGGTGTTGGAAAAGGATCTATTAGTTATGTTTAAAACACTTTTAGCAACAGCGCTTGTTGCCTCTGCTAGCTTTAGTGCTATGGCGCTTGAGTTAAAAGGGCATTTAACACAAGGCGGCTTGGTTACTGGAAAGCTAGAAAACGCTAAATCAGTAAGCTTAGATGGCAAAAGCTTAAAACTTTCACCAAAGGGGGATTTTGTATTTGGTTTTGGTCGTGACGCTGAAACTACTCATACTTTAAAATGGGTAGATAACAATGGTAAATCGCATTCTCAGCCGCTAGCTATCACTAAGCGCGAATACAAAATTGATAAAATTACCGGCGTAGCTAAAAAATATGTATCTCCGCCAAAAGAAGTTAGTGCGCGTATAAGCCGCGAAGCCGTTGCGGTACGAAAAGCCAGAGAAGTAGACTCTGATTTATTGTACTTTTTAGACCCTGTGCTAAAGCCTGCAGAAGGGCGCATATCGGGTGTTTATGGTAGCCAGCGTTATTTTAATGGCGAGCCTCGTCGTCCGCACTTTGGCTTAGACATTGCCAATAAAACGGGCTCTCCTGTTTACGCGCCTATTAGTGGTACCGTGGTATTTGCTGAACCTGATTTATACTACTCTGGCGGTACTTTAATTATTGATCATGGCCACGGTATTACCTCAACTTACATTCACTTAAGTAAGCTTGATGTAAAAGTGGGTGATAAAATTGAGCAAGGTAACAAAGTAGCTGAAATTGGTGCAACAGGGCGTGTAACGGGTCCTCACTTAGATTGGCGTTTTAACTGGAAAGGCGAACGCCTTGATCCTGCATTACTAATGCAAGATACATTAGCAAATAAAAAGTAGAGATTATGACAGACGTAAATCGCGATGCAATAATTGCTCAGCGTATTGAAGACTCAACCACATCGGTAACTAAAACCGTGTTTCCAGGGCGTACTAATCATCACAATACTTTATTTGGTGGTGATGCACTGGCGTGGATGGATGAAGTGGCATTTATAGCAGCGACTCGTTTTTGCCGTAAGCCTTTGGTAACTATATCTTCAGATAGAGTCGACTTTAAAGAAGCCATACCAGCAGGTACTTTTGCAGAATTAATAGCTAAAGTAGTGCATGTAGGTAATACCAGCTTAAAAGTTGACGTAGATATATTGCTAGAAACAATGCACAAAGACGATAAGCATTCAGCCATTAGTGGCAGCTTTACATTTGTTGCAGTCGATGATAACCACAGACCTACTCCGGTAGTATGCGATAAAATGATTTATGGCTTTGATTAATTTAAAAACCTTAAATATAAAATAGAGTAAAGCTATATAAGCACCATAATTGGTGCTTATATAAAACCCTTTAAAGAACACATCATACTAAATATATATTAAATATAACCTCAACAACAGAGTTAATATTAACTAAAAAATAATCAAACTGAGGGGAATAAATAGGGGGAGAGTTGTTGGTTTTGGATACTAAAAAGGTATGCTTTTAACATACCTTTTTAGTTATATTTAGCTTTTAATTACACTTACTAATATACATATTAAAGCACCATTGCTGCAATCCAGCCAAATATCAGCAACGGAATGTTAAAGTGAATAAACGTTGGAATAACAGAGTCTCTAATATGGTCATGCTGGCCATCGGCATTTAAACCTGATGTTGGGCCAAGTGTTGAGTCTGAAGCAGGGGAGCCTGCATCACCTAAAGCGCCCGCAGTACCAACTAGTGCAGCGGTAGCCATAACAGAAAACCCGAGGTCTAAACATAAAGGAACAAACAAAGTTGCAATAATAGGCACTGTGGAAAACGAACTACCAATTCCCATTGTAATTAATAACCCGACTAACAAAATAACTACGGCGGCGAAGGGTTTGTTACCATCAAAAAGGTCGGCTGTGCTGTGTACTAAGCTTGGTACGTCGCCAGTGGCTTGCATAACCGATGCAAAGCCTTGTGCAGATATCATAATAAAGCCAATCATGGCCATCATCGCAACGCCTTTACTAAATACGTCGCCGTTTTCTTCCCACTTAACCACACCAAATACGCTAAATATCATTACACCTACTAACCCCCCTAAAATCATTGAGCCACTTAGGTTTTGTGCAACAAGTGAGGAAAGTACAGCGCAAAGCCCTACAATCATTACTTTTTTAGGGTTTTCTACCTCAGCCGATTTACCCTGAGCAGCTAATGGGAGCTCTGTGTATTCGCGGCGTTTTTTGTAGGTAATAAATACCGCGATAAGTAATCCAATAAACATACCTAATGCAGGAATTATCATCGCCATAGGGACTTGTGTATTTACAATGTCTAGGCCGTTATCAATTAAGTTTTTATGCAAAATAGAATATAAGTAAATACCACCAAAACCATAAGGAAGCACCATGTAAGAAGTTGCTAATCCAAATGTTAAAATACACGCTATAGCACGCCTGTCTAACCTTAACTGATTAAAAACAACAAGCAACGGCGGGATCAAAATAGGAATAAACGCTATGTGTACAGGGACTAAGTTTTGCGAAGAAATTGCACAACCTAAAATAATCAATAAAATAAAGTAACTTAAAAACGTTTCATTCCCGCTGCCTTTTGCATTTACTTTAGCAAGTAACTTATCAGCGAGAATGCGTGTTAAACCGGACTTAGAAATAGCAACGGCAAATGCACCGAGCATGGCATAACTTAGTGCAATTTCAGCCCCGGCAGAAAGGCCAGAATTAAATGCATCAACACTTTCTTTTATACCCAAGCCTGCAGTAAGACCCGCAACTAACGCACTTATGATCATGGCAACAATGACGTTAACGCGAGCCAGAGATAGCCCGAGCATTAAAATAACGCCTATAACAACAGCATTCATAGTATTCTCTATTTGGAAATTTTAATTAATTTTATCAGATCTTTAGCCTGAGTTTTACGCTCTTTAGTAAAAGGTTTTTTACCATAGCGTACTTGGTTAAATAACTGACTAAATGTGTTTATAGATTGTGCAGAACGAGGGAGTTTATCAGCAAAAAAATGTAACTGCTGACTCGGTGTTAAATTATCGGGTGTATTTATTTTTTGTTTTTTCGCCCATGCTTTTACTTCATAAAATTCTTTAACCATTGGGGCTAATTTAGCAGGGCGTTTTGGTAAGTTTAAATAAACAAAGTAACCTACAAAACAAAAACCAGCGGTTAATAAAACTATTAATGGTACAAGCCAAATGTTTTTACTACCAAAAATTGATTTTAAAAAATCATTTTGCTTTTCTTCGTCAAAACCTAGTACCCAGCTAGACCATTGATAATCGAGATTTTCAAGTTCCAACCTTAACCAATTAATAGCAGGGAAATTACTTAAACTCACTAAACCAAAATCAAGGTTACTTTTAAATTCGTCATTCAGCTCTTCGTTTTGCGAAAGTGAGCCATTTAAACGCTCCGGTGCTACAACAGCGGTTGCATCAAAAATAACCCAACCTTCGTTTTGTAAATATACTTCTACCCACGCATGCGCATCGTACTGGCGAACAGTGAGCGTATTATTATCTTGATTTAATTCACCACCTAAATAGCCACTTACTAATCGAGCGGGTATACCTGCGGTTCTAAAAATATACGCAGCGGCGCTGGCATAATGACCACAAAATCCACGTTGCTTTTCAAATAAAAATTGGTCAATGGTGTTATCGCCGCTCATAGGAGTGGGTGTTAATGTGTAAGTAAATCCCGTACCTGCAAAGTATTGTAATACGCTATTGTAAAAATCGCGGTCAGAGTGTGTATTTTGCTTTAAGTTATTAGCAAGTGATGATGTTTTTACATTCTTTTTATAAGCGAGGTATATGTAGCGTTTTTCTTCAAATTGGCTAAGGGGTAAAGTTGTAAAGTTAAAGCTATTCACATCATATTGTAAGTTTTTAGCTTGGCGATTTTTTTTACGCAATAAACCGAGCGAATTACCTTCAACATTTGTTGAGTTACTACTGGAATACGCTAAACCATAGAGCCATTTTTGTGTAGCAGGCTCTGTAATAACTGAGTAGCTTGCAATAAATTGTTCATCATTTTTGCTCTGCGTATTTGTTTTATCATTATTATATTTTAAAATGTCAGACGTAAGCCACGCATTGCCATTAAATTCATCATGGACGATTGCTCGCCAATAATAAGGCGCCGCAGGTTTTTTTTCGTTAAATTTAGCTCTAAACACGAGTTCATCTGAGTTTGAAAGCTTTGCAATATCAAATGGATCGACTTGTTCAGAAAGCCCTGTTTTGGCAAGTTTTGGCCCCGGAAGCTGCCAAAAGGCGGGCATTTTTGGTAAAAAAAGCAGTAAAAATACAGCTAATGGAAGTGCTAAAAGTAGCAATTTACCGCTTTGCTTGGAGGCTATTTTTAAATTATGTTTTGACTCAAGTAGGCCAAGTACTGCAAAGTTTAATATGTATAAACCACTTACCGTTAACGTTGTTAAAATGCTTTGGTTAAATAAATACACCGATGAGAGTGAAAAAAACGTAAGCGTAGTAATTACATGATAGTGTTTTTTGGTTTTAGCCTGCAGCAGCTTAAATAAACTAGCAAGTAGCAGCATAGCCACAAATAAAATAACCGTATCAGACATGCCTACTGTGTAGAGCATTAAACCTAGTGACACACCTGCGAGTATATTTGCCAGCCACGCATTTGGCTTTGGTTTATTACTCAGTGTTATGAAAAAATTCCAGGCACAAATAAGCGTAAGTACACCAACAAAAACAAGCGGTAAATGGGCTATAAAAAATACAATCAAACATGCATATATAAAACATAGCGAATAATTTATTACTTTTTCGTTTTTAAGTATGCCCATTACACATCACCATTAAATGAGCATAATAACGCTAAACATTGCAGCTTATGCTGCTGTCCGGTATTTGTATTTATTGTTTTACTCGGCAGTTTTAACATAAAAGGGGTGTTTTGCTCGGTTGCTTCACACACTAAAAAGCATAACTGGCTTAAGCGCTGTTCGGTATCCCCATTCATTAATGTAAAATCGAAGAGCGCATTTGCTGTTTTAAAATCTACAAACTCTTTAACTAACAACTGCTGTGTTTTTGCGTAATGCTTCCACGACACTCTTTGCAATCCCATTACAGGTAAGTGTGGGATTAACGACTCAAACTCTTCGCTGCCAGATTGTGTAGAAATACCTTTATCGGCTTGCTCATCAAACATAGAAACATGCGCATCACTGTGTACTTGTTCAAGCGACGGGTATACAAATACATCTGTTTGTAATTCAATGTAGCTCCAAACAGTTATTAAACCAAACGGGTAGTTACTCGCTATTTTAATACGTTGCACAGAGTACTTACCACGAGAACTGTAGGGTAAGTTGAGTGTAAGTAACTGAGATTTACTATCAACTTGGTCGGTATGTTTGTGGGTTTGCTCACAACCTTGATAAGTTAAATTAATAGATTGGGTAACTCTAGGGCTTTGTAATTCAAAGATAATATTCGGCTTTTTAGGTGCGTAGCTGTTAAATGCCTCTTTAAATTTAACGGTTAAGCCTTTAGCGTTACTGTAGCCCATTAATACAGCAATAATCATCACCACAAACATAAGATAAGACATTATTAAAATTAAATTATTTTGATAATTAATGCCCATCACAAAGTTTAAAATAGCAACAATTGCAAAGTACCAACCAAGGGGTGACGGCAATACATAAATTGTTTTATGTTCAAGTGTAATTGAATTTTTTAAATGTTTATTTTTTAATAACTTATTAAATATACTTCGCTTAAATGACTTAAATAAAGAAGGGCGCTTAGCTGTTTTTTTTGGCATAAAAATTTATACCGGAACTAATACATTTTTTAAAATATCGTTTACTTGTGATTCACCCGATTCATTATGCAAACCTAATCGATGCTGACACACACTTGCAAATACCGCTTGAACATCCTCAGGCATTACAAAATCGCGGCCATCAATAAAAGCCCAAGACCTAGCTGCTTTAGCCAAAGCCATACTGGCACGCGGTGATAACGATGCAGCAAAAGCATTGCTTGAGCGTGTGTAATTAACAAGCTCAATAATGTAGTCAATAACCGGGCTACTTAAAGTAATTTGGCTAATCTGGGTTTGAATTACCGCTAGCTCTTGTTGGTTAATGCGCTGTGGTAATTGGCTATAGTCTCGTTTTTGCATATTCAAAATTAAGCGCTTTTCGGCTTCTTTAGGTGGAAAGCCTAAGCTAATACGCATTAAAAAACGGTCTAATTGCGACTCGGGTAACGGGTAGGTACCCGATTGATAAAGCGGGTTTTGTGTTGCAATCACAAAAAATGGATTTGGCAGCGTGTATTTTTTTCCATCGACCGTTACTTGTTGCTCTTCCATTGCTTCAAGCAACGCGCTTTGTGTTTTGGGTCCTGCGCGGTTTATTTCATCTGCCAAAACTACTTGGCTAAAAACAGGGCCTTTATGAAACGTAAAGCTGTGCTCGGTAGAGTTAAATACATTAGTACCCAAAATATCTGCAGGGAGTAGATCGCTAGTAAATTGTACCCGTTGATAAGATAAACCAAGCACCGAGGCTAAAGCATGCGACAGTGTTGTTTTACCCATACCAGGCAAATCTTCAATGAGTAAATGCCCTTCGCTAAATAAGCACGTAAGTGCCAGTTTTATTTGTTGTTGTTTACCAAATATAACACTCGAAAGATCGTCTATAATCGCAATAACAGTACTATGCATGCTAACCTTTTAATTATTCTATAAGCTCTAGGCGTTTCATTACGGTGTCCACTTTTTTGACATTAAAAGGTTTTGCAATAAACCCTTTAGCGCCCATTTCCCACGTGTTTTGTACGTTTTCAAGGCTATTGTGGCCAGAACACATTACAACATGAGTGTGCGCGTAAGTACTGTTAATGTATTCCAATATTTCTGCACCGTTAGAGTCAGGTAAATCTACGTCTATAAATATAACGCCTGGTGATTTCTCATCCATAATAGGTTTAGCAGAGCTGAAATCGGCGCTTTCCAATATATCCTCAAACCCTAACTCAGTTAAAATTTGGTTTAGATAATCACGAATTTCCTTAACGTCATCAATAATGAGGATGGGCTCTAGCGGGCGAACAAATTCCATATGTAGGTTACTTCTATTATGAATACATCTAAGTGCTTTAATACTAAGCTAACCCCTTCATAAGCTCAAGAACGATACTTAAAAAACACAAATAAATAAACTGTTTATAGGTTTCTCCAACAGCCTATTTTTAAAGGTTTGCCCGCCTTAGTATCTTCTGAAAACTTATATTTTCATGAATTGTGTTGAGCAATAATGACGTATCTACAATAAATACCTTAATCCAATACTCCATTCCATCAAAATTTGATGGAACAAATTTGCTACTTAACTTATTGATTCAAAAATGTTTACAAATAAATTTTATTTTTTGTAAATGTCTTGTAATCAAAAATCGTTGACCTTTTAAATTCATTCTGTGATTATGCTCACCAGGCGGGCTTATGCTCACAAGTGTAATTTCATTAATCACTTAATGTTTTGCTCAGATAGCCTCATCTATACACACTGAATCAAAACCAATTTCATTAAATGAAAATGCAATTTAATAAAGTTGGCATCACACATCACACTAAATAAAGAGCTTATTATGTTGAATAATAAAAAGGCTAAATTTGCAACTTCTCTCATAGCGGCAGCTATGGCTACATCGGCTCCAGCACAGGCTGACATTTCTGAATATTTAGATCGCGTTGACGTAGGCTTTTTACTAATGCAAAACTTTCAGTCAATTCAGGCTAAAGACGGCGCATTCCGCCCAGAAGATGAAGAACAAGAATCAGGGTTTGGCCGTATTAGAGCCAATCTAATGCTTAAATTTCATATTAACGAGTTCATCACTGCCGATATAGATATTGCAGAAGAGCCTAATGACTTTGGTGGGGAAGATCGTGACTTTTCATTTCACAACGACTTTGCAGGTATTGAATTTGACTTGCTAGGTCTTTATGGCACATCAAAAGAAAACGCAAATTTAACACTGCGTTTGGGTAACATTGGTGGATCGCCTTTTCAATTTAAAGGTTTTCAAGACGGCGCAGATAACCAAAATAATGCACTTATTGGTAATGGTATTACCGATTACGCAACCGCAGAAAACGGCGCACAACTAAGTTACAGCGAAACTTTCGATAGTGGTGTAGTACGTGCTTATAATGTAACGGGCGGTATCACTACATCTAGTTTTGGTGAAGCGTTTCAAGAAGATAGAGGTTATAACTACCGTCTCCAAGGCACTCTAGAATTTGAAGGTGGCTTTAAAGCAGGCTTAAACTTATTAAAAGCGAATCAAGGCGACCAGTTACGTTTTGAAAACGGTGTAGCCAGTCTTGATGGTGTAACCACAACAAACTATCGCTTTGGCGATGGGGAAAACTATAATTTTTCAGCGTCACCTACGAACGAGCGTGACACTCACGTTGGCGCAATGCCAGGGCTTGAGCAATCAATCATCCAGCTTAATTTAGCCTATCAACCATCTGACGAAACAAGCCTAATTTTTATGGTTGGTAAATCGTCTGATGACTACACGTTTGCAGATGCCGCTGGTAATGCAGTTGCCGGTATTACTTACTTTGGTACAAATGGCATTGCTGATGAAAATGGCACTACGTTTGATTCAAACAGTGTAATAGAAGGCGACTCATCTGTTGAGTACTTCGTGTTTGAAGCACAACAATATCTAATCCCTAAAAAGCTATATGTAGCGGCTCGTTATGCAGAAGCCGAAAACACTTCCGATTTAATTGAACAAACAGACAACACAGTAGAGCGTATTCAAGTAGCCGCAGGTTACTGGTTTAACGATAAAACGCTTTTAAAAGTTGAGTATGTTAATCAAGAAGAAGGTATAAATTCGGGCGGACAGATCGGTAAAGGATTTGACGGCTTCACTTCTGAAATATCTGTTAAATTTTAAATCATTATCCAACTAGTTTAACTATTTATACAAAGCGCCTAAAAGGGCGCTTTGCGGGCAGTTTTAGGCGTTAAAACTGCCATAAATACCCTTGGTAAATAGATTGTAGTTTGATAATAACGGTTTAAGAACTCGCTAAAGCCAATTTTAAATTACCTTAAATAGCACTTTTATAAGGGCGCTATTAACTAAATTCTTATTACATAATCCTATGAAACCTAGGTATTTTTTATTAAGGAATGGTATATTTACAACTATAAATAACAAAAACGTTATTGATAAATAGATGCTCCAAAATTAATAAAATAATTTATATAGCAGTACATATAATTAAAATTATGTAATGAAAATAAGGACTTGGTTTTCCTTCTATTTTAAGAGGTTTACGTGGTAAAGCTATCAAATACAGAAATTAGAAAGCTAGATGATGCAGCCAGAGCAGGGTGGTTATATTATGTTGGCGGTAACACACAAGATGAAATTGCTAAAAAGCTAAATATATCTCGTCAGTCTGCACAAAGAATGGTCGCATTATCTGTTAGCCAAGGATTAATTAAAGTTAGACTTGACCACCCGATAGCTAAATGTATGGATTTGGCCGAAAAATTAAAAAGCCGTTTTGGGTTAGGTTCGTGTGAAGTTGTACCGAGCGATCCGTCAGAACCTTCATCTACACTTGGTTTAGCGCAAGCTGGCGCGGCAGAAATAGAACGTCATTTAAAATCAGAACAACCCAAAGTGCTTGCTATGGGAACCGGTCGAGTTTTACGCTCGTGTGTAGATGAGCTAAGAACCGTTGATTGTCCGCAACATAAAATTGTAGCAATGCTAGGTAATATGGCTTTAGATGGATCGGCTTCACCTTATGACGTTGTAGTAAGAATGGCCGAACACACCAATGCAAAACATTACCCAATGCCATTGCCAGTTTTACCAAGAAGTATTGAAGAAAAAGAACAGTTACACGCACAACAAAATATTACTGGTAATTTAAAACTCGCTAAAGATGCCGATGTAACATTTGTAGGTATTGGCAGCTTAGGTGAAAAATCGCCATTACATATAGATGGTTTTATTGATGCACAAGAACTAAAAGAATTACAAGAACTCGGTGCCGTTGGTGAAATGATTAGTTGGGTGTTTGATAAAAACGGTAAGCTTTTAGATTGCACAGTTAATCAGCGCGTAGCAAGTACGCCATTAAAAACAAATGCTAATAAACAGATTTATGCGATAGCTGCCGGTGAAGAAAAAGTGTTGGCCATTTTGGGCGCAGTAAGGTCAAATATGATCAGTGGATTAATTACTAACGAATATACCGCTGAGCGTTTATTAAGTATTGATTGAAAAAATTGAAAAACAAAGCATCTTTATTAGTAATACTTGTTATTGTAATAAAACCACTTAATGTCCGATACCGTCTAGTATTGGACATAGTAAGGGCGCATTTAAGCGCTCTTACTATGTAACCATTAACTGCCTATAATTTATATTATGTTAAATAGCTTATTTAACGACATATTGGCGCGTATTCCCAGTTCAAGCAAAAACCCCATCGTAAGCCCTATTCTTATATGTTTTCTCTTTTTGGTAACCATTCGCTTATTTGGGTTGAAATTAATTTATCAATCTAAAAAAAGAATGGAAAAACACAAGATAATTTATCTCGATGAACTCACTTTATTGTTTTTTCCGGATTTAGGAACGTATTTAGGTATTTATTTATTGGACTACTTAATATGGATACATTCAAAAATTTATTATTTCGTGCTGGTTTTATGAATTTTGGTAAATTAGATCGTAAAGCAACTATGGAATTTTTGCTTATAAACTCAGAACGAACTTTAGAGCGCTGGGTAAGCACAAACAAACCCTGCCCACGTGCTGTACGAATGCTTGAGCAACGAATTAACGGAGGTATGTCTTTACATAAAGATTGGGATGGTTTTTATATTTGCCGTGAAGGTTATTTGTGGACACCGCGCGGTAAACGCTACGAACCTAGCTACTTAAACAAAATAGATTTTTTGCAAAGCTCAGTTCGTTATCATGAAAGCCATGTAAAAACGTTACAACAAAAAATAGATCATTTACATGAGCTGGTTGCGGCCAGTGATACCCTAAAAGCCATAGGTAATGATTTAATTAAAATGTCTGATGAATTTGCACTCAAAGATATAGTGTTGAAGTATGGGGATAAAAAAGAGCTTAAAGCTTTTAAATAATCTCAACCTCATAACTATAAAGTTATAGCAAGTGCCCTATCGGTAATTGCTATTATTATAACCTTGTTAGAAACGGACAATAGCCAACTGTAAGTTTTCCGTTTGATGTTTTTGTTAGCCCAATCTTGACCGGCAATAATGAAAAGTCTTTTCACCTTTTTTTGAAATGAACTCATGGTACTTATTAAAGCTGCACTCATGAGGCTTATATGTATCAAGATGCAGCTCCTGTATAGCTTCAAGATACTCCCTCCCTACATTATCAGGTGCAAGAAACGAATTTTTATTCACAAAGCCTCTGCAATGTATTTTCAATTCTCCCCATGATTTTTGATAATCCCGTTTTTTATCATTTCGCAGTTCAATCATGTCCATGGGTAAATCAAAATCTACTCCTTGTTTTTGTCGTGCTTTGAGGCATTCTACTTTCACTTTATCTTCAAAAGCACAATATATTTTAAAACACGATTCTGCACTAACAAGAGATTTATACTGTTCTTGGTGTTGAAACTGGTTTTTCCATGTACTCAACGCTTTGGTAGCTATTACTAATGCACAAAAAGAGACTATTAGATTACTAACAGGTAGTAAGTCCTCAACAGAAAAGCCGCCATTTGATAAACCATAGTAATATCCAAGTATGGTTAAGAATAAGGCTACAAAGATATTTGTTAAATCAACTCTCATATTATCCTGATGGGCTAACGAGGCTGTAGAATTTCTATTTTAGAAAAACAGCCTTAGAATTTATTAAAAATTTAGCCTCAAATTGCGTTGCTACGTAAAATCTGAGGGAATAATCAACTAGAAAGTGAATTTTACGGGCTGTGTGAACACAAAAATTATCCGTTACTTTAAACTTTTGAGTAATTCTACAGCCTCAACGCCCCACTAAGAGGCAAATAATAGTTGGTTAAAATAAGCGACGAAGGAGCAAAAACCAACTGTTATTTGTCCTGCTTGAGTGGATTGTTATGTGATTTAACCAATGACTTTTCCACAGATTTAGCTGATTCCGTTATTGATTTAGATAGTTCATCAAGTTTGCTACCAATCATCTGGGAAGATTTATGAACAGTCAGTGAGTTATCTTTATTGGCTTGTTTTATAGCGGCTGAAACTTCAGTTAATTTTTCTTGAGTTCTAACGAGTTCTATAGTCAAAGGAGCAATTCCATGTTTTACGAGCTTTCGTGTCTCCGTAAATGTCTTTTCGTTAAGCTCTGTAACTATTATTTTATTTTTAATATCTATGGCTGATGTAACTAAAATAGGAACCAAAATAGATATTATAAGACCTACTACCGTAGCAACTAGAGCAAATTGAGTGAACTTCAGTTGGTTAGAAATTGTCGATATTTCTTTATCGTGTCTTATTTCTTCATCTGTTCTAAAAGAGTTTTCCACCAATACTTTTAAAGTCTCAGATACAAATATTCGTTTTCTAGAGTATTTATAAATTTGGGGCTTAATCTCATCATCTAAGAAATCACATGCTGTGTAATTAGCATTTCCATAGACTGTCCCCAGAGTTTTAAAGTCGTTTTCGCCCATAAAATAAGCAAGTTTGTGTTTTTCTAAATACTCAAATAAAGCGATAACACCTAATAATTTCTTTGAAACATCATAATCTACATTTTTTAAATCTATATTACCTTGATCAAATTCATCGGTTTTAACATATATGTCAACTTCATTTTCGGATATAAGTTTAATGTAACAGTATTCTGGGAGGTGAGATTCTCCGTAGAATGTATCAAGAAGGTTGCATAATACATTCAAAGAGTTACTTTGATCAAGCTCAATCATCTTACTCAATAATTGTTTTTCAAAACTGCTGAATACTCGCATCTACATCCTTAATCACATAACGCTCTAATAAGCCGCGCAAAAACGCGGAGCTTTCATTGTGTATAATTCGCGAAGCGAAACACAATGAAAGCGGAGTGTTTTGCGTCGGTTTTAATTAGCTTTGTTATACGTGCTAAGTGTCGTATTCTCCACTGTCCCACGGTTCAAAAAATGCCATAAAATTACCAGGTAATAATTGTACTGCCCATGCATCATCTTCATCTTCTGGTACTCGTGTAATTAAACCAATTTCAGTATTATTAAAATTTACAGAAAAAGGTTTTACTTTAATATTTCCAAACTCTATATCACCAAGACTTTGCAACATGTCATTATACTTTTTACTCGCAAACTCATCGGTAAATGAACCTCTCTCGCCTAGAATTTCTATATTCGAATCAATTAGATTACCTAACCCATCAAATTTAAATAATGCAATATATTCGCATTTATTTGGCTCAAACGGTGTAGTTAAAAAAAACTGAGAACCATCACTCGTTCTACCAATATGTTGCGCATGATAATCATCATGATGAATTGATATTAATTCTGGTTTGTTATTATGCATGATGTGATCCTGACGTATAACGCCACGTTAAGCGGCAAATTATTGTTGGCTAAAATAGTGAGGCACGAACGACAGCCAACTGTAATTTGTCCGTTTAAACGCCTTGTTATAAATCTTCTTCACGTAATGTGCTTCCGATAAAATAAAAGTCGAAATTGTGACACGCTCTTTCCAACTTTTCTGAATCTGTAGATATTGCGACACTAAAACTAAAATCATCTTGTAAGTTAAACTTTGAACCTAAATAACGTAACGATGGATTTATATCCTCGAACTTGAACCAAAATGATCCGTAATGTTTAGTTCTTACAACATATAGCGTAGATCTGGGATCACTCTCATTAGCTCTTTCAAGCTTTAAAGACACTCGTTTACCGTTATCCATTGCATCAAAAGAGAATGCATATGGATACTTGCCACTTCGATGGGATTCAATGAGAAATAAACCAGGAGAGTAGTAGTTTTTGGGAAGTTCATCAGGGAATAAAAATCCACCACCTTCGCTGAAAAAACTTAGATAATATACTCGATTTCTCATCTTTTCAGCCTCAGAACCTTACCACCATTTAAGAAGTTTTCTCCGTTTTTTGATTCCCACTTATGCTGATCTGAATAGACTTTTGGACCACCAACAATAGGTCCCCAAACAATGTCTTTATTAAATTTATAATTTCGAGTTTGCCCACTTGCTCTAATGTTTGAACGATATTCAATTGCCTCTATTTCATTTAAACTTTGAATATCAAAGTTCCAGAACTCATCATCATCGAACTGAAATTCAACAACTGACTCACTTTTATGCATTTGTACTGCCCAAGCTTTAGCTACATGTAAAGCCGTACCCAAATAGAACCCTTGACCTAATTCTCCGCCACCTAAGGAAACATCCACTTTTCCGTCGATTATCTTTTCTGCGTGAGCCTCAGCGGTTCCATGGAATGTAGAAATATTATCAAAATTACTCATAACTTCCCTGATGATTTATAACGCCTCATTCAGAGGCTAAAAATTGATGGCCAAAATAGCGAGGCACGAGCAACGGCCAACTGTTTTTAGTCCTTTGCAATGCCTTGTTATATGCCTGATAAACTTTAACTTAATTACTGAGGTTCAAAGTAAAAGTCGGTAGTAATAAACGCACTATAAATTGAGCTACCCACAATTGCCAGAACGAAATAATAGCTTTGTTACATTACGTAGTAATAAAAACAACAAAGCTTATTAGTGACCATTGGAAAACTACAATAGCGAAACCCGTAGCAGCGTTTACAAAAGTAAAAGTTAGTCACCAAATTATTAGCTAAAGCACCCTACTACATGAATTGCATATAACAGTTTAATCAGAGGACACTTTCCCTATTTTTACGCGAAAATGTCCTTATTTTATGAATGTTTATTAATAGCAGATTCAGTAAGCTATTGCCAATTATAAGTATTATTCTTTGGATAGGCTGTTTTATGATGTGAAAAAGAGGAAAGTGTCCTCATAGTATGATTATGAGGTAATGTTGTTTTTATAGCGTGGACGCTACGTGTTAAATGCCGACTTTAACACGTAGCGCTGTGATTATTTTTTGCATTTCTTTGATGCATTCTTTTAAATCTTCATTTTGGTTTTGAAAAAACCAATGTGGGTTCTATTGGTAACAACGACTGTAGTTATAATAATTATTTGCATAATGATAAAAATAAAGTCTTTTAAGTTAAGGCTTAAACTATCCATTTTTAGCCCTCTTAACCAATGTAATAAACTGCGGTACGACATTTTTTAAACTCGCAATGCCCCACACGCCGCCGTTTATGGCGACCCATGTTTGAATTAACCAGGGCAGGACACTTTATAAATTTTAAAAATTTCTGCGCCATGTCACCGAAAAACAAAGGTAGTTAGCAATAAAGCTTTAACGTCGCTGTGAAAATTCAATTAATTATGAGTAATTTTAGCATGCTCTTTTATTATGTTAAATTACCCACTAATAAATTAAATCAACCTACTTCACTTCATTATTTAACGTTGGACTGTGTTTTTTGGTAATCACTTGTGGATAATGGATATGTGTTTATATAAAATATACCGTTTGATGGTTATTGCAATCAAACGGTATTTTATGAGTCTTTATTAAAAATGCTTAGTATCTTGGTTTATATGCTAAAGCTTTATTTATTAATACCTAAAACAAAGCAAAGCGAAACCAAATAAAATCTTAAAACATTTTGTCTGCCATAAACTCTTCAATAAGCTTAGACACTTTATCTGGGTATTCATCAATAACCCAGTGTGCGGCTTTATCTATCCAAATCAATGATGAATTTGGAATTGCTTCTTCTAACATTGGTGCATATTTTGGTTTTTGAAACTTGTCTTCTTTACCCCAAATTATGAGTGTTTCATGAGGTAAGCTTTTAAGATCGCCTGTAATAGCCTCGGTATACTCTTTATTGAGCCTGCGCATGTTACTAAATAAAGCGGCTTTTCCTTTTTCATTACTCCATGGCGTTAAGTATATTTTCATTAACTCTTCAGTCATTACGCTCGAGTCGTAAACACCTTTGGGTATAAAATCTGTTAATGTATCGACAAATTCGTCTACCGTTGTTTTTTCTTCTACGCCTGGCTCTAGTAATGGCTCAAATTCGGGTATTGGCCAAGAATCAAAACATACGCTGTCGATTAAAACTAACCCGTTTACTTTATCCGGATGATTTACAGCCATTAATTGAGCTACACCACCACCAATATCATGTGCTGCAATATTAACTTTAGAAATACCTAGTTCTTCCATAAACTTACACATTATTCTACATTGCGCATTTATCGATACATCGGTGTTAATTGGCATATCAGATTCGCCAAAGTTTAGTAAATCAGGCGCTATTACGCGATGTTTTGATGCAAGTTTTGGCATCACATTTCGCCATAATAACTTATTGGTTGGTATTCCGTGTATCAATAATAAAGGTGTCCCTTGTCCCATTTCTTGATAAGCAATTTGATGACCTTCGACTGTAACGTACTGTGTTTCGCTCATATTTGCGCCTCGTTAATTTTAAAAAATTATAATATTTAGTAACCGATAAAACCGGAATATAGCCTTATAAAGCAAATTCCATCCCAAGATGAGTATTTATTAGTTATTAAAAAACGTAATGTTTTAATAGTTAAACCCTTGTGATACATGGGCTCTAGGCTAAATAAATTTACTGAAAAAATAATATTACGGGATTTGGTAGTTGTGATTATTAAACTGCTTTAAGAAGTATGAAATGATGGGACTTATATATGCAACAATTACAAAAGCGTAGTTTGTCATACTTTGAAGGAGTAATTTAATTTTTTAGCAAGCTATAAATTAAAAATAGCTAACCGCCCTACTATTTCTATTTATCATTCCAAGAAATATCTAATATTTTCAATTAATACACTTTGTTTAACTGGCTTTAATAGTAGAGCGTCAAACCCAAGCTTTATATATTTTTTATCACTATTCTCGCTTTCACAAAATGTGTGAGCGATAATTTTTGTTGTTGATGCATCGGCATGCTTTCTTATTTTTAGCATTACGTCGGTGCCTGTAAATTGCGGCATGACTATATCCATTAAAATAATATCATAAATGTTTTGAGAAACCATAAGTAGTGCCTCTATAGGACTTGCTGCAAAATCTATTAAAATATTTTCTTCATTAAGCATTTTTCTAATTACTATTTCTATTAGCAAGTCATCATCTACTAAAAGCAGTCGTTTAGTTTTGTTTATTGGCGTTGTTTTAAACTCGATAACTTCTGCCATATTTTCATTAGTGTTTTTCACGTTTTACCTCATTACTGTTTCAGTAACATATTACGCTAATTTATAACGACTTATTTTTTAAAATACGTGTTATTTGGTTTATTAAAACACCTTGTTTCACTGGCTTTAATAGCACGTCATCGAAGCCCTGTTTAACATATTCAGAATCTGTATCGGGTGTCGATGTATGCGCAATTATTTTAGTTTTAGAATTATCACTGTGTTTTTTAATTTTTAACATGGCGTCAGTTCCCGACAATTCTGGCATTACTATGTCCATTAAAATAATCTCGTAACTGTTTTGCGATACCATCAACATTGCTTCTATTGCACTGCGCGCATAATCAATTTTAATATTCTCATTTTTTAGCATTGCTCTAATCACAATCTCAACAAGTGGATCGTCATCAACCAGTAAGAGCGTGTTTTGGTGTGTGTTGGTTACTAAACTAGCTTTTACTAAATCAATATTTGTTGATGAGTTACTTGTTACTTCTTGCTCGTTATCTTTACTTTGTTTGATTGCTATGTTTACTAACATAGAAAGTGATATCGTTGATTTGTTCGCGTTACTACTTACAGTTATCGCTTTACCACCTAGCATTTTAAATATTGAAATAAAAAACTTTAACTCTAATGAAAGGTCTTTATCATCTATAAAGCGCGTTATATTATCACCCGATATTTTTTTAAGCTCAGTTATAAAGTGACTACTGTCGATCAAATTACTTAATGAAAAATCGAGGTGTAAGTAATTACGTTTACTCTCATTTTTTATCTGAGCGTTAATTGAAAGCGTTGTATTATTTGATGAGTCCAAAATCTCAGCCACTAACTGAATAACCAATTGTGAAATTAATTTTTCATCGCTTGCGACTGTTAATTTAGGTGTAACATTATTTTTAAAAACTATTTTATTTTTTTCGGCCTCTTTCGTTAAGATAGACACATTGTTATTAATCAATTTATTTAGATTAACGTTTTTGGCTTGAAGCTTTAACTTACCCATCTCTGATTTATTTATATTTACGAGTTGTTCAATAACACTTTCAAGCTGGGCACATACATCTGAGATGTTTCCAACATTGTTTTTAAATTCGTTAAAGCTTATTGGATCTTTTGATATTTCAATTAATGACTTTAAAGATGATAAAGGCGCTCTTAATTGATGGCTAAGCCTTGTAACAAATTTTTCTTTTAATTGATTTGTCTGTTTTGATTTTTCAAGAACATCTGCGAGTAAATATTCTTTTTGATGTGCTTCTGTATCATCTCTAAAGTAGCAAACGAAACCATTAAAATCGGTATGTCTTTGTAAAACAGTTATCCACTTCCCGTCTGTAAAACCTATATCTATTAATTGGTTACGGTCATCATCAAGCTTATGATGTTCATGGTAATGATTTATAATATTATGCTGCTGCGCAATACTTATCAGCTGGCTATACGATAGTTGACTGTTTTGTTTATTCACCTGTGCAAATAAAAGATTAAATGCATTGTTGGTAATTACAGGAAATTCGTGGCTGTTAAAAATAGCAAACCCATGTGGCAGTGCATCAAGAGAACTTGAAAAAAGCTCTTCTCTGTTGAGTATTAACTGATTTTTTTGTTTTATTTCGTTGTGTAAACGTCTTGGCAAACGTAAAAAATAGTACACAAACGCGAATACACAAAAAGAGATTAACCCTAATCTAATTAGGCTATATTTAGTTATTTGTGGTCGTACTATTTTATTCATTGGTTGTACATGCAAGCGCCATGTAGGTGGAAACCGACTGCTCAAAGCACTAATGCTATTTTTAATAATACTCGGGTTTACTTCCCCTTGTTTTCCTAAAGTAAACTGAGGCGTTGCTATAAAAACGTTATAATCTTCAGTGTTTAATTTGCCAATAACCGCTTTTAAAAACTTACTTAAATCAAATGCAGTAAGTGTATAAATAGAGCCTTGTTTTATTTTTATCTCAGAAATTAAGAAGGCTGTATCAGCAACTGTAAATACTTCTACTGCTTGTTTATTCGCTCTGTTATTAAATTTTTCTAACCAGTTAGTAAATCCGTACGCAGCTAAATCAAAATTATTTTTTGACCAAAGCGCAAGCTGATTATACTCAGAGTCAAACACAACATACCCTTTGTAAGTTAAGTTTTGTGATACCTGGCTTTGCACTAGGTTATTAAGCTGCTCTTTTGTATAGTCATTTTGGCTTTGTAAAAAACCTGCAATAACTAAATCTTTTTGTGATATGTACAATCCTTGATTATCAAATCGCTCTAATGCATTAAATAACGTTTTACGTAATTGCTGAGTTTGTTGATTATAATTACTTTGCAGCTCCTTTTTTTCAATAGTATAAAGTAGTAATGCAGTGAATGAGCATAATACTAATGCAATTAAAAAAGCGACAGGCGCTAAACTAAATACATGAATATACTTCTCTCCATTATTTTTTTTTGAAGGCTTTGTACTTTGGTTACTTATTGGATCCGATCTTTTATTTAACTGTGTTTGTAATAATTGAGAAAATGAAATAAATTGATCTTTTTGTGAACCAATTAATGTTTTAGGTACTAAATCAGCCATTAATAACACGCCAATTATTTTATTAGTCGTATTATAAATTGGGTATTGTGCATAAAAACGAATTAATTTATGAGTGTTGTTTGATACCTCATCAAAAAAAGTATCTTCGAATAAATATAGCTTTTCTTGTGTACAGCGCTGTTGATAGCTTAATAACTCATTTTCAACGCTTTCTTTATCGTCGCAAGTTATCAGTTGCTCTGAATAAATTTCTCTAAAATCAATAAATTTAACAATAGGCACATCATAAAATTGTTTTAGTAGTGTTAACGTTTCTTTAATTTCTGTTGATATTTCATCAGTTTGTGTATTTGCTACATTAGCATGTGAGGTAAATATATTTGAGGCGTTCATTGACGTTCTCCTTCCCCTTTAGGGGGGGTATGTATCCACGTTGTACCGTTTTGACCGCTATGTACTGGCAGTAAAACTTTAAATGGTGGCGTTAAACTACTAAGCGCCGGCTCGCCAGTGGTAATATTAATTACTGGTTCTGCATTTACTAAATTCAGTGAAGTTTTACAGTATGTAACGCCTGGCTCAATCCCTATCAAGCTCAGTGTTTCACTTATAATTAGGTTGTTTATTAAGTCGATTCCGACTAACTCAAACGTTGTTTTTAAAACAGTAAAAACAAGCGTTTCTACAATGTTTTCATCTTCTTCTAAGCGTGTACCTTCTGGACAACATATTGTACCAAGCTCTATATCAACACTTGTTCCAATACCAACTAATGACAGCGCATTCAGGGCTGTATTTAAAAGCGGTTCTACTTGTGGTAAATATAAATCAAGAATGTCACCTTGCGATTCGTACCCCGTTTGGCATGTATCACACGATTGCGATAAACCTTGATCGCTTATACCTAAAAGTGGATTACCTAAAGCTGTTACTCCAACCAAACAACTGCTGTCAGCAGGCTGCTTATCTATTTCAAAGCTTTCACAAGGTGAACCTGTTACAACCTTTTGCGATACATAGCGGGATTGGATTTGTTCACTATTAGCAGGGCATTGCTCTGGCGTACTTCTTAATAATTGACCAATAACGGTATTACCTAATTGCCCTATTGCGTAATTTGGACCTTGCTGCAGCGCATTTATATAGCTCACATTCCCGGTATTATTTAGTTTACTAACACCTTGGCTGTCGGTTGCTTCGTCGCTTAAGCCTTTTAAACAGGGATTACCTTGACAATTTGGTGCATCGTAATAAACGGCTTCGCGCGATGTAAACCTATCGTCTCGTATGCCTATTAATGCTCGGTACGTATTGTTTGCTCCACGATCTGTATAAAAAATGAGTGGTGCTTGGTGCTCATCAAAACTGACTGCAATACCAAGCGGTCTGTTATTAGCATCTACTACGGTAATTTGATTATCTACCTTAGTTTGATGGCGCTTAATAAGGGCATCCCTTACTAAAATTACCCCCCCAATTGAGCCAATAATTAAAATTGTTATAATTAATATAAGCTCAATAGTAAGTATGTATCCTTGTTGATAATGCTTTTTCATATCAAGCTCCTATAACACTTCTACAAGCATTTTAAGTACGTTCATTACTTGTAATGCTGCGGGGAAAAACACCAATACCAAAAACATCGGAAAACAAATTAAGATAATGGGAAAAGTTGTGTGCATCGCTTTTTTGTTTACCTTTTTAGCGATTAAAATATTCTTTTTTAAAGCCAGACCTTCTAGTTGAGCCTCTACTGCTTGGATAAGTGGCGTGCCTAGTTTTGAACCTATTAACATTAAGTTGGCGAGTTTTTTAATTCCTAATACGCCAGTTCTTTCAAAAAGTGAATTAAATGCAAATTCACGATCTTTACCTGCGCTTAGTTCGAATAAAAATAACTTTAGCTCTTTGTATAATGGGTGTTTTTTACTTAACCCATGATCAACTGCTAGTGCAAATGAGCGCTCTAGCGAAAAACCAGCGCGCATGTAAACCAGTAATACCCGTAAAAAAAACTCTAAACTGTTATTTATAATCGTTTTGCGTTGATTTTTACGTAATAAAAACCAGCATTCAGGTACAAAAAAACACATAAAACACAGTAATAATTTAACCGATTGGCTCAGCTCATATCCTGTTAGTTCTAATACAATAAACGCACTAAAAGTCGCAGCTACTTTAAAGCAGTACAGGCTTATTAATATTTTATTAATTTGAATCCCAGCTTGTCTTAGTTGACGTTTAGAGATGATGATTAATGGGTACCAGTTAATACTTTTAGTATCGGGTTTATCTAATTCAACCTTAAGAGATTGCCTATGAATATGAATAAACGATCCCATACTTACTAAAAGTCCGATAAGTAAAAGTATATCAATCATAATGTTACCCTTAAGCTAAGACGCAGCCATAAAAACCCAAACAGCTGACAAAGAAGCGCAACCGTTATAAATGCAATCCCATTAGGATCGCTTAACAATGGCTCAAACCAGGTTGGGTCGGTATAGCTAAATAAAGGAATTAGTGCGTAGGGTAAAAAACCACTAAATACAGCAGCGTACTTAGTACCCGAAAGCTTAGCTTTGAGTTGTTGGCGATCGAGTGTTCTTAGCGACATCATGTTACATACGCTTTTTAGCATGTCGGTTAAATCGCACTGGCTTTGTGTATGTGTGATGATGCTATGAGCGAACAATCTTACGGTTTCGCAGTTATATCTTTCAATTAAGGGCGCAAACGACGTTTCGGCATCGCTCCCCATGTTCATTCGTTGTAATAGCAAAGTGCTTTGTTTTTTTATATATGGGTCTGCATGCTCTTCAGCAAACTGCATTGATTGTTGTAGCGAGAGCCCTGTGCTTAAGCACGATTGTACGGTTTCTATAAATTCTAAAAAATGATGCTCAAATTTTGCTAATTTATAATGAGCCAGGTCAATCACGGTTATAAAACAGCTTACAAAAACTACGATTGAAATAATAAATGCGCTGGTTGATGCCTCTGGATAGTATAATTTAGCTAAAAACCATGAGCTACTTGAGAGCGAGCACGCCATGCTTATAAACCAAACATTACTTATGTTTAAACCTAGTACGCGTAGTGACAAAGTAAGTACGTCTTTTTCTTCTAAAATATCTACTTTTTTAGTAACTAGGCTGCTTTTATTTTTAGCATACAAAGAAACCAATACACTCGCTGCAAGTACGAAAGTAATAACCGCTGCTATAGCTAACAAATAATCAAGTTTAGTCATTATTAGCCTCCGGGTTACTGTGTAGTAATGCTTTCAATTCTTGTGTATTAGCGCCTTGGTCTTTCATAAACTCAATAACACTTGAGTTATCTATTAGCTCACTTTGTACTGGCTCCGCTTCGTTAATACTATAAAGCGGGCTAAAATGTGCGCCACCATTAACACGCTTAATTTCACCAATACTTTTTAGAGTTCGGGTGCCATTAGTTGAGCGAGAAACATGCACTATAAGTTGAATACTAGACGCAATTAGCGAACTTGTATGTGTATCGCTCAATTGTGCATTATGTAGTTGTACTAAGGTAGATAAGCGAATAACGGCATCATTTGCGCTGTTAGCATGTATGGTCGTCATCGAACCTTGATGACCACAGTTCATTGCTTGGAGCATATCGATTACCTCGCCTGAGCGTACCTCACCTACAAGTATTCTGTCTGCGCGCATTCTAAGAGCTGCTTTTACTAAATCTCTTAGGCTTACTGCACCTTTACCATCGCTGTTTGTGTCGTGGGCTTCTAATTGCACAACGTGGTTGTGATGCAAATTAAGCTCAGCGCTTTCTTCAATTGTTACAACACGTTCATTTGGGTTAATTGAGTTAGCAAGCACATTTAATAATGACGTTTTACCTGCCCCAGCGTTACCACACACTAAAATATTAACGCCCGTTTTCACTGCAATTTTTAAAAATGATAAGATGTTTTTATCTAAAAAATGGTTGTTAATCAAAAAGTCGTCGTTTATTTTTTTATGATTAAACTTACGAATAGACACAATAGCAGCGCTTGTACATGCTGGTGGCACAATGATATGAACACGACTACCATCTTTTAATTTGCCATCAACAATTGGCATTAATGCATTTACTTGACGGCCACAACCATCTAGTAAGCGATCAACGAATCGGCGTAAATGGCGCTCGTTATCAAACTTACTGGCTGTGCAAAGTAGTTTGCCTTGTTTATCAATCCAAATGTCTTGCGTGTCGTTTATTAAAATATCACTTACTTGGTCATCAAGCATAAACTGTGCAATAGGACCCAGGCCCTGAATTTCATCATATACAGCCTGAACAACTTGCTCTTGTTGGTATTGATTAAATGAAGATTGATTGAATTGTGGAATATCACTGCACAGGGAAGAAATTTTTTCGAGAACATTACTTGATAAAAGCGCGGTTGGTTCTTGTTCGTACTCTTCGATAACGGCATTGTGCAGTAGCTTTTTAAGCTCTTCGAAGGTACTTAAACTGGTTTGAACTTCTTCATGTTTGCTTGATAAATTAAACATAAAAACTCACTTAGCTACATATACAGCTTCATTTTTAACGCCTTTAACCACTTCGATTGTGCGACTGGTTTGTAAGCGTGAAAAGTTTTGCAAACGACCTTGTTCAATGTCATAAGCGCTATGCACAATAATTGAAACTTTGTCGGCATTATCTATACCAGCCAACGAATAAACATCTTTTGGAAGTACTGCAAGGACTAATGAAACACCGCCTGCAGCAGAATTAGACTCTTTGGCTAAATTATCCATTACGCCAGCTTTAGCGGCTTGCGATTTAGGACCTTTTGAAACACCAATAAGTTGTACATCACGAGCAACTGTTCTTACTAATCGATTAGTTTTAGCGACTATGTCAAGTCGGTCACCTTTGTGTATACGCGAAAGCGGAATATCTAAGGTGTTTAGTTTTAAAGTATATAAAACACGCCCTGCCGGTATGGCTTCTGACAAATTTTGGCTTTTCGCTCTAATAAAATCAGTGTCGAACAAAGGTTGTTCAACCATTTTATTAGTTGCTAATTTTTGACCAATTAATGCACGCGGGTTTTGAACGCTTAGTGCAATATTTGAATAGTTACTTGGATCTATACTCTTTTGCTCTACATCGTTAACGGTTACTGTTTGACCGGCCGACATATTTTTGTTTACTACCCAAGCTGTTACGCTATTTTCATCGTTCACCTGTCTAATACCCAAAGCCGAAGCTAACATGCCAGAGGTGATGAGTAATGTGAGAGCCGCTGTGGTTGCGCCTTTGTTACTTTTACTTTTCATAATATTCCTCCAGAGTAACTTTCACTGCCACACTTTTGTGGCAGTGAGCCTTAAGCTTGGTATTCAAACCTAGTTACCTTGCGAACCGCCTGCTGCTGTACGCGTTGCAGCATCACCACTTGGTGTTGTACTAATAAGTGCCGCATTTTCACTAAAGTCTGATGCAACAAAAGTGAATGAACTACCATCGCCTGCGTACACATCAACTGAGTCTACAAATCCTGAACCAGACACTTCAGCTGTGCCTTCGGCGTTAATCATTCCGTCAAATACATAGCTTTGGTCAAGTGAGCCAATTGCTTCTGCCACATCTTCAAGTTCGCTGGTTACCGAGTCTCGTAATGTAGATAAACCAATTACAAGTGCCGCCACCATTGAAGTAGAAAGAATGATTAGCTCTGACGTTAGTACAAAACCTTTTTGCTTTTTGCTATTTAAGTTATGTTTAATAGTTTTCATAATCGTAGCCTTTAAATTAGAAGAGCTTATGCTCACTTTATATATTGCGAGGACCATGCCAAATAATAAAATACTTTTAATACAGTCGGTTACTGTATTTTCATGGTGTACTCTTGAGCTGTTTTTACTTTTGATTTGCAAAATGCAAATCAATATTAAAAATTAATTTTTGGATAAGATACTCTGTTAAATTATTACAACTGATAGGTGCTCATAAAGGGTAAATATTTAAAGCGGTCTTGTGAGGTTACGTATAAAACGTAGGGTGAGCGTAAGCTTTACTTCTATTTTTGATAAATAATAAGGTAGTTTTGGCTCCTTAATAATGCCAAAATTTAGGTATAAAAAAAGGCCCGAAGGCCTTAAGAATAGCAATTACCTAAAACAGAGAGTTTACCGCGCCTAGCAAGTGCTTTTTGATGTGTGGGCTCTGCACGTAAAACTTGCTCATAGTAGCCACAGGCTAACAAGTTATTGGTATTAGCTTCTTCAATTAGCCCTTTATGGTAAAAATAAGCTGTGCTATTTAAACCAAACTTAACTGAAAGCTCTAAGTAGTTTGAAGCTATAACGTAACTGCCCTGAGCATAATGTATAGAGGCCATTTGCAGGTATGGTGAAGCATGTGTACCAAAAATATCAACGCCGTATTGGGCAATGCTTTTTGCTTTAGCTAAATTACCTTGCTCTATTGCTAACGTAACCCCTAAAGTAATTGCATTTAGCGGCGGATTAGCTTTATTCAGTAATGTGTTTATAACTTGCTGAGATTGATTAGCACGGCCACTTTTATAAAGTACGTAAGCCGATATCGACAGGATTGCCGTGTTATCGGGGTGTTCAAGCATTAACTGATTCACCTCATGCACTAGGTTCAAACAATTACTTGCATTAACACCTTCGCACTTTAATGGTTGGGCGTTTAATTGGTACTTTTTAACTATGTCAGTCAACGCGCTGTATGGATTTACTGTTGGTTTGTAATCAATATGAGCACAACCCGATAAAGTAAGCAGTAAAATTATATAAAGTATTTTCATAGTCCTTGCTCCTGTATATAGCTAAGTATCTGGGTGTCTATATTTGCCTGTTCCCACGAACGTAAGGTATTAATTGGCTCACGCACCAAGTTTGGCGTTACAACAATTATAAGCTCGCGGTTGTTTTCACTTTTACTGGTTGTTTCGCTTAATTTTCCTAGCATGCTATTGCCGCTGCCATCAGGTACAAAGTCGTGGCTTGCGTTGTTATCGGTGCTAATTAAGCCACCAATAATAAGAGGTTGTCCGTCTTTTAAACGTGTTGATGTTTGCATACTGCGTGTATTAAATGCACTACTGTTTAAACTGCTGCCTGTGCTTTGTGCAATTTCGGCGGTTAACGTTGTATCGGGTAGCGAAATTACCGGGTTTAAATCAAGCGTTATTCTGTCTTTGTCGTCAACCATGGCGCGTACATTTAATTCAACTCCAAATGATTTAAATTCTGTACCGCTAAACACCGAACCACTACTACCTTGCTGCCCGCTTGTAATTCCTGAAGGGCTATAACTTGTAGGTACGGGTACTTCTCCACCGACCTTAAATACGGCACTTTCTCCGGCTAAAACTGTTATTGTTGGGCGAGACAGCGTTCGAGATATACCTTCTTGCTCAAGTAACGAAAACAACATATCAATGGCAAACTGTGAGGTGGAAAGCTGTAAGTTATTAGTTAATTGCCCGCCAATTAATTGCAGCGCGTTTTCTATTGTTGCAGAGCCTGATTCGCGTTCAGTCATACCGTCACGGCCAAACAAGCCCGCTTCTTTTTCATAACCATTAGAAAGCACACTAATATCTGGGCGCCATTGCTTTAATCTACGTTGATTTACTTCGTATAGTTGCACCGACACACGTACTTGCGGTAAATCCTCAACTTCAATGCTCGATAATACCTTACCGCCAGCCACCGAAAGT
Organism: Pseudoalteromonas aliena; assembly: GCF_038155085.1. Taxonomy (GTDB): domain Bacteria; phylum Pseudomonadota; class Gammaproteobacteria; order Enterobacterales; family Alteromonadaceae; genus Pseudoalteromonas; species Pseudoalteromonas aliena_A. Next base: position 494,651 of record NZ_JBAKAU010000001.1, read on the forward strand.
AATGTAGCTCTTGCAATATTAGAACTCACATTACTTAAGTTTAATCCTGAGGTAGCGTCGTTTATTAAACCGCCAGACTCGTTGGCAAGCACTTCAATACCAGCGCTTTTATCCTGCGTTGCGCCACCCATTAAGTTATTAGGATCTAGGGGCGATCCTGGTGTTTGCATTGCCTGATCAGGTTCGAATAATTTATTAATAGTGTTTAATAAGCGCACTAGCTCTATTTGATTTTTTACAGTACCTGACAATAAAAATACGTCGCTATCGTCATTTGATAGCTCATCAACCGAGATGCGTTTAATAGTTACTTTATCTGCACCCATTGATTTAATTACTTCGCTAATACGTTCTTCTTTAGGCTTGGGTGCTTGAGTTACTTTTATTAAATTAATAATAGCGACTTTACTCGAGTTTTGAGAGCTGCCGCCGTTTACATTGCCTAAGCCTTGCAAGCGTTGAGCAAGTGAATTAAACATACCTTGGTTAGGATTTGAGGTAATAACAGGTTGTGATGCTTGTGAGCTACTGGCGTAAAGGTAATTTTTTGCAGCTTCATAAGCGGCATGTCGGTAATTTATAGTAGGTACTTCACCGCGTAGTACTACAGCATGACGATCAGGAGCAATTGTTAGCTGCACGTCAGGATGAATATCGTTTAAGGCATTTTCTAGTACGCTGTAGTCTTCGGTTACGCCAAGTAAAAATGTTTCTGAGCTTTTATCGTCGTACCACACCATCATAGATGTACGGCCTAACTTTTTAGCTAAAATTAGTAGTTCACGGCCATTTACCACGTTCACATCAAGTGTTGTTTCGTGGCCAAGTGCAATACGAGAAATATCACGGTTAAACACAAAGCGAGTATGTGTCCATTTAACCAAGTGCGATACTTTTTGTACCCGCTCACCATTTGCATTTTCTATATAATCTAAATGACTTTCACTGCCCATGGCGGTAAAAGATATTAGCAATAGTATAAAAATAAATTTTAACATAAGCTTTCCCTCAATTTGCTTACTGTATAGGTAGCAAGTATGAGACCAAGGGCTTATACTTTTAAAATCAATAACTTGATATTCATAGATGTGTTTTTTTATTATTTTGATTCGCAAATTGCAAATCAACAATTCATGAAGGGTTTAACTAAGAAATAAGAGTGGAGGTGTGTGGCGCAAAGCGAGTGAAAATACGCTTTACGCTAGTTTTAATTAATGCAAAGCGGCTGTAAACGGAATGCTTTCACAGATTTTAGCTTCAGCTATAAGTAGCTCTTCTAGACGAACATCAACTTCTTCTTTTTCAAAGTATTCGTAAGCAAGTTCTACAAATAGGTTTTTATGTTTTTCTTCTGACTTGGCAATCGCAACATAAAAGTCTTTTTCTTTACCCTCAGGAAGCGCTTGTGCAACTAGTGAAAAGCGCTCGTGGCCACGTGCTTCAATTACACCGCCAACCAGTAATCGATCCATTAAAAAACCATCACGACCATGTCTAAACAGTGCACGTATTTGTTTTATGTACGGATCTTTTTTATCGTCACCTAGGTTTACATCGCGCTCTAAAAGTAATTTAAGTACTTGTTTAAAGTGTATTAATTCTTCTAGCGCTAAGTCGGTCATAGCTTTTACTAATTTACGTTTGTCTGGATAATGCGAAAGCATAGACATAGCCATACCGGATGCTTTTTTTTCTGCAGCGGCGTGATCTTGTAAAAAAGTATTAAAGTCGGCTAAAACAACTTCGGTCCATTCAAATGGGGTTTGGTATTTTAATTCAAACATTTTCTATACTACTTAAAAAATAATGCGGTGATTTTAGCGTATTTTGTATTAAAAATCTTGATACAGTTGGCAAAATTAAATCTGATATGGCAAATGTTTATCAATGCGGCCTTTAGCCGTCGACTCTACTTTTAAGGTGTGCTTTATATCATTCCAAGCTGTTACTTTTCCGCCCATATTCATTTTTTCAAAATCTGTCTTATCACTTGTTATACCTAAAAAATCACACAACAGTTTGTAACTTGCAGGTTTGGCTATATCAATGGATAAAAAATCTTGCGGGCGGTTTTCAAAGTAGCGCTTGGCTGATTCAAAATGGCTGTTATAACAATTTTCTAAATAATCATCATCGTTAATATTTTCAAGCGAAAACTCACTAAAGGTATTTAAATAACAGCGCTTAATATGAATGTTAAAACCACCATCGCCGCGCGTTAAATTAGTATGCATACGCATTAAAAGCTGTTTAATAGAAGGCAACCAAGCACTTAGTTCGCGCTCTAGGTAAATAAATTTAGAACCCGGATAATGTTTATCGAGCGCTTGGTAGTCGTTGAAAATAGGCGTATCGGCAATTGCTATAGCATTTTTAAAACAAGCCTGCGTGTAAGCAGTATGCGCTGTTGTAATGCCAAGTTCTAAAAATGCATGGCACACACTGGTTGTGCCGGTACGCGGTAAACCTATTATAAATATTTTGCTCATTAACTTTTCTTTAATTAGCCACGTGTTACTAGCAATACAAAGGCGCTAATAATCATAACTAAAAATGTAGTAATAGTACCAATTTGGCGATATTTCAGGCTTTTTTCTACTATGCCTAAGTTTTGAAACACACGCCCTACTAATAACGCACCACCTAGTATATGACAGTAATGGCTAGCAAGCCCTTGGTACTCTGCTAAAAAAAGCAAAATTAAAGCAAATGGCACGTATTCAATAAAATTTGCGTGGGCACGCACAGCTCGTTGCAGCGTTGCATTACCGTTATCACCAAGTGATATTTGCTCCGCGCGGCGAACTTTTATTACGTTAAAGCTCAAATAAATGTAAAAGAATGCGAGTAATGCAGCATAAGTTGAAATGATCACGGTGTTTTCCTGTTATTTTTATCGCATAAATATGCGCTCTATTATTGTGGGCGTGATAATAACACATAAATTTGAGCTGCATTATCAGAAGTTTAATAAATGCCTATGCTAAGCTAGGGTTATTAAGTTAGTAGAAAATACATAAGGATTATATGTTTGTGCCACGCAAAGTAGCTGACCGTTATCGTGAAATGATAAACAGTATTGGCTTTTACCCTTCGTTTTTATCTGTTGGCTTTTTATTGTTTGCAGTTATAACTATGTCTCTTGAGTACGTAGCACCTATTGAGCAATTAAAGTCATTTATATCGGTGGTATTAGTTGATAGCGCTGAAAACGCACGTACTATTTTAAGTACTCTTGCGGGCAGTATTATATCGCTTACCGTATTTAGTTTTTCTATGGTTATGGTGGTTTTAAACTCCGCTAGTGCGAGCTTATCACCACGTGTTGTACCTGGGCTTATTACCCGTAAGTCTCACCAAATGGTGCTTGGTTTTTATTTAGGTAGCATAATTTACTCAATTATTATGCTTATCAATATTAATAAACTCGAAGGTGGCGATACAGCCATACCCTCTTTAGGGGTTTTATTTGCGCTGGTTTTTGGTTTAATATCGCTGGGGTTGTTTGTATTTTTTATTCACTCAATTTCTAAAGCGATACAGGTTGATAACGTATTAAATGGCTTGTTTAGACAAACTAAAACAGAGATAAAAAGCATACAAGCTAGGCAAGCAGAGTGTCCTTTTAATGACTTCCCAGATTTTACGCAGTGGCATTCAATTAAAAGTACAACAGAGGGTTATTACAAGGGCGTTCACACCGACAAACTTTGTGCGCTTTTAGAGCAAGAAAACATCCGTATTTATATCTCTGTAAATCAAGGCTACTTTACAGTTAAAGGGTATCCGTTTTTAAAATGCGAGAAAGACATCTCAGCAGATGAGGAGTTAATTGCTAAAATTTTAGACTGCTTTATTTTTTATATAGAAGAGTATATTAGCGATCATTATCGCTATGGCTTAACACAAATTTCTGAAATAGCGGTGAAAGCAATGAGCCCAGGGATAAACGATCCGGGTACTGCGGTTAAATCTATTGATATGCTGAGTATTTTGCTTATTAAGCGCTTAGAGCTTAGTGACACAAATTACTCGTTTAAGCACACCGATAACGATCCGCTGTTATTTATACATGAAACAAGTTTTGATGAGCTATTACACGATAATTTTACGCCACTGCGTAATTACGCTAAAAGCGATGCCTATGTAATGACTAACGTGCTTGAAGCATTTAAAAACATTTTGTTTGTGGCTCATAACGATGAAGATGCGCGTAATAGTTTGTTTAACTATTTAAACGCCATAGTAGATGACATTAATGAGCAAGTGACGAATGAGTACGACAGGCAAGAAATTAAAAATATGCTTAATTCAATAGCCAGAATAAGTGAGCAACAAGGCAAGGAGTTAGTGGCGCGTTTTGAGCGCCACCAAAATTAATTAGAGTTCAGATGACAGTGCGTATAGTTATTCTATAAAGTATACTGCATAGCTTGAAGCCGTCACTTTTATTTCTCCGGCATGGTAGGCATCGGGTACAAAGTTATCTGGTGTGCTATCTGCTTTCATCATTGTTTGCTCGACGCGCATATAAGGCTGAGATGGAACATTCATTGGGCTAAGCGAAGCTGTATAAAGCCCTTTAAGCTGCACGCCGTAGTCTTCACTAAATTCTTTTGCCGCATCGCGGGCATCTTTAATAGCAAGCTTTTGCGCTTTTTGATGAAGCTCATTGTAATTACTGGCTAAAAATTGTGTTTGATTAATTTGGTTTATCCCGTTGTTTACTAAGCTTTGTAATAACTCTGGGTATTTATTTATATCGGTTAGTTTTAAAGTGAGTGTGCGCGACACTCTAAAGCCTTTAAAATCTTGTGACCCCGATGTGCGGTTATATTGGCTTTCACGATTTATTGAAATATGGCCTGCATTAATATCCCCTTCTTTTACCCCTACCTGTTTAACTAATTTAATTGCTTTAGCCATAGCGGTATCTGTTTTGTTTTTAGCTGCAATGAGGTCTTTATCAATTTCAGTAATGCCAACACTTAGCTGAACATAATCAGGCATTGTAGTTAAGGTTGCTTCACCTTTAACATAAATATGAGGAGCATCTGGTGTTGAGGCCGCAAGCGTATTAAAGCTAAACGCTGTTAGTGCTAATGCGCTGCCTAAAAAGAGTGTGAGTGTTTTCATAGCGTTATCCATTGTATTTTATTAACTCTATTAAAGAGCCTACGTGGTTAACAATAAATGAACAAGCACAAAAAAACAGGCAATAGCCTGTTTTTTGTTATCAGCTGTAATTAAACACTACAGCGTTTGTAGTTACGGTATTTAGGTAACCAGTAATTTCTATCAATAGCAGCCCATAGCGCATCATCAGATAACTCAAGTGCTACGCCCTCTTCTATCGCTTTTTTAGCAACAGCAAAAGCAATACGTTTGCTTAGCGTTTCAATTTCTGTAAGTGCGGGTAATAAACTACCTTTACCTGTATTTGCACGAGGTGATGACTCGGCTAGCATTTCACTAGACACACTTAGCATTGCATCTGTAATACGTGTCGCTTTTACCGCTATTACACCTAAACCAATGCCAGGGAAAATATAGCTGTTGTTACACTGTGGAATTGGGAATTTTTCGCCGTTGTATTCAACAGGATCAAACGGACTACCTGTTGCGACAAGTGCTTTACCGTCTGTCCACTCAATCACATCAGCTGGGTGCGCTTCTACCTGCTTAGATGGATTACTTAATGGGAAAATAATCGGCTGTTCGCAATTTGCGTGCATTGCACGAATAACTTGCTCAGTAAATAAACCAGGTTGGCCAGATACACCAATTAAAATATCAGGTGCTGCACAGTGCATAACATCTAATAGTGATGCGTATTCACCGCTGTAAGTCCATTCGCTCAAGCTTGCAGTAGGCTGAGCTAGAGCTTGTTGAAAATCACGTAAACCTTCCATACCTTCAGATACAAGACCAAATCGGTCAACCATAAATACTTGGCTACGTGCTTGTGCTTCGCTAATGCCTTCAAATACCATTTGGCTAATAATTTGCTCAGCAATACCACAACCTGCAGAACCTGCGCCAACAAAAACAACTTTTTGCTGGCTAAGCGTAGACCCTTTAACACGACATGCAGCAAGCAAAGAACCTACTGTTACAGCCGCAGTACCTTGAATGTCATCGTTAAAGCTACATATTTCATTGCGGTAGCGCTTAAGTAACGGCATTGCATTTGGTTGTGCAAAATCTTCAAATTGAAGTAATACACTTGGCCAACGACGTTTAACTGCTTTAATGAACAAATCTAAAAACTCATCGTATTCGTCTTGAGCAATACGCTTATGGCGTGCACCCATGTACATAGGATCGTTTAAAAGCTTTTCGTTATTGGTACCTACATCTAGCATTACAGGTAACGTGTAAGCTGGGCTAATACCGCCACATGCTGTGTAAAGCGATAGTTTACCAATAGGAATACCCATGCCACCAATACCCTGATCGCCTAAGCCTAAAATACGCTCACCATCAGTTACCACTATTACTTTTACTTTACCTTTCGTCGCATTACGTAATATGTCGTCAATTTGAAAGCGGTCTTCATACGAAATAAACAAGCCACGCGCACTACGATAAATATCTGAGAATTTTTCACATGCATCGCCAACGGTTGGCGTGTAAATAATAGGCATCATTTCTTCAAGATGATCGCGTACTAATCGGTAGTACAGTGTTTCGTTGTTATCTTGAATGGCACGTAAATAAATATGCTTATTTAAGTTTTCGGTAAAGCTAGAATACTGCTGATAACAACGCTCCACTTGCTCTTCAATAGTTTCAAAGCGTGGAGGAAGTAAACCAGCTAGATTGAAATTTTCGCGTTCTTTTTTACTAAAGGCACTGCCTTTGTTTAATAGTGGCGTTTCAATTAGGCCAGGGCCAGAGTGATGAATATATAAGTAATTAGGATCAGTATTAGTTTTCATATTTCCAGGCTTTAACGGAGTCTTAAGTTATGATCTGTCATTATCATTGTTAAAGGTTTAATTGCAATGACAATTAAGCTTGTCAGACCATTGAGAGAAACACATGCAGGCCTCACTGCCTGCATGTGCATTATACATAAATTAAAATTTGATAGTGGCGTTTTTGTCTGTTAAATCAGATAACGCAACACCTTCACGGCGTGGGTCGGCACCGCCAAATAACGTATTATTTTTAACTTCAACCGCATGCAAACCAGAATTTAAATCAATTACACGTACATTATGACCGCGTTTTTTAAGCGCAGGTGCAATAGCTTCAAGGGCTGTGCCTTTTTCAAGACTGGTATAATCGTTACGATTAGTCGTGCGCGGCAAGTTTATAGCCTCTTGCGCGGTTAAATCCCAATCAATAACGCCTACTACCACTTGGGCAACGTAATCAATAATACGGCTACCACCAGGTGAGCCTACTACCAAACGTAAGCTACCGTCTTTATTAAATACCATTACCGGCGACATAGAACTACGCGGGCGTTTACCTGCTTCTACACGGTTTGCTACTAACTTGCCATTTTTACGTGGAGAAAGTGAAAAGTCGGTAAGTTGGTTATTTAATATAAAACCATTGACCATAACGGTAGAGCCAAATGCCATTTCAATAGAACTGGTCATTGAAACAGCGTTACCTTTTGCGTCAACGATAGATACATGCGAAGTAGACGGCAGCTCATACGAATCATCCATTGCGTAACTTAAATAACTAACCGGATTACCTGCTACTGCTTTAGTATCTTTTTCGGTTATTAGTTTTGCACGAGATGCGATGTAATCTTTGTTTAAAAGCTCTTGTGTAGGCACTTGAGTAAAATCGGGGTCGCCCATGTACATATCACGATCGGCAAAAGCAATACGTGATGCTTGGCTAAAGTAATGAATCGCTTTTTCGCCGTTAGGTTTAAGCGCGCTCATATCTTTATGTTCAAGCAACCCAAGCATTTGTAGCACTGCTACACCGCCACTACTTGGTGGTGCCATTGAGCATACGTTATATGCGCGGTATTCAATACACACGGCATCGCGTTCTTTACTTTTATACTCAGCTAGGTCTTGTACGCTAAGCTTACCTGGTGCAATTTTAGAGTGCTGAACAGCATTTACCATTTGCTTGGCGTTGTCACCTTTATAAAATGCGTCAATGCCTTGTTTAGCAATGTCTTTGTATAAATCAGCAAGTGGCTGATTTTTTTTAATCGTACCTGCTTCAATCAATTTACCATTTGGATAAAAGTATTCGTTGATAACCGGCATGCTAAGTACACCCGGGTTTAACTGACGTGCTAATAAGCCATGTAAACGCGGTGAAACTACAAAGCCTTGCTCTGCAAGCTCTATAGCTGGTTTAAAAAGCTCTTGCCAAGGTAATGTACCATATTGTTTATGTGCGCTTGCAAATGCATGTAAAATACCAGGTACACCAACAGAGCGACCACCAACAACGGCTTCAATCCATTTTACGGCTTTACCGTGCTTATCTAAAAACAGTGTTTCATCTGCATTTGCAGGTGCGCTTTCGCGGCCATCAAAACTAGTCAGCTTATTGTTTGCTTTGTTGTAGTACATCATAAATGTACCACCACCAATACCAGAGGATTGCGGCTCAACTAAAGTAAGCACTAGTTGCGTTGCAATTGCAGCATCTACTGCACTGCCGCCTTGGGCTAAAATTTGTTGACCGGCTCTTGAGGCATACGGATTTGCCGCAGCAACCATATATTTATCACCTTGCACCACTTTTTTATGGATCAATCCGGTAGCTGCTTCAGGTTCGCGAGTTTCGATTTGAGTTGTTTGCTGTGCAAATGAAGGCAGTGTTACTGCGCACAGCCCAATGGCAAATAATGAGTTAAGTTTAAAATGCATAAAAATACTAAAAACACTTAATTACGATACGGTAATTGGCATCTTAAAGTTAAACGGGCACAATATGCAAAAGTTTATACTAAAAATATATAATAAAATGCTTAATTTACCTATTCAGCCTCGGTATATATTACCACCAATTACTCTGCTGCTTTTTAGTACCATTTTTGCTGCATTTGATTTAAATAATTTACTAGAATTTAACCGAAGCTTAATTGATGACGGTGAGCTGTGGCGAGTTTTTACCAGCCAATTTGTTCATGCTAATTGGGCTCATTTGGGCTTAAATGCCAGTGGTGTTTTACTTATTTGGTTACTACATGGGGAATACACATCCCCTACTCGCTATGCATTTAATGTATGTACGTTGGCGCTTTGGTGTGGTTTAGGTGTGTATTGGTTTTGCCCAAGCATACATATTTACACTGGGTTAAGTGCTCTACTGCATGGCGTTATTATTTGGGGAGCTGTTAAAGATATAACTTTAGGACTTAAGTCGGGCTATTTATTATTTTTAGGCGTATGGATTAAAATAACGTTTGAGCAATTTAGCGGCCCAAATGCCGATATAGGAAAACTTATTAACTCCACTGTGGCCATTGATGCACATTTAATTGGTGTAATTGGCGGGACTCTGCTTGCCATACCACTAGTTATAGAGCTCTTTAAAAAGAACTTTTTAAAGAAAAAATAAAGTTAGATTTTGTTCAACCCAATAAAAACGCCGCATTAGTCAATTAAACTAATGCGGCGTTTTTGTTTTTATACTTTAAGAGTTAAAGGTTAAAGAGTTTCTTTAAATAACTTATGAATACGGCGGTATTCGTCTAACCAGCTTGAAGGCTGTACAAAGCCATGTGGTTCTACAGGAAATATAGCTGTTTCAAAGTTTTGTTTTTCAAGCTCGATTAAACGCTGTACTAAACGTACAGAATCCTGAAAAAACACGTTATCATCAACCATTGGTGAGTTAATTAATAAACGTTTGTTTAAACCCTCAGCGTAATAAATTGGCGAGCTGCGCTCGTACGCAATCGGGTCAACATCAGGATGGTTTAATATATTAGCCGTGTAACCTGTGTTGTAATGTGCCCAATCAGTAACAGGTCGTAGTGCCGCACCTGATTGAAATAACTCTGGCGCAGTAAACAATGCCATAAAGGTCATAAAGCCGCCGTAAGAGCCACCATAAGTACCAACGGCTTTGGTATCAACGTTGGCATTTTGCGCCATCCATTTAACGCCATCGGCTAAGTCTTGTGTTTCAGGTGTGCCCATTTGACGATAAATCGCGGTACGCCAATCACGGCCGTAACCTTTAGATGCGCGGTAATCCATATCCATTACTATGTAACCTTCATCAGCGAGCAATGAATGAAACATAAATTCACGAAAATAAACCGAAAATCCCATATGTGAGTTTTGTAAGTAACCTGCGCCGTGGTTAAAAATAACTGCTTTGCGATTTTTACCGACTTCACCCTCTAAGTAATCAGCTGGGTAGTACACTTTTGCGTATATTGGTTGATCTGTATGGCTCGATGGCACAGCAACAATTTTAGGTGCAGTTAGCTTTTTAGCTAAAAACTCATCCGACACAGTATGTGTTAAGCGCGTTGCTTTTGTATTGGCTTTAGCATCTGCTACATAAAGCTCATTAGGCATGGTAATTGTAGAGTGCTTAAGGAGTAACTTGGTTTCATCAGGGCTTAACGTGTAATCGGTCATGCCGTTTAAGTCAGTAATTTGCTCACTCTTACCTGTTTGCGGGTTAACACGATAAATTTCGTACAGGCCTGGATGCTCCACATTCGCTTTATAATAAATTGCGCTGTTGTCGCTGGTAAGCGTTAAGTTAGAAACCTCAAATTGGCCCTGTGTAAGCGCAGTTGCACTACCATTTAAAGGTTTTTTGTAAAGCTGGCTGTAACCCGACTCTTCCGATAGGTAATAAAGCGTGTTTGAGTTATGTAACCACCCAAAGTCGTTAAACGCATAAGCAATCCATGCATCGTCATGTAGGCGATGTTGCGACACAAGTTTGTTGTTTTTAAAATCAACGGTAGCGATCCAGCGGTCTTTGTTGTCCCACGCTTCAAGCATGATAGCGACTTGCGATCCGTCGTCGTTCCATACTATTGGGCTTTGCTCAAAACCCCAGTCCATAATAAGGTTAATACCACGAGGCGCCTTTTTAGACTTATATGTTTTACCATCACGTGAATAATTTTCTTTTTTAACTGCGGCTAAAACATCTTCATCAAAGCCTGGTAAGGTATTAAAGCTAAGTGGTGTTTGCTCTTTGTTAGTTAAATTGATGTAGACAAGCTGTGATGTTTGTTCTTTAGCGTCAGCTACACGGCGGCGTGCTTTTTTAGGCTCTATTGTCGCGTCATTGGTAATGTAGTTAGGCATAATATCCCCATCACCACGCCAGTCAGTTTGCTTTTGTACTACGACTAATAACGCATCACCATTTGGTGAAAGCTGTGCTTCAGATACTTTATTACCGTCACCTAAGTAGTAAGCCGTGTTAGCAATTGAATCATTTTGTTCATTAATTTGCTCACTACGTGCTTGCTTATCTTTTTTATTTTTTTGTTGAAGCGCCACAAATTTAATCAGTTTATGCTGCTCTTTAGCAATGTAGGTGCTTGGCTCTTCAATGCCTTTAGGCTCATCAGCAAGTTTTAAGTTAGCAAGCTCAGTAGTTAAACCTGTTTTTAAATCAACTTTAAAAAACACATTGCCTTGACGATAAACCAAATCGCCATTATTTAAAAATTGTGGTTTAGATTCGCTTGCTGATGTAGCTGTAATTTGTTTAAGTTCACCCGTTTTAAGGTTTTTAACAAACACATTGCCTTTAAACGTGTAGGCAGCCATTGTTTTATTTTTTGAATAAACGGCTTTATTTGAACCCACAGTATGAAGTTTATTAAGTGCTACCTGCTCTGCTGTTTGGCTAGTAACAGATTGGCTAAATAAATTGCGTAGTGTATTACCTTGCTCTTTTTGAGCATATATAATAGTTGCCGAATCGCCAGCCCAGTAAGCGTTCTCTGGTTGATTGCCCATCCAATCAGGATCAGCCATTGCTTGTTCTAGCGTTATTTTTTGTGAACCGATATCTGCTGGCGTGTTTACAACCGCAGCAACCTTGGTTGCTGGTAAAGCATTTGGCTGTGTTGGAGAGGTATTAGCGGTAGTGCTACAACCTGCAAGCATAACACTTGAGGCAACAGCTAAGGCCACTAATGTTTTGGATGAAGAAAGATTAAAAATCATAGTGCTTCTATACGGTTATTATAATTAAGCCATATTTAAGCAGAAGCACTTAAGTTATTGCAATTTTTTAAGATAAATAGCCATTAAACAGGGTAAAGCTCAGTTTACTAGCGCTTACCTTATTAGTAGGCGTTATTCAATTACCAAATCAAGCCAAACCATGCGGTGATCGCTCGATGCATTTCTATCTTTAATTAAACGATATTCACTACTCGTTTTAGTAGGCCAAAACACACCACCGTCCTTAATTTTTAAACCATAGTTTGACGGTAGTACGTAATCAACACGGGCTTGCCAATTAGCACTGTAGTTTTGTGCATAAGGCACATCATACTGCTGTTTAGCACCTTCGCTTTTTGGAACAAAGCTTGCGTTGATAAGTGGGTTTTTAAGTAACTGGTCGGTCGTATTTGTACGGGCTTTATCCCCCTCAGGGGCTGCATTTAAATCGCCTAAAATAACAAAACGAGAGTGAGCTTTTAAACCGCCCTTTTCGCCTTTATCGTCGTAAATATACTTAGCATTTGAAATGTAATCAGCAATTAATCTTACTTCATCGTGGTTACGCTTGCCGTTTCTATCCTCTTCACCGTCGAATACTGGCGGTGTTGGATGAGATGCAATAACATGAATGGTTTTATCATTTACGTTAATAGGTAAATCCCAAAATGATTTAGAGCTAAGTCTAAGTGCTTGCCATTCTTGTGCGTTATACCAGTTTTCGCCTGTTTTAGGCATCACTGGCATTTTTGCATTTGGCATGTCTTTATATTTAAAGGTTTGAAGGGTTCTTACCTTGTCAAAATCGATTGGGTATTTTGATAAAATAGCCATACCGTAATGCCCTTCAAAAAAGCCAAAGCCTTGTGCATCGCCCATCACGCCATTTTTTTTACCATCGTTATCTAAATCAAACTCGGTGGCTAGTCCTGTATTTACCGGGGCTATATAAGAGTAAGGGTAATTAATAGCCGCTTGTTTTTGCTGACCTACATTTAAATAATGTTGATTAAAGTATTCAATACCCTGCTCTTTTGGGATGTAATCAAATTCGTTAAGTAAAATAATATCAGGGCGAACACGTTGAATAATTTCCGCTATGTTTTTAATTTGCTGGTGGTTTGCTTTAAGTGCGTTTACTAAAGCATCACTTTTAACTTGTTCACCTTTAGGCGTGTGATTAGTTGCATCCATACTTACATTAAAAGTAGCAACACGAAGAGAGTCTGATGCAAATGCATTTAAGCTAAATAATGCTGTAATGGCTAGCACGCCTGATATTGTTTTTAGTTTCATTGTTTTACTTCACAAATTTAAAATTAGACTTTAACAGTATTATATATTCAAAGCCCATTTTTATGGCAAAAAATACCGGCTTAAGCCGGTATTTATATAAAGTAATAATAACTATTCACTGAGTACTAAATTGGCAGCTGCTTTTAAAATACCGGGATAATCTTGCTCTGGTAGATACTCTGTCAGTTCGCCAAGTTTGTCTGCAAGCTCACTCATATTAACCGCCGATACATTAATATGACCCATTTTGCGACCCGGTTTTGCTGTTTTACCATACCAGTGGCTCGTTACATCAACCGTTTTAAGTACATCACTTGGAATACTTGGTTGGCCTAACACATTGATCATCGCGGTAATGTGTTTAAGCTCAGTATTACCAAGCGGCAGGCCTGCAACAGCACGCATATGGTTTTCAAACTGCGAACAGTGACAGCCTTGTTGCGTCCAATGCCCTGAGTTATGTACACGCGGCGCAATTTCATTAACTAATAACGTGCCTTGTACATCAAAAAACTCAATGGCCAACACGCCTACATAATTTAGCTCATTCGCTATTTTAGTAAACGCGTCTACGGCTTGTTGCTCAACCTGATGATTATTTTTACCCGCAATAGAAAGCGTTAACACACCATTCGTGTGCTCGTTTTCTGTTAGCGGATAAATAGCAACATTACCGTGTTTGTCGCGCACACCAATAATAGATACTTCACGATCAAACGGGATCATTTTTTCAGCAATAATCGTATGTGGCGCAAGCTCGGTACCCGATGCAATAAAATCAGCCATTTGTGACCAAATTTCGTCTATTTGATCATCCGATTTTAAACGCCATTGGCCTTTTCCATCGTAACCCGCTTGGCATGTCTTAATTACAAGTGGTTTACCTAGAGTTTTAACGGCAAGTTCTAAATGCGCCTTTTCAGTAATTAATTGGTACGGCGCACAAGCTACGTTTGTTTTATCAAGCAATGCCTTTTCAAGCGAGCGATCGCCACCGGTTTTAATAGCGGCTTTTCCTGGGTAAAACTTATTACTGCTGCAGCAAAGGGTTAATACATCATCAGGAATGTGCTCAAACTCGGCAGTAATGGCATCAGCGTTTGATATTGCTTGCTCAAGCGATGTGCTATAAGTGTCACCAGTTAGCGGGTGCATAATTTGTTTACTGCCTACATCGTACGCAACAACGTTTAAATTAAGCGGCGCGCCTGCAAGGCTCATCATACGTGCAAGTTGCCCTGCACCTAATATTAAAATATTCATTATTACTCTGCAGGGTTTGGATTAGCTAATATAGTGTCGGTTTGAGCTTTACGAAACGCTTCAATTTTTGCAAAAATTTCTGGGTTTTGACATCCTAAAATTTGTGCAGCTAATAAACCCGCGTTTGCTGCGCCCGGCTCACCAATGGCAAGCGTACCTACCGCAACACCTTTAGGCATTTGGCAAATAGATAAAAGTGAATCAACACCATTTAATGCTTTTGATTTTACAGGTACGCCAAGTACAGGAAGCGACGTAAAAGCAGCTGCCATACCTGGTAAATGCGCAGCGCCGCCAGCGCCAGCAATAATAACTTTAATACCACGTTCTGCGGCTGAACTTGCGTAATCAGCAAGTAATTGAGGAGTGCGGTGTGCAGACACGACTTTGGTTTCGTACTTAATACCAAAATGCTCTAGCATAAGTGCTGCATGTTCCATGGTTGGCCAATCTGATTTAGAACCCATAATAATGCCAACAGTCATAAATACTCCTCAGTAATATATTTTAAAAATAGCGGACTTATGTCCGGTTTTAGGCGGGTATTATACCCAAACCAAGTTTAATTGCGACTCACAAAAACAAAAAAAGCCATGTTTAAACATGGCTTTTTAGAGTTAACGGGTAAATAGCTAATTAAGCTTCTTTACTCGCTAAGTATTCTGCGTAGTTGCCTCTAAAGTCGATAACTTTACCGTCTTTAATTTCCCAAATACGGGTTGCAACTGATGATACAAACTGACGGTCGTGGGATACAAACATCAATGTACCTTCGTAAGCTTCAAGGGCTAAATTAAGCGCTTCAATCGATTCCATATCCATGTGGTTAGTTGGCTCATCCATTAACAATATGTTTGGTTTATGCATCATAATTTTACCAAACAGCATGCGGCCTTGCTCACCACCTGAAATCACTTTAACTGATTTTTTAATATCATTTTGAGAAAATAGCATACGGCCTAAGAAGCTGCGAACAACTTGCTCGTCGTCACCTTCTTGTTGCCATTGTTCCATCCACTCAAACAAATTCATGTCGGTTGCAAACTCATCAGCGTGATCTTGCGCGTAGTAACCAATATTCGCATTTTCAGACCACTTATACTCACCATGTTTGGGTGCTAAACGCCCTGCTAATGTATTAAGTAATGTTGTTTTACCAACACCATTTTCACCAATAATAGCAATGCGCTCGCCCACTTCAACTAAACCTTCGAGATCTGAAAATAACGTATTGTCGTCGAACCCTTGTGTTAAGTTGCTCATTTCAAGCGCATTACGGAATAACGGTTTTTCTTGATCGAAACGAATAAACGGTGTTTGACGTGAAGACGCTTTAACTTCGTCTAATTGGATTTTGTCGATACGTTTAGCACGCGATGTTGCTTGTTTAGCTTTAGATGCGTTAGCAGAGAAACGTGATACAAACTGTTGAAGCTCGGCAATTTGAGTTTTCTTTTTCGCATTTTCACTAAGTAGACGTTCACGTGCTTGTGTTGCTGCAAACATGTATTCGTCATAATTACCAGGGTAAATACGAAGCTCGCCGTAGTCAATATCGGCCATGTGTGTACACACAGAGTTTAAAAAGTGACGGTCATGCGAGATAATAATCATGGTACAGTCGCGCTGATTTAACACGTCTTCTAACCACTTGATGGTGTAAATGTCCAAGTTATTAGTAGGCTCATCAAGTAGCATAATGTCTGGGTCAGAAAACAACACCTGTGCAAGAAGTACTCGAAGTTTAAAACCAGGTGCTATCTCTGACATAGGCCCATAGTGCTGGTCAGTGCCAATACCTACACCTAATAAAAGCTCACCAGCTTTAGATTCCGCAGAGTAACCATCCATTTCAGCAAATTCAGTTTCAAGATCGGCTACTTTCATACCGTCCTCTTCACTCATTTCTGGTAAAGAGTAAATACGGTCGCGTTCTTGTTTAATTTCCCACAACTCTTTATGGCCCATAATCACGGTATCGATTACAGAGTATTCTTCATAGGCAAATTGGTCTTGGTTTAGTTTAGCAACGCGTTCATTAGGATCAGTACTTACATTACCTGAAGACGCTTCAAGCTCACCACTTAGGATTTTCATAAATGTTGATTTACCACAACCATTTGCACCGATTAAACCATAACGGTTACCCTCGCCAAATTTTGCTGAGATATTTTCAAATAATGGTTTAGCACCAAATTGCATGGTGACATTAGCTGTACTAATAATAGCGCTACCCTCCAAAGGAGTAATGATGTATTTAAATTGCGCGCAGTTTAAACCAAAATGGCCTGTTTTTCTATGAAAGTTTAAAGGCTATGTCACTCGCAAAGCTACGTAGTTTAGGCCTTATTTTCTACTAATTTTTATTCAATTTTTTTAAATTTAAATTCAACTTTAAGTAGTCGTGAATTTAATACCAAAATTTATAATAATTAGAGTAATTGCACTTTTAACGTGTTTACGCATTTGTTTAACTCATTTGTGTGTAAACCATTTAGCTGAAAAGCTATGTTAATGAAAATAAAGCAGTTTAGAGCTTTTATACTAACCATTATTTTTTAAACAACATGAAAATAATTTAAATAAATATTTTTTAACACGTGAATTTTCCAACCCTTTTTCCCTATTGATCAGCTTCAAAAACAAACCTCATCAACACATAAAAAACAACGTTAACGTTACGTGAACATCTTGTGTATTTATAACTTAAATTTATTGAGTATTTTTCACTTTAGAGCCGTTTGCCGCTTTGCTAGTCTTCAAAATTGAATTTTTACCTACGTAAAAACACTGTTCAATTTACACAAGGCACGCACAAAAATGATCAAAAAATTAGCGACACTGTTCAGCGCAAGTATTGTATTAGCACCAGCAGTTTCAGCTGGTTGAATTATACAAAAATGATAAAAACACCGTCAAAAGTAGGCGGATATCTTGATGTGCGTGTAATTAATACACAAAACGAAACCGAAGTTGTTAACGGTACCTCACGCATTAACTTTGGATTTACCCGAAAGCTTAAGAAAAACTGGACTGCACTCGCACTAGTAGAATGGGGTGTAAACCCTGTTGGTAGCAGCGATATTATTTATAACAATCGTTTTGAGTCAATTCAGGACGAGTTTTTGTATAACCGTTTAGGTTATGCAGGGCTTTCACATAAAAAATATGGCCAACTTACTATTGGTAAGCAATGGGGTGCATGGTACGACGTAGTTTATGGCACAAATAACAGTTTTGTATGGGATGGTAATGCAGCTGGTGTTTACACCTATAACAAAGACGATGGCGCTGTGAATGGTACTGGCCGTGGTGATAAATTAGTGCAGTACCGCAATAGCCATAACGATTTTAGTTTTGCAGTACAAGCGCAGCTTAAAAACAGCGAGTTTTATACCTGTGACGTAACCGATATTTCAGAAGAACAATGCGAAACGCTTTGGAACTCTGGCGATAGTGCAGCCCAAGAAGTTGAATTTAACTACACATTTGGTGCGTCTGTAACTTATACTCCAACTGACATGCTAACACTTACAGCAGGTGTTAACCGTGGTGAGTTTGATTTAACGTTTGGCGATGGCTCTACCCGAAACGTTGAAGATTTAATTTATGGTGCAGGCATTATGTGGGGCAGCATTGAAAAGCGCGGCCTTTACGTTGCTGCTAATGTAAATAAAAACAAAAACCACGACACAGATAACATTGGTCGCTTAATTAAAGACGCTATAGGTATAGAAACATTTGCATCTTACAGTTTTGATAACGACTTTCGCCCTTTTATTGCCTACAACGTGTTTGATGCAGGTGATGACTACGTAATTCAGCCAAACTTTAACGCCGATCCAGACGATGTATTTAAGCGTCAGTTTGCTGTTATTGGCCTTCACTACTTAATTGACGAAGACACTATTGCCTACGTAGAAGCGCGTAAAGACTTTAGCGACTTTGAAAGTGATAACGACGATCAACAAGCACAAATGGAACAGTCGGAAGACGACGGTATAGCATTTGGTTTTAGATATAAATTTTAAATACCAGCTTACCTAAAACGACTACAACTTTCCCTAAGCACAACCCTTTTAGCCCGTTTAACTTTTTTAACTGGGCTTTTTTTATTCCGCCATACTTTTTTCAATAGTTGGCTTAGCATTTAAGGCAATTTCAACAAATGCATTAACAGCCGCATTGGTATCTGCTTTTTTAATTTGTAATAGCATCGGAATTTGTGTGAATACGTCGCTCAGTTTTATAAAATGGCACCCTTCACTATATAATTTACGAACGCAATAAGGCGCAATTGCCACACCAAGCCCAGCAGCCACTTCGGTAACTAATGTTTGCATATGCCTAGGTTGGCTAATAATGTTCGGTGAAAAATCAGCTTGTTTGCATTGCAATATGGTTTCATCAAAAAGACCAAGTGCTTCTTCTCTATTAAAAATAATAAAGGGCTCATTTTTTAGTTTAGCTAAATCAATATTTTTATAATTTGCCAGCTCATGGTTTTGGTTAACTATGGCCACTAATGAATCTACATAAATAGTATGACTTACAAATTCATCATTAATTGAATTAGGTAAAGGCCGTGAAAAACCAACATCAATTAAATCATTTTTAAACGCATGTATTTGCTCAGTTGCAGTCATTTCAAACAGTGTAACGTGCACGCTTGGGTATCGCTGTTTATATTCTCGAACCAGTTTGGCCATAAAAGTTAAACAGGCAGAGCTTAAGTGCGCAATATTAAGTGAACCTACCTGTCCGCTGTGGGCACGTTTAACCTGAGTTTTAGCTTTATCAGCTAGAGTCAAAATAGTACGTGCATCTTTTAATAGCTGCTCACCCGCTTGAGTTATTGCAACATCGCGTGAATTTCTTATAAACAGGACAACCTCAAGCTCGCTTTCGAGCTGTGCAATATGCCTACTTATTGCAGGTTGCACTGTGTGTAACTCTTTGGCCGCTTCTGAAAAACTCTGATGCTTAGCCACGCTGACAAAACTTTTTAATGTTTTAATATCCATCACGCACCTTAAATTCATTATTTGTATAGATTCTATAAAATAATATCATTTTTGTTATAGCTAAAGAACTCATACCATAGCGATATGAGTTAACAACACTAAACAGCTATGACCAAACCCAAACAAAATCAGTCATTAAGTCGATTTATTTTATTACTAATGACCACTGCAATTGCCGCAACAGCAGCAAACTTGTACTACAACCAACCTATTTTACCGCTTATAGCTAACGAGTTTAATTTAACTGATTCGCAGCTTGGGAGTATTCCCGCGCTTACACAAGTTGGTTACGCGTTTGCGTTATTGTTTATTTCTCCTTTGGGGGACTCGATTGCTCGCAGGCGTTTAATTACAATTTTGTCGTGCTTATTAGTAGTGACTTGTAGTGCAGCAATGCTTGCACCTAACTTACCTTTATTACTTATATCGGTATTTTTAATTGGTGTAAGCGCCAATATAACGCAGCAATTAATACCCTTTGCAGCATCGCTTGTATCGAGCGAGCAAAAAGGTGCCACGTTAGGCACATTAATGATGGGCTTAACTATCGGTATTTTACTTTCAAGAACGTTAAGTGGCTTTGTAGGTGAGCAATTTGGTTGGCGAAGTGTATTTTTAATGTCGGCAGTACTCGCAGCATTATTTGGTATATTACTGCGCGTGTTTTTACCTGGCAATAAGCCACACACTAATTTGCGCTACTGGCCTCTCATTAAAAGTACCTTGGCGCTGTTTATTAAACATAAATCACTGCAGCACTTTACCTTTTCGGGCGCATCTTGGTTTGCATCATTTAACGTGCTTTGGGCAACACTTGCAATTTATGTAAGTAACGAACCATTTAACTACAACGCTCAACAAGCCGGTTTATTTGGTGTAATAGCATTGGCTGGCGTAATTGGGGCTAAGTTATCGGGTAAATGGCTCAGCAAAATAGGGTCTAAAGCTCTAATTATGATTGCACTTACGCTTGCGGCAATCGGCTTTGCTATTACAGGTTTGTTTAATGGCAGTTTAACGTCGTTAGTTATTGGCATTATTCTAATCGACTTTGCCATATTTAGTGCGCAAGTGGCTAACCAAGTACGTGTTTTTAGTATTGATCCCACTGCGCAAAGTCGCATAAATGGAATTTACATGCTGGGTTATTACATAGGTGGCGCTGTTGGCTCAATGGTTGGTGTTAAGGCATTTGCACTTTATCAATGGCCAGGCGTTGTTGCTGTGAGCATTATATTTATTTTGCTAAGTGGCATTTTTAATTCATTTGCTAAAAAGTAACCGCTTAAAATTTAAGGAGTAAAAATGGGTATGTTAAAGACAGCGGGTAGCTTTACATTACTGTGTATTGCCAGCTTAACTAGTATGGTGGGAACCCTACTTGCGCCAGGTTTAGTAAGTATTTCACAAGGATTAGGTATAACCGATAACACCGTACTTTTAATTACGTTGCCATCGTTAGGCGCTGTGGTTTTTGCGCCGCTAGCAGGAAAATTAATAGATAAATACGGAGCTTATAAACTCTTAGTAATCGGTTTATTTTTATATGGAATTGTAGGTGCCAGTGCTTACTTTTTAAAAGGCCCAACGCTTGTATTTGCTAATCGATTTTTACTCGGCAGTATAACTGCTGTGGTAATGGCAAGTTGTACGGTTTTAATTTCTGCGTGGTACACAGGCGAAGCACGCCTTGGCATGATTGCAAAACAAGGCATGGCGATAGAGTTAGGCGGTGTTATATTTTTATTTTTAGGCGGATTATTAGCGTCGCAATTTTGGGCGCTGCCATTTTCACTTTATTTTATAGCGTGGGTATTTTTGGCTATGCTTTTATTATTTGTGCCAAGTAAAAACTCACTGGCTAGTAATAGCGATAAAGTGTCAGAACATCTACACCACAAAGCTAACAATGGCCTCTCGTTAAAAAGCGTTTATGTAATTTCAACACTCGCTATGACCATATTTTTTACGTCTACTGCTTTATTACCCATTACAATGAACGAAGAAAACTTTAACGAATCTCAAATAGGCCAACTACTCGCATTTATATCTTTAGTAGCTGTCGTTACCGCAGGCTTTATGCCTAAAATAACAAAGAAGCTTGGTGAGCCCAAGGTTTTGGCATTTGCCTTCTTAGCGTTTAGTTTATCGTATATTTGTTTTACACAAGTAAGCACCCTACTTTTAATTTTAGGTGCAATATTAATTGGTACAGGCTTTGGCTTAAGCATCCCGCTTTTAAACCATATGACGGTAGAGCTCAGCAATGTGAAAGTACGCGGCCGTAACTTATCGTACTTTACGATGGCTGTATTTTCGGGTCAGTTTTTTACATCATTTATGCAGTACATACCTGGTGGTGAGAAAAACGTATTTATAATTTGTAGCGTTTCAGCATTTATAATTGCACTGGTATTATTTTTTAAACCGACCAAAGCAAAGTAGTAATAACTTAAAAAAGAGCATTTTTATAAATGCTCTTTTTTACCGAAACCTCCCTCTTTATTATTTGCAGTATTTATCCGATTATTTTTTCTCAATTTGACTCAGTGGTTAAGTTTAGCATCATACCAACACCAAGTATGATGTGTTCTTTTTATATAAAGCCACCAGCTAATTTATACTAATTACATTTAGAGTGTAAAAGACGGGGAAACTATATTGAAATTTACACTGCTTTTTGCTGTTCACAAAGGCGTAAGGCTAATTAAAAGCAGTAACAAACAGATATGTATATGCTCATAGGTACTGATTGCATTCTAACTTAATAGCGGGTAACCGTATATAAATACAGTATTTGTATTTGCTGCGCAAAAATAAATTAAACCAACTTCCCTTTGTAAGTCATTAATAATATTAAACTAAGTAAAGTGCTATAAAACTGATTCGCTATCTTAAATAGATAAAACAGTGGATACTATATATAAATACAGTATCCACTAAAACCTATCTAACCTACTTTTTAATAAACGCACTATAGCCAGCTAATGCATTAGCTACACTAAGTGGTGGATTATCTGAATGCTCAGCACCTTTGTTTATAGCGCTTTGCCACACAAGGTTATTGTTAGGGCTGGCTGTTAAAACGCTCTCTAAATTACTAAACGCTTTTAACATTAACGGATGCTCTGCCCCGCCGACCGAAATATATAAATAAGTAGGCGACTTAACTTTGTTAGCTTGAGTTGTTAAAAACGCTTCTACATTATCAACCACTGTCATGTCGTCATACCAAGCCGCGGGGCTAAATGCAAAGTAGCCATTAAACAGCTCAGGCTTTGTATGCAGTGTATAAAGTACAAAGCTTCCACCTGCCGAAAAACCACTTAATACACGGTTATTACTAAGCTTATATTTTGCCGATAAATACGGGAGTAACTCAGTTTCAACAAACGCTAAAAACTTGTCGGCTTCACCATTAGGCTCTATAAGTGTTTCATGTTCTGGGCGCGCTTGTGTATTTACATCTTGGCGAGCATAAGGAGGCACTAAATCGCGATTACGTGTATCTGTAAAAAACAAATTAGGGATAGACACCAATATAGCCTTATCCCCTTTTTCGTTCTTAGCTTGTTTTGTAAGTGCTTTATCCCATGTATCTAAATTAAAATTACCATCTGTTTTAATAATTAACGGATACGCTTTTTTAGGATTGTAATTAGCGGGTAATCTTATAAACACCTTGCGCGACTCGTTAAGCACGTTTGAGTTAATTGTTACGTCTGTATAGGCCGATACATAATGGTTGTAATAGCGTATGGCTAAAATACCGATAGCAAAAATGATTACGACTAAACTTAAATTAATAAAATAGTGTTTTGTTATTTTTATTGCCATGCGGCATTCCTTTAAATGTTTAGGAGTTATTTAATCGAGCTTAACCCATTGTTTGATTTCAAGCGCGGTCATAATAAGCTCAACCGAAAAAGCGGCTAGAATCATTCCCATCACTCGCGTTAAAATAGACGCGCCGCCAGTACCAATTAGCTTAATAATTTTACCCGAAAGCAGCAACAGTATTAATGTAATACCCAACACACCAAGTGTAACAAGCGCTGTGCCTATTTGAGTAGTAATTGGGTGTATGTGGTTATCGGTAAGTAGTATTACCGCCAAAATAGCGCCAGGAGTCGCCGTTGCAGGTATAGCAAGCGGAAACACCGCAATATCGTGATCGGGATCTTGTTTTGCTTTGTTAGAATCGTTTCCAAAAATCATTTGCAGGCCAAACAAAAACAATATAATTCCGCCCCCTAACTGAAATGACACCAACCTAATTCCCATCGCATTAAGTATTAGTTGCCCTATTAAAATAGAACCCAATAATACGCCCCCGGCATAAAGCACCGTTTTAAATGCAGTTTTACGACGTTGTTGATCAGTTAAATGAGAAGTAAGTGCAGCAAAAAGTGCCATTGTTCCTATTGGGTCTATAGTCGCCCATATTACGAGGGCATCCTGAGGTAATTTTTCTAGCATATAAAATCCTTGTTAAGCGTAAATATTTAATAAAACACGGGTAACAAATTCATTTGCTTACACTTAACTATAATAGAAAGCCGCTATATTTTGCATTTTATTTATTCAGCTTTGAGGATTGTAAAAAGCTAAGCGCTTATAATTACCGTGATAAGTTAAAGTGATTTATGCCAAACAGAATTTTCTCTTAAACTAAAACCTAACTTAATAAGTAAATTATGACAACGTGCATTATGTGCACTCACCTCGGCCGACAAATTTTTAAGCGGTATATGCTTAACTAGGGTTTCAATAAAACCGCTCACCACTTCAAACATTACACCTTTATCCCAAAAGTCGGGATGCAGTTCAAATCCTATAAATGCGCTAGTTTTACATGGCGTTAAATTATAAAGCCCACAAGTACCCATTAACATCCCAGATATATTATGTTCAATTACAACTCGAATTACTTCACCTTCGTAATATGCACTAATATCATCTTGTATTAATTGTTTGATTTGCGTTTTGCTGAGCGGTGTTTCGTAGTCGTTAAATTCTGACACATGTGGGTGGTTTAAAATATTAAATAAACACGCAGCGTGTTTGTGGGTAATTAAACGCAGCGTAACGCGTTCAAGCTTTGTGGTATTAAACATTTTATTTAAGTGGTTAGTTAAATTAGCTCTTTATGGACACGCATTATTAACTTACCATACGCCATTAACAAGCATTATCTTTAAAGCAAAAAGAGTGGATAACGTAATGAGTGACGATTTTAAAGTAATACAACCCACTACCACAGTATATTGCCCAAAGCGCGGCGAAGGTTGGACCTTAACAGGCATTACTAATATTAACGAGTTTACCTCAGTAATGTTTGACGGCACACGCTATACACTGCCAGCACGCGAAATAGTAGAAGAACTTCTTCCTAACCAGTTAGCGCGTGAGAAAAATAGCTAACCAAACACATACACAGTAAAAAGGCTGCAACTTTGCAGCCTACTATCTAATTAACGAGTTAAAACGTATCGTCTTCGCTGTAAACATTAACGTTTAGCTCGTCATCATTTTCAAATACCACAAACGAAATAGGCTTACAGCATACTTGGCAGTCTTCTATGTATTGCTCATCAATATCTGCTGCATCAAGTAATACTTCAATACTTTCTCCACAATAAGGGCAGCTTATTGTTGTTTCTGTTAACTGGTTCATTTATCACCTGCTAATTTATATCACTAATCTAATCACTTTAATGAACACGCAAGCATAATTCAACACTCTTTTAAATAGCGCTTATTTGGCTAAACTAATTAAACAATGCTGATAACTAAAAAGTGATCTAAATACCAGCTTTACGTTTATAGAACATCATAAGCACACTAGTTTGCACCATAGATAAATTAGCCAGCACTCTACAATGAAATAGTATTAGCACTAAGCGGGTCTAACTTTATAAGTATTTATAAACTCACACTACAGATGGATAATTTTATGAAAAAATCACTTACGCTTGCATTAACATCTGCCGTTATTTTGTTTAGTACATTTTCTCATGCAGAAAAAACCGAAAAAGCCGTTTTAGCTGGAGGCTGTTTTTGGTGTATGGAAAGTGACTTTGAAAAACTAGAGGGCGTAACCGATGTAATTTCGGGATTTACCGGCGGTAAACTTAAAAACCCGACATACAATGGTAATCATAAAGGCCATTACGAGGCCGTAGAAATCACTTACGATCCGGCTATAGTAAGCTATCAAGGTATACTTGATCATTACTGGGTAAATATTGATCCCTTTGATGCCAAAGGCCAATTTTGTGATAAAGGCCCTAGTTACTTAAGCGCTATATTTGTACAAAACGACGAACAACGTAAATTAGCCGAAAAAACAAAAGCTGCAGTAGTTGCCGAGTTCCCTAATCAAACTGTGGTTACACCTATACTAAACGCAAGCACCTTTTACCCTATAAAAGGGAGGGAAAGCTTCCATCAAGATTATTACAAAAACAACCCAATCCGATACAACACCTATCGTTGGCGTTGTGGTCGTGACAGCCGCTTAGAAGAAATTTGGGGCGACAGAGCAACTCACTAGTATTTATTAAGTAACTTAAATTACACCAACAAAAGGCTGCATATTGTGCAGCCTTTTGCTTATCTACAAAACTAGCTATCTCTGCTTTAAATAAGTATACAAACCTTCATTATCAATAAATAGTATATTCTGTTTCCTAAAGCAGGCTGTTTATCTACTAAATCAAATGTAATAAATTGCACTCCTAGATTGATATAAACAAAATTCAACAACTGGAGTTACACAAAATATTTAACAACCAATTACAACTAGCGCGTGCTCTAGAGCTACCAACACGACAAGCCATGCTTTACCGTGAACCAGCAGTACAAGACTTTTGGATAAACAACACCGACCTAATTACAAACGCGTGGAGCGAATGGGAAGCAACATCAATAGATAGCTCAACGTTCACGCTTGACGACACACTACTTGATAAAAACCTGCGTGAAGCAGTAAAGCAAGCATGGGACGATCCATCCAAAGAGCTTGCCGTAAAAGCGTTATTACACGAAGTAGCCCCTGATGTGTTTCAATTTCAATTTTTTGATCCTCAGCGCCTCGCAGTATTACGCGGATATTTAGAACAAGTATGGAATTCGCAAATTCCTATGCGCCCGCCGTACGGCATAGTGTTAAATCGCCGTGGCGCCATGCTTGATAGCCGCTCAGAAGGTTATTTAGCCGCGCCAAGCTTTCAAGCATTCTATAACGAAATACTAAACACTTATATGCGCCCTATTTCGCGTATGCTGTTCCCTGAGGTTATGGGGTTTGATACTCAAACATTTGGTTTTTCAATTTATTATGAGCCAAATACAGATTCGTCAATTCGACCACATACCGACGCATCAGCTGTAACGCTTAACATTAACTTAAACTTACCAGGCGAAGAGTTTACAGGGTCAGAAGACCCGTACACAGGCGACATAAAATCACTTACCTTTCAGCCGGGTACTGCCATGTTACATCGAGGCAATATTGCACAGGCAGCCAAACCTATTACCAGTGGCGAGCGAACTAACTTTGTCTTGTGGTTGTATGGGGAGCGCGGTCGATTACCAGCACAAGGTGCACCACGCATTCCTGTTGATGCTAAACAGCGCTGGAGTAACCCTAACAAGCCAAATGATGGCTATGCACCGTTTTAAGTACGTATTTTAGAGGTTTTAAAAACAAAAGGCTGCCTAATTTAAGCAGCCTTTTTGAGTTTTAGATTAACAGTTTAAAATTTATATGATGCAGAAAACTTAACGTTTCTAGGTGTACCAGGTTGTACCCATGCATCAGCAAACGAGTTTGTGTAATACGTTTCATCAAACACGTTATTTACCTCAGCCGTAATATCAATCGCGTCTGTTACATCGTAATTTACAAAAGCACGCGCGGTTGTGTAACTTGGTAGTTCAAAGTCGGTACCAAAAAAACCATTACGCTTACCAACATGTATTAAACCACCACCAAATTTTATAGCTTTACCGTATAAAGCGGCCGATTTAACCAATTGCAAGCTAAGCTGTTGCTCTGGTATGTTTAATAACGAGCTACCCGCCTCTACTGTGTAACCAAAGTTGGCATCAAAAAATGAGTTTTCGATTGTTGCATCAGTATAAGCATACGACGCCCACACTTCTAATGTATCAGTAAGCTCACCTGTAATATCAATCTCTATTCCTTTACTTTGTGCTTCACCAATAGCTGCGTAAGTAAACGCAGTTGCATCGTCTACAACAAGCATGTTGTCTTGCTCTACTTTAAACACAGCAACAGTACCAAATAAGGCGCCATCGTTTAGCGTAAATTTAACACCCACCTCAGCAGATGTAGACTGGTTTGGCTCAAAACCATCACCATTAGCATCAGCGCCCGAAAGCGGACGGAAGTTTTCGCCATAAGCTCCATAAACAGATACATAATCGCTTGCTTCATACACCACACCAAACTGCGGACTCACACGTGACTCAGTTTGTTTAGTGTTGGTGTTGGCTAAGCGGTTATTTAAGCGCTGCTCATAATCATCAAAACGTGCACCAATGCGAATATCTAACTTATCGGTAATGCTTATTTGGTCTTGAATGAATACCCCTACCGACTCTTGAATTTCTACTCGGTCAGTATTAGCTGTTGGCGTTGGTAATTCGTACGCGCCGTAAACAGGGTTAAATACATTAATATATTGATCACCACGTACACGTAAAATTACTTGATCGTTTTCAAATTTATCGGCATCAACACCCATAATTAAACGGTGCTCAAACCCGCCCAGCTCAAGATTACCACTTACCTCAGTTCTAAATACTTGGTATTTTGCATCAAAATCGCGGTAGCGTCTAAAGCGATTTACTTCACCGTCAATCACGCCATCAAAGCCGGTTTCGGTTGCAAAGCCCTCCATAGAGGTATCACGATAGTTTGCACCAAATAAAATGCTCCAGTTATCATCAAAGTCATGAATGTACTCTAACTGATGCCCTAGTACATCGGCTTCAATTGGGCCGTCGCCCGGCTCACCTAAAAAGCGACTTTCAGGAATTAAACCAAGTTCGCCATCTATAGCTAAAACGCCTCTATCAAATGGGACTTCTTGATCGGAGTATTCAAGCTCATATATTAGCTGGCTGCTGTCGTTTATATTCCACACTATTGATGGGCTAAAGCCTTGCTTAGTGGTTTCTATGGTATCTCTAAAGCTTTCGGCGTCTTCGTAAAAACCAACCAGTCTAATTGCTACGTCGTCGTTAAGCGGCGTTGTGTAATCAACATCGGCGCGATAAGTATCAAAACTACCTACAGTAAGCTTAATTTCACCTGCGGTATCGAACGTTGGGCGTTTAGTAACTAAGTTTACTGTACCACCTGGTTCACCACGGCCAAATAACGCCGCGCGTGGGCCTTTTAAAACCTCAACCGATTCAATACCAGATAAGTCACGCGAGCCACCAAAACCACGCCCAGCATTAAAGCCATTTACTAAGTAGTTACTAGGTAGGTTTTCATCACCTACAAAACCACGTAATGCAAAGCTATTCCAAAGCCCACCAAAGTTATTTTGGCGCGCAACAGAGGCTGATAAATCAAGTGCTTGATCAAGGCTTACTGCACCAGCGTTTTCGAGGGCTTCTAAATCTATTTTAAGCTCCGATTGCGGTGTTTCTAAAGGGCTAAAGTTACCTTGGTAAGCTTGCCGAGTTGCAACAACAGTTACTTTTTCAATTGCGTCATCCGTTACGCTTTTAACTTGCTGCTTTTGCTCAGCGGCCATAATCTGACTGCTAAACAAACTTACTAAACAAGCACTTAAATAGGTGAGCTTATGCCCTTTTGTATTGGTTTTCATGTTTTACCTTGTGAGTAATGTACGTATTTTATAGTTGTGTTTTAAATATGTTATTGCGCTAAACAGCTATGTTTAGCGCTGTATTTTTATTTGCTAGTTTGCGTGGTGCTTTCAAAGCGTGGCATGTTTTCAAGGGCTGCTTTAGTTGGGTCGCCTTTGTAAAATAACCACGGATAATAAAACTCGCGTAATTGTTGATGGTAAT
Organism: Pseudoalteromonas aliena; assembly: GCF_038155085.1. Taxonomy (GTDB): domain Bacteria; phylum Pseudomonadota; class Gammaproteobacteria; order Enterobacterales; family Alteromonadaceae; genus Pseudoalteromonas; species Pseudoalteromonas aliena_A. The sequence continues at coordinate 524,460 of NZ_JBAKAU010000001.1, forward strand.
CTCTAATTTGCTGCTCGTAGTTATAAGCGGCCACCGAGTCGGTATTAGCTACACGCGTTAGGCTACGTTGTAATAAAAGCGGTGGCGACAACCAAGATACAGTGCCCGCTAGCTCATATTTTTTAGCGGCTGCATCGCGGTAGGCTTGTGAAAGTTCTGCCGCTTTCAAGTCCCCCATTTGCTGAAATGCGTAATACCATTTCCATTCAAATTCACTGCTCATATCAACGTAAGACGCAAGTGCTGGGTACTCTTTAATAAAAGCATTCATGGTGGTTGATTTAGGTAAATCCCACGCTCCGTTTACCGCTTCACGCTGGGTAAGCACAATGTCGCCACCATTAGGAGAGTGCACCGCTTTATTAATAGCAAGGTCGCCTAAAATAGGAATAATAAAAGCAAATAACACCCACAAACCAATTAAGCTTGAAGCAACACGCGGCGCACTGGTTGCATTTTTACCTAGCCACACACTAAGCACCGCCCAAAATGCAAGGTATGCAATACATAAAAGCGATACATACGCCACTTCAAAGGCGCTTGCTCCTGCTATAAAAGCACCCACAAAAAATGGCAGCATTAAGCACACTATTACCGCTACAAATCTCACGGTTATACGTACGCCCCATAAAGCAAAGTAAGACTTAGCTGTAGTGACTAATAGATCATGCCTGCCGCTTGTGCGCTCGCTTGCAAATAAATCATGAAACAGCAAAATAATAATCAGTGGCGCTAGCGCACTAATTACAAACACAAAGCCTATTTTTCCGGCTTGAGCTAGCTCAGCATTTTGTGCATCGCTTTCGTAAATTTGCCCCTCCAGCGCCAACAAATTAATGCGGTGCTTCCACGGGAAAATATCGCGCTCACCTAATGCAGCAAATGCAAGGTTAGATGGCTGAGAATACGTTAAATGAAAGCTGTAATACGCTAGCATGCCCGCATCGTTTTGCTTTTGTTGCACGTTAGCGCGGTCGCTTTGATCTGCTACTTTTAAACGCTCAATAGTTTGCTGCTGTTCGCTTACTTCGCTTAGCCCGCTGTAAATAGCAAAACCAGATAAAACAAGGCTACAAAGCAGTAACACCACTACGTATTTTTGGCGCAATAAAAAGCCCCATTCACGCGTAAATTGCTTAATTAAATAGTTCATGACAAACGCTTCCCTACAAATTTAATACCGCCTACTAGCACTGCTATCCACAGCAATAATTGTAAAAAAGCAGGTACACTTCTTTGTGCGCGAATATTTGCGCTATCTACAGTAAAGTTAAACTCTTGAAGAATTTGCCAATTATCAGCGCTTACGCGTGCTTTTTGAGTCGCTGCGGCATTGGCATTGCGGTTCATGTCGTCTTGGTAGTTAAGTTTTTCAATGTGAACTTTATTAAGCCCTTGCACAAAATCAAAACGTAGTTGCTCGGTTTCGCGTAAAAAGCGATGGTGTGTTTCTATACTTGTACCCACCACAATCATAGAGAGCGAGCGAATAGCCACCATAGGTGAAAGCCAACCAAAATAACGCGACACTTGTGTTTGTTTAAGCTCAGCTTGCATACGCTGTTCGGCAAATTGGTTTAGTACATCGGTTTGTTTTGCCTCTGACTCACTTGCCACTAACCCTCTAAAGTTTACTGGCAGCTCATCAATGCTATTTACGTTGTACTTTTCAAGGAGTGATTGTTTAAATTGCTTAAATGCAGGATCGTTCGTGTTGTGGCCATCGCCTAGTTTTCTAAGCTCAGCTTTAACTGCAAAGTCGGTTTCTATTTTGCCCGTTGATGGTACAGCTGTTGATGCACTCGTACTTGCAACACGCGGCATAACAATACACAGTAAAATCCACATAAACGCAAGTGCCGTAAAGCTACCACTATTTTTACTAAACACACTCGATGCTAATAAAATGAGTAATACCCACACGGTTAAATATAAAGCGTAACCTATAACAAAGCTTGTAACTGCTAGCAAGCTTTCGCCCGAAGATACCGTAAATAAAGCCGATACTGCGAGTGGCGCAATAATTAAGCCCACAACAGAAAGTAGCGCTAAACCTTTACCGACTATTAATGTAATACCCGATGTGCCTTGCGCTAATAAGTATGAAAGCGTTTGCGATTCGCGCTCACGACTAATAGAGCTGTAACCAATTAATATAAGAAGTAACGGCGCTAATGTTTGCACAATAAAAGCAGGCGTTAAACTACCTAATTTGGTAAGTGCTGTACCTTGTCGTTGATCGGCAAACATTGCACTATTTTGCCTATGTCCTTCTAAAAATATTGAGTTACCTGTGTAAGCGTCAATACCTGGGTCGAGCGTGCTCAGTGGCGATGGCGTTCTAAATGCATAGTGCCCATAGTGCACCATTCTGTGCGGGTGACGATCAGGCTGATCAACAAAGCTTTGCTCAGCATTTGATTGAAGTTCATGGCGAGCATGGCTAAGTTCATGCATCGTAATGGCGGTAACCACTACCGATGAAAGCGTTAGCAATAAACCAATAGCCAGCACAGTCATTGCTAGTTTTGAGCGTAGCCAATAGCGCCATTCATCTTTGGCGACTATAACCACTTTTGAAAAGTTATGTATGCTCATTACGCGCCTCTTTGCGCAAAGGCTGCATGCACTTGTTCGGTATCTATACGGCCGTTTTCGGGCGCCTCAAATTCGCCCACCAGCTCACCCGCTCTTAGTAAACCAATTCGGTTTGCTACTTGGCAGGCGCCATAAACATCGTGTGTAACCATTAAAATAGTCGCGCCTGATAATGCAAGCTCACGTACTAACTGGTTAAACTCATCAATGGCAACAGGATCGAGGCCTGATGTAGGCTCATCAAGTAAAAATATCGGTGCTTCACGTAAAATAGCTAATGCAATCGCGGTTTTTTGCCTCATGCCTTTAGAGTATGTTTGCATAGGGCGCTCCCACGCCCCTTTTTGCAAAGCAACACGGTTAAACGCGGCGTTAATCTGCTCGTCTGTTTTATTAATATCAGCAAGTGATAAAAAATATTCTACGTTTTCGCGTGCTGTTAAATGCGGGTACAACGTTGCAGACTCTGGTAAGTACGCCGTTTTACCACGAACAAAGTCAAGTGCTTTACTCACCTCTTTGCCAGCTACTCGTACCGAGCCCTGCGTTGGTTTATTAAAGCCAAGTAACGTTTTTAACGTGGTTGATTTACCCGCGCCATTACCGCCAAGTAATGCGTAAATTTCGCCTGAGTCCACATTAAAGCTTAAGTTTTTTAATATAGCGTTGTTTTTAATACTAAAACTAAGCGAGTCCACTTCAATAATGGCTTTATAATTCGCACTATTATTGTCATTTTTTTGATTATTTGATTGTTCTGCAATTGTAGAATCATTATTAGATGTGTGGTTAACCGGTTGGTGTGTTGTCACATTCAAGCTCTTTCATGAATTAGAATGCGGCGAATGTTATACTATATCAATATTTAAATGCAACAATATAACGTTCGAATCATTAACAAACGATATAAAGTTCTATCTGTAATTTACAAAGGCTATTGTAGATTGGTTTACTGCGCATTTTATATATACAGCTAACTAATTTGTATTTACTTAACTACTGGTATCAATTACGTTTTATAAATAATTTATCGTTAAACAATCAAAATTTTGCGCTAATGCTAAATAATGTAATTTTCTTAAATTCATCATTCTTACGGGTTTAGTTAAAGACCATGTTGATGAAGTTGGTAATTTAATAAATTGTGCTATCTTTTTATTATCTACATTATAAAAATACGGGCTAACATGTTGTTCCGAGGTACAATTGCCATAGCAATATTGGCAATCTCTGCTGCTAATAAAACCTATGCAAACGACATAGACGTACAATTTAGCGGTTTTGCATCCTTAACACTCAGCTACACGGACGATTCAGATATTGGCTTTGCATCGAGTTACTCAAATGTCAACGAATCTGGTTTTTCAGCAAAACGAGATTCAATTTTAGGTGGGCAGGCTAATATATCATTGGCCAAAAATTGGGACTCTGTGGTTCAAGTAGTCTTTCAAGATCATGCCTTTAAAAGTTTTGATAACTTTTTAGAGCTCGCCTTTGTGCGTTATCGCCCCTCGCGCCATTGGGCTGTTCGTGCAGGTAGATTAAATAGCGATCTTTATTTACTATCTGAATACCCTTACGTAGGATATGCCTATTTATGGGTACGCCCGCCGCATTCATACTACTCGTTTGCAAACATTGCAGGAAACTTTGATGGTGTAGATGTTGAATACAGCAAAGCCATTAACGACGGTTTTTTACGTTTTAAACTTGCTTATGGGAGTACAACAGCCAAGCTACAAGCCTATAATGATGACTTCTTTATTGATTTTGAAAACTTAACAACTTTTAGCGCAACCTACTCTTTAGATGCATGGACTATGCGTTTTTCATTATCAAAATCAGACTTTGGAGATTATAAGTCAACTGTTTTAGATGAGTATTTAGCCGCACTGGATGCCATACCACAAAGTTTGTGGCCGCAAGCACAAAAAATATCAGGCAAATTTAACACCAAAGACAACAGTATAGAATACGCTGCGTTTGGGCTTACTTACGATCACAATAATTGGCTAATCCAATCTGAGGTGGGTATTTCAGAATCCGATTGGATAGTTGCTCCGTCAGTTCTTAGTGGCTACATTAGTGCAGGTTACCGAGTAGATAATGCAATATTTTACACCGGTTTCTCAGCGGCTAAACACCGCCATGATGTTATAAAAGTAGACTTCCCTACTTTTGCGCCGAGTACTCCCGAACAATTTACAGTGCCAATACAACAGCTCGCAGTTGCCAGTCAGTCTGCTTTTAAAATTACCAATGTTCACCAGCACTCAATTAACGTAGGTGTAAAATGGCAACTGTCTGAGCGCGTAGCATTAAAAGCCCAGTTAGACCGCTTTGATATAAAGCCTCAAGGCGCCGGCTTATGGAGTCTTAGTAACCCTTCCGATGTTGATGAGGGTCACAAAGTACATATACTTAGTCTAAATGCTAGTATGGTGTTTTAATGATAGGCCCTCGCACCCTATTTATAAACGCATTGCTGCCCTTATGCCTGCTTGTTGTGAGCTTTTATGCTAAATCGACAGAGTTTGTTGTAGTGGTAAATAAAAGCAATGCAATTAACACATTATCAAAACGAGAAATTATTGATATTTACATGGGCCGCTATTTAACCTTCCCTGATGGTGAGACCTCAAAACCGCTTGATTTGCCCGCGCAATCAACATTAAAAAACGACTTTTACTTAAAACTGGTTAATAAAGACGAGCAAAAAATAAATGCGTATTGGGCAAGGCTTTTATTTTCAGGGCGCGCAAAGCCACCCACGCCTTCAACATCGGTAGAAGACGCAATAAATAAAATTGCATCATCACAATTTGCAATTGGCTACATACCGCTATCGCAAGTTACAGATGCAGTAAAAGTGGTATACACATTTGATTAAAATTATTAGCCAAAAACTCTATATACGCGTCGCTATATCAATTGCGTTAGTTGCTATTGTTGTATCTTTAGTCTCGTCAACGCTGTCATATTATTCAGGCTTTAAAGAAAAGAAAAACACCAACTACTTACTCGTTCAACAATTAGCGCAAACAATGGAAAAAACAGCCGCCATAGCTGCTTATTTAAATGATAAAGAATTAAGCCAAGAAATAATCAACGGCCTACTAAGTAACGATCTAGTACAAGGCGCAAGCCTAGAAGGTGAAGCAAACGCAAAAGGCGACATTGCACTATTTATTGCCAATGGCACTATTAATAAACAAAAAGAAGCGGTTTTAGTTAAGCTTGTGCACCCTTTTTTAGATGACACCTATATAGGTGCGTTATCAATATACCCCAACGATAAATTTTTACAGCAACAAGCACAGGCAGCGCTTAAAAAAGAATTCATCTTAATGCTGATTCAATCCATTGTTATCGCATTTTTTGTATCGCTGGTAGTTCAGCGTTGGCTTACACAACCTATTCAAAAACTGACCGACAGCTTTGCTAAAATAAACCCAAGCGAGCCAGAAACCCTTAACATGCTAACCTTTAAGCAAGGCAAGCGGGACGAAATAAGCCGTTTAACGCACGGTATAAATGCCTTAATGCACGAGCTACATTTAACTATTAGTAATGAACAAACACTGCGTAAAAAAACTCAAGAGCTAGAAGCTAAATTTAGACTTATTTTTGAACAAGCCAGCGCAGGTATTTGTTTACTCGATAGCAAAAATATTATCACCACCTTTAACCCTGCATTTAAACATTACTTTACCGTTCCTGGTGAAAAAGAGTTACCAACCTTGCATTTTCCTGAGTTACTAAGCAATGTAGACGAATTACAAAGCCTACTAGACGATATTCGCTCTGCTAAAAACCCACCACAAACCACCTTAGATGTAGAGTGTAAAGTTGGCTATAAAACGGTATGGTTTCATTGCTTATTTGTAAGATTAACAGACCAAAGAGAAACCAACCGAAACTCACAACAAGAGCAACTAGTAGAAGTAATTTTACACGATGTAACCGAGCGCGCCGAACGTGAATTTCAAACCCGCTTTGAAGCCGATCACGACCCGCTCACCGGCCTACTAAACCGACGCGCAGGCGAAAAACGCCTTAAAAAAGCACTGCGTGAATGCATTAAACATAATGAACATTTAGTCCTTATGATGATTGATTTAGATAAGTTTAAACCCATTAACGACACTTATGGCCACGAAGCCGGCGACAAAGTTCTAATTGAAATAGCACATAGATTTAAAACACTTTTTCATGAAAAAAACGACATATGTATCCGCCTAGGCGGTGACGAATTTATTGTTGCGCAGCAAATTAAAACCTACGATAAAACGGCAACACAACAAAAAGCGAACGCCTTACTCAATGAGTTAAAACACGATATTAATATTGCGCAACATAAAACATGTGCAGTAGGTGCAAGCATAGGTATTGCTGTGTCCCCAAATGATGGCAACGAACTAGTTACGTTAATGCTAAACGCAGACAACATGCTATACCACATTAAAGAAACTGGCCGAGGGCAAATTGCATTTTACGATGAGTTTAAAAAGTAAAAGGTATAAGTAGTAAAGTAGTTCAATAAGTACTTAAATAGCCATACGCAGCTAATGCACTTTACCATTTAAAGTTTTTAAATACATAGCTAGTAGTAATAAATAGCCAAAGTTATTAGTTTGCCAATGCAAACATTAAGCTGATGTAATAAACCACGATTAATTAAAGTAATAAAAACATATTTTAAGCCCAACCTCTAAAGTACATTGAACTATTAAGTTTTTGATTGCTAGAATGCCAACCTATTTTTCTATCAAGAGATACAATGGCAAATTTCAATACTCATCTTAATACTGCAGTCATCGTCACCGGTTTAGGTTCAGCCACTTTATTATCTGCAGGCCATATTGATTTAAACGGCGCGCTTTGGTTATGGTTTTTAGGCTCAATTGGCGGCTTATTACCCGACATAGATTCAGATAACTCCACATCACTCGATACTATTTTTAACTTATTTGCACTCAGCGCTGTATTACTGGTACTGCATTACATCACCACCGAGCTCATTATTGAAATTAGCTTTATAGAGTTAATAGTAGTGCCGCTATTGGTTTACGGACTTATGAAATATATTATTAGACCCATTTTTGAATTGGTCACAGTACATAGAGGCAGTTGTCACTCTTTACTGTTTATACTGTTATGCGCGCTTTTAGCTACTCAAGTAACATGGCGGCTGAATGACCAATCAACTACACAATCAGCAGTCTTTGCCTGGTTAACGGGTGGGTTTATTTTACTTGGCGGGTTAGTTCATTTATTACTTGATGAAATTTACAGTGTAGATTTAAGTAATGTCACCATTAAACGCTCTTTCGGCACTGCGCTAAAAATAGCCGATTTCGATAATAAATTAATTACGTTGGCTTCAATTATTACCATCGCAGGTTTAATCTACGTTGCCCCTCCCACAGAACAAACTATTACAGCGTTAAGTGACTGGTCTCATTTTACGTTTTTATCTTAACGTTTTAAATATTAAACCGTTTCCAAATACTCAAAACTAATGCTCTCTTGGTAATTAAATGTTGATTTACTAAGAGGGTATGAGGCGCTACGCTTTTAGAGGCATAAACGGCTGAATCAAAACAGTTTTACAATTTAATTTTGATTTAAAAAGCCAAAGTTTTAGCCTATTTGTTGTTAATTATTATTTTTATAGGCTTAAGTGAAATAATTAAGTAACTTTACCTGTCTTATACCTACAACGATAAACGCTATTTAATACAAATACTAAGCAGTTTGATACATTCAAATCCGCAAAACCTGTTGAAAGCGTCAAATATAAAATCAAAAGAGGTCCATAATGGAATTTACACATAAACGCACCACCCTAATTACAGCATCGCTATTGTTGATATTGGCGATATCACAGGGTATTTATTCAGCCCTATACAGTGCTGAAATTAGTTTTTCAAGGCAGGTTTCTTGGGGGCTAGAAGCACTGATTTTTACTTTACTTGTTGCCTTTGCAGGCACAGCTATGGTGCAAGCAAAAAACGCTCAACTAGGCTGGTCGGCTATCGCGTTTAGCGCAGTACTTAACATAGTACAAGTGAGCATTGGCCTTACTTTGTTTTCTACATTTGGAAAAGTTGCGGGCACAGTAGAAGGCGCACAACCTTTAATTGGTGGCGTGGTTTCTTTGTCATTCATGATTTACTACGCAGCTAAATTATTATTAGGATTAGCAGCACTTGTATTTGGCCTATCATTTATCGCTAAAGGCGGCAAAACCATTGGTAGTATTACAGCCCTTGCAGGTGCAGTTGCAATGTTAGCCAATGGTATTTTAATTACCTGTGGGCGTGATGGATTCTTGCCATCAGGTTTTGCTGGCGCCTCAGGCATGATTGCAACGTTACTTTTAGCGATATGCTTATTTGGTCTTTACCGTAAACAAGACTAAGGCTTAATGCTTTATTAGTAAGATAGTTACTTAAATAAGTTATGAACATCGGCGCATAGCATATTAAATATGTGAATTCGCCGATGTTTTATGTTTAGAGCATTGCTCGATTACAATAAGTGAATTTGTTCGAGAATGTGATCCTCATCAAAAGATTTAAGCGCGCTTTCACAGCAGTTAATTATAAGATGCAACATTGATTATCCTAATTATTATTAGTACAGGTGCAGCCAATTAAAGGATTCGTATACCTTGACTAAAAAATAAATGGTTTGCGTTTAGCTTAAAGCGAGCGCCTAGTTTTTCGACTGAAAATCTTGTAAATAATTAAATTTTTTATAAACACTAAATCTTTTGCATAACCCCTAAACTCTTGAAGCACGTTCATTTTGCATTCTATTTTGTACTTAGCGTTTGTATTTAAAACCTGAATAGATTCGCCATTTATTTTTTCTTCTAACGCCTGCTTTATTTCGGCATCACCTATATTTTTATCTCCAAGTAAAGATCTTAATAAAACACTTTTTTTAGGGACCAGCTGCTGAACTTTAAGCATATTAATACGTTTTTCGTGGCTCTTAATACTTGGATCACAAGCTGGCATTATCGTATCTTTGCTCTGAAACGATATTTTTAAAACCCTTCTTTGAATTTCATTACGATTTGGACTTGCTCTATGAACAGCAGTTCTATTAAACAAAAATGAATGACCTTTTTTACCCGTTATTCTATAAAAGTTTGAGCTTTGAAATAGCCCAGGAAAATATCCAAACTTTTTATTACATACTTCGAATGCCCCGTCTTCATTACCCACATCAGTTAAATAAATAAACAAACTAACATGTTGTATAGCGTTATCATTAAGATTATGAAGACAATCTATATCTCGGTGCCAACCGTTTAAAAAGTTATCTTTAGCAATATGAGGACTTGAATTTAACCCATCTATTTCATAAGAGTGACAGTGATAAAGTACCGGATTAGGAATCACATTGTATATGAGTGACATCAATTTAGGAGTGAAAATATCATCCATTAACCCTAGTTCGTACATATCTAAAGCATCTACGTAACGCCTAGCACTATCTTGTTTAGAAAAAATATTATCGAATTTATTGTTTAAATAAGCTACTTTTTCTTCAGAGTACAAAGGTTCTAATACTAAAAATGATTCATCAACTAATCTTTTACTATGCATATTTGTACATTCCAAATAGAACGAAACAAATTAAAGCAGACCCATAAATAGAGATATATTCACTCAAAGAAAAAATACCTATGATAGAAAAAATTAGAGTGGCAACTCCAACCATGATCCCTATCTTTTCCTTTATCCGTTCTTTAAAAAATTTATTCATAATTTTGATGCCTAGGTAACTGAAAAATATGCTGATTATTATAGCTTACTTAATAGATAGATTACCTAACTTATTTAAAGGCGATCTCTGGCCTTTATCATCTACTATCCAAAATTAAGAGTTTTCCAATAATATGCCAAAAAATTCGCTCTTCAGGCTAAGAATTTATCTTTTATTACTGGGTTACTTTATTTCATCCGTTAAATGAGTCATTAGCTCTATTAAGCCTAAATTACACGCATGAAAACAACTGCATAATGCAGTTGTGATTTATTATTGAATTGTTTTACTGAGTAGTTTAAGTTTATGCGAGTAGCTTTTCGCAATTACTGATATTTATCCGCCGCTTGCGGTTTAAATTTTCACAGTAACTTGCTTGTGAAGTGGGCCTGCCTACTGCACCGTGGAATACGCGCGTAAATTGTGTGGTGAGTTTTAACCAGTTTTCTGGGGATATATTAAGTCTTTCTAACAAAGGAAGGTTCATATTATCAATATGCCCGCGTTTATCCTCTCGTATTATTCGCCCTGTTAGCTCAACAAGTTCAAGGTACGATTTAAGCTCAAACGGCAACCCTTTAGGCATAATCTGACGTGGCATACCTGCAAAACGTAGTAACAGCTTAGGTTGTTTACCTTCTGCCGCGCATGTTAAGCGATTTTGTACACTGGTATGGTCTGATTCCTCTGGTGTGTTAGCCATTTTAGCTCTAATGGGATTTAAATCGACATACGCCATACAGGCTGCAAGTGCTGCTTCATCTAGTAATGCTTGCGATTTAAACCTTCCCTCCCAGAATCGTCCTGTGCAGTTATCTTCTTTATTTGCTCTGCGCGCAATGTCTTCATTTAACAAACGCATAAACCAGCTGATACTTGCTAAACGTTCGCGATATTGTTTAACCGTTTGATTGAAAAAGATGAGTTCAACTTTACTTAGCTTTTCACCTTGTGCATATTTTTGCGTAAGTACAGTGCCTTTACAGAGTTTATGCCAGCGAATAACAATCGCTTTATCATTCAGCCTATTCGCTTTTTTGTCATCAACATACAACACTAAGTGCGTATGATTGCTCATGACAGCATAAGCACATACATCAATACAAAATACCTTCGCTAACTCAAGCAGCCTATCTTCAACCCACCCTCGCCGGTGCTCAAAAGATTGACCAGTAAAACGGTCTTCTCCACATAAAAATGCACGACGAACACAGCGTGAAATACAGTGATAGTATTTTGTATCAACCAAACTTACTTGACGCTTTCTTGCAATTGCCATAAGACACTCTGCTCGCTTTTCGCACTAACTAAAACGTAGTCCTAAATTTTGAAAAGAGCAAAATTTAGGATGGGTGTCACTGTTAATTTTAAACTCAGGGCTGTTCGCGACTTAATGCGTAAACGAATGGACATTGTTCAACAGTCCACTAAAAACTTATTATCGGTGCAAAGTTGTTACATGCGACACCTTGGATACAAGCTCAGTAGCAACAAAATAAAGCAAATGGCTGCTATCAGAAAAGGCGTTGATACTGAGCAGGTACACGCAGATTTTAGCTCAATGAATACTGCATTGTCAGTCATTTCTAACCTCTCATTAATACGCTGTGCTCAACAGCAAATTAATGCGATAGAGGGCGCTATTTTAAAACAAACATCACTCTCCCCTGAGTTTATAAACCTAACAAGTATTGATGGTATTGGGAATACTTTAGCGCTGACTATTATGTTAGAAACTGGCACGATTAAACGTTTTGATAGTCCAGGAAACTTCTCATCGTATTGTCGCTGTGTTAAAGGGGCAAGGTACAGCAATGGAAAGAAAAAAGGCGCTACGAATCAAAAGAATGGTAATCGTTATTTAGCGTGGGCCTTTACTGAAGCTGCTAATTTTGCAATTCGTTATAGCCCAACAGTTAAAAAATATTATCAACGAAAACTGGCTAAAACAAACAAGGTAGTTGCGATTAAAACAGTTGCGCATAAGCTCGCAAGAGCGTGTTATCACGTGCTTAAAGACAATGTACCATTCGATGAACACAAGGCGTTTGCTTAGGCCTATTAAATAAATTAGGTTAACGTGTTGAGCTCGTAATGGGGTTGGTAAAACCATTAGATTTGATTGAGCCTGCACGTTAACCGCTCATATTTTAAATACTGGATATGCCCAATGTTTGAGCCACACAGGGTTGGTTATGTGTAAGCATAAACCACAGACTTGTTATAGCGCAGTGTGTAAACACAGCCAGAACTGGACTGACATTGGTACTAAACGATGACTGAGGCGAAAGCCAAGGGCCTTAATTAATCATCAATAATGCTTAATTAAACTGCCTAAATTCATATGGGTGACTGGTGCATATTCACACCAATCGACGTCATTACTAGGTGCGTAGTCATATTTAAATTGAGTTTAAATAATAAGAACACTTGGTTTTTGAATAAAAAGATCAAGAAAACACAGCTGCCTGCTTGACCGGAACTTTCTAATGGGTGACCCTTTTTCTTCTGTTTTTGTTCCGTTTAAATGCCTTGTTAGATTTTCATAAAATCAACTAATCTTTGCGTGATACCTTTCGCATCTGAAGATCCTGTATCGTCTGGCATACCGTTTGTTGAAGTAACTGTAATCTCTATATTCCCTATTTCATCTTTAATTTCTCTTAGCTTGTCTTGGAAATCTCGTTGATGATTTTCAAGAGCTTCTTCTAAATTATTTTCAGATGCTCTTCTGAAAATCCATGCAATAATACCCATAGATATAACAACGACGAAAATAGAAAGAACATCCCAATAACTGCGCTTAATGAAACTAGTATGTTTAGTAACCTCATTTTTACCATTATCATCTATATAATGTACTTGGTAATAAAGAGTATTTTCAGAAAACATAACTAACTTTATCTTTGAGTTATTTGAAAACCTATCTAGTGAAATTTGAAGTTTCTTTCCATTTGATTCTTGCTTGAGCACATCTTCATCACTCAGCACTTCATATTTTGGAGCGTTTTGTGGAAAAGTTACGATTATCTTAATATTTTTTGATGTTTCGTTTCCAATATTCCTAAGGACTAAAGTATCTATATATCCTTTTTTTCCTGTCAACGAATTTAGATTGGTAGATTCTTTGCTTGAAGTTATTTCTACGGTTTTGCTTAAATCCGAAATACTATCACTCAAAACAAAACCTATAAAAGCAACTAAGAAACTAAGGATAGAAATAATTAACGTAGCTTTTTCAGAAAGACTCATTCTTTTATAGTTAGTAGACATGTATATCTCCCTGCGTGTATAAGTCTAATACAACGTGTTCTGTGGGAACGTCACGCCTATTTGTGAATTCAATATACTGAAGGTTTGCGTTATTGGAGGTTAAACTTTTTAAGATCGTTACTGCTTCTGCATAAGTACGATTATCATTAACAGCTAGATAACTATCGCTAATTATAAAGTTGGGGAAATTAAATAGTTCTTCTTGGGAAATGATAGCAATAGATAGGGTTATCAAAAACCTAGAGTAAGTTTCAGCCCCGAATGACATTGAAGTACTTTTATTTTTTATGAAGTTTTCTAAACCTTCAAACTCTTCCCTATAAAAACCTACATGGTTATTAATATTAAGGAACACTCTTTCAATTTCAGAAATTTTCCTAGTTAACTCTTGATTAGAATTTTGTTTTATTTCAGCAAACTTCAAAATCGCATTAAGAAGTAAGTTTTCTTTTTCTTTATAAGAATCAAAGAAACTCCCCTTAGTATCTTCTACACATCTTTGTGGAATATTAGCTTGCTTATGAGTATCCAAATTCGCAAGTAACTTATTAGAAAAATCTTCGATAATAGATTTGAATTTTTTGTTTTGGGCTACTTCTTTTCTGAGGTTAGCAATATCGTTTTCAACCACTCTAAGCATAGACATATTAATTCCGCATATTGAATTAATAGCATCCCATTGTTTACGTCTATTTGTAGACTTCATTTCAGATAAAAAACAAAAATCTAATATTGTTAAAGCCGACTCACTGTTACTTTGATAAATATACTCAAGGGAAAGAAGCTCTTTAAGATAATTATCCCACTCTAAAGTTTGAGCTTTAAATTCTTTGATATTTTCTTTTTCATTAACCCTTATAAGAGCACTTCCGATTTCTCTACAACAACAAATCTCTCGTTCATTGAATGCAATGTTTAATTCAATATTTGAAAACGAATTATGTGTAAAAGACTTATCTAAACCAAGAGAATATCTAATACAATTAAAAATAGTTGTCTTACCAGAAGCATTACCTCCCAAAATGTAATTCAATCCATTTTTAAAGTGAATATTGACTTGCCCCATCTTTAACGATATTAACTTTATGTTATTCACCAACACCTCTATTTATATGAAAACTGTGGAAAATCTAACGCCTACTTAAGCGGAAAAATATAGTTAGCTAAAATGTTGAACGGAGTGAAAACAGCCAACTGTATTTTTTCGTTTGAAGTTCTTGTAAGCTTTACAACTCGGCGATTACAGCGTAATAAAATTTCATAGCTAATACCCATTTTTTTATATCTATTTCAATGTGCCAAGGTTTTCCATACATATCTCCTTTTAACGAACAAACTCCGTTCCAATACTGACCGATGCCACTATCAAGCTCAACGAATGTTAAACTTACAGCTTTTGCATGGATAATTTTATTACAACACTCCCTTATAGAAAGCTTAACATTGCCATTTAGGCATTTTGCAACATCTGAATATCGCTCGAAGGATTCTTTATCAGGACAGTATTCGGGATCATCGGCTTTGAATTCATTTGTATCTTGAATGATTCGTGTCCGACTAGCACACCTGATCAGGTAGTCACTAACCGTTGCTTCCAAAACCCCTTCATAGCCGATAAGTTCACCTTCAAATTCTGAAAGTGTTAATTCACATTCTTTTTTAGTGTCTAAAGTAGATTGATAATACTCAATCATTGATCGACTACCATGAACAATTTGTTCAAGAAGCAATAAATCTTCTTCGATAGAACCGTAATAGATTGGATGTGACATACTTTCCTTGTAAAGCTAACGCCTCGTTAACCGGTGCGTAGGATGATAGCGTTTTTGCGCCTTTTGTTTTCTACAAAAACGATGGCGACCGGTTACGCTTCCGTGTTTAACGAGTTGTTAGGTGTTTTTATCACTTTTGTCTGGAATATCATTACACAAAGCACACTCTACACCTTTTCGTGATTGATATAGTCTTGAACATATGAATACTGCTGTTGTGATTGAAGACCAAATAGAAGCAAAAATTAATGATTCTTGTACTGAATGCTGTTTAAGCAACTCAACTATAAAAAGTAAGGCCGCTACTCCAAGAAATACTTTTAATGCTCTAACGAACCAAAACTTAAATCCCATTTGAACTCCAAACTTGAGAAACACCTAACAGCTTATTGAACCCCACTTTGGTGGTTTATAACACCCCAAAACGGCGCATATTACATTGTTCGATATTTACGCTAAATAACTCTATTAGTAACAACTAGCTACAAGAGTTATCCAATGACCTTTGTTATTTAGCCCCAAAACGACTTTCAATAATGTTATGGGGAAAAACTTACATCGCTGCATTTATACACAGCAACTAATTCTATTTTATTAAACCAAATCCTTAACTAATCGATTTATAAGATTACCACTCAGTTTTAAACCGTGAATCATTTTCACAAGGTTTTCCATCACCATCCATTTTTGTATTTGGGCAGTTGTTAATAAAAAATACCGCCTCTTCGCGTGAGCGCATTTCAGTACAATATTGCCTGCCATCACACGTAAAATTTTGCGTGTTTTTAGGAATAACGACTTTTGGGTATTGCTCGTCAAAGGTGGCTAAGTCTGCGTTAGTAATAACGGGAGTGTGGTTATTAAATTGCTCGTTACTTTGATAATGGGTGTATTTATTTACTGCGACAAAGCCAAGCACGGCGATAATGCTAATTGAGGCAACTTTGCCTAAAAAGCTACTGGCAAAATTAGATTTAGCCATACGGTGCGGCTGATTACAGTGTTTTTGGTAAGGGGCTTTAAGCTCTGCAACGCCTTCTATGCGGCAGTTAACTGCTTTGCTTTTACCGTCGGACTGCGTAGCAACTTCAAAATAAATGGTGTCGCCAACTTTTGGCTTGCGGCTCATGTGTTTAAGCGCTGATATGTGTATAAACGTGTCGTGTTCTAGGGTGTCTGATTTAATAAAACCAAAACCTTTGTCGGTTTTCCACGTTTTTAACAATCCCTTGTGCATGTATCCGCCTATTTTGCTTAAGCTGCGTTTTACGAAAATCCCATTTAGTTAACACTTGTTATTATACGTTCCTAAATTAAAACCATGCAACTAAATATTCATGTTGCGTTAATTTTTATACTTTACCTAATTAACTTAATCTTTAAATTCAGCAAAAAATAAACGTGATAAAAACGACTAAACCTCAACTTGTTTTATTTATAATTTGCGGCCAAATGTCCTTTAATTCATATCAACCATTACGTACTCACCCACCAGCTTAACAGCTTGTTTACACTCAGTTTTGTTATTAGTTATTTCTATCTAAATTAACCTTTTTTAGTACGATTTTTCATTCGTTATTTACTTAATTTATCTATACAATCCACACCTTATTTTTACGCACGTATTTTAAGTGATTATCTCATGTTACTAACCGTTGTTTATATTATTGGTATTACCGCAGAAGCCATGACCGGCGCACTTAGTGCTGGGCGTATGAAAATGGATTGGTTTGGTGTTGTACTGGTTGCCAGTGCTACGGCCATTGGTGGTGGTAGCGTGCGAGATATTTTACTAGGCAATTACCCGCTCACCTGGGTACAGCACCCTGAATATTTATTAATTACGTGTATTGCCGGTATTGTGACTACGTGGCTGGCTAAGTGGGTGGTTAAATTTAAGGGCATTTTTATGCGCCTAGACGCCCTTGGTTTAGCTGCCTTTAGTATTATTGGCTGCCAAGTGGGGCTAAATATGGGATTGCATTATGGTATTTGTGTAGTGGCTGCGGTTGTAACCGGTGTATTTGGTGGCTTACTGCGCGATTTAATATGTCGCCAAGCGCCGCTTGTATTACATAACGAGCTATACGCGAGTGTATCGTTACTTGTAGCTTGTTTATACTTGGCACTGCACCATTACAATATTGATGACAACATCAGCATTATTGTAAGCCTAGTTGCAGGCTACTTAATACGTATGGCATCAATACGCTTTAAATGGCGCTTACCTACCTTTAGTTTATTAGAGCAGCACGCTAAATAACTTATGCTTTAATACCAAATAAGGCAGGTAATATACCTGCCTTAGTTAATATAATTATTAGCGTATTAATTTAATGCCCGCTTACATCACTTAACGCGGTTTTTAAGCCGCTGTTATTTTGCTTAAGTACACTAAAACTGCCGTCGGTTTCGAGCACTACGGCGGCAACATCTTCTATGGCTAATATACCCGCCCCACGAATAGCGGCGCGAATTTCTGATTTAGTTACCCACTGCGACTCAAGTGCTGCCGTGCAGTATTCACCATCACTTAGTAAGAGCGTGGGCTCTGCTTTTATGAGTGAAGCAAATTTAGATGAGCGCACACTAAGCCACGTAATAACATATTGCAGCCCTATTAACACAACAAACGCGAGTATGCCCTCTATCAGCGCAACGCTTTTTGAAATGATCACCGAGGCTAAAATAGATCCCAGCGCAATAGTGACTATAAAGTCGAACACGTTCCATTTAGAAAGCGTACGTTTACCCGATATACGCAGCCAAAACACCAGCGCGATATAACCTAGTACGCCAATGATAAGTACACGTATTAAGCCCTGCATATCATCAAAAAACATAGTCACTCCTTTATATGCGTTATTTACTTTGTGTAAGTAATTTCTGCAGTAGTTAATTAAACCCTACATGGCACTTAGTTAAATAACGATGAATAAAGCGCCCTATTTTATTTTGCTAATTGTTTTACAAACTTAAT
Source organism: Pseudoalteromonas aliena (assembly GCF_038155085.1). Taxonomy (GTDB): domain Bacteria; phylum Pseudomonadota; class Gammaproteobacteria; order Enterobacterales; family Alteromonadaceae; genus Pseudoalteromonas; species Pseudoalteromonas aliena_A. The sequence continues at coordinate 542,865 of NZ_JBAKAU010000001.1, forward strand.
TTTACTGAGCATCGTACTGTGTTTATCGACATAGCCACCTATGTAATAGCCATTTGTGATTAACATAGTGAGCATTTGAGGAAACCGGTTCATCGATTTTACATGTATATGGGTATAGCCTTGCTCCGCGGCCCATTGCTCTTGCCTAATAAGTAGCTTTTTAGCTATACCACGCCTTCGGTATTTATGATGTACGCCACCAAGCCAGCTATAAAACTGCGAATTAGACTGCTCATAGCCAATTTTAAAACCGACTAATTCATTTTCATGGTAGGCCACTAATATAAGTGCTTTTTTATTATTTAAGCGGCTATCCAAAGCTTGGTTATCAATAGTGGTTAAAAGTTCGGGAATATGTTTACTTACAGCGGTTATATCCTTAAATGTGCCCGTGGTTATTGTAATAGCCATGTACTTCCTTATTTTAAAATTGCGCTATGTAATTTAAATGACGGTTGATTATAATAATTTAAGCATTATATCTCTATTTTCGCTTCTTAATTTATACAAAGGATTACCATGTCTAACTATAACGAATCGCCAGAGCAAATTGAACAGGCCACTAAAGGCTATGTGATGCAGCAAACTATGTTGCGTATTAAAGATCCAAAACCGTCGCTCGAATTTTATCAAAATGTATTAGGTATGAAGCTGTTAGGTAAGTATGACTTTCCTGAAATGAAGTTTACGCTGTACTTTTTAGGCTACGAGCCTGAGCAGCCAGAAGGTGATGATAAAACTAAGGCTAAATGGGTATTTGGCCGCCCTGCGCTAATAGAACTTACCCATAACTGGGGCACTGAAAACGACGATAGCTTTGAGGGTTACCACAGCGGTAACCAAGAGCCTAAAGGCTTTGGTCACATTGGTATTAGTGTACCGGATGTTTACGCAGCCAGTGAGCGCTTTGCAAAATACGATGTAGAGTTTGTTAAAAAGCCAGATGATGGCTCAATGAAAGGCTTAGCATTTATAAAAGACCCTGACGGTTACTGGATAGAAATACTCTCACCAGAAGGCATTACCGATATTATTTTTGGTAAATAACCAGCTCCCAAACGCTAAAAAGCCAGCTATTACGCTGGCTTTTGTGTTTTTAAATAAACAATTACTTATAAGTAAAAGTCACTTCATCCATTTTAGCTAACACACCTGAATCAGACTCAGAAAAAGTAACTTTATTAGTTACCGCGGTAATATTATTGAAGGTTATGACTACTTCACCTTCCATTACTGTATTGCCATTATTAAAGCTAACATTGTTTGATGTCGTCTGAAATTTATTTTTATCATCAAATGAGAGGTGTACGTTGCCTATATATGTTTGGGTTTTATTATCCAAAGAGTAAACTTGCTTATTCGCTGTAATTATATGCTGATTAGCTAAAACAGAGCTTGATAAAGTAATTGCAACAACAGCTAATACTTTAAGTAACATCATACTTATTTCCTTATATTAGAGAAATTAAAAAATTAGTGAGCATTTTTTGTACTTCAAAAATATTTACATAAAAGGTACTTGATTACAAGTATAAGTAAAAAGCCAGCGTTTAAGCTGGCTTAAAATACTTAATAACTTACATAATTACTTACTCAGTGCATCTATTCGCGCATCAAGCGGCGGGTGAGATGAAAACAGCTCAGCCATACCTTTACCACTTGCAATACCAAAAGCCATCATAGAACCTTGTAATTGCGATGGATGGTTTTGCTTTAATCGCTCAAGGGCGGAACGCATTTTATCAGCACCTACCAATTTAGCTGCGCCGCTGTCGGCTGCAAATTCGCGTTTACGGCTGTAACTAGCCACCACTATGCTTGCAAGCACACCAAATAATACTTGGAATAACATATCGAATAAAAAGTAAGACCAGCTACTACCGCCCTCTTCTTCATCACCACTTAAAAAGTTGTCAACTATGCCTGCTAGTACTTTTGCAGCAAATATTACAAAGGTATTTACCACGCCTTGTATTAGCGTAAGCGTTACCATGTCGCCGTTAGCTACGTGCGATACTTCGTGGGCAAGTACGGCTTCGGCTTGGTCTTGGCTCATGTTATGTAATAAGCCTGAGCTTACCGCCACCAGCGAGTTGTTTTTACTTGGGCCAGTTGCAAAGGCGTTCATTTCTGAGCTGTCGTAAATTGCCACTTCAGGCATTTTTATACCTGCTTTTTGTGCTTGTGCAGATACGGTTTGTACAAGCCAATGCTCGGTTTCATTACGCGGTTGGGTAATTACTTGTGCGCCTGTTGATTTTTTAGCAATCCACTTAGACATAAATAACGAAATAAACGAGCCACCAAAACCAAACACAGTAGCAATTAGTAAAATTCCACCAAGGCTACGATGGCTTAAGCCCAGCACACTCATTATTATTGAAAGCACTACACCTAATACCAACATAACCGCTAGGTTAGTTAATAAAAACAAAAATATACGTTTCATATTGTCCTCACAAAAATAGGTTTGATCACCGAACATAAAAATTAAATTAGGTTAAAGCAACCACTGCGTTATGACACACTATGTCATAACGTTAGCGCCATTCTGTGACAAACTATGTCATAACGCAAGTGTTATTTGTGGGTTTATAAATAAATTTTTTTGGAGTGTTTAGAAGCGTGATCTTTTACAGGCTTGCCGTTAGTTAATAATAAAAAGAAAGCCTAAAACGCATGCTTATCAGGTAGTTAATGGATTTAAGCTTAGGTAACTTTGTTTATACCATTATTAATATTTGCCATAGCTACAGGGAAACCACGCTCTTTTGCAAGTACTTGTGCAATTTTAGTTATGTCTTCATTACAGTTGTGCTCAAGGTACGCCCATTGGTGGTTATTACGATGATTATTAATATTCGGCTCGCTACTTACTAAGCCTAACTTTGTAAATTCAGCGACTATTTCGTCGGCAGCAATAAGCGTAGATGATGCTTTTACGTTTTCGGCGCGCGCATAGCTAATATGCGAATATAAGCTAACATCGGCTACCCGTAATGTGTCGTCTTCTCCTGGGATTTGTTGCCCACCAAATAACGCATTGTTTTGCGTATCTGCATTATTAAATGCCGGTACAAACTCGGAAACAAAATCTATCGCTTTTTGGCTGCGAGCTTTAAGTGTGTCTTTATCCCAGCCTTCACTTATATAGTTTAAATATTTGCTAGGTAGTTTTGGTTGGGCGCTATTACTGCTTGTTTCTGCAAGGCCATCGTTAAATAAAGTTATTGTGTTGGTCATACCATGTATTTGAAAGTACCCGTCTGGGTATGGTGTTAACTGCGCCATACCTTCGGGCGTACCACGGTTACCGTAAATAATAATTTCGGGTATTTGCCCACCTACGCCCTGCCAATGAGTAATATACGAGGCTTTAAATTCGACCATACGTTTAGCATCAACCCCTACCATGTCATCAACAATACCCGTTTGAAAACCGCAGGCATTAATGAGGTAATCAACCTCTGTCGTTTGTGTGGCGTTGCTTTGTGCGTTTTGGTATTCAATTTGCCAGGTAGGTGATTGGGTTTTGCCATTACTGCTATTAACTTGGCTAACCTGTTTAACCTCTGTACTGGTAAGTACATTAGCGTGTTCGTATTGTGCTAGTGCAAGCTGTGCACTGGCCGACAATCTAAATATGTTCCAACCATATTCTTGAGCAACAATAAGCGGGTATTTTATTTTGTTTAAATTTAAGTGTTTAGCAACAGGGATCATCCACTCATCAAGTGTTTTTGGCTCTGCTATTTGCTCTTTATGTGAAAGCGCGATCATTTGCTCATAGCTGTAAAGCTGGTAGTAATTGTCGGGCTCGTCGAGTACTTTGTTATTAGGGTCTTGCTTAACTAACTCTTTATACGCGTTGGTGAGCTTGTTTAGCCTTGGGAGTAAATCATCGGGTGAGTCGTCATCACGCGTTGGTACAGCAAACACGGTTGGGCGTACATCTATGGTGAAAGGGTACAGCCTCAAAATATCGATGCATTGCTTTAGTAACTCTACGCAGTCTTCGTCGGGTATCTCTCGGTATAAATTTCCCCCTGCGTGCAAGTGACACATAGGCGGGCCATCTATTAATGACTTTTTTTTCTCAAAAACAGTAGTGTGAATACCTAATGCCGCTAAGCGAATTGCTATTGTTGCCCCTGCTGTGCCCCCACCTAAAATACCCACACGGGTTTTAGGCAAAGCACTTTTAAGTACGTCTGGCTCGGCCTTTACGTGCGTATTTTGAGCGTAATTTTCAATAAATGGGTGGGTCATAAGAGGTGTTATTTCCTTAGTAACAATAGCAGCTTAGTTATTAGTGATATATGTGTACTAAGGATAGCTATTTCAAGGGAGAATTAAATTATTAAGCATATGTATTTATTACAAAACTGCTTTATAACTAGTTACAAAGCAGTTGGGTTTAGGAGTTAATAGCAAAGGTGTTAAGTAACGTTTTGTATATTTGTAATTTTGGCGTTTGCTCGCTGTAAGGGCTTATTGCCAAAATAGGAAACGGTAAACGTGCTTTAAGTGAATCAAGGTTTGCTTGGTACTCGTCCATATTTTTATCGACTTGGTTTGCAATCCAGCCAACGCAGTTTATACCCATACTTTGCATATGCGCAGCGGTTAGTAACGCATGATTTAAGCAACCTAGCTTCATACCAACAACGAGTATTGCCGGCATTTGCTCTGCCTTTACCCAGTCGTATAAATAATCGTTTTCATTGATCGGTAACGCCCAGCCACCAGCACCTTCAGTAAGGATGATGTCAGCGCCCTGTTGTTTTACGTTTTTATAAGCATCAATTAGTTTATCTACAGTAATACTCACTCCAACTTGCTCAGCGGCTATGTGCGGCGCAATAGGGGGTGCAAACGCAAACGGATTTACTACATCGTATTTAGCGCTGACTGTTGCGCTTTCCATTAGTATGAGGGCATCGGCGTTTACTAGTTGATCGAACGCCATTTCGCAGCCAGCAGCAAGGGGTTTAAAGCCAATAGCTTGTTTTTTATGTTGGGCAAGTAACTTTAATAGCAAACTGGTAACGTGGGTTTTTCCGGCATCGGTGTCGGTGCCAGTTATAAAGAATTCTTTCATGCGTTGCCTTTAATGTCTTTGGGCTTATTTAGTGTTTTTCTAATGATAACAGCACAACATGATAAGACACACATGCTTTATTATTTATAAGCGGATACGCACTGCATACTTTTTGTAGCGCCGATTTGGTAAGTAACCCTTGGCGCGTATTGATATGGTTTTGCGTAGTAGCGCCAATAGCTTTAATAGAGGCAATAGCTTTTAAGGGTGTTGTGTATTCATCCGTGTAAATATGTTTTTGAGCGCTGTTAATAGTAAACCCTGCTTTTTGGACTGATTGGTTTATATATAGAGCACTATTAAAGGTATTTATGTGGCTGTTAGAATCAAGCGCGGCAAAAGCTGTTTTTATTTCGTTAAGTGAGCCCTCTACCACAGTGCTTATGTACGCCTGCCCGCCTGGTTTTAATATACTGTAAAGTGATTGCATTAAAGCCGAAAAATTTGCAGACCACTGCACTGCAAAGTTACTGTAAATAACATCAACACTGTTTGCTTGCAGCGGTAAGTTATCCATATCGGCGCATATTTTAGGTGTGGTCAAATCACTACTTTGTAACATGTCTAAGCTCAAATCCATTGCCACAACGCTTGCAAATACGCTTTGTAAGGTATGCGTATTAACAAGCGGGCCTGCACCTAAATCAACACAAAGCATATTTTTATTAATGCCTGGTTTTATGAGTGCAAATAGATCGCTCGCAGCACGTTTTTGTACATTTGCATGGGTGTTATAACTCGCCGCCGCCTTTGAAAACTTACTTTTGGTGGACTTTTTAAGCTCCTTGTTTAACTCTATATCCAATTCGCTACTTACTAGGCACGGTTTTACAAGTTGTGTTTGCGTTAAGTCTGTTTTTAATACGGGTTGAGCAGTCATGCTATTGCACCTACTAAATGCTTAACTAAATGCGTGATGTCTTGCTCGGTATGTGCGGCGGTTAAAGTAATGCGTAAACGTGAGGTGTTATGTGCAACTGTGGGCGGGCGAATAGCGGTAAGCCAAATACCATTTTTCTTTAACTTTTCAGCCGCTTTTAAAGTATGTTCAGCACAGCCTAAAACAATGGGCTGAATGGCTGTGTTTGATTCCATTACAGCAATATTATGGGTTTTAGCGAGTTGCTTAAATAATGCAATATTGGCATTTAGCTTATCGCGTTTATCATCAGCTGTTTTTATGCTTTTAATACGCGCAAGTGTAAGGCTTGCCAAAAGTGGCGACATAGCAGTTGAGTACGTGTAATCGCGGTTAAATTGCAGCATGTAATCAATAAACCGTTTACTGCCTAGTACACACGCGCCACTGCTGGCAACGGCTTTGCCAAAGGTAATTACTAGTATTTCGGGAAGCGCTAAACCCTCTTCTAAAAGTGCTTCACAACTGCCAAGCCCGCTTTTACCCAAAGCACCAAAGCCGTGGGCATCATCAATCATTAACCATGCGTTGTGCTGTTTTGCAAGTGCGAGTAATTCTTTAAGAGGCGCGGTATCGCCATCCATCGAAAATACGCCTTCGCTTATTATAAGCTTGCTTTGCGCTTTTGATTTTTCGAGCCGTGAGCGTAAATGGTTCATGTCGTTGTGATTAAAACGCACTAAAGCCGCTTTACAATGCAAAGCACCGTCAATCAAACTTGCATGATTTAACTTATCTTGAAAAATAGCGCTGTTTTGCGCAGCGGCTTTATCTTGAAACAACGCTTTAATTACGCTGCTATTAGCGCTAAACCCTGAGTTAAATAGCATGCCTGCGCCATAACCAAATTGCTCGCATAAGTATTGTTCAAGCGTTTTTTGCTGCGCCTGATAACCTGTAACCAATGCTGAGCTGTGACTCCCTAATGCTTGGAAGTCATTAAGATTAACAGCCTCATCACCAAAGCCTAAGTAGTCGTTACTGGCAAAGTTAAGGTAGGTTTTATTATTAACCGTTATGGTGCGCGCTGTAGCGTGTTGTACTACGTGGCGTTTACGAAGTAACGCATCTTGCTGGCGAGCCTGCAGATGCGTGTTTATAAAATCAAAAGGCATTAATACAAGCCTACGCTTCGTAAAACAATTCAGAAGTTGCTTTGTCGGCTACTTGCGATGAAAGCGAGGCTTCTACTGCTTCATCTGAATAGTCGTGACGTTTTTCTGGGTTCATACCTAATTTTTTAATTAAGTTCATATCGGCATCAGCGTCTGGGTTTTCGGTGGTAAGAAGTTTGTCGCCATAAAATATTGAGTTAGCACCTGCAAAAAAGCACATAGACTGCATTTGCTCGTTCATGGCGTTGCGCCCTGCCGATAAACGCACATAACTGTGTGGCATCATAATACGCGCTGTTGCTATGGTACGTATAAATTCAAAGTGATCTAAATCATCTACGTTTTCAAGCGGTGTGCCTTTAACTTTAACGAGCATATTGATAGGCACGCTTTCTGGCTGTTGTGGCAAATTAGCTAGTTGCATAAGTAGTCCAAAACGGTCACTTGCTTGCTCGCCCATACCGACTATACCGCCTGAGCACACTTTCATGCCTGCCTCACGTACGTGATCTATGGTGTTTAATCTGTCTTGAAATGTGCGAGTTGATATAATTTGCTCGTAGTATTCAGGTGAGGTGTCAAGGTTATGATTATAGTAATCAAGCCCTGCACTGCTTAGTTCATGGGCTTTTTCGTTGCTAAGTTTACCAAGGGTCATACAGGTTTCTAGGCCAAGCTCTTTTACTTCTTTAACCATTTGCGAAATGTACGGCATGTCTCTGTCTTTTGGATCTGACCATGCAGCACCCATACAAAAACGTGTAGCGCCTTTTTGTTTAGCAAGGCGTGCTTGCTCTACTACTTTTTCGACTTCTATTAGGCGTTCGCGTTCTAAATCGGTTCGGTAGTGCCCCGATTGCGGACAATACTTACAATCTTCTGGGCAAGCGCCTGTTTTAATTGATAACAAAGTAGAAATTTGCACTTCATTGGGATTAAAGTTAGCACGGTGAACCGATGCGGCTTTAAACAGTAAATCGTTAAATGGCATTTCAAATAATGCTTTAACTTCAGCGTGGGTCCAATCGTGACGAACAGGGGCAAGTTCCATAATACTCTCTTATTTTTCTCAGTGGTGATATTGGCTTAGTCTACGAGTTGAAGTACCATTGTCAACGAACCCCATCAAGTTAAAGTTTACATATGATTAAAAAGAATGCGATTGACCTTGATTTTGATCGTGAGCACATTTGGCACCCATACACGTCTATGACTCAGCCAATCCCGGTTTACCCCGTTACACATGCAAATCACAACATTATTCATCTCGAAACTGGCGAGCAATTAATCGATGGCATGGCCTCATGGTGGAGTGCAATACATGGCTATAACCACCCTGTTATAAATAACGCCATGATTGAGCAAATTAATAATATGAGCCACATTATGTTTGGTGGTATTACGCATAACAGTGCGGTAGAGCTGTGTAAAAAAATAGTCAATATAACGCCGCCTAGTTTAACTAAAGTGTTTTTAGCCGACAGCGGATCGGTAAGTGTTGAAGTAGCAATAAAAATGGCGCTGCAATATTGGTTGAGCCAAGGTATTACTACAAAACAAAAATTAATGACGCCTTACAAGGGCTACCATGGCGACACTTTTGCAGCCATGAGCGTATGCGACCCCGTTAACTCAATGCATAGTTTATATTCAGGCTTTTTACCTGAGCATGTATTTGTACCCGCACCGGTTAGTAAATTTGATAGCGAGTTTAACCAAGCTGAAGCCCAAGAGCTTAAGGAATACTTTAAAGCAAACCACAGCCAAGTTGCCGCCTTTATCATTGAGCCAATAGTACAAAACGCCGGTGGTATGAACTTTTATCACCCTGATTATTTAGCCTGCGTACGTAAATTGTGCACCCAATATAACGTACTGCTAATTTGCGACGAAATTGCCACAGGCTTTGGCCGTACAGGTAAATTTTTTGCTGTAGAGCACGCCAATATAGAGCCTGATATAATGTGTGTTGGTAAAGCACTAACTGGGGGTACAATGACGCTATCGGCCACTATAACAAGTGATAAAATAGCCATTGGCATAAGCGAAGGCGAAGCAGGTGTTTTAATGCACGGCCCTACTTTTATGGGTAACCCGCTTGCTTGTGCTGCGGCCTGCGCAAGTATTGATTTATTACTTGAGCAAAACTGGCAACAACGAATAAAGCAAATACACACCCAGCTACAACAACTTAATAAATGCAGCAAACTAAATGAGGTTGCCAATGTGCGTACCTTAGGTGCAATAGGCGTTGTTGAACTAAATGAGGCTGCTGGCAATGTTGATGTTGCTAAAATTCAGGCTTATTTTGTAGAGCAAGGTGTATGGATACGCCCATTCGGTAAGCTAATTTACCTTATGCCACCTTATATAAGTGACGACACCAGTATAAAAACACTATGTGATGCCATTTACAATGCCATTAAAGACAAGCATTACACGTAACACACATTTTATTTTGAGATCAAACCTACACAGTGTGTTTGATATTTAAATAGCACCGATACTATTCCCATTAATAGGTGATAAATGTATATAATAAATATCAAACACAGTTAGCTTGAGGTCACTTATACAAATAACATTTTTACTTTATTTTATAGGTCTTTGCTCTTTCAGCTTGCTCTAAATTACGCTTATTAAGTTTCTCAAAAAAAATTACTAACCTCTTGTTTATATTCCCATGATTGCTGCAAAACATTATTTGTGTTGTGCTTATTCCTCTCATTACACAGCTTGGCTAATTTCGCTTGTTCAGCGGGTAACGTATCAACCAAGTTATTTTGCTCATACGGATCGGCTTTCATATCAAAAAACTGCGACCTACATTCGGTAGTGGTTGTTTCATATATTTATAATCAACAGTACGTACAGCATAAATATTAGATGCCTCTTCTAAGCACCAAAATAACGCCTGACATGGGCCGCCTTGTTTAGTGCCTTGTAAAAATGGCAGTAAATTAACACCATCTAATTTTCTATTATCAGCACCCGCTAGTGCAACTGAGGTTGCAGCAATATCAAGTGATGAGACTAAACCAGTAAATTCCTGAACCTTCGGGATTACCCCCGGCCAATTCGCGATAAAAGGCACATGAATGCCCTCTTTCAAGTAAAGCAACTTTACCTCTTCTAAAAGGTGAATTGTCAGCCCAATCGCTAGTCGGTTGCCAGCTTTCAGGAAATAACCCGCCATTCTCCGATAAAAAGACTATCAGAGTGTTGTCTAGTTGATCTGTTTCTTTGAATGCATAAAAAGACCAGGAGCAAAAGCTACTGGCCTTCAATTAAAACCATCAACGTATTTTAGGACGGGACAATCGTTTTAGAAATTAAATGGCAAGCTGTTTATAACCTGTTATTGCGCGGCTCACTTAGTGTTTTACCAGGGAAATTCTGTAGAGATCATTTGAGACCCTGCACTAAAAAGGAGAGCATATGCTCTCCTTTATTTATGAGTCCTTACAATGAAGTAATCCCCTTTCTCCCAAGACTTTCAATCTTATAGCATGAATATCTATTTTACATCGTAAACTATAATGAAAAATTCTCTATGTTAGAGGTAATAACTTTTTATCTAAACAATACGTCTTCTCTGTTAAACCATTTAACACAAAATCCAAGTAGTGCCCCTGCAATGAGTGCTGTTGCCAAAAAGATCAAACCTACAAATGTATAATCAACCGTACCTTTAATTATCTCTTTTATGGCAAGCGCTACATTAGTAACCGGAATAAATGCTGTTTTGGCATTCAGCTCCATGTTTGGCATTATTGAAATAATAATAGGAAAAAATACCCCCATGCTAAGTGGCGCCATATAATTTTGCGCTTCTTTGAATGTCCGCGCATAGATAGATATAGCTAGGGCTAAAGCCGAGAATATTGCTGCAACTGGCAACAGTAATACAAATATCATTAGCAGATCGGTAACAGCTAACGTACTAAATGCTTCTTTAATAAAATCTAAGTCTGCAAATGCTAACGCTAATGCAACCCAACAACCCATACTAAGTACCGTAATAGTCGTTGAAGCAATAGATGTTGTCAGTAAAGTTATAAATTTACCAAGCACTAGCTCTGTACGTGTAATAGGAGTAAGTAACAATGTTTCTAGTGTGCCACGCTCTTTTTCACCAGCTCCTAAATCAATAGCAGGGTAAGTTGCCCCCATTAAAACCAGTGGTATTAGTAAATAAGGTAAAAAGCCCCCCATTTTCTCTCCTAGGTTTTCACGTTTATCAGCAGTGTCTACTTTTACTACCTCAATTGGATTTAGTAGCGACTTATGTGCTGACTTATCAATACCAAAACTAACTAATTTGTCACTTTGAAGATTATCGCTATATTCTTTAGCTAACTCTTTTACGCGGTCAAATAAGAAATTAATAGATTTAGAGTCATTAAAAACAACTTCCCATTGACTCTGTTTAGCGCTATCTAGCGTTTTTTTTGCATCGCTTGGTAGATAGATTCCCATATCAATTTCACCAGCGATGACGCCGGCTTTAAGCTCTTCAATGCTATTGAATGTTTTAGTGCCTTTATACAGCTCAAAACTTTTATGATAAAATACTTTGTCAGTAAATTCTTGGGCATACTCACCGTTAATAATTACGTAAGTATTAACTTTTTGATCTGCATCAAGGGCTGCTTGAGAACTAATAAATGCCATTACAGCAAACAGCAATGGAAATATTGCCACTGGTAATGCAACCACAAAAAGTAATGTCTTTTTATCTCGAAGGAGTTCTTTTAATTCCTTTTTAAATACCTCAAACATCGTGCTTCTCCGTTAATATATTCATAAATGCTTGGTTGAGCTCATTGCTGTTACCTACTGTTTTAAACTCATCGAGTGTGCCATCAAAACAACTAAGCCCTTCGTTGATAACTGCAACTCGGTCACATAAAAGTGCGACTTCATCTAAATGATGGGTAGAAAAAATAACCGGTGTACCCTGTGCCTTTAAGCCTTTAATAAATTGAATAACGGTTTGTGTAGTCATAATATCTAAACCTGTCGTTGGTTCATCAAGTACAACAACGGCTGGGCGATGTACAACAGCACGCGCTATATTTGCTTTTTGCTTCATACCTGTTGAAAGGTTTTCTGCCCGTTTATCTATAAATTTATGCATGTCGAGCAAAGTAAAAAGTTCTTCACAACGCGTTGCTATATCGCTTTTGTTCATGCCATGAAGCTTTGCAAAATACTCTATGTTTTCTTTTACAGTTAAGCGGCCATACAAACCCGTAGAGCCTGATAAAAAACCAATAGACTTACGGCCCAGTAACGGTTTTTTTACAATATCGTTTCCGGCAATCGTTATTGAGCCTTCATCAGGCTTTAACGCGGTTGAAATCATTCTCAGTGTGGTTGTCTTGCCAGCTCCATTTGGACCTAACAAACCTAATACTTCTCCCTTGGCACAACTAAAACTTACACCTCTGACAGAGTGAAAGTAACTTTTATCTTCACGAGGGTCGATGTCGTCTATTTTATTTTTTTTGTGATCTTTAGTTAGCTTAAATTTCTTTTTAAGCCCAGCAACTTCTATCATGTTCGCATCCTTCGTTTCGCTCTAAAATAATCTGTATTGTTGTAAAAAGAGTCGTCTTTGTTTTCGTCATACCAGCCAGGCACACCTAATAAAGGCAGTGGCGAAAGCTTTTTGTTATCAGCTAAGCAGTTATCTGTATTAATCATCTCATAAAGGGCTTGGTCTAGGTACTGATATTGAGTAACTAAATCTTTACAAAATATTTCATCGGGCATACTTACAAACAACGCTTTACCCGTTAATCCTATATAAGGCTTAGTTAGCATTTCGTAATTTGCATGACCAAATATGAACGGCTTTATTGTTTTACCCCACTCGCTTTTATTATCAACAAAAGCAGTTTTCCATTGGTGCTCGCGAAGTAGCTCTGCCCACTTTGTGTCGCTAATGGCTAATACAACGCCGCATTCATCAAATAAAGTAAGTGCATTTCTGTGTTTGGTACGTTTTTGTAGCCCATATTGCGCTATATCTTGCACGTGACGTTGGTTGATCAGTGCCTTAGTTTTTGGGAATAAACACCAAATAAAACCACCAAATAAATCATGCCAATTTTCTGCACGAGTTGGCACTACACCCGTTTCAAAAATAACCTGTTCGTAATACCTATCGCCAAAATCTAATTTTGCGTCGTCTTCAAAGCTAATGGCAATATTATTAGCATTAATCGCTTTTAAAAAGGGAGTAAACCACTGAGGCGCTGGCCAATTAGTTAGTTCGTCTACTTTAAATAGCTCACGTAAGTGCGAAAATGCGCCTGTTTGTAAACTACTCACTTGCCATTGCTCGGGGGGAGTAAAACGCTTCATTTAAACCTTTAACAATTTATGCCTATAATTTACGATAAGTTTAACGTAAAAACTGGTTCTGATTAATAGAAGTTAATATACTAATCGCAACTTAAAACAAAAAAGAGCTGACATGAAACATTATTTCTCTCTCACACTCCTTACTACTGCTGTTTTAGCGGGTTGCGCAACAACAAGTATCACCCCTACTGATGTAACAGATGGATATAACAGTATTCAAGCTGATGAACTGGCTAAACATGTAAAAGTACTCGCATCAGACGAATTTGGTGGCCGTGCTCCTTCATCGCCTGGCGAAAAACTAACGCTTGATTATTTAACAGCGCAATTTAAAGCCCTAGGTTTAGAGCCTGGCAATGGCGAAAGCTACTTACAAGAAGTTCCACTTGTATCGCTTGAGGCTGATGCAAACATGGTATTAACTATTGGTGGGAAAGATTACCAATACAAAAAAGACATGGTTATGGGCAGTAGCCGTATCAGTGCACAAGAAGGCATCGAAAACTCAGAACTTGTATTTGTTGGCTACGGTGTAAATGCACCAGAGTACAACTGGAATGATTACGAAGGGTTAGACGTTAAAGGCAAAACAGTAGTTATGCTTGTTAACGATCCGGGTTTTGCTACAAAAGATCCTGCGTTATTTACAGGCGATGCGATGACCTATTACGGACGCTGGACTTACAAGTATGAAGAAGCAAGTCGCCAAGGTGCTGCAGGTGCAATTATTATTCACGAAACAGCACCTGCATCTTACCCATGGTCGGTTGTCGAAAATTCTTGGAGCGGTGAGCAATTTGGGTTTCAAAAAGAAAATAACAACATGGACCGCGTTGCCGTTGAAGGTTGGGTAACTAGTGATGTAGCAAAAGAGCTTTTTACTAATGCTGGCCTTGATTTTGAGACTGTAAAAACAAATGCAGCAAAAGGTGCTTATAACGTTGATATGGGCGATTTAACTGCATCGGTAAGCGTTAAAAATACAATAAAAAAATCGGTGTCGTACAACTTTATTGCAACCCTCCCAGGTAGTGAAAAACCTGACGAACACGTTATTTACTCTGCACACTGGGATCACTTAGGTACAGATAAAACCCGTAAAGGCGATCAAATTTATAACGGTGCACACGACAATGCAACAGGTACAGCTGGACTTATTGAAGTAGCTGAAGCCTTTACTAAATTACCAAAGCACCCTAGCCGTTCAATGACCTTTTTAGCGGTAACTGCAGAAGAACAAGGCTTACTTGGTTCTAAATACTATGCAGCAAACCCGGTTATTGCTGCTAATAAAACTGTTGCGAATATAAATATGGATAGCTTAAACCTACTAGGTAAAGTTAAAGATATGAATGTAGTAGGTATTGGTAAATCGCAAATGGATGAATTTTTAACTACCGCAGCCAAAGAGCAAGGTAGAACAATATCTGGCGATCCAAAACCATCATCGGGTGGCTATTACCGCTCTGATCACTTTGCATTTGCAAATATGGGTATTCCTGCAATGTATGCAGGCGGTGGTACAGTAGCGGCCGATGAAGACACAGAAAATTATCGTAAACGTATGAGTTTAGTGCTTCGTGGTTGTTACCATCAGCCTTGTGATAGGTACCGCGATGAATGGGATTTATCAGGCGCTGTTCAAGACTTACAATTATTTTATAAAGTAGGTTTTAATATATCTGAGCAAGAGCAATGGCCTACTTGGAATGCCAACTCAGAGTTTCAACGTAAATAGCACAGGGTTTAACATCGAAAAACTCAAAGTGAGTAATCGATTTAAATAGATGTAAATGATATTGATTATCATTTGATTAAAATATACAGTGTTACTAAGTTTATTTAATTGGTGACACTGTATGATTTTACTCTCTCAAATAGGATTTATTACGCCCGCTTCTAAACGCTTTGTTACCCAAAATAAACGTTTATTATTACCACTGTTTTTGTTGGTATGCTTAGTTTTGCCATCACTTCGTGAAATGACCATAACAGCACTAAGCGATGCTTTTTTTCAAGTTAGCGTATTTGTTGCTGCTACATTATTAATTTATTACTACGCTATAGAACACTTACCTCAGTTAGAGCTTAGTTATTTAAGTACTAAATCGCCGCTATTAGAAATATTTTTTGCAGCCGTATTAGGTGCCCTTCCTGGATGTGGTGGTGCAATAATAGTGGTTACTCAATTTACAAAAGGCCAAGCAAGTTTTGGGGCTATAGTCGCCGTGCTTACTGCCACAATGGGTGATGCTGCATTTTTACTCCTTGCCACTCGCCCTACTGAAGGTTTAATTATAATGGCGATTGGTTTAGTCGTCGGTACGCTTTGTGGTGTTGTAGTAAATGCCCTTCACGCAAAAGACTTTTTACGCCCAACTAAGTTAGAACAAAAAAAACAAGTTAAAGTATTGCCTACTCGAATAATTAAAATAAGCAAACCCGTATGGATGTTCGCTATTATTCCGAGCCTCATTATTGCTTTTTTAATTGCGTTTAATGTCGACTTTGATCAATTTGGAAAATACACAGGGACAAGTATTAGCCTTTTTGGTGCTGCAATGGCGTTATTTACTGTCACTATATGGGCGTATTCTTCTAAAGGTGAAAGCTATAAAGAAGTAACCTCTGAAGACGATGAATGTAATCCACCTTCTAAAATTATTAAAGTACTTCAAGACACACACTTTGTGACTGCATGGGTTGTGGCATCGTTTATGTTGTTTGAAATTTTAGTAAATATTGCAGGGCTTGATTTAAAAACTTGGTTTGCACATTACGCTTATTTAGCGCCGCTTATCGCTGTAGTGATTGGTTTTTTACCAGGTTGTGGCCCGCAAATAATTGTTACTACGTTATATATTCAGGGGATCATTCCATTTAGCGCATTAGCTGCTAATGCAATATCTAACGATGGTGATGCATTATTCCCTGCAATTGCCATGGCACCTAAAGCGGCTATAATTGCGACTTTGTATACGTCTATCCCTGCATTAACTGTTGGCTATGGCCTTTACTTTTTAAGCTAAAATAGCCAAACACAAAAAAGCTCAGCAATTGCTGAGCTTTTAATATTAAGTTATTTTTTATACCGTAGCTGGCTCTGCAGCTAGCTCTTTTGGATTTGGGCCATAATCATTCTCACCTTCATGTGAGTCTTGTGCAAGAAACACAATTAAAACAATCCAACCAATTATTGGTACTAACCATAATAACTGCCACCAGCCTGAACGACCTGTGTCATGTAAACGGCGTGCACCGGCACTCAAACTAGGTATCAATAGTGCTAAACTATAGATATTGCTGATAATATAAAAGCCAATTAATTCATCAACGAATGAAAGTGCTATAGAGATTAGAGTGTTAATCAATACAAACATCCAATATGCTTTACGACGATTACGCCCTGAAAAATCTGCGTAGCTACGCAGCGCATTCATATAATGTTCCATAATATTTCCTTAGTGTTATTTTCTATATTCCCTAACGGGCTTAATTTACATTACTACTTAGTAACAATTGTATCTTAAT
The DNA here is from genome assembly GCF_038155085.1 of Pseudoalteromonas aliena. Classification (GTDB taxonomy): domain Bacteria; phylum Pseudomonadota; class Gammaproteobacteria; order Enterobacterales; family Alteromonadaceae; genus Pseudoalteromonas; species Pseudoalteromonas aliena_A. Next base: position 559,903 of record NZ_JBAKAU010000001.1, read on the forward strand.
TAAAAACAACTGATTTTAAAACAAAAAAACCAGCTAAAAGCTGGTTTTTTTATTATATTTAAACAATTTAGTTGTTAACTCATTACCATCATCATTGTAGATGGATTTTCTAAGTACGATTTCCATAGGTTATTAAAGCGTGCAATTGTTCCACCATCAATAACGCGGTGATCGCCAGACCAACTTACTTGCATAATTGCTTTACTCACAACTTGCCCGCTTTCATCAAAGCGCGGTAGATGCTGCAATTTACCTAATGCAACAATTGCGACTTCTGGCTTATTAATAATAGGCGTCGCAATAGTGCCACCAATTGCACCAATATTCGAAATGCTAATTGTGCCACCTTTTAAGTCATCCGGTGCTACGCGCCCTTCGCGTGCTGAATAAGTTATACGAGTTAAATCGTTTGCTACATCTACAATGCTCTTACTCTGACACGATTTAATATTAGGCACTAACAAACCAATTTTAGAGTCAACTGCAATACCGATATTATGATCATCAAAGTAGGTAAGCTCTGAACATTCGTCATTTACTTTTGAGTTAAGTATTGGGAACTCTTTCATAGCCAGTGACAGTGCTTTTACAAAAAATGGCATCATGGTGAGCTTTACACCTTGCGCTTTATACTGCTCTTTTAATGCACTTCTGAGCGCAATTAACTGTGTTAAGTCAATTTCATCACTAAAGGTAAAGTGCGGAATAGTAGACACAGAAGCCATCATTTGCTTTGCCATAGCCGCTTTAATACCTTTTATAGGCTCTACTCGTGCGCCACCACTTTGATTTTGCGTTTGATTTTGTACTGTACTTTGAGAGGCATTGTTATTAAGAGGTGAAGTATCAATAGTATTTGGCACTTCACCTTTTACAAACTCTTCGATGTCTTGCTTGTAAATACGGCCATTTTTGCCACTACCTGGTACACAGGTTAAATCAACATCAAGCTCGCGTGCTTTACGACGAACCGCAGGTGAAGCCACTGCTTTTTGGTTGATAACTTTAGCAGTTTGCTGCGTTTTAACGGGTGCTGTTTTTTCAACAACAGCATTAGTTTGCGCCTTTACGACCGCTTGGTTTATATCAACATTTGGCTTAGCTATATTGCCTGCAATTGTCATTTGAAATAACGGGCTGTGTACTTTAGCAATTTCACCTTTTTGATAATAAAGCTTTTGCACAGTACCCGTATATTTAGCCGGAATTTGTACTAATGCTTTATCCGTCATTACGTCGCAAACAGCTTGGTCTTCTTCTATTTCGTCGCCTTCTGCAACTAACCAATCAACAATTTCACACTCAACAATACCCTCTCCGATATCGGGTAGTATAAAGTCTTCTAACAAATCAGTTGAGCTATTTTTTGCTTGTAGTTCAGTTGTAACGTCTTCTTGAACAGCTTCATTATTTACACTATCACCGGCTACATCCATAGCAAATAGTGGGGCATGTACTTTAGCAATTTCGCCTTTTTGATAATAAAGCTTAGTAATTACACCATCATGTACAGCCGGAATTTGCACTAATGCTTTATCTGTCATTACATCACAAATAGGCTGATCTTCAGATACGCTATCGCCCTCTTTGACTAACCATTCAACAACTTCGCATTCAACAATGCCTTCACCAATATCGGGTAATATAAAATCTTTAGCCATGGTAACCCCTAAAAATCCATTGATTGTTTAATTGCAGCCAGTACTTTTAACGCATCCGGTACATATTCTTTTTCAAGTGCAAGCGGATATGGTGTATCTAAGCCGCACACTCGCATAATAGGAGATTCTAAATGTAGGAAGCACTCATGTTGAATAGTTGCCGCTATTTCAGCGCCAAAGCCATTTGTAATAGGCGCTTCATGGCTAACAACTAGCCGGCCCGTTTTGGTTACCGACTTAGCAATGGTGTTTACATCCCATGGTAATATACTTCTAAGATCTATTACTTCACAGCTTATACCTTGCTCACTGGCTTGTTTAGCAGCCTCTTCTACAATCTCCATCTGTGCGCCCCAAGCAAGTACGGTTATGTCAGTCCCTTCTTGTACTAGTTCGGCTTTTCCGAGCTCAATAGTGTAATCTTCTTCAGGTACTTCACCAATTGATGCACGGTACAAACGCTTTGGTTCAAAGAATAAAACAGGGTTATCGTCTTTAATACACGCACGTAACAAACCTTTTGCTTGATAAGGGTTACGTGGTACCACTATTTTTAAGCCAGGCGTATGTGCAAAATATGCCTCTGGTGATTGCGAATGATATAACCCACCGGCAATACCACCACCGTAAGGAGTACGTATGGTTAAATTCCCTACGTTGAACTCGTTACCACTGCGGTATCTAAATTTTGCTGATTCATTAACTATTTGGTCAAATGCCGGAAAAATATAATCAGCAAATTGTATCTCCGCTAAAGCAGGTGCACCAAATGCCGCTAAACCATTAGCAAAACCTAAAATACCTTGCTCAGTTAAAGGTGTATTAAAAACACGATGCTTACCGTATTTTTCTTGTAGGCCCGATGTTGCTCTAAATACGCCACCAAAGTAACCAACATCTTCACCAAAAATACAGGCTTGAGAATGTTCATTCATGGTAATGTCGAGCGCAGAGTTTATTGCGTGTAGCATGTTCATTTTAGCCATTACTTAACTCTCCCTGCTGTGATCGGATACGCATCTGGGTGCTTTTTAATATGCTCTTTTAATTGGTTATATTGACGAACAAGAGAAGGAATTGGCGTATCGTATACATCAGAAATTAGCTCTTCTAATGCAGGTTTTTGTACTATTTCTGCACGTTTAAGGGCTGCTAAAATTTCTTCGCGAATAGACTCTTTTGCTTTTATGTCTTGCTCTTCGTTTAACCAGTCTTGCTTAACAAGCCATTTTCTAAATTTATCGATTGGACACGTTTGATTATTTGCCTCTTCATCTTTTGAGCGATACCCACTAGGATCGTCAGATGTAGAGTGCGCACCTAATCGATATGCTATAGATTCAATTAAAACGGGCTCACCTTGGGTAGTTGCAATTTCTCGCGCTTTTTTTGTTGCAGCGTAAACAGCCAATGCATCAGCCCCATCCACCCTAATCGTTTTAATGCCGTAACCAACACCACGAGAGGCAATACCATCACCTTTAAATTGCTCATCTGCCGGAGTAGATATTGCGTAACCATTATTACGAGCAAAAAATATAACGGGAGCTTTATGTACAGCAGCCATATTTAAGCCCGCATGAAAGTCACCCTCCGATGCCGCACCTTCACCAAAGTAACAAATAGTCACGTTATCAATTGTACTTGTAAGCTCGCCTGTTTTAGCGTCGATATGCTTTATTTTTTGTCCGTATGCGTAACCCGTTGCTTGTGGTATTTGCGTACCCAGTGGCGATGAAATAGTCATGTAGTTTAGCGCTTTAGAACCATAATGAATTGGCATTTGGCGGCCTTTGCCTAAATCCAATTCGTTTGAAAACATTTGGTTCATAAACTGATCAAGTGTAAAGCCACGATAATGCAGTGCAGCTTGTTCACGGTACTGGGCCATTATCATATCATCTTGATCAAGTGCAGCAACAGAGGCTGTAACTGCGGCTTCTTCACCTAGGCATTGCATATAAAAGCTAACACGACCTTGGCGCTGTGCGCCTTGCATACGTTCATCAAGGAGGCGTATAAAACGCATTGTTTCATATAACTTAATAGCGGTATGTTTTGAAATATCAGGTGCGGTTGCACTAGGATGGATGTCGCCGTCCTCAGTTAAAATACTAAGGGTAGGAATATTAAGTGCTTGGCCATCAATAAATTCAAGCTCATGGTTAATATTCAGCGATACGTTATTGGGATTACTCATAACCTACCTTCTTTTGTTGTCGGAAAAACAATGCCCCTGTAAATTATTATTATGGGTGATTGTTGCAGGTTAAACTTTGCAACATCTGCACTATCTTTAATTAAAGCTGCCAACACCTTACGTTAACGTAAGGTGTTATTCAACACATCTGGGACGAAACAAAAGCAAATATAGGCTAAATAAGTGGCAAGTTAACGATACGGTTACTTTAATTAATAGCAATCATATAGTTAACTTGAACACATCTGTGGTCTGATGAGTTGTGTTAGACGAAGTTACTATCAATATCCATAGGAATAACAGTAAGCAGTGCTCTTTGTCCTAATGCTACGCTCGCATTTGGGAAAATGATAGCTTCGCCCTCAACGTTGGCATAGTAAGGCGTATCGCCGTCTGTAGCAAGCAGCTCTCCCTTTGCAAACCCAGTAAAGTTCTCAGCATCATCTGAAAATGGAAAACTAAACTCATCTTGTGTTCTGTTAATTGTACGATGTACTGCAAACAGCTCAAAGTCACTTGCATTAAAATCAGGATATTCAACTTCATTTTGACTAATTAATGCAGTTAGTGTTTTTTTTGTTTTTTCAAATCGAGTCATGTCGTTTTGACCAAAAGGTTTAACTTGACCCAGTTCAACAGTAAACGAGTCAGCACCGTGTACAAACGACGAATAATAACTAAACGTTGTAGCTTCAGATTTCATCATCAATACGGTATTTACACCACAGCTTAATAAAAACTGTAATTGTGATTTTTTCCATGGTTTACCATGTAAGTATGGATAGACGGCAAACTTCTCATTTTTTGAGCCACGAATTGCAGTATGTAAATCGTAATGGCTACGTGCACTACCTTGCTCACCACGCTCAAAAAAATCACTCACGTAGTGTTCAAGCTTTGCAGCACGAACACGTTCATCATTCATAGCTATACCCTCTACAGTATGATGACCGTTAAATAACCTATTAAGATTTTCTTCAACAAAACGTAAACCAATATTTATAGACTTAGGGTTACCGTAAATAAATAGCACTCGTTGAGCTAGGTTAAGTTTGCCATTTATAATTTGCTTTATGAGCGAATCACAAATTTCAATTGGCGCAGTTTCGTTACCGTGAACAGCGCTTGAAAGCACTACATCTTTTGTTGTTGTAACACGTGGTTGAAACTCAATAACGCCAGTATCGTGAATGGTTACGCGCGTGTCGTTTTCTAAAGTAAATTCACTTGCCTCTAAATGCCATTCATTATTACGACTCAGTGTTAAAAAATCACCGGTATCTTTTAATTCGTTTAAGTAACTTGGTTTGGCTAACATGATAAGCCCTTTTAATATTGTGAGAGGTACAAACAAAAACGGCTGAATAAATCAGCCGTTTTTAAACAGTTTAAGTAATGTTAGCTGATCACAGAGTCAACTAACTTTTTAGCTTCTTTTTCTAGAAGTGCTAAATGTTCTTCACCTTTGAAAGACTCAAGATAGATTTTATATATATCTTCAGTACCTGATGGGCGGGCTGCAAACCAACCATTTTCAGTCACTACTTTTAAGCCACCAATAGCAGCATCGTTACCAGGCGCATGAGTCAGTTTTTGCAAGATAGGCTCGCCAGCAAGTGTATCTGCTTCTACATCAGCAGCACTCAATGCTTTTAAACGTGACTTTTGACCACTTGAGGCTGGTGCATCGAGGCGTTTATAAATTGGAGAACCAAATTCTTGTTCTAATTCTTGATAGAGCACTGAAGGAGTTTTACCTGTAACAGCTAAAATTTCTGCTGCAAGTAGCCCCATAATAAAGCCATCTTTATCTGTACACCATACGGTGCCGTCAAAACGTAAAAATGCAGCTCCTGCACTTTCTTCGCCGCCAAAGGCAAGTTTGCCTTTGCTTAAGCCTTCAACAAACCACTTAAAGCCTACTGGTACTTCTTTTACTTTGCGCTCATTTCTTGCTGCAACTTTGTCTATCATTGAGCTAGAAACCAATGTTTTACCAATTTCTACGCTTGCACCCCAATCTCTGTGTTTTAATAAGTAATCAATCGCCACTGCTAAAAAGTGATTTGGGTTCATTAAGCCATCTGGCGTTACAATACCATGACGATCGTAGTCAGGGTCATTACCAATAGACACATCAAAATCATCTTTTAATGCAATAAGGTTCGCCATTGAATAAGGTGATGAACAATCCATACGAATTTTGCCATCTTTATCAAGTGGCATAAAGGCAAAACGTGGATCAATGCTGTCATTCACTATAGTTAAATCTAAATTATACTTGTGAGCAATGACTGGCCAAAAATTGATACCTGAACCGCCTAATGGATCAATACCAATTTTGATACCTGCATCGCTAATTGCTTTTAAATTAACGATATTTTCTAAATCATCAATATAAGGAGTCATTAAATCTTCGTAGCGGATAAAGCCAGAACGCGATGCTTTAGCGAATGGGAATAGTTCAACTTCAACTAAATCTTCTAATAAAAGTTGATTTGCTCTATTTTCAATCCATTTAGTGACGTCGGTATCAGCAGGCCCACCATTAGGTGGGTTGTATTTAAAACCACCATCTTCAGGAGGGTTATGCGAAGGAGTTACAACAATACCATCTGCAAGTTCATTTGGGTTAACTTTGTTATGGCAAACAATGGCGTGGCTAATAACTGGAGTAGGAGTAAAATCGCCATTTTCTTGGGTGATTACTTGCACTTCATTTGCAACCAATACTTCAATTGCTGAGTTAAACGCAGCTTCACTTAAGGCATGAGTATCTTTGCCCAAAAATAGTGGACCAAAAATGTCATTTTGCTTTCGATAATCACAAATAGCTTGAGTAATAGCTAAGATATGAGACTCGTTAAATTTTACATCGTACGAACAACCACGGTGTCCTGATGTACCAAAAGCAACACAATGCTCTGGATTTTGCTCAAGGTCTGGCTCATTTAAATAATAAGCAGAAACTAACTTAGGAACATTAACCAATACTGATTGTGGAGCAGTTTTTCCTGCGCCTGAGTGAATAGCCATTATATTTCCTTACAAGTAATCGCGAATTTTTTCGGCTTGCTCTGCACTGTATCCTAGGCAAAGCGCAACTTCGTGAAGCATCATTTTTTTTCGTGTTGTATTAGAGTTAGTCATTACCCAGTATTCGCTATCTATTATATTTTTAGGGTTCATGCTACTGCCACTATTAATTAAGTCTTCTTTGCTTGTTGCAAAATAAACTCTATCGCGGCCTTTAATTTCTAAAACAGCACTAAAGTCCGTTTTATGCGTTCTATAAAACGCACTCAAAATAAATAAAAACCGACCAACAACGCCTTTTTGCATTGCCAACTCTTCTTTATTTAATATGTTAAAAACATTAGCGCTTTTTTGCTTCACAGGTGTGACAACATCAGGCACTTTTACATTTGTAGGCTTATCAACTTGCTCAGAAGTTGATAAAGTATTAGTTGTTATCGCAGTTTGATTATTTTGATTAAGTTCTACGCTTGCGGTTTGAATTTTTTCGCCGCTGAGGTTTAATAAACGACGTAAAATAGTGGATGCACTCTCACCAATACTTTGCGTATTGCTGGCAATATATTGGTATAACTCGTCGTCTATGTCGATTTGTTTCATGTTCTTCCTGTCATTACGGGTCACATTTCTCTCTCCCGTGTGATTATACCCAAACCAATCAGAAATGCGAGTTACAACAAGCACTCCCATAAACATAACCAGTAAACAACTATTAAAGAATAAAGTTTACCCAATGTTGTTGATTTAAAACCCAATAGCCCAACGTAATAAATAGTGGCTGCATTTTTTTGCTTTTTATAGCAATGCTCGTCAAACTATGCAAAATTTTTGGAGATTGGTATGCAGTTAAATTACAAACAACAAGGGCAAGGCCCGGATGTTATTTTAATTCACGGCCTTTTTGGATCGCTAGAAAACTTAAATGTGATCGCAAAACCGCTTAGTGAGCATTTTAATGTGATAAATATAGATTTACGCAACCATGGCCGCTCACCCCATAGTGACGAAATGAATTACCCTGCTATGGCGCAGGATGTTTTAGAGCTAATGGATAGCTTAAATATAAAAAAAGCACATGTGATTGGTCACTCAATGGGCGGTAAAGTTGCAATGCAATTAGCACTAACACAATCTGAACGTGTTAATAAGCTTGTGGTGCTAGATATTGCTCCTGTAAGCTACCCAGCTCGTCATACACAAATTCTAACAGCACTTAACGCAGTGGCTGATGAGAAAGTAAATGACCGAAAACAAGCTGATTCAATCATGATTCCATTTATTGATGAACCAGGCGTTCGTCAGTTTTTACTTAAAAGCTTGGCTAAAAATGAAAGTGGCCAGTTTACTTGGCGATTTAATTTAGAAGTACTTAGCGAAAAATATTCAACAATCACAGCTAATGTTAATGAAAACAATTCTTGTTTATGTGATACTCTTTTCATTAAAGGAAATGATTCTGACTATATTTTGCCCGAGCATCGTAGTGCAATAATGGCAAGGTTTAAAAAAACCAAAGCAAAAATTATTCATGGTGCCGGTCACTGGTTGCACGCGCAAAAGCCACTTGCTGTAAATAAAGCAATAAGTGACTTTTTAACTGCGGTTTAAAGCGATTTTATCGCGTGTTTTTGATTCAGCGCACTAAATAATTGCAGATTTATATGCTATAGTACGCGCCGTTTAATTTAAAGGTTATACGTTGATGGTCAGTCAGTTAATTAACGAATTTGATACCCTAGGGTTGTATTTTGGCTTAGCCGGTATATTCATATTCATCGGCATGGCAATTAAAGACGTACTAAAAAGTGGTAATGTTCCAAAGTTTGGACAATATATTGTTTGGGGTGTGCTCTTTTTAGGGTGTTCTGGCTTTATTGCTAAAGGCCTTATTCAAGTATTTTGGCAAGGCGCAGGTGTAGGTTAAGCATGGCTAAGTCAGAAACAGATAGAACAACACTCGATTTATTTGAATACGAAAAACGTCCAGGCAGACCTAAAACCAATCCCCTTTCAAGGGATATGCAGTTAAAGGTTAATAAACGTAATCAAATAAAAAGAGATAAAGCACGTGGTTTGAAGCGTGTTGAATTTAAAGTTTCATCACAGTTATATCAAGCACTTAGTGATATGGCAGATGCACAAAATATTAGCCGCAGTGCGTTGATCGAAACGATTTTACAAGAAAGATTGGCTATAGATACATAAAAGGTTGTAAATCCATGGCAAGTGTTGGCATATTTTTCGGAAGTGATACAGGTAACACAGAACACGTAGCAAAGATGATCCAAAAAGAATTGGGTAAAAAGCTTGTTGCTGTTCACGATATTGCAAAAAGCTCTAAAGAAGAGATTGCTGAATTTGATTTGATCTTATTCGGTATCCCTACTTGGTACTACGGCGAAGCACAATGTGATTGGGATGATTTTTTCCCAGAGCTTGAAGACGTAGATTTTGAAGGTAAGCTAGTTGCTATTTTTGGTTGTGGTGACCAAGAAGATTACGCAGAGTACTTTTTAGATGCAATGGGTATGATCAACGACATTGTTACTGAACGTGGCGCTATTGTTGTAGGCCATTGGCCAACTGAAGGCTATGATTTTGAAGCATCAAAAGGCATGGCTGATGACAATCACTTTGTAGGTCTAGGCATTGACGAAGACCGTCAACCAGAACTAACTGAAGAACGTGTTAAAGCATGGTCTGCACAAGTCTTTGAAGAAATGTGTTTAAGCGAATTAGCTGACTAATTTCTCCCCTCTTTACGCTAGCTGTTTAAATAATTATCAAACAGTTAGCGTTTTAAATTAAAATTACAATTATCATCAATTGTTCTTTGCACTTAATGCTTAGGCACGTTATTCTTATCGTTGCTAATGTGTCGTGTACATCCTTGCAAGATGTCTAGTGTAACCAAATAAAATTGAGACAGATTTAATGACTGATCACAACTTGGAACTTAAAAAAGCCGGTTTAAAAGTAACTTTACCGCGTATTAAAATATTAGAGATTTTACAATCTCCAGATAACCAACACATCAGCGCTGAAGATGTTTACAAAATTCTTTTGGATTTAGGTGAAGAGATTGGTCTTGCGACTGTATACCGCGTACTTAACCAATTTGATGATGCGGGTATTGTAAGCCGTCATCACTTTGAAGGTGGCAAGTCTGTATTTGAACTCTCTGGAAGCACTCACCACGATCATTTAGTATGTTTGAAATGTGGCAAAGTGGTAGAGTTTGAAGATGACATGATTGAGCGTCGTCAACTAGAAATTGCTGAAGAAAATGGTATTACTCTTACAAACCATTCTTTATATTTATACGGTGAGTGTAATGATAAAGCAGCGTGTAAAGAATTTAGCGACGCAAACAGCTGATACTGCTTTTAAAAGCAAAAAAAAACCTGCTATGTGCAGGTTTTTTTGTGTCTAAAATACGTACTTGATAAATATACTCAGTAAATACTGAGTATATTTAGACGCTATTTATTGAGTTTTAGACCAAGAGTCACGAAGACCGACTGTTTGATTAAATACAACGTTTTCTGATTTTGAATCGCGAGAAAAATACCCTGTTCGCTCAAATTGAAAGCCCTGCTCTGCTTGTGAATTAGCAAGTGAAGGCTCAAGTTTAGCATTGTGTAAAACAACTAATGACTCAGGGTTTAATGTAGTTTCGAACTCATCAGCGGCAGCTGGGTTTGGTACATTAAATAAACGGTCATACAAGCGTACTTCTGCGGTAATAGACTCAGGGGCTGAAACCCAATGAATAACGCCTTTTACTTTACGACCATCACTTGGGTTTTTACCAAGGGTTTCGTTATCGTAAGTACAATAAATAGTTGTTATTTCACCATTATCATCTTTCTCTACACGCTCTGCTTTAATAACATATGCACCGCGTAAACGTACCTCTTTATCAAGCACTAAGCGTTTAAACTTATTATTTGCTTGCTCTTTAAAGTCTTCACGTTCAATGTAAATTTCACGCGTAAACGGAACGTCACGACGACCCATTTCTTCTTTATTAGGGTGGTTAGCCACTGACAAAGTTTCAACTGTATCTGCATCGTAATTCTCGATAACCACTTTAACAGGGTCAAGTACTGCCATAGCACGAGGCGCATTTTCGTTTAGATCTTCACGGATACAGGCTTCAAGCATGCCCATTTCAACCATGTTTTCTTGTTTTGTAACACCAATACGTAAACAAAACTCACGAATAGAACCTGGCGTATAACCGCGACGACGTAAGCCGGCAATAGTAGGCATACGAGGGTCGTCCCACCCTTCTACAAAATTATTCACAACTAAGTCGTTTAGCTTACGCTTAGACATAATTGTATATTCCAAGTTTAAACGTGAAAACTCAATTTGCTGTGGGTGACACTCAAGGCTGATATTATCAAGCACCCAGTCGTATAGACGACGATTATCTTGAAATTCTAGTGTGCAAAGTGAATGTGTAATACCTTCAATAGCATCAGATATACAATGAGTAAAATCGTACATTGGGTAAATGCACCACTTATCACCCGTTTGGTGATGATGCGCAAAGCGTACACGATAAATAATTGGATCGCGCAGCACCATAAATGAGCTGGCCATATCAATTTTAGCACGTAGAACACATTCACCTTCTTTGAATTCACCAGCGCGCATTTTTTCAAATAATGCTAGGTTTTCTTCAATTGAAGTATCTCTGTACGGGCTATTTTTACCAGGCTCTTTTAACGTACCACGGTACTCACGTGCTTGATCTGCTGTTAAAAAACAAACGTACGCTAAGCCTTTTTCAATAAGTTCTACGGCATAACCATACAAAATATCAAAGTAATTAGACGAATACTTTATATCGCCACTCCAGTTAAAACCTAACCATTTAACGTCTTCTTTTATAGAGTTAACGTAGTTAATGTCTTCTTTTTCTGGATTTGTATCGTCAAAACGTAGATTACATAAACCGTCGTAATCTTTTGCGATACCAAAATTTAAGCAAATTGATTTTGCATGGCCAATGTGTAAAAAGCCATTTGGTTCAGGTGGAAAACGCGTATGCGTAGTTGCATGCTTTCCACTTGCTAAATCTTCATCAATTCGGGTTCTAATAAAGTTACTTGGGCGATTCTCAATTTCCGCCATAGGAGTGCAATCCTCTGAATATTCGTGATAACAAAACTAATGCATTATTACAAAAACAAACACTAACATACAGCACTAGATGCGGGTTTATTCTAGAAATTGCTTAACTTTAATTCTTATTAAGTGTTGTTTATAGATAAAATTTGTTTTAGCGCAATATTTAAGTCATCAAATGATTTTATAGTACGTGTAACCTCAGATAAAAAGGACTCTAAGATGGCAAACTCTACACAACACCGTGTTTATATCCCTACAAATGCTCGTGCAAATCATTATTTGTTAGCAGAGCTTACACCCAACGAAGATTTCTATAAAAGCTTCAGCAATATTGATTGCTGTTATGAGCGCATAGCACGCCAGCTTTTTGCTTGTTGTGATGAATATGAATTACATAATGTGCATTTATTAGCTAACGATAAACTTCCTGTTGTACGCTTTCATGATGAGTCTTATCAATTAGAAACACAAAAGCAAATGCTGTTTTTTTATAACCCTCGCTATCACGAAGCTCATAAGGTCTATTACGCTAAAGGCGAGAAAAGTAAAAAAATACGATTATTATTTTTAGCAACCGGCGATGATCTAAGAGCAAACTCAGCTCATTTTCATAATAAGGTGCTTAAAGTTCTAAATTATTTGCAAGGACATTTATTTTTAAACCAGCCTCAATTTAAATTACGCGATCACCAACATTTAACATACGACTTATTTGCTAAAGAAAAAGGTAGTAAGGAAAGTTATGGATACAAATTAAGAAGTCTCTACCCTCGCTACCAGTCTAGGCAATGTAGTATTCCAGATACTCACGCTGAAATGACCTACGTAACGTTCTCTATTCCCGTTTCACGCGCTATTAAAACCCAGTTTCAAGCGTTAATAAATAATAATGACTATGCTAAATTTTATGATTATTTTGAAGGTTTATTTAAGAAAGCGTGTATTACAAATAAATTGAGTCACGGCGCTATGGTTGCCAATGGTGCACTGCCCATAGTTCGTAATAGCAAAATTGATAAAAATGAGAGCAATTGTGAAATACAAAAACTAAGCTTTAATACACAAGACAATCAATTGGATTTAAAAAGCTTTTACCAAAGCGATAAGTTAGTAGAAACACTACATTTTGTTATTGTTGCAACAGATAAAGATAAACATGAAATAGGCTATGGGCGTTTTATGAATCAAGTAGAAAAAACAATACATACAATGTCCTCTGAGCTATCTATAAATAAAGAGCGACAAGATTTATCTGTGCGGTTTTTTCAGCATATTAGTTACCCTTACTAATTTTTAGTCAATAACAAAAAGGCTCGCAAATGCGAGCCTTTTTACAGATTAAACTAACTGAATTACCAGCCTGTTTTTTCTTTAAGTGCTTTACCGATATCAGCAAGTGAACGTACAGTTTGTACGCCAGCAGCTTCTAGTGCAGCAAATTTCTCATCAGCAGTACCTTTACCGCCTGCGATGATTGCGCCAGCGTGACCCATGCGCTTACCTTCTGGTGCAGTAACACCAGCAATGTAAGATACAACAGGTTTAGTTACGTTAGCTTTGATGTACTCTGCAGCTTCTTCTTCTGCAGTACCACCAATTTCACCAATCATTACGATTGCTTCAGTTTGTGGATCTTTTTCGAACATTTCTAGAACGTCGATAAAGTTAGTACCTGGGATTGGATCACCACCAATACCAACACACGTAGACTGACCAAAACCAGCATCTGTAGTTTGCTTAACAGCTTCGTACGTTAAAGTACCAGAGCGAGAAACAATACCTACTTTACCAGGCTTGTGGATGTGACCAGGCATGATACCAATCTTAGTCTCACCAGGAGTGATAACACCTGGACAGTTAGGACCGATCATACGAGTACCTGTTTGATCTAGTTTAACTTTAACGTCAACCATATCAAGTGTAGGGATACCTTCAGTGATACAAACGATAAGCTCAATGCCAGCATCGATAGCTTCTAAGATTGCATCTTTACAGAAAGGTGCTGGTACGTAGATAACTGAAGCAGTTGCGCCAGTTTCTTGTACTGCATCACGTACTGTGTTGAATACAGGAAGACCAAGATGCGTTTGACCGCCTTTACCTGGGCTAACACCACCAACCATTTGTGTACCGTACTCAAGCGCTTGCTCTGAGTGGAAAGTACCTTGGCCACCAGTGAAACCCTGACAGATAACTTTTGTATCTTTATTGATTAATACAGACATTATTTGCCCTCCGCAGCAGCAACAACTTTTTCAGCAGCGTCTGTTAATGATTCAGCAGCGATGATATCTAAGTCAGAGCTCTTAAGAACTTCACGACCTAATTCAGCATTAGTACCTTCTAAACGTACAACTACAGGTACATTTACGCCAACTTCTTTAACTGCGCCAATGATACCTTCGGCAATCATGTCACAACGTACGATACCGCCAAAGATGTTAACTAAAACAGCTTTAACATTGTCGTCAGAAAGAATGATTTTGAATGCTTCAGAAACACGTTCTTTAGTCGCGCCGCCACCAACATCTAGGAAGTTAGCTGGCTTGCCGCCGTGTAGGTTTACGATGTCCATAGTACCCATCGCTAGGCCTGCACCGTTAACCATACAACCTACGTTACCATCTAATGCTACGTAGTTAAGCTCAAAGCTTGCTGCATGTGCTTCACGAGCATCTTCTTGAGATGGATCGTGGAACTCACGGATTTTTGGTTGACGGTAAAGTGCATTACCATCGATACCGATTTTGCCGTCAAGACAGTGAAGGTTACCTTCATCTGTAATTACTAACGGGTTGATTTCAAGAAGTGCGAAATCGAAATCGTTAAACATTTTACCAAGACCCATGAAGATCTTAACGAACTGTTTCATTTGTGTTGGGTTAAGACCCAATTTGAAACCAAGTTCACGTGCTTGGTAAGCTTGAGGACCTACTAATGGATCGATCTCAGCTTTGTGGATTAGTTCTGGTGTTTCTTCAGCAACAGTCTCAATTTCAACACCGCCTTCAGTAGACGCCATGAAAACAACTTTGCGAGAAGCACGGTCAACTACTGCACCTAGATACAGTTCGTTTGCGATATCTGTACAGCTTTCAACTAAAATTTTAGCTACTGGCTGACCATTTTCGTCTGTTTGGTAAGTAACTAGGTTTTTACCTAACCAGTTAGCTGCAAACGCTTTTACTTCGTCGATAGTTTTAACTAGCTTTACACCGCCAGCTTTACCACGTCCACCTGCGTGAACCTGAGTTTTAACAACCCACATATCTCCGCCGATTTTTTCAGCAGCTGCAGCAGCTTCTTCAGGTGTATCGCAAGCGAAACCTTGAGAAACTGGTAAACCATATTCGGCAAAAAGTTGTTTTGCCTGATACTCATGCAAATTCATGATGCTTTATCCAATTTTTTATACTAAAAGAGCTGAATATTTATTCAATAAACAACTATCCCAAATTGCGCACCTAGTATAGATCCCAAGGCTTAACATGAAAACCCCAGTAAGACCAAAGGCGCAAAAAAAAAGCTGTGAATTGTGGTTCACAGCTTACATTTCATACTACTTGATTAAACATCCAGTAATAAGCGAGTTGGATCTTCAAGTAACTCTTTAATAGTTACTAAGAAACCAACAGATTCTTTACCATCTATTTGGCGATGATCGTAAGAAAGTGCCAAATACATCATAGGAAGAATTTCAACTTTACCATTTACTGCCATTGGGCGGTCTTGAATTTTGTGCATTCCCAAAATTGAAGACTGTGGCAAATTAATGATAGGCGTAGATAGTAACGAACCAAATACACCACCATTTGTAATTGTGAAGTTACCACCCGTCATATCGTCAAGCGTTAGCTTACCGTCACGACCTTTAAGTGCTAGTTCACGAATACCTTTTTCAATTTCAGCAACTGATAGCTTATCGCAATCTTTAAGAACAGGCGTTACTAAACCACGAGGTGTAGAAACAGCAATGCTGATGTCGAAATAGTTGTGGTATACGATATCGTCGCCATCGATTGATGCATTTACATCAGGGAAACGTTTAAGTGCTTCAGTTACTGCTTTCACGTAAAAAGACATGAAACCTAAGCGAATACCGTGACGCTTTTCGAATACTTCTTGGTACTGCTTACGAAGGTCCATAATTGGCTTCATATTAACTTCGTTAAACGTAGTTAACATTGCAGTAGAATTTTTAGCTTCAAGAAGACGGTTTGCAATCGTTTTACGTAAACGTGTCATAGGAACACGTTTTTGAGTGCGATCACCCATTGGGGCAGCTGGAGCAGCAGCCTCTGCTTTTTTAGCTGATGATACAGGCGCTTTTAAGAAAGTATCAACATCTTCTTTAGTCACACGACCATTTTTACCTGTGCCTTTAATTTTAGAAGCATCTAGGCCTTTTTCAGCAATTAAGCGACGAACTGATGGTGTTAATACGTCAGAGCTGTCACTTGAATCAGCCGCAGGAGCCGCTTCTTCTTTAGCAGCAGGAGCTGCTGGTGCGCCACCCGCTTTAACTGAACCAATTACTTGCTCACCAAGAACAGTATCGCCTTCAGCGTTGATAATGTCGCCCATAACGCCGTCTTCTTGAGCTACTACTTCAAGAACAACTTTATCTGTTTCAATATCTACCAAGTTTTGGTCGCGTGTTACTGCGTCACCTGGTTGTACATGCCATGTAGCAATTGTTGCGTCTGCAACTGATTCTGGAAGTACAGGTACTTTAATGTCCACTTCTTTACCTTCTGATGCTGGTGCTGATTGCGCCGCTGGCGCGCCTTCTGATTTAGCTGGTGCTGATTCTTCTTTAGATGAACCTTCACTTGCTGGCGCTGCATCAGCATCACCAAGTAAACCCATAACTTGATCGCCAAGTACGGTTGCACCTTCTTCTTGTGATATTTCTGTAATTACACCATCATGCTGTGCAACAACTTCTAAAACCACTTTATCTGTTTCAATATCTACCAAGTTTTGATCACGAGTTACTTTGTCGCCAACACTTACATGCCATGTAGCAACGGTAGCATCTGCAACCGACTCAGGAAGAACAGGAACTTTAATTTCTGTGCTCATTGCTTATCCTTTATTTTCTATAGTAAGCGCGTCGGCAACGAGCGCTTGTTGTTCTTTAGTATGTACTGACATGTAACCACACGCTGGTGATGCAGACGCTTTACGTCCTGCATATTTTAATTTAGCACCTTGTGGGATTGCATCAATAAAGTGATGTTGTGAACAGTACCATGCACCTTGGTTTTGTGGCTCTTCTTGACACCATACAAAATCAGTTACGTGTTGGTAACGCTCCATAATTGTTTGCATTTCGTCATGTGGGAACGGATATAACTGCTCAACACGAACAATAGCAATATTATCTTGCTCAAGCTTACGACGCTCTTGTAATAGTTCGTAATAAACTTTACCACTACAAAATACAACGCGTTCAACTTTCTCAGGGTTAATATCATCAACTTCGTCGATCATATTATGGAAAACACCATGCGATAGCTCTTCAAGCGATGAAGTAGCAAGAGGATGACGAAGCAACGACTTAGGCGTCATAACAATCAACGGACGACGTAGTGGTCGAACTGATTGACGACGAAGCATAGCGTAAACTTGTGCAGGAGTAGATGGAACACATACTTGCATGTTGTGATCAGCACATAGTTGTAGGAAACGCTCTAAGCGAGCTGAACTATGCTCTGGACCTTGTCCTTCGTAGCCATGTGGTAACAAAATTGTAAGACCACATAAACGGCCCCATTTTTGCTCACCAGAACTTAGGAATTGGTCAAATACAACTTGTGCACCGTTGGCGAAATCACCAAACTGTGCTTCCCAAAGCACTAATGAAGTAGGCTCAGCTGTTGCATAACCATATTCAAAAGCAACAACAGCTTCTTCAGATAAAACAGAGTCATATACTTCAAAAGTACCTTGATCTTCGCTTAAGTGCTGAAGAGGTGTATAAGTAGCGCCGTCTGATTGACTGTGAACAACAGCATGACGATGGAAGAATGTGCCACGCCCTGAATCTTGACCAGTTAAACGAATATCAGTACCTTCAGTTGCGATTGTTGCATAAGCAAGTGTTTCTGCCATACCCCAATCTAGAGGTTTCTCACCAGAAGCCATTAATTTACGATCATCGTAAATCTTTTTAACGCGTGACTGTGCTTTATATTGCTCTGGGTAAGAAGCAATTTTCTCACCGAGTGCTTTAAGCTCCTCTACAGGCACACTAGCATCGTAATTAACATCCCATTCATGGCCAACATACTTTGCCCAATCTGAAGAATGCGATGTCACTGGTTGTATTTCTGAAACAA
The DNA here is from genome assembly GCF_038155085.1 of Pseudoalteromonas aliena. Classification (GTDB taxonomy): domain Bacteria; phylum Pseudomonadota; class Gammaproteobacteria; order Enterobacterales; family Alteromonadaceae; genus Pseudoalteromonas; species Pseudoalteromonas aliena_A. The sequence goes on from NZ_JBAKAU010000001.1 coordinate 578,286, forward strand.
CACAGTTGCCTTCGTCTAATGCATTTCGATACTCATCAGCAAGTGCTTTTATTTCTTGTTCAGAAAAAGAGCCTTCAGCTATAAGTTGGTCTGCATAAATTAAACGCGGAACCGGGTGCTTTTTAATTTTTTGGTACATAACAGGCTGAGTTGCATTAGGCTCATCAGCTTCATTGTGACCATGGCGACGGTAACATACTAAATCGATTACTACGTCACGTTTAAATTTGTTTCTGAAATCAAGTGCAATTTGAGTAACAAATGCAACTGCTTCAGGGTCATCAGAGTTAACATGGAAGATAGGTGACTGAACCATTTTAGCAATGTCAGTACAGTAATCAGTAGATCGTACATCGTCTTGTTTTGATGTAGTAAAACCAACTTGGTTATTTACAACAATACGAATACTACCACCACAACTAAACGCGTTAGTTTGTGATAAGTTAAACGTTTCTTGTACAACACCTTGGCCTGTAACCGCAGAATCACCATGAATTGTAATTGGTAAAGCTTTAATACCAGAACTGTCACCTAAGCGGTCAAGACGAGCACGTACTGAGCCCATAACAACTGGGTTTACAATTTCAAGATGAGAAGGGTTAAACGCAAGCGCCATATGAACATTGCCGCCTTTAGTAGCAAAGTCAGATGAATAACCCATGTGGTACTTAACATCGCCAGAACTTAATGTTTCTTTATGTTTACCAGCAAACTCATCAAATAATTCTGATGGATTTTTACCAAGTACATTTACAAGAACATTTAAACGACCACGGTGAGCCATACCAATAACAGCTTCTTGTTGGCCGCTTTCACCAGCGCGGTGAATAAGCTCTTTTAACATTGGAACTAACGCATCACCACCTTCAAGTGAGAAACGCTTAGCACCTGGGAACTTAGCCCCTAAATATTTTTCAAGTCCGTCAGCAGCAGTTAATCCTTTAAGGATACGCAGCTTTTCGTCTTTTTCGAATTTTGGCCTAGACTGGACAGATTCTAAACGCTGTTGTAACCAACGCTTTTCCTCTGTTGATGTGATGTGCATATACTCAGCGCCAATTGAACCACAATATGTAGTTTTTAGTGCTTGGTATAGTTCACCTAAAGGCATAGTATCGCGGCCTACGGCAAACGATCCTACGTTAAACTCGCGGTCAAAATCACTTGAAGATAAGTCGTGGTACTCTAGCTCTAAATCTCGTACACGCTCTCGTTGCCAAATACCTAATGGATCTAGGTTTGCATTTTGGTGTCCACGAAAACGGAAAGCATTAATAAGTTGTAGAACTTTAACCTGTTTAAGGTCACCGCCACTACCCTCTGCTACCACTACTTCTCTATGCTTGTTTTTTGCAAGCTGTGCAAACTGCATTCGAACTTCTGAATGTTTTACTTCAACATCCACACCATCAACTTTAGGTAATTGTTCGAACACTTCTCGCCATTCATCTGGCACAGAAGTCGCATCGTCTAAATACGCTTCATAAAGCTCTTCTACATAAGCAACGTTGCCGCCGTTTAAATGTGAAGATTCTAGCCATGCCTTCATCACACCTTCGTGCATTTATAAGCCCTTTTCTTTAGCGCAGAAATTAATAGTTATCATAACAAGATGGCTAATAATCTATATTAGCCATCTTACGTTTACTAAGTAATCAAACCGCTCGGTTTAATAACATAGATTTGATTTGCCCAATTGCTTTAGTCGGGTTAAGACCCTTAGGACAAACGCTAACACAGTTCATGATACTGTGGCAACGGAACACGCTAAACGCATCGTCTAAATCCGCTAAACGTTCTTCAGTTGCTGTATCTCGGCTATCAGCTAAGAAACGGTAAGCGTGAAGAAGGCCTGCTGGACCAATGAACTTGTCTGGATTCCACCAGAACGAAGGACACGATGTCGAACAACATGCACACAAAATACACTCATATAGCCCATCTAATTTATCACGTTCTTCAATAGATTGAAGACGCTCGCCTGCTGCAGGCTGATCATTAATTAAATAAGGTTTTACTTTTTCGTACTGAGTGTAGAACTGACTCATGTCAATAACAAGGTCACGAACCACAGGTAAGCCTGGTAATGGACGTACTACAATTTTACCTTTGCCATTTTTTTGTAGCGTAGATAAAGGAGTAATACATGCTAAACCATTTTTACCATTCATGTTAACACCATCAGATCCACACACACCTTCACGGCATGAACGACGGAAAGATAATGTCGGATCTTGTTCTTTTAAAAGAATAAGTGCATCTAACACCATCATGTCGTGACCTTCCTCTGTTTGCAAGGTGTATTCTTGCATACGAGGAGCGTTGTCAACATCTGGATTATAACGATAAACTGAAAATTGTACTTGTGCCATCGTCTATCTCCTAGTAAACACGTGCTTTAGGTGGGAAAGCTTCACGCGTTTTAGGCGCATAGTTTACATCACGCTTGCTCATTTCATCCGTTACAGGATTGAATACTGAGTGACATAACCAGTTTTCGTCATCACGATCTGGGTAGTCAAAGCGAGAATGTGCACCACGGCTTTCTGTACGGAAGTTTGCAGCTACTGCAGTTGAGTAAGCTGTTTCCATTAAGTTATCTAGTTCAAGACATTCGATACGCTGCGTATTGAAATCTGATGATTTATCATCAAGACGAGCATGTTGCAGACGTTCACGAATTTCTTTAAGTTCTTGAAGACCTGAAGCCATTGAATCACCTTCACGGAATACCGAGAAGTTAAGCTGCATACATTGCTGTAGGTCTTTTTTGATTTGAACTGGATCTTCACCTTGGCCAGCCGTTGAACTTTCCCAACGGTTGTAACGTGCAAGAGATGCTTCTAAATCTGACTCTGAAGCCGCTTTTGATACTTCAACATCTTTAAGGTATTTACCTAAGAAGTTACCAGCAGCACGACCAAATACAACTAAATCTAGTAATGAGTTACCACCTAGACGGTTTGCACCGTGTACAGATACACATGCAATCTCACCAACAGCAAATAAACCTTCAACTACTTTTTCGTTGCCTTGAGCATCGATTTGTAGTGCTTGCCCATTTACGTTAGTAGGAACACCACCCATCATATAATGACAAGTAGGAATTACTGGAATTGGCTCTTTAGCTGGATCAACGTGAGCGAAAGTTTTAGCTAGATCACATACGCCAGGAAGACGTAAGTTAAGCGTTTCTTCACCTAAATGGTCAAGTTTCAGCTTGATATGAGGACCCCAAGGACCATCACAACCACGACCTTCACGGATTTCAGTCATCATTGAACGCGCAACAACATCGCGAGACGCTAAGTCTTTTGCGTTTGGTGCGTAACGTTCCATGAAGCGCTCGCCATCTTTATTTAAAAGATAACCGCCTTCACCACGACAGCCTTCAGTTACTAGCGTACCAGCACCTGCAATACCCGTTGGGTGGAACTGCCACATTTCCATGTCTTGCATAGAAATACCAGCGCGTGTTGCCATACCAACACCGTCACCGGTGTTAATGTGAGCATTTGTTGTTGATGCGAATATACGACCAGCACCACCAGTGGCTAATACAACTGCTTTAGATTTGAAGAAAGTGATTTCACCTGTTTCAATCTCAATTGCTGTACACCCTACTACATCACCATTGTCGTTTTTAACTAAGTCAAGTGCATACCACTCAGAGAATACATTTGTTTTGTTTTTAACATTTTGTTGATATAAAAGATGAAGTAAAGCATGACCAGTACGGTCAGCAGCAGCAGCAGTACGTGCGGCTTGTTCACCACCAAAGTTTTTCGATTGACCACCGAAAGGACGTTGATAAACACGGCCATTTTCAAAACGAGAAAATGGTAATCCCATGTTTTCTAATTCAGTAATAGCTTCTGGGCCAGTTTGACACATGTATTCGATAGCGTCTTGGTCACCGATAAAATCGGAACCTTTAACGGTATCGTACATATGCCATTCCCAGTTGTCCTCGTGTGAATTACCAAGCGCTACTGTAATACCACCTTGAGCAGATACAGTGTGTGAGCGCGTTGGAAATACTTTAGATATTAATGCACACGTTTTGCCAGATTCTGTAATTGCTAAAGCAGCGCGCATACCAGCACCACCTGCACCAATTACTACGGCGTCAAATTCACGAACAGAATATTTCACTTAAACACCCCATAATACGATTAGACCAATAGCTACGTAAGCAAGCGCCATCAGGTTTAATACAAAACCTAAAGCTGCACGTAGCTTTGCACACTTAACATAATCGGTAAGAACTTGCCAAAGGCCAATACGGGTATGAACCATCATGCAAATAAGGGTAATTAAAGTAAACCCTTTCATTGCTAGGTTTGAGAATAGGCCTGTCCAGGCTTCGAAAGTGACTTCTGGCGTCGCTAAGAAATAGCCGATAATAAAAATCGCATATGCGCTGATTATTAATGCCGTGGTACGTAAAGATACAAAATCTTGCACACCATCACGTTTAAGAGTTGCTTGATTTAAGACCATATCCACACCCCTGCCAATACGGCAAATACAACGCCAAGTGCCATTGCAATTTTAGCGCTTAGGTTACCTGATTCAAGTTCTTCCCAATGTCCCATATCCATAATGATGTGACGGATACCACCGATTAAGTGATAACCCAATACAGAAAGGGTGCCCCAAGCTATAAATTTGGCAATGAATCCGCTTAGCAGACCCTTGACGAATTCAAAACCTTCAGCTGAAGAAAGAGACTCTGACCAAGCCCAAATGACAAACGTTAAAGCAAAAAATAATGCAACACCGGTGACGCGGTGAAAAATTGAAGCTTTAGCCGTTGCCGGCATAGATATAGTTGTTAGATCTAGATTTACAGGTCTTTGCTTTTTCACAGTTACTTGCCCATCTTTGCTCACAGTGGAGCTCATCTACTTGTTTTTCTAAAAACCCACCAAATATTACTGGTGGAACTATCAAAGTAAACGCATCAAAACAGTTAAAGTTCACAAAAAAGTAAAATTTAAGTTGTAAAAATATGTTTACCCAAAGTCAAAACGGTTTAAAACCACCGTTAGTATATATACCCATAGAACTTTTTACAATTCTTGTTTATTTATAGGTGTTTGCGAATTAGCCAATAGTATTATATTTAATTAATACCGAATATTTATTATACATATATGCATAATGTTTATATAAATTGACTTTAGCCCCCTCTTTCACGTTAAAATGTGAATATGTGCTTAAAACAGATTTCAGAACTTTAAAATCTAAAAATCAGAATAGATATCTTAATAGGAGATACATAGCGATGGCAGATAAAAAAGCCACAGTCCATATTGATGGGCTAGATCCAATCGAACTTCCAATTTATCAAGGCACTGCTGGCCAGGATGTGATCGACGTTCGTACGTTAGGCTCACATGGTCACTTTACTTATGACCCAGGTTTCATGTCGACTGGTTCTTGTGAATCTGCAATCACCTACATTGATGGTGGCAAAGGTGTACTACTTCACCGCGGTTACCCGATTGAGCAATTAGCTGAAGATTCTAACTACATTGAACTTTGTTACTTATTGCTAAATGGTGAGTTACCATCGAAAGAGCAATATGACTCTTTTGCTAAACAAATAACTCGCAGCACTATGCTTGATGAGAAAATTGCTAACTTTTTCCAAGGCTTCCGCTTTGATGCTCACCCTATGGCAATGTTATGTGGTGTAGTAGGTGCTTTATCATCTTTTTATCATGAAGACCTTGATATTACTGACGCAGGACAACGCAAAACAAGCGCAATTAAGTTAGTAGCTAAGCTACCTACTATTGCTGCAATGGCTTATAAAACAAATATCGGCCAGCCGTTTGTATACCCGCGTAACGATTTAAGCTACGCAGAAAATTTCCTACACATGATGTTCTCTGTACCTGCTGAAGAATACAAAGTTAACCCTGTAACTGCTAAAGCGATGGATAAAATCTTTATGCTTCATGCAGACCATGAACAAAATGCATCTACGTCTACAGTACGTCTTGCTGGTTCATCAGGTGCTAACCCATATGCTTGTATTGCTGCAGGTATTGCTTCACTTTGGGGCCCTGCACACGGCGGCGCTAACGAAGCATGTTTAAACATGTTAGAAGAAATTGGTTCTGTTGATCGTATTGATGAATACGTAGCTAAAGCTAAAGACAAAGCTGACCCGTTCCGCCTTATGGGCTTTGGTCACCGTGTTTACAAAAACTTCGACCCACGTGCTACAGTAATGCGTCAAACGTGTCATGAAGTTTTAGCTGAACTAAATATCCAAGATCCACTTCTTGATATTGCTATGAAGCTTGAGCAAATTGCCCTTGAAGACCCGTACTTTGTAGAGAAGAAACTATACCCTAACGTAGATTTCTACTCTGGTATTATCTTAAAAGCGATTGGTATTCCAACAAGCATGTTCACTGTAATTTTTGCAATGGCACGTACTGTTGGTTGGATCACTCACTGGGATGAGATGCTATCTCAACCTGGTCATAAGATCAGCCGCCCTCGCCAAATGTATACCGGTTATACTCAACGTGACTACGTATCGACTGACAAGCGTTAATTAACGCTGGTTAGTTTAAAAGGCCGCATTTTGCGGCCTTTTTTATTAACAGCACTTGAGAATTATCATAAACCAATTACAATCCCTGCCTTAAAAACACTATGTAGATAAGCTATGCCTACTTTAAAGTTTGATATAAATAAAATTAGAAAAGACTTCCCGACATTAAATCAAACAATAAACGGCTGCCCGCTTGTTTATTTAGACTCAGCAGCAACCTCACAAAAGCCTCAATCAGTTATAGATACAATTACTGAGTTTTATACGTCTCAAAATGCAAATGTACACCGTGGACGCCATACACTTAGTGAGCAGGCCACTTATTCTTATGAACAAGTCAGGGATAAAACTGCAAGATTTTTTAATGTCTTAAGTAAAGAGATTGTATGGACTAAAGGTGCTACAGAAGCCATAAATTTGGTCGCTAACGGCTTAAAAAAGCGTTTAGATGAAAGTCATACCATAATAATATCTCCGCTTGAGCATCACGCAAACATAGTGCCTTGGCAACTAGTGAGCCAACAAACGGGAGCTAAATTAGTCTCTCTGCCACTTAATAATAACGGCACGCTAAACATACAACAATGCTGTGAATTTATAAAAGAAACAAAACCTGCCTTATTAGCTATTACACAAGCATCGAACACACTGGGTAATATCACTGATTTAAAGCCACTAATTGTAGCTGCAAAAGAGGTGAATTCGCTTGTTTTAGTGGATGGTGCACAAGGTGCACTGCATTTAAAACCCGATTTACGTGAGTTAAACTGTGACTTTTATGTTTGCTCAAGCCATAAAATGCTCGGTCCAACAGGCTTAGGTGTACTTTATGGCCAATATGAAGAGCTAAATACGCTAGATATTTACCAATCTGGCGGAGAAATGATCGATAAAGTTTACTTAACTCATAGCACTTATCGCCCAGCTCCTGCCAAATTTGAAACTGGCACACCAAATATTTCTGGAGTTTTAGGCTTTGGTGCCGCATTAGATTATTTAAATGAATTAGACCACGTGAAAATACAGCAATACGAACAAGAATTGTTTAGTTACGCGGCACAAAAATTGGTTAGAGTAGAAGGCATTACCATATTCAGTAACCTATCTGACAACATTGGTACACTCTGTTTTAATTTTAAAGATGAACATCCTTACGATTTGGCAACTTTACTTGACGGATATGGAGTTGCAGTCAGAAGCGGACACCATTGTACACAACCATTAATGACACATTTAGGGCTTAATGGAACACTAAGAGCGAGTTTTTCTTTTTATAATACCTACAAAGATGTAGATATATTCATTGATTCACTTAAAAAATGTATCGCTTTATTAGATTGAGCGCCAGTTTAATAGAATTAATTAGGATAACTCATGACAAATACGTTTAACAAAGTCACAGAATCTATAAAAAATGCACCTGCTTGGCAGCAAAAATATCGAGAAATAATGCTTTTAGGAAAAACGTTACCGGCTTTAGCTGATGTTTTAAAAACTGATGACGCACTCGTCTCTGGTTGTGAAAGCAAAGTATGGATGTTTGTTGAATTTGACTTAACCGAAAATACACTTGTTGTAATAGGTGACTCTGATACTCGTATAGTAAAAGGGTTATTAGCTATTATTTTAGCGCTTTATAACGGGCTCACACCAGAGCAGGTAGTGAATAAAAATGCGTATGAAGAATTTGAAAAGCTGGGCCTTATTAGCCACTTAAGCGCATCACGTGGTAATGGTATTAAAGCCATGGTTGAAAAAATTCAAACCATGGCACAACACAAGCTTAGTTAACCAGGGTCTGTTGATCTTTCAAGGTTAAATTGCAGCAGTCTGTTTGGTATTTAGGCAAGGCAGACTCTAGGCTTGCGAGCGTTGTTTTTTATCTAGGTATTTACGTACAGCTTTAGCAGCTACAAAAAAACCAAAGCTTCCTGTGATCATAGTCACAGAACCAAAGCCATTATTACAGTCCATATTCATCGTGCCATCAGCACTTTGCTTAGCATGACATACGCTGCCATCGCTTCCTGGGTAAACCAGTTGCTCTGTTGAGTAAACACAATCAATATTAAACTTACGTTTAAGATTATTACTAAAATTATATTGCTTGCGCAAGATATAGCGAACTTTTGCAAGTAATGGGTCTTGCGTAGTTTTAGCTACATCACCAAACGTTATTTGGCTAGGATCTGTTTGCCCGCCAGCACCACCAGTTGTGATTATAGGCAGTTTATTGCGTTTGCAGTGAGCAATTAATGCTGCTTTTTCTTTAACTGCATCAATGCAATCAATTACATAATCAAAGCCTTGAATATGCTCTTGTATATTATCAAGCGTAATAAAGTCATCTATTACGCTAATTTGGCAATCTGGATTTATAAGCTCACAGCGCGCTTTCATTGCATCTACTTTAGCTTGGCCTACAGTCCCGCTAAGTGCATGAATTTGTCTATTGACATTAGTTGCACAAATATCATCCAAATCGATAAGTGTAATTTTGCCTACACCAGTACGGGCAAGAGCTTCTGCTGTCCAGCTTCCTACACCACCAATCCCTACTACACAAAAATGTGCTTGTTGAAGCCAATCAAACTGTTGATGACCATATAAACGTTTAATGCCACCAAAACGTATATCTGTAACTCTTTCGCTCATTTACCAATCCAGTTGCCATGGCGATTGCCATGCTTGAAAATCTTGATGTTTAATTAACGCCAAAAACTCATCACCATTATCGGGTAATAAAGTTAGCTGTATTTGTTCACCTTGCCATAAAAAGCTCAACGCATATGCATGTAAATAGGTACGACTTGATGGCGTGCCTGCATACATTGCATCGCCTAAAATAGCTGCCCCCACACTTTTTAGTGCCACTCTTAGTTGATGTGTTTTGCCAGAGTAAGGTTTTAAAATATACCCTCTAAATCCTGGCTTATAACTTAGAGAATAGAATCGCGTTATTGCAGGGTTAAGTGTACTAGTCAGTAACTTAAACGAGCCACGGCGAGACTTAGCCATATCGCCTTTTATCCACCCCTGCTTCTTTTTTGGTTTAGCATCACTAATCGCTAAATAAAATTTAGCAATCGCATGCTCAGTAAACATAACAGTAAAGGCGGCTGCGGCAGCTTTACTTCTAGCTAAAATAATAAGCCCTGAAGTTACCTTATCTAAACGATGAACTGCATAAAGTTTTTGAAATAATTGCAGTTCGGCTAAAACAACGAACCCAGGCCCATCATCTGAATGAAAACTAAGACCCGCTGGCTTTTCTAAAATATAAAAATCGTTATGCGTATAAACAACTTTCAATATTTTACTTGCTTGTTCATTCACGCGTTTTTACTTTTAATATACGCTATCACTTTATCTAGGTCATTGGGCGTGTCGACACCTGCGTGAGGAGCAATTTGAGCTTGTTCTATTTTGATTTTATAACCATGATACAACACACGTAACTGCTCAAGTGATTCAAGTAACTCAAGTGGCGAAACACTCAATTTTATATATTCCTTAATAAAGCCCGCTCTGTACGCATAAATGCCTATATGGCGCTGAAACGCTTCTAAATTAAGGGCACTGCTATCATCCATCATTGTATTTCTATCAAAAGGTATACTTGCACGAGAGAAATACAGGGCATTTTTATTTATATCACTAAGTACTTTCACTGCATTAGGATTAAATACTTCATCACGCTCTTCAATAGCAACACTTAGCGTTGCCATAGGTGCTGTTGACTTGTTTAATAGCGCAGCAACTTGAGATACGTTTTCTGGTGCAAGTAACGGCTCATCACCTTGTACGTTAACCACAATTATATCGCTATCTAGGTTAAGTAAATCAACAACTTCTGCTAACCGTTCAGTTCCCGATTGGTGATCTTCGCGAGTCATTACCACATCACTTGTAAATCCACTTACTGCATCGAATACTTTTTGATGATCGGTAGCTATAACAACTTTACTTGCGCCTGATAAACATGCTTTTTCGTAAACATGCTGAACCATAGGTTTGCCACAAATATCGGCAAGAGGCTTACCTGGTAACCGTGTTGAAGCAAAACGAGCTGGGATTACAACTACGAATTCCACTTTTCGATCTCTTCTAAAGATAATTCACGAGCTTCATTTTCAAGCAATACAGGAATGTCATCTGTAACAGGGTAAGCTAATTTAGCTGCGGTGCTGATAAGCTCGCTATTTTCCTTATCAAAGTGAAGTTTCCCCTTGCAAACAGGACAAGCAATTATCTCGAGTAACTTTGTATCAAAGGCCATTAAGTATTCCTTTTTCTTTTAATAATAAATTTAATGTGTTTATTACGTTATCGGTAGGTTGTGCATCTACAGGTAAATAATACCAATTAGGTTTTGCAAAAGACTGACATTTAACAGCGTCTTTTTCAGTCATTATAATGCAATCATCACCGAACTGGGCAAAATCATCTGCGGCATAAGCATAGTGGTCCCTAAAATGATGAGTCGATAATAACTTAATATTTCGTGCTTCTAATGAGTTTTCAAATCGTTTAGGGTTCCCTATTGCACTTATTGCATGTGCTTCGCTTACGTGATTTTTTGCATAATCGTTTGAATTAACTAAACGAAGATTACTTACTTGTAATACGTAGCTATTATCAGTCTCACCGCCATTTTCAACTACCATATCAACACTTTGTAAGCGTTTAGTTGTTTCACGAAGTGGGCCTGCTGGCATAGCAAAGCCATTCCCAAAACGGCGTTCACTATCAACAATACAACACTCAATGCTTCGGGGCATTTTATAATGCTGCATCCCATCATCAGAAATTATCACATCGAGCTTATAGTTATTTTCTAATAAATCGATATTATGCTCTCTATTAGGACCAACCGCTATTGGGCACTTTAAACGGTGATATAAGAGTACAGGCTCATCTCCAGCCTGCTGAGCATCAACAAGCCCAGTAACTAATAGCGGGTAATTATCTGCTTTACCACCATACCCTCTACTAATAATACCAACAGATAAACCTTGCTGTGTTAGGTGCTCATACAGCCACAAAACAAAAGGCGTTTTACCATTACCGCCTACACTTATATTACCGACTACAATAATAGGCGTTTTGCACTTAAAAGGTTTAAGTATTTTAGCGCTGTACAAGTATTTTCGAAATGTCGATACAACCCAAAACAAAGCACTTAATGGTAATAACAATAAAGTAATTAGGCCAAATGGTTTATACCAGCTTTGCTCTATTTTGCTCACGCCTGATCACCAAACTGCATTTTGCAAAGTGCTGAATAAGTACCGTCATTTATTAATAAGCTATTATGATCGCCACTTTCTATTACACGACCATTATCAATAACATAGATTCGGTCACTGTTTTCAATGGTAGAAAGCCTGTGAGCTATTACAATAGACGTTTTATCTTTCATTAATGTATCAAGCGCATGCTGAATTAATTTTTCAGATTCGGTATCAAGCGCCGATGTCGCCTCGTCTAAAATCAAAATAGGTGCATCTTTTAAAATAGCGCGAGCAATAGCTATTCGCTGGCGTTGACCACCAGAGAGCATGACACCATTTTCACCCACCATAGTGTTAAGTTGCTCTGGTAAATCTTTTACAAACTCCCAAACATGGGCTTGTTTAACTACTTGCTCTAATTCTTTATCTGATACATTTCGCTGTATTCCATAACAAATATTGTTAGCAATCGTATCATTAAATAACACGACTTGCTGAGACACTAAAGCAAATTGACGACGTAAATCTGTTAATTTATAATCCTGCAGTGCGATTCCATCAAGTAATATTTCACTCGGTAGCTCTAAATCATAGTACCGTGGTAGTAGATTAGAAATTGTTGACTTACCCGAGCCTGAACGCCCTACCAAGGCAATACTTTCACCCGCTTTAATCGTTAGTGATAAATCGTTTAGTACGGCTTCATCTTTTGTTGGGTACTTAAAGGTTACATTCTTAACTTCAATTAAACCTTTAGCTTTATCGACTGAAACGGTGCCAGTGTCTTTTTCCATTTTTTCATCTAAAACTAAAAATATACTTTGAGCAGCAGAGATACCACGTTGCATATCACTATTTACATTGGCGAGTTGTTTTAGTGGGCGTAATAGCATCATCATTGAAGCAATTAATGCCATGAAGTCACCGGAGGTAATCGTATCAATCATTGAGGGGAGGGATACTGCCCATAAAATAACAGCCATAGCACTTGCTGCTAATATTTGGATAATTGATACACTTAATGCTTTTGTGGCATCCATTTTAATGCGCTGCTGGCGATTATGATTGTTAATCTTTGAAAAATGGTTTATTTCTTGATCTTGCCCGCCAAAGCCATGAATAACTTTGTGGCCGCTAAGCATTTGCTCAGAGCTTCGAGTAACCTGCCCCATAGCTGATTGGATACTTTTAGAAATATGTCGAAAACGCTTAGAGACAATTGTAACGATAATAGCAACAAGTGGGATAATCACTAGAAATATAAGTGAAAGCTTCCAACTGGTATAAAACATCACACTAAGTAAAAAGACAACAAAGGCCCCTTCACGTACAACAATAAGTAGCGCTTTAGTAATAGCTTGCTGAACTTGCTCTGTGTCAAAAGTGATTTTTGAAATTAAGTCGCCCGTGGAATTTTTGTCATGAAAAGAAACTGGTAAATGTAATATGTGCTCAAATAACTCTTGGCGTAAAGACCTTACAACTTGCGAACCTACATAACTTAGGCAATACGAAGACATAAAGTTAAAAATTCCGCGCCCTAGCACTAACGCTATCACTACAAAAGGGGCATATTTTAAAACTTCAGTATTTCGCTGGTTCAAACCTTGATCTATAAACGGCTTCATTAATTGGATAAATAAAGCATCCATTGCTGAATAGCCAATCATTCCTATAATTGCGACGAAAGCGATAGTTTTGTATGCGCCAACGTAAGAAATAAGCCGTTTATATATTTGTGTAGTACTTTGATCCATAACACTCTCTAAATACAGTAACAACCTGTATTGTATCCTTCGGTGAGAGAAAACTAAACGTCAATCTTTGATAAACCAGTAACTTTCCTGCTCTCTTGCTGTTTCTATAACCAAATTATCTGAATAAAATTTAACAGTTATTTGCCCTACCTTACCTGTGGTTAATTGTTTAGCTCCTGCTTTTTTATAACGAGATACAACAGCTGGTTTTGGAAATTCCCATTGCCCTTTATAAGCACTCGAATGAATCACAATTTCAGGGCGAACTGCATCAATAAATTCACTGCTGGATGATGTATCACTACCATGATGAGGACTCAACATAACAGTACTTTGTAAGTTATAATTAGCAGCAATTAATAAAGCCTCCCGAGATGTAGATATATCGCCAGTAAGTAAAACACTGTAGTCAGTACTAAAGACCTTAACGACACATGAGTCATCATTTTCGTTATCAAAAACTTTACTATTAAAGCTTTGAACTGTAAGTCCCTTAAAGTTAATGGTTTTATCAGCGCAAACATCTTGTGTACTATTAGGGTGAAACTGTGTAAACGTGTTTTTGTATCCAGCGGTTATGAAATGTTTTAATCCTCCAGCATGATCATTATCTTCATGGCTTAAAATAGAGGTAGTCACAATTAGATTTTTAGCTTTTATGTATGGCAATAAGATACTTCTAGTACGGCTATAACGATTAAAGTAACTGGGCCCAAAATCGTAAACGAGTGCTTGACTATCTTTTTCTATTAACACCATTAAACCATGCCCTACATCAAATACATGTAATTGCCATAACGGTTTATTTTTTACAAAATAATTAAACACAATTGTAGTAATCGGTAATAAAGCCAACCACTTAAAAGGCATGAAATAGAACAGTAGCATTGTAGTGTATGCAAGCACTACAAAAGTTATACTCACTTGCCCTGTACTAACCCACCTAATTGCTTCTGGTATTTGTGAAAGTAATTCAAATATATAATGAAGAACTTTATCAAAAGCTAATATTATTACACTTATATCAATAAAACTGCTTAGTAGAGTAAAAACGATTAATAAAGGTAATATCACAACTGACAGCAATGGTATAGCAACTAAGTTTATAACTAATCCAACAATGCTTACCCCATTAAAAAAATAGAGTGATAGAGGTGACAAGCCAATAAATAACCCTACTTGAATAACAAGCATCGATAAAAGTTTACTTTTTATTCCAGTATTAACGATAGGAAATTTATTTAGTACGATAAAAATAATAGCAACGGCTAAAAAAGAAAAGTAAAGTCCTGGGTTTAATAAATAAAATGGATTAACGAGTAGTACTATTACCAAAGCAAATAAAATACTTCGCCAACGTAGCGGTTGTATTGCTATAAGATATAATAACAAACAACATGCCAGCATTATTAAAGCACGTGTCGCAGATACTAAAAAGTTACTTAAATATACGTATAAGAATGCCGCTAAAAATCCCGCTATACTATAATAAACAGATAAGTTTTTTGTTTGATCAAACAACACATTTATTTTTATAAATACAAAACGCATAAACATATAAGCAAAACCAAAAATCAAACTTATATGTAAGCCTGAGATAGCTAATAAATGACTTAACCCAAGCGATTGCATAAATTGCTTATCATCAAAGTTCATTAAAGACTTATCGCCACTTAAAAGTGCATAGTAAAGCCAAAGTAGCTTAGTATTTTTATAAGTATTTTTTAAAAATTGTTGATAACGTATAATTAATCTATCACCACTGTTGTGTTTTATTTCTAACTTTCTATTTAATACCTTACCTTTAAAAAATATTTTATTTATAAAAGCATTCTTTTCGTTATCAAATACATTAAAATTTTTATTACTTCTAAAATACTTTAAATTTAATGAAGCGGAAAACTCATCCCCTTTAGATAAAATATCGAGAGTATTAACGCTTAACAAAGCTCTCGGCGCTACAAAAATTGGGTACCTACTTGTCTCCAAGGATAGAATTTTAACTTTTATATATTGTGGTACTTTTGCTGAAATAACCTCCTCAATTATAACATCAGCATTAAGCGCATACTTTTCACTCGATTTAGGGATTTCAAAACTATAAAAAACATAAAAATTGATAACCACGCTGCAAATTGCGCAAATAAAGCCTAACAATACGTTCAAAAACGGCTTAAAATAAGCACTTACAATTACAATGGAAATTGTGAGTATTGTAAATTCGAGAGTTTGGTAATAAAACACGGTTGCTATACAACCAATTACAAACCCAAGACATATCCACACAGAAGTAAATGGTTGCTTTAAATGGCTAAAAAAACGATCCAAAGATTTTTACCCGATCCAAATAAAATTAGACATCATAAAACTCTAAAAATATTTGGACGCCTTTTGCAAGATGCAAATCTTTGGCATTTGAACAGGCGCTCTGCGCGAGGTGCGTTTGCTGTTGGATTGTTTTTTGCCTTCATCCCTGTTCCTTTTCAAATGGTTTTAGCAGCAGCAGGCGCTATATTATTTAGGGTAAACTTACCTATTTCTGTTGCTTTAGTATGGCTTACTAACCCGTTGACCATGCCACCTATTTTTTATGGCTCATATTTAGTAGGCACATTAATTCTTAACCAACCAGAACAACACTTCGTATTTGAAGCCAGCTGGTCTTGGTTTCTTGAAAGTATAGAAACAATTGGTCCTGCATTTCTACTTGGTTCATTTGTATGTGCTTCTATAGCTTCAATTACGGCTTATTTTAGTATTGATATTATATGGCGTCGCTCTGTTAAAAAAGCCTGGTTATCTCGCAATCAGTAACAAAAATAAATTATTTACATAACAATCTCTGTAAATAATTTATTATAGACGAAAAAAAACCAACTTCATTAAGTTGGTTTTTTAGTTAACACTTATTGGGTTTTAAAAACGAAATACACGTCTTATTGCAACCAATGGTAATAACAAGAGTGAATACCAAGGAAAGCTAGCTGAATTACGTTCATATACTTCGGCCTCTGGTGGAGCACAATTTTCCACTTCACCATTAGCAATTGGGGTTAGCTTAACTGCAACAGCAATACTCTCATATTCAATCTCACCATTGATATCAGTTACAATACCACCTAAAGTATCACGCTTTTCTACTGTTTTTGTAGCTGTACCAAATATTTCATTATTTTCATTAATTGATGTCGCTTCGGCGATAGTATAAGGGTAATCAGTTTCACCATCAGTATCATAACAAGGTAATAGATCATTTAAATTGGTAATTTTATCTTCACCAATTTTGTATATAAATGCTTCTTTGCGACGAGTATTATCCGATACCCCAACTTCGCCTTCACCAACAATATAACCTTGATTGTTAATATCATTGCCATAGGAGCTTGAGCTTGAGAAATAATCTGTAGGGAAAACAGTGCTACCCGATGCAATGTCATGATAGAAGAATTTATTGCGAAGAGTACCCTCTATGCGTTTAGTCGCATAGCCTGTAATCACATCATTATCATTAATCGCTACGGACTTTCCAGCCTGCCAGTCATCTTCTTGATCAATAAAATCAATAACGGCACCATCTTTAAAATAAACGGGCATTGTAAGAATCGTATCGTCATTATTGTAGTAACGCGTATTCGACGAACCTACAATTGTGCCGTTACTATTTACAGCTAAGGCAGTGCTCGTAAATGCATCATCTTCTGTTTCACCTTCATCTGGGGCTAATGCTAGACCTAGTTCTTCAACAGAAGTAATATTTAACGACTCATCAAGCTCCCACTTAGCAGCACGCTTATTAAATATCCCTCTTGAAATGTTAGTATTTAATAAATTAATACATACTGAAGTTGGCTCATCTTCGTTATCACAGTTATCATCTATATTATCTTGCCTATCTGCTGGAATACTCGTAGATATATTACCAACCACTGTGTAGCCACTATTAGTTTTTATGATATCGTTCGCGCGACTTGTGCCACCATATTCATTAAATTCAGGCATAAGTGGCACTTGCACACCATCCGCACTTATTACAATTCCACGCTCTATAAATTCATGGGTGAACCACGTTTCAGCATCATCTTCATCATCAGGTGTAAAAGAAACTTTGTCATAAGGAGCACTACCCCAACCAACTGTTACACCATCTTCACTCACGGCATTAAATATATTTGCTGTAGAACGAGTTAATCCATCATAATCTACGGATGCAATATCAAATAATGGCTGTTCGATTACTTCTGTATCTATATACTTAACACCAACTAATGAATTTAATTTTTGATATTCAAAATTTGTAGAAATTGAAGATAAAAAACTAACCATAAAATTATGCGCGTCAGGGTTAGTAGTAACAGCATCACTATTCTCAATATCATCGAGTGTGAAAGTTATAACTTTATCACTTAGCTCAAATGCCGCTTCTGTATTATCGTAACTATTTTCGATAATATTTTCTGAAAAATCTATGTAGCTGGTATCTATTGGTAAATTGTATAAACCATTTGCGAAACCAATAATATGTCCACTTTCACTTACATCTGTTACATAAGAATATTTAGCGCCTTCAAGATTTCCCAATTCACTTAACTGATATGTAGCGCCTATTGCTGAAGTGCTTAATGTCGCTAAAATACTAGCTGCGAGTAATTTATATTTCATTTTAGTCCTTACTACTGATTCTTTAATTCTTCAAGTTCTTCCCAGCGCTCAAAGGCAGCTTCAAGGTCAGACTCGAGTTTTGTTAAATAGTTCAATGCCTTAGTTGTCACATCGCTGTCTTGTTTAAAAAAGTCAGGATCGCTCACTATTACTTGTTGCGCTTCAACTTCCGCTTCTAGTTGCTCCATTTTATTAGGCAACTGTTCTAATTCAAGTTTTAATTTGTAAGAGAGTTTATTGCTTTTATTTTCTGCTTTAGCTACGGGTGCGGGTGCTGTTTTTTCAGCTTTTTTGACCGGCTGCTGTTGTGCTGTTTTTTCTTGTTCAGCTAAGTATTTTACATACGCTTCGTAATCACTATAACCACCAACAATATCAGTTACTTTACCATTACCTTCAAATGCCCAAACACTTGAACATGTATTATCAATAAATTCTCGGTCATGGCTTACAATCAGCACTGTACCTTGATACTGATTAATAATGTCCTCTAGTAACTCTAACGTTTCAATGTCCAAGTCATTCGTTGGTTCATCGAGAACAAGTATATTAGATGGTTTTAAAAAAAGTTTAGCTAATAGCAGTCTATTTTTTTCACCACCAGAGAGTGCTTTAACAGGGGTTCGAGCCCGTGCTGGAGGGAATAAAAAGTCTTGCAGGTAACCTAAAACATGACGCGAACGACCGCCCATCATCACTTCTTGTTTACCTTCGGCAACGTTATCTTGAACAGTTGCTTCTTCGTCAAGTTTTTCACGGTATTGGTCAAAGTAAGCAAACTCTAAATTAACACCTTGCTTAGTTACGCCGCTATCGGGTTCTAAATCACCAAACATTAGTTTTAATAGTGTTGTTTTACCAATACCATTAGGGCCAACTAAACCAATTCTGTCACCACGCATTACAAGTGTCGAAAAATCATCAGCAATAACTTTGTCTTTAAATGCATGGGAAAGGTGCTTAGCTTCAAATACTAACTTACCAGAGCGATCAGCTATTTCAATATTAAAGTCAGTTTTTCCAACTTGATCAACACGTTGCTTACGCTCATTTCGTAACTGTTTAAGTTCACGAACTCGCCCTTCATTTCGTGTTCGGCGGGCCTTAACGCCTTGTCTTATCCATGCTTCTTCTTCGGCTAAACGCTTATCAAATAATGCATTTTGAGCTTCTTCTACTTTTAAATCATGCGCTTTTTGTTCTAAATAAGTCGCGTAATCACCAGGGTAAGAAATAAGCTTACCACGGTCTAAATCTAAAATACGTGTAGCAACAGCGCGAATAAACGCACGGTCATGCGATATAAATACGATGCCGCCTTTAAATTCTTTTAAAAACTGTTCAAGCCACATTACACTTGCCATATCTAAATGGTTTGTTGGCTCATCTAATAATAATAAATCAGGCTCACTTACAAGTGCACGCGCAAGTGCAACTTTACGTAACCAGCCACCTGAAAGGGACTCAAGTTTAGCCTCTGGCGTTAATTCTAACTGTGTTAAGACTAATTGAATCCGGCTATCAAAACGCCAGCCATCAACGGCTTCAAGTTGGTTTGATAAACGTTCCAGTTTGTTTAATAGCTTATCAGTACACTGTGTTTGCAGTTCGTTACTAACATGATGAAAATCAATTAGCAGGTTAGCAATTTCCGGCATACCTTGTGCAACGTAGTCAAATACAGTTCCGCTTGCACCTTTTGGTGGATCTTGCTCAAGGCGAGATATTTTTAATCCACCTAATTGGTTAATTTCACCATCATCAAGGATAACTTGACCATCAAGTATTTTTAAAAGTGTTGATTTACCGGCCCCATTACGGCCAACAATACACACTCGCTCGCCACTTTCAATTACAGCATCCGCATTATTAAGTAACGCATGTGTACCAAAAGCAAGTTGTGCTTTTAAAATTCTTATTAAATCCATGTTCTTATTTGCTCTTATTCTGCTTGTGCTAAAAATTCGCGCACAGAGTGTAAAGTAAAAGGCCAATATAACTTCTCGCCTTTTTCACTTTTTAATACAGGAATAGTAATTTGATACTCAGCAATAAGCTGCTCATCAGTCATAATATCGATTAGTAATAACTCACTGCTGTCATTTAGTACATCAGTGATAAGTTGCTCAGCTTGTTCGCACAAGTGGCAACCATCAGTATGATATAAAATCCATTTAGCCATGCGTAATTAGCCAGCTATTGTGAATTTTTTTATTACGTTTGAAGTCTGGTGATAACGTTTTATCTGAGATATTAACGGTTTTTAAACCTAGACCAATCAGGCTAACTTCATCCATTACAAAGCCACGCTTGTTATTAGAAAAAATCAAAGTACCTGATGGACTTAAAATCTTTTTAACCCAAGTTAGTAGTTTAATATGGTCACTTTGCACATCGAACGCATCTTTCATACGTTTAGAATTAGAGAACGTAGGCGGATCTAAAAATATTAAATCGTACTGTGCTGTTGCATGCTCAAGCCATTTTAAGCAATCGGCTTGTTCAAAACGATAACGTGTATTGCTTATATTATTTAGATCAAAGTTATCTTGGCCCCACTTTAAGTAGGTTTTAGATAAATCAACAGTAGTAATCGCTTTTGCGCCGCCAAGGGCTGCATGCACTGATGCACTGCCTGTGTAGGAAAATAAATTTAAAAAGCGTTTATCTTTGGCATTTTCTTGAATGTAACGACGTACTAAACGGTGATCTAAAAATAAACCTGTATCTAGATAATCAAACAGATTAACTTTAAATTTCGCACCAAATTCTTCAACTACCATAGTACGATTTTGCTTTGCCATAGGTGTATATTGCTCTTCACCCTTTTGCTTTTTACGTACTTTTACCGCAATATTTTCCGGTGCGATATTTAACTGTTGTGCAGTTAAACTAATCACATCTTGAAGGCGTTTATCTGATGTTTTTTCATCGATTTCTTTTGGTGCTGCATATTCAAAAATAACAGCCGAATCTGCGTACACATCGACTGCTACATTGTATTCAGGAATATCAGCATCATAAACACGATACGCTTGAACCTCGTTTTGTTTGAGCCAGTTTTTTAAACCTTGTTTGTTCTTTTTCAAACGATTAGCAAACGACATAGAGCCTTCAAAGTTAAGTGCTGGCTTATCTTCAGTCGTTAAACTAACTTGCTTATCATCTAATTGATACAAATTAAGCTCAACATCAAGTGGTCCATTTTTAAACTTATAACGTTTAAGCCTGACTAGTTTTAACAGTTTAAATAAGCTCTCATCCATGCCCAATAAAGCAAGTTTCCAGTGATTAAAGTGCTTTTTAAAACCAACACCCATACTACGGTGTAAATTTACAAGTTCAGCCATAGAGCCAATCCGTTCACCATAAGGTAAGTTTGAAATAACGACCCCTGGCAATTTAGCAACGGGAGTTAATTTTGTCGCATCACTTTGTTTAAATTTAATAACCGTATCAAGCTCAGCTCGCTCTGCGTTTGCTATAGCTTTATCGAGTACTTCGGCGTCGTAATCGTGTCCAATTAACCATAATTTAGGATCGGTGATTTGCGCTAATAACTCTTCACGAAGTTGCTTAAATTTAGCCGCTCTAAAGCTTGGCAAACGCTCAAACGCAAACCCTTCTCTAAATAAACCAGGGGCTTCATTACGCGCCATACCTGCAGCTTCTATTAAGATAGTGCCGGCACCACAACATGGGTCGAATAAAGGTTGATTTACATTATCAAGCCAGCCACTTCGTTTAATAAGTGCAGCTGCTAAGTGTTCCTTAATTGGCGCTTTACCTTGACCTTGACGGTAACCACGTTCAGATAAACGCGGGCCAGAATAGTCAATATACATTGAAACGCCATGGCGATTAAGACGCGCAACAACGCGTACGTTCGCATCTTGTTTATCAACATTTGGGCGCTGCTCATATAAATCATTGAAATAATCAACAATGGCATCTTTAATCACTAACCCTGAAAACTGCGTGTTTTTCAGTGAGTCATTTGTACCATTAAAATCTACAGCGAACGTTTGGGTAGGACCAAACCACTCTTGCCAAGGTTGCAAGCGAGCAAATTGATATAGGCTATCTTTGTCATTAACGCCTTCTTTTTCTTCGATAAGCATAAGCACACGCGTAGCAAAACGGCTTGATAAACACACCTTTTGCGCCAGTAATGAGTCAGCCTCAAAACGAACAGAACCCACAGTCTGCTTAGACACAACTGCGCCAAGCTCTGTTAGTTCATCAACCAATAAATTTTCGATTCCGATAGAAGTAAGTGCGATAAATTGCAAAGTAATAACCCTTAATAGCTAATTGCGCAGGATTATAACATAGGTTCGAATATAAACGCGCCAAAAACACACGCTTAGGACTTAAATTTGGTTAAGCTGTTTGACTTTGATAGTGAAGGTTTAATAGTGGATGAACTCGATTATTGAGTACACGAATTACTTCAAACTGCCCTAGTGACAAATTATCATCGAGTTTAAAGTCGTCACTTAGACTAATACAAATAGATGCATCAGGGCAATGCTCAACAATTAAGAATTCACCGGTTTGAGATTTGGAAGTTAATTTTACTATAGCTTCAACGCTTGGTTCACTTCCTGTATATTCTTCAAAAAACCAGCTTTTGGCTAATACTGGTTTTAAGTGAAACTTTACAGCTGTAGCATTTAACGCAATTTGGCAAATTTGAGCTGGTTTCCATAACCCAAAACCATCTAAATAATTATATACTTGTTCATAAAATGCAGCATCTTCAAGGCTAAAACGTGGATTTTTAAAAACAGAATCGGTGAGTTGTCTTAACTTATAGGGCGTACATAATTGCATGTCGTCATTTAAATCAAGTAACAAACGATTTTTATTAGGACAAGTAATCCACTGCCATTGCTTTGATGCTTGTAACATTTACTCCTCCTTGGGTATGTTAAATAATTATTGCTCACAGTATAACCGCTTTTGACCACTTTTAAAATGCTTGCTTAGAACATTTATCGAACGATCAAAAGCTTAGATAACAGATCCTTATAAGCTGTTAACGATCGATTTTACCAATTGTGGACCTTTGTAGATGAACCCAGTATAAACCTGGACTAAATTTGCGCCTGCATCGAACTTTTCTTTTGCAGATTGCGCATCATCTATTCCGCCTACTCCGATGATTGGTAACTTACCTTGAGTTAAGCGTTTCAATTCACTCACTACCTCTGTAGAACGCATTCTAACAGGGTATCCTGATAAACCGCCGGCTTCTTCTGCATATTGCTGGCCCATAACTGCAGCTCGCTCAAGCGTGGTGTTGGTGGCAATTACACCATCGATTTTATTATTTAAAAGTGATTCACTTACTTGTTGTATTTGAATTTGATCTAGATCCGGTGCAATTTTTACAAGCATAGGCACTTGTTTATTATGCTTTGCAACTAAATCTAACTGTTCGTTTTTAAGACTTTGGAGTAAATCATCAAGTGCAGCGCCATATTGCAAATCACGCAAACCAGGTGTATTTGGTGATGAAATATTTACCGTAATATATGAGGCATGCTCAAATACTTTACGCATGCAATGAATATAGTCATCTTTACCTTGTTCATTTGGAGTATCTTTATTTTTACCAATATTGATACCGAGTATACCGCTGTATTTAGCTGCTTTTACATTTGCAACTAAGTTATCTATGCCTTTATTATTAAAACCCATACGGTTAATTATAGCGTTTGATTCTGGCAACCTAAAAATACGAGGTTTATCATTACCAGCTTGAGGACGCGGTGTAATAGTTCCAACTTCAATAAAGCCAAAGCCCATTTGGCTGAATGCATCAATACATTCCGCATTTTTATCAAGGCCAGCTGCTAGCCCTACAGGGTTTTTAAATTTCAGACCCAAAAAATCGACTGGCTTATCAGAAATATTTTGCGACCAAGCTAATTTCAAAGGTGTATTAGTAAAACGACGAAGATTATTAAGTGCAAACTCATGCGCCCACTCCGCATCACGGGTAAACATAAAACGGCGAGCTAAATCATAAAACATCAATATAATCCTCTTTTTAAATTTTAGACAAAAAAATACCTCAGACAAGGCTGAGGTATTGTATAACAATTTTAACAATCAGTTATTTATTTACTAAACAATTAGCTGATTAAAGGTAAATTATTTTCCTGATGTATCACAATTATGGCTTAGCAACATAAGTTCACGAAGTGCAACCGAGAACTTAGCAAAGTCATGACTTTGAGATGTTTTAAACTCAGCAAGCATTTGCTTCCAACGAAGAAGCAGTAACTCTTGGCTATCCATCCACTGATCAATTTGAATATCAACATCGTCAGTGTCACCCTCAAAACTATTCAAAACAACTTGAGACAATGTGCGTTGTTGCCAATCAAGCTCTTCACGATATGATGAACGTGCCAATGCTTGCCAGTGATTAGCAACCGGTTGATGTGTAATTTGGTCTAAAAACCAATGTAAGCCCATTCTCGCGCCAAGTTTAAAGTAAGTGTTCGAAACCATTGAAATATTACGGTTTGAACTATTTGCAATTTCAGCAAGGTCCATAGCAGAGAATAAACTTGATAACGAAACAATACGTTTAGCTATCTCCAGTGGAACACCACTCTCTACCAACTTATCTGATTCAACTACAATGCGCTCATTTTCTTTCTCGACTAAGTAAATGTTTAAGTTATCACTTAAATCTTTAAATGTTGGTGCAAAATATTCGATCGATTGTTCAATAGTTTGTGCTTTATTACGATGACGTAAGAACCAACGCGTTGCACGGCGAACAGTACGACGTAATTGATAAAGCATTTCAGTTTGTACCGCTGCTGGAATCTTATTATCAAGTGCACTGATAGATGACCACGTATCACGCATTTCAAAGATTTCACTCGCTATTGAATAACATAGTGCAATTTCAGTTTCGTTAGCACCAGTTTCTTCATGCATACGTACCATGAAATTTAGACCCATGTCGTTTACGATATTATTAG
Organism: Pseudoalteromonas aliena; assembly: GCF_038155085.1. GTDB lineage: Bacteria > Pseudomonadota > Gammaproteobacteria > Enterobacterales > Alteromonadaceae > Pseudoalteromonas > Pseudoalteromonas aliena_A. Next base: position 603,520 of record NZ_JBAKAU010000001.1, read on the forward strand.
CAAGTTTAGTCGCTATAATTTCTTTACGCAGTGGGTGATTATTCATCGCATCATTAAACTTCTCACGTAGTGGACGTGGGAACGATTTAACAAGCAGCTGGCGATAATAAGAATTCTCTGTAATTTCGTCTGTTACTAATGACTCTTTTAATACCATTTTTGCATAAGAAACTAACACCGATAGCTCAGGGCGAGTTAAGTCTTTACCCGCGGCTGCGCGTTCTGCTAATTCTTCATCGCTTGGGATAAACTCAATGGCACGATTTAGCTTACCATCTTTTTCAAGAGCATGGATAAAGCGAATCTTTTCTTTAAGGGTTGAAGTCCCTTTAGACTGAGTTATTGAGATTGTATGTGTTTGGCGGTAACAATCTTGAAGTACAAGTTCAGATACTTCATCAGTCATAGAGTAAAGTAATTCATCGCGTTGTTTACGTGTTAAGTCACCTTCTGCTACTAGGCCATTAAGTAAAATCTTTATATTTACTTCGTTATCTGAACACGCTACACCGCCAACGTTATCAATAAAGTCTGTATTTACACGTCCGCCTTTAGCTGCAAACTCAATACGACCTAATTGAGTCGCGCCTAAGTTACCACCTTCACCAATTATTTTAGCGCCTAACTCTTTACCGTTGATACGTAGTGCATCGTTTGCACGGTCCCCTACATCAGCATCGGTTTCTTTAGAGTGTTTAATGTATGTTCCAATTCCGCCATTCCATAATAAATCGAAGTTCATCATTAATGAGGCTTTCATTAGCTCATTAGGCGTCATGCTTGCTTTTTTAGTGCCCAACATTTTTTTCATTTCAGGGCTAAGCGTAATTGATTTAGCAGCACGAGAGAAAACACCACCACCAGCAGAAATTAATTCTTTATTGTAATCTTCCCATGATGAGCGCGGCATATTAAATAAACGCTCACGTTCTGGGTAAGACGTAGCTGCATCAGGATTCGGATCAATAAATATATGCATGTGGTTAAATGCTACTTGTAAACGAATATGTTTAGATAACAACATACCATTACCAAATACATCACCCGCCATGTCACCAATTGCCACTACAGTAAAATCGGTAGTTTGACAGTCAATATCCATTTCACGGAAATGACGTTTAACAGACTCCCACGCGCCTTTGGCGGTAATACCCATTTTTTTATGGTCGTAACCTACAGAGCCGCCTGATGCAAATGCATCACCTAACCAGAAGTTATATTCATTTGCTATACCATTTGCAATGTCAGAGAACGTAGCGGTTCCTTTATCGGCTGCAACAACTAAATAAGCATCGTCTTCATCGTGGCGAACAACATCACGAGCAGGCACAATTTCACCGCGCTCAATGTTATCTGTTATATCTAAAAGTCCACGAATAAATATTTTATAACACTCTTGGCCTTCTTTAATGAACGCTTCACGTTCACTTGGTAGCTGTTTACAAACAAAACCACCTTTAGAACCTACAGGTACAATTACTGTATTTTTAACTTGTTGCGCTTTAACTAAGCCTAGTACTTCAGTACGGAAATCTTCACGACGGTCTGACCAACGAAGTCCACCACGAGCAACTTTACCATAGCGTAAATGCACACCTTCAACGCGCGGAGAATATACAAAAATCTCAAACGCAGGAAGCGGAAGTGGTACATCTGGAATTAGGCTTGGCTGTATTTTAAACGACACATACGATTTAAACTGCCCTGCATCATCTTTTTGGAAATAGTTAGTACGTAACGTAGCAACAATCATATCTACGTATAAACGTATAATACGGTCATCATCAAGGTTTGCTACATTTTCAAGCTCTAAATAAATTTGCGTACTTAATTTTTCGAGAGTTTTAGCACTCGCAGGGCTTTTAACTGAGAACTTTTTAGCAAATAAGTTTACAATTTGCGCTGCAATATTTGGGTAATTTGCAAACGTGCTCTCAATATAGCTTTGTGAGAAAGTAACACCAATTTGGCGCATGTATTTCGCATAAGCACGTAAAATAGAGGCTTCACGACCTGTTAAGCCACCTATTAGCACTAAACGGTTAAAGCCGTCATTCTCTAAGCGATTGCTCCAAACGTTAGTTAACGCAGCACGAAAGCGCGCTGAAATCTTATCAAAGTCAGCCATCCCTTTGCTATCAATTAGCATAGAGAAATCCATAATCCAATTAATACGCCCATCGCTAGTTTTAACTGAATATGGTGTTTCACCAACAACGCGTAAGCCAAAGTTTTCAAGCATTGGCATAACATCAGATAAGTGAATTGGCTCATCTTTATGGAATAAGCTTAATCGTACAATATTACTGTTTGCTTCTTCTTGAGGACGGTAGAACAGCATTTCTAGTTTGTTTTCATCGCTAAGTAGTTCTAACTTTTCAATATCAACAACCGCAGCACTCGGAAGCACTTCATCTTTGTATGAGCGTGCAAACGCATTACAGTATTTACGATTTAAATCGTTACCACGAGCTTCACCAGCTGACTCTAAAAGCGCAGATTGGAGTTTATCTTCCCACGTACGCGCTGCTTCTACTAAATTGTTTTCAATGTCTTTCACGTTATATTCGATATTGTTGTCGGTCACACGAACGGTGTAATGAGTACGCGCCAGTGTTGACTCTGAGAAATAGGTAGTAAATTCGACTTTATCGTCAGAATTAAATGCATTTGCTAAAATATCTTGGGTTTCACGACGTAGTGCGGTGTTATAACGCTCACGCGGTACATAAACCATACAAGATAAAAAGCGACCATACGCATCTTTTCGTACGAATAAGCGACACATATCACGCTCTTGCACTTGTAAAACACCCATAGCAACTTCAAGTAGCTCACTTTCACGCGCTTGAACTAACTCGTCACGAGGGTAGGTTTCTAAGATATTTAATACCGCTTTATAAGCATGCGTACCTTTAGCAAAATCACATATCTCCATGATACGGTTAATTTTACTCTTTAATACAGGAACATCAGCAGCACTATTGTTATAAAAACTAGATGAGAATAAACCTATAAAACGATCCTCACCTATTACATTACCTTTATCATCGAAACGTTTAATCCCTATATAGTCAATATAAGCCGGACGATGAACACGAGAAACTGAGTTAGTCTTTGTTAATATTAGTAGATTATTACTGCGTGCTTCTTGACGGGCAACTTCAGGTAACTCAGATAGCAGTCGTGCATGCTCTTCTGTTGAGTTTTTCATCAAGCCTAGACTTGTGTCCATTTTTCCCTTTAATTGGTAATCACCTTGAACTGGGCTTAACTCATATTCACGGTAACCCATTAGGGTAAAGTTGTCTTTCGCTAACCAATCTAAAAACTCTGTTGTTTCTAAGACTTCATCTTTACTTTTATTATGATGGCGCTTAGGCAGCTCTTTGGTTACCTCAATCAATTTTTTACGAATAGGCTGCCAATCCTCAACAGCTATAGATACATCAACAAGTACAGACTCTAATTCTTTCTTGAAAGACTCAATCACAGATGTATCTGTTTGACGGTCAATTTCAATAAAGAAGACCGTTTTAGTTGATGACGATTCTTGCTCTGCTTTTAAATTTGATAATCCAGAAATTTTAGCGTTTGTATCACGCTTAATTTTTAATGGGCAATGAAGTAATAAGTGAGAGGCGATATTTTCGCGAGTCATAGCCATGCGAACAGAATCAACTAAAAACGGCATGTCTTTAGTAATAATCTCTACAATCGTATGTGATGACTGCCAGCCATCTTTTGCCACTTCTGGATTGAAAACGCGGATAACAGCATCATCAGTAGTATTTTTTTCTAGCGAATTCCAAAGGCTTAGAGCTGCACCATATAGGTCACTATCGTTTCGATTCGCCAAATCCTCTTTAGACATATTGCTGTACAAGGCTTTGGCGAATTTCTCAACAAGTAAGACATTATCAGCGCGAACTTTTTTCTGGATCAGCTTACAGACATTATCCAAGATAACCGAGGCTTGGCCTTCATTTCGTGTCATTGTATGTTCCTTAATCTATCCCTGCTAAAAAGCAGAATATTTGTACAGCGTATTTTTTGCGTGGAGTCATTTAAATTCTAACCCTTTTACAGCTAATAAACAGCCTTTTCGATGAAAACATTTTAAGCATTTCAGCTATTTGGTCATCTATTCACAAAATATAGATATAAATGGCCATTACTGGCCATTTAGGAGCAAAATTATTCATATTATTTTTTCTGGTCGGTCCAGAGAAAACTACCAATTGCTGGTAATAATAGTACTGCACCTAACATATTTACTAAAAACATGAAGGTAAGCAGTATACCCATATCAACTTGGAATTTAAGATCAGAAAATATCCAAGTACTTACACCAATGGCCAATGTAATCCCAGTAAATAATACTGCACTGCCTCGTTCAACAAGCGCATTACGATAAGCAACACTCAGTGGTACATTTTGTTTAAGCTGCCCCATCATCGACGACAGTATATAAATACCATAATCAACACCAATACCTACACCTAATGCAATTACAGGTAAAGTAGAAACAGTTAGACCTATTTCCAGCTGTACCATAAGTGCTTGGGCAAAGGTTGATACAATATATAGCGGTAATACCACGGCTATTGTTGCTTTTACGCTTCTGAAGCTGATTAAGCATAAAATAATAACGGCACCATAAACGTAAAGCATCATTGGTATTTGTGCTTCTGATACAGACTCATTAGTAGCTGCCATTACACCCACAGGGCCAGATGCTAATTTAAATGCAAGTTTTTCAGTGCCCTCTTCTTGGGCAAATTGCTTAACACTCTTAATTACGGTATCGATAGTTTGTGCTTTATGATCATCTAAGAATATAATCACAGGCATAACAGAACAATCACCATTTAAAAGCCCAGTGCTGGTTTCTACTCGCGCTGTTGATTGCACTAAGCTTGCAGAATTACGCGGCAGACTTTGCCATTTTAAATTGCCTTCGTTGTACCCTGCGTTCACCGATTGAGCTACAGAGCTCAAACTTACAGCAGACTGCACACCGGCCACATTCTCAACTTTGTATTGAAAACGGCTTATACGCTCCATCACATCATGCTCAGTACATGCTGCAGGATACGCTTCTACAATTACTTTTAAAATATCAGACGAGATAGTGTACTTATCCGATATTAAAAACGTGTCTTGGTTATAACTGGCATCTTGATGCAGGGATGGCGCGCCTGCATGTAAGTCACCTATACGCATTTTATCTGCTTGCCAGTAGCCTAGAGCAAATAAAACAAGGGTAAATCCGATAATCATTTTAGCGATTTTAGGATCGGTTGCTTTTACTAAAATGTCTCTGATCTTATCAAGTATATTAGGCTTCTCAGCATCGCCAGATTGAATATGTACACTGTTTTCAAAGTTCATGTACGAAGCCCAAACTGGCAGCAAAATTAAATTTGTAAATATAATTACTGCCACACCTAAACTCGCTGTAATAGCAAGTTCGCGGATAATACCAATATCAATAGTAAGTAATGTTAAAAAGCCTACGGTGTCTGAAAGCAGTGCAATACCACCTGGTATTAATAAAGCTCTAAAGCTTGATTGACAGCAAACACGCGTAGTTTTTCCTTCACCCACTTTTTTACCAATCGCGTTTATCATCTGCACCCCATGGCTTACACCAATAGCAAAGACTAAAAAAGGCACCAAAATAGACATAGGGTCAAGACCAAAACCTAAACTTGAAAGCAGGCCTAATTGCCAAATAACAGCAATAATAGAACACGCGATAGGCAAAATAGTTAGCTTTAAACTGCCACAAAATAGCCAAACCATAATAAAGGTAAAGGCGATAGCAATAGCAAAAAATATGACCACCCCTTTAGCGCCTTCAGCTATATCACCTGCCATTTTTGCAAAGCCAATGATATGAATACTTACTTTGTCTGTACTTAAAGGCTCTCTTAAATCAGTTTCCAACTTTTGTGCAAAAGCTAAGGTGTCTAATTTTTGTTGTGTTTGAGGATCTGTTTCTAAAAGTTGAGCCGTTACCATTGCACACGAGTAATCGCTGGCAATCATACGCCCTACAACTTTTGCTTTTTCAATGTTTTCCTTTACTACACTTAATCCACGCGTATCTGCTTTAAAGTTTGCAGGAATAATAGGACCACCGGCAAAGCCATCCTCTACTACTTCAACAAAACGAGCACTAGGTGAAAATATAGAATTCACTAAAGGACGATTTACACCAGGAATAAAATAAAGCTGATCGTGAACCGCTTTTAATTGAGTAAAAAACTCTGGATTAAATATATCTCCGCTGTCGTCACATACCGAAATTAAAATACTGTTTGCACCACCAAACTGCTTTTCATGCTTAGTGTATACCTTCATATAATCATGATTTAACGGGATATTTTTATTAAACGATGCATCAAGTTGAATTTGAGTCGCTTTAAATACAAGTAAACAGGTTATAAGTGCAAAACTTATAAGCATAATTAGACGATGCCTAAAAATCGCCTTTTCAATAAAATCGAGTAACTTATGCATTAAGGGGTTAACTCCTTCACTTTAATGCCATCTTCTGTAGCCATGATCAATCTGTTATCTAAAATTACACCATCAAGAATAGCTTTACCGTCAGCAAGCTGCTCATGGGTGAGTAACCCATCTTGAAGATGAAAAATAACGCCACTATTAGCGAGCATGAGCCATTGTTTATTATAATTAATGATGTTGTTAATCGTCGCTGTTTTAATATTATCGAAATGACGCCACTGCTGTTCGCCACTTTGCTTTGCAAAAACATTACCTCGCAGCCCCGCCACAATTTCTTGAGTACTATCTGATGCAATTGCAAAGAATGAACCGGGGTAAACTTCTTCTATCCTTTGCCAAGTTTCGCCATTGTCGATGCTTCTGGCCATTAAACCCATTTCACCAACTAACATTAATCCATTGTCTGTTTTTTCTATACGATTAAAGTGCGGTAAAATTGAAGCTGTTTCGGCTTCATACCCTTCTGGGTCGTTTTCTTTTAAATCGTTTAAGTAATCACGATCATCACTAAAGAGTAGCGAATCTAAAAAGCGTTTTTGCCAATGTTTACCACCGTCAGTAGTTTGATAAAACATGCCATATGCGCCTACCGCAAAACCTTTTAGATCATTCTCAAAAAGAATATCTAAACATGGTTTGTCTAATTCAGGTAATGCTTGTTGTAACTGCCAATTAACGCCAGCGTCGTTAGTATTAATAATTGTGGCATCGTGGCCACACGCCCATCCATTATTTTCATTACTAAAATCAACGGCAGTTAAGAGCACTTGAGTTGGGACTGTTTCAGCTTGGTGCCAGATATCGCCCGATATACTTTTAATAACAGTACCGTGTTTACCAACAGCAATTAAGCCATTATCCGTTTTAATTATATCAGTGAGTAAGGTTTTAGCTGCATTTGTTGCACTGATTGCATAGCTAGGGGCTTCTTGTGCAAGACTCGCACAGCTTATTATCAGGCTGGCATATACCAAATACTTCATAAATTTTAATCGCCTTGTACCAGAGAGTTGTTTGTCTTTTACTAGGGAGTGCGCTGCGCGCTGTAAGACAAACGCGATGAGAAAGGAAAAGGCACTTAACATATAGTTAAGTGCCTAGTTTAATACTATCTACCTGCGCGACGTAAAGCGCTTGAAGTAAATTCGTTGTCGTTGAACGACTGTGAAAAATCGTACATTTTTTCTTGGTTATCTAAACCAATTGCTAAATAGCGACGAGAATTCAAATCATGATAGACCTCAAGCGTACTCCATTGTGTAGGTACTTCGTAGTAATTAAGGCCATAAGCCATTGCTACACGGTAAAGTTGATCGCGGTTATCATAAATATCAGTAACCTGTACTTGCCAGCTATCTTCATCAATGTAGAACACTCGTTTTTTATAAATATGGCGTGTATCTTCTTTTAAGTTAGCTTCGACAACCCAAACACGGTGTTTTTCATAACGTGTGTGTTCTGGATTAATATGCCCAGGCATTAAAATATCATCGTATTCTAACTTATCACTATGAAGCTTATAGCTGTTGTAAGGTATGTATAATTCTTTTTTACCTTTTAATGTCCAGTTATAGCGATTAGGTGAACCATTGAACATATCAAAATCATCAGTAGTACGTAAACTATCCGCAGCAGTGCCTGGTGCATCATATGCAACATTAGGCGCACGACGAACGCGACGTTGTCCTGAGTTATAAGTCCACGCTTGGCGAGGCGTTAATATTTGGTCCATCGTTTCATGGACTAATAATGCAGTACCCGCTAAACGTGCAGGCTCTGTAACACTTTGTTTAAACTTAAACAAAATGTTTGAGTCTTGTAGCTCTGCTGGTGTTGCACTAGGATCTGAGTATTTAACTAATAGCTGCTCATCAAAGCCAACATAATTATAAGAACCAGATGCAGTCGGTGCAGCTTGACCACCAAAACGCTCAATAGACTGGCCGCGGTAACGTAATAAGTGATTCCAAATAGCCTCTAAACCGCTTTTAGGAATAGGGAAAGGAATACCAATCGCCGTATTTTTAATACCGTTACCGCCTTCAACTAACTCAGCTGTAGCGGCAAACTTTTTAGTCGCATCATATACAAACTGAGGGTATGAAGCTGAGCGGCGTGTTTCGTATACTGGCATTTTAAATGTATCTGGGTACGCTTCAAATAACGCAATTTGTCCCGGGCTTAAGTTTGCTTTGTATTTATCAATATTAGTTTTATCAATAGTGAAAAGCACTTTATCAGTGGCAAATGGGTCAAGATGATGCATGCCAGGCTCATAGCCTTTTGGCACTGTTGTAATACCATTATTCCACGCTGGAATAGAGCCATCAGCATTAGCTGCTTTTTCAGCACCCAGTGGCGTTAAGTTTTGACCTAATTGAGCAACTTCATCAGCGCTTAATTTAGCTAAAGCAGCACTGCTTGCAAACAAGCTACAAAAAGCTGTAGCTATGAGGGTAGGTTTTATAATCATAGTAATGTTACCCCTAAATAGAATATTTTAAGTTAAAAGAAACATAATCGCGGTCTGAGAAAGTATTAATACCGCCACCGCCCCAAAACGAGTTATAGCTCACATCAAGTGACCACGCATTTTGGTAGTTAAAGTTCATAGTTGCACCCAAAGATTTACGGTCTTCAATAAATAAGAACATAGGATCTGGTGTATTACCATTTACGTCATGAGAAAATACAAAACGTGGAGAGAAGTTAATACCTTTGTAAAGGTTAAAATAATCACCTTTAGCAATTAGGCGGTAACCCCAAGAAGATGCTGTGGCGAATGATTTTTCTTCAGCGCCATTTGATAAACCAAGTTGCAATGTTGAATAATCAGTAGTACCTGGGCCTGTAATTGTGCCACTACGGCCTGTACCAGATACATTTAAACGCATTTCGTCATATTCTGGCATGTTATGAATTTTTACAGCACCCACTTCACCAACAACAGCCCAACTATCAGCACCTAATGAAGGTCCAAATAAATGAGTCGCCGTGAATTGAATTTGTGATGTATCACGTTCAATATAACCTTGAGCAACTTCACCCGCACCAACAGAACTAATATCATCGCCAAAACTCATTTGCGAAATACCTGCAAAATCAGGACGAAGACCTGCAAGTGCTAACTGCTCAGGCATAGCTGTATAAAGTAACTCTACGTCATCAATTTGCAGTGGTTCATCTTGGCGAAACGCAAACTCACCCGCAAAGGCTGTTTCACCAATAGTCGTATTAAAACTTAAACCATATAGCTTAATATCTTCAGGATAGTCATTTTCAGCTTTAGAAAAAGCTTTTAAATCAGCAACATTATCTGACGTGATTTCTGTTGTCATGATCATCGCTAAATCTTGGGCAATTGCTGCTTGCGAAAAGTTTGATACGCGACCGGATATTAGCGGACGACGGCTATGGTAATTCACGTGATAAAGGGCAATTTCTGTATCATTAAATTCAGGTAAAAATACACCTAAACGTAAACCATACTGACCGCCATCTTTAGGCTCTGTTTTACCATTATCCCCTTTACCTTTTAAAGCAACCTTAGTTGGGTATGCAAGATACATTTGAGCTAATAAAGCACTTCCTTCTGCACTTGAAGGATCAATACCTTGTGCAGCAGCGGCTAATGCAAAGTCAGATGTTAAGTTATTCAAACTATCTGTTAAAAAAGCAACATCAATATCCGGGTTTGACGTAAAACCTAATTGAACATTCTGCTGATAACCATTTTCTGCTGCAAAGTCATTCGTAGAAAAATATGTTCCAGCTGCGGGTAAACGCGTTTCATGCCATTGATATTGATAAAAGCCTTCAAGCGTAATGTTCTCAGTAATACCGAGCGATGCCCAAAGCATACCTACAGGTATAAATGCTTCTTTAAGTTCAGCACCAGGTGCTTTTAAGCGATCTATATCAACAGGGTTTACGTTAATGCCATGAGATATAAGTGTACTCTCCCCCCAGTTAACTACTTGTTGACCTAAACGAACAGATAAGGGGTTATTACCATCGTTTAAATCAAAGTCAGCCCATACAAATGCATCTAATAAACGAATGTCGGTACAGCTTTGCGCTTTAGTATCTTTATCCTCACACGGGTCAACTCCTTGCCCTGATGTTGGATTTGAATAAGCGTGATAACCATCCATTAATGCAAAATCGTAGAAATACATGAAGCGGGTAAATAACCCATAATTATCTTTATTTATTGATAGATCGTGTGTACCTTTCAATAATTTTGAAAATGAATCTCCGCTGTCAAAATTTAAATTACCAGCATCACCATTATTTGAATAAGACCCTGGTTGAGCCCATACATCCTGAGATGAATAGATAGTGTTGTTTAGCGCAGGGTTATAACCTGCCCAATTGAATGCTGGGTTATTACTTTTGCCAATTAGGCTAAAGTCTCTATCTTCTACGCGGATACTTTGCCCGTATGAGAAGGTTGAATCGAAGGTAATGTCAAAACCTCCAGCTTCAAATGTTACAGCTTGAGTACTTGCTGTAGATAAACCTAAACTAGCGGCTGCTAAACCTATAGCGATTTTGTTTTTAACAAAAAGCGATCTTCTTATCATTGTGGTTCCCCCCTGTCGCGGGTCATTTTGTGTGATCAAGTTATTGTTTTTAGTGTAATCGTAACGATAGAAGTGAATTAGTGAAATTACAAATAGTCACATTCGATCAGTCATAAGTTTTTTCTTAGCTGACGTTTACGTATTGGTAAGACGTCATACCAGACAATTTATACACGTAAATTAACAATAGAACAAATTGAAATTAACAAAAAGATAATATTTATATTGTTTTATAACATAAAAAACGAGGGTTAAGCCACTCGCTCTAAGCGGATAAATTTATTCTCGGGGGTAAGTAAAAGTCTAAAACGGCCACGTATTCCTATACTTGATATAAAAGGCCTTAAATGAGTAGCAGCAAAACGAATTGTCTTGCCGCTATCTTCAACTACTTGTAATGAACTATAACGACCATGGTAGTAATCCATGCATTCGTTATAGCTCAATCTAATATTAAAATAATACTCAGTCATTTATGCGAGCGCTTTTTCTACCTTTTCATAAAGATCGTCACTTAGTCCTTCAAGGTCGGCTAAGCGTTGTAACTGTTGCCTCATCACTTGAGAGCGTGCCTCATCATAGCGCTTCCACGACATAAATGGTGTTAGCATTCTTGATGCATTTTGCGGATTAATAGCATTAAGCTTTATCAATAAATCACCTAATAGCTCATACCCTTTGCCATCTGCTCGATGAAATTGCGCAATATTAAAATGACTAAAGCTACCAACAAGTGCACGTACGCGGTTTGGGTTTGAAAAATCAAAACATGGGTGTTCATACAATGCTTTAATATTATCTATCGCATCACTGCCCGACTGCATAGCTTGAAGCGCGAACCATTTATCCATAACTAATACGTCATGGCGCCATTGGCTATCAAAATGACTTAAAAGGGTATTCTGAATTGGATTTGACGCTTTTACAGCAGCACTCAATGCGCTTAGTACATTGGTCATATTATTTGAATTAGCAGCTTCATTAATAAATGTAATAGCTTCAGCTTTTTGTGTTTTAGCAAGGTAATGCAAACATAATTGTTTTAAAGCACGGTTTGCAACAGCCTTTGCGCTTACGCTACCGTCATCTTCGAGTGACTCGTAGCAACTAACAAAGTCATCACTTAGCTCTTCTGCAATTTGCAGCTCAAACTTATGCGTAATTTTAATTATTTCATCAACAGGAATTACATCAAATTCGGCAGCTAATGTGTCAAAGCTTGGTATTTTAAGTAATTCAGCAATTAGCGCTAAATCGCCTTCTTTAGCATTAATAAGAACGCGAAGTGCATTTATTATATCAGCACTAAGGGCACTATTGCTTGCATTAGTAATTTGCGATTTCACAGCTTTAATAAACAGTTGTTGCTGTGCATCCCAGCGAGAAAAGTCGCTGCGAGCATAGTGCATTATATGCAGCAGCTCGGTCTCTGTAGTTTGTTGAGTCAAAATACAAGGCGCAGAAAAGTCCTCAAGTAAAACGGCAACGGGCTTAGTGGTTATGTTGTCAAAGCAGAACGTTTGAATTTTACTTGTAACATTGAGTACGTGATCTTGCTTTTCCTCTTTGTACTCAAGCTCAATACTTTGTCCATTGGCATCTAAAAGCTCAATGGCAAAAGGAATATGCAGAGGCTTATTTTCAGGCTGATTGCTAGGTGCACACTGCTCTATTGTTAACGAGTATGTATTTGTGGCGCTATCAAAGCTTTGCTCTGCATTTAATCGGGGAGTTCCAGATTGACTGTACCAAAGCTTAAATTGTTCCAAATTAACACCTGATGCATCACTCATTGCACTGACAAAGTCATCACATGTTACTGCTTGCCCATCGTGGCGCTCAAAGTAAAGTGTCATCCCTTTTTGAAAATTAGTTTCACCTAGTAACGTGTGCATCATGCGGATAACTTCAGCACCTTTATCGTATACTGTTACAGTATAAAAGTTATTCATCTCAATAACTTTTTCAGGACGAATTGGATGCGCCATAGGACCTGCATCTTCGCTAAACTGATGCGTACGCATTACTTTAACAGCATCAATTCGGTTAAGTGCACGAGAACCTAAATCACTACTAAACTCTTGGTCTCTAAATACGGTTAGCCCTTCTTTTAGCGATAACTGAAACCAATCTCGGCACGTTACACGATTGCCCGTCCAGTTATGAAAGTATTCGTGCCCTACAATGGATTCAATCGTATGGTAGTCTTTGTCTGTGGCTGTTTCTTGATTGGCTAATACACATTTACTATTAAAAACGTTTAGCCCTTTATTTTCCATTGCGCCCATGTTGAAAAAATCGACGGCTACAATCATATAGATATCAAGGTCATACTCTAAATTAAAGCGTTCTTCATCCCATTGCATCGCTTTTTTAAGTGAACCAATAGCATGGGGTGTTTTAGATAAATTACCCTTATCAACAAATAATGCTAACTCTACGTCTTTACCGCTTTTAGTCGTGTACGTATCTTGTAAAACATCAAAATCGCCCGCTACAAGTGCAAATAAATAGCTCGGCTTTTTAAATGGGTCTTGCCATTTCACAAAATGACGACCATCTTGTGTTTCACCGCTATCTACTTGATTACCATTAGAAAGAAGTTGTAGATACTTTTTATCAGCAATGATAGTTACATCAAACGTGGCAAGTACGTCAGGGCGATCCATGTAATAGGTGATTTTTCTAAATCCCTGCGCTTCGCACTGTGTGCAATACGCACCGCCAGATAAATACAAACCTTCTAAAGAAGTATTCGTCTCAGGTGATATCTCGGTAACAATACTTAATTGGCAACTATCCGGTAGGTTATTAATTATTAGCTGCTCACCAACAATTTCATAATCCGTTATCTCAACTGTATCAATAGATAAAGACAGTAAACGCAAATCTATACCATCAAGCACTAAAGGTACTTTTTTATCACCAACACGGGTAAGTGTTAGTAAAGAGCTTACTTTGGTTGATAAAGGCTGTAAGTCAAATGTTAGCTCTGTGTGGTCAATTAGAAAGTCAGGAGCTTTATAGTCTTTAAGGTATTGTGCTTGAGGTTTACTTGATTCAGTCATAGATACTCCAAAGCAGCTCCTTTTAAGTTTAAAGGAGCTGCTTAAAATTAGGCAGATTGTTTTGGCTTAATACGTAAAATTTTAATGCCTAAGTAGGCATAAACAACCGCTAAAACAGGGTTAATTAAGTTAAAGAAAGCGTAGAGTGCATAATCAAAAGGGTTTATAAGTAAAACGCTTTGCATGTATGCGCCACACGTATTCCATGGAATTAGTGGGCTAGTAATTGTACCGCCATCTTCCAATGTACGAGATAAGTTAACAGGCTTCAAACCACGTTTTTCATATTCATCTTTAAACATACGTCCAGGTACAACAATCGCTATATATTGATCGGCCGCTATTACGTTAGTTCCTATACACGTTGCTATTGTCGCCGCAATTAACGACCCCGTACTTTTAGCTATTTTAAGTATGCTTTTTACAAAAATATCCAAAAGACCTGTTTTTTCCATAATGGCACCAAACATCAGCGCAGTCATAATCAGCCATGTAGTTGTAAGCATTCCAGACATACCGCCACCACTAAGTAAGGAGTCCATTTTGTCATCGCCTGTACCTATGCTAAAACCATCAAAGAACGTAGTCCATACAAGTTTAAAATAACCAACTAACTGGCCTTGAGATACATCAATTTGGCTAGCAATTAAATCAGATTGAAACAACATAGCCCAAACAGCGCCCACAACTGCACCGATAGAAATAGCTGGAAAAGCGGGCATTTTTCTAATTGCCAACACTAAAAGTACAATTAACGGAATGAGCATTTCAAAACCTATATTAAAGTTTTGCTGTAAAATAGCTGTTATTTCATCTATACGTCCAGCTTCGCTTGAAGCTGTTGCATTGAAACCCATAAATATAAATATAATCAATGCAATTACAAAGCTCGGCACTGTAGTCCATAACATATGTTGAATATGCTCAAATAAATCAGCACCAACTACTGCTGGGGCTAAATTAGTAGTTTCTGACAGCGGGCTTAGCTTATCACCAAAGTATGCACCCGATATAACTGCACCTGCCGTAACTGTTTGCTCAAGCCCAAGACCCGTAGCAACACCTAATAAAGCAACACCTATAGTAGCGGCAGTAGTCCAAGAACTACCAATACTCATTGCTACAATGCCACAAATTAAACAGCTCGCTGCATAAAACCAGCTAGGGTTTATAACTTGTAAGCCATAATAAATTAAAGTGGGTACCGTGCCCGAAAGTAACCAAGTACCAATCAAAGCACCCACCATCAATAATATTAAAATTGCGCCAAGTGAAAGAGTGATCCCCTCAATCATTGCTTGCTCAAGTTTTTTCCAGGTATAACCATTTTTTAGGCCAATTAAAGCGGCTGCAAACGTAGCAAATAAAAGTGCAATTTGGTTAGGGCCTGATGATGAGTTATCACCAAATAAATATACAGCGGCACCGAGTAAGCAGATTAATACAGAGATGGGGATTAGTGCATCAAAAAACGAGGCTGGCTTGATTGGTTTATCTTCCAATGGCTTCAAAATAGAGACTCCTACACACTTAATGTGTCTTTAATTATTATTTTCTTGCACGTAAAGCGCATTAATTGAGGACTATTGATGTAGCTCAACTTTATGTAATCAGAGATTATAACAATTTAGTATATTATAGGTAGTAAAAAAGGCGCTTTAGCGCCTTTTTTATAGAGGTAAAACCAGTTGTTACTTCTTAGCTATACGACCATAATTAATATAATCTTGAGTAATTAAAGCAGCTTCCTCTAAAAATGGGTCAAGCTCTTCAATTACTTCTGGTATATCATCTAGATTATCTACGGTATCTTTTCCTAAACGCTTAAGACGTTCGTTAGTGCGCACAAGTGCACGTGCCTCACCTTCATCTTTTTCTTTAATGCGCGTAGCTTCAACTAAAGAGATAGTTTTACGATCTTTTTCTTCGTTATAACGCGCAATATCATCAAACACATAGTTAAACTCAGGTTCAGATTTAATACGTTGCTCATGGTTTTTTTCTAAATAAGTAATTACTGGCGTTAAATTCCCTAACCTTTTGTATTTCGCCTTAACAATGCTATCCCAAGGAAGTGCATTATCTTGCTTACTTTCGCCCCACTCTGCAGGATCGATTGCTGATGGAAACGAAATATCAGGAATCACACCTTTATGTTGCGTGCTACCACCGTTAATACGATAAAACTTAGCAATAGTATACTGTACGCTACCCAGCGCATTATCGTATAAATCGTAAGCACGGCCTAAGCCTTTGTGCTGCTGTACAGTACCTTTACCAAATGTTTGCTCGCCAATAATTACAGCGCGACCGTAATCTTGCATTGCAGCTGCGAATATTTCAGAAGCAGAAGCACTGTAACGATCAACTAACACAGTTAAAGGACCGTCGTAGTAAGTTATACCATCACGATCTTTTTGTTCTTCAATACGATTATTTAAGGTATGAATTTGAACAACCGGGCCTTGGTCAAAAAACAAACCAGACAATTGTGTTGCTTCATATAAAGAACCACCGCCATTTTGGCGCAAGTCAATAATAATACCATCGACCTTCTCTTCTTTAAGCTTAGCAAGTTCTACTTTTACATCTTTCGAAAGGTTATTGTAAAAGCCAGGAATTTCAATCACCCCGATTTTACTTGTTAGATCAGAGTATTTTGCTTCAAATACTTCTGATTTAGCAGCTCTATCTTCAAGTCGAATTTTATCGCGAGTGATTTCTACAACTTTAGGAGCGCCGTGAGTATCAACACCTTTTAAATACTGTAGACGTACTTTAGTTCCTTTAGGACCTTTAATTAAATCAACTACGTCATCTAAACGCCAGCCAATTACATCGACAAACTCTTCGCCATCTTGAGCAACACCAATAATGCGGTCATCAGCTTTAATTTGATCTGTTTTATCTGCAGGGCCTCCCGGCACTAAGCTGCGAATAACAGTGTAATCTTCATCAGGACTTAATACGGCACCAATGCCCTCGAGCTCTAAGTCCATATCCATTTTGAACTGCTCTGCACGACGTGGCGATAAATAAGACGTATGCGCCTCAATACTGCGTGCTAGCGAATTCATAACGATTTGAAAAGCATCTTCTGAATTAGATTGTACTAAACGTTTTTCTGCATTTTTGTAGCGTTTGGTCAGTACTTCTTTAATACCTTCCCAATCTTTACCTGTCATTTTTAAACGCAGTGCGTCGTATTTTACACGCTCACGCCAAATTTCATCAAGCTCGGCTTGTGAAACAGGCCATGCTGAATCTTCACGGTCAAAAAAGTATTCATCTTCTTTATCAAACGTCATTTCTTTTTCAAGTAAAGTAAGTGAATATTCATAACGTTCAAAACGGCGTTTAAGACTTAAGTTGAAGATATCAAACGTAAAACCTAATTTACCGGTAGTCAAAGCGTTGTCAAAGTCGTCGCGGTATTGCTCAAAAGAAGCGATATCGCTGGCTAAGAAAACGCTTTTATTAAAATCAAGGGATTCGATATAACGATCGTACACTTTACTAGAAAGCTCATCGTTAAATCGAACCGGTGTATAGTGTGAACGAGCAAATAAGCTAGCCACTCGTTTGCTAGCAGTACCATGTTGACTCTCTTGCTTGAGCTGGGGTAAATCGTCAATGGTGACGGCTTCTACAGCAGCAAATAATGAACCTGAAAACAGGGCAGCAACTAACGGAATGAGCGTAAACTTTTTACTCATACACAACTCCTTAATTTATTTACAACTTAAACGATGTATAAGCTGTCAGCTTTGGTTTTAACTTGCATACCTGTTACTAACTCAACATGAACATCATCTTTATTCACTTCAGTTATTACTGCATTTACAAGTGCTTGGCCAAGTTTAACCTTAACCTTATTATTAACCTTGACCTCAGTTGCTGGTAAAGGTTCAATTTTTCCTGAACGTTTAGCCGGCGCTGCCTTAGCAGATTTGTTAGCTGCAGGTGCGTTTTTATCGCCTGTTTTGCTAGCATGAGCAGGTTTTTTCTTGAAAGATTTAGAATCTGAATCTTGACGTGGACGCTGTTGTTTTTTGCGTTTAGCCATCTTAGCGCGGCTTTCTTCCAATGCTTTTTGCGCATGGTCGATATGCTCTTGCTCAACTTTTTCACCTTGATTGCCATCAAGATCAATACGAAACTCTGACTTAGTCACAGCTTCTAAATAACGCCAATTAGACGTGTATTTTCTAAGCGCTTGACGAACTTGAGTTTTACTTACTTTTTCAGACCCTTCAATACGCTCCGCAATATCTTTGAAAATACCGACTTTAAGCGGCTTGATGCCATCTTTTTGTTTAAAACATTGCGGGAATTCTTGATATAAAAATTCCAACACTTCATTAATATCTTTTAGCTTGTTTGTGGTTTCCATTTTAGAACCTATTTTTCACATCTTTTCATCAAGGGACGAATCGACGTAGTGTATTACCCAGTCGACCAACTCTTCGAAATCGGCTTCTATAACAGCCATATCACCTCGAAGGTGTTCCCAAATACCATTAATTGTTTCATCAATAAATTCACATTCTGAATCATCTGGAAGACGATCCCATGCAATATGAATCAAATCATTGAGCGTTTCCGCTACATGTTCTTCATCGCCTTCCCAGTCGCCAACATCTTGTACAGCAAATAGGTAGTCTTGAACATTTAGCAAATCTTTCATTACAAGCTCGCCTCTAAGCATTTTACTAATGCTTCTAGACCCGCTTTATCGTCAGCATCAAATCGGCCAATACTTGGACTATCAATGTCTAGCACTGCAAATACTTTACCATGTTTCATGATAGGTACAACCACTTCAGAGTTAGACGCTGCATCGCAGGCTATATGCCCGTCAAAAGCGTGAACATCTTCAATTAGTTGTGTCTCTGCGTTTGCAGCGGCAGTTCCACATACCCCTTTTCCAACTGGAATACGGATGCATGCAGGATTGCCTTGAAACGGGCCAAGTACTAACTCAGTAGGAGAATCCATAAAGTAAAAACCCGCCCAATTTACATCTTCTAAAGAGGTAAATAACAGCGCGCTTATATTTGCCATATTGGCAATTACATTAGATTCACCAGCTATCAGCGATTGCGTTTGCTTAACTAATGACTGGTAAAAATCGTGCTTTTGCATACCAAACTACTTCTTATTAAACATACAGTAGCTAAAGGTACTCTTTGTCGTGAAAAATTGGAACCTTTTGGAGGTAAAAAAAAGGAAATCGCACCGTTTATCAGCGTGCTTGGTTAATAATGCTGCGATTATTTTTTTGCCGTTTTACGAAGACCAAACAAAAACAGCCCAGCAGCGAATGCTGACATTACACTATTGATCAAAAATATCTCGCCAGTTGTGGCACTTAATAAGTAACTAAATATCGCTCCGCCTAACAAACCAAGCGTTAATACACCTGAATAATTAACTTTAGAATACTTAAACATGAGTAAGTACCCTGGCACAACAAAAGCAGCCATTGTTAAGCCTACTATGTGTGCGTTTGATATAGCGGTCATTAATAAGGTAAGAAATATTGATACAAACTCGCCTTCAAGCGTAAGAGAGTAATAAACACCAAGTAAACTGCCTACAATAATAGGCGATAATAACGAAAGCCCTACGCTTTTTGCTAGCTGATGTTTCATTTAAAATCCTTAATACACAAATCTAAATTCTGTGTATAAAGCATGCACCAAGATCTAAAGGTTAGAAACAGAGACTATGGTCGTAATTTATGATGGCAAAACGCACAGTTTCTATTTGCACTTATTTATTTTACAGGCACAAAAAAGCCCGCTAATTTAGCGGGCTTTTTTGTTATATGGTGGAGAGATAGGGATTTGAACCCTAGATGGGCTATAAACCCATGCCGGT
>NZ_JBAKAU010000002.1:0-325725 GCF_038155085.1 Pseudoalteromonas aliena
AGCTAACCCACGAAAAGCGGAGGCTAACACCGTGTGGGAGTCATTATGTCTATATACCCTAAGGAAATTATGCGATTTACTCTAGCTTTTTTAATCTTTTTGTCACCTTTTTCTGTTGCTCAAGAGGTTAAAACAGAGTCATTTACTATTAATTTACCTGACAAATTAAAAGTCCAAACTGATAAAGTCAGACGTATTTTAGCTTTTGGTCCGAAACATAATCCTTTTATTAGTATTGAGTTTGGGAAAGGCGTTAATGAACAATATTCTGATATTGCTTTAAGAGTAAAGGATACACTAGCTTCAATGGGGGGACGCCTCTCACCAAAAAGTTGCGGTGATGGCTGTGAAGCCATGTATGGAAAAGCTCAAGTGAAAAATGAAGGTTTAACTTTATATTCTTATTTTTATCTTGTAAAAAGTAATAAGCAAAGCTTTATAATCTCGGTTGCTTCTCAAACCAAAATTGAGTCGGGAGAGCTTGAAGTAACCAATATTGCTAAACAGATTTTGCAATCGGGTATATAACAAGTTGCTTAAACGGACACAAACAGCTGGCTGTGCTCGTTCCTCGCAAATTATAGCCAGCTATTTTTAGCCGCTTAGCAAAGCGTTATAACTCACGGAGAGTTTGGTGAAAGATTCTATGTTATTTACTATCCTTGCGGGTGTTAGCATATTTATTGTAGGGCAATTTTTTCTTAAACTTGTACTCGAACCAATTGTTGAGTTTAAAAAATCTCTAGGTGAACTGTCAGCTTTTTTCTTAAGAGAGCAATCTAAAATTACGAATGCCCATTGTACTGTAGAGATAGAGCATGAATTAAAAGGGCTTGCATCAACACTACTATCTACAAAACAAGCTATTCCATTCTATTCGTTTTTCTCTATGTTACGCTGGCTGCCATCGACGAAAGATTTATACAGTGCATGTGGCTCTCTTAATCTTATTTCATATTAC
Source organism: Pseudoalteromonas aliena (assembly GCF_038155085.1). Taxonomy (GTDB): domain Bacteria; phylum Pseudomonadota; class Gammaproteobacteria; order Enterobacterales; family Alteromonadaceae; genus Pseudoalteromonas; species Pseudoalteromonas aliena_A. Next base: position 962 of record NZ_JBAKAU010000002.1, read on the forward strand.
GTAATGCCTAATAATCCAGATATTGAATCCAAACCTGATACTTGTTTTAAAATTAGAGATGAAATGAGTAAAATAGCTAAATGTTTAAATGTAAAAATATCATATAGTGAGTTATAACAAGCCACTCAAGCGGGACTAAAACAGTTGGCTACTTTCGCTTCGCTCTGTATTATAGCCAACAATTTTTAGTCCCTTAGTGGGGCGTTAAGTTGCTATCAGAATCGAGAGTTATGCGAGCATTTAAAGTAATAAACCTTAAAAAAGAAAATAAGCTAAAAAGTCAATTTTCACAATTTTTAGTTCCGTACCTCGAGTACGAAGAAGGGTTTAATCACTTTTCCAGAATTTGTGTCTTCGATCATTTCCTAGATTCTGAAGAAGCTATTAAGTTAATTGACAATATATCCAAAGAAGAAAGGATAAATAGAGATATAAAATGGTCTGCTTTATATAAAGCTATAAGTAATAAATTTGATATTTATATGCTTAAGTACAGAAGTGGTAAATTAATATTTAAAGAACCTAGAAGTTCAGAGTTATTGTGTAGAAGATTGGGCAGAATGGATATTGATGGGCATGTTTGGTTTGTAATTCCCGAATTAGATCTTTGTTACCAACAAAATTGGGACGACACTCATTTAGTTTACTATCAAGATCCCTCGAAGCTCGAGGGCTTTTTAAATATAGTTTATGACTCTGGTTTGTATTGGCTAAATTAGCAACTTAACAAGTCATTGCAAAGGACAAAAAACAGCTGGCTGTTTTCGTTCCTCAACATTTTAGCCAGCAATTTTTTGCCTCTGAATGAGGCGTTAGAAAGCCTATGAAGAATTTGAGTTACCTTTTAACTTTGTTGTTTTTATTTGGTTGTGGAAAGAAAGAGCCTGACATTGTTTGGGATTGGGGGTATTTACCTTCATCAGAAATATCTAACTCTAAACGGGAACAATGTGCTCACGAGTATTACCAGTCTTTTCCAATTTCGACAGATAGTGGAGAAAGCCTTAGGATTGGACATAGTTCTATTTCCGGCCGTTCTCATAAATACTATATTGGTTCTGGTTGTATGGTTGCTACTGTAAGCACAAGAGTCTATTTAGATGCTGACAAACAAGCTAATAATTTTTACTCGGTTTCTGTCTTAATGCCAACTTTAGATGATAGGTGCAGGAGTAACTCTTATATACCAGCATGTAAGGAAAGCTTAGTTAGTCACACTGTCTTATTTTCTAGAGATATTTCAGCTAGTGAGATTGGTGACTATTTTAAAAGTAAGACTATGAATCAAATCGTAAGTTACGACGAACACAGTCGTGTTGTATCTTTTCAACTCAGAAATAAAAGCCTTGAGTATGGGATGCAGGCTTTCTAACAAAACAAATTAAAAGTGCGGACAAAAAACAGTTGGCTTTGTTCGTTCCTCACAAATTTTAGCTAACTATTTTTTGCCGTTTATTTGTTTTGTTATACCTTTAGATGACTTTAAGCAGCTAGTCATAAACTTAAACATTCATGCACTAAATATAAGGATTTATCATGGCAAAATATAGTATTTCGTATGCTCGATATAAAATTGATGCAAAAGGAAAAAAAGGAGGAGTAACAAGCACAAGTAAAACTGTTGATGCACCTACCCCTGAGGTTGCTATGACAATGATTCAAAGTCAGCATCCCGATTACACAATTGAATATCGTAAAGTTCAAGAAAAGTAATCTTAAAAAAGTACTACTGAATAAGGAAAGTTAAGTCATGAAAGAAAATCTAACATCAGAAAACCATAGAGAAATGGAAAAGTTTTTGTCTAGGGTTTTGGATGGGTATAAAAGCGGAAATATTTCAAAGTCTGATGCTGTTAGTGGGCTTGCTCATGTAATGGCCGCTTTAGATATTAATAATACACCAGAGGCTATTTCTTGGTTTAATCAAAACGAGCTAGATTTTTTTAAAGATCCAACAGATATAAGTTCATAGCAATTAAATGGCAGGTATAACAAGTTGCTTAAACGGAAAAATAACAGTTGGCCATCGCTTCGCGATTATAGCCAACCATTATTTTCCGCTTAGCAAGGCGTTAGCTGCATCGAATATGCTAATTTTCTCTACGTGATAAAATAATAAAAGGAAGTTTCTCTCTTGAAAAAATTATCTATTTACCTCTTTAACTTATTGTTGCTAACTATATTGTCTTTATGCTTTTTGAGTTGGTACACAGGCTCGGGAATTAGAATTTCAGATGGAAGATATTTAGGCTATTCTGCAAAAACTAATGAATGGCTTATGTTTGAATACCAAAACATCCCCGTTTTGCATGATGGCCCATACGTATTTCGAAACAATGGCAATCGATTTGCCAACTACATTACTGGAGATAACAACTCACCCGCCAAACTCTCTCGTGTTGATATTAAATATACCGTTTCGGTGACTGTAGATAATCAGTTCAATACTAACTTCACTGTTAATCTCAGAAATAGCTATCCTCGTTCAGAGTTAGACATTCCGAGCCCTGCTAGATATTTAGCAATTTCGGATATGGAAGGTAATTTTGATGCAATGATAAACCTTCTAAAATCAAACGGTGTTATAAATGATTCGTTAGAGTGGAGCTTTGGTTCAAGCCATTTAGTGCTTATTGGTGATATGGTCGACCGAGGAAAAAACGTAGTTCCTTTATTATGGTTAATTTACAAGCTGGAAGCAGAAGCTAAGTCAGCCGGAGGCTATGTTCATTACATTTTGGGAAATCATGAGCGTTATTTATTAGATGGTAGAGTTAAATCAGCAGCTAAAAAATATTATGGAACATTTCGAACTACAGGAATGTCTCCTCGGGAATTGTGGTCTGAAGATTCCGAGCTAGGGAAATGGCTGCGGAGTAAGCCTGTTATGTTAAAGGTGGGTAGTACATTATTTGTACACGGTGGCGTTTCGCCAAGAGCTTTGACCTACAACTTGTCGTTGGAAGATATAGATGCAGAGGCGGAGCGTAACTTTGTCATTGGCGATACAGTTAGGCGAAATATTGATAACAGTATTATTCATGGCTCTGATGGCCTTTTGTTCTATCGAAACCTAGCAAAAGATATGAGTAAATATGAACTCGGCGATAAAGTTGGTGTTGATCATGTAGATAAAGTACTTTCAGAATTTAAAGTCAATAGATTAGCGATTGGACATACTTTAGTACGTAATATTGGCCACGATTATGGTGGTAAAGTTATACGTGTTGATGTACCTCATTCAGAGGGTACAAGTGAAGCTTTGTTAATGGAAAACTCTTCATTTTGGGTGGTAGATAACAAAGGAAAAAAATCACCTTTAGGCAAGTTATAAAGCAGCTAACAAGGGTTTTCAAGTCGGACAAATTACAGTTGGCTTTTTGTTCGTACCTCACTTATTTTAGCCAACAGCTTTTGCCGCTTAAAACGGCGTTATGCTTTTAATAGGGGGCAGTGTGATAATTCACTTCACCAGAAAGTTTGATTACCTTAAATCTATTTTGTCTTTTTGTTCATTTAGGCTGAGCTATTGTGGTGAGTACTTTGGTGATAATACAGGCAAAGTAATTTCTAGAGCCGCACATCCAATGGTATCTTTCAGTAACTATAACGATGAAGAATTACATACAAAGATCGTAACGTACGGTGGGTATGGTATCGCAATTAAAAAAAGTTGGGCTGTCGAGCACGGGCTAAGTCCAGTCAACTACGTTGAGAAAAACTCACCCGTTGCACAAGGATTAGTCTCTTTATTGAAAGCACGACAAAATAAAAAAATACCTAGCTCACTTCGCTTACCAATCATTCAATTGAAATGTTTCACCAAGCATGTCTATGGCTTTAATAGCAAGTTCAACGAGCCTAGCTTCGATTTCAAAGCAGAAAATGAATGGAGGTTTGTTCCTAGCCTAAAGCAGATAGGTCGCAATAAAATATCAGAGAACTTTTCCACCTACGACAAGAACCAGCAGAAATATAATAAACGGTTAGAAAAGTACCCGTTACGATTTTCTCTTACTGACATAGCTTTTGTTTACGTAAAATCGGAGATTGAGAGAAATGAAATAATTACACAAACTGGTTTGCTAGCATCTCAAGTCAAGCTGAGGCTATGGGTAGAAAAACATAACAAGTGATGAAAAGAAAATTACAGTCGGCTATAATTTTCCACTTAGGTAAGCGTTATGTGATCAAGGAGAGTCTCACAATGATATTTGAATACATTCCTCAGGTTTTGGGGATATTAGCTTTATCAATCTATTCAGTACGTAGGTTTAAAAATGGATATGATGAGAAGAATTTCTTTAATGTCGCTACTATTTGGGCTGTAGTAGCTTTAATAACGTTTTGTTTTTCAATCATGTCTTTTGTTGTTCTCAATATATATTTTGGCGTTATTTATTGCGCTGTTTTTGGTGTTTCAATTGTTGTTGCTATGAAATTTCGTAACACAGAAAAACAATAATAAGTAAAACACCCATTCTAATTTTGCACTTTCAATTAGAATCGAGTACACATCGATTAGATAAGCTAAGTTGGCTTCACTTCAAAAGGAAAGTATATTTTTGTTAAACCGTACGGTTTTTTATTATGTACTTTTATTAAAAATATCTTCTAATGTTAAACTACAAAAAACTTAACTACTTAATATAGCCATGGTATTTTACATTCCTCTATTACAGCCTCATTTTAAACACATTGAAATTGGCGATACGTTAACATCGCTTTGGAGTGGGTGTGGCAGTATTGTTCAGTGCCAGCTTGATGATGAGCCTTGTGTCGTCAAGGCAATTAAAATACCAAGCCACATACACCATCCTAAAATTAAACAAAGTGAAGTTGCACTTAAAAGAAAGCAGTACTCCTATAGTGTTGAATGCACTTTTTATAAGCTTTATAGTCCGCATTTACCAAAACATGCGCAAAGTATTGAATGTATTGGTGCAATTAATAAAGACGATGAATATGCGTTAGTGTTTAAGGACTTCACCAAACATGGGTTTACTAAAGCAGGGCCACAACATGTTAAAGCTATATTAAAGTGGCTTGCGCACTTTCATGCGTTTAACTTAAGTAAACCCGCAGATGGGTTATGGCAGCAAGGCAATTATTGGCATTTAAGCACGCGGCCAGATGAGTTTAATAAATTAAGTGAACACGCCGATAAAAAGTCCGATATTAGAAGTGCTGCACATAAAATAGATAAAATATTGCAAACATCGCACTATAAAACGCTGATTCATGGCGATGCTAAACTTGCCAACTTTGCGGCTGATGAGCAAAGTGAAATACTAGGGTATGACTTTCAATATGTGGGTGCTGGGGCAGGGATTATAGACGTGATGTACTTTATGACCAGTTGCTTTAATGATAAGCAGCTACATGATCACGCAGATGAATATTTAGCTTATTATTTTACGCATTTAAAAAGTGCGCTTAAAATTTATCAGCCAACTATTGATGCTGATGATGTTACTGCACAGTGGCAAGCATTATGGCCGCTAGCATGGGCTGATTTTTATCGCTTTTTAGCAGGCTGGAGCCCTGAGCATTTTAAAATTAATAGTTACATGCTTAAGCAGGTAAATATCACGTTAGCGAGTAACATTTAATAAACACAATGGGTTGATGGCTTGCATAAATATCAAGCAAAACAATGCATTTTGGCACGACCTATGAAATCTTTACTTAAACTACAGGTCAAATGACCTTTTTTAATATAAAATACTGCAAATTCTTGTATCAGTAGGTTTATATCATGGCAATTCACGTTATTTCTCACCCTCTTGTTCAACATAAACTAGGCCTAATGCGCGCACACGGTATTAGTACTAAAAGCTTTCGTGAATTATGTTCTGAAGTTGGAACCTTATTAACTTACGAAGCAACTAAAAACCTACAGTTAGAAGATAACGAAATTACAGGCTGGGATGGCAATAAATTAAAAGTAGAGCATATTAAAGGTAAAAAAATTACCGTAGTGCCTATTTTACGCGCTGGTCTTGGTATGATGGACGGAGTTATGCAGTTATTACCAGCAGCTAAGGTGAGCGTTGTTGGCCTTGAACGTAATGAAGAAACACTTGAGCCAGTTCCATATTTTGAAAAGCTCGTTGGTAATATTGATGAGCGTTTAAGCTTAGTGATTGACCCTATGCTTGCCACTGGCGGCTCAATGATTGCCACAATCGATATGCTTAAAAAAGCAGGCTGTAAAGAAATCAAAGTAATTGTACTTGTTGCTGCGCCAGAAGGTGTGGAAAAAACATTAGCTGCGCATCCGGATATCGAAATATTTACAGCTGCTGTCGATAGTCACTTAAACGAAAAGGGCTATATTATCCCTGGTTTAGGCGATGCGGGCGACAAAATATTCGGTACTGTTTAGGAGTATTCAGTGCAAAATAATGACACCTTTTCAGTAAAAACTATTTTAACGGGCGCGCAAATGTTGTTTGTAGCATTTGGTGCGCTGGTATTAGTGCCACTTTTAACGGGCTTAGATCCTAATGTTGCGCTTTTTACCGCTGGCATTGGTACTTTGCTGTTTCAGGTAGTGACTAAAGGCCAAGTGCCTATATTTTTAGCTTCATCGTTTGCTTTTATTGCACCCATTATTGCTGCTGTGCAAATGTGGGGCGTGCCGGCCACTATGGGCAGCTTAATGGCCGCAGGCTTTGCCTATATGCTTTTAAGCTTATTAGTAAAATTTAAAGGCGTTGCAACGCTTCATAAAATTTTACCACCTGTGGTTGTAGGCCCAGTAATAATGGTTATTGGTTTAGCGCTTGCACCTGTTGCTGTAAATATGGCGATGGGTAAAAGTGGCGACGGTAGTATCCAAATTATTGATTACACCAGCGCTATTTATATTTCGTTGTTTTCACTGGTGGTTACGCTTATTTTTGCAGTGTGGGGAAAAGGCGTATTTAAGCTCATACCCATTCTGGCAGGGGTTGTAGCAGGTTATTGTTTATCGCTTGCTATGGGGGTTGTGCAATTTGATGCGGTATCTAATGCACAGTGGTTTGCTGTACCAAATTTCACATGGCCTGAGTTTAAATGGCAGGCTATTTTGTTTATGGTGCCTGTAGCAATAGCACCTGCAATTGAGCATATTGGCGATATGATGGCTATTAGCCAAGTAACCAATAAAGACTTTTTGAAAAAGCCTGGGCTTCACCGTACGTTGTTTGGTGATGGCCTTGCTACTTCGGCTGCATCGTTATTTGGCGGCCCGCCTAACACAACTTACTCAGAGGTAACGGGAGCAGTTATGCTTACCAAAAACTTCAATCCTAAAGTAATGATGTGGACAGCCATTATCGCCATTATTTTAGCCTTTGTTGCTAAAATGGGATCTGGCTTACAGACTATACCTGTACCTGTAATGGGCGGCATTATGATTCTACTTTTTGGCTCTATTGCTGTAGTGGGTTTAAATACATTAGTAAAGTCGGGCGATGATTTAACCGCGCCGCGTAACTTAAGTATTGTTGCACTTATTTTAGTGTGCGGTATTGGCGGTATGCATATAGGTGGTAGCCAATTTAGTTTAGAGGGCGTAAGTTTATGCGCTATTTTAGGTATTGTACTCAACCTTGTATTACCTAAGGCGCAGCCTCAAGAGAGTTAGTAGTGCACATAAGTTAAAAGTATTGCACCAAAATAGCGCATTTTCAATGCGCTATTTTTTTAACCTACTAATAAATATACAAAAATAATAATGGTCTAGTATCTGCATTTAATTTCAACAACGCATTGTATGCAAAGGAGTTACTATGTCAGAGGCCAATATTGTGGATATAACCCCGTTTTTAGCAAAACACCAACTGCCTTTAAAGTATCAATATTTGAGTGAGCAATATTTTGTTCCACTCGCGCATGACATCCTCGAATCTAAAAAAACAAATACTCCTATTTTTGTTGCCATAAATGGATGCCAAGGCTCAGGAAAAACAACACTCGCCGATTTTTTAGTTACGTGGTTTTCTAAAAACACACCTTTTAATAGTGTCGCGTTGTCTATTGATGATTTTTATTTAGCAAAAAAAGCTCGTAGTGAGCTTGCCAAAGATGTACATCCTCTTTTTATTACTCGCGGGGTTCCGGGGACTCACGACGTAGCATTAATGAATAGCACAATAACTAATTTACTGGCAGGAGAGGTAAACGTACCGCTCCCACGTTTTAATAAACACGAAGACGACTGTGTGCCAGCAAGTGAGTGGCTTACAAACGAAAAGCCAGTTGATATTGTTATTTTAGAAGGGTGGTGTGTAGGCAGTGAGCCACAACCGCTGTTTTCATTGAGTGAGCCGCTTAACGAGTTAGAGCAAAAATTTGATAAAGAAGGCGTTTGGCGCCGCTGTGTAAATAGCTGTTTGGCAAACGAATATAAAGCCGTTTTTAACCTAATTGATTACACCTTGATGCTAAAAGCACCGAGTTTTAGTGATGTTTTTACATGGCGACAAGAGCAAGAACAAAAGCTAATAGCCAAAGAAGGTGAAGGCTCAGGCACCATGACTAATGAGCAATTGGTGTACTTTATTTCTCATTTTGAGCGAATTACACGTGAGAACTTAAACACACTGAGCGCTAAAGCAAACGCTTTAATCGAACTTGATAGCAACCGCGATATTAGCGGTATGCACCTAACAAGTGATGATACCCTTCAACCGATTATTTTTACAGATTTAGATGGCACATTACTCGATCACGCTGATTACAATACAAGTAATATCAGTGAGTTGTTAAAGCAGCTACAAAATGCGCATATTCCGGTGGTGTTTAATACCAGCAAAACATTTTGTGAAGTTATAGAGCTTAAAAACGATTTAAATATTCAACAACCCTTTATTGTAGAAAATGGCGCTGCTGTTTACATTCCAGAAGATTATTTTGAACTCAAGCCTATTGGTTGTAAAAAAGTAGGCGCGTACTGGTGTTATGCAATGGCAAAGCCGTTATCGAGTTTATTAAATGATTTAAATACTTTAAAGGCGGATTATAAAGCGCATTACAAATTATTTAGTGACTTATCGAGTGAGCAAATATCAGAGCTTACTGGCCTTAGCGATGCACAAGCAAGACGCGCACAAACCCGCGATTATTCAGATCCTCTTTATTGGTATGGCAACGACGAATTACTTACAACCTTTGTAAACGATGTAGAAGCCCTCGGTTACGATATTAAAATTGGCGGGCGCTTTATACACATTGCCAAAAATACCGATAAAAGCGCTGCACAGCAGTGGTTAGTTAAACAGTTTACCCATCATTTCAGAAAGCCTCTCACGGTCATAGCACTGGGTGATAGCGATAACGATAAGCAAATGTTAGAGCACGCAAATATCGCCATTATTATCGCCAATCCGGCCAGTAAAAAGCCGGTTAAATTGTCGCACAACAAAGCACGATACTCTCAATCACCGGCACCGCTGGGCTGGATTGAAGAAATAACATCGTTGCCGTGTATAAGCAGTATTTTAAGTATTTCTGAGGAGCAAAAATCTCATGGCTGATTTTTATCAAAATGGCATTATTACAACATTACATAATATTGCCGACAGACCTATAGAAGATCTAGAAAAAGAGCTACTTACTTTTAGTAAGCAGCGCCCAATGGGATTAATACTACCTTCGTTATTTAGTGAATTAGAAGGCCCTGCGCTACAAAATATAGTTAGCGAGTTGCGCGAAGTACCATATTTATCACAAATCACGATAGGCTTAGATAGAGCCGACGAAGCACAGTACCGCCATGCACTTGGCTTTTTTAAAGAGCTAAACCAAAATCATAAAGTATTATGGAACGACGGCCCACGCTTACAAGCGCTTGATAAAGAATTACAAGAGCTAGGTGTTGCACCACGTGAGCTGGGTAAAGGGCGTAATGTGTGGTATTGCATGGGCTATAAATTAGCTACAGCAGAAGTAGAGTCTATCGCACTGCATGATTGCGATATTTTAACCTACGACAGAAGCCTACTTGCTCGCTTAATTTACCCCGTTGCGCATCCGCGTTTTAACTATGAATTTTGTAAAGGATTTTACCCTCGTACTGCTAATGGAAAAATTAATGGCCGCGTATCACGCTTATTAGTAACGCCGTTACTTCGTTCGTTTAAAACAATTTTAGGTAATACTGATTATCTTGAATATATGGATTCATTTAGATATCCGCTTGCAGGTGAGTTTTCGTTTAGACGTGATGTATTAAACGATATTCGTATCCCAAGTGACTGGGGCCTTGAAATAGGTGTACTAAGTGAAATGTATCGTAATTATTCACATAACCGTTTGTGCCAAGTAGATATTGCCGATAACTATGATCATAAGCACCAAAAGCTTTCACTTGATGACCAAAGCGCAGGCTTGTCTAAAATGTCGATTGATATCACTAAGGCATTGTTTAGAAAGCTGGCAACGCAAGGCGTTACGTTTACGAGCGAAACTATTCGCTCACTAAAAGCAACGTACTACCGTATTGGTTTAGATTTTATAGAAACCTACCATAACGATGCGCTTATGAACGGGTTAACACTTGATGTACATCAAGAAGAAAAAGCAGTAGAAATGTTTGCACAAAATATTATGGAAGCAGGCCAACACTTTTTAGAAAACCCAATGGAAGCGCCATTTGTGCCAAGTTGGAACCGTGTTGTATCAGCAATGCCAGACGTATTTGAGCGCTTAAAAGAAGCCGTAGATCTAGATAACGAAGAATATAGTTAACCTGCGTACAGGTTAACTAGCCTATAAGTCTAAACAATAAATATTAGGGGCGCGTGTGATTTCAGTTAGCGAATTATTTTTACAACGAGTAGAGCAACATCTTCATATTATTTATGAGGGGGTTGAGCTGCCTTTATCGGTTACTGAGCTTTCTCAGCAACTCATAAAAATTATATTAGGTAGCAATGCACTGCGTGACCCAACGCCTCATACAAACCGGTGGGATGAACAAGATATTGTATTGATTGCTTATGGCGACTCTATTATTAAGCACGATGATAGTGAATTTGCAGTATCGAGCCCTATAGAGGCACCGCTTAAAACATTACACAGGTTTATAAAAGAGCAATGTGATATGCAGCTTAATGCGCTGCATATTTTGCCATTTTATCCGTATAGTTCAGACGAAGGCTTTGCCGTAATGAACTATGTGCAAGTGAATGAGTCGTTGGGTGATTGGGGAGATATTAAAAACATCGCTAAAGATGTAAAGCTAATGGCGGATTTAGTTATTAACCATTGCTCAAGCAGAAGTGTGTGGTTTGAAAATTTTTTAAACGACTTACACCCGGGTAAAGACTACTTTAAAACGGCTAACTTAACCGACGATTTAAGCCAAGTTGTACGTCCGCGAACCTCATCGTTATTAAATACGGTAACTACGCCAAGCGGCGAAAAACACGTGTGGTGTACGTTTAGTCACGATCAGGTTGATTTTGACTTTGGCAATCCAGATGTACTTAAAGAGTTTGTGGGAATAATTAGGCATTACTTAGATAATGGCGTACGTTTATTTAGACTCGATGCGGTCGCGTTTTTGTGGAAAGAGCTTAATACAAGTTGTATTAACTTGCCGCAAACACATGAAGCCGTAAGGCTAATGCGAACGCTTATTGAGCACGCAGAGCCCAGCGTAGTTATTATTACCGAAACCAATATTCCAAACCAAGAGAACTTATCTTATTTTGGTAATGCCAACGAAGCGCACAGTATTTATAACTTTGCACTGCCGCCTTTATTACTACATACATTACTTAGTGGCGATAGTACTGCAATTAAGCACTGGATGATGAGCATGCCGCCTGCGCAAAATGGTACGGCATACTTTAACTTTATAGCCTCACACGATGGAATAGGGCTCAGACCAATTGAAGGTTTATTACAACCCAGCGAAGTGGCTTCACTAGTAAGTACCACTATGCAATTTGGTGGTCGGGTATCTATGCGTACTAGTAACGATGGCACGCATACACCTTATGAGTTAAATATCGCTTTATTTGATGCAATGCAAGGTACGCACAATGGCCCAGATAAGTTTGGCCTTGAGCGGTTTATGTGTGCTCACGCCATTATGTTTGCGCTTGAAGGTATCCCAGGGCTTTATATTCATAGTTTGTTGGGTACAACTAACGACTACGAGCGCTTTGAAAACTCTCAGCATAATCGTGCGATAAATCGTCATCGTTGGCAAGAGTCAAAGTTATTGGCTGCAATTGGTGAGAAATACAGTCATCACCATAAAGTGTTTAATGGTATAAAAAGTTTATTAGCTGTACGCAAAAAGCAAAGTGCCTTCCACCCAAATGCTACACAGTTTACGTTGCATTTAGCGGGGGGATTATTTGGTTTTTGGCGACAAAGTATAGACAGACGCCAAAGCATATTTTGTGTTTATAACATTAGTGATAAACCACAAATACTTACATTGGCCGATTTAAACTTAATTAACACCCAAAAGTGGTTTGATTTGGTGGCAGATAAAACGATTGAAGAAAGCCAATTAACAATAGAGCTAGAACCATACCAAAGCGTGTGGCTGAGCAATATAAAATAAAATGTATAAAAAAGGCTCGCAGTGCGAGCCTTTAATTTAACTAAGTTATTTAATTATAAGCTGTAGCTTAAGTTAATGTAGCCAAAGCGGCCAATGTTGTCGTAACTTGCGCTACCCGCGCTTGTACCACGTGAACCGTACGGAAGTTTACGATTAAATACGTTATCAACACCTACTTTAACTGCTAAACCGCTATCGAAGTTATAACCGACTGTCATATCGGTAATAAAGTATTTACCGTAAGACATTTGATTACTTGGGTTCGGGTTGTTTTCAAGCTCAACATTTGTATATAAATCTACTTCACTTAAAAAGCGTGTTTCAACTGTTGAGAAAAAGTTATCCATAACATAACTTACAGATAAGTTAGTTTGCCACTTAGCTTCACCGGTTGTACCTGCGTATTCAATGTAGTTACTAGGGTCGTCTTGGAACGGGTAATCTTTGCGTTCAATTAAATATGTACCAATTAAGCGAGTTTTAAAGCTACCTTCAAGCGCTTCAAAGTCGTAACCTAGTTCAAAATCTATCCCTGATGCTTTTTGGCCAGCAACATTTAATACAGAGTTTTGAATTAAAGTAATTTCGCCACTTGCATTACGTGTAATTAAGTTACAGTACTGATTGTTTATACCTGTTGCGCTATCAACACAGCGATCAAGAATGTCTTGCGCGTCAATTGTGTCAATTGCATCTTCAAGTTCAATTTCCCAATAATCAATAGTAAGTAGCGCGTTTTCTAAAAACTCGGGTTGGTAAACAATGCCTACAGTTGTACTTGTTGACTCTTCGCCTTTAACATCGCGGTTACCACTGCTTAAACCATCTAAAGTGGCTGAATCGTAATCTGAATTAAAGTCACTCGCTACGCCTAATGCGGCACAGTTTGCAGTACGTGTTGCACCGTTTGATAAGTCACCTAAGTTTTCAGCGCGACAAGGGTCGTCTACATTGTAAAAAGTTTGACTCGGTGCACCAAATACTTCACTAATGTTTGGCGCACGAAGTGCTGCAGATTGAGTTACGCGTACACGTAGCTCATCATTTACAGTCCAATCAAGACCAAGTTTCCAGCTTGTGGCTTCGCCAATCGTACTGTAGTCAGCATGACGTACCGCAGTATCAAATACTAAGTCTTGAATAAGTGGCAAATCAGTTAAAATTGGCATCGTCGCTTCAAAAAATACTTCGCGTACGTTGAACGAGCCTTTATCTTCGCCCAGTGCGTTAAAGAAAGTACCTTCTGCGTTATCTGGCTCTTTTGTTTCGCTCTCTTCTTTGCGGTATTCTGCACCAAATGCAACACCTACATAACCTGCTGGTAATTCAAAAATAGCGCCATTAGCAAGTGAACCAGAAACAACCGTTTGCTTAATAGTTGAAGTGCCAACAGATACCGTATTTATGTAATCAATGGCTTGTTGAGATGGTGCACCAAAACCCATAATATTTACAGGAACACAGCCATCAGCTTGGGCTGCAGCACTACGACATACTACGTTACCATCTGTATCTTCAACGGCATCAAGTGCATTAAAGTAGTTAGCTAAAATCATGTTAGCGCCGTTTTCACGCTCTAGATCAGTTTGGCCATAAACAACTGATGTATCTAATTCCCAATCTTCAAATACAGTACCTTTTAAGCCGGTAACAAAACGCGTAGTTTCACGGGTGTTGTTTTCTACGCGGCGGCCAAGGTCGGTCATCATGCGGTTAACCATGATTGAATCAACACCTTCCTCTTCCATACGTGCTTTAATGGCTGGGTCTAGGTAAGGGTTGTCGATTTTAATGCTATTGTCGCTGTCAAAAAAGAAAAACGCAGGTTGACCGATGCTTTCGCCTTGGCTATTTACGTATTTTGCATCAAAGTAAACGTTTAAGTCGTCGGTAACATCGTAGTTAACTTTAAAGTTTACGTTGTAGCGCTCGAATTCAGGTTGAATTTCTTCAAATTGACCAAGATTAAACGAATCACAGTTTGCACACGACAAGCCATCTACATTATCACCTATGTATAAGTCGCGAGCGCTGCTGTCGGCGTTAAAGCTATTTGTATAGCCATCTTCAAGTGCGTAAACACCGGCGTTATTAATGGCGTAATAACCAGCATTAGGTGTTAAGATTTTGTCAGGGAAGGCTGCGCTATCTTTGTTTTCATCTGTTTGGGCTTGATTACGTAAACTACTAAACGAAGTGCTAGTCCATGGGTGGTCAAGTGCGTTTAATGAATCTTGGCCTGAGTACTCAATAGCAAAAGCTGCATTACCACGACCGTTATTAAAGTTAGAGCCGTACGAGAACGTCGCTTTTTCGTTGTTGTAGCTGTTTAAATCGGCAAAACCTCTGGTAACACTAAAGTCCATACCTTCAATATTGTCTTTTAATATAAAGTTCACAACACCTGTAACCGCGTCAGCACCGTATACAGCGGACGCACCACCTGTGATAATTTCTACACGCTCAACCCATACACTTGGAATCGTATTTGTATCTACTGATTGAGAGCCTGCAGAGCTTGATACATGACGCTTACCATTTACAAGTACTAAGGTACGGTCTGTACCCATGTTACGTAAATCAAGAATATTTAAACCAGCAGTACCAATAAAACGGCCCGAGTTAGCCATAGAATATGTATTGCCAAGTGCTGGTAAATTGTTAAGTGCTTCACCAATGTTTACAGCGCCAGTATTAATAAGCTGTTCACCGCTTATAACCGTTACTGGTGCAGGTGCAATAGCACCTTCACGTAAAATACGTGAACCCGTTACTTCAACACGTTCAATTTTTGTTGCTTGCTCATCTTGTGCAAGCACTGAATTACTTGCTGTTGCAGCAGCAGTAATTAATGCACATTTAATGCTAGTAGAAAGTAAATTATGACGTTTCATGTGTTTCCCAAAGGAGGTTTTTAATAATTAAATACAATATTTATTTTTACTGAATACAGTGTGTATTTGGTAAAAGCCTATAACTTTTGTTATGAGGCCGGCGATTATTGCATGCTGATAATTTTATTAAAAGAAGCTAACTTACTGTAAAATAAGCAACTTGAAATAATCTGAATATCTATTATTGCCTTTTTTGCACTAGTTTGGGGTTGTAGATTAGGTGGCTTTTTATGCTGAATTTACATGGTGGATTTACTTTGTATTCATGCTGTTTATATTTTTATAGTTTTTATAATTTTAGAGGTGGTTTTTTTAGCAATTATTTTTTAGTTAAAAATACTTAGGATTATTCTAATTAATATAGAAAGCAGATGTTGAGTGTTATATATACATAGTTGTAAGTATTGTGTATGTAAATTCCGTTTTAAAAAGATATTAATGTAAGGCTTTACTCTCAAAAAAATCGAAGTTTGAATATTTTTCATCATTAAAGTCCAAAAAGCTTTGATGGTGTAAACCCCCTTTACAGTTTTGATGGCCTCAATTGCTCCTTAAGTTACTTTAGCGCGTAAACTTGGTACAATTTAGCTGTTTTTAATTAATAGGTTTGACCATGAAGTATTTAGTTATTATTTTTACATTGTTGTTTAGTTCAATGTCTTTTGCACAGCAGGAAGTCGATCTTGAAATAAATATGAAGAATACGGGCCTTGCGTATAAACAAGCAGTGCAGGCAACTCAACTTAGTGAATTTAATACTGCGATTGATGAATTTATAAAGCTGATAAAAGTAAGTAAAACCGCGAAGTTCTACAAAAAAGCTGAACAGTCGTTACAAGGCCTTGATAAAGTGATTGCCCAAGCTGAACTTGCTAAAAAAGCAGCGAACGAGCAGGGGTTAAGTGCGGCAAAAGAACCGTTAAAAAATATAGATAATTTACGTAAAAAATATCATGAGTTACATGAGCCTCCAGGTTTTTTTGAATTATTGTTCGGCTCATAAACCTAAACTACATGTATCTTTAGTAGCTACTTTTAAGCTAATTGCGTGAAAAGTATCTGCGGTAATAAATATAAGGAAACACAATGGAAATTTCAGTTTCAATGTTAGAAGGCCAAAAGCAAAGCGCTAAATTTGGCGACCTAGAAGTAATAAGCGATCAGAGTGTTAGCGCCGGTGGTAATGCAGAGCACCCAGAACCGTTTGATTATTTTTTAGTAAGTATGGTTTTGTGTGCAGGTTTTTATGCACGTAAATTTTGTGAGCAGCGTGATATTTCAACGCAAGGTATGACGCTTACTCAAAATAATGAAAACGTAGACGACAATGGTAAGAAGTTATTTTCAATTGAGATTAACCTACCAGACGGTTTTCCTGATAAATATAAAAAGGCGCTTATTGCCGCCGTTAATACCTGTACGGTAAAAAAAGTAATTCAGGCAGTGCCAGAGTTTTCAGTAGTG
Source organism: Pseudoalteromonas aliena (assembly GCF_038155085.1). Lineage (GTDB taxonomy): Bacteria > Pseudomonadota > Gammaproteobacteria > Enterobacterales > Alteromonadaceae > Pseudoalteromonas > Pseudoalteromonas aliena_A. The sequence continues at coordinate 17,894 of NZ_JBAKAU010000002.1, forward strand.
GTAAAATAATCCCCTCTAAATTAGGTAGCTTCAACAAGCTACCTAATTATGTATTGAGCTCCACCGCTTAACTTATTTCTTTTTCATTCCTTGTATTGCTTTAAAACGTGGGTTGTTTTTACAGATTACAAATACGCGGCCTTTGCGTTTTACAATTTGACACCGCGGGTGTTGCTTTGCACTTTTTAAAGAACTTAATACTTTCATACCTTTTCCTTTTTAACTGTCGATAAACCTTTAAAACGACGATTAAACTGCCCAACGCTGCCATCTTTAGCTATAGTTTTTTGTTTGCCTGTATAAAATGGATATGAGTTACTTGACTCGTCAATAGGTACATACGGATATATATTACCGTCTATTTTTACTGTGTGGCTTATTTTAATGGTTGAGACAACAATAAAGTAAGAATCGGCAGCGGTACCGTGAAAAGCAACCATATGATAATCTGGATGAATATTTGACGTATTTATTCTCTCATTGCAAATTATTTAAATATTCCCCAAAAAGGCCGTAATTGCTGGCTATTTGTTCAAATAAATCAAAAAATAAGCACTTGAATTAAAAATACTGGCTATTGTTGTTTAGGCTGTTATAACTATATTTAAGAGTTAATAATGTTAGCAAGTATGGTTATAGAGCTATTACAGAGGTAATGTATGAGTAACGCAATACAACAACAAGAACAAATAGATCAAGGGGTAATGGAAACCCTAAGAGAGCGCGACCACAGTGCCTTGGCGCAACAAGTAAACCCTTTAACCTGCAATCACAATGATATTGTAGAGTTATTAGCACGGTATATGGCATTAAGCGAACAAGAAGATGATGAGCTGTTTGATGATTGGTTTGATAACCTGACTAAAGAGCAACATATTGTTTTAAAAGTATTTGAAATTTACCGTGGTCAATATGAGCATCAAAACTAATAGTTAAACTGCATTAAAGCGAATCACACTAAATTTAAACTAATGATTTAGTGCAATTCGCTTTTATTACTTGGTTACTTAGAGCTTATGCTTAGTAAAATAGGCTGTCTCTTTAAGTTTCACTTGTGTTTACATTACTTTTCTTTATAGAGCGCTAGCTAAGTTGCGCCATTTAAAAAAGGAGCTGTTCGGCTTATTTTAGATTGAGCTACATCTCTAGGTTTACCTTGCGCTACAATTAACCCGCCTTCGTCGCCGGCTCCTGGGCCAATATCAATAACCCAATCACTATTACTGGCTACTTGCATATCGTGCTCAACCATAATAACGGTGTTGCCGGCATCAACGAGCCCATTTAATTGCGCCATTAGCATGGCCACATCTTTAGGATGCAGGCCTGTGGTTGGTTCATCTAAAATATAGAGTGTATCGCCGCGTTGTGTGCGCTGTAATTCTGTGGCAAGTTTAATGCGCTGGGCTTCACCGCCCGAAAGCTCAGTAGCAGGTTGGCCTAAACGTAAATAGCCAAGGCCTACTTGTAGTAATGCATTTAGCGCACGTAAAATAGCGGGTTCATCGGCAAAAAATGTATGCGCCGACTCAACTGTTAAATTAAGCACATCGGCAATGGTTTTATCTTTGTAAGTAACCTCCAGTGTTTTTTCATTATAGCGTTTGCCGTTACACACAGGGCAAGGCGAATACACACTAGGTAAAAATAAAAGCTCTACGCTTACAAAACCAACACCTTCGCAGTTTTCGCAGCGACCCTTTTTAACATTAAACGAAAAACGACCTGCATCGTACTTACGTGCTTTAGCCTCAGAAGTGCTCGAAAACAATTTACGAACATGATCGAATAACCCCGTATAAGTTGCAAGGTTAGAGCGAGGTGTGCGGCCAATAGCTTTTTGATCAACTGTTATTAGGCGCTTTATGTGCTCAAGGCCCTCGGTAATTTTACCTTGGGTTGGTGTTTCGAGTTCTTGCTCGAGTAGCTCGGCTTCATCTGTAGGTATTTGCAGCTGCGATTTTTGGTCAAGTGCATCGTAAACAAGCTCAACTAAAGCTTGGCTGACTAAACTCGATTTACCAGAGCCAGACACGCCTGTAACGCTTGTAATAACGCCTAGCGGAAATTCTACATCGAGTTTTTTTAAATTATTACGCTTAATACCGGTAAGTTTTAACCATGCTTTTGCGCTGCGTTGTCGCTTGTTACTTTGTTTTAAAAGCTTTTCATCATTTTTAAAAAGGTATTGGCTAGTGTGCGAGCTGGTCACTTTTTGCAAACCTTCAACAGGGCCGCTATAAACAATATTACCGCCGTGAGTGCCCGCATTTGGGCCTACGTCAACCACCCAATCGGCGTGGCGAATAACACTTACGTCGTGCTCAACCACAAACACTGAGTTACCAGCGGCTATTAGCTCATCTAACGCGGCTAATAATGCTTGTGTATCTGCTGGGTGTAAACCTGCTGATGGTTCATCTAAGACGTAAACCACCCCAAATAATTTAGAGCGAATTTGCGTTGCAAGCCTCAAGCGTTGTAATTCACCAGGCGATAAAGAAGGAGTGGTGCGTTCAAGCGATAAATACCCTAAGCCAAGTTTGGTAAGTGCTTCTACGCGCTTAAGGATGTCGCTGGCTATACGCTTTGCGACTATGGTTTTCTCGGGATTTGCAGCGTTACTTTTAGCGGGGTTACTAGCTGAAAACCTTAATTTATCTGCCAGCTCATTGAGCGTTAATTGCGAAATTTCGCCTATATCAAGGCCTGCTACTTTAACCGATAGAGACTCTTTTTTAAGCTTTTTACCTTCGCACTGCGGGCATTGTGATATTTGCATATACTGCGACACGCGCTTTTTAGTACGTGGGCTTTGAGTGCTCGCAAACGATTGTAAAACAAACCGTTTAGCACTTGCAAATGTACCCATGTAGCTAGGGCTTTCTTCATTTTTAATAGCTGCTTGTGTTTGCTCAAGTGTGTACTCAGGAAATACAGGCACTGTAGGTGTCTCGTCGGTAAATAAAATCCAATCACGGGTTTTTTTGGCAGGGTATTCCACGGTTTATTAATATCGTGGCCTAAAGAGGTAAGAATACGGCTTAGGTTTTTACCTTGCCATGCCGGAGGCCACGCGGCTATTGCGCGTTCTTTAATTGATTTAGTAGGATCGGGTACTAGCAGCTCTTCGGTTACGTTAAATACACGGCCAATACCATGGCACTCTGGGCAAGCGCCTTGTGGCGTATTAGGTGAAAACGCATCGGCGTAAAGTATGCCTTGCCCTTTGGGGTATTCGCCTGCGCGTGAGTAAAGCATTCGCAGCGCATTAGAAATAGTTGTTATGCTACCAACTGATGAGCGAATCGACGGTGCGCCACGTTGCTGCTGCAAAGCAACGGCAGGCGGTAGCCCTTCAATAGAATCAACATCGGGCTCATCAACTTGATCTACTAACCTACGGGCGTATGGCGATACCGAATCAAGATAGCGGTGCTGCGACTCAGCAAACATCGTTCCAAATGCAAGCGACGATTTTCCAGAGCCTGATATGCCGGTAAAAACAACAAGTGAATTACGGGGGAGATCTACATCCACAGCTTTTAAGTTATGAACACGTGCGCCTCTTACTTGAATGCTGTGCTCAGGGTTTAATAAAGCCGATTGTGCATTACTAAACGCTTGGGTACTTGTAGGTGTGGTTGGCATGTAGTTTACTCCTGTTTGAAAACCTTATAATTACGCGAGCCTTTCAAGGTATAAAACTTACAGTAGTCTCACTGAATGTGCGCTTATTCAAAATATACGTTAAATTATGATTATTGGGCGTTTACATAATAGGTAAAAACTGAGAGTATAAATTTTCAACGATTTCTTTTAATAACACAATTTAATGAAGGGAAGTTGCACTGTGTTTAAAGCCTTAGTTTTGATTTTTATCGTGTTTTCATCGGCAGTTGCTGCCAACACCTCAAACACTCTTAATAATGTATTAAATGTTGACCGTGCCATACCCAGCAGTATTCACTTATCGTTTGCAAACGATAGCAACATAACCCCTAAAAAAGGGGATTTTAAAATCGTTAATTATGTATTAATGAGCAATGAAGAGGGCGAACGCTGGGCTGTTATAACACTTACTAACTTATCGTCTGGTACTCGAGAATTAGGTGAGGAGCACTTACTTGCACTTTTTGCTGACGGCAGCCGATTTATGCCAATGGAATTTAAACTCGGTTTTAAGGGCAACGAAACACAATCGGTCACGTATCGTTTGCCGATTATAAGTTCCCTATTTTAAGTGTGTATTCGAGTAACGATTTGTAATTAATAACGATGCGATATTAAATTAGGGGTATTTCTAAAATTAAGGATTTTTATGAAGTTTGAAGATGCGCAACAAAATATGAACCTCGCATACTTCGGTGGTGGAACCGGTGTATTAGTGTCTGGCTTGGTTTGGTGTATAGCTGGCTTTGTCGCATTACTGCATTCAAATCAATCGAGTATGCTTACTTTGTTTTTTGGTGGTATGTTTATACATCCTTTAGCCATGCTACTTTCAAAAGCGCTTAAACGCACTGGCAATCATGACCCTAAAAATCCATTAGGTAAATTGGCCTTAGAAAGCACTATTATTTTATTTGTTGGTTTGTTTTTAGCGTTTTACGTAGCAAAACTTCAAGCTGAATGGTTTTATTCAATAATGTTGATGATAATTGGTGTTCGCTATTTAGTTTTCAATACATTATATGGCATGAAAGTATACTGGATTTTAGGTGCTTTGCTTATGTTTTTTGGCATGTTGTGTATTGTATTAAATGCCAATTTTGTAATCGGCGCCTTTATTGGCGGGATAACCGAAATAGTATTTGCGCTAGTAATATTTGCCCAATCGAAAGGTATGGTTTTAAAAACAGAATAACAAGCTCTTATAATCGCAAAATAGTATGCTGTTGGAGTTACCCTTCAGCTTGGTAATATAGCAAAGGCTTTTAAAGTATTGAGTATCTGCAAATTGCATGTATCTATAAGTTGGCTTTGAGCGAGATATATTTATTCAGGTGAGTCATCATTAACTTAGTAAGAAAGAGAGGAGACTTTCCTATTTTTTACACACAAAGATAAGCTACAGGAAGAATAATATTTACACCTGGCAATAACTTACACTATTTGCTATTAATATAAGTTCACAAAATAAGGATGTTTTCGCGCTAAAATAGGGAAAGTGTCCTCTGATAAAGATGTTATGTGAATATTCTAACAAAGGAGTGTATATGAAGATTTCGATATTAATCCCAGTTCTTTTTGCTGTTCTTAGCGCTAGCGCTATAGCTAAAAATAAGACCATTTATGCCGACATACAGGTTACAGATGTAGATCCTACTAGTGATTTTATTTGGGAGCGAGCAAATCAAAATACGCCCAAGTATCCAATCGAGCTGGCTCGCTCAGGGGTAAGAGGCTGCGCTGTTTTGTCCTTTAATATATCAGACTCTGGGAAAACCGAAAATGTTGAGGTTATCAATTCACTGCCTAAAAAACATCTTGGTAAATATTCTCGAAAAATGTTAAAAAAATGGAAATGGGTTCCTGCAACAACAGTTTCAGAAACTGCCTCAGAAAAGAGAACATTAAGATTAGATTTTTGTATGGGTGGTGAGTCTACTGAGCAAGCTGAAAAGGCTTGTAAACAACAAACAAAATTAGCATGTGGCTAATTCACATAACAAAGTGACTATGGTGTCAATTCCTAATTTTAAACCATTTTAGGATCCCACATGACACCATCCCTCACCATAGAATTTATGATCACTACCAGCTTTCGTATACACGCAATAATGGCTACTTTTTTAGGCTTTCCTGCTTTAACCATGCGTTGATAAAGGTCTTTAAATTTAGAGTTGCACTGAATGGCTGACATCATTGCCATATACATTGCGGTTCTAATTTTAGGTCGGCCGCCACGTATCATTCGCTTACCTTGATACACGCCACTTTCACGATTAAATGGGGCTACACCCACTAAAGAAGCGGCCTCTTTGTTGTTCACATAACCTAACTCAGGCATATCACTAAGCAAGTTAAATGCGACCACATTGCCAACACCAGGCACACTTTGGATAATGGCATTTTTTGCTTTGTATTCGTCACATTCCTCAATAGTTTTTGAAGTTTTAAATCGACTTTATCTATTTGGTTTTTCAGTGCAGTTAAGATAGGTTTTATGAGTGACGATAGTGTTTTTGGCATTATTTGAGAGCGATTTTTCTCCATCGTTTGCATATCCATTAACTGGCGTCTTCTCGATAATAAATCGCTCATCAAGCGCATTTGCTATGGCTTTAAAGATGATAAAGGCGGTTTAATCGCTTCACCAAAGTGGGCAATAAGTTGTGCATCAAGTTTATCCGTTTTTGCTTTTTGGCCGATAGCGCCTGCGAAGCGTTTTATGTTCACGGGATTAGCAATAACGAAGGGAATATTTGCCTCAGCGCAGGCTATAATAAAAGGCTGTTCAAGACGTCCAGTTGCCTCAATAATAACGCGTGTTACTGGGTGTTTTCTTAAGATTTGAATGGCGTGTTTAATGCCACTTTGATTGTTTTCTACAGTAAAGTAAATGTCTAAAGGCCTGATATAAATATCGAGTTGTGTTTTACCTGTATCGACACCGACATTAATTTCATTTTGATTATTTTTTGTATTCATAATAAGCTGACTCTGCCTTGCTATTTGGGCTCGAGGCCCCTTTGACTATCCGAGTTTAATGCTTGGAGTTTATACAGCGTTCTAACTTGTTACCGGTCTCTCAATAGAGGAGCCTACGCTCAATCGAACTACTGTATAAAAGGCTTTGGTTGCAGCCAAAGCTTGGGCCTCACATTACCCGAACTAGGTTAGAATAATAATTAATTTATGGGTTATTATCCATACAAGTCACTCAAGCAGGACAATGTTCCTCACCCGTTTTAGTGGACACCTCCTCATCACTTTGAGGAGGCTAAAATGCCTAGATATACCCAACCTAGAAAGACATGGTTTTACCCCGTTAATTTCAAAATCAAAGCAGTCGAACTAAGCTTACAAGACGATGTCATGTCAAAGGACGTTGCCGAGGCGCTAGATATTCATCCGTTAATGCTTAGTCGTTGGCGCAAATAGAAAAGACACCCACTCAAAATTTTGCACTTTTACGCTCAAAGTACTACGCTTTATTTAGTGCAAAAAACAAGCAGGGTATCTTATGGCCATCGCAAGAAAACGACAAATAAGTTTGGTTGATACAAAATATTACCATTGTATTTCACGTTGTGTTCGTCGTGCATTTTTATGTGGCGAAGACTGTTTTACAGGCAAGTCTTACGAGCATCGCAGAGGGTGGGTTGAAGATAAACTGCTTGAATTAGCCAAGGTATTTTGTATTGATGTGTGTGCTTATGCTGTAATGAGTAATCACACCCATTTAGTATTGTATGTTGATGATAAGAAAGCGAATAGGCTAAATGATAAAGCGATTATTATTCGCTGGCATAAACTCTGTAAAGGTACATTGCTAACGCAAAAATATGTACAAGGTGAAAAGCTAAGTAAAGTTGAACTCATCTTTTTTAACCAAACAGTTAAACAATACCGAGAGCGCTTATCAAGTATCAGTTGGTTTATGCGGCTATTAAATGAAGACATTGCGCGCAGAGCAAATAAAGAAGATAACTGCACAGGCCGCTTTTGGGAGGGGCGCTTTACGTCTCAAGTATTATTAGATGAAGCAGCCCTTGCGGCCTGCATGGCCTATGTAGATTTAAACCCCATTAGAGCGAAAATGGCTAACACCCCAGAGGAGTCAGACCATACCAGTGTCCAACAACGTCTAACATATGCAAAAGAAGGCAAACAACCAAAACAGCTCCTTCGCTTTGCAGGCATGCCACGTCAAACAATGCCAAAAGGGCTGCCGTTTGAGCTTAAATCGTACCTTGAACTTGTTGAATTAACAGGACGTTGTATACGAGAAGATAAACGTGGTTATATTGAAAGTTCGCACTCACCCTTACTCGAAAGAGTGAATATCTCCCCAGAAAACTGGTTAAAACTCACCACGCAATTTACGCGCGTATTTCATGGCGCAGTTGGCAGGCCAAGCTCACAAGTAAGTTATTGTGAAAATTTAAACAGAAAGCGGCGAGCAAATATCAGTAACTGCGAAAAGCTACTTGCATAAAGCTTAAGCTACTCAGTAAAACTATTCAGTAATAAATCACAACTGCATCATGCAGCCATTTTTATGCGTGTGATTTAGGTTTAATAGGGTTAATGAAAGTAATTCAGTAGGAAAGGTAAATTTTTAACCTAAAGATAAATTTTATGAAACAGTTTAGCTTGTATAATTAAAGTGGCTGTCTAGTTTCGTCTCCCAAGCTTCAACAGACTTAAGCTTAACTCTTTCCTTTAACCTTACTTCGTAATACTGGACTTCCCATACATTTGAGCTGGATGAGGGTAATAAGTTGATACGTAATAATGATATTTATTACGCTTTTACTCTCGGCTAATTGTGCTATGAGAACGATTTAGTAATCGGCCCACCTCCTGAACTTGTAGTTTAGTAGAGGGGGTGCACTTCGACCTTGAATTTGGCGCACAGTTTGGCTTGTATAATTAAAGTGGCTGCCTAGTTTCGTCATGGTCAATTAAGCATCAAAACTAATAGTTAAATTGAATTAAAAAACCACACTAAAGTATAACCAATAAATTAGTGTGGTTTTTAATGTATATTTTTTAATTAGCTTGCCGTTGAGGTTTATTTTTAGCTGTTTTTTAAAGTGAAATACTTTAATGTTTCTTTCATTGTGGCAGCCTCGTTACTTAGCTCTTCTGCCGCCGCAGCACCTTGAAGTGAGCCTGCTGCATTTTGTTCAACAACATCGCCTACTGATGTGATGGAACGAGAAACTTCGTCTACAGCATGTGCTTGTTCGCCTGTAGCTAACGCAATTCTATTCACTAATTCAGTTGTATCATTGATTCTTTTGAAAATATCTTGAAGTGCTTCAGATGTGCTTTCAGCAATGGCTGTGCCGCTGTCAGTTTTAGACGAAGACAGCTGAATTAACTTTGCGGTCTCTGCAGCTGCGTTTGTACTTCTTGATGCAAGCCCTCTTACTTCGTCAGCTACAACCGCGAAGCCTCGACCTTGCTCGCCTGCTCTAGCTGCTTCTATTGCAGCATTAAGTGCTAGTAAGTTGGTTTGTTCTGCAATTTCATCGATAGTTTGAAGAAGTGTTGCAATATTTTCTCCCGCGACTTTAATCTCATTCATAGCAATAACCATTTCTTGCATGTGTTGTTGACCTTCAGTCACTGCTGTTTGGGCTATGTTCGAATATTCGCTTGCTTCTTTGGCACTAGCCGCATTTTCACTTGTTTGTACTGATAATTGCTCTAAAGCAGCAGCAATGGTTTGTAAGTTACCTTTTTGTTGGTTAGCACCATCGGCAAGTGCGTGGCTAAAACTAGACACTTGAGAGCTTCCCGTAGCAATTTGATTTCCGGCACCTTGGATGTCAGCAAGTATAGAGTGTAGATTTTTAACCATGTCTTGCAACGCTTGTCCGAGTATATCTTTATCGGACGTTAATATAACTTCTGCAGAGAGATCACCATCAGCAATTTTACGCGCTAACGTGGCTTTATTTTGTAAACTACTAACCATCTCGCGAACTGCTGCGTATAGGCTGGTATCTAACTCGTTGTTATTCTGTAGCTCTATCGTTAGATCGCCTTGGGATACATGTCTTACAATATTAGTTACATCAGAAGGGTCGCCACCTAAATTACTTAGTGTTGAACGTGTAATAAATACCGCAATAATAATGCCAAATAAAAGAGCAAAAAAGGCGATGACCTCAACCATTATTGTTGCTGTTGAATTATTTTTTTGTAGATTTGAGCCTAATGTACTCTGACTATCTTCTATTAATAATTTAAGCTCTTCAGTTGTGTCAGCAATTTCAGGCCCAATACGGTTTAGTGTGCTGTTAACTAAAGTGTTTCTGTTGTTTACTACCTTTACTACGTCATTAAAAGCTTGTTTATATATAGCACTGTTTTTAATTACACTTTTAAGTAGTGCTTGGCGCTTTGAGTCTTGTAATTCATCGTTTAGAACTTTTAGCGTTACATCCATGTTAGTAAACTCTTGCGCAACACGGTCTGCATCATTTTTTGTATTAGAGGTTAAAAACTTCATTACATACAAACGCGCTAATAATAAATTTCGTGTTACTAGAGAAGCATTATAAGCTGCTAACATATCATCATCATTTTTTGCTGAGATCAGAATGTTTGACAAATTTCTTTCTATTAATGCTCCTTTTATGTTCAGTACGTTATTAATTAACTCATTTTGTTCTTTTTTGAGTATAACAACGTCATCAAAAGCACTATCGTATTGATTCAGTAGCGAACTTAGCTTCTGAACTTTTTTTATGCGTTCTGGGTTTGTAATAAGGCTACTGGCTTTAGTAATGTATTGCTTAGTTTCCTGTAAATAAGATTCAAATTCTTGTCTGTCTTTTGTACCAGAGGTAATAATGAAGTCTTTTAAGTTCATACGTAGCATCAGCATACTTGCTTGTACCTGATCTACAATGTCGTTAACTTGCGCCAAAGATCTATAATCATCAAACCCTTTTGATGTTGAAGTCAGAGTAACGTAACTTGTTATGCTAACAGACATAAGCAAAATTAGAATAAATGAAAACCCTAAATATAGTTTTCTTGAGAAGTTGAGCATTATCAGGCTTCCTGATTAAATAATTGAGTTAAAATAATATGAGTGCATTGTATCTTTAATAGGTAAAACATTAAACCAAGTTATTACAAATAAAAGACATATTGCACTACCAATTTGTTAACCAATGTAAGGTTTTTGGCCACCTATTAAGAAAAAATGGTTTGCTAATAAGCTACAACTTTGGTTAAAAATGACGAAATTAAAGCCTGCAACTTAATTCGTTGTAACCAAATCAGAAGCAACTAAAGTAATGAGGGAGAGTCAATCAGTCGTCAGTAAATGGGTTGCTAAATAAAAGTACGGTAAGTCGGGTTACTTCTAGTAAATTTGTCATTTTGTCGGATATTGTGGCTCCGCCACTTACCCGATCAACGTCAAAAGCTAGGTTAGTTAAGCCTAAGCCGCCACCCAACACGCCTTCAAAGTCTGCTTATTACACTTCCCAGCCACACAACATAAAATATTGATAATAATCGGTAGGGTATTTTACTATGTCGGATGGCGCTTCGCTTATCCGACTTATACATACACAAAGCTGTTTATTTGGATTCACCTTCCGTCCAAAGTAAAAACGTCTATTGAACACTAATATCTTGCTTTAAAAGGTACTTAACTGCTTTATCAGTATGGGGCTTAAACGCCTTCCAACGGCCAATTGCTTTATTATTAAGTGGTTGGCGTACTTGCATTTTACTTGCAGTAGAAACTGGTGCGGTGTTTAAGTGAAAATCTATACATTGCTCCTGCCAATCTAAGTTACAAAAGCTGACTAACTCTTTAATTTGTTGCTCGGGCTGTGCGACTAATTCTTCGTATTTTACTAATTTTATATTGCTGTGTAGCATGCTGAAGTGCTGCATTAGGTTGTAAAAACGGCTGTAAAATTTAGCGGTGTCGAGTAGGTCGAGCGAGTACGCGTAGTAGGGGTTATTAATGGTAAATAATTGGCGATAGTTGCCAATACAGGTGTCCATTGGATCGCGCAGCATACAAATGATTTTAGCGTTTGGCAGTGCTTTGGTTATTAAGTCGATATAAAAAAAGTTAAACGGGAGCTTATCAATAAAGTGTTTATGGCTGCCTGTTATTACGCGTGTTGCGTTTAAATAGGTTGACCCAAGCTGATTAAAATCAAGCTCGTAGGCTTTACTGAGCGTTTGAGTGTCGAGCACATGGGGTGTTTGTGTTTGGCTCAGCTTTTTAACACTTAGGCCAAAGTCTTGTAATTCACCGGCTGATTGCACGTCGCTGTGGCTCGATAAAATACGCTCAACCAATGTGGTGCCAGAGCGGGGCATGCCTAATACAAAAATAGGTTCGGCCGTTGGGTTACCTTGTGTTAGCGCTTGTGTGTGTTGTTCACTTAAGCGTTTAATATGTTCAAATAATTCAGTTGAGCTTTTATGGTCAAACGGCTGCACAGCACGTTTTGCTACTTTACCTTGCTCCAGCGCGTTAAAAGCCTCTGAATATTCACCAATATCTTGATACTCTTTTGCTAAAGCATGGCCAATATGCAGTTTTGCATCGGAGTGCGTTACTTGCTCAAATACGTTTTTTAAGCGCTCAATATGGTTGTTTTGCTTACTTACTTTAGTTAAATCACTTAATGCAAAATGACTTTGATGATGCAGCGGGTTAAGCGCTATGGCATTTTCAAAAGCGTGTTGGGCTTTATCAAATAGTCCTAAAAACTTAGCGCTTACACCGTAGTTATAATAAAACGGTGGTTGAGCATTATTAGCTGCTGTAGCCAGTGTAATAGCGCGCTCAAAGTAGTTAAGTGCGTGTTCGTGAATGCCTGCTTGAGTAAGTGCAACGCCAAGTGTGTCGGCATCAAGGGCTTTAGTTATTTGTTTTAATGGCACCGATAGGGCAGTATTTTTTGCTTTTTGTAATTCGCCAGTAAGTGCGTAACATTTAGCAAGTTGCGCGGTGTATTCAATACTTTGGCCAAGTGTGAGGGCTTTTTCGATGAGCTTTATTGCTTTGTGTATTTGCCCAACAGTTAAATTAACCATTGCCAGCAAAAAGTACCCATCAGCAAAGTCTGGTTTGAGTGTAACTAACTCCACTAGGGCTTTGTGTGCTTGCTCTATTTTACCTTGGTTTAGGGAGTGTATTGCGCTTTGATGAAGTTGCTTTAAATTTGGCTGCATGGTTTGGTAATTATTATTTTGTAAAAGAAAATAAAAAGGCTCAAATAAATTTGAGCCTTAAAACATTGTTTAAAAATTACTATAAATTATATTTCAAATTTGTAGTTAAATTTAACACCTACCGTAAGCGGGCGATTAATGTAATGGCCGTAGTTACGTTGTATGTCGGCACCATTTGCTGATGTTATATCGGCATTTGAACGACGAACGGATGTAACCGCGTATTTGTTGAATAGATTATCAACATATAGGGTAGTTGACCATGCATCAGCTGTTAATTTAGCTGATATATTACTTAAGCTGTAACCTGGTAGTGTTTCGCCATTATCACGAAGACCTACTCTTGAAAGCACGTCGCTTTGCGCAGTTAAACCGTAGTTAATATCAAGCGTTTTGTCGTTAAACACGTCTGTTTGATAGTTTACACCCATCGAAAATTGATTTTCAGGTGAGCCTGGTAAACGGTCGCCATCTTCTGCGCCATCGGTACCATCGGCATTAAACAAAAATGGTGCGTCTGATGTTAGCTCTGCTTTTGTGTAAGCGTAGGTTGCGTATACTGAAAACGAGTCAGATAAAATGGCACGGGTTGAAATTTCTACCCCTTTTGCATTCGCGCTGCCTGCGTTTGAAAGGTACGTTAATTGACCTATATCTGTAGCGCCTGTAATTTGTGCATCATCCCAATCTACGTTAAATAACGCGGCGTTAAAGTGTAGCTGGCTTCTAAACCATGTACTTTTAAAGCCTAGCTCGTAGTTTGTTGTGGTGTCGGCTTCATATAATAATTCGTCAGGTTTACCACAACCTGTTTGTTGATCCTCAACAATTGGATCTGGGCAAGACACTAAACCGTTTGAACCGCCAATTCTGAAACCTTCGCTTACTGTTACATAGCCCATTACAGAGTCAGTAAACTGGTATTTAGCATTAAATTTAAATAAGTTACCGTTATCGGCTGCTTCGTCTTTTTCGTATGCAACGGTGATGTCGTCAGGACCCGCGCCACCATACAATGTATTTGCTAGTGGGAAGTCAAAAGCCGCTTGCGACTCTATATCGTACTTATAAAAACGGGCACCAATGGTCACATCTAATTTGTCGGTAACTTGGTAGCCAACTTCGCCAAATAGTGCAGACTCAGTTACGGTACTTTTTGTAAGCTCTAAGTACTCTAATGAGTCAGGTCTTAGCTGCTCGCCACCAAAGTTATCAACAGCGAATTGGTCAAACCCAGGAGTAAACTCTCTGCTTGACGCTTCGGTTTCTGTTTTGTTGTAAAAGCCACCCACAATCCAGTTAAAGTCGCTGTTGCTTTGCGACACTAAACGCAGCTCTTGAGTGAAGGTATCTTCTTCGTCAATTTCACGGGTAAACGTTGAAAACGAAGGGAATTCTTCATAGCCGTAATCAAGACGAATAAGTAAATCTGTTTGGTCGCGTTGGCCGTCGGCATCAAAGCTCGAAATACCGGTTGCCGATACTAGCTCTGCAAAACCTAGGTCGGCTTTTAGTTCGAGGCTTAGTAATTGATCTTCTTTCTCGCGCGGCTCTTCAAAGCGATAAGCCGATTCGTATTTACCTATTACATCGCTTAAACCGTTGTTTGCATTAAGACTGTTGTAATGAACAATCGAGCGGCCTTCGCTATCTTGGTTTTGGTAAAAGTAGTTAAGCGTACCTTCAAACGATTCATTTGGTTTAAAGCGAACAGAAATACGACCTGTTGTGGTGGTTTCGCCGTTGGCATCTTTTACATTTTTAAGATTGTTGTTAACTGCTGAGCTGTCGCTCCAATCAGGATCTGGTAACGATACGCCAGGCTCGCGCACTACGTAACCGTAATCGATAAAACCAGGGTCTTCATATACGTTTAAGCTGGCGCGTACTGCAAGCTTGTCTTCAATAAGTGGCAGGTTAAATATAAAACCGCCTTCGCCACCTAAAGAGTCACTTTCTTTTGTTTGAAACAGATCGCCGTAAACTTCAAGCGATGTAAAATCAAGCTCAGGTTGTTTAAGCATGTAGCGAATTGCGCCGCCTAATGTGCCTGCACCATAAAGCGTGCCTTGTGGCCCAATTAATACTTCAACGCGCTCAATATCTACCAAGCGCATATCAACCGAAACCGGAATTTCGTTAATGTAAGTAGATACAGTGCCGCCATCTGATGATGGACCAGATGAGTTTGTATTTAAACCACGAACAATAATAGGCGAGCCTGAGCGGCCACCTTGATCGGTAATTGTTAAACCAGGTACCCAGCGCGCTACATCCGCAAGCTCATTGATATTTTGATCTTTCATAATATCTGCATCAAGGGCTGTAATATTTAACGGTGCATTTTGCACAGAGCCGCTGCGCCTTGTTGCTGTAACTTCGATTACTTCGAGTGATTTGTTTTTAGCTGCAACTTCTTCTTGAGCAAGTGCGGCATTAGGCAATAAAAATACGCTAGAAACAGCGCTCGAAATAGCCAAGGTTAACAAGCTTGGTTTAAACATAAAAAATGATCCCCGGTTCAAATGTTTTACATTAGTAAATTAAGTTAAGCAGTTTATCAGGGAGTGAAGTAGCTGGGAATATTTAAATTGAATTTTAATTCACTTTTATAGAATAAATATAGTTTGTTTGTGGGGTTTTTATTTAGTTAATAGGCAATGCAAGCAATAGCTTAGTGATATTAGGTACGGTTAGGTTGAAAATTTTACTTTTGTTTAAGGGTAAATAGTCATTCATTTTTTAAAAATGGCTTTATGACGTGCTCGTTAAACAAATTATTACATTAAAATTAATAGTTTATAATGTCATTAGTTATGCTTTTATAAGCACTATTAAAGTATATTTTTATCCCCATTAAAAGTGTTAAGTCGCCATTATTAGTGACAGTTTAAGTTATTGAGTGAGCGTGCTTGATTGCCGCTTCGCATTCTCTTTTTTATTTTGTCCGCACTTTTTTGTGCGTGTTTTTAAGGATTAACAATGAGCCAACTATTTTCACCTTTATCACTTGGGCAAGTAACACTAGATAACCGTATTATTATTGCACCCATGTGCCAATATTCAGCAAACAATGGCGCTGC
The DNA here is from genome assembly GCF_038155085.1 of Pseudoalteromonas aliena. GTDB lineage: Bacteria > Pseudomonadota > Gammaproteobacteria > Enterobacterales > Alteromonadaceae > Pseudoalteromonas > Pseudoalteromonas aliena_A. Next base: position 33,874 of record NZ_JBAKAU010000002.1, read on the forward strand.
TAGCGATTGGCACACTATTCATTTAGGCCAATTGAGTTTAAGTGGTGCCGGGTTACTTATTTTAGAAGCAACAGCAGTAAACCCAGTTGGGCGTATTAGCTATGGCGATTTAGGACTTTGGAATAACGAAACCCAGCAAGCACTAGGCAAAAGCCTAAAAGTAGTAAGGCAATATAGCCCTATGCCTATTGGTATTCAGTTAGCGCATGCCGGGCGCAAAGCATCAACTGAAAAACCATGGGACGGTGGCGATGCCATTGCACCTGATGAGGTAAATGGCTGGCAAACGTTCGCCCCTTCTGCAATTGCGTACGACGATAGCAGCCCAGTACCAAAGGCAATGAGCCAATCTGACATAGATTCACTAGTTAAAGACTTTGTCAGTGCAGCTAAACGCGCAGATGAACTCGGCCTTGATTTAATCGAGCTGCATGGTGCGCACGGTTACCTATTACATCAATTTTTGTCGCCACTTTCAAACAAGCGTGATGACAACTACGGTGGTAGCCTAGAAAACAGAATGCGCTTATTGCTTGAGGTATTTAAAGCAGTACGCGCGGTGTTCCCAAGTGAAAAAGCAGTGGGTGTGCGTATCTCGGCAACCGATTGGGTTGAAGGCGGCTGGGATTTAGAGCAATCGATAGTGCTTAGTAAAGCGCTTGATGAACTCGGCTGTGACTTTATTCATGTAAGTACTGCGGGTTTAAGCCCAGAGCAACAAATACCAGTAAAGCCTAATTTTCAGGTGCCGTTTGCAACAGCCATAAAAGAAGCTGTGAATATGCCTGTTATAGCGGTGGGATTAATTACACAGGCGCAACAAGCCGAAGATATTATTAGTGAGCAGCAAGCCGATGGCGTAGCACTAGCGCGTGGTATTTTATATAACCCGCACTGGCCGTGGCATGCAGCTGCAGAGCTTGGCGCTACAGTAACTGCACCTAAACAATATTTACGTTCAAGCCCACATGGGCAGCCATCACCAATAAAATAAGTAAATTACGAGGTTATAACCCAACCCGCGTTTGCTGGTTGGGTTTTATTATTTTTATAAAGTAGAGACACACATGACCCAAACAGGCGTTTCAGGGCAACCACTTAGCAATACACTCGTTACTATTATTGCTTTGTGTTGCGGCCTCATTGTTGCCAATATTTACTACGCTCAACCTATAATTGAGTTACTAGCCCCAGAAGTTGGATTAAGTTCACGCAGTGCTAGTCTTATCGTATCGCTTACACAAATAGGCTACGCTTTGGGGTTGTTTTTTTTAGTACCGTTAGCTGACTTAATTGAAAATAAGCGTTTAATGCTTATTACTTTAGCTGTGTCGTTTTTGAGTTTAGTGGGTACGGCACTGGCTGATTCACCCAATGTAATGCTTATTTTGTGTTTGATGATAGGTATAAGCTCGGTGTCTGTTCAGGTGCTTATTCCGCTTGCTGCGCATTTATCGTCTGACGAAAAACGCGGACAAGTCCTTGGCAATATTATGGCGGGTCTCTTGCTAGGTATTTTGCTGGCAAGGCCTATATCGAGCCTAATAGCCGATCACTTTGGTTGGCGCGCTGTATTTTACTTTGCAGCAGGGTGTATGGTGTTTATTGCAGGAGTAATTTATTTTGCTATTCCAAGCAGGCAACCTACTCATAAAACAACGTATTTTAAGTTATTAAAATCGCTTAAGCAGTTAATGATAAGCCAGCCAGTGCTACGCCAACGTTCACTTTTTCAAGCGTTAATGTTTGCATCGTTCAGTTTATTTTGGACAAGCGTACCGGTTGTGCTTGCTCGTGAGTATGGTTTATCGCAATCAGAAATAGCATTGTTTGCACTAGTGGGCGCCGCAGGTGCTGTAGCTGCCCCCATTGTTGGTCGCTTGGCAGATAAAGGTTATACGCATCAGGTATCGTTATCTGCCAAACTCATTGCAGTAGTGTGCTTTTTACCAAGCTTATTTGAGTTACCTTACGGTATTATAATATTGGCATTAACCGGTGTGTTTATTGATTTTGCTGTGCAGGCCAATATGGTATTGGGTCAACGTGCAGTGTACGCACTAGAGCCACAAAGCCGCGCGCGTTTAAACGCTATTTACATGACGAGTATATTTGCAGGTGGCGCAGTAGGCTCGCTTATTGCCAGCCCATTATATGAAGCGGGCGGGTGGACTGGTATTGCACTGGTCGCTACGGGCATGCCGCTTATTTCGTTGATTGGCTATTTGGTTACAACTAAAAAGCAAAGTAAGGCTGTGAGTTAAAAATCACTGCAAAGAGCGCAATAAAGTCACCATGTGCGTGGTGACTTTGGTAGTTAATTAAGTAGCCTGTTTTTTTGCGTTTGAAAACGAGCTACCAACAGATGCAATAATCACAAGTAAAATAGCGAGCCATTGCCATAAAGTAAGCAATTCACTCAGTATAATAAACCCTGCGAGCGAGGCTATTGCAGGCTCTAAACTCATCATTACGCTAAACCCTTGTGAAGGCATGTTGCGAAGCGCAACCATTTCAAGTGTGTAAGGCAGTGCGCTTGATAAAATAGCGATACCTATACCCAGTGGGATAATTTCCCATGTAAACGCGGCGCTTTGCATAATGCCGCCGTAAGGTACTAAAACTATAGCGGCAACAGTCATTCCCAATGCGACAGTGGCTCCACCAGAGTTTTGTGTGCCCGTTTTTTTTCCAAATAATATATAACCTGCCCAACATGCACCCGCACCAAGCGCAAGCGCTACACCTAACGGATCAAGGCTATCTTGGCCGCTCATATCAGGAAGCAGAAGTAAAATACCGGCAATAGCACAGGCAACCCAAAATAAGTCACGTTTATGGCGTGATGAAAAAAGGGCAACAGAAAGCGGGCCTGTAAATTCAAGCGCTACACCAATACCTAGTGGAATGCGTTCAATGGCGTAATAAAACAAAATGTTCATGCCACCTAAACTTAAACCATACACAATTATAGAAATACGATTACCCGACGTGGGTAAGTGTTTCCAAGGCTTAAACACTAAGCAAAGTATAAAGGCAGAAAAACCAAGCCTAAGGGCCGTCGTGCCTTCAGGGCCAACAATAGGAAAAAGCTGTTTTGCAAATGACGCGCCCGTTTGAATGGTCATCATAGCAAGCAGTACACACACTATAGCCAGTAAATAACTTTTTGAAGATGCTTGCATTTTAATCCTTGAGTTGAGTAACTCTATCAATTAGTTACGTAATGCAGGGAGTATAAAAGCTAAACTCGCCCAATATTAATGGCGGCATAGTATCTTTTTTTAAATTTATAGGTAAGTGTTTGCGACCAAAAATAACGCAATTAAAAGTATATTAAATAGGGTGGGTAAATAAAGTAAGAGGTAAAGTTAGCAAACAGATGTTTGCTAACTTTAATAATTTGATTAAAAGGCCTTAGTGAGCACTTTTATTAACTAAGCCATCAAGCGAGTAGAGGCCTCGTTTTTCATCATTTTTTCGTTTAATTTCTTCAAGTGCACGCGATTCTACGGCATCAAATAAAGCATTAATTAAGCGGTTAAAATGTTTGTGCATTGCAGTACGTGCTGCATTTGCATCATGCGACTTTAGGGCTGTATAAATAGCGGTGTGTTCATCCATAACGCACTCGTTATTGTTTTTACACACACTGCCATAGTCAGCAACAATTTGTGGGTTTGTTAAACGTAAATCCCACAAGTTAGACACTGCAAATTCAAGTGCTTTATTGCGCGTTGCTCTAGCTATAATTTCGTGGAACTCACGGTCGGCTTGCTCAACATAAAGGCCTTTTTCCATGGCAATTAATGTTTTATTTAGTTGCTCTAGTTCTTCTTCTGTAATGCTTTGAGCAGCTAAAGCGGCAATTTCGCCTTCAATTAATGCGCGAGCTTGAGTAAGTTCAAATGCACTGATCTCTTTTGATTTTATAGATGCATTTTTTTGTTCTACTACGTAAACACCAGAGCCGGTTTTAACTTCAACTCGGCCACGTACTTCTAATGCGATAATAGCTTCTCTAATGGTAGGGCGACTTACATCAAACATTTCTGCAAGTTCACGTTCAGGTGGTAAACGACTCCCAGCAGAAAATTCGCCTTGATTTATTAAAGACTCAATTTTATCAACTATGCGCCAAAATAAGCGACGATTACCCATACTTTACCTTCATTACCTTAAGGAATAATGGCCTCTGGGGCCTAAAAGTCAAAACCAACTGTTAATACCAGAGGTTACCTCAAAATTCACTATTATGTCAAAATTCTAACGCGATGTTATGGTTAAAAACCACTATACACCAATGGTTGCATTCTTGTATTACCAATTTAGTTTAAAATAATGCAATTGGCTAGCTTGATTGGTAATGTTTTTATGTGTTAGGTTAGTTTTAAGGTTATTGAATAATAAACATTGGTAATAATCCGAATTTGGGTTGTTAGTGCTAAGTTTGCTGTAGAAGTATTTGATTGCCCATGGATGGGGATCGCTATTTTTAAATGTGTTTTATAAAATGTGTCGTTGTACGAGAGCTATTTAAGCTTTCTTCTGGGCGTTAACTGTCGTTGGTTAACGCCCATATTTTATTTAATTAGTCGTTAGGATATACAACCCCAAGCTGTTTGCGCGCTTCATCAAGAACGCTCATTACGTTACTGGCTAAAATATGTGTATTAACGGGTGACTCAAGAATATTTTGTTTCACTAATGACATAAAATGCTCAACTTCGTATTTCATAAAGTGCTCATCAAACGGCTGGGATATAACCTCTATATCACCATTATTAGCAATAAACTCCATCTTTTTAAGTTGCGATACGGCTTCTATACGTATGCGTCCAAGCTCACCTTGTATTTCGGTTATGTTGTCGCCTTGCGATATTTTAGAGTAGCTAATAACGGCTTGTTTATCTGAGTAGTTTAGTAATACATCCCCCGCACCATCAACACCGGTATCAAGTAATACGCCACTTGCACTTACGCTTTTTGGTGCCCCCCAAAGTGCAATTAATAAATACAGTGGGTAAATCCCTAAATCAACTAAAGCACCATTAGCAAACTCGGGTAAAAATGTGTTTGGGCGTTCGCCATTTTTATACTTATCGTAACGCGATGAATATTGACTGTATTGGCCAATATATTTACGTGGTGTGCCAATCTTTACCATTGCCTGTTGCAGCAGTTCAAAGTTAGGCAAGTGAGTGGTCATCATGGCTTCCATGTAAAGACGCTGATGTTTTTTTGCTGTAGCTATAATGCTTGCAAGTTCTTTAGAATTGGCTGCAGATGGTTTTTCGCCAAGGATATGTTTACCCGCTTCTAGGCACATAACGGCATATTTTTTGTGTAAGCTGTTAGGGGCAGCTATGTAGACAGCATCGACATTTTGATCTTGGCAAACTTGCTCGATTGAGGTGAAAATAGTTGCTTGTGCATTTTGTGGGTGTTTGGCTAAAAATGCTTCGCCGCTTGATACTGCGCGCGAGCACACCCCATATAAATTAAAATCGTTTAAAGTATTTGCAGCAGCTAACAATGTGTCGCTAATGAAATTGGTGCCAACAATAACAAAGTTCATGCCCACTCCTTAGAAAATATAAGAGCGAGAATTGTATCATTTTAAATTTTCGCCTGTTTGTTTTAAGGGTTAAGTTTTTAATGTGTTTAGGTTTTAATTAACGTCGTTTTTTAGCTGAGGGTTTATGCAATATAAATAGCGATTAATTAGCAGGTTTTATGTATTGTGGTGTAAATAAAAAGTAAACGGTTAAGTTGTATGAGCACAGAGTATGATTACATCATAATTGGCGCAGGTAGTGGTGGCTGCGTAATGGCATCGCGCTTGTCTGAGGATAAAAATGTAAATGTGTGCTTAATTGAAGCGGGCGGCAGCGATAAAAGCGCATTTGTACAAATGCCAGCAGGCATAGCCGCGAGTGTACCTTATGGCATAAATAGCTGGCATTACAATACGGTGCCACAAAAAGCGCTTAATAACCGTTGTGGATTTGTGCCGCGTGGCAAAGTGCTGGGTGGTTCAAGCTCGACTAATGCAATGGTTTATATAAGAGGTAATAAGTACGATTACGACCAATGGGCGGCTAATGGCAATACGGGATGGGATTTTGAGAGTTTACTTCCGTACTTTATTAAAGCTGAGAACAATAAAGCGTTTACAAATAATGAGCTGCACGGAACAAAAGGCCCGCTACATGTACAAGAGCTAAATAACCCAAGCGATGTAAACCAGTATTTTTTAAATGCAAGTGTTGAGCAGGGCGTTAATTTAAGCGACGATATAAATGGCAAAGAGCAAAGTGGTGCACGTTTATCGCAGGTAACTCAGCACAATGGCGAGCGTTGTAGTGTAGCAAAAGCATATTTAACACCGTATTTAAAGCGCCCCAATTTAACGGTATTAACCCATAGCCACGTTAATAAAATAAACATAACCAATAAGATAGCGCAAGGCGTGCAAATAGAGCGTAATACAGAGGTTATTAATTTACGTGCTAAAAAAGAGGTAATACTTAGTGCTGGCGCTATTAATTCGCCGCAGGTATTAATGCTTTCAGGTATTGGCCCTAAAGCTCAGTTAGGCGCACATAACATTAAGGTTCAGCACGTACTTGAAGGTGTTGGTGCTAATTTACAAGATCACTTAACGGTAGTGCCACTTTATAAATCAAAAACAAGCAAGGGTACATTCGGTATAAGCCCGCTAGGTATTGCAAGCATTATAAAAGGCTGCTGTAATTGGTTTAGTAAACGAGAAGGGCGATTAACCAGTAATTTTGCAGAGTCGCACGCGTTTATAAAATTATTTGAAGACTCGCCAGCGCCCGATGTGCAACTAGAGTTTGTAATAGGGCTGGTGGACGATCATAGTCGTAAATTACACGCTGGGCATGGTTACAGTATACACAGCAGTATTATGCGCCCCAAAAGCCGAGGAACTATTACATTAGCCGACAGCAACCCACGTAGTGCTCCACTTATAGACCCTAATTATTTAAGCCATCCAGATGATTTAACCATAATGCTTGCTGGTCTTAAAAAAACGCTCGCTATTATGCAAAGCAAAGCCTTTGATACTATACGCGGTAAAATGCTCTATCCGCTTGATATAAATAATGATGAACAGTTAATTGAGTTTATACGCAAAACGGCAGATACCGAGTATCACCCAGTAGGGACATGTAAAATGGGGCAAGACTCAATGGCAGTGGTAGATAATAATTTACGAGTACACGGGGTAAGCAACTTACGCGTAGTTGATGCGTCCATTATGCCTACCATTATTACTGGCAACACAAATGCACCGGTAATTGCGATTGCTGAAAAAGCAGCTGATTTAATTAAACACGAAAACGTATAATTGAATCAACTGTAATAGGGCTATTAATTAGGTATAAAACTCATTTAGCCATTGTTGCCAATCGCTTTCAAGGTGCAGCATTTGCTGATGCTTTTTAGCGTTTAGATGTTTGATTTCGTCCTCGCTTGCCATATAGGGTCCAACGCGGCAAAGAGGGCAATGGTTAGATGTTAAGTATGCAGGCTTGATAAGACGTGAGCTTAATTCGCTAGCGTGTGTATCAATACTTTTTGGGCTGAAAACGTAAGTTATGCCGCTTGTGTCTTTTACGTGTTTATCGCGGTCAACATTACGAATTTTATAACCTTCAAAGTTGCTAATATCAAAAGGGATTTGGCCTAAATAATCTGCGGTTAAACCGTTATTTAAACTCCCTTCTATATTCCATTCTCGATAAGGTTTTACATCCTTTGAAGTGATGTAACACAGCATTGGACCATTTTTATCAAGCGCGTATTCGTTAGCGTATTTAATAAATTGATGTAGTAAAGCGCGGTTTAACACGTTCATACTGGTTTGGCGGGTGTTGTTTTCAAACGCTTCACGGCCAACAAACGCAGGTATAAGCGGAAACTGAAAAATAACCACGTCAAAGCTGTGCTGGCTTTCACTTAGAGCTTGCCAACATGCGGGATTTGTTACATCAAAACTATTAAGCACTTCAACGTTGTGCGCTTTTAGGTTGCTAAGTGCATTGTGCTGATATTTTTGCTCAATAGTAGTCTGGTCATCGTAAGTGGATGCAACCAAAGCTTTTGGCGATAGATGAGTGTAAATAGCGTTCGAAAACGATAAATCGCCATCGCCTACGGTGAGTATTCGCCATTGAGGATTTAAATACATATTTTATTTAGCGTTTATGTTTGTAGCAGTATTATTTATATCGCTATTTGTTTGTGAGTCTTTTGCTAGTAAACGATGAAACGCAAGTCTGGTTTTTAATCCTTCGATTGCGATTTGTTTAATAATAAGATTAAAGGTAATTAAAATAGCCAAGGCAATATGAATAGGGCCGTGAGTAAATCCTGCATCTGTATCGTACAGTGTTAAACCAAAAAGCAAAAATAAGACGACTAAAAATATTTCGAGTAATTGACTTGAATAAAAGCTTAAACGGCCTTCGCTTTTATGATCTTTTTTAATGCGAATAGCACAAAAAAATGGGATCACTTTGATTTTAAATGCAGCGTTTTTTTCTACGTAGTTTTCGCCAAGTTCGTCGAGTTGTTGGCGCAGTTGGTCAATCATGGTGTGTCCTCAAATAGCAGTGCGCGGATATTACCCTATTACCACGCAATATTTAAGTTTACAGCTGCTATTTAGGGTAAATACTCATACCAATAGTCAGAATGTGACAAACAAACACAACAGAGGTGAGTACAAAGCGCATTTTTTGATAATCTTTATGATAGGTTTGCCATTGTGGCGTGGCTTTTTCAAATATAAGTACTAACCAAAAACTAGCACCTAGCCAAGCCAGTGCCCACTCTACAGGTAAAAATGATACAAATGGAACTGGGATAACAGGTAATACCGCTTTAATTGCATTGCTATAGCTTTGCTCTCCGGCGCGCCACAAGTTACCTGACATAAATGCTAAAATGGCGATACTGTAAAAAGTAAAAAACTCTAAGTTAAGGCTATTACTGCCAAACATGAGTGGCCAACCCACACACCCTAAAAACGGGATTAAGCCTAAGTAACCTAGTTGTATGTGGTTAACAAATTTTTCCATTACGGCGTGCCTTATATTTAATGACTTATGTGAAGGGCGGCTATTGTAGCAGTATTGCTATTAGCGGTCTTAATAATTCACCAGCGTTTGCAATTCAGCTAATCTTTACGATAACAATGATTATATAGTTCAATCCGAAAAATCGATTGTTTTAATCTAAACAATCAATTTTATTTAATTTCCCATTGGCCTTATTGTATTAATCAAGCCAACGCAGAAGGTCGTTTAAAACGAAAGCGTTGATTACTTTTAAAATACATAAACACAGATGAGGAAATACCATGAGCACTTCATTAATTAATACAAAATTACAACCATTCAATGCAACCGCTTACCACAACGGTGACTTTGTAGAATTGTCTGAAAAAGATGTTCTAGGTAAATGGTCAATCTTCTTCTTTTACCCAGCAGACTTTACATTTGTATGTCCTACCGAATTAGGTGACCTTGCTGATTACTATGCACAACTTCAAGAAATGGGCGTAGAAGTTTACTCAGTATCTACTGACACTCATTTTACTCATAAAGCATGGCACGATACGTCAGACACAATCGGTAAAATCACTTACCCAATGATTGGCGACCCAACTGGCCGTATTACTCGCAGCTTTGGTGTAATGATTGAAGAAGAAGGCCTAGCACTTCGTGGTACTTTTGTTATGAACCCTGAGGGCGAAATCAAAGTAATCGAAACTCACGATTTAGGTATTGGTCGTAGCGCTAAAGAACTAGTACGTAAAGTACAAGCTGCACAATACATTGCAACTCACGACGGTGAAGTTTGCCCTGCATCTTGGCAGCCAGGTGAAGATACACTTGCTCCTTCACTAGACCTAGTTGGTAAAATCTAAGCACAGGTTTACCCATTTTTACAAGGGCAGGTAACTGCCCTTAAATCAACAAACATTCGTTTGTTGGTGCCTCCTGTATCAATATACTTGTTTAAGCACATGCATTATTTGGCATGGGAGGCTTGCTGTTTAAATTTTCCTAAAAGGGTTAAGCCATGTTAGATAACAACATAAAAAATCAATTAAAAAGCCATTTCGAATCGCTTACTCAACCTGTTGAGCTGCTTATTGCCTTGGATAACAGCAAAAAATCAGCAGAAGTAGAAAGCTTAGCAAACGATTTAGCCTCACTGAGCGATAAATTTGCGGTAATGAACAATCCAGATACAAGCGCGCGTCGCCCGTCAATGGTTGTACATTCACCAATTAAAAACACTCATATTACGTTTGCAGGCGTACCTATGGGTCATGAATTCACAAGTTTAGTGTTAGCACTTTTGCATACTGGCGGACACGCAAGTAAAGCTAAAAGCGAAGACATTGAGCAAATACAATCGCTTACTCAAGTGCTGAACTTTGAAGTATACATAAGTTTAAGTTGCCAAACGTGCCCGCAAGTAGTGCAAGCACTTAACACTATGGCAGCGACAAACAGTAATATTAAAGCCACGATGATCGATGGCGCATTATTTCAAGACGAAGTAGAAGAGCGAAATATTTTAGCTGTACCGGCTGTATATTTAAATGGCGAACCATTTAGCCAAGGTGCACTGAGTCTTACCGACATACTTAATAAAGTAGATAGCAAAGGTGCACAGCGCCAAGCTGAGTCGCTAAGCAAAAAAGATAAATTTGATGTACTTGTAATTGGTGGTGGGCCTGCGGGCGCATCGGCTGCGATTTATTCAGCACGAAAAGGCTTAAATACCGGTATTGTTGCCGACCGATTTGGCGGACAAGTTGCCGATACATTAGCAATAGAGAACTTTATTTCGATTAAAGCGACTGAAGGCCCCAAATTGGTTGCTCAGCTTGAAGAGCACGTTAAAGAATACGACGTAGATGTAATGCATAATCAGCGCGCAGCGGCACTTGGTTATAACAATGGCTACGAAATTACACTTGAAAATGGCGCAGTACTTAAAGCTAAGTCACTCGTACTTGCAACTGGGGCACGCTGGCGTGAAATGAACGTACCAGGGGAGCAAGAATATCGCGGCCATGGTGTGGCATATTGCCCACATTGCGATGGTCCTTTATTTAAAGGTAAGCCTGTTGCCGTAATTGGCGGTGGTAATTCAGGTATAGAAGCGGCAATCGATTTGGCTAATATTGTGCAAAGCGTTACGGTACTTGAATTTGCAGACACATTACGTGCTGATGAAGTGCTTATTCATAAAGCTAAAAGCATGGCTAATATTACTATTATCAAAAGTGCACAAACAACCGAAGTACTTGGTGATGGTAAAAAAGTAACTGGCTTAATGTACACAGATAGAGTGTCGGGTGAGAGCAAAGAGCTTGAACTTGCCGGTATATTTGTACAAATAGGCTTAATACCAAATACCGAGTGGTTAAAAGACAGTGACCTTGAATTAAGTAAATTTGGTGAAATACTGATTGATGCTAAAGGCGCGACTTCATTACCAGGCATTTACGGCGCGGGGGATGCAACCAATACCCCGTTTAAACAAATTATTATTGCAATGGGCAGTGGTGCAACAGCAAGTTTAGGTGCATTTGATTATTTAATTCGTCATTCTGAAGAAGCTGATCAAAGCGCTGCTTAATGTAATTAGTAAACACCCTCTTGATATAACAGCAAGGCTACACCCATAGCTGTTTGTTAACCCAAGCCGCCCTTCTCCAAAGGCGGCTTTTTTGATTCCGTATTAGATTTACAAATCTAATCGTGGCTTTATAAAATCTAAAAACGCTGTAATGCGAGACGATATCGCATTATTTTTATAATACACGGCTTGTATAATTTCTCGGTTATTAGGTGAGCTAACTGCACTGGGTAACACTTCAACTAATTTACCTGTTTTTAGGTCATTGCTAATCATAAAGTGAGAAAGTAGCGCAACGCCTTGATTTGCAATACATAGTTGTCGTACTGTTTCGCCGCTGCTTGCGCTAAGCGAAAACGTAAATAAAGCGGGCTTTACTAACGGCCAAGTATTTAATTTAGGGGAGTCACTAAAACCAATTAACTTGTGATTATGTAAGTCATCTATTTGCGTAATTGCTGTGTTATTTTTTATATATTCTGGGCTGGCTACAATACGCAACTGACTACTGCCGAGTTTACGAGCATGTAAGTTTGAGTCTTTTAAATCACCAATGCGTATGGCTAAATCGGTTTTATGTTCAAGTAAATCAATAATGCTGTCGTGCGAGGTTATATCAAGCGTTATGTGAGGGTATTGCTTGGCAAATTCGCCAATTAAAGGTGTAAGTTGGTGTAATATAAACGGGCTTGCAGCATCTATTCGCAGATTACCACTTGGCGCTTGTTTTAAAAGTTTTATGGCCTCTTCACCGGTATAAAGTGTATTTAACCCTTCGCGCGCATATTTTATAAAAGTATGGCCCTCTTCGGTAAGTTCTAATCGGCGTGTTGTTCTGTTTAGTAAAGTGCATTGCAGTGTATTTTCAAGGCGTGATACAGCTCGCGACACTTTAGCCACTTGTTGGTCGAGCAAATTTGCCGCTCCCGAAAAGCTTCCACTATCTACTACCGTTATAAACGTTTCTAAATCTTCAGTTTTTGAATGAACAGCCATAAATATACCAACACCATATTTGCATTATTAGCAAAAGTATTTTGTCATTAATGCTGTTTTTTGCAAACGATATTTAGCCAAACTAGATTCTTCAAATATTAATGAGGATATAACTATGCCATTGGCTTTGTGGGCGCTTACCTTAAGCGCATTTGCAATAGGAACAACAGAGTTTGTAATAGTGGGATTAGTACCCACCATTGCAAACGACTTAGGCGTAAGCCTACCTTCAGCAGGTCTGCTTATAAGTCTATATGCGGTTGGCGTTGCCATTGGTGCGCCGGTGCTAACAGCTTTAACGGGTCGTTGGAATCGTAAAGCGGTATTAATAAGCTTAATGGGCTTGTTTGTATTGGGTAATTTACTTGCTTGGCAAGCGCCAGGTTACGAAACATTAATACTTGCTCGCATTTTGACGGGGCTGGCCCATGGTGTGTTTTTTTCAATCGGATCAATGATTGCCACAAGTCTAGTAAGCAAAGACAAAGAAGCCAGTGCAATTGCGATTATGTTTACCGGGCTTACTGTGGCACTAGTAACTGGTGTGCCACTAGGTACATGGATTGGACAGCATTTTGGTTGGCGTGCAACGTTTTTAGTTGTTTCGGTATTAGGTTTAATTGCATTAATCGGCAACTCTATTTTAGTGCCAAAAAACTTAAAGCAATCAATACCAGCCACGTTTAAAGAGCAACTACAAGTAATCGTAAAACCGCGTTTATTACTCGTATATTTAATGACGATATTGGGCTATGGCGGCACGTTTACAGCGTTTACTTATTTAGCACCTATTTTAGAGCAACAAACAGGCTTTGCGCCTTCGGCTATTGCATTAATAATGCTTGTTTACGGTGTATCGGTAGCGATAGGTAATATTTGGGGTGGAAAGTTGGCTGACAAACGCGGCCCAATTAGCGCACTGAGTATTATATTCAGCGCTTTGAGTGTTATTTTACTAATATTTACCCTTACGATGGAATCAAAAATTGCCGCTGTACTTACTATTTTAGTCTGGGGCGCATTTGCTTTTGGTAATGTGCCAGGCTTGCAACTTTATGTGGTAAAGCAGGCGCAAAAACACACGCCAAATGCGGTAGATGTTGCATCAGGATTAAACATAGCCGCATTTAATATTGGTATTGCACTTGGCTCAATTATTGGTGGTAGCGTAGTAGAGAACATGACTCTGCAAGATACAGCATGGATAGGCGCCGCTATCTCTGTTTTAGCACTCGGTGTTACACGCTACAGCGGTATGCTTGATAAACGTGAAATTCAGCAAGCATAGAGTCTTAGCAGGGTCTGTTGACCTTTTAGGATTAAATTTGTTCAATCTAGGGAGAATTTAATCACGGAGCGAGGTTTGTAACCTAGTGGGCTATGGGCTAAGTAAAAATCGAGGGACAAAGAGTAAATCCACCCTAGGAAGAACCTACAGGCAGCGCGTATTTGGCATTTATGCTGCGTTATCGCCTATTAATGTGGAACAACCACACTGCATAGGCTCTGCCTTGCCTAAATACCAAATACACTGCTGAAAATGTAATCTCTAAAGATTAACAGACCCTAACCTTGAAACTAAAATTAATGACCTCATACCTGTTATGAGGTCATTGATTTTTAAGTGACAGCCGTAATAAGAAGTAAAAGGTGTATTTTGTAAAGCTTCAGTGAAGTTTGTATTTCAAAACCGATTATTTTATAAGGATAAACCATGACAAAACGTGTAATAGAAATGCCAGAACTTGGTATGGGAACATTCCGCTTAGAGGGCGACACTGCCTATAACTCAGTAAAAATGGCACTCGAAGTTGGGTTTCGCCATATTGATACCGCACAAATTTATGGCAACGAAGAGCAAGTAGGCCAAGCCATAAAAGATAGTAATATTCCGCGCAGTGAAATATTCTTAACCACCAAAGTGTGGAATAACAAATTAAATAAAAGCGACTTTATCCCAAGCGTTAAAAAGTCACTTGAAAAGCTACAAGTTGATTCGGTCGACTTACTGCTAATTCATTGGCCATCGCCCGCTAACGATGAGCCAATGAGTGAATACCTTACTGAATTACTAAAAGCGAAGCAGCTTGGTTTAACTAAACACATTGGTGTATCAAACTTCACCATTGCAAACTTAAACGAAGCAATGCAAACACTTGATTCGCGTGAAATATTTACCAATCAGGTTGAGGTTCACCCATATTTAACTAATACTAAATTGCGTGCATTTTGTGCTCAGCACGATATACACGTGACAGCGTACATGCCATTTGTAGTAGGCAAAGTGCTTAAAGATCAAACCATTATCGACATCGCAAACAAGCACGATGCAAGCCCAGCACAAGTTGTTTTAGCATGGGTTAACGCCAACGGCATGACGACAATTCCATCATCAACTAAGCGCAAAAACTTAGAAGATAACTTTAACGACCACGTTAAATTAGATGATGAGGACATAGCCCGTATTGACGCCCTAGATTGCGACGACCGTCAAGCAACGCCTGATTTTGCGCCACAATGGGATCAGTAATAAAATATACAACACGATATTAGGTGCAGTAAAACTGCACCTTTATTTTTTAAAAAAGGACTCCGTATGTTAACGGTAATCGCCACTATATCGAGTAAAAATATTGATGCAGACGTTGTATTAACCGCACTCGAAAATCTGCAAAAGTACTCTCGTCAAGAAGTAGGCTGTCTACGTTATGAGCTATCGGTTAAAAGTGATGCACACCAAACGACTTATTTAGTGAGTGAGCAATGGGCATCTGATGAACATTTTGAAGCGCATAAAATTGAGCCACATTTTAAAGCCTTCGGTACGCAAGTAACAGGCTTAGTAACTAGCAGTAATATTGATGTGTATAAATCTATAGGCTAAATATAGCTAATAGATTCAATTATTTTAAACGGCGGCGTAATTATACATCGCCTTTTTTCTAGTTCTTATTTATATTTGAGGTCGAATTTACTGCAGACTGTTTGGTATTTAAGCAAGGCGGAGTCTGTGACGTGTGATTATCCCCCATAAACATGAGCTGCTCTTTGGGTTCTTTCTAGGGGCGATTAACTCTTTGTTGCTCGGTTTTTACTTAGCCCACTAGGTTACAAACCTCGCGCCGCGATTAACCCCCCTAGATTGAACAAATTTCAATCTACAAAGTTCAATACGCCCTAATAGACAAATCGTACTTTAAAATAAGCGCATCTATGTAACGGATGCGTAATGTATGTTGTTTTTCATGATCGGCGCCATGCCCTAACGCTTTGTTTAAAAGCTTTAGGGCGGGGTGTAGTAGCGCTCTTTCTTCTTGGTTTAAACTTGTTTTACTGCGCAGTTCAGTAATATCGTCAACTAATAGTCTGCCAATGTCTACCGAGACTATTTCATCTATTAATCCATTTTGAGTAAGTACGCCATACTTACTGCATAAAAACTGTTGCCAAACTTGCTGTAAGTGCTCGTCTATTTCACAGCCAAATAGCTCTTCATTAAACGTAAACCCTTGCTGAGCGAGTTTAGTTAGGCTTGCACTATATTGCTGTGCAAAATAATTAAAAGCATGGCTTGATGATTCTATTTTTTGTTTTAAAAGACCTTGCCCCCAATTAACGCAGCCGCGCGGATAATAATCGTCATATTCTTCGCATTCATACAAACCTGAATATGAGCTGCAGCTAAGTTGACTTTTAATACAGTAACTTGGTTTAGGGAATACACTTCGCTCTTGCCAAGCTAAAAGTATATCTGCATCTATGTTTAATGCTTGGCACAGTTCATCGGTGTTATAAAAATGAGTTGCTAAGTAGTCAGATAAACGCATAAAGCCTCTGGTATCGTTAAAAATAAAATACTGTTTATATATACAGCTATTCATTTTGTATTACCAAACCTAATAACACAAGCGATTTTATAATTAAATGTGTGCTTATACCTCCAAAAATACCGGTAAGTATGTTACAAATAGCGCAAGTTTTATAAATAATGAATTTTTATGCGCACCCTAGAGAAAATTAAACAAGCAAGCCTTATTACAGCTATTAAAACGCCATATTTAGCAAACGGTGAAATTGATCTCGCAAAGTACGATGAACTCGTTGAAATACAAATTGCAGCGGGTGTTGATGGCATTGTAGTCGGTGGCACAACTGGCGAAGGCCAGTTAATGAACTGGGAAGAGCATTTAATGCTTATAGCGCACAGTGCAAACAAGTATGGCGACAAACTAGTCATTGTTGGTAATACCGGTAGTAACAATACCCGTGAAGCTATCAAAGCAACTAAATATGGCTTTGCCAGTGGTATGGATGCAGCACTGCAAATTAACCCATACTACGGGCGTACGTCTATTGCCGGTGTTAAAGAGCACTTTAAACGCGTGTTAGATATTGGACCTGCATTTATTTACAACGTAGCAGGGCGTACAGGTCAAGACCTAACACCTGATATTATTGAGCCACTGGCACAGCATGAGCATTTTATTGGTGTTAAAGAGTGTGGCGGTAATGAACGTATAGCACACTACGAGCAGCAAGGTATTGCATGTTGGTCGGGTAACGATGACGAAAGCCATAATGCACGCCATATGCATAAAGCGCACGGTGTTATTTCGGTGACATCTAACCTTATTCCTGCGTTGTTCCGTCAGTTGATGGATACGCCAAATAACGAGCTAAATGAGTCGTTACAACCATTGATGAACTGGTTGTTCTGTGAGCCAAATCCGATTGCTATTAATACCGCTATGATGATGACTGGTGCAGTAAACCCTGTGTTTAGATTACCGTATTTACCGCTTAGTGATGAGCAACAAAAAGTCGGTTTGTCGCTCATAAATCAGTTAAATGAAACAGATATAGTAGGTGGTAGGGCGCAACGCTTAAATTTAGCTGATGTGTTAACTCTTTCTTAAGTATAGTTTTCTGGCCATGAATAAAGCATGCTTACATATGTATACTTATGGCCTTTTTTATTGCCAGTAGTAATTTAGTTTAAGTTTCCAGCTTGTTAAGTTTGTATGCTTATAGCTAATGCGGACATCAAAATTTTGATTTATAGGTATTGATATTTCAGCCTGAACTGTTGATTTTTCATTGTTACCCAAGATAAACTGCTCGTGAGATGCCCTTAATTTAATATCTGAATACAAGGTTGTTATTACACCTAGTTCTAACGATGAATCGTAAAGCTTCTCTGTTACTGCAAGGTCTCCTACATAAGCGTTAGCAAGCGTAAAAATTAGCGTTTTATTGTCATTAAACAAAAAAGATTTACCTATTCCCCCCATTAAAAATGTGTTTGTACAATTCTGGCAGAGTGTACTTTGCCTTTCAAACCCTGCATTGATTTTCCAAGACCAATTATTCTCTTGGGGCCATTTTACATAGGCTGGCGAAAACGATTCTAAATCGAGTAGGTGCAACTTATCGACGTAAACAGCTGAATCTAAAAAAGATACCTCTGAATCGATCATTTCTAAGTTAGAAAACGCAATTCGCGCAACATCTGAAGCTAACGAGTCAAAGTAACTGAGCCTAAAGCCTAATGCCAGGCTGCTTTGTTCATTTATGCGAGTTGAAGAAGTAGAGATTTTTGATGGTTTTTGACCTTTGTGAGGTGCTTGTTGAGAATATGATGAAACAATCATTTCGTTGCCAATAGGGAGTGCTAATCTCGCTTTAATGAGCGTGCTTTTTAAGCCTTTGATATGTTCAACATCGTGTTTTTTTATTTGTTGTAATTGCACTAGCTCAAATAATGTTTCAATAATTCGCTTTTTACTTTTTACGTTTAGTGTTGAAAATTCATTATGCTTAATATGCTCAGGTGTGTTGTATATTTTCTCTGCAATAGCAGATTCGCTGACAGTGAGATTATCCATGAACTTAATAAAAACAGTGCTTCGGGATGGCGTAAATAGTGTTTTTTTCAATAATTTATTATTGTTATAGGAAGCTTGGTGCAATTTTGAAAACACAGTGGTTGGGATCATCCATGGAGAGCTGTTATTCGTTAATTGTTCTCCAATGACGAGTTCAATTAGTTGTGCAATGTGAAAAGCGCAATTTTCATCGGCAAAATAATAATCGAACTGTGCGCCGAGTAATTCCCACAAGTGATTTGCAATAAATGTTGTGTCATCATTATTGAGATTGAGCTTATATTCCCATAGATCTCTTAGTTCTATTTCACCGTAGTTATGCTGATGGCGATAAAATAATTGATCAGAAAACCCGGCTTTATATCCACCAAATAATCCTTTAGTGATATACACAAGACCGTTTTCGTTTTCTGGCACATGAGCACCATAATTTATGCTGTAATCGAGTAGTTTATTTTTTGTGGCTGTTGAACGATTAAGTTTTAACAATAAATGGCCATAAAGTGACGCTGGATTACTCATATAGCCTGATGCAAATATAAGGCTTATAGAATGAATAGGTTGCTCATCTCGCCAATGGAATAATTCGGGACATAGAGTTTTTGGCTGTGAAAATGTGAATCCTTGTTTTTCTAACCACGTGTATCGAGCAGGGTACTTACATTGCATTTGCGAGTCATTATTAAAGCGTTCTACGGTCGCCTTGAGTTCATCAAAGGGGCTCTTGTGGCCATTAATTGATATAAAAAATGATTCGTTGGTAATATAGCTTTCGTCAAACGTTGGCTTTTTGTAATGACCTAGTTTTAACCATGTAGGATGCTGGGCTAACTGCTGTAAATTTGTTGATGCTTGAAGGTTAAATGATGTAATAAAGAAAATAAAAAATATAAACGTGTAAACTTTCATAAATACCCAGCGGGCTTGGGGCAAAAAGAGTAAAGGGGCTAAATTGGCCCCTTTATAAATTATATTGCAGAGCAGTTAACTGAAAACTGGCTAGCGATATTGCTTTCAACAAGTGTGTAAAGTGCTTGTGCATCGTTTACAGATGTTTGAGCAAAATCGTTACGGATAGTTGAGATCAATTGTGGGTGAGTTGCACTGTCGCAACCACGAACGTTTAACATTGCAGAAATGTATTCACCTTCACCTTGTGCAATTTCTTGCTCTAGGATTGGAAACGTTTGCTGAATAAATTGTGCTGTTTTGACATTAGCACCTTTACAGCTCTCTACAGATGAAACGTTAGATGAAACAGCAGTTGTTCCTAAATCCCAAATAATATTTGAAATTGCAGCGGCAGTACCGTTGTCAGGAAAGATCGTTGCGCCGATACCACATTGTTGCCATGGGTTAACGTTAGCCTGAGCTGGGGTTACTATAAATGCGCTTGCTAGTGCTGCTGCAGCTAAATATTTTTTTATCATTATTAATCCTTATTTTAATGTCCCTTAAATGGGGCTTGAATTCTATAGATATGTCAGCTTTAGGGCAATAACACTTCTGATAAATTTAATAAAAAGTATATTTTGTTAAATTTGATGAGGGAGGAGCTTCATTTAACCCTGTTTTATAGTATCAAATCGAAGATCTTATTGGATCAGTGCCTTTACGATTCAACAAAGCAAAATATTTAATTAGTAATAAGGTATAAAGCTAACTGTTAGTACTTTTTTGCTGTATAATTTGCGACCCTTGATAAATGTGGCCGCAGGTTATACAGCATGAATTTTAAATCTTTTAGTTTTGCCCCTGAACTTATTCAGGCGTTAGACGAACTTAATTACCACACCCTTACGCCCATTCAGCGCGCAGCAATTCCAGCTGTTCGTAAAGGTAAAGATGTTTTAGCCAGTGCACAAACTGGTACCGGAAAAACTGCCGCGTTTGCTTTACCTATCATCCAAAAATTGGTTGAGTCTGAACTCAGCACAACGAATGCACCTCATGCATTAGTACTTGCTCCAACGCGTGAGCTTGCAGAACAAATTGCAAATAACTTTAGAGATTTTGCAAAGCATACATCACTTAAAGTCGTTAGTTTATTTGGTGGTGTGAGCACTGCTGGTCAAGCAAATTCTTTAAAAGAAGGTGTTGATATTGTTGTTGCAACACCAGGTCGTTTATTTGATCATATTCGCCTAGGTAATTTAAGCCTTGCAAGTGTTAAGCACCTTGTTCTTGATGAAGCTGACCGTATGCTTGATATGGGCTTTATCGAAGATATGCAAAATGTAATTAAAAGCTGTGCAGAAGAGCGCCAGATCTTACTTTTCTCAGCGACATTCCCTGCAGCAATCAAACAGTTTGCATCTAAGGTATTAAAACAAGCTGAAATAGTGCGTGTTGATCAAACTAACAGTACAGCAAGTACTGTACAGCATGTTGTTTACCCTGTTGAAGAGCGTCGTAAGCAAGAGCTACTTTCTGAATTGATTGGTAAGAAAAACTGGCAACAAGTGCTTGTGTTTGTAAACATGAAAGAAACCGCTGATGAGCTTGTAAAAGAGCTAAACCTTGACGGTATTCCAGCTACGGTATGCCACGGTGATAAGTCGCAAGGTAACCGTCGTCGTGCACTGCGTGAGTTTAAAGAAGGTAAAGTACGTGTTTTAGTCGCAACCGAGGTAGCGGCCCGCGGTATTGATATTGACGGTTTACCACGTGTTATTAATATTGATTTACCTTGGCTTGCTGAAGATTACGTACACCGTATTGGTCGTACGGGCCGTGCAGGTAATCATGGGCAAGCTATTTCGTTTGTAAGTCGCGAAGAAGAAAATACCTTATTTGAAATAGAAACGTTAATCGGCCAAAAAATAAAACGTGTATATTTAGAAGGTTATGAAGTAAGTAACCGTGAAGTACTTATTGATAAAATTGGTAAAAAACCTGCGCATTTACGCCGTACACGCTCTAACAAGTTATCAGGACAAGCAACCGGTGAAGCGAGAGCGGTAAATCGCTCACGTATTTCAAGCGTCCGTAAAAGCTTAAAAGGCGAAAAACTGTCACTTAAAAAGTCATAGTTAACGCCGTTTAGTTAAAAAACCTGAGTTTACTCAGGTTTTTTTGTGTCTTGTAAAAACACCTTATCAACGATGTTTGCGTAAGTATAAGCAGCTTGATCGTCTCCTTTATTGGCAATAATAGACAAGCCAACGGGTAAATTAGTTACTTTACCTACAGGTAGAGTAATGTGTGTTGTGCCAGCTATTGCCGACAATGAGCTACTACTGCCATTAAAGTTATCCCCGTTAACTAAGTCTGTTTTCCAGGCGGGGGATACTGTAGGCGCTATAAGAATATCAAGCTTATTATTTTTGTATACATTAGCAATGGCTGTTGTTGCTAAAGTACGATAACGTTTTTTAGTCTGCTGGTATTTTTGCTTTTTATTTAAATCAATAGCCTGCGATTGAATAAGAATGTCTTGCTCAAAGTGAGGCATCTCTTTGTCTTTGTTTTGAATATTAAAATCAATAAGCGCTTTTAGGCTTTTAACAGCTACTTGTGTTGGAGTGCTTGCGAGGTAGTGATTAATTTCGGCTTTAAAGTCGTAAAGTAAAATATAGTATTCATCAACAAATAGCGTATCTAAGTTATCAGTAATATCTACATTAATAACAGTGTGCCCAGCCTGTTCTAATGCTTGTAACTGCTTGGCATAAAGGTGCTGTGTCTCAATTGTAAATTTATCGCTAGGTAGCGCACCAATATTAAGTAATGATTTTGATTTTAGGTTACCTGTTTTTAATTCAAATCCGGTAGTTGTTGCATCAAGAGAATCCTCACCTTGCAAAACCGACAAAACCAGTAGTGCATCTTTCAGTGAATGCGCCATCGGCCCTACTGAATCTTGACTACTTGAAAGAGGCACAACACCTGAGCGAGATACTTGGCCCATGCTTGGTTTTATTGCATAAACTCCATTTACTGAGGCAGGGCACGTAATTGAACCGTCAGTTTCAGTCCCTAATGCTATGGGCGCAAAGTTAAGTGCGACTGCTACAGCAGATCCTGCGCTAGAACCACATGGGTTACGTGTTACATCGTGAGCATTATGTGTTTGCCCACCCACAGCGCTCCAGCCTGAAGATGAATAGGATGAGCGAAAATTAGCCCATTCACTTAAATTAGCTTTGCCTAAAATTATAGCGCCTGCACTACGTAGTTGTTTAACAACGAAAGCATCATTATTAGTAACATTATTTTTAAGTGCTAAAGAGCCCGCAGTTGTGGGAAGTGAGCCTTTAGTTTCTATATTATCTTTAAGAAGTACAGGTATTCCATGTAATGGCCCAGCCCATGTGCCTTTGGCGGCAAGTTCATCTAACGTTTTAGCTTGAGCTATTACTGTAGGCTCTAAACTAATAACCGCATTATATTGTGGGTTAAGTTTATTAATTCGGTCTATATAACGTTGGGTGAGTTGTTGCGCATTAACTAAATTATTTTTATATGCATTATGGATTTCATCGATGGTTTTTAGTTCTTGTGCTTTAGCGTTAAAAATTGCTAATACACTAAGCAATGAAAAGGTAAATGTTTTGATCATTATTGAGGTGCTTGAGTTGTTATTATTTTCTGTACATTTAGCACAAAAAAGCCTCACAAAGTGAGGCTTTTCGATAGACAGCTTAAAAAAGAGGTTTAAGCGCTTTCTAACATAGACAGTGCGACCGCTTCAGCAGCTTTAATACCATCAATACCCGCTGATAAAATACCGCCCGCGTAGCCTGCACCTTCACCTGCAGGGTATAAGCCTTTGGTATTTATACTTTGGAATGTTTTATCGCGTTTAATACTAATAGGTGACGAAGTACGTGTTTCAACGCCGGTTAATAAACCGTCATTAGTTGAAAAGCCACGAATTTGTTTATTAAACGCTGGTATTGCTTCGCGAAGAGCATCAATTGCAAATTGTGGTAACACTTTACTCAGGTCAGTTAACTTAATACCGGGTGTGTAAGAGGGTTGTACTTCACCTAGGTCTGAAGATGATTTCCCCTTCAAAAAATCGCCAATTAACTGTGCTGGTGCGTCGTAGTTTCTACCACCAAGCTCATACGCTTGCTCTTCAAGTTTGCGTTGTAAGTCTATTCCAGCAAGTGGATTACCAGGGAAATCTTGCTCTGGTGATATACCTACAACAATAGCGCTGTTGGCGTTGCGCTCACTTCGTGAATATTGGCTCATACCATTGGTAACAACGCGGCCTTCTTCAGAGGTGGCAGCGACTACTGTGCCACCTGGGCACATACAAAAGCTATAAACGGTGCGGCCATTGTCGCAGTGATGAACAAGTTTATAATCGGCAGAGCCTAAAATTGGGTTTCCTGCATTTGTGCCAAAACGACATTCATCAATCATTGATTGTTTATGCTCGATCCTAAAGCCAACAGAGAAGGGTTTAGCTTCTACATAAATACCTTTGTCGTGGATCATTTTAAAGGTATCGCGTGCACTATGGCCTACTGCGAGTACTACGTGGCGAGTATCGAGTTTTTCACCGTTTGAAAGGGTTAAACCAGTTACTTGTCCATCCTCTAAATGAATGTCGTCAACGCGAGTGCTAAAGCGAATTTCGCCGCCAAGTTCTATTATACGAGCTCGCATTTTCTCAATCATAGTAACAAGTTTAAACGTACCAATGTGTGGCTTGCTTACGTATAAAATTTCTTCTGGTGCCCCTGCTTCTACAAATTCGGTTATAACTTTACGGCCATAATGTTTAGGATCTTTGACTTGGCTGTATAGTTTACCGTCTGAGAATGTACCTGCACCACCTTCACCAAACTGTACGTTTGATTCTGTGTTGAGTGTGCGTTTACGCCAAAAACCAAACGTGTCTTTGGTGCGCTCACGCACTTCTTTACCACGCTCTAAAATAATTGGGTTAAAGCCCATTTGCGCAAGGACTAAACCGGCAAACAAACCACATGGGCCAAAGCCAATTACAACAGGGCGTTCGCTTAGGTTCTTAGGGGCTTGAGCAACAAATTTGTATGATGTATCAGGAGCCTGTTTAACATGTTGATCTTTTGTAAATGTATCAAGTAAGGCTGCTTCGTTATCTACTTCAATATCGAGAGTATAAATAAGCAAAATAGCAGTTTTTTTACGGGCATCATAACCACGTTTAAACACATTATAGCTGTGCAGTTGCTCAGGTTTTATTTTTAGTTTATCTACTATGGCTTGACCAATAGCATCTTCGTTATGATTAAGCGGCAGCTTTATTTCGGTTAAACGTATCATTTATATCTCTTTTAGGTGTCTTAGCGGGCTTATATCCGCTCACAATAAGAAGTGTAGGGCACGTAATGGCTTTACATTGAGGGCGCATATACTACGTTAAATTGCTCAATTATGGCACTTATTTATTGTGTTTTTAGCGTGGTTGGGTATGATCCGCGCCTGAGATAAATAATTATTGGGTTTTAATCGTTATGGCGTTTGTTGTCACTGAAAACTGTATTAAATGCAAATACACAGATTGTGTAGCAGTGTGCCCAGCGGATGCTTTTTATGAAGGCCCTAATTTTTTAGCAATTAGCCCAACTGATTGTATCGATTGTGGTTTATGTGTCCCTGAGTGTTCAGCCGACGCTATATACCAAGAAGATGAGCTACCAGAGTCTCAAAAAGAGTTTACTGAATTAAATGCTGAACTTGCACTGGTATGGCCGCGCATTACAGAGGTTAAACCTGCTCCAAAGGACGCTGATGTATGGAATGGCATAGACAATAAGCTTAAACTACTCGAAACATAATGCATAACAATTAGTTACTCTTTTATTATTAAAAAGTTAATTCTTTCCCCCAAGGTGTTAACAAATGTATCTGAATAAATTACAATCCCCAGCCTAAGTTGCTCCTTATGAGTAATTACAGTCTAAATGGATGTTTATGCAGTACTTTATAACTATAATAAAAAAGTTTACCTTCATATTTTTAAGTTTTTTTTTATTACTCTCAAGCATTGATGTAGCGGCTAAAAAGCAGCAAGTATCATTATCCCGTATTGATTCAAACATCACCGTTGATGGTGTTATGGATGAAGCGCACTGGCAAAATGCAACACGTATATCTTTACTCTACCAAGATGAGCCTAACGAAAAAGGCACACCTCCTGTAAAAACTGATGCCTTTGTTTACGAAGATGGCACTAACTTATATGTTGGTTTTGTGGCTGATGATCCAAGTCCTGAGCAAATTCGTGCATCACTTCGTGACCGCGATACGCTATGGGAAGATGACGTAGTTATTCTTGTTATTGATACATTTAATGATGAACGCAGTGGCTATGAATTTCATGTGAATCCGCTGGGCGCGCAAGGCGATATACGAATGACCGACACCGATGGGTGGAGCTCTGATACTTCGTGGAATGCTATTTGGGATAGCGCAGGGCAAATTAACGACAAAGGTTATGTTGTTGAAATGCGTATTCCTTTTAAAGCACTGCGTTTTCCTGAAAATAAAAAAGAGTTAACGTGGGGTTTTTCAGTCATGAGAAACTATCAACGAGATGTGCTATATCAGCTATCAAATATGGGGTTTGATAGAAATGTGAAATGCAGCCTTTGCCAGTTTGATAAGTTAGTTGGCTTTAGCGATATTGAATCGAGTAAGAATGTCCAATTAACACCTACATTAACCACACTTCGTAACGATAATAAATCTGAGCTGCCAGGTGATTGGGATAACGGTGATATAGATACTGAAGTAGGCTTAGATTTACGCTGGGGTTTAACAAAGGATGCTGTTTTAAATGCGACAATTAATCCTGATTTTTCGCAAGTAGAAACAGACTCTTTAGAGCTTGATGTAAATACAACCTTCTCAATTTATTACGCCGAAAAACGTCCTTTCTTTTTAGATGGTGCTTCTTACTTTAAAAGTAGCTTATTTGAGCTTTTATACACACGTACAATCGCAGAACCTACTTTAGGTGCAAAGCTAACGGGTAAAACGGGTAATCATAGTTATGCTTTGATGCTAGCTGATGACGACAATAGTAATATTTTACTGCCAACGAATCAGGGATCTGGTTTTGCAAGCTTAAAAGAAAAAACGAATGTAGTCGCAGGGCGTTATCAATATGACTTAGGTCAGCAAGGTACTATTGGTATTTCAAGCACGCACAGAGAAAGTGATGACTATCACAACACTGTATTATCAGTGGATGGTAGCTACTGGTTTAATCAATCGGATACTTTTTTGTATCAAGTGTCATCTGCTGATACACGTAACTCTGAATTTTTAATTCAAAACTATAACTTAACTGAAACTCAGTCAGATGAAGCCTACGCTTTAGAGTTCACGCGCGATAAACGTGATTACAAATTGTTTGCATCGTATGAAAATATTGGGCAGGACTATCGCACTGATTTAGGTTATCAAGCAAAAGTAGATTATGAAAAAGTAGGCTTTGGTGGTGGACAAACATGGTACAAAGATGAATCTGATTTACTTACCTCATGGTCATACGAAGCTGACTGGGATAAAACGTGGGCGCAAAATGGCGACTTACTTGAAGAAGAATACGAAGGTTTTTTGAGTTTTAAAGGCCAAAAACAATCTATTTTCGAAATTGGTTTAGTGCACCGCTATGAAAATTTTAATGGCAATTTTTACAATCAAAATATTGGCTATATTTATACAGGGTTCAAACCGACTAAAGATTTAAAGCTTACCTTATATACCGAATATGCAAGCCGTATTGATTATACAAATGAACAGCTTGGTGATGTGTTTAACACTCAAACACAAGTTATATGGGATATTAACGACCACTGGCAGCTCGATATAAAGCATAACTATAGTCAATTAGATAACCTACAAGGAGATCGTGTATTTACTGCTAACTTAGTCGACTTTAGACTTCATTATAAATTTAGCATGCGTTCCATTCTTAAGCTGATTTTACAGTTTGAAGATGTTGATAGAGATGAAAACGCATACTTTTATCAAGTTAGCGAAATCAATAAAGACTATGGTAGTCAGCTTGTTTACTCATATAAAATTAATGCACAAACGTTGTTCTATTTGGGTTACTCAGATAGAGGTTACCAAGACGATTCACTTAAAAATATTGAGCGAGATCAACGTACATTATTTACAAAAGTCAGCTATGCATGGCAGCTTTGAACCGTTATTAATTATAAAAATGCCACTTTTTTAAAGTGGCATTTTTGTTTATGAAATGGAAGTTTATTAAAGGTTAAATGTACGCGAAATAGCTAAAACAATACGCTCGTCAGCATAGTCGTAGTCAAGGCTTGTATTTTCAGCTGCTACTTCAATACCAAAACCTTCGTAGCTTGTTTGGTATGCTAAGCGGTAGTGGTAATACGACTTATCGCCCTTAGCTTGATCCCATTGAAATTTGTCGCCATCCAGTGAGTTTGAAATATCAAAGCTTGCACGTAGCGCATGATTTGGAGCTAGTTCATACGTGTGAGCAATCATTGAAATGACATGACCGGTGTCATAACCAAAGTAATCCCAGCTGTACCAAAAGTTAAGCTCAGTTTGGCCGTATTCACTTGCATAACCAAATTTAGTGTAAGCTTCAGCGTAGTTACCATCGCTGTTGTTACCTTGATAAGTATAATAAGCGATACCGTAATCAACGCTAAATTGCTCATCAAGCTGTACATATTTACCTACGTAAGCATCAAGCTCAAAATCGGTGTCGTCACCAAAATCTACATTTGAAGCCCAAACACCAGCGTAAACACCGCTATCAAAAGCATAGTCTAAGCTTCCTTGAATTGCAGGGTCGTTACCTGTTTGGCTTACACCATTAAAAGTGTAGTCAGACGCTGCTGTGATTGTTGTTGACCAATCAGCCGCTGCAGTTGTTGATAAAAGAGCAAATGGTAGTGCTACTGCAAGTTGTTTTAGTTTGTTATTCATTAGTAATCCCTAGTGTACTGTGTCTATTTTTGTGTAATCAATTTCGTTTGCTTTTGGTGAGCCGTCTATGTTTGTTACTGTTTTAAACTTACTGTAGCCGATAAAAGCGGCACAGATAAAAAACAAGCCAATAACTAATGCGCCTACCCACTGAATTTGTAAAAATTCTAATTTAAATAGTAGCGTTAGCAGTGATAGCGCGGCTACATTACCTATAATATATTTTGCTTTACCAAAACGTTTTACTGTCAAGTTGAGGTTATCTGTATATAAACGTACGAGTGAATCCAAAGAGTTAATTACAAATATGATACCTACAAATACCATGGCAAAGTTTTTAATACCTTGAGTTGGGATGCCCGCATCGTGGTAGTGATAAAGTACGCTAAACCAAATCGCAATAGGAATAGAAGGGAAAATCAACATAGCACCTAATACTTGGTATGTTTTAAGTCCACCAACAAAGCGTGATGTAAATTGACCAATCATTATGCTCCACGCAAACCACCAGAATAAGTAAAACTCATGGTAATCATTAAGCGGTAAAACAAATTCATTAATATTAGCAAAGTAAGTACCAATAGAGCCTAAGTTATCTGTAAATGCTGATATCTCACTATCGCCAATGACAAACGCGCCAATCCACATGAAAGCGATTAATGCTAAAAATAACCACGTTGTAGAAATACTTAAAATACGCACATATTTAATGTCGGTGCTTGAGTACACTGCAAAACAAATTGCCGCAAATACAATCAAGTAAAACTCGCTAACAACGCTTGTACCATCACCTAATTCAGGTAAATACCATGGTAAATTTGTAAGCAGCAGATAAGCGGTAAATGCACATGTACCAATAATTACAACATTATTGATAAATTTAACCCAAGGAATTTCGAAAAATTTCACTTTAGGTTCTATTACACAGAAATAAAAGCACGTAAGAAAGTAAAATCCCCAGATCAAAAATCCCCAGTAGCCAAACTCAATAGCCAGTGGATTTGCAAACGCGTATTCTGGGCTTGCTTTTATGTCTGCATAACCTGCAAACTCAGTTAAAGGGAACATAATAAGGCCAACATCAAGGCCAGAAGTAAATAGTATTGCTATAAACGTAAAGGTTCGAACTGGTGTTACACCTACTACGCGAACATTACCCCATTTGAATAAGATAATAGCAATAGCAAGTAGAGTAAAAATGATTCCTGCATTAAGCCAAATAGTCATTGTTACCCTCCAATAATGAATAAAAATAATTCATAAGCACTCCGTATTTTATTGTTTTATTCTCGCATTAACACAACGTAACCTATTTACATCGTGTGCCACTGCAAGGCACGCAACGGTTTAGCCCGACGAGGCTAAACCTGAGCATGTGGCTAAAGTTAGATCTCCGTACTACGTTGTGTTTCTTGCCAGTTTGTTGTTATGGCAACATCCACATCCGGTTTCTGTAATGGTTTTTTACCTAAAATTATATCAGCTGCTTTTTCGGCAACCATAATGGTAGGTGCATTCAAGTTTCCGTTAGGAACTGTTGGGAATATAGATGAGTCAACAACACGTAGTCCCTCTATACCATGTACTTGCGTATTTGAGTTAACAACGGCCATATCATCTTCACCCATTTTGCATGAGCAAGAAGGGTGGTAGGCACTTTCAACAGCTTGGCGTACAAAGGCATCTATTTCTTCATCTGTTTGAATATGTTTACCGGGTTGAATTTCTTCATCGCGGTATTCATCAAAGGCACTTTGCTCGATTATGTCGCGTGTTAAGCGAACGCACGCTCTAAAGCCTTCAATATCGTCTTGGTGTTCAAGATAATTAAATAAAATGGTTGGTGGTTGCTCAGGGTTCGCAGAAGCAATAGTGACACTACCGCGACTTTTAGGTTTGTTATGACCAACATGTACCTGAAAACCATGACCTGCAAACGCACTTCTACCATCGTAACGCATAGCCGCTGGTAAAAAGTGATACTGAATATCTGGCCATTCAACACCTGGTTTTGAGCGAATAAACGCACACGACTCAAAATGATTCGTTGCACCTAAACCCGAACGCGTTAATAACCAGCGAGCACCAATTAACCCTTTTGAAATAAGCCCTAATTTACCGTTAAGTGTGATAGGCTGCTTACACTTATATTGAAAGTAAAACTCAAGATGATCTTGTAAGTTTTGACCAACACCAGGTAAGTGATGTTTTACTTCAACGCCTGCTTTTTCAAGTGCTTGGGTATCGCCAATACCAGAGAGTTGTAAAATATGTGGAGAGCCAATTGGGCCTGCACTTAGTACAACGTCTTTTGCAGCATGTGCTGTTTTAACGTCACCATTTACTTTGTATTCAATGCCTGTGGCTTTTTTTCCATCTAAAATCACGCGTTGTGCTAATGCACCTGTAATAATCGTTAAATTACTACGCGATTTAACAGGGTCTAAATACTCACGAGACGCAGAGCTGCGCACGCCGTCTTTTACGGTCATGTGCATTGGGCCGAAACCCTCTTGCTGCGACGCATTATAATCATCTGTAGAAGCGTAACCGGCTTGTACACCTGCTTTGATAAAGGTGCGGTAAAGCGGGTTTTGCATTTCGTTGCCGTTATTAACGCCAAGCGGGCCTTTGCCACCACGGTAAGTATTTTCACCAAGATAAAAGCTTTCTGCTTTTTGAAAATACGGTAAACATGATTGGTAATCCCAGCCGTTTGCACCGTGTTGCTGCCATTCGTCAAAATCTTTCGCGTGGCCACGTACGTATACCATGCCATTAATAGATGACGAGCCGCCTAATACTTTGCCTCGAGGACAATGCATCTCACGGTTATCTAAATGAGGTTCAGGCTGCGTATGAAACTGCCATGCGTATTTGTCACTATTCATAGGAATAGATAACGCGGTGGGCATCTTTATAAAAATACTTTTATCGCTACCGCCAGTTTCAAGTAGTAACACGCGGTTATTTGAATCTTCAGATAAACGGTTTGCTAAAACACAACCCGCCGAACCCGCGCCAACAATAATATAGTCGTAGTGATTACTCATAGTAGGGCGCCTTAAAATGGGCTTTCTATGTCGGCCATACCAACATAAATAGACTTAGTTTGCGTGTATTGATCAAGCGTTTGTATACCATTTTCACGGCCAATACCTGATTGCTTATAACCGCCAACGGGCATTTCGGCAGGTGAGTTACCGTAAGCATTAATCCAACAAATACCGGCTTGTAACTTATGAATCACGCGGTGAGCACGTTTAATATCGCTAGTAAATACGCCTGCGGCTAATCCTAGGTGAGTTGCGTTAGCGCGTGTAATCACATCGTCTTCGTCGTCAAAAACAAGCACGCTCATTACAGGGCCAAATATTTCTTCTTTAACGATGGTCATATCGTCATTACAATCAATAAACACAGTCGGTGCTACAAAATAGCCATTAGGTGCAGATTCTGGTGAAAGCGTTGTACCACCAGTTAAAAGCGTTGCACCTTCTTCGATGCCTTTATTAACGTAGCTCATTACTAGTTCTTGGTGCTTTTTAGAAATAAGTGCGCCAAAGTTAGTATTTAAATCTTGTGGGTCGCCAGCAATAATGTTTTTCTCAGTGCGCGCTTTAAGCTCATCAATAAACTGCTGATATACATTTTTATGAACGTAAATACGTGTACAGTTAGTACAAATTTCGCCTTGCGTATAAAAGTTACCTAACATAGCAGCACTAACCGCTTGCTCAATGTTGGCATCATCAAATACTAATAGTGGAGATTTACCACCAAGTTCCATCGTGACATCTTTTAAAGTACCGGCAGCACTTGCCACTACTTTTTTACCTGTGCCTACTTCACCCGTAAATGATACTTTATCAATATCGCTATGCTGCGTTAGCCACTGGCCTACATCGCCTGCGCCTTGAACAACATTAAACACACCTGCAGGTACGCCAGCTTCAACAAATACTTCTGCAAGTTTAATTGCGCCCAGTGGTGTTTCTTCTGATGGTTTGAATATAAATGCATTACCCGCTGCAAGGGCAGGGCCCGACTTCCAACATGCAATTTGTAGTGGGTAGTTCCATGCACCAATACCCGCACAAATACCTAATGGCTCTTTACGTGTGTAGTAAAAGTCATCACCAACCATTTGTTGTTGGCCTACTTGTGCTGGCGCAAGGCCTGCAAAGTATTCAATTACATCAGCGCCGGTTTCAATATCAACACAATTTGCTTCTTGCATTGGTTTACCAGTGTCGAGTACTTCTACAAGTGCAAGCTCATCGTTGCGCTCGCGTAAAATAGCCACTGCTTTTAATAAAATGCGACTACGTTCAATGGGGGTCATTGCTGACCACTGAGCAAAACCTTGCTTTGCGCTGGCAATGGCTGCGTTTTGAATAAATTCGTCGGCAATTTCTACTGCGTAAATAACCTCGCCCGTTGCTGGGTTTGTTACATCAAATGTTTTGCCGTTCTGGTTTGCAAGAAAATGGCCGTTAATAAAATTTTGATAGACAGGTGTAGTCACGCTAGGCTCCATATTGCTTGATAAGTGAAAGTACGTAGTTTTTAGCTAAGGTTTCACTGTGTTTGAACTGATTATTGTCTGATTTACTCAATACTGCTCTTAACCATAGGCCATCAATCATGGCGGCGCTAAGTTCCGCAGCTTGTTTTGCTTGCTTTACTGGCATTAGTTGCTTAAAAGAAAATGCTAAATTACTTTGCAAGCGTTTACTGTTTACGTTTTGTAGCCGGTGTAATTCTTCATCATGCATCGATTGTGCCCAAAAACTTAGCCAAGTTCGGGTTGTATCATTGCGCTGTTGTACAAGCGCAAAGTTGGCTTCGATAATAAACATTAAACGTTCTGTGGCATTTGTATTAGGTTCAACATTGCTAAGCAGGCCTTGCTTTAAGCTTGTTAGTAAGTATCTAACGGTTGCTTCAATTAACCCCTGCTTACCACCAAAATAATGACTAATAATGCCTGACGATAATCCTGCATTTTTACTAATACTGTTTATCGTTGTTCCTTGCAGTCCATTAGTTGCAACTGACTCTATAGTCGCGTCAATTAGCTGCTGACGCCTGACAGGTTCCATTCCAACTTTAGGCATATTTTTTATTAATTGAACGTTCAATAAAGATAAGCTTAAGGTAATAGTTCTAATAATTCAAGGCTGAAGTAAACACTTGGATGCTAAAATGTAGAATAATCATTAATAAAAACGCAACTAATGCGATAAAGGCGGTGAAGGGTTAATGATTTTAAATTCATTTAAAACAAAGGTTTATGATTTTAATTTTAAAATTAAATAATAGTAATTATTTGTTTACAGCAATAAATGAATAAAACATCAAAAAACCATTAGAATAATAATAGTTAGAGTACTAATAGTATTATTTTAATACAAAAGCGTACTAATCCTGCAATTGCTTAGTACTCTAATAAATCGATATAGAGTGAACTTTGTGGTTTTATCGTTTTAAAGTGCTTGGTTTTGAAAGGTTAAGCATTATTAATAACGCCTTTAAAAAGTAGGGGGTAACGTCTTAGTCTATTGCCAATATAGTCATCAGCTAAAATTTGCTGGCAGATGAAATCAATATCTTTACTTGCTTCAAAAACCCAATCAAAGCGCTCTATAGCCAATAAAAAACCACGCTTTAAATGAGCTTGAGAACGGTACTGTTCTAGATTACCTTGAATAATTGATACTTTGCTCGGGTCAGCTTTAAGCTCTTCTACCACTTGGTTTATAAAAGTAGTATTGAGCTTACTGGTAGGGCGGTGTCTTAGTTTTCGTGGATGCATTAGCTCTCGTTTGCAATGTTATATAATTTTTTCAAAAAGTCGTCTTTATGCTTTTCATGTTCGTAGTTAAGGTGGTAAGTATTATGAAAACCAAAGCGTAATTCAACGCCGCTACCTTGTAAGTATACAGTGTAGCCATCTACGTCTGAATAAGCGGTAACGCCTTGATAATGTTTGCCTTCATCAGTCATTTTGCCTTTTTTAATTATGCGTTCATATACAGTTAAAATTTGTTTGTTGTCGAGTTCGTTTTTCATATTTTATACCCTTTATTTAGTAACTCATACGATAAGGATATGAGGGTCGATCATCTTAAAAACAATAGCTGAAAAAGTATGATAGTGCTTTGTAATTAGCCTTTTTAAATTATTCTCAAAATTCATTTATTGTTGAACTTACACCATGATTGACAAGATGTTACTACTAAAAGCTTGTGAGTTATAAGAACAATTAATTGCATTGCAAGAGCCTAACAGGATACTCGATGCTATTAATTGGCATAAAGAAACGCAGTTAGATGAGCAACTGCGTTTTTAAATTGGGTAACTACATACTTCTATAGTTACAGCTGAGGAATAGGTAAATTATTAGCCTGTTAAAATTTGGCTTTGTACTTGTTCATTTAAAACAACTACCTCTGCACGCTTGAAGAAGTTAAAATCGGTTGCCGTTGCTAATGTGTATGCCCCCATCATACGGCTAATAATTAAATCACCGTTGTTCAGTTTTGGTAGCATAATCGACTCGCGAATCACATCGATACAGTCGCATGTAGGACCCGCAAGTACCGAATCAAAACGATCACCATCTTGTTTAGCGCTGTCAATAGGGTAGGCTGCTTCATCAAACATTAAGCCGCTAAACGATCCGTAAATACCATCGTCTAGGTAGTACCACGTTTTACCTTCGCGCACAGATTGGCCCATTACTGAAGCAACGCTTGTAACGCAGCTTGCAACAATAAAGCGCCCTGGTTCTGCAAGCACTTGCATTGTCTCAGGTAATTGCGCTAGTGCTGTGTTTATTGGTGCACAAAATACGTCAATTGGAAGTACATCTGCAGTGTATGGCACAGGAAAACCACCGCCTATATCAAGTGTACTCAGTGCAGGTAAGCCAAGTTCGCTTACTTGTGAAATTACCTTGGCACATGCGTTAATAGCATCGACGTATTTAGTTGGGCTTGCTGTTTGGGAGCCTACATGGAACGATAAACCTTTAATACGGATACCTAATTGCTGCGCGTAGGCAATAATTTCAATCGCCATCTCTGGACTACAGCCAAACTTTTTAGATAAGTCAGCAAATGCCTCTTTATTACGAAAGCTTAAGCGTACCAATATTTCAGCTTGGGCTTTGTAAGCAATAAACTTTTCTAGTTCGTTAATATTATCAACAACAAATACACTACAGCCATAAGAAAGGGCATCACGAATATCGCTATCGCGTTTAATTGGGTGAGTGTGAATAGTGCGCTCACTCGGTACTCCTTCGCCTGCTACCAAATCAACTTCACCGCTGGTTGCTAAATCGAAGCTCGCGCCTTCTTCTAGGAGTGTGCGTACAACTGCCGTGTGTGGTAATGGTTTTAGTGCAAAGTGCAACGTAACGCTGGGTAATGCATTTTTAAGAGCGTGATATTGACGGCGAACTGCCTCGCAATCAAGCACCATTAGCGGAGCACCAAATTGTGCTGCTAATTGTTCGATGTGATTGGTAGACGGTTGTACGTAATCAAATGATTTATTAGCAGCAACCGCTGCTGCTGGTACTTTAATTGTATAGTCTTTTAATTGAGTTGATAAAGCCACTGTATTCTCCGAGTCATTTAAGCAACCGCTGTGGTTTATCTACAAGTCGGTTGAGCGTCATTAATAGTGCTTATGCACAGTCAAATTCACTCTTGGATAGTTGCTCTATTGCCTTGCTACAAACGGGGTTTGTAATGTACTCGGATTGGCTATCATCAAGAAGCGGCGAGATAATAAAGCCACTTTTAAATAAGTACAACAAAAATATAAATTATTTTAAATGCGTTTAAAAACAAAGTATTAATCTATGAATTGTTATTATCTTATCGATTCGATAAATTAATCATAATCAAATACATTATATATCGGGTGAGATTTGATAATCACTTTTGTATATTCGCATCATCCTTTCAGCAATATCTGGACCGAAAGTTTGGAAGTGAATTTTTTTAAGGAAATCATACATATCATTTGTTTGCATATATGAATTAATCAAAGATATTGCTTTTTTTCCTGCTATTGTCCGGCTGCAAGCAAAGTAGCCATTAATAAATTCTGGATACTCAATTATTTCACGACTATCAAGTTGTTCATACTGTTCTGCGGATAAAAAAGTTCTTACGGTGTAATCATAATCAATAATCATATCTATTCGTCTATGGGCGAGCAGCTGCCCTAGCTGAGCAAAACTGTTTGTGCTGCTTATCGAAGCTATTTGGTGTTGGTAAAGAGAAAACATATTATCAAGTTCTTGATAGCTAGTAGAAGCAACAATACCAAATGTTTTATTATCAGCTAGAAGCTTTGATACGGAGACTTTATCGGGTAGTCCTTTTAAGGTTTCTTTGAAACCATACAACCTTCGCTGAACAAACATTGTCGTAGGTGCTTTAGAAAAAAAGAAAAGCTTTTCCCGTTGTCTCGTTTTAATTATATTATAGGTACAAACGGGTTGGGTACTTGATAAGTATTTGATCATACGTGCATGATTTGTCCACTGTGTATCAATTTCAAATTTAGAGTTTAAAACTTTTTCAAATAGATCATAAAAGTGCCTATCAGCAGTACGTTCAGTTTGATCTTCACTATATGCGCGAGATAAAAGAGTTAAAGAAGGTTGTGCGTTAATAAATAGTGGTAAAACAAGTAAATAAACAAAAAAATAAAGCTTCATAGTTTTCATTGATATTCCTTTTTATTTTAAAATAGCAACATTTACTTTACTTGTCTGTACAAAAAAAGCCCGAAGGGGCTTTTTAAAGTAAATTATTTTAATTACCGTTATAATTAACGTGCGTTGGTACTTTCAAATATTTTGTCAGCCGAGGCTGCAACAAAACCAGTATAAAGCTCGCCGTCAGCTTTAGGGTAACGAATAGCAAACTCATAAAAACAGCTAGGAATGCTCATATCACCGTCACTAAAGGTAACTGAGTATTCATCAGCAAGTGTTGACGATTGCTCTAGTAACACATCTGGAGAGCCTTTAACTTCTCCGCCTGACGTATTAAGCGAAAAGCCGGCGTCTTTTAGGGCTTGGTTAACATCATAAATATTATCAAACTCAGCAAGCGTATTAATATTTACGGTAAAGTGATTGGCACGGTAACCCCACGCTGACATCCACGCAGCATATTCGCTTTCAGCTAGCAGTTGTTTATAAGTATCGGTGCTTACTTGCCAATGCGTACCTGAATATAAAAAGTTGTCTGCTGTAACTGCACTTTCGTCAATTTCACTTACCATATCGGTTACGATTGCTTGTAACTCTGGCGAACATTTTTCTACTAATAGCTCAGAGATAAATACTTTTGGCTGATTAGGATCGCTATGCTCATAGTGTTTTGCGTAAAGTTTTTTAGCCTCAAAGTGGTACTCACCACATTCTTTATAGCCAATTGCTAAAAAATGAGCGGCGAGCTTTTCAAGACCCACTTTTTCAATATTAAACGTACGCAGCGCTATATGATCGTTAATAATGTCATCTTTTTGCGTTGACCCTAAAAGGTCATGAATTTTATCTGCCGATGGAGTTACGTTTAAATAGTTTTCCCAAAGGTTGTCAAATAATGTGTTTACATCAGTATGCATGTTAAGTCCTTAAATCTAGAATTTGGTTTTATTGCTTATTCAATTACTAAGCCCGGCGCTAGGGTTTGCGGTAAGCTCACTTTATCTGACTCAACAGATGCCACAGGGTATGCACAATAATCAGCGGCGTAATAGGCACTTGCTCTGTGATTACCACTGGCGCCAATACCGCCAAAAGGAGCTGCACTTGAGGCGCCTGTAATAGGGCGATTCCAGTTAACAATACCGGCACGAATACGTTTTAAAAAGTGAGTGTAATCATCTTCGTTATCAGCTAGTAAACCAGCAGATAAACCAAAACTTGTGTTGTTAGCTTCAATAATTGCGCTGTCAAAGTCGTTGTAACGATACACTTTAATTAGCGGCCCAAAATGCTCTTCATCTGGCACGTCGGTAATGCTTGTTACATCAATAATGCCAGGGCTAACAAAACCTGTGCCTGATTTTAATTGCTTAAGTTCAACAAGGGGTTGCGCACCTTTTGACACTAATTCACTTTGCGCGGCGACCATGCCTAATGCTGCTTTTTCGCTTATCATTGCACCCATAAAAGGCTGCTCTGTAGCAAAACTGTCCTCTACAATTATGTTTTTAGTTGCGCTTATTAGCTTCTCTAAAATAGCATCGCCGTTGGCTGATTTTTCAATAAATAAGCGGCGTGCACACGTACAACGTTGGCCAGAGGTAATAAAGCCTGATTGAATAATATCGTGTACAGCGGCGCTTACATCGCTCACGTCTTTTACTATAAGAGGGTTATTACCGCCCATTTCAAGTGCTAAAATTTTGCCAGGATGTCCTGCAAATTGCTTATGTAATAAATGCCCCGTGTTTGAGCTACCAGTAAAAAATAAGCCATCTATGTCTTTATGAGAGGCAAGTGCTTTACCAGTTTCAATTTCACCTTGCACAAGGTTAATAACACCCGCTGGCAAACCTGCTTTTAACCAAAGTGAGAGAGTAAATTCTGCAACCTGCGGTGTTAGTTCTGATGGCTTAAATACCACGGTATTACCGGCTAAAATTGCAGGAACAATATGCCCGTTTGGTAAATGCCCCGGAAAGTTATACGGGCCAAAAATAGCCACAACGCCGTGCGGTTTGTGTCTAATAAATGCTTTAGCACCAGGCATTGGGTTTTCAGTTGTACCAGTACGCTCATGGTACGCTTTCACAGATATAGCTACTTTGCCTGTCATTGCGCCTACTTCGGTGCGGGTTTCCCATAATGGCTTACCTGTTTCGCGTGCAATAATAGTGGCAAATTCTTCGCTGTGTTCTTTTAATTGTACTGCGAAGTTTTCTAAAATGGCGATACGCTCTTCAAGTGGTTTGTTTGCCCATTGTAATTGCGCGGCTCTAGCTGCTTTTATAGCAGAACCTACTTGATGGGCGTTTGCGCCATTACCTTGCCATACCACATTGCCATTACTTGGATTGATTGACTCAAATGCTGGACCAAGACCTGCATGCCACTGATTATTAATTAGGTGTGTATTCATAAATTATTTACAGGCGGAAAAATCGCGCTGCATCTCCTTGGCTTAAATTAAGTGCTTTAGCCACATCTTGGCTAATGACGAGAGTATGTTTTGCATGATTGTAATGTGCGTCTTTGGTCAATGTTGCTCTAAAGCCACTTACGCCTTGATTACATATAGCCAGCGTATCAGAGCTATTTTGTGATATGTGATCAAGCTCACCAATAGTAATAGGGCAAACTTGAGAGTCGCGAATGCTGCGAATATTACCAAGCTTTGCTTCAACCGTTGGGCCTGCGTCAAATAAGTCAACGTAGCCTCTGTGCTCAAAACCTTCTTTTTCTAATAACTTTAGCGCAGGCTTTGTTTTTTCATGTACATGCCCAATCACTGCTTGGGCTTTTCTGCTAAGCAAATTCACATAAATAGGGTATTTAGGCATTAACTCGCTAATAAATACCTTATCGCCTAAGCCAACTAAGTGATCCGCTTGTGGAAATTCGATACTAAAAAAGTGCTCTTGCAGCCATTGCCAAAAAGGCGAATGACCGTCTTCGTCGCTAACACCGCGCATTTCTGCGATAACAGTATCGGCAAAACGCTCGCTGTGCTGAGCCATAAACAAAAAGCGTGAACGTGATAAAAATCGACCCGTTAGGCCTTTACGGCTATTTTCTCGCAAAAATAATGTGCATATTTCAGAGCAACCTGTGTAGTCGTTACACATGCTTAAAATATCAACGGTGTTATATACATTTAAAGTAGGCGAGTGGTGTACTGTTTTACCTAAATGATAATGATATAAAGGCACCGATAAACCTACCGCAGCTTCTATAGCGGTTGTGCCAATAACGTCACCTGTTTCACTGTCTTCTAAAACAAATAAATAGCTTTCATCAAGTGGCTGGTTAATGTTTTTGGCAAAGCTTTTTTCAGCACGTTCAATTTTTTCTTTAAGCTGTGTATCGTCCACAGGTAAAGAGGTAAACCCATGACCGGATTCAATCGCTATTTGTTTAAGCGCGTCAAAATCATTGGCAGTAATAGGGCGTAATACTTGCATTTATTGCTTGCTCCAATAGCACGCCTGTAGGCGTGCTAATTTAAACTATATTAACCGTTTACTACGTCGCTAACGGCTTTTTCAAAGCGCGCTAAGCCTTCTTTAATATCTTCAAATGGAATAATTAAAGACGGTGTAAAACGAATTACATTCATACCCGCAACAAGGTTCATCAAACCATTATTAGCACTGGCTATTAAAAAGTCGCGTGCACGTCCTTCAAATTTGTCATTTAGTACTGCGCCAATTAATAAGCCTTTACCACGTACTTCGCTAAATACGTTGTATTTTTCGTTAACTGCGTTTAATCCGTCACGGAATAATTGCTCGCGCTCTTTAACTCCGTTTAGTACGTCTGGTGTATTTACTGTATCAAATGCTGCTTCGGCCACTGCACAAGCAAGTGCGTTTCCGCCATATGTAGAACCGTGAGTACCAATTTTTAAATGCTCAGCAATAGGTGTACGAGTAATCATAGCGCCAATTGGAAAGCCACCACCCAATGCTTTTGCCGTTGTTAGAATATCAGGAACAACCCCTAAACCTTCATAAGCGTATAAATCGCCTGTGCGACCAACACCCGTTTGTACTTCATCAAAAATAAGTAACGCGTTATGCTTAGTGCAAAGTTCACGTACTTTTTTAGCAAATTCATCTGTTGGTGAAATAATACCGCCTTCACCTTGTAATGGTTCCATCATAACGGCACATGTTTTATCGCTGATCAGCGCTTCAAATGCCGCTATATCGTTAAAATCACAATGTACTATATCAGCAGGCTTAGGACCAAAGCCGTCTGAATAAGCAGCTTGTCCGCCAACCGTTACAGTAAAGAAAGTACGACCATGAAAACCTTTATTAAATGCAATAATTTGAGTTTTTTCAGCGCCATAAATGTCCAATGCATAACGACGAGCTAGCTTAAGCGCTGCTTCGTTTGCTTCTGCACCTGAGTTTGCAAAGTAAACTTTATCAGCAAACGTTGCTTCAACCATTTTTTGAGCTAAACGAAGTGCTGGCTCATTGGTCATAACATTTGATAAATGCCAAATTTTTTCGCCTTGCTCTTTTAATGCTTTTACTAATGCAGGATGACAGTGACCTAAACAATTAACGGCAATACCACCGGCAAAATCAATAAACTCGTTATTATTTTGATCCCAAACGCGTGAACCTTCACCACGAACTGGGATAATTGCTGATGGGTTATAGTTTGGTACCATTACGTCGTTAAATAAGTCTCTTGTTACTTGCATTTTTACACCTAAATTTAATGGGCTTAGATAAAAGATTAGTTGCTAACTCAAAGAAGAATATAGCCTTTATTCTTCAGCAAACACGTTATTATTTCTGTTAGGTGCCATTATCGAAGGTTAGTAGTAAAAATTGCAGTGCTATTTTGTGAAAAATGATTAAAATAAAAGGCAAAATAACGAAGAAAATTACCATTATGATAACTCCACAAGATGAAAAGCTACTTTCTGTACTAAAAACAAACGCTAGAGCGAGTATTTCTGATCTTGCTCGCATGCTTGATTTATCTCGTTCAACGGTACAAAGTCGAATGCTCAAATTAGAAGAAACCGGTGTAATTAAAGGGTATAGCGTAGATTATGGAGATGATTACCTTAGTAAAATGGTATCAGCTCATGTGTCTATAAAGGTTAGGCAAAAATTAACAACTAAAACAAACATTGAGCTTAAGCAAATTGATGCTATCTCGCAGCTCTATGCCATAAGTGGTGAGTTTGATTTAATTGCGGTGGTACAGGCTCAAAATTTAGAACAGCTTAGTCATTTGTTGGACGATATAGGAAATCTTGATGGGGTGGAGCGCACAACATCTTCTGTAATTTTAGAAACAAAATTTAAACGATAGATTTTTAATTGTAAGCGCATTACAATATTTGTATAGGCAGGCTGATTATCGCTAAAAATATTTTGCATGCCCTAAACAAGGATCTGTTTTTATGAAATTAGGGATATAAAACCTTTTTCTAATTTCTTCAAAATAATCATCAAGTTTTTCAATAAAATTAAACAAATAGTCGTTTTTATAAAAAATAACTATGTTTAGTTTTATCTCAGGAGTCAGTTTTTTGCTGGCATTAGCAGGGAAGTACATGAAAATTTTTATAGCTCTTTTATTATTTATTGTCGCGGGAAGTTATTATTTAAAGGCTAATGCGAGCATTTTTAATAATGACGTTGAAGTAAAAACATATAGTGATATATATTTTAAGCTAGAGTCTTCACCAGTCAGTCTAGCTGAAGTTATTACAGGTGCGAAAGAGTTTGCATTAAACATTTGTGAAGATGATGCATATCAACAAGCTTTAGGTAAATCAACTGAGTCTTGTCGGATTAGATTTTATGAAACACATGTATATTGTTCAAAATATATATTAGCTAAAGGGCAACAATATTATACCACTAGAGATGAAGTTTCTTTATTGTCTGAAAAGTTTATCAGTTGCGTTAGTGGGTAATCATACTTTAATATTATTAAGTTATCCCTTTAGAACACAGGTGTGATATTACAACCCCATAGGTGCTCTTCGGATAACATTTTTAGATATTTTATCTAATTTTATAAAATATGCATTTCCCCCAATGCCTTTAAACTCTTCATCGGTAAATACAATGGTGTTGTCATCAAAAAAGGTGACTGCCTCTTTTTGGGTAATTATCCCTAAATCTATTTTTGATACATCACCAGAGAAAAACTTATCACCTTTGAAGTTTTCAAATAACCAAAGACTAGTTGAATCGAGTAACACCAATCTTTTACGATCGGGGCTAAGTGCTGCAGAGGTTATCCAGCATAGCTTTTCAAGCGTGGTACAGGTTTTAAAAGAGTCAACCAGCTCAGCATCAAAATTAGCAGCATGATCGCCTACCTTATATACATTTGTGATCCCATCAAATGGCTCAGTCCGATTTTTAGTAAATAGGTATAAGTGACGCCCCAGTGCAACAAAAGCTTCTAAATCATAGTTGCGCTTATCGGGCTCTACAGGTGAACCATCGAGATCAGGATACGTAAATTTTATAATTTCCGCTTCGGTGGTCTCGCCTTTAATATCAATAGGGTTTTCGATTTTATAAATAGTTAGCCATTTACGCTCGTTTTTATTATTACCAAAGTCGCCTAAAAAGAAATGCCCAAACTTATTTTGAGTCATGTCTTCCCAGTCAATATTTTTAGCATTAGTGACCAATATTTCTTTAGCAATAGAACCATCTTTGTTTAGTCTGTAAAGCTTGGGGTCATCACCGCTGTCATTAATAGCCCATAGGCGTAGATGCTTATCAAATTCTATACCGGAAATTTCCTTTAGCTT
The DNA here is from genome assembly GCF_038155085.1 of Pseudoalteromonas aliena. Classification (GTDB taxonomy): domain Bacteria; phylum Pseudomonadota; class Gammaproteobacteria; order Enterobacterales; family Alteromonadaceae; genus Pseudoalteromonas; species Pseudoalteromonas aliena_A. Next base: position 77,927 of record NZ_JBAKAU010000002.1, read on the forward strand.
AGGATCTACAGAAATTTCTTTTTTACTGTATAGGGTATAGATCGAGGTACCAATAAATGCAGTAATAATTAAAAAAATAATAGTGGTAGTTATTAAAATGCTTTTTTTCAACATGAAATTAATGATATTTCAGAGTATTAAGGTGGCGTGTATTATCTATGATGAATATATATAAAAAAAGAATTTAGTGTTTTTAATTTTAGTCAGCTTTAAGCCCTTAACAAGGTACATGTTGAATTAATAGGAGTCTTGTTTAGTTGGTTTAAAAATTGCTCTATATAAGATGTAATATTTATAACGTCTTATATTAGCAATTAATGCGCTTTGTTGGTGCGTTAAAAATAAAGTTTGCACTGTAATAAAGCGTAAACAAAGTTTTGCTTAAATTAACAACACGTTTAATGATTTTTGAATAGATTCCACATCGCCTGTTGATGTTAAATCGGCCCTGTGGCAAAGATTAAATACTTTAATTGTTTAGTTGGAGCCTGTTATGTTGAATAAACGTTTTTTTAAAACAAAAAATGAAGCTGAAGTTACTTTTGAATTTTCTCATCCAGAGGCAGAAGAGGTTTGCTTATTAGGTGAATTTAATGATTGGCAACCAGTGCCAATGAAGCTTAATAAAAAACAAGGTGTGTTTAAATTTAAGCAACGCTTACCTATCGATCAACAATTTCACTTTCGTTATCTAATTAATGGAGACATTTGGGATAACGACCATCAAGCTGACGGTTATATCGGCAATACATTTGGCACAGAAAACAGCATAGTAAATACTCAACGCACTAATTAAGGCGATTCAATGGATGCTCTTTCGCAGTTGTTTTACCTGCATGGTATTGGCTTTGAATTCACTAAGTATACAGGTGAACAGGTATTTTTTAGCGAAGAAACGCGTAAACGTGCTTTGCAATGTTGTGATGTTGATACAAATAATGAAGCCGAAATAGCACAACTAACTTATGATTTAGATGCATCGCTTTGGCTAGATTTAGTACCTAGTGTGAGTCTAGTTGAGCAAAGTGCATGTTTGTTAAAGCTTCGTATAGATGAACGTCAGCAATATTTAGCCGCTAACATTAATGTCCCTTCACTTGGAATGCATATAGCATTTGATAATCTTTATAACTTGGCTGTCACTGGTGAATACTACTTGCACGGCGTGCGCTATATTGAGCTTGCATTACCCATAGATAATATGCCAATTGGCTATCATGACGCTAATGTTCAGGTAGGTGAGCCGCAGGCTATTACACAAATTTGGTGCGTGCCTGAGCAAGTCTTTCAAGTTGAAGACACAAAGCGCACTGGATTATCTATTCAGCTTTACACATTAAAAAATAGAGCGAATTTGGGTATTGGCGACTTTGACGATTTATTAGCGCTTACAAAATTATGCAGCTCCCAAAACATGGATTATATATTACTTAATCCACTGCACTTGTTATATGCTGATATGCCAGAGCGAGCTAGTCCTTATAGCCCTAATAGTCGCGCTTTATTAAATCCTCTTTATATTTCTATTGTACTAAGCGAAGACGCAATAAATAACGAACATCTTGACGCTATTATGCAGCAAGATGATGTCACTGCACTTATTAAAAGTAATGATCAGTTTATAGATTATGAAAATGTAAGCCGTATAAAGTATGCGTTATTTGAAGCGCTGTATAATCAGTTTGAATTAACGGCAAGTAATGAACGTCGCCAAGCGTTTACTGATTTTTGTAATACTCATTCTACTACGTTAAATACCCTCGAATCAGATAACCTAACATTTGCTTATTACCTGCAATGGCAAGCGCATATGCAACTGGTAATGTGTCAAAAAAGTTGCGTAGAGAGAGGCATGGCTATTGGCTTAATAAACGACTTAGCTGTTGGTTGTGCTGGCGATGGGGCTGAATTTAAAAATCAGCAATCGTTGTTTAGTCAGGGCGCAAGTGTAGGCGCTCCACCCGATCCATGGGCCGAAGCTGGTCAAAATTGGGGCCTCCCAGCCCTCAACCCCCAAAGTCTTAGTAATAATCATTACCAATTTTACCGCTCGCTCATCCGCGCAAACATGCAAAACGTAGGTGGACTTCGAATTGACCATGTTATGGCAATTAGACGTTTATGGTGGTGCTTTGAAAACAATGGCGAACAAGACGGCTGTTATGTTTATTACCCGTTTGAGCATTTACTTGCCATCTTAAAAATTGAATCGCATGTTAATCAAAGTATTGTTATTGGAGAAGATTTAGGCGTTGTACCGCCAGAAGTAAGGGAAGCTTTGGCATCTAGCGGTATTTTTTCTAACAGCTTATTTTATTTTGAAAAACAATACAGTGGAGAGTTTTTATCGGTAGATGAGCTGGCAACACATTGTTTGTTAATGATAGCCAATCACGATGTCCCTCCATTTACAGGCTGGTGGCAACATGCTGATTTAGATATTAAGCAAAAATATAAACTTATAACTTGCAATGAATACGAGCAACTAAAGCAACAGCGAATAGAAGAGCAACAAAGGTTACTACGTTTTATTAATCACCATGGCAATACAACTAAGCTTTTATTACATAGTGAAGCTGTGACCGTTTATAGCGCACTTGCATTGTGTTTAGCAGGCTCTCAATCGCGTTTATTTGCAATACAAATAGATGACTTAGATGAGCAGAAGTATCCGGTTAATATCCCCGGGACAGATAAAGAATATCCTAATTGGCGACGTGTATTAACGCATACAAGTGAAGAAATTTTTACCAAAAATGCCTCACTTTTAGCTGCTATCGATTCAATAAGGAAAGGTTAAATGAGCAGTACAACTAATGAAAATAGTTACGATGCACAAGTACACGCATTAAATACAGGGCGATTTAAAGACCCATTTAGCTTTTTAGGGGCACATAAAACGAATGCCGAAGTTGAAATTCGTTTTTATCTACCTTGTGCAATAAGCGTGAGTGTGACATTAAATAATAAAACTATTAAGGCGCAGCGCTACCAACAAAGTGACTTATTTATAGCCAAAGTAGATGCTTTGCCCACTTCGCCATACCAATGTATTGCTCAGTACACAGATAGCAGCGTTACCTTTTATGATGAATACAGCTTCGAAAGTACGCTTGATGAAGAGGCAATGTATTTATTTAACGAGGGCAGCCTTGAACATGCTTACTCGCATTTTGGTGCACATTTTAGTACTCAACAAAACGTAGACGGTGTGCGTTTTTGTGTGTGGGCGCCTAATGCTGCAAGTGTCTCTATTATTGGTGAGTTTAATTTTTGGCAAGCGAATCGCCACTTTATGCGCTTTCATCCTGCAAGTGGTGTATGGGAATTATTTGTACCAGACCTTAAAGCCGACATGTGCTACAAATTTGCAATTACCGCGCAAAGTGGAGAGGTACTTGAAAAAGCCGACCCCTATGCATTTAAAATGCAACAAGCACCGGGTACTGCAAGCGTACTGCAGTATAAACCAGAACCCATAAAGCTTAGCGAACAGGCACTTAAGAACAGGCAAAAGCGTAACCATATTGATGCGCCAATTAGTATTTATGAAGTGCATTTAGGCTCATGGCAACGCGCTGAAAACAACCGCTATTTAAGTTACACAGAGCTTGCCGACAAACTCGTTAGCTACGCCCTTGAAATGAATTTTACTCACCTGCAACTTATGCCAATAAGTGAATACCCGTTTGATGGTTCGTGGGGGTATCAGCCTGTTGGATTATTTTCACCTACCAGCCGCTTTGGCGACTACAACAGCTTTAAATACTTTGTAGAGCAGTGCTACAAAGCTAATTTAGGTATTTTACTTGATTGGGTACCAGGGCATTTTCCAAGTGATCCGCATGGCTTACATCGATTCGATGGTACCCATTTATATGAGCATGCCGATAAGCGCCAAGGGTTTCATCCTGATTGGAATACCTACATTTATAACTACGACCGTCCTGAAGTTAAAAGCTTTTTAATATCCAATGCTATGTATTGGCTAAATCAATTTGGTTTAGATGGTCTGCGTGTAGATGCCGTAGCTTCTATGTTGTATTTAGATTACAGCCGAAAAGAAGGCGAGTGGGTTGCTAATTGTTACGGCGGGCGCGAGAACTTAGGTGCAATTGAGTGCCTAAAGCAAGTCAATATGCGCAGCTATAAAAACAACCCAGGCATTATGATGGTGGCTGAAGAGTCAACAGCATGGCCGGGTGTCACCCAAAGTGTTGATCACAACGGTTTAGGCTTTGGTTATAAGTGGAATATGGGTTGGATGAACGATAGTTTACATTACATGCAGCACGACCCGCTTTATCGTCAGCATCATCATCACGAAATGACTTTTTCTATGGTATACGCGTTTAGCGAAAACTATATCTTGCCATTAAGCCACGATGAGGTGGTACATGGTAAAGGCTCATTAATTGAAAAAATGCCAGGCGATGATTGGCAGAAATTTGCAAATTTACGCGCTTATTACGCATTTATGTGGGCGCACCCGGGTAAAAAACTCTTATTTATGGGCGGTGAAATTGCACAGCGAAAAGAGTGGGGGCACGATCATTCAATCGATTGGCATTTACTTGAGCATCAAAGTCATAATGGTATAAAGCAAACGGTAAAAACACTAAATACGGTTTATAAAAACCAACCTGCGTTGTATGAGCTAGATTCGAGCGCGGCTGGTTTTACCTGGATTGATAACAATAATAATCAGCAGAGCATTTTGAGTTTTGTTCGCTATGCTAAAAATGCAAAAAACTTTGTGGTTGTTATTGCTAATTTTACCCCCGCATCATATGAAAACTACGTTATTGGCGTACCGAGTAAAGGGCGTTACAAGGTTATTTTAAATACAGATGATACTCAGTTTTTTGGCTCTGGCGTTGAGGTAACTAAAAATTCATCGAAGATAGTTCAGGCAATCAACGAATCAAACCATGGTTTTAAACACAGTATTCCAATTGCCATTGGTGGCTTAACTACTATTTATTTACAAAAGGTTGATGATGAGTAACCGATTTGATGTAGCCCACGGTAATGTAGAACCGCTTGGCTCTAGTGTTATTGGTAATGGGGTTAACTTCGCGCTTTATGCGCCAGGGGCAAGCCAAGCTTATGTATGTCTGTTTGATAAAAGTGGCCATTCAGAAATACTAAAGATGGCGATGAATATCAACGAAGGTGGTATTTGGAGTATTCATATTTCGCCGTTAAACACCGGCGCACTTTATGGGTTTAGAGTTGAGGGAGAATATAACCCTAAAAGAGGTCAACTGTTTAACGAAAATAAGCTGTTGATAGACCCATATGCAAAAGACTTGTTTGGAGAGTTTACTTGGAGTGAACGCCATTACGGGCAAATGCCAATTGGTACTAAAAGCACTGTAAATAATGCGATTGATATACCAAAGTCAAAAGTAGCGGATCCTAAGCTGTATGCGCAAAAAAAGCCTAACCACCGTTGGTCAAACACTGTTATTTATGAGTGCCACGTTAAGGGTACAACGTGTCGTCACCCTAAAATCCCTAAATCTCTACAGGGAAAGTTTTTAGGGTTAAGTCACCCTAATTTTATCGAGCACTTACAAAGTTTTGGTGTTACAGCGATTGAGCTTTTGCCTGTTCATTCATTTATTAGTGAGCAATTTTTAACAGCAAAAGGGCTGCAAAATTATTGGGGCTACAACACACTTAACTTTTTTACCCCTCATAAAGATTATTTAGTAAACGATGATATAAATGAGTTTAAGAAAATGGTGCAAGAGTTCCATGCTGCAGATATAGAAGTCATATTAGATGTTGTTTATAACCATACAGCTGAAGCGGGGGCGGATGGCCCTATACTATCGCTTAGAGGCTTTGACAACTTAGCCTATTACCGAACAGTAGATGGCCAGCCTGACGTATATATAAACGATACCGGCTGTGGGAATACTATAAATATTGATCATCCTAAAACACTGCAACTTGTACTAGATAGCCTTCGTTATTGGGTTGAAATAATGGGCGTTGATGGTTTTAGGTTTGATTTAGCGACCATTTTAGGCCGTTCAAAATCAGGCTTTAGCTCCGCACATACTTTTTTACAAGTAGTTGCCCAAGACCCTGTGCTTAATAAAGTTAAGTTAATAAGTGAGCCTTGGGATATAGGCCCTGGTGGCTATCAGCTTGGTGCATTTCCGCCGCCATGGCGAGAATGGAATGATCAATACCGTGATGTAATAAAGCGTTTTTGGAAAGGTGATACAGGTATTATTGCCAATGTAGCAAAACGTTTGCATGGCTCATTTGATATTTTTGAGCATAGCCAACGAGGGCCGCTCAATAGTATTAACTTTATAACGAGTCATGACGGTTTCACACTTGCTGATTTAGTGAGTTATGAAGAAAAACATAATGAGGCTAATGGTGAGCAAAACAGAGATGGGCACAGTGCAAACCATTCCTTCAACTGTGGGGTCGAAGGCTTTACCAGTGACTCAAAAATAAACGCACTGCGCTTACAGCAACAAAAGAACTTTTTACTTACTTTAATTCTCTCAAAAGGTGTTCCTATGATTGCTGCAGGCAGTGAAATGGCGCACTCGCAAGGGGGGAATAACAACGCTTATTGCCAAAATAATCGAACTAGTTGGCTTGCGTGGAAAGACTCTCAACTAAATCATCCGTTAACACGATTTATTGATGATGCATTAAAAATTAGGCGTGCACACAGTGCGTTTAAACACAGTGTATTTTTAGATGATATAGATGAGCGTTTTACTGTTAAGTGGTTTACCGAACAAGGTAAAACCATGACTGATGCTCATTGGCATGAAGATAGCAGACAATTTTTAATGTATAGCTTACTTGATAAACAAAATAATCATGCATTATTAGTTGTATTTAATGCCACTAAAAAAACAATTTTTTGCCAAATGCCACCCTCGCCAATTAATGCGTCGTGGCAAATGGTTTTATCAAGTGTAAATAATGCATCTGTGAGTAGTAATGAAGATGCGATGGTTGAAATTTCAGCACAAAGTAGTTGGGTTTTTAGTGCTAATTCAGAGGATGCAGGTCATGGCTAAACAAAGTGAGCAAATATGTATTGTAAAGGGCTGGCAAGAAGGTCCTATTATTGATGAAAGTACGCTTAAAGATGACTTAACGCGGCATTTTTATTATACCCTCGGTCGAGATAAGGTTGGTGAATCGCAGCATTACCTGTATCACGCATTAGCGCTTACTATTCGCGACAGACTCGTGGCCCGCTGTAGAGAAACGAATCAACAAATTAAGCAAGAAAAACGTCGCAAAACGGCTTATCTTTCTCTTGAGTTTTTGATGGGACGTGCGCTAGGTAATGCTGTTTTAAATCTAGATTTAGATGAACAAGTAAGCTCAGCACTACAAGAGTACTGTACAACAATAGAAGCAATTGAAGACGCCGAGCACGACGCTGGCCTAGGAAATGGTGGACTAGGGCGCCTTGCAGCCTGCTTTTTAGATAGCTGTGCTAGTTTAGCATTACCTGTTATTGGTTATGGCCTGCGCTACGAATACGGCATGTTTAATCAATCAATTAAAAATGGTAACCAAATTGAACAGCCAGATAACTGGTTACGTGAAGGTCACCCATGGGAGATAAGCGCACCAGAGCATGCAAAGCGTGTGAAATTTGGCGGCTACGTACAAAGTTATACAGATAAATTTTGCCGTGTGCACCGTCAATGGATTAGTTCACATGATGTATTAGCAGTACCTTATGATGTACCTGTCCCAGGTTATAAAAACAATACCGTAAATACATTACGGTTATGGAAATCAGAAGCGACCGACGAATTTAACTTAACCGAATTTAATGCCGGCAGTTATTCAGAAGCGGTAGCACAAAAAAATCTAGCTGAACAAATTACCATGGTGCTCTATCCAAACGACAGCAGCGAAAATGGTAAGGAGCTTAGGTTACGCCAACAATACTTTTTATCATCTGCGAGTATTCAAGACGTATTAGACCAATGGGTTTCCCAACATGGCGAGAGTTTTAGTGACTTTGCTGATTTTCATGTTTTTCAGTTAAACGATACGCACCCAAGTATTGCTGTTGCAGAGCTGATGAGAATATTAATTGATGACTATGAACTTGATTGGGATGATGCTTGGCAAATTACAACCAAAACAATGGCATACACTAATCATACATTACTTCCTGAAGCGCTTGAAAAGTGGTCTGTTTCGTTGTTTGAAAAGCTATTACCTCGAATCTTAGAAATAGTGTATGAAATTAACGCACGCTTTTTAGCACAAGTTGCACAGCAGTGGCCGGGAGATGTTGAAAAGCAACGCGCATTGTCACTGATTGAAGAGGGCGATGAGCCGCAAATTCGTATGGCTTACTTAGCTATTGTAGGTAGCTATTCTGTAAATGGCGTAGCAGCACTGCATACTGAACTGTTAAAAGCGGGATTGTTTAAAGAATTTTACACACTTTGGCCAGATAAGTTTAATAACAAAACAAATGGTGTAACGCCTCGTCGATGGCTTGCGCATTGCAATCCTGTTCTAAGTGAATTAATCAGCGAAAAAATTGGTCATGATTGGGTTAAAAACTTTTCAAAAATTAGCGACCTACGACGTTTTTATGACGACAAAGTATTTCATAAACAATGGCAAAATGCTAAACGCGAAAACAAACAGCGTTTAGTTGATTTAGTTAAGACGCGCTGCGATGTTGATTTTGACGTATCAATGATGTTTGACGTACAAGTAAAACGTATCCATGAATACAAGCGCCAGCTATTAAACATACTTCATGTGATTCATTTATATGACCGTATTCGCCGCGGAGATACCCAAGGGCTTGTTCCTCGTTGTGTCCTATTAGGTGGTAAAGCAGCACCGGGTTATTACATGGCTAAAAAAATTATTAAGCTTATTAATAACGTGGCAGAGGTTATAAATAAAGACCCTCAAGCTGCACCATATTTACGCGTCGCATTTTTGCCAAACTACAACGTAACCGCAATGGAGGTTATTTGTCCTGCAACCGATTTATCGGAGCAAATATCTACAGCAGGTAAAGAAGCGTCTGGTACTGGCAACATGAAGTTTATGATGAATGGTGCATTGACGATAGGCACGTTAGATGGCGCGAATATTGAAATAAGAGATGCTGTTGGCGCTGATAAGTTCTTTTTGTTTGGCGCACAAGCGCATGAAATTGAGGACATTAAATCGCGTTATAATCCAGAGCATTTAATATCGCAAAATAGCGATTTAAGTAACGTAATGCAACTGCTCGAAAGCGGTCATTTTAACTTGTTTGAACCATGCTTATTTGACGACATAACAAATGCAATTAAGAGCCCACACGATCCATGGCTTGTTGCGCACGATTTTGAAAGTTACGTAGCAGCTCAAAAAGAGGTTGATAAAGCTTACGCAGATCAAACCTACTGGACACAAATGAGTATTTTAAATACATCAGCCAGTGGAATGTTTTCAAGTGATAGAACCATAAGCCAATACAGTGAAGATATTTGGCATTTAAAACCCCTCAATATTAGTGAAACAGACTTAACGACAACTAAAAGCGATGCCACTAACAGCCTAGACTAAATGGAGAGAGTATTATGCCTAATTATGAAAATCGCTACATAAGTAGCTTAACCCGAGAAACTTACGCATTAATACTGGCAGGGGGGCGTGGTTCTCGTCTGCATGAGCTAACCGATTGGCGAGCAAAGCCGGCTGTTTATTTTGGTGGTAAACATAGAATTATCGATTTTCCACTTTCGAACTGCATTAACTCAGGTGTAAGACGTGTTGGTATTGCCACGCAATATAAGTCGCATTCATTAATACGTCATGTAAACCGAGCTTGGGGCCACTTTAAAAAAGAACTAGGTGAGTCGGTTGAAATACTACCCGCCTCACAGCGCCAAGGAGATGATTGGTACTGTGGAACCGCAGACGCTGTTTTTCAAAATATAGATATTATTCGTCATGAGCTGCCTAAATATGTGATGATTTTATCTGGAGATCATGTATATCGCATGGATTACGGTGCACTTTTAGCTAAGCATGTTGAAAATGAAGCTGATATGACAGTATGTTGTATAGAGGTACCTGTTGAAGAAGCCGCAGACACATTTGGTGTAATGACTGTTGATAAAGAAAGCCGAGTATGTCGTTTTGACGAAAAACCCGCAATACCTAGCTCTGTACCAGGTAAACCGGGCACCTGTTTAGCCTCAATGGGTAACTACGTATTTAATACTGAGTTTTTATTCGAGCAACTTAAAAAAGACGCCGAAAATGAAGGGTCAGGCCGCGACTTTGGTCACGACATTATTCCAGCGATTATAGAAGAGCATAATGTATTTGCTTTCCCATTTAGAGATCCAAATCAAGAAGGGCAACCTTATTGGCGCGATGTAGGTACGCTTGATTCGTTCTGGGAGGCTAATATGGAACTAGTAATGCCTGAACCACAACTTGATTTATACGATCCAACGTGGCCCATATGGACTTATCAAGAGCAACTACCACCTGCTAAATTTATTTTCGATGACGATGACAGGCGTGGTATGGCTTTAGATTCAACAGTCTCGGGTGGGTGTATTATTTCGGGCTCTACGGTTAGGAAATCCCTGTTGTTTTCTAATGTCCACGTTCGCTCATTTTGTACCATTGAGCAGTCGGTTATTTTGCCTGGTGCGGTTATAAACCGAGGTTGTAAAATAAAACGCGCAATAATAGATAGAAGCTGTGAAATACCGGCAGGTCTTGAAATAGGTTTTGACAAAAGAACAGATGAAGAAAACGGCTTTAGGGTATCTAAAAAAGGCATCGTTCTTGTTACACGTGATATGCTCACCGAGCTTGCAAAAAAGTTAGAGCGCCAAGCGCGTGAAAATAAAAAACTAGCGTAACAATAAGTTAGATTAGCATGACAACATAGCTTACTCATTTGTAGGCAAGCTCACACAGGTCCAAAGGAAATAGTAAATTAATGCATGTATTAATGGTTGCAGCAGAAAATGACGCGTTACCAGGCGCAAAAGTCGGCGGTGTGGCAGATGTGGTACGCGATGCACCGAAGGCACTTGCAAAGCAAGGTATAACGGTTGATGTTGTTATACCTGATTATGGGTTTGAGCCGCTTGAGCGTATTTATGTAGGTGAAGTAACCGTTGCATTTAATGCTCAACCCCATGTATTAACCATTTTCAAAGTACAACAAGCCGAAAATAATGTAAGCCAAATTGTTATTAGCCACCCGTTATTTAGTGAATCAGGCAGTGTATATTGTAATGATGCACCGGGGAGGCCTTTTTCAACGGATGCGACTAAATTTGCTTTATTTAACGCAGCCGTCTGCGAAGCGTTATTACAAGATGTATTAAAGCGCCCTACAGCACTGCATTTACATGATTGGCACAGTGCCTGCGTAGCAGTTTTACTTAAGTTTGAGCCACGTTATAGCTCACTTAACACCTTACCCATTGCCTACACAGTACATAATATTGCACTGCAAGGGATAAGACCTTTCAAACACGATGGCTCAAGCTTAGAGACGTGGTTTCCATCACTTAGTTATAATGGCCAGCAACTATGCGACCCGCGTTACCCTCATTGTTTTAATCCTATGCGCAGTGCAATAAATCTGTGCGATAAAATACATGTTGTATCGCCAACTTACAGCCAAGAGGTCCTCGAACCTAGTAATTACGAACATGGTTTTTTTGGTGGCGAAGGGCTTGAGCACGACCTGCAAAATGCAGCAAGCCAAGGTAAGCTTGTTGGTATTTTAAACGGCTGCGAATATCCAAGTAACACCCTGGAAGGTGCAACTCTCGCCGATTTTTATAGCCAAGCTGAGAGTACTTTGCTTGGTTGGATGGCAAATAATGAGCAGTTACAGAGCGGCTACTATATTGCCCATCAACGACTACAGCAATTTAAAGCAACGGCCAATAATGGTCCATTAGTCACAAACGTTGGCAGGCTTACTGAGCAAAAAGTGTTGTTATTGTGCCAGCAACTTAATGGGGCTTTAGCTATTGATAAAGTGTGCCAAGTTATTAGTGAACATAACGGCAGACTTATTATTTTAGGCTCGGGTGACAAAGAACTCGAAAGCATATTTACAAAAGCAATGGCGCATAATTCCAACCTTTTATTTTTAAAGGGCTATGGTCAAGGTGTTGGCGATTTAATGTATCAACTAGGTGATTTATTTTTAATGCCAAGCTCGTTTGAACCTTGTGGTATTAGCCAAATGCTAGCAATGCGCGCAGGGCAACCTTGTTTAGTGCACAGTGTTGGCGGTTTAAAAGATACTGTAAAACACCATGAAAATGGCTTTAGTTTTAGCGGAGACTCTTTAAATGAGCAAGCAAATACATTATTAGCAAGTTTGCATGAAACACTAACGCTTCAAAAAGAAAATCCTGAAGAATGGCAAAAAATAATTACGAATGCTAAGGGGGCTCGTTTTTCGTGGACACACGTTGCAACGGAATATATAACGAGTTTATATAATTAGATTACAATTATTTCATCGCAGCGAAGTGACATCATTCCCTATTTGCGTTATTAATTACATACACTCTAATAAATTTTTATAAGCAGGGAATGTGTCTGTATTTGTTGCAAGGCAAGCAATATTTAATCGTCACCAAAACGTAGTCGCCTACGAGTTGTTATTTAGAGATAGTCCAAAAAATTATTTTCCTGGAATTGCCGAGGGTAAAGCAACTGCTCGCCTTATTATGGAAAATCAATTAAATCTTGGTACACGCCATATTACTTCCGGAAAAAAAGCGCTTATAAATATTGGTCCTGAGTCTTTAAAACTTGATCTATGCGCATTCCTACCTTGCCAAGATGTTGTTATCGAATTATTAGAAACTATAGAGCCGAATGATGCTAACTACGAACTTTGTCGAGAGTTATTTCACAATAATTATAAATTAGCGCTTGATGATTTTGTTTATAAGCCTCAGTGGGATCGATTTTTAAAGTTAGTGAAGCTGGTTAAGTTTGATATTACCATTACACCGCTTAGTGAAATAATACCGATCATACAAAAATTACAGAAATATAAAAAAATTAAACTACTTGCAGAAAAGCTCGAAACAAAAGAAGATTTTAAGTTAGCTTATGAAATGGGGTTTGATTATTTTCAAGGCTACTTCTTTGCAAGACCAACAATGATCAAACAAACTGACATTGATTACAACTATGGCTTAGTTGTCGCTATTTATACAGAAATAATGAAGCAAAACCCTGATCTAAAAGTGATCGTAGGTTTGTTTGAGTTAGATGCTGCATTAGCTTATAAGTTGTTGAGATTAATAAACAGTGGTGTTTTCCCAATTCAAAACAATATACCGTCACTTAAACAAGCTTTGGTTTATCTTGGGCATGAACGCCTTAAAAAGTTTGTCAGTCTTATTGTTACCGCTCATACCGCAGATAAAAAACCTGCAGAACTTATGCAATTGTGTGTTGTAAGGGCTCGATTTTGTGAGTTAATTGCTAAAAAAATAGCTAAACCACAGGTCGGGGAAGCATTTCTAACAGGGTTATTTTCATTGCTTGATGCAATACTCGATCAACCAATGAGTTTTTTAATTGAAAAGTTACCCTTTCCAGATGAAATAAAAGCCGCGCTTTTAAATGAAAAAAACACCCTTTATTATATTTTGAATGTGGTTAAAGCGTACGAAACTGGAAGCTGGTGGGCGCTTGAGCAAGCTGTAATATTAATTAACCTCGATAGCAAAGTATTACCTAACTTATATCAACAAGCTGTTGATTGGGCTGATAATTATAAAAATAAGAGTTAAAGGAAGTTAAACCTCAGTTATGCGCAATTATAATATGGATTTTATACGCGGTATTGCAGTGCTTTGCCTTGTTTACATGAACGGTTATGCTTTTGGATTAGGGGAATATATCTATACACCATTAGCTAATCCACCTTTTAGCGATGCTATTATTCAAACCCTTAGTAGTATTTTTATTGATGGGCGCTTTAGAACGCTGTTCAGCCTTCTTTTTGGTGCTGGGCTATTTATTCAGTGGCAGCGCTACAAATCAACTATCCCTATAAAAGCGAGACTGTATTGGCTCATTATTTTTGGTTTAGCACATGGTTTTTTACTTTGGGCTGGCGATATTTTATTTGTTTACGGGGTATGCGGTTGGTGGGTGCTTAAATTTGTAGATAGCAATAATAATATGCTTTTAAAAAGAGGCATTATATTTATGTTATTAGCTTGCGCAGTGACCTTTTTGTTTTTAATGAACTTGCCTGATGAGAATATGCACCGGGACTCTCAAACATTTATAGATTTATATAGTCCGCACTATAAGGACTATTTTATCAGTAACTTAGGTTACAATATGATTGCAGTTGTAGCGGTTCCATTTTTAGCTTTTTTGATGTTTTCTGGCATTATGCTCATTGGCATGTGCTTATATAAATTGGATGTGTTTACTAAAGGGCTTACTTCGCAGCAGTTATTTGTATGCGTTAGTGGGGCGTTTGTTTTTACAAGCTTAAGGCTTTTAATACCTCAGGGAAATGATGGTTTGAGTATAGCTACTCAAGAATTAGTAAATACATTTGCAGCGCTTTTTGTAGCGGTGCTTTATATTCACATCATTGTTAAATTTTGCAATAACAGGGGACATGTTGGCACGCTTATTCAACAAGCAGGGCGATTAGCATTCACTCTATATATAAGCCAAACCATAATGCAATTAATGCTTTATAAAGTTTTATTTCCGCAGTGGGTATTAAGTTTTAATCGTATAGATTATTGGTTAGTAGCAACCGCCTTGGTTATTGTGCAACTGTTATTTACAGCGCTATACAGCCGCTATTTTAACCAAGGCCCGCTTGAATTTATATGGCGTAAGCTCACTCAATTAAAAATTAGTGCCTAAACACCTATTTATATTAAATTAGAGGGGAAAAATAAGTGTGTGTGGTTTACACTAGTCGCCTTTAAAATTAAGACTGTTAAGTGCCATGACCGAATTAAAACGTTTAAATAAATTTATTAGTGAAACCGGGTTTTGCTCACGTCGCGAAGCCGATAAATATATTGAGCAGGGTCGTGTTACGGTTAACGGTAATATGCCAGAAATGGGCGTAAAAGTAGCAGATACTGATACCGTCTTAATTGATGGTAATCCTCTTCGCGCAAAACCAAAGCGTGTATATATTGCTTATAATAAACCAGTTGGTATTACGTGTACCACCGAGAGTAAAATTCAAAGTAACATAGTTAAAGCAGTTAATTATCCAACTCGTATTTTCCCTATTGGGCGATTAGATAGACCTTCAGAAGGGTTAATCTTTTTAACCAATGAGGGCGATATTGTAAATAAAATTTTGCGCGCAGGTAATAACCACGAAAAAGAATATGTGGTCACGGTTGATAAACCGCTAAACCGCCAATTTGTGACCAAAATGGCAAACGGCATCCCAATTTTAGATACTGTTACTAAAAAGTGTAAAGTTACCCAAACGGCTCCTCAAGAATTTAAAATTGTTCTTACTCAGGGTTTAAACCGTCAAATTCGCCGTATGTGTGAATATTTAGGTTACGAAGTGGTGACGTTAAAGCGCACTCGTATAATGAACGTAACACTAAAAGGTTTAAAGGTAGGGCAGTGGCGTCATTTGTCTGATATTGAAATGGCGCAAATAAACGAATCGATTTCTGACTCAGGAAAAACCCAAGAACATTCGCTTGATGCTAATAAACAATCAGAAAATAATACGTCGTCGGCTCCCAAGAAACGTGATTTTCAGGGTGAAAATCCTCGCCGTTTTAATAAAGGCGAGCAAAGTGGCGAGCGTAGTACTGAGCGAAATTCAAATCGTAACTCTGGGCGTAGTAATGCTAATGGCGAGCGCAAAAATGAGCGCAGTAAAGCACCTTATCAAAAACGTTCTACCACGTATGTTGGCAAGCCAAAAAGTATTAAAGATAACAAGTCATCACAGTCAAAACCTAGCTCGGGGCGTACCCTTAGCTTAAAAAAATAATGTGCGGTAAAGTGGTATTATAATAATTGGCTTAATTAAGTGAGCTATTTACAGGTCAGAAAACTGTGTCGATAATAAGGCAAAATTTCAATATTTAATTGCTCTAAATAATAATTTTTACGAAGGTCGCGACACATTTAGCCCCGCAATATGATTAAGTATTATTGTGGATTGGTATTAAACCAATCAACCAAATTTTAGGTTAGGCACGTCCAACATAATGGTTAAATAACAATAATGGATTTGCACTAAAGTGTAATGCGCTGTGTGGTAGCGATAACAAAACAAAAAGTGTTGCGGCTAATTTACTAACGTTTAAATATGTAGCCTTTTTTTCATCTGTATTAAATAAAAATGCCACTGACTTTGAGCCAGTGGCATTTTTTAATGTTAACCGATTATATGTTTAACTACTTACGCGGTTCGTAATCAATTCTAAATATAACCGTGTAAAGTACTGGCACTACAATTAGAGTTAAAATTGTAGCAAAGCCCAAACCAAACATAATTGTTACCGCCATTGACTGGAAGAACACGTCAAATAACAGCGGGATCATACCTAAAATAGTAGTTATAGCCGCCATAGCAACTGGGCGTACACGGCTCACACCAGAGTCAAACACGGCTTCATAAGGCGATTTACCTTCACTCAATTCGAGATTTATTTGATCAACTAATACAATACCGTTTTTAATAAGCATACCGCTTAAGCTTAATAAACCAAGTAGTCCCATAAAACTAAACGGCGCATTCATAGCTAACAAGCCCGCGCTTACACCGATAATAGCTAACGGAACCGTTGCCCAAATCACAAGTGGTTGCTTAAGCGAGTTAAAAAGTAATACGGTTACTGCAAACATCGCTAAGTAACCCAGTGGTAATGAGCCAAATATTGCTTTTTGAGCTTTGCTTGAAGATTCAAACTCGCCGCCCCATTCTAGTTCGTAACCGCGCGGTAATTCCATATTTTCTATTGGTCCGCGAATACGTGCAAATAGTTTGGCAGGGGTTTCATCCCCTAATACATCGTGATCGGCCATAATCGTAATTGTACGTTTGCGATCGCGGCGCATTATTAGGCTGTCTTCCCACTGCACATCAAATTCGTCTACAACTTGGGTTACTGGTACAAATACACCAAGTACCGGGCTGTATATTTGAAGGTCATGAACACTTTCTACGTTTAAGCGCTCGTTAGCAGGAGAACGTGCAATAATAGGCAGCAACTGCGTGCCATCGCGATATACGCCTACTTGTTTACCCGATAAACTTGTTAGTAATACATTGTCTAAGTCAGATTTACTAATACCTAAGCGGCGTGCCTTTTGCTCGTTAAACTGCGGGCGAATCATTTTAGTACGAGCACGCCAGTCATCACGAATATTGTACGCGCCATCGTCGTTACCAATAAGTTCTTCAGCTTTAGCAGCCAATTGTCTTAAAATAACAGGATCAGGGCCTGAAAAACGGGCTTCTATTTTTGCATCAGTAGAAGGACCAATTTCCATTGGCTTAATTTTAAGCTGTGCAGAGAGTGCATGATTATTTGAGTAATCACGTACAGTTTGCATTACAGTCGCTACGGCTTCTCTGTTGGCTACACGAATAATTAATTGCCCGTACGCGGGGTATGATTTTTCTGGTGCGTAGGTAAGCATAAAGCGTGGCGCGCCTTGGCCTGTTGTACTTGTTACTTCTTCAACAAGGTCTTCTTTTTGCAAAAACTCTTCAAGTTTTTTAACGCCCTCTAGGGTTGAGCGAATATCAGATCCTTGCTCTTGCCAGTAATCTACATAAAACATAGGTGTATTAGAGGCAGGAAAAAACGACTGTTTAACAGAGCCAAAACCAACAACCGCAGTACACAGTAAAACAACCATTAATATAAGCGTGGTTTTTCTAAAGTGCAGCGCTAAATCTAAAATCGCTTTGTAACCATTAAAAATAAAACCTTTATATGGGTCTTCATCTTCTTGGCCTTCTTCGTTTTTAAACTCGTTTTCTTTGAACATTAAATTGGCAAAAAATGGCGTTAGCGTAATGGCTGTTATCCAACTTAATAAAAGCGAAATAAACAACACCCAAAACAAGCTACCGGCAAATTCACCACTGGCATCAGAGCTTAATCCAATTGGCGCAAAGGCAGTGACTGCAATGACTGTTGCACCTAGTAAGGGCCATTTTGTTTGCTCAACAATATTAACCGCCGCTTTGAGTTTTGTTTGCCCACGTTTAAGGTTTATTAGTATCCCTTCGGTTACAACTATTGCGTTATCAACCAGCATCCCTAGGGCAATAATAAGTGCTCCAAGCGATATGCGTTGCAAGTCGATAGCAAACAATTTCATAAATATAAACGTACCCAGTACAGTAAGCAGTAAAATACCACCAATTAAAACACCGCTTTTTAAACCCATAAATAGCAGCAGTACTACAATAACAATCGCAATAGCTTCAAGTAAGCTGATAATAAAACCATCAACCGATTTTTGAACCTCTTGTGGTTGGTTGTATACCGAATTTATGTCAATACCATGAGGGCGTTGATACTCAAGTGAAGCTAAGTGATCGTCAATGTGTTTACCCACATCTACCACGTTAACTCCTGACATAAACGACACGCCAATAAGCAAAGCTTGCTGAGAATTATAACGAATAACATTGTTAGGTACTTCTGCGTACTCTCTGTAAACCTTTGCTACGTCGCCTAAATAAATAAGCTCACTTGCACCAGGTTTTGAAATTAATAGCGTTTCGAGCTCTTTTACATCTTTAAATTCGCCAGTAGGGTGCAAGCGAATTGACTCATCGCCCACGCGAATTTTACCCGCGTTAGATACCGTATTTTGCGATTGCAGTAACTGAAATATATGACTGGGTGCAATGCCTAATTGAGCTAATTTACGCGTTGAGACTTCAACCATTACTTGCGGTTGCTGCTCACCTGCAACCGTTACTTTACTTACGCCTTTAACCAAGACTAGCTCGCGCTTTAAAAAGTCGACATAGTCTTTAAGCTCGTCATATGAGTAGCCATCACCGGTTACCGAATACATAACACCGTAAACATCGGCAAAGTCATCTAAAATAGTGCTTGGGTAAACGCCGCTGGGAAGCGAAGGGGAGAGGTCGTTAATTTTACGACGCATTTCATCCCAAATTTGGCGAAGTTGCTCTTTTCGATAAGTGCTTTTCATCTCTACCGAAATTTGCGACTTACCGTTAGATGAAATAGAGGTCACGTAATCAACATAAGGTAATTGCTGAATCGCGTTTTCTAGAGGAAAAGTTACTTCTTCCTCTACTTGTTGCGGCGACGCGCCAGGGTACATGGTAATAACCATGGCTTTTTTAAGCGTAAACTCAGGGTCTTCTAGTTGCCCTAAGTCAAAATACGACACGGTACCGCCAATTAATAGCAGCAGCGTAAACATCCAACTGATTACTTTTTTCTCTATGGAGAGTTGTGCAAAGCTCATAATTATAAGCCTCGCTCTTTATTCCATGCTCTTACTTTCATGCCTTCTTTTAGTGAATGCACACCGGCAGAAACAACAATTTGGCCTTCTTTAATACCACTTAACACCTCAATACCATCGCGGTGTAGCTGGCCAATTTTTACTGCTTGTTTATGTACTTGGCTAGTTTCTGAATCAAAAAGCCACACGTAGGCATTATCTTTAATAGATTCTTGAGGTTCAGAAAACACTGATTCAATTGGCAGTATTGTGTAAGACACTTGCGAGCGAGTTACTTTACTTAAATCAATAAATACACTACCCGTCATACCCGCTAGTAAATTAAAGTCCTCAGGTACTGGTAGCGAAAACACAACTTTATAGGTAAGTGTTGCAGGGTCTGCTTGGGTATCCCACTCTTTAATATCAAGTGTGTACTGTTTATCGTCAAAGCCATCGAATTTTACAGTAGGGTGGTAATCAGTGCCTTTTTGAAAACGAGCGACAATTTTTTCAGGAACCTGGATTTCTACATCCATTAAATCGCGTGTTTCTAAACGTAATATATTTTGTTTGGCTTGAATGTTTTCAAAGTTTTTAACAAATACTTTTGCAACTGTGCCTGAAAATGGCGCGCGTAGCTCGCTGTACTCAAGGTTTGTTTGTGCAATTTTAAATGCAGATTCAGCAATTTGCATATTAGCAGTGGCTTGATCTAATTCTGATTGGCTGGTGATTTTTTTCTCAAACAATTGCTCAATGCGGCCAAGTTGTGATTTTGCCAATTCAAAACGCGCTTTGCGCTCGTCAAACTGCAACTGAAAATCTTCTGGGTCCAGTTTTGCTAATAAATCACCTTTTTCAACGTGTTCACCAGCAAGCACAGGAAACTTAATAAGTTCGCCGTTTACCCTAAAAGCAAGGTAAGAGCCTTGGTTTGCAACAACTTCAGCAGGAAAGCTGCGAATGTTAGTTTGAGAATCATGACCTATGTTGAATAATTTAACAGGGCGAATGGGCTCTTCTTTAACTTGTTGTTCTGGCTCAGAACAGGCTATTAAGCTTAGTAAAGTCGTAGTTAAAAAACATAGACGAAAGAGTTTCATGTCTTCTCCGTTGCAATGATGGCAAAATAATTAAGTGCAGCATACGCTGCAAACATATAAAATAAAAATCATTAAATTTTAGAAACTCAATAAGTTTTACTTATAATGTTGCAGAGTGCTATATGAAGCTGAATCAATTAATAATTTTAGATGCCATAGTGCAAAGCGCAAGCTTAAGCGGGGCAGCACTAAAGCTACATAAAACGCAGCCCGCGCTTACACTCGCTATTAAAAACTTAGAAGAAAAAATAGGGTTTGAGTTACTAGACAGAAGTAAATACCGATTACAGCTTACTGAAAAAGGGCGTATTTTTCACCGCGAGGCGCAGCAACTTTTGCATGCCAACGACGAGCTAGCACAGCTTGCTAAAGAATTGGCACTCGGTAATGAACCCCAATTTAGAATTTGTTACGAACAACTTTGCCATACGCAGAGTTACAACGAGATCATAAGTAATACTTTTAGGTTGTTTACCAGCACCGAATTTAGCTTAACAAGCGGGAAGCGCTTTATTTCGTTAGAGCAAGTAAATAGTGGGCAAGCCGAATTAGGTATTGGCCCGTGGTTTGATTTATTTCATGCGACAGGCGATTTAGAAAGCGTACCCATAGGCAGGCTCGATATTGGTATTGTGAGCGCTAAAGGCGTACTTCCTCAAAAGCTAACCTATAGCGAACTACAAACGTATCCGTGTTTAGCCATGTTTGAAAGTGACTTGAGTATCGACAGTGACAGGCTATCGTACTCAAAAGGCTCCGCCATGATGAAAATTGATGATGTATCTACCCTAAAATCGTTTTTACTCTCAGGCGCAGGTTGGGCAATGATGAGCCTAGAACACTGTGCTCCTGAAATAAAAGCAGGCTCACTTCAAGAAATACACATAACTGACCGTGAGCATAAGTTTAGTGCACAAATTAGAGCTTTTAGGCAACATGCAGTACACCACGGCCCTGTAGCGCGTACTATTTGGGAGCAATTTAAAGTACTTAGTGAGGCGTATTTAAATGAACGCTGATATTGATAAAGAAACACTTATTTATACTGTTATCGCAGGTATACCAATAGGTAAAGTGGCAAGCTACGGGCAAGTTGCAGCTCTTGCGGGTTACCCTCAAAACTCACGGTTAGTGGGGCGCTTATTAAAAATGATGCCAAACGACTCGGTTATACCTTGGCACAGGGTAGTGAATAGCCAAGGTAAAATATCATTCCCTGCAGGTAGCGAAAAATACCAAGAACAACGCGAAAAGTTATTATCAGAAGGCGTGCTGTTTAAAAACGACAAAGTGAATATGCGCGAGTGCCGGTGGGAGTGATATAACTATTATGGGCAGGTAATTGCCATAGCTGGCCTTCAAGGCGTGAATCGATACTCTGTTGAGTGGCGCCTTCGGCTTAAGCAATCTACCTTTTGACGTAGGTCGGATAAGTGGCTTCGCCATGCCATCCGACACAGTAAAATACCTTGCCAATTATTATCAACATTTCACGTTGTCGAGTGGCTGGAGAGTGCCATAAGCGGACGGTGGTAACGCCGCCTTAAGCGGTGAGTAACAGTTGGCTAATATGTGAAGCGAAGCGGAACCGAGCCAACTGTTACAGAATCCGGCTTTAAGGCTTTGTTAGCTTTACCTATCACTCACGACTAACTTGATTTCAACCCTTTCATCTTTGGGGAATACTTTGGTGAGCCAAAAAATACAGGCGGTTGTATTAGTTTCTATTGAGTAACTTTCCCCTACATCAAGAAATATGTCACGTCCTTCGAAATTTAATACCGCTCTATTATCATAAACAGATTGAACTCCTAACATTTTATGATTAGGAATAAGTTCGGTTGCAGTTCCTTTTTCAGCAATTAAAGTTGAAGAGGTAGCCAAATATGATTCAAGTTCTGATTTGAGCTTTGTAAGTTTAATTTCATGCTGGGCTTCATTCTGAGCCAACCTTTCTGTTAGGCGTGTTATTTTTTCCCTGCTTTCAGCTAAGTTCGCTTCATAGTTACCGAACTTAGCTGCGTATTCATCTACTCTATTTCTCGCAGTATCAAATGCCTTTCTTTCATTGCTTGTTAAAACTAGAGCTTCAGCTGACTGGTTAAGTGACGACACTAACCCTGGAGCATCAAGTTGAGAGGAGCGTTCATACTCCTTAACCAAATCTTCTTTATGCTTCAAGTTAGCTGCATTTACATCCAACCCGAATTTATATGCACCAGCGATTATAGCTACTAGTACAGGTACACCTATCGCTAAATACGTTGCTATTTGCTTTCCCGTTATTACTACTTCCATAATTTTCCGTCTAAAGTTTAAGAGATTTTCGAATTAAAGCTAACGCCTCGATAAGAGGCTTAAAATTATTGGTTATACTTTAGCGAGGCACGAGCGCCAAGCCAATGATTTTATGTCCTTTACTTTATCGACTTGTTATGTGCCAATTTGTTTTGATAAAAAGCGCGTTACTCTTAGTCGTTCAGACTCATAGTATTCTTCACGTTTTTCCATGTGGATGGTCGGCCCACAAGAACCAACGTGAAGTCCATTTTCATCTGGAATAGCAAATACTACATATTTAACTTTTTCTTCGAATGGAAAACCGCATGCCGCAGAATCCATTCTCGTTGTAACTTTGATTCTTTCAGCCGTCATGCCTTTATAACTAGTATCCACGACTAAAATGACAGCTTTCAACGTAGAATACTCAAACCAGCCATCTTCTTTTACTTCTATGGTGTCAATCGTTTCGACAATTCCGGAGAAAACGACTGGGTAATCTTTAAAAGCTTCTTCAATGTCGTACCCCATACAACTGCAAGCTATTGAGTTGAAGGAAATTAAAGAAAATACAAAGGCTAGAATTTTCAACCGGACTCTCCTTGGCACATAACAACTTTATCAGAGGACACTTTCCCTTTTTTAGCGCGAAAACGTCCTTATTTTATGAACTTATACTAATAGCAAATAGTGTAAGCTATTGCCAGCTATAAATATTATAGTTTCTGTAGCTTATATAAACATGTAAAAAAGAGGAAAGTGTCCTCTTATTCTTACTAAGTTAATGACGACTCACCTGAATGACCGCTATTCGCTCAAACCTGACCATTTTAAATGACTTAACCTGCCTAATAAACGTAATTACTAATTGAAATATAATGACAAACACACCCTGCAATAACAAATAAGTGCCAAATTGCGTGGCTAAATTGGGTGCTTTTAGCGCTGTAAAATAACGTGCCTAAACTATAAAAAATACCGCCGGCAAGTAGCCAGTAAAGTGCTTTTACATCAACACTAGAATAAAGTGGATACACTATAGCCAGTGCAAACCAACCCATGAGCAAGTAGGTGGTGAGTGATACTTTTTTATTACCGTTTTTTACAAATACTTTGTACGCAACGCCCGCCAGTGCCACCGCCCAAATAAATGTAAGTGTTGCCCATGACCAAGCACCGGTTAATGAGATCAATAAAAAGGGGGTGTAGGTGCCAGCAATTAATAAGTATATGGCGCAGTGATCGCACTTTTTATAAAAGGCTCTTAAGCGCGGTTGAATACTGGCGTGGTACAAAGTGGATGACAAAAACAGCACAAATAGACTGCTGCCATAAATTGCAGTACTAACATACGCTTTAGTGCTGGTGGCTTGGCTAAATAAATCCCACATAACAAATATGGCAAATACAATACCAAGTGCATGACTAATTACGTTTAGTTGTTCTTCTTTTTTAGAATAGGGCGCTTCTAACGACATGACAGATCCTACCACTATTTGAATGAATTTTAGTGTACAAGTGTACGCTGAGTTTTTCAATATTATAATTTTTATATGAATACAATAATTTATTATTTTTCATAAAGTTGAAATATCAATTTAACCAATGCGTAATTAATAAGAAGTAAAAAAGTCGTAATAGTTCGTTAGATTATTGGTAATTCCTAAAAACAATTAATCGGACGAACAATGATAAACATGAAAAATAAACTAAAAACACGGCCTTTTCTTAAACTTACTAAATTGTCTGTGGCGATGATTTGCGTTACATCAACAAATAGTTTTGCAGATCAAACCATAAATAAAGAACTTGATGAAATAGTGGTTGTTGCTCAAAAGCGTGCGCAATCAATACAAGATGTGCCTGTAACAATAAGTGCTTACGATGGCGACTTTTTAGAAAGCTTGGGTATTGGTGAACTCGACACTTTATCTGAAATAACACCGGGGCTTGTTATTCAAGAGCAAAGCCCTAACAACCCGGGCTTTGTAATTCGTGGTATTACGTCTGATAGTGGGTCGTCTCAATCATCACCTCGTGTGTCTATTTATTATAATGGAGCAGATGTATCACGCTCTCGTGGCTCATACTTTGAGCTTTTTGATGTTGAAGGGATTGAAGTTGTTAAAGGACCACAAGCGACACTGTTTGGAACAGCAGCTTCTGTAGGTGCTATTAGTGTAGCAACACGTAAACCAGAAAAAGATTTTTCGGCTCAATTAAAGGCATCCGTTGGTAATTACTCCGCCAAAGGTGTTAGTGGTTTTGTAACGGGTGGAAATGATTTAATGCAAGGCCGTGTTGCTTTTACTTATCGTGAACGTGATGGGTTTATAAAAAATATTGCAGGAGATAGTAACTCCCAAAATCCGGCTGGGTTTAAGCAAGATGATATGCACGCTATTGAGCGTTTTTCTTATCGTCCGTCTTTACGTATTACACCTAATGACGATTTAACGATTGATTTGGTGTATACGTATGAAAAAAATGATGACTCGGGTACATCTTTTAAAAATGGGCTTTATGCACCAACCGGTGGTGATACAAGTCCATATAGCTTTGTTGAAATGCCAGGTAGTCCGTATGCAGAGTCTGTGTTTAGAAAAAAAGACTTAGGTGTAGAGCGCACAGTTAACGATTTAAATTTGACTGTAAATTGGGATGTAAGTAACGATTTAACAATCACTTCAATTACTGCAGGGCGTAATTTTGACTCTTTAGAAGTGTTTGATGCTGATGGTACTCAGGCATGGTTTTTAGAATTTGCAGAAGCTGCTGAGGGCGATCAATTTAGCCAAGAATTACGCGCTGTTTATACGCAGAATAAGTTTACTAGTATTTTTGGTGTGAGTTACTTTGAAGAAGAGGGTAGCCAGCGTGTTCCATTTAGTACAGAGGAGTCTATATTTTTAAATTGCTTGGGCGTATTGGGCTCAGGTGTTCCTTGTATTAATAATGATGGTAGCGTTAATCTTTTAACGCCAGCATTAACAGGTGGTGCAATAAACGAGTTGCCATATTCACTAGAGTTTACAAACTATGGTGAAAACAAAGCGTATTCAGCGTTTGCTGATGTAACTTATGCTGCAACTGAGGCATTAGAGTTAACAGCGGGTCTTCGTTATATAAAAGAAGAAAAGCGCAGTGGTTATAGCTCTGCTGCACTCAATAGTGTTTTAACACAAGCGCCATTGTTTACGGTAGATACAAATGGTGAAACATTTTATGGTGATGCTGATTATGATGATTGGCTACCACGTTTTAATGCGCTTTATATAATAAACCCTACTACAAATATGTATGCAACTGTTTCAAATGGGCGTCGTTCGGAAGTACTTGAAGTAAGTTCGGCTAACGATGAACAAGGAAGTGTTGAAGCCTCTATATCAGAAGTTCCAGCAGAAATTATTTGGAACTACGAAACCGGTATTAAAGGCAAAGGGCTTGAGGGGCGTTTAGATTACTCTGTCGCTGTATTTTATCAAGATTACTCTAACTTTCAGGTTACATTACAGGATGATGAAGGCGTTGCGTTTTCTGCTGATGCGGGCTCTGCCACTAATGTTGGCGCAGAGGCTGAAGTAAGGGCGTTAATTAATAATGAGTTTGAGATATTTGCCAATGCAGCCTACCTTGATGCTGAAATAGATGATGATAGTAATAACGGTAACCTCGCAGGCAATAAATTTAGATTACAACCAGAGTGGACGTTTAGTACGGGGCTGTTTTATTCAACAGAATTGTCAAACTCACTTAATTTAACGAGCTCTTTAATATATAGCTACCGCTCTGAAGTATTTTTTGAGCCAGCTAATGCGCCAATATCAGGCTTAGATATTAGCCAACCAGGGCTTGGATTAGTCAGTGCGCGCTTAGGAATTGAGAGTGGTGATGATTGGGCCGTTAGTGTTTTTGCCAGTAACTTATTAGATAAGGAGTATTTAGTTGATGCTGGTAATACTGGAGGAGGATTTGGCAACCCAACATTTGTTGCAGGAGCACCTCGCTTTGTTGGTATTGAGTTAACTCTCGGGTTTGGTGGACAATAATACATTTAACTACTTGATATTTTAATTGAGCCACTGCAAAGTGGCTTTTTTATGTGATCACGTTAAAGTGAATTTATATTAGGTAAAAATGAAACAAGATCTAAAAGCTGCTTTACTTACCGCCATTGTTTATCCTGGAGCGGGGCATTTTTCTTTAAAAAAACACCTAATAGGCGCTATTTTTGCGGGTGTATTCTCTGTTCTTTTAATTTTAACCATACAAGATATATTTGCGATTGCACAGTGTACTGCATATGAAATTGTAAACGGAAAAATCCCCATGTCGGTTACGGCCATTTTTAAAGCCGCGCAACAACCTTCTGACGCCTGCGCTCAACTCGCTGAATATAAGTACGTACCTTTAATGATTATAATTTGGGTACTGAGCATGATGGATGCGTACCGTTTGGGCAGAAAATCGCTGCCTACTAAAAAATAAGCCAGTTAATCAGAACTCGGTTTGGTTGGCTTATTAATATTTTACCCTGACATTTAGCAAATATTGATGGCGGTAATAATTATTATTACCGCCTTTTCATTTTTATACATATTTTTTGTAACCGAGATTTTTGTCTGCACCATGTAAACATCGTGTAAATTCCTGTATATACCCAGTAAAATCCTCAAACCTCTTTAAATCGCTTGCTTGTTGATATTTAGTTAATTAAAACCATTCTCTTTGTACCTTTTTGTTCATTTAATGTTAATAAATAAATGGTACTTTCTACTCGACAAATTAACGTTGTTTAACTATTAAGTATTGGTTTGGTCAATTTATTACGTCAAACGATGGCGACTGATAATTTCAATTTAAGGAAATACGATGAATAACAGTTCAAATGATCATAAAAGAAAGGATTTTAAAGTGGCGAGCTTATCGTTAGCTTTATTATTAGGATGCTCAACAATGGCCAACGCCGCTGTTGAAAAGTTAACGGTGAGTGGGAATCAAATTCTTGCTGGTGGAGAAAGTACAAGTTTTGCCGGTATAAGTTTGTTTTGGAGCAATACAGGGTGGGGTGGTGAAGAGTTTTACACAACTCAAACAGTAGCAAAGGCAAAGACTGAATTTAATGCAACATTAATTCGTGCGGCTATTGGCCATGGTACGAGTACCGGTGGTAGTTTGAACTTTGATTGGGAGGGCAATATGAGCCGTCTTGATACTGTTGTAAGCGCAGCTATTGCCCAGGATATGTACGTTATTATTGATTTTCATAGCCATGAAGCGCATACCGATCAAGCAACTGCAGTTCGCTTTTTTGAAGACGTAGCTACCAAATATGGTCAGTACGACAATGTTATTTATGAAATTTATAACGAGCCATTACAAATTTCGTGGGTTAACGATATTAAGCCTTACGCTGAAACTGTTATTGATAAAATTAGAGCAATCGACCCTGATAACTTAATTGTGGTTGGTACGCCTACATGGTCGCAAGATGTTGATGTGGCATCACAAAACCCGATAGATCGCGCCAATATTGCTTACACTCTGCATTTTTATGCTGGCACGCATGGTCAATCGTATCGAAATAAAGCACAAACAGCACTTGATAACGGCATTGCACTATTTGCTACAGAGTGGGGAACAGTTAATGCTGATGGCAATGGTGGTGTTAATATTAATGAAACTGATGCATGGATGGCATTTTTTAAAACAAACAATATTAGCCACGCTAATTGGGCTTTGAACGACAAAAACGAAGGTGCGTCGTTATTTACTCCAGGCGGTAGTTGGAATTCACTAACTGCATCAGGTACTAAAGTTAAAGAAATTATTCAAGGTTGGGGTGGTAGTACGGTTGCTTTAGACTCTGATGGCGATGGTATAAGTGACAGCTTTGATCAGTGCGATAACACTCCCGCAGGTACAACGGTTGATAGTATTGGTTGTGAGGTAACTGACAGCGATGGCGATGGTATTAGCGATAGTATTGATCAATGTCCTAATACACCTGTAGGTGAAACTGTTAATCATGTAGGTTGTGTTGTTGAAGTAGTTGAACCACAAAGCGATGCAGATAGCGATGGAGTTAATGATGATATTGATCAGTGCCCAGATACACCTGCTGGTACAAGTGTTGATACAAATGGATGCAGTGTTGTAAGTTCAACAGATTGTATTGGTATTAATGCATACCCTAATTGGGTCAAAAAGGATTATTCAGCCGGCCCATTTACTCACAATAACACCGACGATAAAATGCAATATCAAGGTAATGCCTACAGCGCAAATTGGTATACAAACAGCATTCCAGGAAGTGATGCTTCATGGACGCTTATCTATAGCTGTAATTAAACGCGTTTAATAAAACATGTGAAGAAGGTAAATAATACATTTACCTTCTTTATTAAAAGTATTAGCTTTTATAAATACTTTGATGCTGGTTAACTATGTTATAGCTTGGTGATTCGATGTTATCTACATAGCGCCAATCTGTAGTAATTTGCTCTTTGGTTATTGTAAGTAACATATACCCACGGTGTGATAAGTCACAATAGTTTAAGTCGTTTATTAACAATGAAAGCGAGTCAGCCATTTGCTTTGCTTGTGCTGTATTAAGCGCTAAATAATGCTCCATACCTGGAGATGTAACGCCAGGCGTTGCAAATTCTACTCCTACGCTTTCGCCTTTTGCATTTTTTAATGTGCCATGCCACGCATTGTGCGTATCACCTGCAACCACGACTAACTTTTTATTTAATGCAGTAACGCTTTTGTATAATGCTTCGCGCTCGCTTGGGTAACCATCCCATGCATCTAAATTGTAAGGCATTAAAGTATTTACGCGTGCGAGTTGTGCGGGCGTTACCGCTTTATTTGCTAATACAGCTTTTTTAATGGCAACAAGCTCTTTTAACACCTGCGGTATTTTAGTGCGATCGGATTGCGAGAATATCTCGGTAGGTAGCCACATTTTAGTCATTAATACTTGCTGGCCCAATATTTGCCACTTTGCATTTGATTCAGTTATTGCACTTGTGAGCCAATTTAGTTGTGTGTTACCTAGTAACTGCCTCTTTGGATTATGTAAATCACTGGCAAAGCGCGCAACATCCATTTTTTTGGTCTCTAGGTTTTTATAGTCGCTGTAAGCAAGTTGTTTATCGCGTGCTATTACGCGAGTATCTAGCATGTGTAAGCTTATTAAATTACCAAAATCGAAGGTGCGGTATATTTGCGGGCTTGACTCGCCCATAGGCGGTCTAATTGGTAGCCATTCGTAATAGGCTTGGATAGCTGCTGCACGGCGCTTAAAAAAGTCACCTTCATCAGGGGTATGATTTTCAGCACCACTTTTATAGGTATCGTTAGTAACTTCGTGATCGTCCCATATTGCAATAAAAGGCGCTGCAGCGTGAAGTGCTTGAAGGCCTTGATCTGTTCTGTAAATTGCATAGCGTTTACGATAGTCGCTAAGGGTGATAATTTCACCGCTGTTATCGGCTGCTAATTGTCGACCAATTTTTTCAGCATTTTCGGTAGCGTATCCGCCCATTGGGTATTCGTAAATGTAATCTCCCAAATGCAGTACTACATCTAAATCTTTTTGCTTAGCCGCATCTGTGTAGGCATTAAAGTACCCAGCAGGGTAGTTTGAGCAAGACACAACAGCCATTTTTATTTGTTCAACATTGTTTATTGGTAGTGTTTTAGCACGGCCAATTGGGCTTTGTGTATTCAAACCCATAAAACGATAAAAGTACTCTGTATTAGGTGCAAGATCTTGCACGTCTATTTTTATTGTAAAGTCTCGGCTTTTATCAGTTTTTTCGCGCCCGCTGCGAATGATGTTTTTAAATTGAGAATCACTTGCCAGCTCCCAAGCAACAGTAACTTCAAAACTTGATTGAGAAGTAGTTGCGCGTGTCCAAATAATTAAAGCATTATTGAGCGGATCGCCACTGGCTACACCGTGTTTAAATTCAATAGCCGATAGATGTTTGTTTATTAATGTTTGAGCACAACCTGTAATGGCGCTCGATACCGCAACTGTAAATATGCTTGCTGCTGAGGTTTTTAAGAAGTTTCGACGAGATGAAAGATTCATACTGCACTTTTTGAATTATTTATAGTGATGTGCACTTTAGCGGGTAGATATGACGTTTTTATAAACGCTAAATGTATTTAGTGTGACGGTACTAATACATTTAAACCTTTTATTTATTAACTAAAAAGTAGTCAAAATATTAAATTAAATGGTTAAATTAACAAGGTATGAATTTTTTAAATTAAATAAACTTGTGTAAAGTTGCTTAATTACAGTTACTTATAATTTATTTTTATATTGGCACAACCCTTGAGTATGTAACTACGTCTAAACAATACACAAACAAGGAATACCATTATGAAACATTCAATTAAAATCGCTATGGCAAGTTTATTAGTATTAGGTTCTGCGCAAGTACATGCAATAGAAGTTGACCTAGATGTAACTGATATATTAACTCAAAGCGTAGCAAGCTACGTTAAGCAAACCACAGTTGAGCTTGAGAACTCATTAAAAGAAACACTTTATTTTGATTCTAAAACTGTTCTAGAGAGTTTATTGGATGAGCCAGTTTTAACAGATAGCACAACGCTTAAAAATACTGACACTAGTATTCAAAACGCAAAATAAATTATTTAAAGGATTGAAACGATGAGCAGTGAACTTGGATTATTTGCATTAATGTTAGCACCCGTAGTCAGTATGATTAGCGCTTATTACTCGGTTCAAGTGTTTAAAGCAATGGGAGGTTGGTTTAATCTTTAGCCAATTACATAGCTGGTAATTAATTCGATTCATACAAAGCTGATCGACTTAGCAAAAGCGCACGTAAATAAAAGCAGAGTGTTTGAAATAAGTAGACTTTATGAAACGTGCGATTTTTCCATTACCCATTTTTATGTTACCTGAAGGCTATACGCGATTACGCATTTTTGAGCCTCGCTATTTAAATATGGTTAAAACCGCGTTAAAAAACAACACTGGGTTTGTGCTTTGTACATTTGAGCACGACACGCCATTTAATATAAGTTCGCAAGGTTGTCTTGTTGATATTATTGATTTTGACCAAGATGATAGTGATGTATTATTAATCGATGTGTTTGCTTCTCAAAGCGTTCAAATAAATGATGCTTACCAAGATGAGGACGAATTACGACATGGCTTGGTATCCCCTTGTAATACGCCATATTGGTACAAAGATTCTAATAACCCAATTGGTGAGCATAACTTATTGCATGATGCACTTTTAAATGTCTTTAAAAGTAATCCAGAGCTTAGTTTACTGTACAAAAAAACTCACTTTGACAAACTGCCTTGGATTGCAGCTCGTTGGCTTGAGCTCCTACCTATTTCTATTGAGAAAAAACAGCAACTTGCGTTTGAAACGAACTTTGATAACTTACTGAATTTCCTCCATACTGTGATTAATAACGAATTTGCCTAAATTTTATGATCCTAAATTAATTATTGCCCGTATTAATTAATACAAAAGCAATAACGGGATAAATTATTATGGTAAGTCAACAACAGTCACCACGTTGTGAACCTAATACAGGTAAGTACACTGCCATGCCAGAAACGCCGAGTAAAGAACTCATGCAAGCGCTTATAGATGTTGCACAGTCACGCGATAAAAAAGCATTTTCCTATTTATTTGAATACTTTGCGCCAAAAATTAAACGCTTTGGAATTAAGCAATTTGGTGTTGAAGCTCAAGCAATGGAGCTTGTGCAAGAGACGTTAACATCTGTTTGGCGTAAAGCACATTTGTATCACAGTGATAAAGGTGCGGCTACTACGTGGGTTTATACCGTTATGCGTAACGCTTCATTCGATATGCTTCGTAAAATGAAAAGTAATAAAGAAGAAAACATAAGCGAAGATATCTGGCCGTTATTAAACGAATCACAAGATACACATCACGAATACAGTGATCATTTAGAAGATAAGCAAATTAAACGCTACCTCGATAAATTACCTATTGCTCAACGCGAAGTGGTAAGAGGGGTTTATTTTCAAGATATGTCGCAAGAACAACTTGCACATCAACTTAATATTCCAGTAGGCACGGTAAAATCACGATTACGTTTGGCCTTGCAAAAATTACGTAATGAAATGGGAGATCAGCATGATTAAACATCACCCGAGTGAAACTTTACTGAAACAGTATTGCGATGCATCACTTGCTACATCACTAAGTTTAGCCGTTTCTATACATGTAGACATGTGCCCTGTGTGCCAAGCTAAAGTCGCTAAAATTGAAGCAAGTAATGCAAATGCATTATTTAGTGAAGATACCGCTCAATTTGAGAAACCTCAAACTGGGCAAACTGAATTACTTGAAGAATTTGAATTAAATGTACTTGACATGATCACGTCCGATGATTCTATCGACGAAGTTTACGAAGTTGAACCCGTTTCCATAAAAGTTAATGAGCATAATTACCAGCTTCCACGCGCGCTAACGCGTATTTCTCATAGTAAATTTACCCAAGTTGGTAAGCTTGCGAGATCTCGTATTGCACTTGATGATGGCCCATTACGCTCTAGCTTGTTACACATTGATGCGGGTGGCGAAATTCCTGAGCATACTCATACTGGCTTTGAAGTTACTCTACTACTAGACGGCGAGTTTAGCGATGAAGATGGTAGTTACGTACCAGGTGACTTTATTTGGCAAGATGGTAGCCACCAACATACTCCTTTAACAAAAGATGGTTGTTTGTGCTTTACAGTTGTCAGTAGTGCGCTACATTTTAATAAGGGCTTCAGCAAGTTACTAAATCCAATAGGTAATTTGATTTACTAAGAGAATTTATGCACACAGATATAATAAAAATAGGTATAAGCGCATGCTTAGCAGGCGAAAAAGTAAGATTTGACACAGGTCATAAAAAGTCAAATTTCTGTATGGATGAGTTAGGTAAACACGTTGAATATACAAGATTTTGTCCGGAGGTAGCGGTAGGTTTGCCAATACCTCGTCCAACTATTCGCCAAGTAAGAGTGGGTGATACTATTAAAGTATGTCGTCCAGATGGCACTGGGGATGTAGGTCAACAACTTACAGAGTATGGTAAAAAAGTTGCAACCGAACAAGTAAAAGAGTTGAGTGGATTTGTATTTTGTGCAAAAAGCCCAAGTTGCGGCATGGAGCGCATTAAAATATATAACGAAGCTGGCACGGGTAATACCTCCGAAGGGATTGGTTTTTTTGCTGAGCAAATAATGAAGCACAACCCGTTACTGCCATGTGAAGAAAATGGACGCTTGAACGACATGCACTTACGTGAAAACTTTGTAATGAGAATTTACGTATTTAAAAACTGGCAAAATTTAGTACAGGAGCCGCTTACGGTTCACAAGCTTACTCAATTTCATTCTCAGTATAAGTATTTGTTAATGGCTCATAATTATCAGGCTTATCGTGATTTGGGTAACCTGCTAGGAACGTTCGTAGGCGACGATGTAAATGCAGTGGCGGACGAATATATTTTAGGTTTGATGACGGGTCTTAAAAAGCCAGCTTCTCGAAGAAATAACTGCAACACGCTAATGCATCTACAAGGTTACTTTAAAACTGATTTATCGAAGGTTGAAAAACAAGAACTTCGTGATGCGATAGACGAATACCGCGAAGGTTTGGTGCCATTGTATGTACCACTTACTTTGCTAAAACATCATTTGAAAGTTCATCCGAATGAGTACCTTGAAAAACAGGTGTTTTTTAACCCTTATCCTCATGATTTAAAATTACGATTTGGTATTTAATGGATACATTATTTTGGTTTAGGCGCGATTTGCGCCTTTTTTCTAACGAAGCGTTAATTCAAGCGCTAAATAATGGCGCTAAACACGCCATTTTTTTTGTGTCTGAAAAACAGTGGCAACAACACCAAACTGCGCCTATTCAGATTGACCTACTCAAGCGCCGAGTTATTTATCTTCAATCACAACTCGCTGATTATGGTATTACTTTACATATTATTGAAGCGCCTAGCTTTTGTGATTGTATGCGTGAGCTTATTAACTTTTGTAAAGCAAGCGATGTAAAACACGTAATTGCTAATACAGAATATGAGCTTAATGAAGTAAATCGCGATAAAGCAATTTTGCATGAATGCGATAAGCTTTCTATTACTTTTACTTTGCACGAAGGTGATTTAATTGCGCCTGTAGGCTCAGTTAAAAATCAAAGTAACGAAATGTATAAAGTGTTTACTCCATTTAAACGTGCATGGTTAAAGCAGTATCAAGATACACACTTTAGTTTGCCACAATGGCCTTTAACTTCTGACCCTATTGAGTTTGACGAGAGTGGTTTACTAAAAAGTGATGGGAGCTCAGATAAGTGGCCAGTTGACGACGAAACACTCTCTACCGTAGTTGATAATTTTATATGCGACAAGCTTACAAGTTACGACGACCAGCGTGATATCCCTAGTGTAAAAGGCACATCGGGTTTAAGCCCTTACTTAGCACTTGGTATTGTAAGCACAAAGCAACTGCTTATTAATATTCAGCAGCGTTATCCTGATATTTTAACTACATCAAAAAGTAAAACGTTTACGTGGATTAACGAGCTAGTTTGGCGCGAATTTTACAGGCATTTAATTGCTGAATTTCCGAAGCTTTCACGCGGCGATAACTTTAACGAAAAGTATAACGCTGTAGTGTGGCGTAAAAGCGAAAGTGATTTTAAAGCATGGTGCGAAGGGCGTACAGGTTACCCATTAGTGGATGCAGCAATGCTACAACTTAGGCAAACCGGTTGGATGCATAATCGTTTACGAATGGTTGTTGCAAGCTTTTTAACTAAGCATTTATTAATAGACTGGCGTGAAGGTGAACGCTTTTTTATGCAGCACTTAATTGATGGCGATTTAGCCTCAAATAATGGTGGTTGGCAGTGGGCTGCAAGTACGGGCTGTGATGCTCAGCCTTATTTTAGAGTTTTTAATCCTATCAGACAGAGCGAGCGCTTTGATCCAACGGGTGCGTTTATTCGTAAGTATTTGCCAGAGCTTAAAAACGTGCCAGATAAACACATTCATTTTCCACACACTTATTTAGCCGCAACGGGCAAAGATAAGGAATGTTACTGGCCATCAATAGTTGATCATAAAGCGGCACGAGAACGTGCAATTGCTGCATTTAAGGTGTGATATGGATAACCAGTTACCAGTAGATAAATTTGTTGAAATATACCAACAGCTTGATAGCACTAATCTTGATTTATTGAGTGATATTTACTGTGACAACATACAGTTTATAGACCCGATGCATGAAATTAACGGCATTGTAGAACTGCGAAGATATTTTGCTAATTTATACAGTAATGTTAAGCATTGCCAGTTTGATATTACTGATTCGTTTAATAGCAATAACAATGCTTTTATTTATTGGACCATGCATTATGCCCATCCAAAGCTTTCATCAGGTAAAACTATCTCAGTAGAAGGTCATAGCAAGCTTATTTTTAACGATGGCAAAATTATTAAGCACAGAGACTACTTTAATGTTGGCGAGTTGTTATACAAACACATTCCTTTAC
Source organism: Pseudoalteromonas aliena (assembly GCF_038155085.1). Taxonomy (GTDB): domain Bacteria; phylum Pseudomonadota; class Gammaproteobacteria; order Enterobacterales; family Alteromonadaceae; genus Pseudoalteromonas; species Pseudoalteromonas aliena_A. Next base: position 114,417 of record NZ_JBAKAU010000002.1, read on the forward strand.
TTGGTAGCGTTATAAAGCTAATTGATAAAAGGGCAAGTTAATTATGATCACACTTATAACGGGTGCTACATCGGGTATTGGCGAGCAGCTAGCAATTAAATACGCGCAACGAGGAGACACTGTTATAGCTTGTGGGCGTAATAGCGAAAAGCTCGCTGAGCTTGCTAAATACGACAATATTGAAGTATGTAAATTTGATGCAACTAACCTCAAAGATATAAAAGAGTCTACAATTGGCTTTCCTCATTTTGACCGTGTTATTTTAAACGCGGGTAATTGTGAATATATAGATGATGCGCGCAACTTTGATAGCGCCCTTTTCGAGCGTGTAATAAACGTTAACTTACTTTCTATGGGATATTGCCTTGAGGCGCTACTGCCTAAAATAAATCCAGGTGGCCAGCTTGTTTTGGTCAGCTCAAGTGTTACTTATCTTGCGCTACCTCGTTCAGAAGCTTACGGCGCGTCAAAGGCCGGTGTAAGTTACTTAGCAAAAAGCTTAGCCGTTGATTTAAATGATGTTGACGTGACTTTAGTTCATCCCGGGTTTGTAAAAACCCCACTTACTAATAAAAATGATTTTCCGATGCCTATGGCCGTTACTGCTGAAAAAGCAGCTGACTACATGATTAAGGGGATTCACAAACGCCGCAAAGACGTTCATTTCCCTTATCGTTTTACACTTATATTAAAAGCATTACGCATTTTACCACTGCCAATTTGGCTTAAAATCGCAAAAGGATTAGCCCGTTGAAAAAAATAGCAATAATAGGAACTGGTGTGTCTGGTTTAACATGTGGGCATTTGCTTCACAAACATTACGATGTAACCGTATTTGAAAAAAATGATTACATAGGTGGCCACACTGCAACGGTTGATGTTGATGTTTGCGGCATAAAATACGCAATAGACACAGGCTTTATTGTATTTAATGACCGAACTTATCCATATTTTGAAAAGCTACTTTCGCGCATCGGTATTGATAAACAAACAACCCAGATGAGCTTTAGTGTGCACAACGAGGCCACTGGTTTTGAATATAACGGACATACGTTTACAAGCCTATTTGCACAGCGTCGTAATATTTTTAGACCTAAGTTTTGGCGATTATTGTACGATATTGTTAGGTTTAACAAACTATGCAAAGCAATGCATGAAAAAGGCGACTACCAATCTGAACAATCATTAGGGCAATTGCTTAACGATAACCACTTTAATGACTTTTTTAAATTTCATTATATTCTTCCTATGGGCGCGGCTATTTGGTCTACCAGTATTAAAGAAATGGAAAACGTAGGCGTTGAGTTTTTTGTTAAATTTTTCTTTAATCATGGGCTTTTAGATGTAACCAATAGACCACAGTGGTATGTAGTACCGGGTGGATCTCGTCAATACATAAAGCCGCTGATCAGAGGTTTTGCAGATAAAATAAACCTCAATACAAATATTAAATCAGTTACGCGTCAAAATGATGAAGTAACAATAGAGTTTGCCAATGGTGAGCAAAGTAAATTTGATAAAGTAATATTTGCATGTCATTCAGATCAGGCGCTAGCACTACTTGGTGATGCTACTGAGCAAGAAAAGTCAGTATTAGGTGCTATAGCTTACACTGAAAACTCAGTTGTGCTGCACACCGATACAAATCTTTTACCAGATAGAAAAGCGGCATGGGCAAGTTGGAACTACCTACTTAATAACAACACTGATAAAGCAGCTGTTGTTACTTACCAAATGAATATTTTGCAAGGTATACAATCAGATACACAGTTTTGTGTAACGCTTAACCATCTTGAAGGAATAAGCCAAAGTAAAATTTTGCGCGAGTTTACTTATCATCACCCTGTATTTAACCAAGAGTCTATTGCGGCTCAAAAACTTAAACACAGTATTGATGGACACAACAATAGTTACTTTTGTGGCGCTTATTGGTACAATGGTTTTCATGAAGATGGCGTACACAGTGGTGTAGATGTAGCCAAGCAACTTGGGGTCGAATTTGACTAGTGCAGTGTATTTAGGCGATGTTAAACATCGTCGTTTTGCTGTTAAAGAACATCGCTTTAGTTACCCTTTGTATATGATGTGGGTAGATTTAAATAATCCTCAACAACTGGATGGTGTGCATAAACACATAGGTACATCAGGCTTAAAGGCGTTAAAATTTAATGAAGCTGATTATCTCGTAGGCACCTCACAACTTGCTGAACGTCCTCTTATTGAGCGTGCACATCAACAACTTGTCAATTTAGGTATTACTGAAACCTTTTCTCATATTTATATGTTAGGGCAGCTTCGTTGTTTTGGTGTGTATTTTAGTCCTGTTAATTTTTATTTTTTTGGCCACAGCGACACCCGTTTTAAGTACATGATTGCTGAAGTGAGTAATACACCATGGAACGAGCGTCATTATTATTTAGTCCCTTTAGAAAAAAAAGTGAACTTTAAAAAGGTTTTTTCCGTATCACCTTTTATGAATCTAGACATGAACTATCATTGGCATGTTAAGCAATCGCCTGATAAAACATTGATACACATTGAAAATAAGCGAAATGAAGAGTTATTATTTGATGCTACACTTCGCTTAAAGCGCAAAGAACTTACTAAAGAAGAAGTTAATAAGTTATTTAAACGTTTTCCGGCCATGACGTGGTCTATTTTTAAAGGTATTTATTATCAAGCGTTAAAGTTGTTTATTAAACGAGTTCCTTTTTTAGGCCACTCAGGCAAGCCATAAAGCACATAGATAGTCAGGACAATTAATAGGTATTTCAATGGATAAAGTGTCGAGCGTAAATTGCGAACAAAGCACAAACTGGTTAACTAACATATATAAAAAATTAGTGATTAAAGCCTTTTCGTCAATTGAAACAGGTCAAGTTGTTTTAATTGAAGGGAATGAGCGTACAGTTTTTGGCGACCCATCTTCAGTGCTAAAAGCAACAATTATTGTAAACGATAAAGCTATGTATAAGGCATTTGCATTATCTGGGAGCGTTGGCGCTGGTGAAGCGTATATTTTAGGGCATTGGTCTTGTGACAATTTAACCTCTTTCATTGAAATATTTGCTATAAATGAGAAGCAACTGGATGAGTTTGAAAAGAAATTCGCATTTTTTAGTAATATCGCGCATCGGTTTAATCATATAAAAAACAAAAATTCTGAATCGGGTTCTAAGAAAAACATCGTTGCTCATTATGATTTAGGTAATGATTTGTACGAATCATTTTTGAGTAAAGAAATGCTTTACTCAAGTGCTGTATATCCTTCAAAAGAAGCAACGCTTGAAGAGGCTCAACAATACAAGCTGAAACGCATTTGTGAGCAAGTTGAGCTTCAAAAAAATGATTCAGTAATTGAAATTGGTACAGGGTGGGGGGCTTTTGCTATATATGCAGCCACACATTACGATTGCCATGTAACAACAACAACCATATCTGATGAACAACATGATTATGTCGCTAACAAGATTGTCGAACTTGGTCTTGAAAGTAAAATAACATTACTCAAACTCGATTACAGACTACTAAAAGGTAAATACGACAAGCTTGTTTCCATCGAAATGATAGAGGCGGTGGGTCATGAGTTCTTACCTAGCTTTTTTACCCAATGTGGTGAACTGTTGAAAGATGACGGTGCAATGCTCATACAAGCTATAACTATTGGCGATCAGCGTTATAAGCACTACTTAAAAAACTCTGACTTTATCCAGCAGTATATTTTTCCGGGCGGATGCTTGCCTTCACTTAATGAAATGAGTGAGCAGATTAAGAATAATACCGATATGGTAATTCATACTGTTAATGATATTGGCGCTCACTACGCAAGAACATTAGCAGACTGGCGAACTCGTTTTATAAAAAGTTGGCCTGATTTGGACCGCTCAAAATTTGATGAACGTTTTTATCGTTTATGGTTATTTTATTTCGCTTATTGCGAAGGCGCATTTAGAGCCAGAGCAACAAGTACGGTACATTTAATGGCCCGCAAACCACGTTTTGTTAGCGATAACGATGATATTGCGCTCGGTTACTAATTTTGTTCTATTTCAAGCAGTATGGTTTTTATCATTGCTGCTTGAAGCTGATTCGCTACTTTTTAGCGGATTAATTATTGTTTTAATGTTTTGGTTGTCAAAACAAAAAAAACAAGACACCTTACTATTGATTAAAGCCCTACCTTTAGCACTATTACTAGAATATATAGCGGTAAAGTTAGGCTTATTAGAATTTAAAGTTTATCCCTTCCCTTTATGGCTCGTCTTTTTATGGACCGCGTTATTACTTTCTTTAAATACCTCAATGATATTTTTAAGTAGATTGAAACTTTGGCAAGCCTTTTTAGTATGCATGGCTTTCGCGCCAGCAAGTTATTGGGCTGGAGCACGCTTTGAAGTAATAAGTTTAGGTTTACCTTTATGGCAGTTCTGGCTCGTTTACGGTGCGCTTTGGTCTACTGTGTTTACTGCTATTATTTTTATAAACCAAAAAATCAAGTTATTCATTAATCGTTGATCGCCCACAATTTCCATTTCGTAACACTACTCATTGACTCGATGGAGCTTATTTTGAAACTTTTACTAAAGGCAATTACTTTTTATTTGCTTACAACTTCAATTGTTTTAGCTAATACACAATTTAATAAAGTAGGCGAAGCACGAATGGAGTATTTATTTTGGGATGTATATGACGCTGTTTTATTTACCCGTTCTGGTAATTACAGCGCAGGAACGCATCCTATTAAATTTAAACTTACCTATTTACGTGACTTTAAAGCTAAAGAAATCGTAAAAGCAACAAATGAGCAGTGGAAGCATATTGGGAAAAAACAGCTAGCAGATAAATACGACAGTAAATTATTGTCTATTTGGCCTGACATCAGGCAAGGTGACTCGCTAACGTTAGTTACAAATGAGCAGGGCATGAGTACTTTTTATCATAATGACGAAAAAATTGGCGAAATAAGTGAATCTCAATTTTCGAGTGATTTTTTAGCCATTTGGCTGGATGAAAAAACCTCTGAGCCGAAACTACGAAAGCAACTATTAGGGAATTAATATGAATGTATTTAACGCGTTTAAAGCAGCTGTTATATGCTTATCTGCTTTGTTGCTGATAAGTTGTTCGGCACCAAATGTAGAGCATTATAAAAATACATCACCAAAATTTGACTTTAAAACATTTTTTAGTGGAAATTTGAAAGCCTACGGTGTTGTACAAGACTTTAAGGGAGAATTGACTCGCAAGCTTGTCGTAGATATGAATGCGAGCTGGGAAGGTAACCAGGGTGTTATTGAAGAAGACTTTGTTTATGACGATGGCGAAACTCAAAAGCGTATTTGGAAAATAACGTTAAATAAAGACAATACTTTAACGGGGTCGGCAGCTGATGTAATAGGTACAGCGCAAGGTAAAAGTGATGGCAGCGTATTTCATTGGAATTACGATGTAGAGCTTCCATATGATGGCAGTACCTTAGAAGTGAACTTTGATGATTGGATGTACCTGGTTACACAATCGCGCTTGATAAACCGCACATCTATTGTTAAGTTTGGAGTCGAGGTCGGGGAAGTGACCTTAGTTATCGAGAAAATATAGCTTATTTACCCAGTTGTTTAACTTGCACCAAAATTGTACTCGAATTAAGTCTTTGTTAACCCAACACGCTGTAATTTACCGAAAATTATTTAAATTTTACTCATTTTTTAAGAATTTAAGCAAAAAATGCAATTTGCTGTTGCTAACTCTTTAAAAATGCATAAAGATAGGTTTTGCGAAGGCAAAATAATAACGAATAGGAATCTAACAATGAATAAAGCTCAATTAGTTGAAAAAATTGCTACTGATGCAGAAATCTCTAAAGCTGCTGCTACTCGTGCTCTTGACGCGTTTACAGCTGCTGTAACTTCTTCTTTAAAAGAAGGTGATTCAGTAGCATTAGTTGGTTTTGGTACTTTCTCAGTAAAAGAACGTGCAGCTCGCACTGGCCGTAACCCACAAACGGGTGCTGAGATCCAAATCGCAGCGGCAACTATCCCAAGCTTTAAAGCAGGTAAAGGTCTTAAAGACCAAGTAAACCTTTAATCGGTTTGACAAATTAAATTAAAAAAAGAGCTATTAAGCTCTTTTTTTTTGTCTGAATGAAAGCCACCTAACGGTGGCTTATTATGTTTTTTGTCAGGCTTTAAGTGCTTTATCGCCTCGACCAATGCCAACAGCACCAGAACGTACAACTTCAATAATATCGGTTTCATGACGAAGTGTGTCTAAAAACGATTCTATTTTGTCTGTACTGCTTACTAGTTGAAGGCTATAGCTTTGTCGGCCCATATCTAAAATAAGACCTTGGAATACATCAACTACACGTGTAACAGCTGCTCGGGTTGTTTCGTCTTGGGCAAAGACCTTAACAAGTAATAACTCACGTTCAATATGACTTATTTCTGTTAAATCGATAATTTTAAGTACATCAACAAGCTTATTAACCTGCTTTGTAATTTGCTCTACAACTCTGTCATCACCCATAGTGGTAATAGTAATACGCGATAGTGATTGATCGTCAGTTGTGCCAACAGTTAGGCTGTCGATGTTATATGCACGTTGTGAAAAAAGCCCAACAATACGTGATAGGGCACCTGGTTCGTTTTCTAATAAAATAGATAAAATACGACGCATTATGCTTTTACTCCTTTACGTAACCACATCTCATCAATGCCGCCTAACTTAATTTGCATTGGGTATACATGTTCTTTTTCATCAACGTTTATATCTAAAAAGACTAATCGGTCGTTAATTGACATTGCTTTATCGATAGCAGGTTGTAACTCATCTAGTGTGTTTACTTGTATGCCTACATGGCCGTAGCTTTCAACTAACTTAACAAAGTCAGGTAGTGAATCCATGTAAGATGATGAATGACGTCCACCGTAAACCATGTCTTGCCATTGGCGTACCATACCTAAAGAGCGGTTATTGAGTGATACAACTTTTACCGCTAGGTTGTACTGCAAGCAGGTAGATAGTTCTTGAATATTCATTTGAATAGAGCCATCACCAGTAATGCACACAGACTCTTTATCAGGAAAGGCTAGCTTTACGCCCATTGCAGCAGGTAAACCAAAGCCCATGGTGCCTAGGCCGCCTGAGTTGATCCATTGGCGAGGGTGCTTAAATGGATAATATTGCGCTGCAAACATTTGATGCTGACCAACGTCAGAACTTACATAAGCATCGCCATTAGTGGCTTTATAGACAGCTTCAATTACAGCTTGTGGCTTAATTTTGTCGCCATCAGTGTTGTAGCTTAAGCACTTTTGTTCACGCCAGCTGATAATTTGACGCCACCAATCTTCTTGCGCACTTCTATCAATTTGTATTGAGCTTTTATCAATACCCGCTTGTAGTTGTTCAAGTACGGTTGCTAAACAACCTACAACTGGTATGTGTGCTTTAATTGTTTTAGAAATTGAAGTTGGGTCAACATCAACATGAACAATTGTGGCGTTTGGGCAGAATTTTTTAACATTATTGGTGACACGATCATCAAAGCGTGCACCAAGCGCTAAAATTACATCTGCGTTTGCCATTGCTTTGTTAGCCTCAAGCGTACCATGCATTCCTAGCATGCCTATAAAGTTTGGATGTACACCTGATATACCGCCAAGCCCCATTAGAGTATTTGTAATAGGTGCGTTTAACGATTCTACTAAATGTGTTAATTGCTCTGATGTATTTGAAATAACAATTCCGCCACCAGAGTAAATAACTAGCTTTTTCGCTTCTAAGATAGTCGTTACAGCTTTGCGAATTTGCTTTGAGTGTCCTTTGGTGTTCGGACTATATGTTCTCAGCTCTGTTGTTTTAGGAAATTCATATTCAAATTTGATAGCAGGGTTAAGCATATCTTTTGGAAGCTCAACAACGACAGGACCTGGGCGACCAGTGCTAGCAATATAAAAAGCTTTAGCTAAGATTGTAGGGATGTCTTTAGCACTTCTACAGTTAAAACTGTGTTTAACTACAGGGCGAGAACAACCCACAATATCGGTTTCTTGGAATGCGTCGTCGCCAATCAAATTTGTAGGCACTTGGCCTGATAACACAACCATAGGAATTGAATCCATGTAGGCCGTTGCAATACCTGTAATACAGTTTGTAGCGCCAGGGCCTGAGGTAGCAAGTACAACACCAACGTCTCCAGTAGCGCGGGCATAGCCGTCAGCCATATGTGTTGCAGCTTGTTCGTGACGTACTAATATATGTTCAATGTCATCTTGCTGAAAAAGTGCATCATATAAGTCTAAAACCGAACCACCGGGATAGCCAAATATGTATTTTACCTTTAACTCTTTTAATGCCTGAATTACTAGTTCAGAACCATTATATTCTTGTTTGCTCATCCTCATTCCTCTGTGCGCTTTTTTATGCATAAAAAAACCCCCGCGTAGTGCGAGGGTTTTTAAAAAGCAGTATCACCTTTTAATACATCCCCGCTGGGCTTATAACTAAGACCAGTACGAGTACGACTAAAAGGTTTATTTGTGTGTTCATAGTTTTTACTCTACTTAGCAAAACACTGCTTTAAATTAAAAATTCTATATAGGTTTATTTTTAAGGGTTTTTAGGCGTCAAGTCAACCTTAAAATGCTTTATTTGCATTAAAAATTCATTTCTCATCGTTTTTTAATGTGGAAGTACCAAAGCTTATAGTTCAGTTTGGCTTAGGTTGACAAAATTATGCAGATTGAAGTTGGGTGTATGTGATATGTACAAAAAACAAAAAAGCCAGCATATTAAGTTATCCTAATATGCTGGCTTTTTGCTTTAACAGTTTACTGTATATTACAGACGGTCAATTACTGATTGAGTAAAATCAGTAGTACCGTGATTGCCACCTAGATCGCGAGTTGTACGGTCGCCTGATTTAATTACATCAGCGACAGCACTACGGATGCGTTCAGCTGTGTCGCTCATGTTTAAATGCTCTAGCATTTGAATAGACGCTAAAATTACTGATGTTGGGTTAGCTAGGTTTTTGCCAGCGATATCTGGTGCACTACCGTGAACAGCTTCAAAGATTGCAGCATCTTCACCAATATTCGCACCAGGAGCCATACCTAAACCGCCAACTAAACCAGCACAAAGGTCAGATAAAATATCACCAAATAAGTTAGTCGTAACAATTACGTCAAACTCTTCAGGTGTCATTACTAGTTTCATACATGTTGCATCAACAATCATTTCATTTGATTCAATTTGTGGGTAACGCTCAGCTACTTCACGTGCAACTTTTAAGAATAAACCAGATGTTGATTTCAAAATGTTAGCTTTATGGACTGCAGTAACTTTTTTACGGCCTTCGCGTACCGCTAGCTCGTATGCAAATGTGACAATTTTCTCTGCGCCTTCACGAGTAATTATCGATTTAGCTTCAGCTTCATTACCGTCGTCACTTACCACTTGGCCGGCACCTGAGTACATGCCTTGTGTGTTTTCACGAATAGTAACAATATCAATGTCATCGTAACGTGCTTTTGTACCAACAAATGATTTAACTGGGCGTACGTTGGCATATAAACCAAATTGCTTTCGAAGTGTTACGTTAATAGATGTAAAACCTTCACCTACAGGCGTAGTTAACGGGCCTTTAAGAGTGATCTTATTTTTAGCGATAGTATCAATTGTTTCTTGCGGAAGTAACTCACCTGTTTTTTCAAGTGCAGCTAGGCCAGCATCAACAAATTCATAATCAAAGTCGCAACCTGCGGCTTTTAATATTTCAAGTGCTGAGTCGATAATGCTCGGACCGATGCCGTCGCCTTTGATCACTGTGATGGTTTGTTTGGCCATTGACTTTTCCTTTAAAGAGTTTGATTTGCACATAAATTATTACTCTGAGAGAGTAACTGCTTGTTAGGTCATTTATGCGAAAGTGCTTGAAAATTTAAGGTGGCATTTATACCAACATATTGGCCATTTTGCTAGTTTATACTATAAATACTGAGTATAAATTACATTTATAATGGGTATAAAGATATTAAATAGTTAGCATATCTTAAATAGTGTTCGACAGACCAAGAGACAGCAGCTCTTGATGGAAATCAGTTGAACTAGACCATTTCTGTATTTTTAACTGCTCATTAAGTATTTCCTGTTGCCAAACAGTTAACTCAATCTCAGGTTTAAAAATACTTTGCGCAATTATTTTTAGTGTCGTCCAAAGTTTTTGAGAATCTTTTAAATGCTTTTTAGGTATTTGTTCTGCTTCTAATAACGTAATTGTCCAAGGATTATCACTTAGTAGGTGAGTCAGTTGTTGTTTTAGGTGTTCGCTATCGATCGTATTAACTCCAAAAAAGGAGAAAACAGGTACGCTCATTGTTTTATTTGGTATGTCGTCAATAAGTGTCTTACGAGAAAGCTGTGTACTATATTGTGTCATTAAAAAATGAACGTAAGCATATAGGGGCAAAGTAATATGCTCAAACTGATTTTTTTTATTTTTGCTAACGAGCAAAGCCACGATTTTTACTAATGCATTTAACCTATTAATTATGTATGCATGTAAAGGGTGGGGAATTACATTAACAAGCTGTTCGAAAACAACACGTTGGATTATCGCAGGGGCATTATAATACCCCACCATAGATAAACTATGTTTTAAATCTTTAGCAGGTATATGATCTTTATTATATGGTTGCACCGCTTCACATAGGTTTGCAATTAAGTTTTTGTGTTCAGCCATTATATTGCTTAAGCCTTTGTAACTATATTCATGTTTTAATTTTATTTGGCTTATTAAATCAAGCAATTTAACAGATTCACTCTGCGAAATAACTTTTTTAACTGCTATATGTTCGCTATTCCAAACGTTCAAATGCAAATTTTCATCATTGCAGCGCCATTGCTTTGAATTGTCGTTTAGTGAAACTTTGACTCTATACCAAGTAATTTTTTTATTATTATATGGGTTTACGAGTAAATGACGTTGTTGTTGATCTGTAGCTAAGTATACCATTGATTGTTCAGCATAAAGCACTCGACTACCGGGTAAAAGTGGTCCAATTTGACGTATTAAGGCTTTAATGATTTTTTGGGCAAATATATTAGGGGTTTTTATATATAAATCACTGAGAGCTTTAAAAAGACTTATTTGTTTATTTGAACTCGTATAAGTGATATTCATTACAATAATATTGGCAAGTGCAACTAATGTTAAGCCATTATCATAAAGCATAATTTTAGGCGTACTAACCAGTGCCTGTTTGTATTTATTTATTTTGGCCAAAATTTGTGTAATTAACTTTACCGAATCACCACTAAACAATAGAACTTTTGCTGCAAGTTGGTGACGCAGTTGCCAATGTTTTTTATCATTATTGGTAAAACTAGTTTGCTCAGAGAGTTTATTTAGTTGTTTACAAACACATAAATGTTCTACTAGCGCTGCACTAATATATAGCTCACTTAGTTCTTTATTATAATTTTGGCTCGCACACATTACTGTAGTTAATATGCATTGCTTGATGACTAAGTTTTTAGCATAATCATATTTAGGATTATACAGGCAGAGCTGGGCTTGTAAGGCAAAAGGCTGCTCACTATAAAGTACTCTATATTGCTCAGATAGTTGGCAAATTACAGGATAAAACCCTTGCCATTGTTCTTTGTCGTTAAATGAAGCTAAAAACACTGCTGTTTTTTCAAATAAGTTGTTCAGCTTTACTGACACAGGCTCACTCATTAGAATTTCACCTAACTATTTCCTGGTATTTGTTATAGGCACTAGGGCCCCATAAAATGAGCGAACCATTTTTAAATAATAGCCCCGTACATTCGTCCATAGTTGTAATGCCATCAGAGGTTATATGCTGTGTTCTATAAAAAACGATTTGTAAAACTAGTTCCCCTTCACGCTTAGCGTAGGTTAAGTCAGGGCTGCCTAAATAATCAAGAACGCTATTTAATGAAGTTGGTTGCTCAAGAGATAGTTTTTCTATATAGCGTTTATTGAAAGCTTCTCGGTCTTGCCAGATCATAGCCTGAGGATCATCTTTATAAAAGGTGATCACTAATGTTGCTATCAGTGCATATAGTCCTAAACCTAAAATTAAATATCTGCTAAATTTTTTCAATATGCTTTACTCTGACTGCCGAAACTAAAAATAATATACGTTTTGTAATGTATAGAGGCTATTAAATTGCGACTAATTTAGCCTTAACTGCTTTAAACTAAAGCCTAAATTTATATCGGTGCGTAAACTAACCAAGTGCTTTGAAATTACGTACATATCCATACTCGCGATCAACTTTGCTTTAATACTTGGGCTTAGGGACTCATCTTCGGCTGCTTGTTCAATTGAGTTATAGTTATTAACTATTTGCTGCGCAGACTTTGTGCCAATACCTTTTACGCCGGGTATATCATTGGTTTTATCACCTGCTAAAGCCCAAAAATCAACCAGCTTATGTTTCTCTACTCCAAAACGCTCTTTTATACTTGTTTCATCAAGGTATACCTTTTTAAAGTAATCGTAAACGGTAATATAAGGGCCAATATGCGGCAAAAACCCTTTATCGGTTGATACGACTATATTACTTATTTGATTACTGGCGGCTTTGTAAGCAAGCGTTGCTATTATATCATCGGCTTCATCGTTAATAGGCTCAAATACAACAATACCTGTTTCTTCAATTGCGGCTTTGAAATGCGATAGGGCATCTTTTAATATTTGGGGCATTGGCGCACGTGAGTGTTTGTAATCTTTATAAAAATGATAACGCCAGCTTTTATCACCATCAAAAACGGCAATTGCATGGGTAGCATTACTTGCATTCAAAAGCTTTTTACACGCATGAGCAACACGGGCACTGCATGTTTGTATCATCTGCTCGTCGCTATAATGTTTTTGATTAGCGTCAACAGCGTAAATGCGCCTAATTAAATTAAGCGCATCGATAAGAAGTAAGTGGGGTTTCAAACTATAAAACTCATGCTTTTATTTTGTAACACGGAACATATTTACTACCAGGGAGCTTCATACGTCCTTGACCTACAAATGCTTTTAAAAGCTTATCCATATTTTTCATAAGGGCGGGTTCACCACTTAAAATATACGGGCCTTTTTGATCTATAGCTCTAACGCCTTCGTCTTTCACATTGCCTGCAACAATACCTGAAAATGCACGTCGCAAATTAGCCGCTAATTGTTGCTTTGGCTGGTCAAGATGTAAGTCAAGGCTCGCCATATTTTCATGTGTGGGTGAAAAAGGTTGCTGAAAATCATTATCAATTTTAAGTGTCCAGTTAAAGTAATAAGCATCCCCTTGACTTTTTCTGTAATCTTTTACGTTAGTCATCGCGGATTTTAGCTTCTGACCAACAAGGGCTGGGTTATCAATAATAACTTCAAACTTATCTAATGCTTCTTGACCAAGTGTCATGTGAATAAATTCACAGAGCTCTTTAAAGTAATCTTGACTTTCTCTAGGGCCAGTTAAAATAACAGGTAGGCGTTGTTTAGTATTATCAGGGTGAAGAAGTATACCTAATAGGTAAAGAAGTTCTTCTGCTGTACCAGCGCCACCAGGAAAAATGATAATTGCATGAGCTGTCCTGATAAAGGCTTCAAGGCGTTTCTCAATGTCAGGTAAAATAACTAACTCGTTTACAATTGGATTGGGCGGTTCAGCTGCAATAATGCTTGGCTCTGTTAAGCCTAAGTAACGGTTATCTGTATTTCGTTGTTTAGCATGGCCAATAGTTGCTCCCTTCATTGGACCCTTCATAGCACCAGGACCACAACCTGTGCAAATATTTAACCCACGTAACCCCAATTCGTAGCCTACCTGCTTAGTGTATTTATATTCAACTTCGTTGATTGAATGTCCGCCCCAGCAAACAATCATACTTGGTTCACTGTTAACACGCAGAGCACCGGCGTTTCTAAGCATATCAAATACCATGTGCGTAATAGCTTTTTGCTCTGTATGATCTTTTTCGTATTTTTGGCATATAAACAAAATATCGCGAATAACCGAAAAGATATGTTCATGAATTCCGTTAATTATTTCGCCATCTACAAAAGCAGTGCTGGGTGGGTTTTCTAGCTCAATTTTAATACCACGCTCTCGGCTTAATAAACGAATGTCGAAATCTTTGTATTTATCGTATATATCATTACTGTCGTCGGTATGACTACCAACATTAAGAACAGCAAGCGCACAGTTTCTAAATAATTTGTAACGCTCGCTAGCGGAAGATTGCTCTAATAAATCAACTTCTAATTGCGACAGTAAATCTAAAACCCCAGTAGGGTTTAACTGTATTAACATCGGCACTCTCCATGCTCGTTACATCTTTAATCTATCAAAGGAAACATGATTAATTTAAATGGCGGCGGTGAGATTATCTACTTACACAAAGGCGATCTCGACCAGAATTTTTTGCTTCGTAAAGGGCTTCATCAGCTCTGTCAAAAGCTTGAACTGAAGTATCTCCTTTTTTAAATTGAGTAACACCTATAGATATTGTTATTTCAATTTGCTTATCTCTGAACTTAAAAGGAATATTTTTAATTACTTTTCTTAGTTTATCAAGAGGTCCTGCCGCATTTTCAATTGAAGTTCCAGGCATTAATAGTACAAACTCTTCGCCACCATATCTGGCAATAAAATCAGACTTCCTAACTGATTTCTGTAGTGCTTTAGCTATAACTTGAAGCGTTATGTCACCTGCGGTGTGCCCAAATCTATCATTAATTGATTTAAAGTGGTCAACGTCAATGACTGCTAGAGTAACATCTGATGATTGAGCACTAAATAAATGTAATTCATGATTATAACGTTCATCAAATGCAGCACGGTTTGGTAATTTAGTTAAGCTATCTAGTAGGCTTTTAAAGCGCTGCTCGTTTAAGCGTTTTTTGTATTTACTTAATTTACCTTCTAAAGTACCAATTCGACCATTAATTTCATTGAAACTTGTTAACAACGTTTCTCTATCTGTGCGCTCAAGGTTTTCTTTGGCGATAAAATCTTCGCTAAGTGACTTTAATTCTTTATCAACGAGTTCTTTTAAAGATGAAATAGAGGTAGCATTTTGTGTTTTTTCATTTAAATTTTGTATTTTAGTTTTTATACTTTTATTTAATGAATCAAACTCAACTCCCATTGACTTTGAATGCTTACTTGTCGACACTATTGAGTGATGCAAATCTTCAAGAGTCTGATTTAAAGATACTAAAAAGCTCTGGGCTGACTCTCGTTCAGCATTAATATTTTTTACTATAATGCTAATTATACTAATTGCTGCATTTAACAATGCATCCATTGTATCGCTTTTGGTAATTTTACTCTTTATATCTTGAATTTCTTTTGTTGCTTCATCTTCAAGTATTAAATCATTGGCTAATTCAAGTAATCGTTGTGCTAGTGCTGGTGTTGAGGCGCACTGAACATCTGTATTTTTTGTAAGTTTGATATTTAGCGCTTCGTGATAAAAAGTAACTAGTTGGTCTAGAAGCGGTATGAAATCATGAGTTGATTGTACATCATCGATTTTATTATTTAATAGCTCACGGAGCGTTCTTCGGGTTTCATCAGGTAACCCTTTTGTTTTTTGTAATTGTTTTCCGGCATTTTGTACACTTGAATATAAATCACGCTGATGTGATAGTTGCACTGCTTCTTGGTTTTTTAGTAAAGCCAGAATATCATTTATTAAAGGCAATAAATGCTCAAAGCTGACACCTTTACTAAGCGCACTTCTAAATTTGGCAAGGCGATTATCTAGCTCAGTATCAAGCCCCTTACAACTTAGTGATAGTTTTGCTGAAAAATTTGAGAGGATATCAACTTGATATTTACGAGCATCTTCTATAGCCATCCTAGCATCGATTGCTTGTTTGAGTTTATTCTCTAAAGTGTTAGATTTATTTGGCACCTAAGCACACCGTTTTCGGGTTAGTCACATTAATGTCAGTTTACAACAAAATTTTATTTAGTGTAGCGATCTATTTAAAACTTATAAATTTTAATACTTTAGTATGTAAAATTCGTGTGCGGTTATTTGTCGTATTTAATTCACTTTTAATTATGAGGTTGTTAGGCTTAAAGATAATGAAATAATTATTAAGAGTCTCTATGAAAAAGTTATTAGCCCTTTCTATTTTAGCTGCTTGCTCAGCGCCAGTATTTGCCGATGTAAATTATTCTTTAGAAATCTCGCAGCCGCAGCATCATTTAGGTAATGTAAATGTAGAGTTTCCTAAAACAGCCCAGTCACATCTTGATATAAAGCTCCCTGCATGGCGAACTGGGCGTTATGAAATACTAAATCTTGCTAATGGCGTTCGTTATTTCAAAGCTAAAGATGAAGATGGTAAAGAGTTAAAGTGGGAAAAGATAGATCACAGTACGTGGCGTGTACATCTTAATGAGCCTACAGAAGTTAATGTTGACTACCAGGTGTATGCAAATGAACTTGGTAAGCGTGCCCGCCACATCGACGACAGCCATGCATTTATTGATGCATCAGGCTTTTTTATGTTTAGTGAGTCGTTTCGCCAAGAGCCTGTAACCGTTGATTTAGACGTGCCTAAAAAGTGGCGTTCTGTATCGGGTATGGATAATTTAAAAGGCAAAAACTCATTTAGAGCAGCCGACTACGACGTACTTGTTGATTCACCAATCGAAACGGGTATTAACCAACTACACACATTTGAAGTAGATGGCCGTGAATATGACTTAGTTGTATGGGGAGATGGTAATTATGATGTTAATCAAATGCTTACAGACCTCAAAAAGCTTGTTTCGACAGGCAATGTGATTTGGGATGATTACCCGTATGAGCGTTATGTATTTATGGTGCATGCAACATCAGGTGCAGGTGGTGCAACTGAACATGTTAACTCAACTATTATACAACGACCACGTGACCGATTTGGTAGCCGCGAAGACTATTTAGGCTTTATAAGTACAGCCGCTCATGAATTTATTCATACATGGAATGTTAAAGCGTACCGCCCTCAAGGTTTAGTGCCGTACGACTACACCAACATGAATTACTCAAAACTACTTTGGATTGCTGAAGGTTCAACAAGTTACTTTGAAGATCATTTATTAGTGCGTTCGGGCATCCAAACAACAGATGAATTTTTTAAAGTGATGAGCAAAACAATTAATCGACATTTACAAACACCAGGTCGTGAAGTGCAAAGCGCAAGCGAAACAAGTTTTGATAAATGGATTAATCAAGGTGGCGATCATGCACGTAATTACAGCACCAATATTTATTCAGAAGGCGCGTTACTTTCACTTGCTTTAGATATTGACTTATTAGAAAAAAGCCAAGGTAAGATAAGTTATCGAGATGTACATAAAGCACTTTATAACAATCATAAAATGCCAGCAGGTTTTACAGACGTAGATGTGCTTAACATTTTAAAAGATTTAACCGGACGTGATTACTCAAGCTGGTGGCAAGAAAATGTAGAGTCGCCTGCAAACATTAATTTTGATGAGTTACTTTCAAAGGTTGGCTTGAAATTTGAGCGCCCTGAAAAAGCAAAAGTGCTTGCAAGTATTGATGCTACTGCTAAAAATACGGGTGAGTTACTTACGCTAAGCTATGTTAGCCGTGGGGGCAGTGCGTGGAAAGCGGGTTTAACTACCGATGATAAAATTGTTGCTATAAATAAACATCACGTAGGTAAAAATTTAAAAACCAGCCTCGAAACGTTTAAAGCAGGCGACAAGGTAACCATTGACTTTATTCGCCGCGATGCTCTTGAAAGTTTAACGTTAGTATTATCAGAAGATTTTGATAAACCTAAAAAAGTAGTTGCCAATAAAGACGCAACGCTTGAGCAAAAAGCGCTATTTAAAGCATGGATTGGTGTTGAGCATCCAAGTAATATAATTAGCAAATAACTACAATAATTATATTGTTATGTTGATTTCATAACGTGATTCACAATTTTACAGTGTGGATCACGTTATGCGTCGGTGTTGTTTTAGCTTCACATATAAAGATAAGTAAATCTTGAATTTTATGGGCTAAGTAAAACCGAGTTACAAAGAGTAAATTACCACTAGGTAGTACTCTTCGTGCAGCGGGTCCCTAGGGTTTATGCTGCGTATTTATGGTAATAATTACATTATATAGGCTCTGCTTTGGCTAAATACCAAGCATACTGCTGAAAATTTAACTCTGAAAAAGAAACAGATCCCACTATATTGAAATGAGTTTCGTTAAGAAAATAATGTTAACAGTAAT
Organism: Pseudoalteromonas aliena; assembly: GCF_038155085.1. Classification (GTDB taxonomy): domain Bacteria; phylum Pseudomonadota; class Gammaproteobacteria; order Enterobacterales; family Alteromonadaceae; genus Pseudoalteromonas; species Pseudoalteromonas aliena_A. The sequence goes on from NZ_JBAKAU010000002.1 coordinate 132,694, forward strand.
CTCAGACTAAATTGGTATTAAAAATAGAGGGAGCTATTAGGCGTGGTAATTAGAGCAGAGAGTGACATTTTGGATCAAAAATAATCCGTTTATATGAAGTAGGTGTATGAAAAGCGAACGATTATCCTGTGTTATCGCTAAAATCAAACTAATTACTCATTTAAAGGCATTTTTTAGAGAAAAATTAGTCATTAAATACTATTATTAGTAGTAAGTTCTTCTTGCTCCTCCTCATCGAAATGAAAATAGATAAAGTTGTAAATGCGTTAAGCCATCAGTTTGTTACAAACGACCCCCTCCATCAATTATTTGATGCGGTTAATGCTATTTCTGTGCAAGGATATGACGAACAACGACGTGTAATTTATTGGAATAAAGGTAGTGAGTACCTTTATGGTTATAGTGCAAAGGAAGCTGCTGGACAAAAGCTTGAAGATTTAATTATTCCCCCCCCGATGAAAGACGCGGTTGTATCTGCACATACTAATTGGCTTAATAATGGTGAAGAAATCCCAGCAGCGGAGCTTACCTTGCAGCGTAAAGGTGGCGTTCAGGTATCTGTTTTTTCAAGCCATGTAATGTTTATAAATCAATATAATATTAAACAAATGTATTGCATAGATATTGATTTAACCGATGTAAAAAAAGCCCAAGGGCAGGCTATCTTCAAAGAAAAAATGCTTGAAACTATATTCGAAGCAATTCCTGATTTATTTTTTTTAATGCAAGAAGATGGCACCATTGTTGACTACCACGCCAGTAATGAGAATAACTTATATGTTAATCCTGATGAGTTTATTGGTAAAAGCATGTTTGCTGTATTACCTGATGAAATTGCGACTAAATTTCAGATTAATATTGCCAAAGCACTAACACAAAAAGTAATGGTTAGCTTTGAATATGAACTAAAACTGTCTAAAGGAACCGTATATTTTGAAGCTCGTATAAATCATGTACCTCAATATGATCAAGTCATGGTTATTGTACGTGATATTACTGAGCAACATAAAACAGATGAACTGATACGCCATCAAGCCTATTTTGATAGCTTAACATTACTTCCTAATCGTTTTTTAGCTTTAGATAAATTATCTGAAGTTTTGAAAAATGCAGATAAAAACAAAGGTAATGCCGCTGTATGTTTTCTTGATTTAGATGATTTTAAAAAAATAAACGACTCACTAGGGCACGAAGTTGGCGATAAACTGTTAATTGAAGCAGCTGCAAGGCTTCAGCTAACTATCAGTGATAGCGGTATGGTAGGAAGACTAGGAGGCGATGAGTTTATTGTATTATTACCAAACTTAACCTGTGATAAAAGTGCGCTACGCATAGTTGATAAATTACTTAAAAACTTTAGAGAACCATTTAAAATAGAAGGCCGCGAATTAATGGTTACGTTGAGTGCTGGCATTGCTATGTATCCTGAAAACGGCAGTTCAGCTTCGGATTTACTACGTAATGCAGATACCGCAATGTATCAAGCTAAAGCATTCGGCCGAAATACTTATTCTTTTTTCGCAAAACAAATGAACGTAGTTATCCAACGGCGTTTAGCAATTGAAGAGCAAATGAGTTCCGCGCTTGAACGCAATGAGTTCGAATTATTCTATCAACCCCAATTTGATGTTAAAAATAAACATATTATTGGCGCAGAAGCCTTATTGAGGTGGCATAACCCCATATTAGGCAACGTAACACCAGATGAATTTATACCTATTGCTGAAAATACTGGGTTAATAGTGCCTATTGGTAAGTTTGTGATTAGCCGAGCATTACACTTTTTGAATGAGTGGCAAAGTAGTTGTGAGCGCGAGCAAAAATATACAATGGCAGTAAATTTATCTCCCCGCCAGTTTAGAGATGAGGGATTACTTCGTTTTATTCAAGACTCACTGATCGACGCTGATATAAACCCCGAAAGTTTAGAATTTGAAATTACTGAGGGAGTATTGATGAGTTGTCATACTCATGTTGTTGATATATTGACTGAAATCACGGCATTAGGCATTAACTTATCAATGGATGACTTCGGTACTGGTTATTCATCATTGAGTTATTTGAGAGAGTACCCTTTTAATATACTTAAGATAGATAGAAGTTTTATTGAAGGCATCGTGTTAAATAAAGAAGATTTTAATCTCGTAAGAGCAATAATTGCTATGTCGCACAGTTTAGGGCTTACAGTTGTAGCTGAAGGTGTAGAAACACAAGAACAGCACAACCTATTAAAAGAGCTAGACTGTGATTTTATGCAAGGTTTTTATTTTAGCAAGCCAATACCAGCAGCAGAGCTACTTAAATATTCCTCGGAGTATTTATAACTTGCTATAAATGTTATATTGTAACAAATCATTGCGCGGCTATTGACCTAATTAGCTACTGACGAGTAACCTGTTATAGAAACAAACAAAAAGGATTCTATAATGCGTTTAAAACCTCTTGTAGCTACATTAGTCGCCACATTCTCTTTATCACTTTCAAGTAGTGCCATAGCCGACGAAGGCATGTGGCAACCACACCAACTTCCAGAGTTAGAATCAATTTTAAAAGCTAAAGGGCTTGAAATTGATGTTGACTCTATTTCTAAATTAACCGAATTCCCAATGAATGCGGTAATTAGCCTAGGTGGGTGTACAGCATCGTTTGTATCGCCAAAAGGCTTAGTGGTTACAAATCATCACTGTGTTTATGGCTCTGTTCAATACAACTCAACACCTGAGAACAACATTTTAGAAAATGGCTTTTTAGCTAAAAGTCCTGCTGAGGATTTACCAGCAGCCCCAGGGTCACGCGTATACGTCACAGAAACAGTTACTAATGTGACTGACAAAGTCAATAAAGGTATTGAAAAACTAAGCGCTAAAGCACGCTACGACGCAATAGTAAAAAACGAAAAAGCGCTAGTAGCCCAGTGTGAAGCCGATGAAAGTTATCGTTGTAACGTGTATTCGTTTCATGGTGGTTTAGAGTTTTACCTAATTAAGTCACTTGAAATTAAAGACGTACGTTTATCTTATGCACCAGCCATGGGCGTAGGTAAATACGGTGGCGATATAGATAATTGGATGTGGCCGCGCCATACTGGCGACTTTGGTTTTTACCGCGCTTATGTAGGCAAAGATGGAAAACCTGCAGAGTACAGCGAAGACAACGTACCTTACGTACCAGACTCTTACCTAAAAGTAAGTGCCAAAGGCGTGCAAGAAGGCGACTTTGTAATGGTTACAGGCTACCCAGGGCGTACTAACCGATACCGTATTGCAACAGAGGTAGATAACGTATTTAACGACAGCTACCCTAAAGCACGTGAGCATAATTCAAAATACGTGTCGCTTATTGAAGAAAATTCAGAAGACGGCAGTAAAGCGCATATTGCTTACGAAAGCACCATTGCAGGTTATAACAACTATATTAAAAACTTTGGTTCGATGATCGAAAGTTTTAAAAAAGGCACTATGCTTGAGCGCAAAAAACAGTTTGAGCAAGAGTTAACACAATGGATTAATAGTGATGGTGAGCGTAAAGAACAATACGGAAGCGTATTAGGTGAGCTATCTGAGCTAATTGCGCAATCACAAGAGCACAGTGAACGCGACCGTATGTTAGGTTATGTACATCGCTCACAAATGATCAGCACAGCACGACGTTTATACCGCTTAGCTTATGAAAAGCAAAAGCCTAATAGCGAACGTGAATCTGGTTATCAAGAACGTGACTTACCTCGCATTAAAGCAGGGCTTGAGCGAATGACGCGCCGCTATGATAGCAAAGTAGACAAAGCTATTTTACTGCACTTTTTAGAGCTGTATGCAGCACTTCCAAAAGAAGAGCGTTTTAGCGATGTTGATAAAGTATTTAAAGTACAAAATGGGTTTGATAAAGCAACTCAAAGCGCATTACTTGATAGCATGTATGAGCAGTCAAGACTTGATAATGCCACTGTTCGCAATTCATTATTTGAGCAATCGTTTAGCCAGCTAAATCAAAGCCAAGACCCATTTGTGCAGTACGCTAAAGCAATCTTCAAAGTAATGAAAGCACAGGAAGATAAATCAAAAGCACTGGCAGGTAAATTACAAGCCGCTCGCCCAGAGCTAATGAGCGCAATCATTGCGTTTAACAAAGCTAAAAACAAACCGGTATACGCCGATGCTAACAGCACACTCCGTGTAACCTATGGCACCGTAGGCGGCTACTCACCTCAAGACGGCTTGGTAGCAACACCCTTTACCTCGCTTGAAGGGTTATTAGCCAAAAACACCGATGTTGACCCATTTAATGCACCTAAAAAGTTACAAGAGCAAATTAAAGCCAAGCTTTACGGTGATTATACAGGCGGTATGAATACAGTACCCGTTAACTTTTTATCAAATGTAGACACTACTGGCGGTAACTCTGGTTCGCCAACACTTAACGGTAAAGCAGAGCTTGTAGGCTTACTGTTTGACGGTGTTTACGAAAGTATTATTGGTGACTGGGATTACAACCCAGAGCTTAATCGCTCAATCCACGTTGATTCACGCTACATGCTGTGGGTAATGGATAAAGTAGATAATGCACAAAACTTGTTAGACGAAATGACAATCGTAAAATAAGTCATTAGTGAGATAACAGAAGGGCGCTTACCGTAAAGGAAGCGCCTTTTTTATTAGTGTTTGGTTACTTATGACTGGTAAGTGCCATAAGCCGACTATCAGCCGTAACTCGTTTCTGCCCCATTATGAGTTAAAGCAAACACTCTAAAGGTCTGTTTTGAGAGATAACCAGACATTGAGGTTAGCTTAAAATAAGAGTTAATTGATTTCAAAACTGTGTAGTTCGCGCATATATTCAAGAAAATGAGCGTCGAGTGTATTTTCGTTTTCTGAAAATCTTTAGCGCTAATAAAAAACTTATAGTTGGCAAAGCATTACGTTATTTGTTAAAAATAGATTTATTAATACATGAGCGTGACATCGGCAGAAAGCTACGCGACGCGCGCACTATAAAATTGTTATGTTTTTAAAAGGAGTTTCTGTTAATTCATGGCTAAGAAGAAAATAATAACGATAGGTCTATCTCTTTGTGATGATGAAACAGAGTATAGCGATTTTGATTCAAATATCTCTCTTCTAGATTGGGATATTGTTTTATTTAAACCTGATATTAAAGAATATGTTTTTAGACGTGATTCAATGTTCCAAGGTAAACCATGTCTGTCCGATGATGATTCGTTTAAATTAAAAGCCCAGTGCGAACACTGGAAAAGAGAAATTAAATCTGCTGTAGAACATGGAAAGCTTGTCATAGTTTTTTTGGATGAGTTGACGGAAGTTTGTATTGCTACAGGTGAAAAGAAATTCTCTGGGACAGGTCGAAATCAAAAGACGACTAGAATTGTTGGACATTATGACAACTATTTTTCAATTCCACTAGAACTAAAGCCAACGAGTACCAATGGCAAAGAAATAAAGTTATCGGCAAAAAACTCTGAGGTTATATCTTCATATTGGCAAGAGTTTTGTTCTATATCTTCATATAAAGTAATTATTAACTCAGGAACATCACCATGTTTATTAACAAAACATGGTGACAAAACTGTGGGAGTCATTGAAAGATCTAAAAATTCTAACGGCTCTATTATATGCCTACCTGACATTGATTTTTATCCTGAAGAATTCTTTGATGAAGAAGAAGAGTGGAGCGATACTGCGAAACAATTTGCTTCTAGGTTTGTTAAGTCAATTGTAGCGTTAGATAAATCATTAAAGAGTACAGGAGAGCTCACACCAGAGCCTGATTGGTCGAAAAGTAAAATATACAAATTAAAAGAAGAAGATGTACTTACTGAAAAACTATTAAAAATTGAGGGTAAACTAGAGAAAATTCAAACTGAAAAAGAATCAGTACTTGATAAAGTTAGCGATTTAGGACGCTTGAGGAACTTACTTTTTGAAAAAGGAAAACCTTTAGAGTATGCGATACTTGATGCATTAAAAACCCTTGGTTTCTCTGTTTCCCAGTATGAAGATGGAGAGTCAGAATTTGATGCTGTTTTTGAATCAAATGAAGGTCGCTTGCTTGGGGAAGCTGAAGGGAAAGATAACAAAGCCATTAATGTAGATAAACTTCGACAGTTAGCATTAAACATTCACGAAGATTTAGATCGTGATGAAATTGAAGTACCTGCAAAGTCAGTTCTATTTGGTAATGCATATAGACTTCGCTCACTTGAAGAACGACCAGAACCTTTTACTACAAAGTGTATTTCTGCGGCCAGTATTAGTTCAACGGCATTAGTTTTTACACCTGATTTATTTATAGTTGCAAAATATTTAACTGATAAACGGGATTCGAAATTTGCAACTAAGTGTAGGAAAGCAATATTTAATTCAGTTGGTAAAGTTAACTTCCCCGAAATTCCAACCACTAAAAAAATAGATACAATCGACGGCGTGGTGGAAGTCAAAACATAACAAGGGTTTTCAAGTCGGACTCGTAACAGCTTGCTCGGTTTCACTTCTTTTCACATTTTAGCAAGCTATCACTCGCCGCTTAAAACGGCGTTATTTTCTAGGGAAAGCATTTGAAAATTTTAAGCATCATCTTTGTTTTAGCTTTGCTTGTTCCAATCTTCCTTTATACGAATCAATTTGGGTTAGGCCTATGGGATGATCATGCTAAATGGGCTGAAATGGGAAGCTTCTTTGGTGGAATATTAGGGCCGATAGTCACTGTTATTTCAATTGGTTTTATTTACATTCAACTAAAAGCTCATCAAAAGCAGCAGCAATATACTCTCGACACATTAAAATTACAAAAAATCGAATCAGATATTTTATTTTTTTCAGCAGTCGTTAAGTCGGAGCTAAGTCGCGAAATATCAACAATGGATAACAAAACTCTAAATAGTATACTAAGCAATCATGCCGCAGAGTTTTGCTCCGTTCACACTCATTATCAGGGTAGCGAAGACCCTGATTTAATCGTTAAAGAGTTTGGCCAGCGATCATTTGACTTCTTGATTTGCTACGAAAGTCTTCTTGCATCATGGCGTGCTATCAATGCTCAACTACATTCATTAAAAGCTCTTGATGAGGCTTTATCTATGGAAAACTACAAATCACAACTTGCGCGTGTATTCACTACATTAGATAGTTATATTTGCTCAAATTTGGATACAATCTCAATGACGTTAGATAACGGGTTTAATCCACATTTTCGACCTTCATTCGAGGATTCTCGTGCAGAGGTTCAGGAGTCAATGGGTAAGAGAATATAACAAACACATTAAAAGCGACGCCAAACACTCCAGTTGCTTTGTGTTTCTGCTTCGGTCTAACTTACAACAAAGCAATTTCCGTATTCGGTTCGTTTAATGCGGGTGTTAGCCCATAGAAATTTTTATGCGAAATTAATCTAATACAGCCGACGATCTAAAACGTTTTTGTCCAAAAATGAGTTAGATCGACCGTCTGCTATTTTCTCTTAGCTGAACTTAGAAAGAGTGCTAGAAGCTTATGGCGGCTGTTCTCATTGTATGAATAACATGACTCCAATAGTTTCAGTTAGAACTAAGAGAACCAATTACCTGTCATAAAACTTTAAAAAATAAAAAGCATTAGTTGTAAATAAACTATCGTTTTTTATGTTTTTCTAAAATCTATTAATAAGTATATCCCTTTATTTTATCTACCTTTTTTATAAAACCTTCCTAAGACTTTTATATTTATACCGTTTATTTTTCATTCACATGTTAATTTTGTATTGACACTAAGATTACTTACTACTACATTTGTAACAGTACCACTACAAGTGTAGTAATAGGAGCAAGAATGAAACTTAGTGATTTTGAGATGGATATTATGCAGCTGCTTTGGCAGGAAGAACCCTGTACCGCCAGTCAACTACATAAAGTGCTTTTAGCTGATAAGCAAAAAGATAAAAAAGTAGCCTATACAACGGTTAAAACTATTGTTGATAGGTTAGAACATAAAGGAGCGATTGAGCGCTGTGGAAATGAAGGGCGAGCTATTGTTTTTAGAACAATTGTGACTCAAGACGCGTTATCGGAGCAAGCTATGCCTAGCTTTATGCAACGATTTTTTAAAGGTAATTCTCGTAGTTTAATTGCTCACTTTATTAAAGAAGAAAAGCTAAACGATGAAGATATTGAATATTTACAAACGCTTTTAAAAAATAAGAAGTTAGATTAAAGGAGAGGGTAATGACGGATTATTTATTTACCAGCACACTTATTAGCTTATGTATTTTGCTTACCGTAAAGGGGTTAAAAAATGCTCCAGCACGATTAAACCTCTACCTTTTGATGATTGCCTTGGCATGTTGGTTTGTCCCTTGGCAATACTTATCTCAGTTAGCATTTTTTGAAGGATCAGAACGTTACACATTTAATGTGGGGCATATTGTTCCCGATTTAAAAGTGTTAACTCCAGATACCTTACACATAACAACTCCAAACACGCTACTAAGTAAGCAGAGTATCTGGGACTTTGTTCCATCACTTAGTAATATTTTTATTATTTTGCTTGTTAGTGGTTGTGGATTGTTTTTATTACGTATGAGCCTATACGTAAAACTTGTAAAAACTTTATACATTAACTCAAAGCCAAGTACTGAACTCAAACACATCAACAATCAGTACCCAATTAGGCTAACAACCCATACAGAGCCTGCTTTTGCTACAGGGTTAATAAAGCCTGTTATTTGGTTAGAGACGTCGATGATAAATCGTGAAGAGTTAAATTCAGTCATTCAACACGAGGTAACTCATTTACAACAAGGTGATATTTATTGGACGTGGCTTATTTGTTTTATAGAAAGCGTTTTTTGGTGGAACCCTATTTGCTTAAAGTTAACTGGTTTAGCGCGAGAACAACTTGAACTTAGATGTGATGAGTTATGTATGCAAAAGCTAAAAGATAAATACCAATTAGATTTAGCGAGTTTATTACTAAAAAAGCACAACGTTACAAGCAAAAACAACTTTTTTACCCCCCCACTTTTGAATATTGCTCATTCTAAGAGCTTTAATATTCAGAGGATCAAAATGTTAAACAAGGAAAAAACAATGAAAAGTAAATATTTGGTTATGGTTGCGGCGGCAATGTCTTTTAGTGCTTTAGCTGCAGCGCAAATTGTAGATGGTAATTCAGGTAGTAAACAGCAAAATAGTAAAACTGCTCAGGTACCTGTAAAAAGTGAAGCTTATAATCAACAACTTGCACAGCTTCTAAAAAGTGCTGCTGGGGCAAAAAGTGATACCCCTGAACTGTTAAACCAAGCTGCGCAAGGCATTCAACAATGGCACTTAAATAGAGATAAACTTACTGGTTTTGAAGAAGCTGAAATCAAACTACAAAGCTTTAGACTGCTGAATCACGTTTACTCTAAACTTGAGCAATATGAAGATATACTAAGTGCTTACGAAAAATGGTACGAGCCGGGCAGTAACCCACCTTACTTTTTGAAAAATTCATTAGCAACGGCCTATATACAGCTAGGGCGTTATGAACTTGCTGTTGCGGAGCTTGAAGATTTATCAAAACAGCTTGATGGTAAGCTACAGGTTGGCTCAGCTGATAACTTAGCACTGGCTTACATTTACCTTACTGATTACGATAAAGCATTAAAAACCCTAGAGCAGGTTGATGCAAAAGATGATGTATACGGAAATATCCTTAAATATTATGTTTATGATAAACAAAATAACCGTAAAAAGATGGATGAAATCAAAAGCAAAATTCCAGAAGTATTTGCAGTTACCCCCGCGTTATTACCACAAAGCGGCGTACCCGGTACGCAATTACTAAGATTACTATAAATATACAGTGTAAAGAGGCTCAGTTTTTGAGCCTCTATTTAACAATGAGTAACTATTTTAAATCAGCTCTTGGCATTTCTAAAATCGCTTTTTTTTCATCTTCAGATAATATTATCCAATCAAAAATTTCTTCGTTGGTACGCCCACAACCGGTGCAGTAACCGCTGCGCCTTTCGCATATTCCTAGGCAATCAGTTTTAAATTTAGGCGGTTTTTTGTTTTGATTTAATTGGCGCATATTAAAGTCCTAACGGTGGTGCAATTTCAAAGCGAGTAGAAAACCCATTACCTTCTTGATTAGTTGAAAGTGTAATCACAGGGGTTTTAGTATCAAGTACAAAGGTGCTGTAAATTGAACTTGCTGTTTCTTTTTGACTTTCAAACCAACCTGTTTTGGTTAAGCATTGGCGTAATTGCTTAGCCAGTTTTTGATGAGACTTTACGGTTTGCGTTTGTGTATTAATAGGTGTTTGGCATTGGTAGCTTGCTTGCTCTGACTTATTTAAAGTAACTGTACAGTTTGCTCCAATCATATGAGAATTAGTACGCCATTGATTAGTAAACTGGTTATTTACTTTATCTGTTTTTATTGAATTAAAACCAGACTCAAAACCATTTATTAGCTTATTAATGGTGCTGCATTCATCGGGTATTACTGTGGTTTTTACAGACTGATTCGTTGTAGTAGTGGTTGCTGTAGTTGTCGTCTGATTAGTTTTGCTGGTACAGCCCGCTAAAATAAATGCGACAACTAAAACAAATGCGACGAAGGAAGGAGTAATATAGTTTTTCATAGTTCACAGTAACCGATTAATTGAGCCTCGCACTATACCATACATAATTTACTCAACTAAAAGCGAAAAACAAAAAGGCCCATAAAATATGGGCCTTTTGTAATTTGCTTTAGCAAATGCTATTTATGGCGACCTTGCAAGCATTTAACTACATCTTCAAGGGCTAAGCCTTGGCGTTGTAGCAATACAGTCAGGTGATAAATTAAATCAGCAGACTCGTTTGTTAGCTCATCGTTATCGTGTTTCATAGCGGCAAGGGCAACTTCTACGCCTTCTTCACCTACTTTTTGACAACTGCGGCTTAAGTCTTTAGCAAACAAAGAAGCTGTGTAGCTTTTTGATGGGTCGTCGTTTTTACGCTCAACAATCACATCTTCTAATTGCGCTAAAAAGCTCAGACTTGGTTTTGCATCATCACCAAAGCAACTTTGTGTGCCTAAGTGGCACGTTGGGCCTTCTGGGTTAGCAAGTACTAAAATTGAGTCGTAGTCACAATCGGTATGCACAGATACTACGTTTAAGTAGTTTTCTGATGACTCGCCTTTAGTCCATAAACGCGATTTTGAACGCGAGTAAAACGTTACCTTATTGGTATCAAGGGTAACAGCGAGTGCTTCGCTGTTCATAAAGCCTTGCATTAAAATAACACCCGAGCGGGCATCTTGAATAATAGCAGGGATCATGTCACTTTTAGCGAAATCGACTTGAGCTTGGTTTTGTTGTGTTACTTGCATAATCTTGCTGCCACTTGGTTATCTGTTAAAAATTGTTTTAGTTCGCCAATGTTAATCACATTTTTATGAAAAACGCTGGCAGCTAGTGCACCATCTACTTTGCTTTGTTTAAATACATCAACAAAATCTTGCATACTACCTGCACCGCCAGAGGCGATTAAAGGAATGTCACACAGCTCGCGAATTTTACTTAACTGCTCGTTGTCGTAACCGTTACGAACGCCATCTTGGTTCATACAGTTTAATACAATTTCGCCTGCGCCTAGGTCTTGTACGCGTTTAACCCATTCTTGTGTTTTATAGCGCGTACGGCTTGATGCATTAGGATCGCCGGTTAATTGATACACTAAATACTCGCCGGTAATTTCATCAAAAAAGCTGTCAATGCCGACTACAACACATTGCTTGCCAAACTCATCGTGTAATTCTTTTATAAGCTCTGGGCGGGCAATAGCAGGGCTGTTGATGCTTATTTTGTCTGCGCCGCGCTCTAAAACACGCGCTGCATCAGCCACTGATTTAATACCGCCCGCTACACAAAATGGAATATCGATATTACGTGCAATGCTCTCTACCCAGTTTACATCAAGTAGACGTTTTTCAACGCTTGCACTGATTTCGTAAAAAACTAGCTCATCAGCACCGGCTTCGCTATAGGCTTTAGCCATTGTTAAAATATCGCCAACTATTTCATGGCCTTTGAACTTAACGCCTTTAACTACTTGGCCGTCTTTAACGTCTAAACACGGGATTATGCGTTTTGATAACATGCCAGTGCCTCCTCAACGCTAAATGCGCCATCAAGCAATGATTTACCTAAAATAACGCCGCCCACACCAAGCTCTTTAAGCTTTTTAATGTCGTCAAGTGAGCTTACGCCACCTGAAGCTTGCACTTTAATAGTGCTGTTGTGACGAGTTAAATCTTCGTAAAGCTCAAACGATGGACCCGTCATGGTGCCATCTTTACTGATGTCCGTGCATAAAAAGTCGATAACACCTAAGCCCACGTAAAAATCTACCAGCTCAAGTAAACCAAATTCAGATTCACTTAACCAACCGTGTGTTGCTGGTGCCCAGCCCGTGGCTGTTTTATTTACATCAAGGGCAATAACAAAGTGCTCTGCGCCAAATTGTTCAATCCAGGCTTTTACTTGTTCGCGTTTTTCTACTGCCATTGAACCAATAACAACTTGGTTTGCACCGGCTTTTAGCCAATCGCTTACATCTTGCTCTGAGCGAATACCGCCGCCCACTTGATACGGCACGTTAAGCGCTTTGGTTGCAGCTTGAATATGTTTCCATTGTTTTTTACTTGGATCGCGTGCACCTTCTAAATCAACAAGGTGCAGTTTACCTGCGCCGCTGTCGGCGTATTCTTTTAAACGCGCGCCAAGCTCAAAAGGATAAAACTGAGCGGTGTCGTATTTACCTTGGTATAAACGAACAATTTGATTTTGTAATACGTCTAATGCTGGAATAATCACAAATAATCTCTTTATTGTTGGTTAATGGGCAGTTTATAGCTGCCAATCAACAAAATTTTGTAATAAACGTGTGCCTACTTTTGCACTGCGCTCTGGGTGAAATTGCATACCAGCGTAGTTGTCTTTAGCAACAATGGCTGAAAAGGTTTGGCCGTATTCGCCGCTTACAAGTGTTGCATCGTTTACGGTGTGCGCAAAGCTATGTACAAAGTACACTTGCTCGTCTTGTGTTAAGCCTTTAGTAAGTGCATGCTCTTTATTTACGCTTAAGTTATTCCAACCCATATGCGGCGACGTTAAATTGCCAACATCAAGGGCTTTTACTTGCCCTGGTATTTTACCTAAGCACTGTACGTTACCTTCTTCGGTGCTTTCGCACAATAACTGCATACCTAAACAAATACCCATCAATGGGCGCTGGTATTCGTTTATTGCTTGTTGCCAGCCGTTATCTACTAGGCGTTTCATAGCAACTGATGCATGGCCAACGCCGGGTAATATAGCGCGCTCAAAACCCGCTAATTGCTCTGGGGAAGTAATTACTGTTGGCGTTTGCCCTAAGCGTTCAAATGCAAAGCGTACAGAATTTATATTGGCACAACCGGTATTAATTATGGCAATCATAAACATCCCTTAGAGCTGGCTGTTTGTTGGCTCGTGTCTTGTGCTACTGCCATACGAAGAGCACGTGAAAACGCTTTAAATAAACCTTCTACTTGGTGATGGCAGTTACCATCGCTTACCGATAAAATAAGGCTAATAGCAGCATTATCGCTTAAGCTTTTAAAAAAGTGTTCAACCATTTGTACGTCTAAGTCGCCGGCTTTTTCGCGGCTAAAATTAGCGTTTAATACAAACGAAGCACGGCCCGATAAATCAATTTGTGCCTCTGCTTTACATTCATCCATTGGCAGTGCAAAACCATAGCGTGCAATTTGCGATTTAGTACCAAGTGCTTGTTTAAGCGCAACACCGAGTGCAATACCAATGTCTTCAACAAGGTGGTGCTCATCTATGTGTAAATCGCCTTTGGCTTTAATATTTAAACCAATGTTTGCGTGGGTGCGAATTTGATCAAGCATGTGATCAAAAAAGCCAAGTCCGGTGTCTATGCTACCGTTTTTAGTTTGATCTAGATTTATGGCTACATCAATTTGGGTTTCTTTGGTGTTACGCGTAACACGGCCTTCGCGGTTAGCTGTGGTTAGCCTGGTAACAATGGCAGGCCAGCTGCCATCGTACAAAATGCCTTCACAACATAAATTTTGTGCAAGGCCAATATCTGTTTGGCGATCGCCAATCACATATGAACGTGCTAAATCAACTTTGCCAGAGCGCATCAGCTCAGTTAATAAACCTGTTTTAGGTTTACGGCAATCACAGTTTTGCTCGTCAAAGTGTGGACAAATTAATACTTCATCAAAGCTAATGCCTTGGCTTTGCATTATGTCCATCATTTTATCTTGTGCTATGTCAAAGTCAGCAGTCGGGAAGCTGTCTGTGCCTAAGCCATCTTGATTCGATACCATCACTAAACGGTAACCGGCGGCTTGTAATTGTAATAACGCCGGGATAACACCTGGCAAAAAGGCAAGTTTTTCTAGGCTGTCTACCTGTTTGTCGGTAACTGGCTCTTCAATTATGGTGCCGTCGCGGTCAATAAATAAATAGGGGTTACTCATGATACTTCGTTTCCTGCTAATGGTGCTGTGGAAGCTGGCGTTTGTAAGCCATCTAACCAAATTTTTACTTGTTCGAGCTCTTGTTCACTACCAATTGAAATTCGTAGCCAATCGTCTTCACCGTATAGGGTAAACGCGCGCATTACTAAACCTTGCTCAAGTGCTACTTTAAAGTAGTTTTTGTTGGCTAATTTTAAGGTAACAAAGTTACCTTCACCAGTGAGAATTTTTAATGCAGCAGGAGAGGCGTTTAACCACTGTACAAGTTTAGCTTTTAAGCTATTTAAAATAGTCACTTGGCGGCGCATTGATGTAATTGCATCAGGTGCAATTGCTTGCGCTGCAATACTTGCCACCACACCCGATACCGGATACGGCGCAATTACTTTACGAATTGGCGCCAGTACACTTTGTTGTGCAAGTGTAAAACCAGTTCTAAGACCTGCAAGTGCAAATGCTTTTGATAGTGTGCGCAGTACCACTACATTACTAAATTCGTTTATAAGTGCTGTGGCGCTTTGCTCTGGGCAAAATTCAATATAGGCTTCATCAACAATTACTAAAGCTTTACCCGCAAGGGCTGTTGCAATTGCTTTTACTTTATCAAGAGGCGTTAAGCTACCCGTTGGATTATTTGGGTTACAAATAAATACCAATTTTGAGCTGCCAAGAGCTGAAACTATTTCATCTACACTACCATCAAGTAATAGCGCTTGCGTTAGGCTATTAATAGCAACGTTATGAGTATCAGCCGTTACTTTGTACATACCGTAGGTTGGTAAAAATAACGCAATGCTGTCTTTTGCAGGTTCGCAATAAGTGCGTACTAAAAGCTCAATGCCTTCATCTGCACCGCGCGTCATTAATACATTTTCGCTTTTAAGCTCTGTATAAGCTGCGTAGCGGTCAATCACCAGTTGCGGTTGTGGATCAGGGTAGCGATTTAAGTCCTCAATACTGAGCTCAATCTTTTTAGCATACGGGCTTTCGTTAGCATTTAGCCACGTAGTACCAGTTAGCTTCTCACTTTTTGCAGAGCTATAGGCAGCAAGTGCTGCAATATTTTGCGGTAATAAGCTTGTTGCTTGTGCGCTCTCATTGCTCATTTTTAATTGCCTCTAAACGAATTGAAACCGCATTAGCGTGGGCATCAAGGCCTTCAGCATCTGCAAGTGGTAAAATAGCTTTTGAAAGCTGCGTTAAACCACTTTTACTTATTGTTTGTACTGTATAAGTACGGAAAAAATCAAGTAAGTTCAAGCTCGAGTACGTTGCACTGTAACCATATGTTGGTAACACGTGGTTGGTACCCGATGCATAATCGCCTGCAGATTCTGGAGTGTAGTCACCTACAAATACTGAGCCTGCATTTTTAACTTTATCTAGGTAAGGAGTTGCATCGCCTAGTTGTAAAATTAAGTGCTCTGGGCCGTATTGCGCCGATACTTCAAATGCTTGCTCAACTGAATCAACCAAAATAAGTGAAGAATTAGCAAGCGCTTGCTCGGCTGTTTCTTTGCGGCTCAAATTAGCTAACTGGCGTGTAAGTGCCTGCTGAGTTTGTTCTATAATACTTTCGCTGTTACATAGTAAAATAACTTGCGAGTCTGCGCCGTGCTCTGCTTGAGAGAGTAAATCGGCGGCTATAAATTCTGGGTTTGCACGTTCATCTGCAATAACTAATACTTCAGAAGGACCTGCTGGCATATCAATTGCCATACCTGGGATAGTTTGCGCAACAAGCTGTTTAGCCATTGTTACGAAGCTATTACCTGGGCCAAAAATTTTGTTTACTTTAGGAACCGATTCGGTGCCATATGCCATTGCTGCAATTGCGCCTGCGCCACCACTTTCTATCAAAGTAGTAATGCCACATAACTTAGCTGCATATAAAATAGCAGGGTTAATTGCTTTGTCACCTTGTACCGGCGTAGCTAGTACAACGGTTTTAGCACCGCTTAACTGTGCTAATACACCTTGCATAATAACCGACGATGGCAGTGGAGCACTGCCACCGGGTACATATATACCGACTGCTTCGATGGCTTGATATTTCAGTTCACATACAACGCCTGGTTGGGTCGATAATTTAATATCTTTTGGCAACTGCGCTTCGTGAAAACGTTTAACATTTGCATAAGCTGTGTCAATTGCGTATTTAAGCTCTGCACTTAGTGCTTGCTCAGATGCGTTAATTTCATCTAGCGGTACACGCAAACGTGGGTTAGCTCTATTATCAAACTCTTTGGCCATGCTAAGTAAGGTCTCATCGCCTTGCTCTTTTACATTAGCTAAAATAGTTTTGCATATTGCTTCAACCTTTGCGCTTACAGAAACTGCAGGGCGCATTAGCGCCGCTGCTTGTACTTGTGAAGATTCCTCATTCCAACGAAGCATGGTACTTACTCCATCATTTTTTCAATTGGCATAACTAAAATAGAGTTAGCGCCTAGGGCTTTTAACTGCTCCATTGTTTCCCAAAATAATGTTTCACTGCTTACCATGTGAAGTGCTACGTACTCTTCGTTACCAGCAAGGGCAAGTAGAGTAGGTTGACCAGAACCAGGTAAGATTTCACAAATTTCATCAAGCTTGTTTTTTGGAGCGTGTAACATGATGTATTTGCTTTCTTTAGCTTGTCTAACACCACGTAGGCGCGGCATAAGCTTATTGATTAGTGCTAGTTTGTCAGTGTCTTGAAGATCTTTATTTTGAATTAAACATGCGTTTGATTCTAAAATTGTATCACCTTGAATTAGGCCGTTAGCTTCAAGTGTTGCGCCAGTAGATACTAAGTCACAAATTGCATCAGATAAACCTGCTCGTGGTGCTACTTCAACAGAGCCAGTAAGCATTACTGTACTTGCGTTAATGCCTTCGCGCTTTAACCACTGAGTTAAAATTTCTGGGTAGGTAGTTGCAATACGTTTGCCTTCAAACCAGCTCTTATCGCGAGCGCCTAGCTCTTGTGGCCATGCAAGTGCAAGACGACAGTAACCAAAATCTAGTTTTGAAAGTTTGTTTACTTCGCTTGGAACACCTTGACGTTCACGTTCTGCTTGAACTTCTACTAGTACGTTTTCGCCAACGATGCCTAAGTCACATACACCGTCCATTACTAAGCCCGGAATATCGTCATCGCGCACACGTAGTACGTCAATTGGCATATTAGTTGAGTGTGCAATTAAGCGTTGTTCACGTAGGTTTAATTTAACACCTAGTTGCTTTAGTAAATCTTGACAATCTTTAGACAGGCGACCGCCTTTTTGGATGGCGATACGTAGACGATTTGTGTTACTCATTATTCATTTTCCTTTAATTTAAAAACTAAAAACCCCGAGGGGAACCTCAGGGCGAAAATGAATCAATGTGTTTTGAATCGCCAGAGGTTCCTTTTAGGAATAACCTCTCAGCGAAAGACCTGACAGGTTATTCCGGTGAATGGTGGTGATGATGTACTGTTGTCAGGTTTAAGCGCATTTTTATATCCTATTTTTCTTAACACTATTTAGTGAGCATTAAGCTTTAATCTGTTTCAATAAATTTCGCATTCATAAAAACATAAACCGCCTTGTTAAGGCAAGTTTTTTTTTACCTAATTAAAGCATATCTTATAACGGTCGATAATATTGAGAGCTAAACCTCACTTTTTGCTGTGTTAATGTTTAAAATATAGACAAGTTAGGCCTTATTTGGTCGTTTTATCTAATTTAGTAAATTAATGTCAGGGAGAAATGTATGGATATAATGATCCCTTTTTTAGGGAAAATATCACGACTTGAACTCGAGCCAAAAGGCGCTTTTCACATTGCAGGTGTGCAAAATACGCCGCAAACACAAAAAATTAAGCTGGAAAATGAAAAAAAGCAAACGCTAAATAAAAAACGGTTAGAAACAGCTCAGAGCGACAAAAGCGCAA
Organism: Pseudoalteromonas aliena; assembly: GCF_038155085.1. Classification (GTDB taxonomy): domain Bacteria; phylum Pseudomonadota; class Gammaproteobacteria; order Enterobacterales; family Alteromonadaceae; genus Pseudoalteromonas; species Pseudoalteromonas aliena_A. The sequence continues at coordinate 151,135 of NZ_JBAKAU010000002.1, forward strand.
ACACCGATAATGACAAAGCGATTACCGTAGATGGTGAAGGGAATAAACATTTAGATACGTGGGCATGATTTGAATTAATAATAGTAAAAAGCCACGAATGACTTTTTACTATTATGAGCGTATTGTTCTTTACGCCTTATATTTGTTAGTGCTTTTTAGCTTTAATAATATAAAAGCTAAATATGGTTACAACAGCAATTTGTGCTATAAAACCTTGCCACGTAGATTTTAAACCAAGTAGTGCAATATCAAAGTTTATCGGCATTGAGCTTATAGCAACTATATCAGCCTCTTGTAATGCAATGACAGCTTTACCCATTAATACAAAGGCAAGTACAAATAATAAGTACGTGGTATAAGCAAAAAACTTTGCAATAGGTAACTTAATCGAATATTTGACTAACACCCATGCAATAAGCGCTAATAAAGCGACACCTAATATAAACCCAATAGCCACCGATGAATACTGCGCTTGTGAGCTTTGCGTTAATAACGACTGATAAAATAATACGGTTTCGAATACTTCACGGTATACGGCAATAAAAGAAAGCCCTGCTAAACCCCATAATGTACCCGACTCAAGACGTTTATCAATATTGTCTTTTATGTATTTTTGCCATTGTTGTGCACTGGTTTTACTGTGCATCCATACGCCAACATATAGCAAAATAATAGCTGCAAATAGGGCGCCAGCACCTTCCATAACTTCGCGGCTTGCACCACTTATTTGTATTAATGTTTGCGCTGCTACCCATGTTAAGCCACCAGCAATGAGTGCGATTACCCAGCCTATATGAACGTACTTAAGCGCATCTTGGCGCTGCGTTTTTATAAGCACAGTCATAAGGGCAATAATAACGAGGAGTGCTTCTAAGCCTTCGCGTAGTAATATAACTAAACTTGCTGAAAGTAGGGCGCCATCAGTAAGCTTGGTTTCGTTTAGCATGCTATCTGCTTTAGCGAGTTGATCTAGCGCCGCATTTACTTTTTCGTTAACGATGGCAGCATCTTTCTCGTTTTTGAAGGTTTGACGCAGGTTCATCAGTTGTACTTCGATGTTTTTACGCAAAGTTTCGTCGTAAGCATTTAAGTTATTTTCAACAAGCTCAAAGCCATCTAGGTATGCACTAATTGCTAAATCACTTGCTTGTGAATAATTACCTTTAGCATGCGCTGCTTGCGCTGCAAGTAACTGTGTGCGAGTAACTGTTATCGGATTCTTTTTACCGGTAAATAATTGCTCAGGATTACCACGTAACCATTTAACGTAGTGTGCTTGCGCTTCACTTTGACCCGCTGATAATTGTGCAGGGTTTAGGTTTACAATTTGCGAAGCGGTAATATTTTGCTCTACATTTTGCGGTTTTTGAACATCTTTAAATGCCAAGCTACCTACATAAAAAGCTAAAGACCAACGTTGTTGTTCATTAAATTGAGTAAATGCAACCATTGGTGTGTCGTTAATACCGTTACTTACAGCGTCAAATAAACCCATTAATGAGCGATTAGTTGCGCGTTCTTCATCGGTAAAGTTGGTAGGCTCTGGTGATAAGTTTTTTGCTAGCGGCCCGTCGCCTTGACCACCTGAGCCGTGACACATTGAGCAGTTAGCAGCAAAAAGTGCTTTAGTTTGCCCAAGGGGAAGTAGTGATGTAGGTAGCGATAGTTGCGGCATAAACACAAGAAGTGATTCACGAAGCGCTGAGCTTGCTGCACGTACATCGACAACACTCGCTTTATTGGCAATCGCTGTATGCAGTACTTTAGCTTGTGCCTTTACTGTATCAAACTCATTGGTTTGGCCTGATAGCTGTCCAGCTTGCTCAATAATGACGTGCGAAAATTCAGTCATTTCTTGATATTCGTCGGGGTCTAGTATTTCACCATTTCCAACAGCTGCCACGTAATCTACACCTACATACTCTGCAAGCTGTGCAATTTGTTTTATTTTTGTTTGCTCATTAGGTGAGGCCGACACATTGAAGCTTGCCATAGCCATTATAAAAAACACAAAAAAACAATGAAATTGTCGTTTGCCCAGAGATACCAAATTAAAAAACACGTGAGAATTATTTTTGGACATTGAAAAGCCCTACAGAGGAAAAGCCAAAATTATAATTGTTTTCATTTGCATTTCAAGCGGATTAATTTAAACAAAGAAGATAAATAAAAAGGATAACAATTTATAGAACTTTAAAGTGTTTTTGTAACACGAGAGTAACAGTAACCAAGTGATTTATATAATAACTTGGTTACTGAGTTGATTGCTCACAAAGCTTTTATTATTTTGCTTGCTCAGCTGACTTAATGCTGCTTTGAATAAGCGGCGAGATAGTTAAGCCTTGTACAATAATAGAAAATATAACCACAACGTAAGTAACAATAACGATTAAGTTATGTAAGTCAGAGCCGCCTACAAAAACTTCCTCGCGTGGTATAGCTGCCGCCATTGCCAGTGCTAGACCACCACGAAGACCACCCCAGGTTAAAATTTTAACGCTGTGCTTGTCGTAAGTTCTAAAGCGTTTAAAAACGACAAACGGCGCGCCTACACTTATAAAGCGTGCAAGTAATACAGCTGGCACCATTAATAAGCCTAAAGCAATCTCCTCAAGAGTGATTGGCATAGTGACTATTAGCATACCTATTATCAAAAATAGCAGAGCATTTAAAAAGCTATCGGTTGCATGCCAAAAATCTTTTACGTAACGAGTATCTTCAGGGCCCGTGCGCTCGGTTGCTTTAGTACGAGTAATGTTACCCATTAATATGCCACTGGTTACCATGGCAAGTGCGCCTGATATTTCCCAAATATTTGCAGCGGCAAAACCTGCGCTAGGAATAGTTAAGGTAATTAATAAGCGAATATTTACATCGCGGCTATTAATAATTAAAAAATGGCCAACTAATGCAATGACTAAACCAAACGCAATCCCGCCTATGGCATCAACAAAGAATAGCTCTGCTATGTCGCCAAATTGTGCATCGGTACCATAAAAAGCAACTGAGAATATAGTGGTAAATATAACTAAACCAATACCATCGTTAAATAGCGACTCACCCTCTACTTGAACTGAGATGCCTTCTGGCGCTCGCATTTGTTTAATAATAGCAAGTACAGCGATAGGGTCGGTTGGGCTAATAAGCGCGCCAAACAATAAACAGTATATAAAAGGCACATCAAAACCAAAAACTGAAAATAAATAAAAGCTTAAATAACCGACTATAAATGTGGAGGCAATAGTTGAAAATAGCACTAATGCGGTTATTTCCCAGCGCTGTTTACGAAGCGCCATAAGGTTGATTTCCAGTGCGCCAGCATAAAGTAAAAATCCGAGCATACCTTTGAGTAATAATTCATTAAAATTAATGCTAGAGACGATTTTGGTCATGGCTAACGCATTTTGATCACCTAATAATTTAACGGCAACAATCAATAATAAAGAAATAACGACTGAGCCAGTTGTAATGGCAATAGTAGTTTGCATTTTGAGGATATATTGGTTTGCAAAAGCAATAAAAATTGCAATGGCAGAGAGAAAACAAATGAGATACCAAGCATTCATTGGCTAACCTTACTATTTATTTACGATAGAAAAAAAGGAAATTTTAAACCCGCGTATGGTACTCCTGTAATATTTCAGAGTCACAGTTTTTATGTCTAAATATAGCTTTTAATACGGATTATTTTTAGTAAGAGTTAATAACAAATTAGGCTTTGTAAATATTGTCACCATTAAATTAAATGTACGTTATAAATACAGAGGGTATTGTAAAATCGAATAATAAAATGCGTGTTAACCCATTAAATAAAAGTGGATTTTGTAATTACTTGCCCTTAATGGTTTGCTTACGTAAAATCCCGCTATTATTTATTTTAAAGTGATTGGTATTATCAAACAGCTGTTTAGTGCAACCGGACCTTTGGCGTTATCATTAGATGGTTATACGCCTCGTCAACCACAAATTGATATGGCTGTAGCTGTTGCAGATGCATTAAAAAACAGCTCACAACTAGTTGTTGAAGCAGGAACGGGGACAGGTAAAACATTTGCATACTTAGCCCCTGCACTTAAGTCAAAAGGGCGCACGATAATATCAACAGGTTCTAAAGCCTTACAAGAACAGTTATATCACCGCGATTTACCGCAACTAGTTAAAGCTTTAAGTGCTTCAAAAAAAACCGCCTTATTAAAAGGGCGCGCCAATTACCTATGCACCTACCGACTTAATCAACATGTTGCACATGTGCCTACTGACGATTCTGACGTAATGCATCAACTAGCCATGGTTGCTAAATTTGCCAGCGAAACGCAATCAGGCGATTTAGCTGATTGTATCGGTATAGAAGATGATGCAAAAGTACTGCCTTATGTAAATTCAACAGCCGATAATTGTTTAGGTAAAGAATGCCCAGACTTTCAAAGTTGTTATATACGTAAAGCGCGATTAACAGCAGCTGATGCTGATGTTGTTGTTATTAATCATCATTTATTTTTTGCTGACATGGCTGTAAAAGAAAGTGGCTTTGCTGAGCTTATGCCAAAAGCCGATGCTTACATATTTGATGAAGCCCATCAGTTAAGCGAAATTGCCAGTGACTACTTTGGTGAAAGTGTTAGTACTAAAAAGCTGGTGGACTTAATTAATGACTTACGTGCTATTTATAGAGCCGAAATTCCCGATATGCTGCAGCTAGGTAAAAGCTTAAATAAGCTTGAAACAAGCGCTGCTGATTTACGATTACAGTTTGGTGTTGATGGCAGTAGAGGCGATTGGCGAGAAAAGCTCAGCGATAAACAAATTTGTGCGGCACTTCATCGTGTTATCAGTGATTTAGATTTTGTTTATCAAGTACTTAAACTTTGCCTAGATAGAAGCGATAAAATAGAGCACCCGTTTGAGCGTGCATTGGCATTTAAAGGCCAGTTAGAGCGTGTTTTTGATACGGCTCAAACTGGTTTTAGTTACTGGTATGAAACAACGCGCCGTTATTTAACGATTAATATAACGCCATTAAACGTGTCAGCTAAATTTGCTCAAATGATGCAAGACACGGGCGCAGGCTTTGTATTTACATCAGCTACACTTTCGGTCGACAACAAACTAGAGCATTTTAATGCAAGCCTTGGTTTAAAACCAAAGCAAAGCATGATGGTAGACAGCCCATTTGATTATCCTAATCAGGCGCTGCTGTGTTTACCGCGTTACTTACCCGAATCGCACGCTGATAATATGCCACATGCCATTGTAAAATTAACACTTGAGCTTATAAAGTCAGCGCAAGGGCGTTGTTTTGTGTTATTTACCAGCTATAGAATGATGCACTTAGTGGCCGAAGGGCTCACCACACAAATAGACTACCCAGTTTATATGCAGGGACAAATGTCTAAGCGTATTATTTTAGAGAAATTTACCCGCCATGGTAATGCAGTATTACTCGGCACGGCTTCTTTTTGGGAAGGTGTTGATGTACGCGGCAGTACGTTAAGCTGTGTTATTATAGACAAGTTGCCATTTGCGGCCCCTGACGATCCATTGCTTCAAGCTAAAATGCAAGATTGCCAAATGCAGGGAAAAGACCCTTTTTCACACATACAATTACCGCAGGCTGTTATTGCGCTAAAACAAGGTGTAGGGCGCTTAATTCGAGATAGTAAAGACAAAGGCGTACTTGTAATATGCGATAATCGCTTAGTTACACGCCAATATGGCCAAGTATTTTTAAAAAGCTTACCGCCGATGCGCCGCACGCGAAGCTTAGAAGATGCCAATACATTTTTAAAACAAATTAATTAGAGTAATAAAATGATCAAAAGTAATATTCTTGCCCTTGATGCTTCAACTGAAGCACTTTCAATTGTTTTACATTTTCAGGGCCAAACATTTCATCATTTTGAAGAATGTCCGCAGCAACATAGCCAAAAAATATTGCCACTTGTGGATGAACTATTAACTAAAGCAAGCTGTAAATTAAAAGACTTAGATGTCATTGGTTTTGGGCAAGGCCCTGGCAGTTTTACTGGTGTGCGTATTAGTGTAGCAATAGCACAAGGTTTAGCGTATTCAACTAACTTGCCGCTTGTAGGTGTGTCTACTTTGGCTACTATGGCGCAACAAGCGTTTGAGCAAAACGGCAACCTGAGTGTTTACCCAAGTATAGATGCGCGTATGGGTGAGATATACTTTGCACATTACCAAGCGCAAAATCATCTAATGCTTTTAGTTAACCAAGAATGCGTTATAAAACCTGATTTACTAAATAATGATTATATAGCGACTACAGAGCAATCTGTAGCAGTGGGCACGGGCTTTAAAACTTACCCTGATGTGCTTAATGAGTTTGAAAATGTGACAATTAATACTGATATTACATTGCCTGATGCACGTTATATGTTAGCACATGTTGAAGCCGTGTTTTTAGCAGGGAATGTTGTAAAAGCGAGTGATGCTCAACCTAAATATGTACGCGATACGGTAACGTGGAAAAAGCTACCAGGACGTGAGTAATCATATTATTTGCAAATTGGTTGTTTTTAAATCATAATTTTAGCTATGTTTAAGTTTGGAGTTTGTTTATGACATTGCCAATTGGTTCTGGTTTTTTTGCCGGGGATATTCCTGGTAGAGTAAGCTCAAAAAGTGTTGTCACAAATAAACCTCAAAGTGTTGTTGATCAAAATACAACGCAAAAAACAAACACTGAGTATGTAAAAAGCAGTAAAGAGGGTGTAGATCGCGCAAATGAGTTTTTTAAAGCCAGCGCGAGTACTACGCAGTTCAGCCAAACAATTTACGATCAGCCTACTGCACAAGTTAGCAAAGCAATTTCTACTTATACAGAGTTTGCTAATTTAGAACGCAGAGCAGAAGTACAAGACCTAATAGGCGTAGATATATACGCTTAAAAGCCTTTAAAAACAAAAAGCCCGAACAAGTGTTCGGGCTTTTGCGTTTAGTGCTAACTATTATTTTTCAATAAAGCCAATTAATTTATCTGCAATATCGGTATTGTTTTGTGAACCAATAAATTGCTCACTCCCTTTACCATAAGCAAACACTTGTACGTCTACTGCGGTATGCCCGCCTGTAGTCCAACCAGTAAAGCTCGTATCACTAATAATACTTTTAACAGCTAAATTAAGCGCCTTATCGCCCATTTTCTTAGCTTGCTCAAGCTTTATTTTATTTTCAGCCGTAAATTCAATGTTAGTGTTAGCATTCCATACTGATTTTAGGTCGTCTGATTCAAGTAATTGCTGAGTTAATTTACCTGCTGTTGCTTTAACACCCTTCACTACATTTGTTTCCCATTTATATTGACCGTGTGCGCCAAGGGTTAAACCACCAGTAGAGTGATCGGCTGTAATTACTAATATGGTATCTTTATTTTTATCAACATACGCTTTTGCTTTTTCGATTGATTTAGCAAAGTCATCCATTTCTGCCATGGCACACGCAATATCATTTGCATGTCCACACCAGTCAATTTGACTGCCTTCAATCATTACAAAAAAGCCTTCTTTATTTTGGCCATCAAGTAAATCAAGTGCTTTGGAGGTAAGCTGAGTTAAACGCGTTGGGTTTTCATCAAGTGCAAAAGGTAGGCCTTTAGGGGCATATAATCCAATTGCAGGCACTTGCGTTATTTGATCTAGGTTTTTAATATCGTCGCCATATTGATAACCTGCAGCTTTAAACTCATCTACTAAGTTACGGTCTTTGCGAATAAAATACTGAGTACCACCGCCTAACATTAAATCGACCGGTAATTTACCTGCAATTTTGTTATCGATATAGTCATTGGCAATATCATCGTAATTATTGCGTGATTCATTATGTGCTGCAAAGCTTGCTGGCGTAGCATGGTTTATTTGTGATGTCGCAACAAGTGCGGTGGTCATCCCTTGTTCTCGGGCTACTTCTAACATTGTTTTTACAGGTGCTTTTTTGGTATCTACTGCAATAGCGCCGTTATAACTTTTATGACCGCTGCTAAGTGCAGTAGCACCTGCAGCACTGTCGGTTACATAAGTATGATCATCAGGGTAAGTAGTAGCCATGCCAGTTAAAATTGAATCAAATACTGTTTTTTCAACGTCTTTGGTGGCTGGGTCGTCTTTAAAATAGCGATAAGCAGTTGTATACGCAGGACCCATACCGTCACCAATCATATATATGACATTTTTAGGCGCAGACTCTGCTTGTACGCCAGAAGAAGCACATAACAGTGCTAATAAGCTTAATTGTTTTTTCATTGTTGTACCTTATGAGTGTACCTTATTTAATAGCCGCTGATATTGTATACCGATAGCCTTATAAATAAATGAATATCTAGCGTTTTTGTAATAATTGCGCTTTAAGAATATTAAATAAGAGCTAACATTAGGGGTATTTATTATATTTATACTAGTTATACACCTTATATATAAAGCAAATTAGAGGGTTTTTTAATCTATCATGGGGCGATAACACATGTTTAAAATATATCCGTATCTAAATAACTTCATTAAGTCTATGAAATATAGATACATTAAAAGCATTGGCGTTTTTTTATAAATCAAATATATATTACATGCTGAATTTTGGCACCATTTGAGGGGTTAGTGGTCTGACAACATGTATGATATAAATACTGACGCGCTTAAATAAGTAAGGAGTTTTATGTGCAGCCATTTGATATTAAAACAAACAACTTACATATTCATGGCTTAAAAGTTGGTTCTGGCACCGAGATAGTTATAGCGCTGCATGGTTGGTTAGATAATTGTCATAGTTTTTTGCCTATGTTGAATAATTCAAAGCCTTATCAAACATGGTATTGTATTGATTTAGTAGGGCATGGCTTATCAAGTTGGCGAAGCGATGATGCACATTATTATTTTGTAGATTATATTAATGATTTACATGAGTTTATAACTGCACTTAATTTTAAAAAAATACACCTAGTTGGGCATTCTATGGGGGCTATGGTAGCGGGGCTTTATGCTAGCTGTTTTAGTGAAAGGGTTAAAAGCGTAACCTTTATAGAAGGCATAGGGTGTATAACGACGCCAAGCGATGAAGTATGTGAGCAGCTTAAAAGTGCAGTTTTAAACAGGGCTAGATTAAAAAATAAAAAACCGCGTTTTTATAAATCTAAACAACAAATTTATGATGCGCGTGCTCAAACAACTGACTTAAATAGTAAGCAAATAGCGTTGTTAATGCGGCGCAATATACAAGAGCTTACAGAAGGTTTTGTTTTAACCACTGATCCTAAGCTCAAAAATCATTCAGGTTTTAGGTTTGATGAAGCGCAATGTATTGGTGCAATAAAAGAATTAACTGCACCATGTCAGTTAATTTTAGGGAACGAAGGGTATTCGTTTGTAAAACAAAATTTAGAAAAGTATATTATTTATTACAATGACTTAAAGGTAATTAATGTGTCTGGTGGGCATCATTGCCATATGCAAAGCAGTGAGTTATGTTTTAAGCATATTCAAGACTTCATGCAGCAAAATGGTGCATGTTAATTGTAAGTTTACGTAAAATGTGGGATTATTCCTGCATTAGAGTATTTGCTCAATTGTGAAAGTGCCTTACTTAGATTAAGGTTAATAAAAATATAATTATAAACAGGGGCTAAGAGTGGAAAAAATCTGGCTTAAGCGCTACCCAGAGGGTATGCCTGAAACAATCGATCCTGAGCATTATAACTCGTTACTCGAAGTGTTCGAAAAAAGTTTTTCTGATTACAAAGATTTACCTGCATTTACTAACATGGGTAAAACTTTAACTTATGATGAAATAGATAATGCTACAAAAAGAGTAGCGTCATATATTCAAAATGATTTAGGTTTGAAAAAAGGCGACAAAGTCGCTGTTATGATGCCTAACCTGTTACAAACCCCTATTACTATTTTAGGTGTACTTCGCGCAGGTTGTGTTGTGGTTAATGTTAACCCGCTATATACAGTGCGTGAGCTTGAGCATCAGCTTAAAGATTCTGATACTACCGCTATTTTTATCTTGGCAAACTTTGCAGATACGCTTGAAAAAGCACTAGCTAAAACAGATGTAAAACACATTGTTGTTACGCAAGTGGGTGACTTAGTTGGTGGTGTTAAAAAGCATATAGTTAATTTTGTAGTCAAGTACGTAAAGAAAATGGTGCCAAACTACAGTTTACCTAATGTAATTAAATTCTCTGATGTACTTAACGCCGATGCTGCCAAATATACCCGCCCGGAAATGCAATTATCTGACTTAGCTTTCTTACAGTACACAGGTGGTACTACCGGTGTATCTAAAGGTGCAATGCTTAGCCACGGTAATATGGTCGGAAATCTCGAGCAAGTATCGGGATGTTTGGATAAAGTATTAGATAGAGGCACAGAAGTAGTTGTTACTGCTTTACCGCTTTATCATATCTTTGCTTTAACGGCGAACTGTTTAACGTTTATGAAATACGGTGGTTTAAACGTATTAATTACAAACCCACGTGATATGCCTGCGTTTGTAAAAGAGCTTAGCCAGCACAACTTTACTGCAATAACCGGAGTAAACACATTATTTAATGGTTTATTGAATACCCCTGGTTTTGCGGAACTTGATTTTAGTCATTTAAAAATGTCGCTTGGTGGTGGAATGGCCGTTCAGCGCCCAGTAGCTGAGAGATGGCAAAAAGTAACAAGCTCAAAATTAATGGAAGGTTATGGTTTAACTGAGTGTGCACCACTTGTAACCGTAAGCCCATACGATTTAGAAGCTTATAATGGTTCAATTGGTTTACCTGCGCCAAACACAGAAATTAAGCTTATGCTTGATAATGGTGAAGAAGCAGCCAAAGGCGAACCGGGTGAGTTATGGGTTAAAGGTCCGCAAGTAATGCTTGGTTACTATAACCGCCCAGATGCAACAGCTGAATGTTTAAAAGACGGCTGGTTTGCAACAGGCGATATTGCTACATATGATGATGAAGGTTTCTTTTACATCGTTGACCGTAAAAAAGACATGATTATTGTTTCTGGCTTTAATGTTTTCCCAAATGAAATCGAAGAAGTTGTTGCGATGCATGATGGTGTGCTTGAAGTAGCAGCTATTGGTATTCCTCACGAGGTAAGTGGTGAACAAGTTAAAGTTTTTGTTGTTAAAAAAGACCCTTCTTTAACTGAAAAAGATATAATAAGTCACTGTCGTGATAATTTAACTAATTACAAGGTTCCGAAACTGGTAGAGTTTAGGGATGAGTTGCCTAAAACTAACGTAGGTAAAATACTCAGAAGAGCCTTGAAAGATTAGCAACCTATAAAAAAGCCGACATATGTCGGCTTTTTTATTGTAGGAGATTAAGTGCAATACCAATTGATTGAAACCCAGAATCAACTTAATACATTTGTTGAGCAAATTAAAAAAAAACCTATTTTAGCCATAGATACTGAGTTTATGCGTCGTCGAACTTTGTATCCAGAAGTTGCACTTATCCAAGTTTTTGATGGTGAGCATTTAGCGCTTATCGATCCTCTTGCTGAGCTCTCATTATTCGATTTTTGGGAAATACTAAAAGATCCTAGTGTTTTAAAAGTATTGCATTCTCCTTCAGAAGATATTGAGGTTTTTCAAAAATACGCAGGTTTTGTTCCATCCCCACTTTTTGATACACAATTTGCATTACAGTTACTTGGAGAAGGTAACTGTATGGGCTTTGCTCTTATGGTAAAAGAGTTACAAGATATTGAAATAGATAAGAGTGAGTCACGCACTAACTGGTTGCAACGTCCGTTAACTAAAAAACAATTAGATTATGCAGCTGCCGATACTTTTTATTTATTGCCGTGTTTTGAACTTATTATAGAACGCATTAATGCTGCAGGGTTCTTTGACATCGTAATAAACGAGAGTGAGTTAATTGCAAATAAACGTGCGTTTCAAACACCCGATGATCTTTTATATAAAGACATAAAAAATGCATGGCAATTAAAACCGCATGAGCTGGCAGTACTAAAAGAACTTGCTGTATGGCGCAGAAACAAAGCTATCAAGAAAAATTTAGCGCTAAATTTTGTGTTAAAAGAACATAATATGACTGAAATTGCCAAACGTGGGCCTTCGAGCTTAAACTCGCTTAGGCAAATTCCGGGTGTTGAATCGATGGAAGTTAATCGCTCAGGTGTAGAAATACTAAAATGTATTGAAACTGCTAAAGCAATGCCTGAAGAGCTTCATCCTCCTGTGCTTAAACGTTTAATAGATTTTCCCTCTTATAAAAAAGTAGCTAAAGATATAAAACAAAAGATCACTAAAGTTGCTAAAGATCACAATATACCAGAAGATGTTATGGCTTCTAAAAAGCAAATTAATCAATTGATTAGTTGGAATTGGAAGTTAACTAATGAGCAAAAACAGAGTCATATAAAACCTGATTTATTGAGCTCTTGGCGATATATCTATGTGAAAGACTCTTTAAAAGAATGGGATACTTAAGGCTAAGTACTTTCTTTAACTGTGTAATACTTATACCAATCTGCAATAATACTTAATCATTTTGCGGCGCTAAACGTGTCGTTACTTGTGTTAAAAAATCTCATTTACGACTGCATGGATGCAGAAGGTAGAGCAATGCAGGAGCAATTGCCGAGAACAACTAAATAGCGTTTTTTCGCCTAGTTATCAACACGTTTTTCCTCCCCAAAATAGATCACTTAATTAAGCGAATTGGTATTATCTATAGTTTTTGTGTTACATGTGGAAAAAGTTTTAGTTGCATTCAAGGGATTAAAACGTAGGTATTTAGAAAGTTATCGCAAAATAAATGAAAATAAAGAGGGCGCTTATAAAGCACCCTTTCTTCAATTATTTTTTTTCTTCATCAGGTAGTGTAACGTTTAGCTCAAGTACAGCCAAATCGTCTTCGTTTTGATCAAACTGTACCTGTACTGCATCGCTACTCACATTAACGTATTTACGGATCACATCTAAGATATCTTGTTTTAATTGTGGTAAGTAATCCGGTGTTCCTCGCTGAGAACGTTCGTGCGCGACAATGATCTGCAATCGCTCTTTTGCTAGTGACGCGCTGTTTTTCTTTTCTGAGCGGAAGTAGTCAAGTAAAGACACATTAACCTCCAAAAATCCGTTTAAATAAGCCTTTTTTCTCAACATCTAGGAAGCGAAAATCGATTGTTTCACCGAGCAAGCGGTTAATCGCGTCAGCATAGGCTTGTCCCGCATCAGACTCACTATCTAGTATAACAGGCTGGCCTGAGTTAGATGCGCTCAATACTGCTTGCGACTCAGGAATAACGCCTAATAATGGAATAGATAGAATATCTTGTACATCTTCTACCGATAACATTTCACCTTTTTCAACACGTTCTGGATTGTAGCGTGTTAATAATAGGTGCTCTTTAATATTTTCTAGGCCTTCTTCAGCACGTTTTGATTTGCTGTGTAAAATACCTAAGATACGATCAGAATCACGTACAGAAGAAACCTCTGGGTTTGTTGTTACAATTGCTTCATCAGCAAAGTACATTGCCATCATAGCACCGGCTTCAATACCTGCTGGTGAATCACATACAATATAATCGAAATCTTCTTTTAGTTCATTTAGTACACGCTCAACACCGTCACGTGTCAGTGCGTCTTTATCTCGAGTTTGTGAAGCGGGTAGCAAAAATAACTTTTCAACCCGTTTGTCCTTTATAAGCGCTTGGTTAAGGTTTGCTTCTCCGTTGATTACATTTACAAAATCGTAAACCACACGGCGTTCACAACCCATAATTAAGTCAAGATTACGTAAACCAATATCAAAGTCGATAATAACTGTTTTATAGCCTTTTAACGCTAAGCCTGTGCCAATTGCAGCACTTGATGTTGTTTTACCAACACCGCCTTTACCTGAGGTAACGACAATTACTTTTGCCATGAGATTTATCCTTTAACCAAAGCTGAAATTTCTAATGATTCGTCTTTTTGTTGTATTTGCACTGCATTTCCCCAATATTCACCTTGCAGTGAATCACTGATCCAATAACTGCCATCTATTGAAACCAGCTCGGCTTCAAGTTTTTGGCAAAAAATGTGTGCTTCTTTAAAACCTTTAGCGCCTGCAATAGCGCGACCGCGTAGTGTGCCATAAATATGCACATTACCATCGGCAATAACTTCAGCGCCGTGACTTACCGCGCCAAGTACTATCAAATCTCTATCTTTTGCATAAACTTGTTGTCCAGAGCGAACTGTACCGCTGATAATTTGCGCTGGTAAATGAACAGTTTTTTCTACAATTGATGTATTAACCTCTTGTTTAACAGGTTCGTTCTTAACGTCTTGTGAATAATTCAAAACGGATAAACCAGCAGCTTTAGCCTGAGTATGCTGCTCATCTGATCCATTACACACGCCCACAGCGTTAAAATTCATGCGCTCAATTAACGACTTCAAATGTACGAAATCAAGGGGAGTGTTTTTAATTTCTATTAAATTAACGACAATAGGCGCCCCCTTAAAAAACTTAGGGGCTTGGGCTATTTTTATATACAATTGCTCTGCTAAAAGGTTGATATCAGTACTATAGAGATGCAAAACTGATAACGTAAAAAGATTCCCTTTTAACTCAAAAATTTGGTCCGACATACACACTCAATTGAATTGCCTGATTAGAAATCAATTTTAGATAAACGCAGGCTGAATAAGGCCTTTACTGAAATTTCTAATCTGATTTTTCTAACTTATTATTACTCTCATGTTATAGTGTGCGGCATTGTTAAGCAAGAATTTATAGGGTCATAATGCTCACTGCAGTATATAAAAGTAAGAAAAAAGCGGATACGTTCTTATTTGTTGAAAAAAGAGATGATTTTAGCAAAGTACCGGAACCTTTGATGACTATGTTTGGTCAACCTGTTTATGTGATGATCATCAATTTAGCAAAACGTGAGCATTTAGGTGGTGCAGATTTAGAAACTGTAAAAGCATCGTTATCAAACCCTGATAAAGGTTACTACTTACAAATTCCACCACCTGAGCAAAATTTGCTTAGCCAATTACGAAAAGACAATGGAGTTGATAGTGATTAAAAAACTTATCGTTATATTATGTGGTGTATGTTTAATCTCACCTGTAGTGGCAAAAACTCAGGCTGAATTTCAAGATTATTTGGCGAATTTAAAGCAAGAAGCCATCGCAAAAGGTTACGAAGCCAAACTTATTGAAAATGCGTTTGCAACAGCAACGTATAAAGAAAAAGTAGTTTCGGCTGACAAAAATCAACCAGAAGTAAAAGAAACCCTTGAAACGTATTTACCAAAACGTGTACCACAATGGAAAATTGACCGTGCACGTAAGCTTTACTCAGAAAACAAAGAGGTACTTGAAAAAGTAGCGAAAGAGTTTGGCGTACAAGCACGCTTTATAGTGGCATTATGGGGCCTTGAAAGTAATTTTGGTACAATTCAAGGTGGTCATAACGTTATTTCATCATTAGTGACACTTGCTTTTGATGGACGCAGAGAAGCGCTTTATAAACGCCAACTTTGGGCAGCACTGGATATTTTAAAATCGGGTCACATTACCTTAGATAAATTTAAAGGGTCGTGGGCAGGTGCTATGGGGCAAACACAATTTATGCCTACATCGTTCAACGCTTACGCGGTTGATTACAATAACGATGGCCGGAAAGACATTTGGACCACAAAAGAAGATGCTTTTGCTTCAATTGCTAATTATTTAAAGCAAGAAGGGTGGAACGATTCACTGACTTGGGGACGCCAAGTTCAACTACCTGAAAACTTTGATAGTAAATACGTTTTAGTACGCGGTACTAAGACACGTAAGCAGTGGTTAGAGTATTGGAATGACTCAGAGCGCTCATTAGCTGATTGGCAAGCATTGGGTGTTCGTAAAGCCGATGGTTCTGATTTACCTAATGTAGACGTACGTGCTGCACTGGTTATGCCTGATGATATAAACGGACGCATGTACTTAGCGTACGATAACTACAAAGTGTTTATGCATTGGAATCGCTCGTATTACTTTGCCACCAGCGTAGGTTATTTGTCGGATAAAATTGGATACCCAAAAATCTAATTATTAAAATGTGTATATAAATAAAGCCGCAATTGCGGCTTTATTCTTTTTTAAAAATCTTATCTTTTAAGTCAATAACTTTACCAATACCAGAGCCTAGCTTCATCAGCTTATTAAGTTGCTCTGGCGTTAAACGCTGCAACTCTGAAGACCATTTTGTAACGGTTTCAAGTAGGTTGTGAATTTCACCCATTTGTTTTTGTGCGTACAGTTCGTCATCGTTACTGGCCTCGTCTAATAAGTTGTCGCGCAGTAGAGAAAGAGTTGGCTCAATTTCACGTTTTTTTCGTTCTTCAAAAACACGATTGGCCATGTCCCAAATTCCACCAGCAGGTGCATAATACTCTTTTCTATCTCCAGGCTTGTGATGTACTTTTATTAATTGCCATGATTGTAATTCTTTTATGCCCATGCTTACGTTACCACGTGAAATACTCAGCGAATCCGCTATTTCGTTTGCAGTCATGGGTTCTTTAGTAATGATCAATAAGCCACACATTTGCCCTATGGTTCTATTGAAGCCCCAGCGGCTGCCCATTTCGCCACAATGCATAACAAAGGCAAAATTCTTTTCGGATAAACTCATTGCTTAATAACTTTCAGTAATTTCAGAAACTAAATGCTAGCACGCTCATTTTGGATAGCAAGTTCTTAGCCATTTTATAAATCAATTTTAACGACTAAAGTATGATTTAGATTAATATTTGTACATCTGTATTAGGGTATGTTGTACACAACAATACGTAAATTAATCTTTTTCTTATTTTTTTAAATACGATGGAATGACAATGAAAGCTGCAATTAATAATGAATACAAAGGTAAATTACAAATAACAGATTTACCAATCCCTGAGGTTGGAATAAATGATGTTTTAGTTAAAATAGCAGCCTGTGGTGTTTGCCATACTGATTTACATGCTTGCCATGGTGATTGGCCAGTAAAACCAAAAATGCCATTAGTGCCTGGGCATGAAGGTGTTGGTGTTATTGATAAAGTTGGCAGCAACATTAAGCATTTAAAAGTTGGCGACAAAGTGGGTGTACCTTGGCTTTATAGTGCTTGTAGGCATTGTGAATTTTGCCTAGATGGTAAAGAAACACTCTGTTTATCGCAGCATAATACCGGCTATTCTATTGATGGTAGCTATGCAGAGTATTGTTTAGCGCACGGTGACTACGTTGTAAAAATACCAGAAGGACTCGGTTTTTCTGAGGCTGCTCCATTATTTTGCGCAGGTGTTACAACTTATAAAGCATTAAAAGTATCTGGTGCTAAACCTGGGCAATGGGTTGCTATTGTTGGTGTAGGCGGGCTTGGCCATTTAGCAGTACAGTACGCTAAAGCAATGGGCTTTAATGTAATAGCTGTTGATACAGGTAAAGAAAAGCTCGCACTTGGCAAAGATCTTGGCGCAGATATAACCCTCGACTTTAAAGAAGTTGTTCCTAGCGAAGCTATTTTTGAACAACTTGGCGGTGCGCATGCTGTAGTGTGTACTGCTGTGTCTAAAGCTGGATTTGAGCAAGCTTATAAAAGTGTACGCCGTGGCGGTAAATGTGTATTAGTCGGATTACCTCCAGAGGATATGCCACTGCCTATTTTTGATACAGTTCTCAATGGCGTGTCAGTAGTGGGCTCTATTGTTGGTACGCGTAAAGATTTGCAAGAATGCTTGGAATTTGCCGCCCAAGGGAAAGTAAAAGCGATTATTAAAGAAAAACGCTTAGAGGACATTAACGAAATTTTTGATGATATGCTCAAAGGTGAAATTAACGGTCGCATAGTGGTTACACTTTGATTTAGCCGTTAAATAAAAAGGCATACCCAAGCAGGCATGCCTTGATTATATGTTTTAACCAATCAGTTGCATGATTATAGTGTGTAACTAAAGCTTAATTTAGCGTTACGTTCTTCACCTGGCATACCGCCTAAGAACATTGCTTTAGAGTAATACTTTTTGTTAAACAGATTGTTTAAGTTTAGCTGCATGTGCCATTTATCTGTAGTGTACGAAACCGCTGCATCATAAACTGTGTAGCTAGGTACGTAACCATCAGGAATACTAAACGAACTTGAATTAGTACTTCTGTTATCTACAAATGTAATACCACCACTTATATTTACAGCTTCAGGTAAGTTAAACATATTTGCGTAGTAGGTTACCCACGTACTTGCTGTTACGTAAGGCACACCTTTTTGGCGTGTGTCGTAACTACTGCTGTTTGGATTACTTTTGTCACGTGCATCTTGATAAATACCGTTTACGTTTACTTTCCATTTATCGTTCAAGTAAGCATTTAAATCAAGCTCAACACCTTTTGTTTGCTCTTTACCATCATAATAGCTCTCAGGTACATTTGAGCCTGATGTTAAAGCGTCATAAAGCGGGTTTGCGTATTCTAAATTAGTACGAGAGCTTTCAAATACAACAACAGATGCTAGTAGTTGGTCATCAAACGCTTTAAATCTGAAGCCTAGGTCGTTACTTATAGACTCTGAATCTTCTCGGTCAGCTTCATTACCTGCCACTGAGCCTAATACACTATAGGCTGTACGGCCTTTTGAATGATTTACAAATACAGATAAATCTTCAGATGGCTGATACGTTGCACCAAGGTTATATGTTAAGCCAGAATCTGATGTACTCGCTTCTGGAGTTGGCTCTGCACGGCTAGAACTGTAACGCTCATCAACACCAAAGTGCTCATAAGTTTGCTCAATTCGGTTATATGCTACACCAATACGCGTTGTAAGTTTTTCAGTTATGTAGCCTACATGTTGAATACCTAAGCCCCATGCTTGTACCTTTTTATTGTAGTCACTTGTTTTAAGTGGATCGTAATCTTCAAAGTTACCGGTTGGCCAATTTGGGTCTCTGACATCGTAAATATACGGTAAAGAACCTTGGTACGTTACATCACCAACATTGTTTGTGAGTACGTAATCTTGATCCCATATTGAGAATTGTTTAAAACGGATATCTCTATCTTCGTAGTTGGCGTTAACAAGCAATTCGTTATCTACGTCGCCTAACATAAAGTCATAACGTAAATCTAAAAAGTACTGCCACGATTTTTCATCGGCTTCTACTTGGCGGTATTCTTGGCGGCGTGCTGCAAAGGGGTAAAGTACGCCGTCTTCAACTAAAGGTGCACGAGGGTCATTATTAATAATGCCACTGCGCGTTGAATAGACGTAGTTATATGCACCTGTTTGGCGTGCAAAACTAGATGTGTAGTTGCGGTACTGTAGCTGCTGGTTTAAAAACAAATCGTCAGTAATGTAGTAGTTATGCGTTAATTTAAAACGTAGCTCTTCGCCTTCGTTGGCATCAGCCATTGGTGAAATAATACCATTTGTGCCAAAGCTATAAGGTGTTAAGCCATCAGATGCAGATAGCGAATTAGCAAGTTGGTCGCGTTGTGCATCACTTAACTGTACGCCGCTTCCTGTTGGATCGTTTACTAAATCGGCACCGGTTACTTCACCTGCGCTTAAACCGTTTGCAGTTTCTGCGTTGTAAATACGAATAGGGTGACCAATAGAATCAACCGCTATTTCATCTTTTATATATGCCGCAGAAAGCATGATGTTTTGTCTGTCATTAAGCACGTATTTAAGTGAGGTATAAATTTCGTCGCGATCTTCTTTTAAATCACGAAAGCCGTCACTTGACGCTGTTTTAGCCATTACACGATAGGCCAAGTCATCTGTTATAGCGTTAGTGCTATCAAACGATAATGAATAGCTATCCCACTGGCCAAGCTCAACCGATACTTTGTGTTTTTCTTCAAACTCTGGCTTTTTCTCAATTAGGTTAATTACGCCACCCGCACTACCAATGCCATATAAACCGGTTGCAGGGCCTTTTAAAACCTCAACAGATTCAACATTTGTAAGTGAGCGAGTTGGGTTAAATGTATTACCTAAACCTGCGCCACCGTACATGCCATCGTAGGTGTAGTTTGCGTCTAAACCACGAATGACTAAGTTATCGCCAATACCGTAGTTATTACCAGCTTGTGTTAAACCACTTACGTTTCTAACTAAATCTTGTAGGCTATCTACACCTTGAGATTCAATAAGTTCACGGTCAATAATAACAACCGGTGCAGGTGTTTCCATTAAAGACATGTCTGATTTAGTCGCAAGACCAGAACTCATCACCACGCGGTTTTGTTTTTCGTATACGCTGATGCGTTCAATATCGGCATCAACTTGTGTATTTTGGGCAAATGCCATATTTGCATTTAAACAAGCAAGAGTAATAAGAGAGTACTTAAACGTTTTCATAAAGTGATAACTATTCGCGTTATTGAATTTGCGCGAATGATAATGGTTATTGTTTTTAAAGTGAATAGAAAGTTCATTTTATTTGATTAAATAAAACTGTTCGGATAATTAATAGACAAAAAAAAGTCTAATAGGGGACGGTGTACCTTTTATGGCATATTCAATGTGGTGAAAGTTTTATTGAGGCTGAGTAAACTCAGCCTCAATAGCGTGTATTTACAATTGGTTTTTATATACAACACCTGCTTTCATTACAAAAGGTACAGCCTCTAAGGTTTTAATACTTTTAAGAGGATTTGCTTTTACCGCAATTATATCAGCTGCAAATCCGGTTTTAATTTGTCCTAACTGAGTATCCATTTTTAATAACTTAGCGCTATTAATAGTTGATGCTTGAATGGCTTGTAGTTCTGTCATGCCAAATTCAACCATTCGGCTAAACTGTTTTGCATTATCTCCGTGCGGGTAAATTGCTGCATCGGTACCGAACACCATTTTAACACCCGCTTTAACAGCACGGCTAAAGCTATCACGCTGCCTTTTTGATACTTGGCGTTCTTTATTTAGGTTTTCTTCGTCTACGCCATTTTGCTCACCATAAGTCAAAGTGTACTCGGTGTTATAAATATCCATAGAAAGCCAAGTTCCATGTTCTTTAGCAAGGGCTATGGCCTCGTTATCTAAAAAGCTGGCGTGCTCTATACTATCAACACCTGCTTTAATGGCTGTTTTAATCCCGCTTGTACCGTGTGCATGAGCTGCAACTGGTAAATCTCGCATATGGGCTTCATCAACTATGGCTTTCATTTCTTCAAAAGAATACTGCTGTGCACCTACTTTAGTGCCTTTTGAAAATACGCCACCTGTGGCACAAAACTTAATAGCATTTGCTCCGTATTTAATGTTTTCGCGTACTTTTATCTGCGCAGCCCACGGGCCGTCTGCGACACCACTTGAAGTATATTTAAGCTCAGGAGGTAATCTGTTGTTATCACAATGCCCGCCAGTAATGCCCAGTGATGGGCCTGCAGCCCAAATACGAGGGCCAACTATGTCACCCGCATTTATGCCATCACGCACTGCTATAACGCTGTAACCTTCAGCGCCAACATTACGTACTGTTGTAAATCCAGCTTCTAAGGTTTTTTTGGCAAAATGAGCCGCCTTAATTGCCATTCTAGGAACTGATTGACCTAAGCGTTCACTGCGTGGAACCGTTGGGTCGCTGGTTAAATGCACATGCATATCCATTAAACCTGGCATAAGAGTTAAATCAAGTAGTTGAATATGTTCATCATCTTTAGTAAGTGCTGGCTTTTTATTTTGTTCAATGTTTGTAATTACGCCATCATCAATAGTAATCAAGGGTAATTTAATGAGCGTGCCGCTTTCAACATCAAGCATGGCTTTAGCCGATAGATATGTAACGGCATGAGCATTGAAAGTAGTTAAACAAAGTAAGGCTATAGAGGTGCTGAGTAGTTGTTTTTTCATTTTATTTTTCTTTTAAATCATATTTGAATTAATAGAAATGTAACAAGCTCAGATAAAAGTGCAAATTTAATACGATGAACGCAATCTATCGTAATTACTTTATTAAGTAAGGTTTAATGCGCATAATTTAAAAACGATATTAAAAAGGATTATCATGAAATCAATTAAATTAGCATTAATTGCCAGTGGCGTTATGTTTGCTTTAAGTGGCTGTATGAATACTGGGCTTAGTAAACACACTAATACCAGTGCGCAGTTAAACACAGTTAACGCATCGGCAGGTATTGTTTCAGAGCTTTCAGCAGAGCAACAACTCGATGTACTGGTAGCGCAGTATTACGATGAATCGCTCACATATACCCCCATCAGCGCAACGTACAATGGTCGTAATGAGTTTAACGATCAATTCACGCCCGTGATTTCAAAAGAAAATAGAGCAAAAAAAGCAGCTTTTTATAAAAAATATCAACAGCGATTAAACTTTATAGATAAAGCACAGTTAACAGGGCAATCGCTTTTAAGTTTTGAAATATTAGAGCGTGACCTTGCACTTAAATTAGAAGGCATGGCGTTTCCTGATTATTTACTGCCTATAAACCAAATGGCGGGTGCGCATAATACTTTTGCAGGTTTTGGTTCTGGCCAAAGTGCTCAGCCGTTTAATACCGTTGAAGATTACAGTGCTTTTATCTCGCGTAGTGAAGGTTTTGTTAAATGGCTTGCCAGTGTAGAGCGTTCAATGGCGCAAGGTATTGAGCTCGGTGTTGTATTACCAAAGCCATTGGCCGAAAAACTTGCTCCGCAGTTTAACGTACATATTGTTACCAAAGCCGAAGATTCATTATTTTGGATACCTATCAAAAACTTACCAGCGTCGTTTACTGATGAGCAAAAGCAAACAGTTACATCGCAATACCGTGAGTTAATTATGCAGCGTTTGGTGCCTGCGTATAGCAGTATGACTGAGTTTTTAGTTAAGCAATATACACCCAATAGTCGTTTAACTTTTGGTTACGGTGATTTACCAAACGGTAAAGCGTGGTACGAATACCAAATTAAGAAAAACACGACGCTTAGCTTATCTGCAGATGAAATTCATGACATTGGTTTAAGTGAAGTGTCGCGCATTTTAAGCGAAATGAAAAAAGTAAAAGAAACCGTAGGCTTTAAAGGTGATCTATCTGAATTTTTTGACCACTTACGTAATTCAGACAAGTTTTACTACGACACACCTGAGGAGTTAATTGCGGCATATGAAAACGTTAAGAAAAAAATAGATGCGCGTTTGCCTCTGCTTTTTAACATAGCACCCAAAGCACCTTATATTGTAAAAGCAGTTGAAGCATACAGAGCACAGTCTGCAGCAGGTGCATCATATGCATCTCCGGCACCTGATGGCTCTCGCCCAGGCATTTTTTATATCAATACTTATAACTTAAAAGCACAGCCTAAATTTTTACTTGAAACTTTATCGATTCACGAAGCAGCCCCAGGTCATCACTTCCAAATAGCACTTCAGCAAGAAATAGAAGGCTTACCTGATTTTCGTAAATTTGGTGGTTACACCGTTTTTGCAGAAGGTTGGGCGCTTTACGCAGAAAGCTTAGGCAAAGAGCTAGGCTTATTTACCGACCCTTATATGTGGTACGGACGCTTATCGGATGAGCAATTACGTGCAATGCGTTTAGTGCTTGATACTGGTTTTCATGCAAAAGGGTGGACGCGTCAACAAGGTATAGATTACATGCTTGCAAATTCATCAATGGCAAAGAGCGATGTAATTGCAGAGGTTGAACGATATATTGCATGGCCAGGACAGGCGCTTTCTTACAAGTTAGGGCAATTTAAAATTCAAGAGTTACGTGATTTTTCTAAAAAACAACTGGGTGATAAATTTGATATTAAAGCGTTTCACACGCAAATATTGATTGATGGTGCATTACCAATGCCAATACTAGAGGAAAAAATTAAGCGTTGGGTTAAATCTCAAAGCTAATTTGTAGCACAAAGCCAGTACTTTGAAAGGGTATTGGCTTTGCGCCATTTACACCAATACGGTAGAATGCGCGCTCTTTAGGGGGCACGAGTAAACTATGTTTGATCAACAATTAGCAAATACACAATTTTGGCTTAAAAAAAGCTTAAGCGACATGAGTCAAAACGAATGGGAAGCCATTTGTGATGGATGCGGAAAATGTTGTTTAAATACGTTTATTGATAGCGAAGATGAAGACGAATTTACCGCCACCGATCAGTTACGTGAAGGTGAACAGTTAATATTTACTAATATTGTATGTCAGTATCTCGATAACAACACCTGTGGTTGTAGCGAATACGAAAACCGTCAAACGCTTGTTCCTTCTTGTGTAAAACTCACAAAAGAAAACCTTAAAGACATCTTTTTTATGCCACAAAGCTGCAGTTACCGTCGTTTATACGAAGGCCGGGGCTTAGCTTCTTGGCATCCGTTATTAAATAATGGTGATAAAACAAAGATGCATGAGCAAGGTATTTCTGTAAAAGACAAAACAGTTAAAGATTGCGATGTAAAACTCGATGATTTTGATTTATACATTGCAGAATGGCCAACAAAGGACGTAGATTAATGAGCAAACAACAAGCCGTAATTGGTTTAATTAATCCTAAAAGCCCGACTAATGTTGGCGGTGTATTACGTGCAGCAGGTTGTTACGATGCCAAACAGGTATTTTTCACCGGTAATCGTTATTTAAACGCTAAAAAGTTTCATACCGACACAAAAAATGTAGTGGAACGTATTCCTTTAACCGAAACAGATAATTTAGAAGTAGTAAAGCCAGAGGGCTCAACGGTTGTGGTTATTGAGCTTATTGAAGGTGCAACACCTTTACCTGAGTTTAAACACCCTGAAAATGCATTTTATGTATTTGGCCCAGAAGATGGCTCTGTACCAAAAGACGTTTTAAAGTGGTGTGATGAGGTGGTTTATATTCCAACTATTGGCTGCATGAACTTAGCGGCAACATGTAATGTTGTGTTATACGACCGCCTAGCGAAGATTGGCGGGGTAGAGAGTAGTGACGACACTATTATCAGCTCTCGCGATACAAACAATAAAATGAGATGGAAAAAAACAGATTAATCCTATATTTCTGCTTTTACTACAGAACCTAGTTTGTATTCACCTCAATGTAACTTACAAGCTAGGTTTAGTTCACTAAACATACCTGTCTTTACAAATCTTACCCAATTAAATCATGCAAATACTTAATTTTTTACTAAGCTTGAATAAATTAAACATTTTAAGATATTACAATGCGTTGGTTATTTTTATTAGTTTTATTGTTAGCGAGTAACCCTAGTTATTCTGATTCAACAGTAGAATATTACTTAAATGGAAGTCATCAGGTTATAAACGGCTATAACCATAAATCAGGAATACTGTTTGAGACTGAAAACTCAAAGCAAACTCTTCATTTAGCTACGTTAGACTGGCCTCCGTATATTGGTAATGATTTATGTAAAAAAGGATGGGTATATCAATTTTCAGTGGCGTTGTTAAATAGTAAAGGTTACAGCGTTTATATTGAATTTTTACCATGGGCTCGTGCGGTAAGAAACGTAGAGCTAGGTAAAGCGGATATATTACTTCCTGAATACTTTATTGAAGATACAGCTCCTTCTGATTACGTTACTAATAAAACGCGCCGTGAACTACTAGGATTATCAAATTCATTTGTAGGGGGAAAAATTGCTTTTTTAAAACGCAAAGGTGAAACAGATCGTTTTAAAGGTAATTTAAAATCTCTAAAAGGTCATAAAATAGGGGTCGTACGAGGGTATCAAAACACACCTGAATTTGACGCTATGATGGATAATGGTGAGTTTGAAACGATTAGTGCAGTTGATGATTTACAGCTTGTACAACTTCTTGTTGCCAAGCGTGTAGATTTAATAATTGGTGATCCTCAAGTACTTAAATTTTCTGTGCTGTATTCAACGCTTAGCGATCGCAAAAAGCAGAATCTGTTAAGTTCTATTGAACAAGAAACCTCTCCTTTGCAATACAACCCACTTTATTTTGCCATAAGTAAACTTACACCCTCATGGCTTAATGTTTTAGAAGATATTAATGAAGGTCTATATCAGTTTCACAACAGCGCAGAGACTGAACGAATAATTAAAAGCCTTGCCAAAGCGTGCAATTAACTAGGAACGTTCCTATTTGAGTTTCACCCTATTAACTAATAAACAGGTAAACTTGCCTTAATTTGTTAATGGAGTGAAAACAACGTGAGTGAAATAAATATAAATCAATCATATGGTGTCAATGAGCAATCTAATAAAAATTATCTGTTCCCGTTGACCGCTATGACGACCCTGTTTTTTTTATGGGGTTTTATAACAGTTTTAAATGATGTACTAATACCGCGCTTAAAGGGGGTATTTGACCTCTCTTATTTTGAGGCAATGTTAGTACAGTTTTGTTTCTTTGGTGCTTATTTTATCGTTTCTATACCTGCTGGCATTTTAGTAAAACAGCTTGGCTATAAAAAGGGCATATTAACAGGCTTAATTGTTGCCTCTGTTGGTTGTATGCTGTTTTACCCCGCTGTAGTAGTGCATGAATATTGGCTGTTTTTAGGTGCTTTATTTGTACTTGCTTCAGGTGTAACGGTATTACAGGTGTCAGCCAATCCTTACGTGGCAGCTCTTGGCCCTGAGAAAACAGCCTCATCTCGTTTAAACTTAGCACAAGCACTTAATGCTTTAGGCACAACGGTTGGGCCATATGTAGGTGGTATATTATTTTTTGGAACTGCTGGCACACTCGCGGCTTCCGCAGCTAGTGCTGAGTCTGTAAAAGTACCTTACTTAATGCTAGCTGCTGCCTTGCTGTTAATCGCTATTATTTTTGCATTTATTAAACTACCTGAAATAGACGCGCATAAAGAAGAGAACAATGCCGCCATTGAATCTCGCTCGCTTACGCAAGCACCACACTTAACTATGGGTGTGCTTGCTATATTTTGTTATGTGGGTGGAGAGGTTGCTATAGGGAGCTTTTTAGTTAACTACTTTGGTGAAGCACATATAGCAGGCCTTGAAGAGCACGCAGCTGCTGCACTAATTAGTTACTATTGGGGCGGTGCGATGGTAGGGCGCTTTATTGGCTCAGCACTTTTACAAAAAATTGCACCATCAAAAGCTATTGCCTTTAACGCATTCAGTGTTATTGCATTACTGCTTATTACCATATTTACACAAGGCGATATAGCACTCTATTCAGTACTTGCGATAGGTTTATTTAATTCAATTATGTTTCCAACAATATTTTCTGTAGCAATTGAAAAGTTAGGCTCGCTGACAAGTAAAGGCTCTGGCTGGTTATGTTTAGCAATTGTTGGCGGGGCGCTTGTACCATTACTGCAAGGGCTTATAGCTGATACAGTAAATATACAGCAAAGCTTTTTTGTACCGATGATATGTTACGTATTTATAGCGTGGTATGGCTTAAATGTTACTCGCTTAGCACATAAGTGGAAATAACAGACTATACAAGAGTGACTGAATACGTATTCAGTCACTAATAAAAAAAAATTATCAGGAACGTTCCAAAAAAAAGAAGCGCACTTTATTATATTTACAATAATTAATCAGTTGCATCCCTTTAATATTATTTAATTGGTCTTTTATTGTTATTTTTTATCAAATAACTACCTTCAACCCTTAATTATTAAGACATTTGGCTAAATTTTTGTTAAAACTATAGGGTTAATAGTAATTAAAATGATGAAAGGGCGCATATGTATAACTCGCTAAAATTTACTTCTAAAGTTACCATTGCAGCCTCTTTAATTTTGGTGTTGGTGTTAGGGTTATTTACAATTAATAATTATATAACTATGCGCAGCCAAACCGAGCAGCAATTAGGGCTTGTATTGCAGCAAAACTCCGAATCTGTTTCACAAAATATAGCGAGTTGGTTAAATGCAAAGTTAGCGATTGTTATATCAATTGCTAAAACGCATAAAGCTAATGATTCTAAAGCACTCACCCTTTCACAATTAAATACAGCAGAGCTTGCAGGAAGCTTTAAAAATACGTATATAGGTAAATCTAGCGGCACGTTTATCTTAAACGATCAATCAGTCGTTTTACCTCCAGATTTTAATGCGACTTCTCGCCCTTGGTATAAATTAGTCGAAAACAAATCCACTACCGCATTTACAACTCCCTATATTGATGTGACCACTAATGAATTAACGATATCTGCTGTAGTCCCGATACAGCAAGACGGTCAGTTTAGCGGCGTTGCTGGTGCTGATATTGATATGCAAACTGTAACTAAAATTATTAATGATATTGATTTTTTAGAATTAGGTTATGGTTTTTTACTTGATAATAAAGGTCAAGTGTTAAGTCACCCTAACACGAAGTTAAATTTAAAAAATACGTCAGATATTTTTGGTACTAATACACCTCTAAATAGTCAATTTACTGAATATAATGTAAATGGCGAACTTCAGCTTGTTTCTTTTACAAAAATTAACGGTATTGAAAACGTAAATTGGTATTTAGGTGTTGTTATAAATAAAGACAAAGCATATGCCAGTGTTTCAAGCTTTGGCCAAACCGCCGCTATTTATATGTTGATAGGTATTTTTGCTATTATCATTATGATGCAATTCTTACTTCGTTACTTAATGCAGCCAATGGATCGCTTAAATGATGCAATTAAAGATATCGCTCAAGGCGAAGGTGATTTAACCAAGCGTTTAGCTGTCGAAAATAAGGATGAATTTGGAGAATTAAGTAACTCATTTAATATTTTTATTGAAAAAATTCAGTATTCAATAGAGCAAGTTAAAAAGACTACAGAACAATTAGACACAGTGATTGCAAGTTTAACATCGCAAACACATTCATCATTGACTATGTATGATGATCAAAGCAAACGCACAGATAGTGTTGCAGCGGCCATCAATCAATTTTCGGTAACAGCGATGGATATTGCGAACAATGCAGAAAGTGCATCTCAACTTGCAAAAGATGCTGATGGACACTCAACACAAAACCAAGAAACGCTTAGCCACAGTGTTGCAACAATCCACCAGCTTTCAACTAACATGGAGCAAGCTCAGCAAACTATAAATAGTTTAAATACGCATACAGCCAGTATTGGCCAAGTGCTTGAAGTTATAAAAGGTGTAAGTGAGCAGACAAATTTATTGGCACTTAATGCCGCGATAGAGGCTGCGAGAGCTGGAGAGGCGGGACGCGGTTTTGCCGTTGTAGCAGATGAAGTTCGTCAATTGGCGCATCGAACCCAACAATCTACACAAGAGATTGAAGATACTGTAAGTCAGCTACAAAAAGGCTCAAATTTAGCTGTAGACTTGATGAAAACGAGTCTCTTGTATAGTGAAAAAAGTGTGCAGCAAGCGGATGCTGTTGGCAACTTAATGAACCATGTCACAGATGCAATTAAACAAATTAACAATGCAAATCATTCTGTAGCTAATGCGACTGATGAGCAGAACCAGGTTGTTATGTTGTTGGATACTGATATTCAAACAATAAATGAACTTTCTATACAAGGTAAGGCTAATTTGAATAGCACATTAAATGAATGCACCAAACTTAAACAACAGTTTAGTACCCTAGAAAATATGGTTAGAAAGTTTAAAGTGTGAATTCAATGAATAAAAATAATATAAACAAACCGAATTGGCTTAGCTTGATAAATATTGAAAATGTTTATAGCTCTGACAAGCAACGCAAAGCGTTTTCTTTATTTACCATGATTGGGATATCCATCGTGGTGATTACACTTTTAGTCTTTGTGAATTATCAGGTTTATTCATTGCTCCTTACGGTAGCGTTAGTTATTGTTAATATTACGATTATTAGTTGTGCTGTGTATTTTATTAAAACGGGTAAGCTTGAAATTGTTGCTTTGATAAGTATGAGCATTGTATGCATGATGTGTGTGGCATTAGCTTATACCGGTGGAAAAGAGAATACAGCACTCTATTGGTTAATGTTTTATCCTGTGGTTACATTTGCTTCTTTAGGAGTAAGAGCAGGTAGCTGGTTAGGTCTGACTTTACTACTTTGCTGTGTGTTTATTTTATATGGGCCTAATTTTGGACAAGTTTATTATGGGGAAGTGGAAAAATCTCGCTTCTTAGCAGGCTTTACTTTGGTATTTGTATTTTCTTTTATTGGTGAGTACTTTAGATATCGAAGCCATATGTTTATTGCTGATATTGCGCTAGAGCAAACACAGGATGCATATACTGATCAGCTTACTGGTGGTGCTAATCGGCGTTTTATAACGTCTCACTTTCTAAAGTTAGCTGAAGAAAATCCGCGTGACTATTTGCCATTCTCGATTTTATTGCTCGATTTAGATAATTTTAAATCTATAAATGATACATATGGTCATGATTTTGGTGACACTGTATTGATCGAATTTACTAAATTGCTTGATTCTCAATTTCCTACTTCGTCAGTAAAAGCTCGTTATGGTGGTGAAGAGTTTGTAGTGATATTACCAAAAGAAGTAAGTCAAAATGCTGCTAAAATGGCGGATGATTTTCGAGATTGTGTAAGTAGGCATATTATTTTGACATTAGATCATCAACAAGTAGCGCTAACGTGCAGTATTGGTGTAGCACAAGTTGATAATGTTGCAAGTTACACTGATGGATTTAAGCAAGCGGATCAATACTTATATAGTGCTAAAGAACAAGGCAGAAATAAAGTTGTATCTGTTCATAGTTAAGGTTTAAGGAAAAAATGACTCATAGTAAACTCATTTATGTACACGACCCAATGTGTAGCTGGTGTTGGGGCTATTCTCCAACCTGGCTTAAACTAAAATCAGAGCTTGATAGCAAAGTAGCAATTGAATATAAGGTTGGCGGTCTTGCTCCTGATAGCCATGATCCAATGCCACAAAATATGAAAGAGATGCTTGAGGGGACTTGGCATAAAATTTCAGCGCAGTTAGGTACGCAATTTAATTATGATTTTTGGCGTAATTGCCAACCTAGGCGTTCAACTTATCCCGCATGCAGAGCTGCACTTATAGCGCGTAAAGCGGATAAAGAAGCTCAAATGGTGGCTGCAATTCAACACGCTTATTACCTAAACGCACAGAACCCGTCTGATGAAAGTACATTAATTAGTTTGGTTGAAAAAATTGGCTTAGATGAAGATGAGTTTTCGGAGCAGTTAACGTCAAACGAGCTTAATGAGGAGCTCAAAGCGGAGTTATCACTTGTTCGTACATTACCTATTCAAGGTTTTCCTTCACTAGTGC
This sequence comes from Pseudoalteromonas aliena, assembly GCF_038155085.1. Taxonomy (GTDB): domain Bacteria; phylum Pseudomonadota; class Gammaproteobacteria; order Enterobacterales; family Alteromonadaceae; genus Pseudoalteromonas; species Pseudoalteromonas aliena_A. The sequence continues at coordinate 182,307 of NZ_JBAKAU010000002.1, forward strand.
TTATAAAAGATAATAAAGCTTACCCAATTGAAATAAATTACACCGATTGGCAATATTCTTTTGATCAAATTACGTCAATATTAAACTGATTTTGCTTGAATAAACGGGTGTTTGATCAATAAACACTCGTTCTCTTGTTAAAACCCCTTCGTAAGTCTCAATTGTTACAACTGTCATAAAAGCGACTTTTTTACGCAACATCCTTGTAATGTTTCATCTATAAACTTCTGCTCATTGAAATTATTAAGTCATAAATTATTTTTATAACTCAGTTTATGATCTTAAAAAACAAACTAGCAAATCCGCTAACTAACGAGTAAAGGTGTATGCGATGAAAGGCGTTAAACCATTAATCTTAGCTGGTATTGTAGCCGCAAGTGCAGCAGTACACGCAAACGATTTAGATAAGGTTATTGATAAAAGCAGTGAAATTAATAAATCAGCTGCGCAATCACAAACTAAAATAGACAAGATTGCAGATTCAATGCAAGGACGTTTACAGCAATTTAAAACTCTCAATACAGAAATTGATGGTTTAGCTGTTTACAACGCCCAGCTAACTAAACAATTAAATAATCAAATAGAAGAGATGGAATCTTTAAACCTGTCCATGGATCAGGTTTCTATTATTGAACGTCAAATTACTCCACTAATGCTTAGAATGATTGAAGGTCTAGAGCAGTTTGTATCTCTAGATATTCCATTTTTAACTGATGAGCGCACTAAGCGCGTTACGTCTTTAAAAGAAATGATGAATCGTGCTGATATTAACTCAAGTGAAAAGTTTCGCCGTGTACTTGAAGCTTATCAAGTAGAGGTAGACTACGGGCGCACTATTGAAGCTTATACCGCACTTTTAAATGTGGATGACAAAGAGCGTGAAGTTGATTTTTTACGCATTGGCCGTTTAGAGCTTATTTATTTAACACGTGATGGAAAAAATGCAGGTAGTTGGAATGCAGATACAAAATCATTTGAAGCGTTACCAGACTCAGCAATAAGCCAAATAAATAAAGGTTTACGCATTGCGCGTAAACAACTTGCCCCAGATATGTTAACTCTGCCAGTACATGCAGCAGAATAAGAGGTTAAAAATGAAATTGTTTACCCAAATGACAAAAATAGCTCTTTTTGCTTCAAGCCTAAGCATTACTGGCGCAAGTGTAGCGGCAGAGCCAATGAACCTAGATTCATTACTTAAAACGCTCGAAAATGGTAAATCAGAACAAAGGGAGCAAAATAAGCAACGTGAGCAAGAGTTTGCGGCTCGTCAAAACGAACAAGTACAAACGCTTAAAAATACCCAAGCTAAGCGAAATCAAATGCTGGTGGAATCTGAGCGTTTAGAAACACAATTTGAAGAAAACGAAGTAAAACTAGCTAACCTAACAGACACGCTTTCTAAACGTATGGGCTCGCTAAAAGAGTTATTTGGTGTGTTACAGCAAGTAGCAGGTGATTCTAGTAATAAATTTGCTACATCGATTGTGTCGGCTCAAATAGACGGGCGCAGTACGTTTATGGATGAACTTGCTCAAAAAATGGGTTCAACGTCAAAACTTGCTTCAATAGAAGATATTGAAAAAGTATGGTTTGAGCTGCAACGTGAAATGACTGAGCAAGGTAAGGTAAGTCGTTTTAACGCAAGCGTCATTGTTGAAGGCGGTACTAAAGCACAGCAAGAGGTTGTGCGAGTGGGCGCATTTAACCTCGTATCAAACGGTAAATATTTAGAGTTTAATCCATCGACTAAAACATTAAGTGAATTAACTCGCCAGCCAGTATCGCGTTTTACCGCAACGGCTGAGGATCTTCAAAGTACTAAAAGCGGTGTGGTGCAATTTGCACTAGACCCAACTGGTGGCTCTATACTTGGTTTATTAGTACAAGCACCCGATACCCAAGAGCGTGTTCATCAAGGTGGCACAGTGGGCTATGTGATTTTAGGCGTAGGTGTTATTGCACTTCTTATATCACTTGAGCGTTTTTTCTCATTATTAATCATGGGCGGTAAAATTCGTCGCCAGCTTAAAGATACAGTTGCACGTGATGACAATCCGCTTGGACGCGTAATGAAAGTAAAAGATCAATTTCCAAGCGTTTCACACGACACACTGGAGCTTAAATTAAGTGAAGCTATTTTACGTGAAATGCCAAAAGTGACGCGTAATTTAACACTTATCAAAATCATCTCTGTTGTTGCACCGCTGTTAGGTTTATTAGGTACGGTAACCGGCATGATCAATACATTCCAAGCAATCACCTTATTTGGTACTGGGGATCCTAAGCTTATGGCGGGTGGTATTTCTCAAGCGCTAGTAACAACGGTATTGGGCTTAGTGGTTGCTATACCAACGGTATTTTTATACACCTTACTTAATACGCGCGCTAAAAATATCTTGTTAACTATTCAAGAGCAAAGCGCCGGTATTATTGCCGAGCGTAGCGAGAAGGGAGCATAAACCATGGTGCTATTGATTGATTCAATCAATGCTATCCGTGATTTTCTCGACACTGGCGGCCAAGTTCTCTTGGTCATCGGGGTGTTAATCTTCGCGATGTGGTTATTGATACTCGAGCGATTTATTTACTTTTTTAATGGTTTTAGAAACTACAAACACGCTCTTAAAGCCGATTGGATTAACCGTGCAGAACGTGATAGCTGGAATGCAGAGCAAATACGCGAAGCGATGATATCGCGAGCTAGTATGCGCTTAAATACCAATCTATCTTTGATTAATGTGATGGTTGCTTTGTGCCCACTACTTGGTTTGTTAGGCACGGTAACGGGCATGATAGAAGTGTTTGATGTAATGGCAATTACCGGCACTGGTAGTGCGCGTTCAATGGCGTCAGGGGTATCTAAAGCGACTATTCCGACAATGGCAGGCATGGTCGGTGCGTTATCAGGGGTATTTGCCTCAACGTATTTACAACGAAAAGCTAAGCGCGAAGTAGAACTACTACAAGACACTATGGTTTTAGACCATTAAGCAAAATTTTGATAAGCGGCTCTTATAAAGCCGCTCATCCTAGGAGAATAAAAATGAGAGCCCCGTTAGGAAACCTATTTCAAGAAGATGAAGCTGAAGAAATAAACATGACCCCAATGCTAGATGTTGTATTTATCATGCTTATTTTCTTTATTGTAACTGCCTCTTTTGTTAAAGAAGCAGGTATTGATGTAAACCGCCCAGAAGCAGCTACAGCTGTAAAAAAAGAGCGTGCAAATATTCTAGTAGCGATTTCTGATACAGGCGAGATTTGGATTAATAAACGCCAAATTGATGTACGTGCAGTACAAGCAAATATAGAGCGATTAAAAGCAGAAAATCCACAAGGTAGCGTTGTAATCCAAGCAGATAAAAAAGCCACTACCGAAATGTTAATAAAGGTGATGGATGCCTCGCGCGCTGCGGGCGCATTTGATGTATCAATTGCCGCACAAGATGCGTCTTAAGGGCTAGTTATGTTGCGATATTTAGTTGCATTAGTGATAGCCGGTGTAGTGACCTTTATGTTGTTTTTAGGTATGCAGGCACTTATTACTGGCGGTGAAGGCGCTATGACGGATCCAGTAAAGGGTAATGTACTTGATTTTGTTCGCTTGAAAAAAGAGGAAACCGTACAAAAAAAAGAGCGTAAGCCACAAAAGCCACCAACACCAAAAGAGCCGCCACCACCAATGGAGTCACCGCAAATGCAAAGTAGTGATGCTACGGCAAATGCTAACAACTTTGACTTTGGTGCTAATGTAGATGCGGATGTGAATTTAGCTGGCGGGTTAGCGCTTGAAACAAGTGATGGTGAATACTTACCGATTGTAAAGGTAGCACCTGTTTATCCGCGCCGTGCGTTATCACGAGGTATAGAAGGCTACGTTATTGTTGAATTTACAGTAACTAAACAAGGTACTGTACGCGACCCACAAGTAGTAAAAGCAGAGCCTGAGTCACTCTTTGATAGAGCCGCGATGGATGCAGCCCTTAAATTTAAATATAAACCGCGCGTAGTAAATGGTGAAGCCGTTGAAGTGGCGGGTGTTCAGAACAAAATATCTTTCCAAATTAGTGGTTAATTTAGTAATTAACCACGAGTAAACGGACAGAAATGCGAGGCGATTATGAAATTACACCCTACAGCTAAATTTTTAAAAATAACATTATTTTGTACTGCTGCAGTAAGTGCCAGTATTGTTATACCAAGTACGCTAAGCTTAGTGCCAGGGCTTAACGTAGCTACTGCACATGCAGAGCAAAAAACAAAGCGTGTACCTGCGCTACGTGAAAAGGTTTATAGCCAGCTTGCTCGAGCACAAAAACTTGCTGACGACGGCGATGTTAAAGGCGGACTTGAAGCACTTAATAGCATTGAAGAGCGAGCTTCAAGTATGAATTCGTACGAAATAGCAATGATGCATAACTTTTATGGGTTTATTTATTACAACGAAAACGATTTACCAAAAGCGATAGCCTCGTTTGAAAAAGTGGTAGCAGAGGAAGCAATCCCTGAGTCGCTACGTTTAAGCACTACGTTTAGCTTGGCTCAACTGGCTATGGCTAATAGTGATTACACTAAAGTTATCTCATTTTTAGATGACTGGGACAGTATTAACACAAAGCCTAAAACAGAAGGCTATTACTTATTAAGGGCTCAAACATACTATCAGTTAAAAGATTACGAAAAAGGGCTTGAGTACATATCTCAGGTTATTGCTTTAAGTGATAGCGAAGACAAAATCCCTAAAGAAAACTGGTTAGTACTACAGCGTGCAATGTATTACTCGCTTAATCAAACTGACAAAGTTGTTGAAGTGCTTGAGCGCATGGTAAAGCTTTATAACAAGCCTGAGTATTGGGTGCAGTTATCGGGGATGTATGGCGAAACAGGCAGAGAAAAACAACAGTTGGCGGTTATTGAAGCTGCCTACCAACAAGGGTTTTTAACCTCTAAATCTGATTTACGTCAATTAGCACAAGTTTATTTATACAATGGTTTAGCGTTTAAAGCTGCAAACGTTATGAGCGATGCTATTGAAAAAGGTATCGCGGAGCAAAACGCTAAAAACTATGCCTTTGTAGCTGAGGCGATGATTCAGGCAAAAGAAGATGAAAAATCAATAGATTACTTTGTAAAAGCAGCCGATTTATCACCTAGTGGTAAGTATGATCAACGTTTAGCTGAAGTGTATGTCAATACTGAGCAATATGAAGAAGCGGCCGATGCAGCACGTAAAGCACTTGATAAAGGAGACCTTGATTTTGAATCAAATGCATTTGTTGCACTCGGTATGGCGCAGTATAACCTACAAAACTTTGATGCCTCTATTTTAGCGTTCGAACAAGCTGAAAAACATAAAAAATCACAGCGTTTAGCGCAGCAATGGATTAAATATGTAAAGCGCGAGAAAGTACATGCCGAAACACTCAGAACAGCGTTACTGTAAATTTTACTAATTCCTGCACACGTATAAGTAGAAATTATATAGCCATTACATAATCGTAATACCAAACCGCCTCATGGCGGTTTTTTTGTAGCTATAAAAAGTAACCAATTGATTTTATGAAAGTAATATTGTCATCTTACGGTTACCAAACTGTAACTACTTTGTCATATCACTACAGTATCTTACCTACATTCGATAACTCAAGTCACCTTAATGCATGAGTATCGTGCTTTAAAGTGACTTAAGTTTTTACTTAATACGCTAACAAAATAATTAAATACTTTAACGGAGTGAACAATGAAATTATCTGATTTATTCAAGGTCAGCCTAGTAGCAACTGCAATGTCACTAGCCGGCTGTGGCGGCGATATCGAAATTACACCAACCGTAAACGATAACAGTTCGACAACAGATAACAGTGTTAATAATTCAAACAATTCAAGTGGTTCAACCACTGATGACGAGGTTGTTTGTGCAAGCTATGAATCAGATGCAGGTACGGTAACGGGTATCGTTAGCGGAGTTGATTGTTTATATAACGACTCTTTCGCTAGCAAAACGATTTCTATTACAAGCAATATTACATTTGCAGAACTACCAGATGGCGGTGTGCATGTTTTTGATGATGCCCTGCAAATTGGTGAAGATGGTAGTACTGTTGATGGTTTTGATATCCCAGTGAATGGACCAACAATGACTGTAGAGCCTGGCGCTATTTTAGCATTTGGTTCAGGTGAAGCTATAGTACGTATTGCACGTGGTGCAAAAATTCAAGCGGTTGGTACACAAGAAAAACCAGTAGTATTTACATCAGCAAACGCATTTGACCGTTTTGACACCGCTGGTGAAGGCGCACGTTACGCTGACTGGGGCGGTATAATCATTAACGGTAACGGTATTACTGACCAATGTACTGATGCTGAGCGTGATGGTGGGACTTGTAATGTAGCATCAGAGGGCATAACTAGCTACTTTGGTGGTAAAGATAATGCAGATTCTAGCGGTAACATTAAATGGGCTAAAATTTGGTATGCTGGTTCAGGTCCTCGTGTTGGTGGGGAAGGCGATGACTTAAATTCCTTAACGTTAAACGCTGTTGGCTCTGGCTCTGAGTTTGATTACTTACACATTCACCAGGGTTTTGATGATGGAATTGAAATTTTTGGTGGCGCTACAACGCTTAAACATGTTGCAGTAACAGATACGCAAGATGATTCATTTGACTTTGATGCAGGTTGGCAGGGTAAAGCTCAATACTTATTTATTCAGCACGGTACTGTAACGTTAAACGACGGCACAGTTGTAAACATGGGTAACAATGGCTTTGAATCTGATGGTGTTAAAGGTGCATCTTCTGAGCAAGTTTCTCCCTCTAACCCAACTGTTGCAAATGTTACTGTAATTACGACTGATGGCAACTCTGTACGTGATGATGACCCTTCACAAGCATACAAGTTTGATGATCAGTTCAATTCAAGTATTTACAACGCCGTTATTATTAAGAAAAACGCGACAAATACACAATGTATTGAATTCTCTGGTGACGGTGAAAAGCAAGCAGACAAAATTTCATTCACAAGCTCTGTTATGGCGTGCTCTGCAAACTTTACTGATACAGATACGTTTGCAAGTGGACCATTAGAAGGTCAAACCAAAACAGCATGGTTTGAAAATAATGATGCCAATCAAATACTAACTGATGACGTGATGCTTCTTGCAGATAATGGTTTTGCTACTAACACAGCAGCTAGCGAAGTAACGGTTATGGCCACTGATTTAAGTACAACAGATTCATTCTTTGAAAATGTTAACTACATTGGGGCAGTATCGGATCAGGATACAGATTCTAGCTGGTATAAATGGGTTCAAGCGGCTGTTACAGCAGCAAATGCTGACTAAGTAATTGCCATTTATAACATCTAATTAAAGGCGCCTTGTGGCTTGTATATTAAGCGTCAGGCGCCTCTTTTGTATAACCTGATTAGGACTATCTCATGTCTAAAAAACATAGACTCAATCAAATTACTTGGGCAATCGGCTTAGGCTTAGTTACACAGTCTACAAGCCTTATTGCCGCCCAATCGGATGAACAGTTAACAAACTCACAAGAAATAGAAGAAGTGGTTGCTGTTGGAACGCGTTTACAAGGAAGTGCGGCCGCTGTTGTAGAAGAGCGTAAAAACCAAGCATTTGTTGCTGATATTCTAGGCTCTGAGCAATTAGCGCGTACTGGTGATAGTGATGCAGCATCAGCACTACGCCGTGTAACAGGCTTAACGTTAGTTGATGGTAAGTTTATTTATGTACGTGGTTTAGGCGAGCGTTATTCAAGTGCTCGATTAAATGGTGCTTATATTCCAAGCCCTGATTTAACACGTAATGTAATTCCACTCGATATATTTCCTGCCAGTATTATTGAGAGTATGGCTGTTCAAAAAGCATATTCGCCAGATATGCCCGCTGCATTTGGTGGCGGTAATATTGATATAAGAACTAAAACAGCGCCTAGTGAATTTACTGCAGGATTTGAAGTAGGCGCAGGATACGACACCGCATCAGGAGATGGGTTTACGTATAATCGCAATGAAGAGGGCATTCCAGAGGCTTTAAACAATGCTATTTCTCAATACCGAGGTAACTTTGGTATTGGTAATATAGTAAGTCGTGAAGGTTTTGTGGATGCTGAGCAAACCCGCGCTGAGCAAGCGACAGCGATTAACAATGCATTGTTAAAATCACTGCCACGTGCGTATGAGTTAAAAGAGGAATCGTTAGACCCTCGTTATAATGTTAAAGCGCATTATGGCGATAGTTTTGAAGAGTCTTACTTTGGCGGAAAATTTGGTTTTTTATTGGCTGGCGCATATAAAAATGAGTGGGATTTTGAAGAGCGTTTTAGCTCTGTAATTACTCAAGATCTTGAAAATCAAGATGGTTCAATTGATTGTACAACTTCGCTTGCCACAGCAGATGATGTATCTAACTCGTGCTACAACACAGTCAAAAATTCGCAGGTAACTACTGAGACTGAAAGTTATAACGGATCGCTTAGCCTTTCTTATACGCTTGGCACACATAGCATTTCAGCTCAACAGCTTTATATTATAGATAATGAAGACGAGTCAGAAATTGCTATTTCGCAAAGCCCTGCAGGCAGTTCTACGTTTAGTATTGCAGGCGATGGCGTTGCAAATCGTAACCATGCGTTTAATTACGAAGAGCGCCAGTTAAATATTACCCAATTTATGGGGCAGCATACTTTTTTAGATTACATGGGATTAGGTGTTGACTGGCAATACACTGAAGCTAAAGCAACGACTGATATTCCTACTAGTGCTGATTTTGAATTCCGTGATAGCTACAACAGCGATGGTAATTATGCGGGTTCGACTATTACCGGTGATGATAACCGCGTAATTATGTCTTATACCAATATGCAAGAGCGTGTAAAATCATATGGAGGTAATTTAACTTTACCACTTACGTTTGAAAGCATGGAAGTTGAACTTAAAGTTGGCTACGATTTTTCTGATAGGGCGCGACTATTTAATACCTCAAGTTTTGCTATTAACAACAGTGGTGGTTCTGGTATTTCAGTAAATGATGGCACCAATGATGCACTTAATAATAGCGGCTTTTTAACTGACGATTTTATTAATAATAACGCTGTTTTAGTTGATTTTAATGAGCCAACAGCACCGGATGCCGATGATTATATTGCGGCTCAAAAGGTGGATGCTGGTTATGCATCGTTTGATATTTTCTACGAACAGTGGTTAAGAATTAGCGGTGGTATTCGTTATGAAGAGTTTAAGCAAACATCAATTGGTACATCTAGCCTTATCTTTGATGAAGAAGACTTAAATACGTTTTACGACCCAGATAAAATTGCCGCAGGTTCAGTCATCACAGATGATTGGTACCCAGCACTGTCTGTTACTTATGTAGGCGGTGATGATTACCAAGTACGCTTTGGTTATGGTGAAACGGTTGTTCGACCTGATTTCCGTGAAGTTGTACCGGTAACTTATTACGATCCATTAACCGATATTAGAACATTTGGTCGAACAGGTATTAAAAGCAGCCCGATTAAAAACTATGACTTACGTTACGAATATTACGGCGATGTAGGTAATTCATTTAGCGTAGCTGCGTTTTATAAAGATATTACAGCACCAATTGAAACCGTTCTAAATATTGGTGATGAAGATTACTCTGCATCATTTATTAACGGTGAAACAGCAGAGGTGTATGGTGTTGAAGCTGAATGGCTACAAGACCTAACGTTCGTAACTGAAGGCTTATTTACCAGTGGTAACATAACGATAAGTGATTCTGAGGCATCTATTGACCCGGCGCTTGCAGGGACGCTAACCAATCCTAAAAAACGTATGACGGGTCATTCTGAATATGTTGTGAATTTACAGCTTAATTATGATTCACTTGATGGTATGCACAGTAGCTCACTTGTTTATAATGTGTTTGGTGAGCGTATTTTAGCAGCAGGTGTTGCTAATCGTGACGATGCTTACGAGCAACCATTTCATTCACTAGATTTAGTTTATACGTACTACCCAGATTTTAATTCTAAAGTTAAGTTCAAAGTTAAAAACCTACTTGATGAAGATCAAGAAGTAACACAATCAGATATTATTGTACGCTCTAAAGAGCAGGGCATTACATTTGACTTAAGTTACAGCTACGAGTTTTAAGCGTTTACTTTTATAAAGTAAAAACCTAGGGAAGGGATAAACAATAAAAGCAAACTACCCATTAGCCCTGTGTTTATAGCAGGGCTTTTTTATGACATGAAAAAAATTTAAGTTTCGCTTTATTCTCTAGTTTTAGAGCGCGGGTGATGTTAGGTTAGCGTTAATAAAAATTAAATCTCACGCAATGAATTTTTAATTTTTAATGTATTAAGGCATCTTTTATGAACCAAACAGTGGAACAAACAATGAAAAAAGTAGGATTAGTCGGTTGGCGTGGCATGGTTGGCTCTGTGTTATTAGAACGTATGCAGCAACAAAGTGATTTTGCCCATATCGACACCACCTTTTTCACCACCTCACAAGCAGGTCAATTAGGCCCAGATATAGCCGGCGATGCAAAACCATTACTTGATGCAAGTGACATTAGTGAACTTGCAAAAATGAATATTATTGTTACTTGCCAAGGCGGTGATTACACCAATGCGGTATATCCAAAACTTCGAGAGTCGGGTTGGAATGGTTACTGGATTGATGCAGCTTCAGCACTGCGTATGAGTGAGGACAGCATAATAGTGCTTGATCCCGTAAACAAAGATGTTATTGAACAAGGCTTAATGCAAGGCGTTAAAACCTTTGTGGGCGGTAACTGTACTGTATCGTTAATGCTACTTGCATTAGGCGGCTTGTTTGAGCAAGACCTAATTGAATGGGTAAGCCCAATGACTTACCAAGCAGCCTCTGGTGCTGGTGCACGAAATATGAAAGAGCTTATTGCACAAATGGGCGCTATTCATGCAAATGTTGCAGATAAAGTAGATAACCCAAGCTCTGCTATTTTAGAAATTGATAAAATAGTCAGTGAAACAATGGCGTCAAATGACTTACCACAAGACCAATTTGGTGTGCCATTAGCGGGCAGTTTAATCCCGTGGATTGACGTACCTATGCCAAGCGGTCAGTCTAAAGAAGAATGGAAAGCGCAAGTAGAAGCCAATAAAATTTTAGGCTCTTCTAAGCAACCAGTACCTATTGATGGTTTATGTGTACGTATTGGCGCTATGCGTTGTCATTCACAAGCGATGACCATTAAATTACGTGAAGATATTAGCGTAGAAAAAATTGAAGAAATTTTAGCGTCTCATAATGAGTGGGTTAAGGTAATTCCAAACGAGCGTGAAATTAGCGCCACAGATTTAACACCGGTTAAAGTAACGGGCACTTTAAGCATTCCTGTTGGGCGTATTCGTAAATTAGCGATGGGACCAAAATACATTAGTGCATTTACAGTTGGCGATCAGCTGTTATGGGGAGCGGCAGAGCCGCTTCGTCGTATGTTACGAATTATTGTTGATGCTGAATAATGAATCAAGATTATAACTTTGAACAAAAAGGATTAGCAATTTACTAGGCACTGTTTATCTTTTGAGGTTGAATTTTCAGCTGCGTTTTTAGGCCATAAAGCGCCTATGTAGTATGGTTATTTTCCATCAATAGACAATAGCGGATAAATGCCAAACATGAATAGTCTCTTGGTTCATCCTAGAGGCTACATTTACTTATTGTTGCTTACATGGATGTAAGCGAATAGGTTGCACACCTCGTACCTTAATTAAATTACTGCTATAGAACAGTCTTTAATCTTGGAAGATCAACAGGCTTCCCATTTTTGACCTGATTGTTGTTTTGACCGTATTAAAAAAGAAGTGGGAAGCTTTAATAGTACTTTTTTATGAATTTTTTCTTTTGTTTATTACTGAACTTAAGTAAACTGTTTACATAAAGCAGCCTATTGAGTCTAAATTCATGTCCACTTATATAAATAATTTTGCCAATAAGCGATTAGCATTTGTTAGTTCATATTTTAGCTCTGCAATTGCGATAAATACGGTTGTTTCTTGTGTTCTTATTTTTAGCAGCATTAATCACAGCGCATCCCAAGAAAAACTATATTGGTTTTTTACGCTAACATTTATTTCATTGCTTAGAGTAGCTAATCACCTATTTGTTAGTAACACCTACACGTTTAAATATAACCTGTATTTTATTGGTTTATTATTAACCGCACTCACTTGGGCTGCATTCCCTGTTCTGTTTTATGAAAATATGGGGATACAAGAGAAATTTGTATCTTTAGTGGTCTTTAGTTCACTAGCTGGTGGAGGCGTTAATGTTTTAGCTTCAGATATTCGATCATCACTATCGTATATAACATGCCTACTTGTGCCTTTTAGCATTTTGTTACTTTTACAACCTATAGAAGATGAAAGAGTTTTAGGTGTATTAGGGCTCGTTTTGTGGTTTATTTTGTGTTTTATAACTGCTGTACGTAGTGCAAGAGATGTTAAATCGTCAATTAATAATGAACTTAAGTTAGATCAATTCATTGAAAATTTAGAAAATGAAGTACAATCACGTACCGAGCAAATTATCCTTTTAGAGCAAAAAGATAATCTTACTAAGTTGTTTAATCGCGGAAGTTTTGTCTCTAATGTAGAACTCGATTTAGTGAATGAGAATAGTGATATTAAAGCTGTTTTATTTTTAGATATGGATGATTTTAAAATCATCAACGATAAATATGGTCATGAATTTGGTGATTATGTACTAGCTCAAATAGGTAAGCGGTTAATAGATGCACAAACTAAGGGGGACTTTATTGCTTGCCGATGGGGAGGGGATGAGTTTATTTTCTATTCTCGTAATGCCACGGAAGACGAGCTATATGATTGTATTTTTAGGTTAGTCAAAACTTTAACTCAAACTGTTTCTTTAAATAGTTTTCGGGTTAAGCCTTCTTTTAAGATAGGACTATACTTTACTCGTAAAAATTTTGAGCTAGAGCAAGCTATTAAATACGCTGATGTTGCAATGTATGATGGTAAAAGAAGCCGTAACGAAGTTTCTGTGTTTGATGAACGAATGTATGATGCGTTAAAAAGAGAAGATACTTTACGTAATGCAATTCATAAGTGTATTGATAAAGGTGACTTCCACCTTTGCTATCAACCCATTGTTAATATGATTGATAATAAGATAACGACGTTTGAAGTATTGCTTCGTTGGCAGTTTAATGATGAATTTATTCCAGCCTCAGAATTCATCGATATCGCAGAACGATATGGAAAAATTAACCAACTCGGTGAGTTTGTACTCGAACAATCAATTGCTAGCTTGGGTAAATTAAATGAAGTTGATCCGAGTATTGCGCTCTCTATTAATGTTTCAGTCTTACAGTTAGAAAATCATAACTTTTTGATTATCTTAACTGACTTATTAAAAAAATATGCAGTAACTCCAAGCAACGTACATCTAGAAATCACCGAAACTGTAATGATTAAAAACCTAGTATATTTGTCTGAGGTAATCACACAAATAAAGGAGACAGGCGTTCGCATTTCTATTGATGACTTTGGTACAGGATTTTCTTCGATATCTGTTTTAAAAGAGCTCTCAGTCGATTACATAAAAATAGATAAGTCATATATTGATAATATCTGCGAGCACTCTACAGATGAAAATATTGTCTCGGCCGTAACCAAAATGTCACATATGATTGGTTGCCAAGTTGTTGCTGAAGGCGTAGAAAATGTTGCACAGCTGGCATTATTGAAAACCTTGCATATTGATAAATACCAAGGGTTCTTATTTAGTAAACCAGTTAAGTTTACAGACGCTATTAAATTAATAGGTTAATTACTAAAGCTAGTAGTTATTGTAAAATGGATAGCCTAGGTTTTATATCTAACTTATTTTTACTTTTAAGGTAAGTACCTTCTCACTTTATCTTGCTACTAACCGCCCCTATTTTAACTTTTTAGCCTATCTATAAATTAAGCACTTATTACTGGTATAGCATTTGCTTTTAATACTTAAATTAGCCACTTTAACTTCAGTTAGGCTATAAACGATGTATTTTAAATACGATTTACGTAGTGTTATTACAATCTTGCGTAATTCTTACATGTTTAAAATGCTCATTTGAAAGTATTAGGTAAAGGAAATTACAATGAGCACGGTTTCTAATGTATTTCATAGCAAATGGTTTAACTCATTTGCGGTTATTTTATTAGTCCTTATTATTGTCAGGATAGCCGCGCCTTATGCGCTTCAGCAGTACGTAAATTATCAGCTAAAACATACGCAAGGTGTTACGGGGCATGTTGGTGATGTAGATTTGTTTTTATATCGCGGTGCCTACGCGATTGACGACGTTGAAATTTACGCTGTTGATGCAACCTCAGCTCCTAAGCCTTTACTGAGCATTCAAACTCTCGATTTTTCACTTGCGTGGTCAGCCCTTTTAAAAGGGAATTTAGTCACAAATATGGCTTTTACGCATCCTGAAATAGTTATTTACGATAAAGACCCCAATGCTTCTGAGCAAAATCAACAAGTAAAAGATGAAACCACTTGGGTGGGGCTGGCGAATGACTTAGTATTGTTTTCTATCGATACTTTAATAATTGAGCAAGGCAAGTTAACCTTAGTTAACTCAACCAATAGCAGTGAAAAGCCCACTTTTATATCAAATATTAACGCCAAAATTGAAAATATAACGAATGCGCAAAACCTATCAAAAACACTTGTGACTACTCTAAACGTAGATGGGGCGTTAATGGGGGAGGCCGCATTAAAACTTAATGGTAAACTAGACCCTTTTAGCAAACATGCCAATTTTGATTTTAACGCAGAGGTACAGCGCTTCTCAGTTAAAAATCTCGACACTGTATTTAAAGTGTATACACCGTTTGATATTGAAGCGGGGGGGATTGATGGCGCTATGGAACTTGTGGCTAAAGATAATAACTTAAGCGGTTATGTAAAAGCGGGTGTTCAAAACTTACGTGTTTTTTCGTGGCGCGAAGATATTGAAAAAGATGACGACGGTATTTTTACTGCTATATTTGAAGGTAGTGTAGATTTACTTGGCTCTATACTTGAAAACGATGAATCTAAATTTGTTGCTGCACGTATTCCTATCGAAGGGCAATTAGATAGTACGGATGTTTCGACTTTTCAAGCCGTTATTTCGGTTTTAAAAAATGCTTTTTTTGATGCGTTTAAAATGAAAGTGGATAATGTGATTTCTTTTGAAGATCCAAAGAGTGATAAACCTTTAAGTAATAAAAGTAATTAATGTATTTATATATCCTAAATTAAACGCTTAACTCAAAGTAACACCAACATTATTGATATTGGTGTTACTTAGTTTAGATATTTCTATTTGTCTTTACTTAATAGCGCTTTAAGCTCTGCAATTTGAACTTGTAGCTCATTTACCTGACCTTGCGTTGCAGGTAGAGAATCGTTATCCGCAAGCTCTTCTCGGGCATTTCGGTGCTCCTCACTCATTACTTCTAAGATCGCACCTACCATCATGTTTAAAAATACAAATGCAGTTAAGAATATAAACGTAAGGTAATAAATCCAGCTTAATTCGTACACCGCCATTGTTTCGTACATTATGTCGGTCCAATCTTCAAACGTTGCTATTCTAAATAAGGTAAGCATTGATATTGAGACGTCTTGCCAAAGTACGGGATTAATTTCAGCAAACATCATGCTACCCATTGCAGCATATATATAAAAAATAACAAACATTAACAGGGCTATATAACCCATTTGCGGAATTGCTTTAAGCAATGAGTTAACTAATAAGCGCAGCTCTGGGATCATCGAAACCAATCGTAACACTCTAAATATGCGCAACAGCCTAGCAATTAACATTGTAGAGCCAGCCGCAGGGTATAAACTGCCCAATACTATGATAGTGTCAAATATATTCCATCCCTTAGAAAAGAAGTCTTTAATGCCTTTACTTGCAACAAATCGGATTATTAGTTCAATTAAAAAGAATGCAGTAATGCCAATATCCATCCAATTTAGAGCAAGCTCTACGGTAGGATGTAGTGAGTAAGTGTGTGCACCTACTGTAAGGGCAGAAACAATAATTACAGCTATAACAAATGATTGAAATATCTTGCTTTTGTCTATACGCTGAAACAACTTTTGTAACTGCGACATCATAGTAATAGATCCTTTGGATATTAAGATTTTATGGCGCTAATATACAATAATATTGTAATAATTTAACGCTTTTTCGATATAGAAAGTGTAAGGAAATTTAATGTTTATCAATAAACTAAAAAGCAGCGCATTACTTATTATTGGATCATGTGTTTTGGCTGGTTGTAGCTCTGATGCACGTTTTCATGAATTGCAATCGGCGCGTCTTGACGAATGTAACTATAAAGCTGACAAAGAATATTACGAATGCCTCGATAAACAAGACTCTAACTACGAAGAGTTTAAAAAACAGCAACAAGCCCAGACTAAGTAACCTTTATATTTATGACTAAAACTCAAAAACAACGCGATAAGCAAATTCGCTTAGCGCTTACTAATGCATGCGAAGCAATAAAAGAAATGGTAATTGGTTTTGATTATCTTACGCATACAGTTGATTTAAATAACGAAGTAAACACGTTAAAAGTACAATGTTACTTTATTGATGAGATAGCCCGTGAAGATGTAAAATCGCAACTTGATGAGTTAACGCAGATTATACTTAGCCAGTTAGCAGCTATTAAGTTGAACGCAAAACCAGCACACATCTCATTTTTAGCCAATTAACGGCGGTTTAGTTGGTATGACATCACATGGACGTTATAATTAGATAAATTATTTTTAGGGTTTAAATTATGGCTATTCCTTCGCGTTCGCAAATTTCACCAGGCACCAAAGTAAATATTGTACTAAAAGAAGATCAACGCAGCGGCACATTAACTGAAGGTGTTGTTGAGTGCCTTTTAACAAAATCACCAAATCATCCACACGGTATTAAAGTACGTTTAGAAGATGGTCAAGTTGGCCGAGTAAAAGAGGTTTTATAATGGCAGCGTTAACAGAGCAGGCTTTTTGGGAATTAGTAACAACGCCTGATTTAGGGCTCGATCCGCAAAGTGTGAGTGATAACCTAAAAACTAAACTTAATGATTTAAGCGATCAACACCTTATCGATTTTGACAAGCACTTTGGCATACATATGCGCAAATGTTTTACCTGGGATTTGTTTGGTGCCGCCTTTGTAATGGCTGGATGCAACGACGATTACGGTTTTAGCGAATTTAGGTGTTGGTTAATTTCGCGAGGTAAAACAGTTTTCGAAAACGCCTTAGAAAATGCTGATTCGATAGCGCAGTGTACACCTGTTTATTACTTAAACGAGCAGCCTTATCCGTACATTGATGAGTATGATTTAATAGCCGGTTTATTATTTGAAGAACGCAGCGAAGACGAATTACCGTTCATCCCATCTGGCAGTGATGAACCTAAAGGTAAACGTTTTAAAGACAAACCTAAGTTTTTAAAGCAAAGCTACCCACTATTATTTGCAAAGTACTGGCAGTAATGTGCATTTAATCGTTTTGTTGTTCTGGTACGTATTTAACAGCGTACTTTACAACAAAATGATTAGTTGTGGTATCTAAGTGCTGTAGCGCGACTTATCTCCTTTTATAGTAAATCTCTGTTATAGTTGTAAAATTTATGAAAACTAAGTGATTAGCCATTATTTAGCACGCTGATTCACGAGGATACACCCACGCAATGAAATATATAACATTTGCTTTGTTAGCAATTACATTTACAAGTGCTTACGCCTTTAGTGAGCCAAGTAATAAAACACGATTTATACCGCTTTTAAAGTCAAAATTGGGGGCATACGAAGTCGTGTCGACCGATTCAGGGTTATGCGTTAATAGCCAACTGAGTTTAACAGACGAAAGTGATTTAAGTGCAGGTTTTAAACTTGGAGAGCAAATTGTATTTGGTCCGCTTCATAATGGTACACAAACAGTAAAAAAGCCTGGCTTTTGTTTTATTACCAGCTCGCTAAAATATAAAAGTGATGGCCTTGAAAATAGTTTACGAATGAGCCGTTGTGAAAACCCTGCAAACGAAAAAACAATTAATCAAAGTATCAAATTTTTAGCTAATAACACACTGAAATATACATTGAGCGAACCCAGTGTAGAGTGTACATTTAAAAAATCAGACGAGAGCAAGTAAAGTATTTAGTAAATTATTCGCAGTATATTTTGGGGATATCGTGCCAACGCGTAGTGTACTGCGGCGATAAATAATCGCGGTTCATGTACCAGCGGTTGTTTAATTTACTGCTAGCAAGGCTTAGCATGCCTTTTCCGTACCGGTTATTTATTGTATCTAGGCACTGCATTAATTTTGGGTTATCAGCACTTTGGTTAAATAAATCGCTTTGCTGATACTGCACCGAGGTAAGCTCTAAAGCGCCTACGCCACACTTATAAAACCGAACCCCTGGCTGATAAATAGTATTAAACACCTCAGAGACTGCATTTGCCATTACGCAGGTATCGTTAGTGGGGGTTGCAAACTTATACATAAACGACTTTTTGCAATAGCGGTCTTCGTGTTTACCGCTTGCGGCAAATATATAAAGTTGTTTTGTTAGTGAGCGCTGCGCCCGTAATTTACTAGCAACCGTAGTAACATGGTTCATAAGGGCGGTTTTTAATGCGCTAGGCTCGTATATTCGTTCGCCAAAACTACGGGTAGAGTAAATTTCTCGTTTATCTTGGCGTACATCGTCCCAGGTTAAACATGCTACACCGTTAAGCTCGCTTACTGTGCGCTCTACAACCACACTAAACGCACGGCGCATTGTTTTAGGACTTTGCTGTGCAAGTTCCCATGCTGTGTTTATGTTCATTATTTTGAGCTTTTTAGCTAGGCGCTTGCCTATACCCCATACATCTTCGCAGCTCATTCTTTGTAAAATGGCTTGGCGGCTTTGCTCGTTATCTATAACGGCTACACCATCAAACCCGCTTAGCTTTTTAGCGGCGTGGTTAGCCGCTTTGGCAAGGGTAGGCGTTGGGCCAAACCCTACGCCTACGGGCAGTTTTGCTTCTCGCCATACGGTACGCCTTATTACATGACCGTATTCGTGCCAGTTTTTAATCAGTGGCGTGTAGCCATTAAAGTGTAAAAACGACTCATCAATACTGTATATGTATTGTGTGTCGCAAAAGCGGCCAATTATATTCATCATTTTGGCGCTTAAATCGGCATACAGCTCGTAATTGCTTGAGCGTACAACCACGTTGTTTTGCTCAAGCAAATGCTTAACTTTAAAGTAAGGGCCAAATTTAGGTATGTTTAACTGCCTTGCAATAGGGCACACAGCACATACGCAACCGTCGTTATTAGTAAGTACAACAACAGGTTTGGAGCGAATGGAAGGGTCGAATACTTTTTCAGCACTTGCATAAAATGAAACAGCATCTACTAAGGCGTACATTTTAAAAGCTCTGGAGTTTGCCTGTGCATTCTTATTGATAGCGTCACTACGCCCTCTAATTGAAACTCATCCGCTGGTGTTAGTTGTACCGGCTTATGTAGGGGCGATGCTGACAGCAGCCTTGCATTGGTTTTATCAAGTAACTTACAAACAAACAGGCCATTTAAATTGGCAACAATAACATCGCCATTATCAGCTTGCTCTGCACGGTCTACTACAAGTAGGTCGCCTTCAAAAATACCTACCTCTTGCATAGAGTTACCCGATGCAATACCAATAAATGTGGCATCTGGGTGTTTTATTAATAGCTCATCAAGAGAAACACCTAGCTCGGTATATTGCGCTGCGGGCGATTCAAACCCACACACACCGGCTTCTATATAAACGGGAATAACAAACATAACACAACCTAAAACGCATATACTGTATAAGTGTACAGTATATGCGTTTTGTATGAGTTATGCCAAGAAATGAAAGACGATCAATCCATGTTTTTGATCATTTGTTGTGCTGTATTTAAAAAGTCTTTGATTTGCTGAGGGTTTAAATTTTTGCACATTTGATCATTTATTTGCTGCTCAGACGCTAATAACTTATCAAACAATGTATTGCCTTGCTCAGTGAGCGACAAAATAAAACAACGTTTGTCGTGCTCGCTTGCTTGCTTATTAATAAGGTTTAACGCAATAAGATCTTTAACTAACCGTGCTATTTGTGCTTTATCGCGCTGTGTTTTAGTAACTATATCGTTAGCTGTGCAGTTACTTGTACCTGCAATTATATGTATACAGCGTACGTGCATAGCGTTAATGCCAAGCTCTCCTGCGTTAATGGCCTCGCGGATTGTTACACGGTAACTTTGCATGAGCTCAAACAAGGTATTTGATAAAGGCGTGTTCATAGGATTCTCAATATGGTTGACAATGTCAATTAGTTTGCTATAGTTGATTTTATCAACCAATGGGGCGTTGTGCAATGCTTGCTGTAAAAAGCAGTTAACTATTTTGTTACACGAGGTGATTTTAAATGGGTAAACAAGTTCGCAAAGCCAAAGTATTAAGCACAGAGCAAATTACACCGCACTTACAGCGCATTGTTGTAGGCTCAGACGATTTTGCAGATATAACCTGTGCGCACATTGGTAATTATGTAAAAGTGCTTATTCCACAAAATGGCGTTGCCGATTTTAATTTAAAAACGGCATGCATGCGCTCATACACAATACAGCATGTAAATGAGCAAAGCGGCGCACTAACACTCGATTTTGTAATTAATATGCACCAAGGCCCAGCAACTAATTGGGCTAAAACTGCACAAGTAGGAGATGAGCTAGGTATAGCAGGCCCAGGCCCTAAAAAGCTCGATAACTACCAGCATTCACATTATGTATTACTTGGCGATTTAACATCGGTAAACGCTATTAAAGGCTATGTAAAAGCGCTCCCTGTATTTTCAAAAATTGATGCGTTTATACATGCCCCAACAGAGCAAGACATTATTGATTTAGACACCACACGCTACATTAATTGGATAATTACCAATAACGCCGATAAAACAATGCTTAATGCAATTAAAACTATTGAGCTAACAGAGCAGCCACCTATTGTGTTTATGGCGCTAGAGGCAGGTTTAGTACGTAAAACTAAAGCCGTGTTTAGTGAGGACTTTAATATACCGCGTTGTAATATAGTGTCATCAGGTTATTGGAAAAAAGGCGTTGATTCCGAAGGTTATAAAAAGCAGCGCCAACAAAATGCTGAACTTGCTTGAATACCTTAGAGCAAAATAACATATACTTATTTTGCTTTTATGCTTACCCTTAACTTGAATTGATTTAATAGCAGTCCCACTTAAGTGTTTTATGCTGATAATGAACCCATTATTAGTATGCATTTTTAGGAGCTGCTATTTTGTTATCTTCCATTCCTTTTTCGTTATTAGAGCTTGCCCCCATGATCAAAGGGGAAAGCGTTTCTCATACGCTCAATAAAACTACCAAATACGCCCAGCGCGCCGACCAGTTAGGCTTTAACCGCTTCTGGCTGGCCGAGCACCATAATATGCCCGGTATAATTTGTGCTGCTACTTCAATATTAGTAGGGCATATTGCAGGTAAAACTCAGCGTATACGTGTTGGCTCTGGCGGAATAATGCTACCAAACCATTCACCATTAGTTGTGGCTGAGCAATTTGGTACGCTTGAAAGCTTATACCCCGGGCGAATAGATTTAGGCCTTGGCCGTGCACCCGGTAGTGACCCTGTTACCAGCCGTGCACTTAATAACGATATGAGCCGAGCTGAAAACTTTCCTGGTGAAGTAACAGAGCTACAAACATTATTAGGGCCATACAATGGTACTCACTCAGTACGTGCTATTCCGGGGGAGGATACAAACGTACCACTTTGGTTATTAGGCTCAAGTTTATTTAGCGCTCAGTTGGCCGCGCAAAAAGGACTGCCTTATGTATTTGCAGGGCACTTTGCACCGCGTTTTGTACATGATGCAATAGCACTGTATAAACGTGAATTTAAAGCCTCAAACGTACTCGATAAACCCTATGTAATGCTTGCTTTACCGCTGGTGGCAGCAGAAACTGACGAAGAAGCGCAATACCTATCTACCACCTCAAAGCAACGGGTACTTGAACTAATACGTGGTAAAGAGCTGTGGTTAAAGCCACCGGTAGATACCATGGAAGGTTTATGGAGTGAACAAGAGCGCGCCCATGTAGAAAACTTTTTAAGCTTAAGCGTGGTAGGCGGGCACGTAAGTATAAAACACAAGCTAGAGATGATAGCTAAAGAGCTTGAAGTGGATGAGTTTATATTTACAAACGACGTATACGATAGTGAAAAGCGCCACCGTGCACTAGAGATTTTAATGGAAATAAAACATTAATTGGTCCTTTAGTTAAGCAAGCGTACACCCAAGGCTTGTTAGTATACAGGCATCATCAAAAGTTAGTTGTTTTACACCTATTTATTAACTTTTAGTGGTGTCTGTATTAAGTTGTTTTCGGTTTTTAAACAGTTAGCGTGAAGTGTTGTGCCAATTTTTAGCGGCAACTTTTGCATTTAATACCGTTCTGTTTTTTCAATCAAACTGATTTAAACAATCAATTTTAAGATATCACATTAATTTTTTATAATGACCGTATAAACAAAAAACATCATTAAATTAAAGGCAGGTATACCGTGAATTCTCTAAACACCCCATCAGCTAATTCAGTTACTAAACCAGCGCAGCCAAAAGTTGCTCTGATTGCTGAAGGTGGCGGGCAACGAGGGATATTCACAGCTGGTGTACTTGATGCGTGGTTAGAGCAAAACTACGACCCATTTGACTTATTTATTGGCACCTCTGCTGGCTCGCAAAATTTAACTAGCTATTTAGCTCGCCAAAAAGGTTACGCTAAGCGCTTAATTAGAGGGCTTTCGCGCAATAAACGTTTTTTTCAACTAGGTCGCGGCTTAATGGGTAAGCACATAGTAGATTTAGACTGGTACTTTGATAAAACCACAGAGGTAAACAGAGTACTCGACTTTAAAACAGCTAAAACCAGTTTAGGCGATCGTGAGCTTTTAATAACCGCTACTAACGCACGCGACAGAAAAGCCTATTACTTATCACCTACCGGTGAAGGCAAACAATGGCGCGATCTGTTAAAAGCATCAAGCGCATTACCGTTTTTATACAAACAAGGCGTTAAACTAACACCTTGGTTAGATACAAAAGCGGCAAACGAAGCACACTTAGCGGCAGAGCAAAGCGAAGAAGACTTTTACCTCGACGGCGGTTTAGCTGCACCATTACCTGTACGCGAAGCATATAACCGTGGTGCACGTAAAATTGTCGTTATAAGAACGGTAGACGCACACTTTCAGGCGCAATCTGCATGGGTGCAAAAATTAAGAACGTTTGCATGTGCATCTGGTTACTGCCCTAAAACACTCGACTACTTAATTCAGCATGAGGAAGCGTATTTAGATGAGCTTAACTTTATTGCTAACCCACCAAGTGATGTAGAGATTATACAAATTTTTGCAGACGAAAAGCTGCACAGTAAATTATTAGGCAGTTCAAATAACGATTTACGCTTTGATCATAAATTAGGCTTAGATGCCGGTCGCTCATACTTAGCAATGCAAAATTTACAGATTAACAGCAACAACCATTACAGTGCACCTACACAATATAGCTATAACTAATTAAATATAATTACAAAAAAAGCGCATAACTTTATGCGCTATTTTTTTGCCATTCTTAATCCTCATTACGCCTCATATAAACCTTACTGCATCAAAATAAAAACTATTGTATCCCGCACCTATGCGCAAAATAAAATACTGAATCTTAAAAAGATATTATTGATTTTTTAACTAATCAATATAAAGTGTAAGTGTGATTTATTATTCATATTTATAGAAATAAAATTCAATGTTGAATGTGCTTGCTCACAAATTATTAAATATCAATACACACTTCACTATCGGGTAAAGCCAAACTTAAACACTATTATGTTTAATGCATAATGAGCTGCCGGATTTTTTAAGTTAAGTAGCGCTACATGCAGAGTTTAAAGTCGGTGCTAACATAAAGTAAAAGTATAAAATAAAAAGGGATTAGTAATGTTCGATACCGTCGTCAAAAGTGTAAATGGCCTATTATGGGGAGAAGGCCAAATACTCATTTACATACTACTGTTTGCTGGTATTTGGTTTTCGGTACGTTTAAAAGCAATACAAATACTTAAATTTAAACACATGTTTAGCCTGTTAAAAGGCAGCAGTAAGTGTAAAAAAGACGACATATCATCGTTTCAGGCACTATGTACTGGGTTATGTGCTCGTGTAGGTACGGGTAACTTAGCGGGTGTAGCCGTTGCTATATCGCTTGGTGGTAGTGGTGCCATTTTTTGGATGTGGGTTATTGCAATACTCGGCATGGCCACAGGTTTTGCCGAAAGCGTACTGGGCCAAGTATATAAAGTACGCGATAGTAGTGGCGAATTTAGAGGCGGCCCCGCCTATTATATTCAACAAGGTTTGGGCAGCCGTGCCTTTGCTATTGTATTTGCCGCGTGTTTATTTTTAGGTTATGGCTTTACCTTTAGTGCCATGCAAACCAATACCATAACCGACGCCCTTAACTATGCTTTTCAAGTACCTACCTTTTATTCTGGATTAGTTATTACCGTATTAGCAGGTTCAATTATATTAGGTGGCTTTAAAGCCATTGCCTGCTTTGCTGAGCGAGTAGTGCCACTAATGGGTATATTATTTGTAGCCGCGGCGGTTATTATTACGATTATGAATTTACCGCAAGTGCCTGCCATGCTTAAAGATGTGTTTTTATCAGCCTTTGGTTTACAAGAAGCAGGCGCAGGTGCAATGGGTGCAGCCATTAAAAATGGTATTCAACGCGGTTTATATTCTAACGAAGCTGGTGCGGGTAGTGTGCCACATGCTGCAGCAAGCGCAAGCCCCATTCCTAACCACCCAGTAACACAAGGCTACATACAAATGCTTGGCGTGTTTTTCGACACCATTGTACTTTGTAGTTGTACCGCCGTTGTTATTTTATTAGCCGATGTTGATATAATCGGCGAAATGGAAGGCATACGTTTAACACAAAGCGCTATGACCGCACATTTAGCACAAGGCGGCGTGTACTTTGTTGCAGCTGCAATTACCATATTTGCATTTACCTCGGTAGTAGCAAATTATGCCTACGCAGAAAGTAACCTTCATTTATTTAAGCTCGATAACAAAGTAGGGCGCACAATTTATACATTACTTTATTTATCAATGATGCTGTGGGGCGCATCTGCGTCATTAAAAGAAGTCTGGGATTTAGCTGATATAGCATTAGGGTTAATGACAGTGGTTAACGTAATCGCTATTATATTGCTCACGCCAACGATTTTGTCTGTTAATCGCGACTACAATACACAAAGAGAAAAAGGCATAGAGCCTGAATTTAAAGTAAAAGACGTAAAAGTACAGGGTAAATGCGAAAGCGGCATTTGGGATTGATTCTCGTATTTTAAGCAATTTTAACGATAAAAAGCGGTTTTATGGCAACATAAAATCGCTTTTTAATTTTGCATAATTATTCAAAATTAGGTTTTGTAAATAGCACAAAAATATAAAAACAATAAGGTAAACTGATTTAATGATCGACATTCATGCAGGGAAAACAGCAGCAAAAATTATTAACGAGCAGGGCTTTAAACCGGAATTATTTACCTCTTTTTTAGGGGCAAGTGGCGGGCCAAAATGGTTTACCTTATTCGGGTTAGACAAATATATTTTTGGTGAGTTTTTTAAAAACCGAACCCAACCACTTAACTTAATTGGATCATCTGCTGGCGCATTTCGTTCAGCCTGTTTTGCACAAAACGACCCCGTTGCTGCCATTGAGCGTTTAGCAAAATCGTATTCGCAAACGCGCTATTCTAGTAATAAACCAACACCTGCTGAAATAACAATAAAAGCGCGCGCACTACTCGAAGATGTTTTTGGCGATAACGGCGTAACCGAAATAATAAATAATCCCGTGTTTAAAGCGCATTTTATAGTGGCTAAATCTAATGGTTTTATTGCCAGCGAAAATAAATTAATACAGCTACTGGGTTTATCAAAAAGTTATATGCTCAACCGCGTTAACCGAAAATTATTAGGCGCGCAGTACGAGCGATTTATTTTTGGCGCGCCAAACAGCAATTTATCAATAACCGACAGTTATAATTTTAAAACACAAAACATACCACTTAGCCAAACTAATTTAAAAGATGCCTTACTCGCATCGGGTTCAATACCACTTGTTATGCAAGGCATAAAAAATATTGCAGGTTCGCCACAAGGCATGTATCGCGATGGCGGAATAATTGACTACCACTTTGATTTAAAAATTAATAATCCCGGCTTAATTTTATATCCGCATTTTAATTCAGAGCCAAAAGCAGGGTGGTTCGATAAAAATTTAAAACGTAAAGTAGCAGCACAAAATTACGATAACGTGGTGATGATCTCACCATCAAAAGAATTTATAGCCGGTTTACCTTACGGAAAGATTCCAGACAGAAACGACTTTACCGATCTCGATGCAGACACACGCATTAAATATTGGAATACCGTTTTTAGTGAAACTGAAAAATTGGCTGAAGCGTTTGACAACTGTTTAAAGTAAATACTTAAACGAAGAATTATTTATAAAAAGGAAAACAAATGAAACGATTGACTATTATTATTTGTATTTTTTTATCTTTAACAGCTATAGCAGCTGAACAGAGAGAGAAAGAATATAAAGCTCCTAGTGTTCATAGTCTTCATAGTAGAGATATTGATGAAAAAGTTAGTGACAATATAAGTAGTGATTTAAAAGTAAAATATAAAATAACATTTTATTTTTTTAAAATACAATTGACACGTGTAATACTTATGAAACAACCCATAAATTACGTTATGTTAAATTGGATTATTTATAATAAAGCGAGCGTGATTATACAAACCAGCCCGCTTTTAGGAGAGTAATTAGGGGTTAATTTAGTTCAGAATCTACCCAAAATTTAGTGCCTTTTAATACAGCTTGTAGTGCAAGGCCATTTTCGGTTAAAGAATATACGGTAACTTGATCTGCAATAGCTTCCGCAACCAATGCTCCGCCTTTATCTTCGTATTTTGCTGCTGCATCTGCGTTTCCGCCAAATGCCCAACCGTGTTCAATAAATCTATTTACTGCTGCTTGGTTATGAAAAACCATAACAACATTAAAGTCTTTAACACCTAAACCTAGGCCTAAACCGGCTTCGCCCATATTCATGTAAGTTGATTTACCGGTTAGGTTATTTTTTACTACACCATAACCACCACCAAAACTGGCTAAAACAACATTTACGTTTGCGTTATCAAATACAGCATAGCCAGCAGAGTTTGCAATTTGCGTTTTAACGTCAGGTTTTTGTGCATATAATTTGTCTAGCGTATTTGATTTCATGCTTTGCACTAAAGAGCGCTTTTCGCTTGGTGAAGCACTGCCCGTTGTAGCACAACCTGTTAGTAAAACACTTAATGTAATTACACTTAAAATAATAAACTTTTTCATAAACTTTCCTTAATAAGACCTAGCAAAACTAAATCAGTAAAAATGTGTAAATAATTAAACTTTCACTATGTCCAATACTAGACAGTATCGGACTTAAACGTTAAGCTGTAAGTCTATTATTTTATTGAATATTTACACATTATGCTTGTTGCTTTAGTTGATACGTTAAAACAATTAAGATACCAAATTGCTCATCTTGATGACGATACTCTTAAATCAGAATACCCAGAACTTGCATTCTTTATACAGCAAGTTGGCTTGACTGTAACTGAATCAAAGGCCGATCTTAAATTTTTATACCAATTTTTATATGTCTACGGGCGAAAATCAGAAGCAACATATAGTCGTTTTCGAAATGAGCTAGAACGCTTTTATTTATGGTCTTGGTTAATTGCAGAAAAATCAGTGTTCGATTTAAAACGTGAAGATATCGAAGCCTATGTGGATTTTATGGTCGAGCCTGATAAAAAATGGACATCAACTTCTGTGCAATGGCGCTATAAAGATGAGCAAGGTATCCGCCGGTTGAATCAAAATTGGCGCCCTTTCATGCAAAAAGAATCTATAGCAAGCCAACAAACTTTATCGGCTATGTTTACAGCATTAAATGTGTTTTTTAAATTTGCGATTTTAGAAGAACGTACTTTCGCGAACTTTGTACCTGTAGTTAAAAAAAATAGCCCCTACTTGGTGGTTCAGTCACAAATTCAGATCCCAGACACATTAAGTGACATACAATGGGAGTATGTATTTGGTGTAACACGCGATTTATGCGAACAAAAACCAGATCTTGAGCGTAACTTATTTACCCTTGCATGCTTAAAAGGTTTGTATTTACGAATTTCTGAATTGTCAGAGCGCCCGCAGTGGTCACCAGTTATGTCGCATTTTTGGCAAGATAACGACGGCTTTTGGTTTTTAAGAATAATGGGTAAGGGTAATAAACTGCGAGATGTTACATTAAGTGATGATTTTGTTGAATATTTAAAACGTTACCGATTATACAGAGGGTTACCCGCCCTACCTCGCGTTGACGAATCAGAACCATTAGTTCATAAAATTCGTGGCCAAGGTGGAATGACTGTTAGGCAAATAAGACGCTTAGTGCAGCAAAGTTTTGATTTGGCCCAACGATCTTTACTTGATGATGGTTTTAAAGATGATGCAGAACAACTTGAAGCAGCAACTGCACATTGGTTACGCCACACGGGAGCCACGCATGATGCACAAACACGACCACTAAAACATTTATCGGAAGATTTAGGACACTCTAAAATTGCAACGACCGATCAAATTTACATTCAAACAAATATTAAAGAGCGAGCAAAATCTGGCGTTAAAAGGAAAATTTAATGGAGTATTTAGTAATAGCATTTATTGGTTTATTATTTTTAATTTATTCAATTTCGATTAGGCAATTAGAGCGAACAGAAATTACAGGCCCTATGTTTTTTGTACTTGGTGGCGGCTTACTTGCGTGGTTACTGCCTAATGAAGGACAGGAATTAAAAACAGGAATTGATTTTTTACTGCCTTTAATTGAACTTACTTTAAGTATATTTTTATTTTCGGATGCGGCTAAATCAAAGTTAGGTGTTTTAAAACACAGTTTTCAATATCCTAGTTTATTATTATTTGTTGCCCTACCCTTAACATTATTATTTGGTATAGGTTGCGCTTTATTTTTATTCTCTGATTTATCTTTAATTCAAGCTTCGTTAGTCGCTATTATTTTAACACCTACAGATGCTGCATTGAGTAAAGGTTTGCTAGCAAGTACCAAAGTGCCCGAAAAAATCAGAGAAGGCATAAATACAGAGAGTGGTTTAAATGATGGGTTATGTGTTCCTGTTTTTTTAATTTTTATGTTGCTTGCAAAAAATCCTGAGTCGGCAATAACTGCTTCTCAAACGTTAGGTGTTTTTAGTAGAGAATTAGGTTTAGCTATTTTAATTGCTATTGCTGCTACTGGTATTTTCATACCGCTGTTAAATTTTGCTATGAAGCGACATTATTTTGCGCAGAACACGAGTCCATTTTTATTATTAGGCTTTGCAATGGGGGTATTTTCGATTGCACAATATTGTCACGCTAGCGGGTTTATTGCTGTTTTTGTTTCAGGATTATTATTTGATCAATTTTCAAAAGTTGAGATTAAAAAAGAGCTAATTGAAGACTCAGAACACATTGCCGATTTTACATCGTTAATGATTTGGTGTTTGTTTGGGTTTGTTTGCGCTTACTTAGTCATTCCTAAATTAAGCAGTGAAATTGTAATATATGCATTATTAAGTACAACAATAATTAGAATTTTACCTGTAATGGTTTCACTGCAATTTACTGCACTCACACTAAAAGAGCGTTTTACTTTTGCTTGGTTTGGACCTCGCGGTTTAGCATCGATTGTTTTTACTTTAATGGTTATAGATACAAAAATAGAAAATAAATATGACATTGCAACTATCGCTATGACAACTATTTTATTTAGTGTGTTTATTCACGGTATTAGTACAAAGCCAATTGCAGATAGTTTTGCTAAACAATCTAAATAACTTTTATAAAAATTAGTGAATTATTTGCCGAAGTATCGAGGCGTTTTTTCAGCCGCAAAATTGATCACTTAATTACGTGAATTGGTATTAATAAAAAAGGCGTAACTTATTTTTAAGTGACGCCTTTTTTATTTTTAACTTTTATTAGCTAAGTACCTGTGCGAGTAACTCTATTGGGTGCTTAGGTTTAAATTGTTCAAAGCGTTTAATTTGGCTGCGACACGAAAACCCGGTAGATAAAAGTTGCTCTGGCTTATTTTTGTCTACAATTGGTTTCCAACTCATTTCGTAAAGTGCTCGTGAGTTTTCTTGGTTTTGTGCTTCGTGGCCGTATGTACCTGCCATTCCACAACACCCAGTATTTGTTGTGTTTAGTGTTAAACCAATGTCGGTAAAAATAGTTTTCCAAACACTTGCCGCTTTTGGTAAAGCCGTTGTTTCTGTACAGTGGCTAAGTAGTGTAAATTCTGTATCTTGTTTTTGCTTTGCACTTAACGATTTGAAAGATTGAGTTTGTAGCCATTCATGTGCAAGTTGTACATGAAAATCACCGCGATTACTTTCTAAAATTGTGTTGTACTCATCGCGATAACACATAACTAACGATGCATCTAAACCAACCAGTGGCGCATTTATATCACTGAGTTTATTTAAAAATTCGGCGGCATTTTTTGCTGTTACTTTAAACTCGTGTAAAAAACCTTTAACGTGTTGTGCTTTACCATTTGGTTTAAAGGGCAATAGCATAGGCTTTTTACCCAGTGCAGTTATAAGCGTTATAAAACTTTGTACTAATTCAGCTTCGTAAAAACTGGTAAACGGGTCTTGCACAATTAGCACATAATTATTTTGCTCTTCACTTGAAAGTGAATTTAATAATTCAAAATTAAATTTATGCGCTTTGGCTACACGTTTATCAAGTGATGGAATACTTAATTGTGGTGTATCGACATAGCCAACCGTTTTTTTAATTAACCCGCTTACTAAATTGGTTTTTACAATGGGGTTAATTATTCGTGCAAATTTTGACATAAGCGGAGCCGAGGTTTCTATGTTCCCAACTAAATAATCTTTAAGTGGACGCGCGTAATAACTATGGTAATAATTTAAAAAGCGCGCTCTAAATGTTGGCACATCTACTTTTATTGGGCATGAAGTTGTACACGCTTTACATGCTAAACATTCATCCATTGATTCTTTTACTTCGTGAGAAAAGTCGTAAACGCCTTTGTTTTTTTCTCGGCTATGAACAAAGCGTTCCCACCAGGTAATCACTTCACCTTTATTAAGTTCTTTTTCTACTTCCAGTAAATCTACATTTTTAGACTCTTGAAGTCGTAACCATTCGCGCATTAATGTTGCGCGCCCTTTTGGTGAATGCCTACGATCGCCGGTTACTTTATACGACGGACACATAGGTGAATTTTCGTCGTAGTTAAAGCATATTCCGTTACCATTACAGGTCATGGCGTTATTAAAGCTGGTTTTTACATCGATAGATATTTGCTTATCAAAGTGCGAACGTTTTTGACTATCTACACTTACAAGTGAGTCTTCACTTTCAATAGGTGTACATATTTTACCTGGGTTGATTCTGTTATTAGGATCGAATGCCGTTTTAATTTTGCGCAGTTGATTAAATAAATGTTCGCCAAAAAATTCTGGGCCATATTCGCTGCGATAACCTTTACCGTGCTCGCCCCACATTAACCCGCCATATTTTGCAGTGAGTTTTACAACGTCATCAGAAATTGTGCGCAGTAGTTTTTCTTGATCTGGGTCGCACATATCAAGTGCTGGGCGTACGTGTAAAACGCCAGCATCAACATGGCCAAACATACCATATTGTAAATTATGGCTATCGAGTAATGCTCTAAATTCTACAATATAATCGGCTAGGTTTTCTGGCGGTACTGCGGTGTCTTCGGCAAAGGCCAGTGGCTTTTGGCTGCCTTTAACATTACCAAGCAAACCAACTGACTTTTTACGCATTGCGTAAATTTTTAAAATATCGCTTTTATCGTTGGTTAACTGATAGCCAATTACACCGTTGGTTTGATTTGCTACGCACTGATCTAATAATGTACAAAGTGTGTTAACTTTGTCTTTTATGTCGTCGGGTGATACTGCATTAAACTCAACCATGTTGAGTCCTTGCATATCTTTATTCGGTACGTCGGTTATTAAGTCCGATACTGAATGCCAAATTATATCTTCCCGGGCTAAATTTAATACTTTGCTGTCGACTGTTTCAACAGAGGTTGCACGTGCATCTACCAAAAAAGGTGAATGACGAAGTGCAGAATCAAAACTATCGTACTTAATATTTATGAGTGTTTTAAACTCGGCTATGGGAGTTAAGTTTAATTTTGCCTCAGTAACTATACCTAATGAGCCTTCTGATCCGGTAATTAGCCTGCTCATATCAAAAGTTTGTAAGTCATCACTTAGCACATGCTCTAGGTCGTAGCCGGTTAAAAAGCGATTTAAACGCGGGAATTTCTCTAAAATAGCATCGCGCTGCGTGATAGAAATATCTAATACTGTTTTGTACAAGCTGCCGATAAGTGAGTCTTGCTCGGCGATAACTTTTGCTTTTTGTATGTCGATTGGCGAGGTAACCATAGGTGTGCCATCAACTAAATAGGTGGTTAAGCCTAAAACATGATTACTGGTTTTACCGTAAACTAGTGACCCTTGGCCTGATGCATCGGTGCTGATCATTCCGCCAATAGTTGCACGATTACTAGTAGATAAGTCGGGTGAAAAGAAAAAACCATAGGGTTTTAAAAAGTCGTTTAATTGATCTTTTATTACACCTGTTTGTACTCTTACCCAACCTTCTTCTACGTTAATTTCGAGAATTTCTCGCATATAACGTGATAAATCAACAACAATACCGGGCGTGAGTGACTGCCCGTTAGTACCCGTACCACCTCCGCGAGGGCCAAAAGTAAGGGACAAAAATGGGTCGCGAGATGCGGTTTGCAAAGCGAGTTGAATGTCTTTTTCGGTTTTAGGAAAAATAACACCCTGCGGAATTTGCTGATAAATACTGTTATCGGTAGAGGCAGTTAAACGCGTTGCATAGCTTGCATCGGTGTCTCCGCTAAAACCTTGATTTTTAATAGTACTTAAGTAATTAGCGACAAGTTCGGTCGCTGCATCTTGCTGTGTAATTGTTGCTATCATGACGGCGATAATTTAAGGCATTTGTATAATTATATCATGGTGATGGCTAATAGAAATTGAAGATTTTACAGTTTGTAACACTCTTTTTATCGTATTTTGAGCTTCTGTATTTATAATCAAGTTAAGCCAATGTGTAGAGGTTTATATGAAAAAATTGCTATTACAGATCATAGGTGTTTTGTTTATTTTGCTCGGGTTGTTTTTTGCAATCGTGCCGGGCCCCTCGCTAATATTTTTTATGGCGGGATTACTGTGCTTTTCTTTTTACTACCCAAAAGCCAGGCATTATTTAAAACTATGCCAAAAACCCTTAACTAAATCGTGTATTTATTTAGATAAAAAATTAGCACGCTAAATTATGCCACATACAAAAATGCCAGCTATTAAGCTGGCATTTTTATTAGTTACTAATAAACGCGATTATTTAGCAAGTTTGTCTGCTAGGTATAACCAAGTTTCTAGTACTGTATCTGGGTTTAGTGAAACAGAATCAATGCCCTGCTCTACTAACCATGCTGCAAAGTCTTCATGATCTGAAGGCCCTTGGCCACAAATACCTACGTATTTACCTTTTTCTTTAGCTGTTTTAATAGCCATTGAAAGTAGCTTTTTAATAGCAGGGTTACGCTCATCAAATAAATGTGCGATTAAACCTGAGTCACGATCTAAACCAAGTGTTAGCTGAGTTAAATCGTTAGAGCCGATAGAAAATCCATCGAACATATCTAAAAATTCATCTGCAAGTAATGCATTTGACGGTAGCTCACACATCATGATTACTTTAAGACCATTTTCGCCACGTTTAAGGCCATGCTCTTCTAGTAATTCGATTACGCGTTTACCTTCTTCAAGGGTACGTACGAATGGGATCATGATTTCAATGTTGGTCATATCCATGGTGTTTCTTACGCGTTTTATTGCTTCACACTCAAGGGCAAAACAATCACGGAAGTCTTCAGAGATATAACGAGCAGCACCACGAAAACCAATCATTGGGTTTTCTTCTTCTGGTTCGTACTGCTCACCACCGATTAAGTTTGCGTATTCGTTTGATTTAAAATCAGACATACGCACAATTACGCGCTCTGGTGCAAAGGCACAACCAAGTGTAGAAATACCCTCTACTAACTTAGAAATATAAAATTCTACAGGTGATTCGTAGCCGGCAATAATGTCATTAATTTCTGCTTGTAGAGCAGGTGTTTGCGCATCAAAGTTTAAAAGCGCTTTAGGGTGCACACCAATCATGCGGTTAATAACAAATTCAACACGGGCAAGGCCAACACCTGAATGCGGTAAACGTGCAAAGTCGAATGCACGATCGGGGTTACCCACGTTCATCATAACTTTCATTGGTAGTTCTGGCATGCTATCAACGCGCGATGTTAGTATTTCAAAGTCTAAAATACCTTCGTAGATGTAACCTGTATCGCCTTCGGCACATGATACGGTTACTTCTTGACCCGCTTTGATTAAATCGGTTGCATTACCACAACCAACCACTGCTGGAATACCTAATTCACGTGCAATAATTGCAGCATGACACGTACGACCGCCACGATTTGTAACAATGGCTGCAGCACGCTTCATGATTGGTTCCCAATCTGGGTCGGTCATGTCTGTCACTAAAATGTCACCTTCTTGTACTTGATCCATTTCTTTAATTGAATCGAGTACGCGTACAACACCGCTACCAATTTTGTGACCAATTGCACGGCCTTCAACAATTACGTTGCTAGTACCGTTTAATTGAAAACGTTCCATTACGTTTGCGTCTTCGTTTGAGCGCACGGTTTCTGGACGCGCTTGCACTATATATAGTTTACCGTCGTTACCGTCTTTCGCCCATTCGATGTCCATAGGGCGACCGTAATGTTTTTCGATGATTACAGCTTGTTTGGCAAGATCTTGCACTTCTTCATCTGTAATCGAAAATTTGTTTGAAAGCGCTGGGTCTACATCAACGATGTCTACTTGCTTACCGTGCGCTTTATCTTCTGAGTAAATCATTTGAATGGCTTTAGAACCAATGTTACGACGTACTACTGAAGGTTTGTTTTTAAGGAGTGTTGGTTTATGAACATAAAATTCATCAGGGTTTACTGCGCCCTGTACAACCATTTCACCCAAGCCATAGCTTGATGTAACAAATACAACGTCTTCAAAACCAGACTCTGTATCAATACTAAACATGACGCCTGATGCTGACTTATCTGAGCGTACCATGCGCTGAATACCAGCAGATAACGCTACACCACGATGATCGTAACCTTGGTGAACACGGTACGATATTGCACGGTCGTTAAATAAAGAAGCAAACACGTGTTTAATAGCGACCATTACTGAGTCGATACCTACTACGTTAAGAAAAGTTTCTTGTTGGCCTGCGAATGATGCATCTGGCATGTCTTCAGCGGTAGCTGATGAACGTACTGCAAAAGAAACATCTGCTGTTGTGTCACCGTGGAGTTGACTATAAGCGTCGCGGATTGCTTTATCTAGGTTAGGTTGGAATGGTGTATCGATTATCCATTGGCGGATATCCGCACCTACTTTGGCAAGTGTATTTACATCATCAACATCGAGTGTATCTAAAATGTCGTGAATTTTTGCGGTGAGTCCTGATTGATCTAAAAACTCGTTAAAAGCGTCGGCTGTAGTGGCAAAACCACCCGGAACCTGTACACCTGCGTTTGCTAGGTTTGAAATCATTTCACCGAGTGAGGCATTTTTACCACCAACACGAGGAACATCTTGCATACCAAGCTCTTGATACCAGAGAACGTATTCTTGCACGGGTCTTTCTCCAAAATACAAATTGTAGTTGAAACTGTGAGAGTTAAGAAAGAAAACCTTTTATAAAGGTCACCTTCATTCTACACTGGCATTAGTCCTCACGTAAACCGTGAGTAACCCATTTTAGGGATTAAACGTAATAAAAAGGTTAACTATGAGAACTGCTTTTTATATATCAGACGGTACTGCAATCACCTCAGAGGTGTTTGGGCACGCGACTTTGTCGTTATTTCCGGTTGATTTTAATCATAAAACTATTCCTTTTGTTGAAACAGATGAAAAAGCAAATGAAATTAAAGCGTTAATTAACGCAACTGCTGCAAAAGAAGGTGAGAAGCCATTTGTGTTCTTTACCTTCGTTAATCATAACTTAAGTGAAATTATTAAATCGGCCGATGCTGTTGCTTACGATTTTCTTTCTACTTATAGCGAAAAAATACAAAAAGAGCTTGATGTAGCACCAGTACCAAAAATGCACCGCACGCATTCTATTCACGAAAAAAGCTATGATTTTAGAATTGACGCCGTCAATTACGCCCTAATGAATGATGACGGTGGCAACATTAAAAACTTTTCTGAAGCCGATATTATTTTAGTTGGCGTGAGTCGTAGTGGTAAAACACCAACCAGTTTATATTTGGCTTTACAATACGGTATTAAAGCCGCTAATTACCCAATAACAGAAGACGACTTAGAGAGTGAGGGATTACCTAAGTGTTTACTCCCTTACAAACATAAGTTGTTTGGCCTGACTATTGACCCTGAACGTTTAGCTGCAATTAGACATAGGCGTATGGCTAATTCTAAATACGCCTCTATTAGGCAATGCCGAATAGAAGTACGTGAAGTAGAAATGTTATATAAGCGCCATAAAATTTCGTACTTTAATTCTACCCATCACTCGGTAGAAGAAATATCTGCTAAAATCTTAATTGACAGTAACCTTGAGCGACGTAAGTACTAACCAACAAATTTACTATTTTGCTAAAAAAAGCCGCAATATGCGGCTTTAATTTTTTACTTATTACTTACGAGCGTCTTTTAATAAATCAGCTACTAAGAAACCAACTTCTAATACTTGGTCTGCATTTAAGCGAGGGTCACATTGTGTTTTGTAACGTTGAGCTAGGTCATCGTCTGATAAACCGTAAGCACCACCTGTACACTCTGTTACGTGCTGACCCGTCATTTCTAAGTGAACACCACCTGCGTATGAACCTTCAGATTTGTGTACTGCAAAGAATTGGCTGATCTCGCGCATAATATTATCAAAGCTACGCGTTTTGTAACCAGATGTCGCTTTTTCAGTATTGCCGTGCATTGGATCTGAGCTCCAAATTACTTTACGGCCTTCTTGTTGAACGCGGCGAACTAGTGCTGGTAGTTTCTCTGGAAGAACATCGGCACCCATACGTGTAATTAACGTTAAGCGACCCGGGATGTTATCTGGGTTAACTGCATCAATTAAACGAATTAGGTCGTCAGGGTCCATGCCAGGGCCAACTTTAACACCTATTGGGTTTTTGATACCTTTGAAAAACTCAATGTGTGCATGATCTAGCTGGCGTGTGCGTTCGCCAATCCAAACAAAGTGTGCTGAACAGTCGTACCAATCACCTGAAAGGTGGTCTCGGCGTGTTAGCGCTTCTTCGTAACCTAGTAATAAGGCTTCGTGAGAAGTATATAAATCTGTTTCTTTAAGGCTAGGTGCAATTGTAGAATTAATGCCACACACTTCCATAAATTCAAGTGCATCTTGAATTTTGTCTGCCAGTTGTTGGAATCGCTCTTTTTGCGGATTAGCGGCAACAAACCCCATATTCCAGCGGTTAACCTGGTGTAAGTCCGCTAAGCCACCTTGTGCAAATGCACGTAGTAAGTTTAATGTAGCTGCACTGTTGTGGTAAGCCTTCATTAAACGTTGAGGGTCTGGTATGCGTGCTTCTTCTGTAAATTCAAAGCTATTTACAATATCACCACGGTAAGATGGTAATGAAACTCCATCAATTGTTTCTAAATCTGCAGAGCGTGGTTTTGCATATTGGCCAGCCATACGTGCAATTTTAACTACCGGGCATTTACCGCCGTAAGTTAATACAACCGCCATTTGTAGAATGGTTTTAAATGTATCGCGAATATTAGCTGCGTTAAAGTCACTAAACGACTCAGCACAATCACCACCTTGAAGTAAAAATGCACGACCTTCGCACACATCTTCAAGCTGTTTAAATAAGCTTCTTGTTTCTTCAGCAAATACTAATGGCGGAGCGCTTTTTAATTGGCCCTCTACTGACTTTAACTCTTCTTGATCTGGGTATTGTGGTTGCTGCAGTATTGGCAGCTCTCTCCAACTATTTGGGTTCCACGATTGCATGTTCTTTCCTCATTCCTACATTACCTGATAAGAAGAAATTAACGTATGCAGGCACCTAAGTTCAAGGACTAAATTCACTAATTACCAATTATTTAGTTATGAGCTAGGTATATATAAATTTTATAACTTAAATAAGCTGTTCTGTACGCCATT
The DNA here is from genome assembly GCF_038155085.1 of Pseudoalteromonas aliena. GTDB lineage: Bacteria > Pseudomonadota > Gammaproteobacteria > Enterobacterales > Alteromonadaceae > Pseudoalteromonas > Pseudoalteromonas aliena_A. The sequence goes on from NZ_JBAKAU010000002.1 coordinate 220,983, forward strand.
TTTTTGTTTTTTTTATAATATTTACTTGTTCAATAACAACAAGATAAAAGTAAATTGATTATATTTTGAGTATCTTATATTAAATTAAAGGCAAGCATTATATGTATACAAACAACAAGAGAACACATCATACTTAAATTATGTGCATTGTAATCTTAGCTTTACAGGTTGATGTAATTAAAAAAAGTAACCAGTATTATTGCGGGGGAAATTATGCTAGTGATTTTAGTGGCTTTGATAACTCTAAAGATTTAGCAATAAAAAACTTCAATAGTGTTTATTGGGCTTTAGTTTATTTAAAGTTAGCTTTGTTTAGTTAAGTTCCATAACGATTGATATCGTTCATTTTGCCCTCTGAGTCCAAAACCTCAATCATCCAGAGTATAAATAATTAAAACAGCTCACACTCATGATTTGTAGTTTATTACTTATCACCATAGTAGATTTGTGAGTTAGCTTTAATGAGATCACAGCTAATCTACAGGCTATTACATTAGCGAATTATAGTTAATTATATGTATAGCCAACAAGTAAAGAACACATCATACTTAATTTCATTCTAAATTTATCTTTGCAAGTGTGATAAATTTAAGAAATTAATAAACAAACAAAAGGTTATATGTGATAATTACAAAAATGTAAGATGTGTTCTTGGTTGCGTATGGTTAGTAAAATACAAATAAGAAGTCAGTTTGATTTGATGAGTGAGCTAACATTAATGTTAGTAGAAGAGCTAAAAGCTTGTGAATACTCAAAGGCTGAATATTATCAGTTGCCTGATATTAGTAGCGCTGATGAAAACATTGTTCCAGAGTCTATTATCACTAATAGGATTTCAGGTGATTTAGCACATAAATCTATCCTTAATTCATTCACTGATATTTATAAAAAAGATGGTTTAAGTAGTCGTGTTTTAAAGCGCCACCCTGGTTTACTAGTAATTAAAAATGCAAATAAAGAAGCGCTTAATAATCGAATAGCTCAGGTGAATAAGGCTAAGGCTGATTTTAAAGCTTTTATTGTCGCAATAGATAATAACGATGCTCGTTTTGAAGCAGTACACAATGCAATGCCTAATTTAATTACTTTAGCTGCCTACAGAAAAATACATTCTGAGAGTGATTCGCCTTTTTCAGTACGTTTTACGTGGATGCATAAGCACGCAACAAAAACACTCACCAAAAAAATGGCTTTAGAGATGCTTGATAAATCGGCCGGTTACAGAAACCCCAGAATGATTGATCAACAAAAATGGCAATCATTAGTTGCACAAGAACAAATGCGTGTAGCTAGTTTAGGTGAAAAAGAAAAATTAAGGATTAGACGCCCTACCCGTGTAAGCCCTCAAGTAAATGTTAGATACACAGCTCAAAATCGTTACCACGTTAGTGCTGCATTACCCTTTATTTTGATAAACCCAGAACCAGATGTAAAGCTTGGTATTTTACCTGATTATCAAAAGCCAGATGCTCACCCACGTAAGCGAGAGTATGATTTTTTAGTCGATAGGTTATATTTAGAGCAAGTAGACAAATAATGATTATGTTAAAAAGGCCACTATATGTGGCCTTTTTAGCTAGGTGTTTAATTGTTTAAAATAATGCTTTTTATTTTTCTACTATCTCTTCAATTTTATCTTCATCAATTAAAACTGCATTCTCAACGATACGTTTACCGCCTTGAATTTCTATGCGTTTATTGTGTTTGTTTAATGTAAGTATCTCATCGCAAAACTGATCTGATGGATGCATTTCATATGTGTAGTCGATAATATTTCCGGTTTTGTCATCTTTTACATTTGTTATGCTGTATTCAGATATAGCCCCTTTCTCGATCAAATCTTTCATTGTTGTAGTCATGTCGCGACGTAATGCTTTTAATTTATTCTCAGTAATGTCGTCGGTAGAATAAATAGAGCCATACTTTTCCATAATAGAAAGTAATCTAAAATGATACGTTTTACCTGGCGCCGCATACCGCCAAAGATGATACAAACGCAACATCATCCAACGTGATAATCCGCGTTTTAATTCTTGCGCACTATTAAAGTAATATCCTTTGTATTCAAGGTTATCAATCATGTTATGAACAAATGCATTTAAACATGCAACGCATTTAACATTACCACCTTGACCTTTTTTACCACTAAAGTGTAGCGACGATAAAAAGTTCATATTTGACTCATAAAAAGAGTCGTCAATGTCTGAATTTTTAGTGTCGGTCGCGGAATATTTAAATGAAAGTTTAGAACCTTGAAGTGCTTCTAATGATTCTTTGATTGCTGGATAAGGCATTGACTGCCCTACCGCTTTAAGCTCCTGTGCTAATTCGTTCATAGAAAAAACGACCGCATATTGAATACCGGACTTAAAATTAATTTTTACTATTTTGCCTTTAGAGGCTAAACGAATAAGTGCACGCTCTACTTTTTCTTCTCTATCTGATGGCCAAACTAAGTATTCAACGTCTTCACCATCTTTGCGTGTACTGACAACAGCGGGAGTTATTTTAATTTCGCCATCATATAAAATACCATCTACTTTTTCAGATATTTTACGCGTTATTATCGTTTTTTTAGGTGCTTCTTCTAATGGCAATTTTTTATGGCCAGAACGTACAAAGCGACCCCACAAATCGTAGTGATTAAATGTGTTAGAGTACGCACGTAATCCATGAGCTGCATTTTCGATTGAAATTCGCACGTCTTTATTATCTGTAAACAGTGCTAGGCTTTCGTTATCGATTGCACTTTCCACCCCGTGGATTTGGCCCCTTAGTGTATCGGGCAAGTTATCTACCGAGATGTTGACCTTTCGGCTCATTGTTCTAATTTCCATTTTTATTGTGACAGCTAATAACAACACATAAAATGACAAAAGTTAAATGTTTAAGTTAGTATAAAAGTGATCTAAGTTTAAATAAAACGCTCAGATCAATATTTTACTAAGGTTAATGTATTTATCATGATTTTAGATCACTATTTTACTAACCGTAAGCTTACAAATCTAATTTTTACTAACTCAGGTGTTATTTTGTCCATCAGATTTGTTTTTTTTGTAAATTTAGCACGACAAATTAGCCCTAAACTTTTCATCCCTGTGGATAAAGGCTCATTGAGTTAGCATAGATCTGATCTGTACTTACTACAGATCAGATCTATACCAATTAAAGTCACATTTTAAAGCACTGCCTGGTGTATAACTTTATAATTTACTTAGTAAAAATCTGATCTGCCAAGCCGTTTTTGTTCATAACTAGTGGAGTAACTTGTGGATAACTCTATATTTAAAATATAACTTAGTAAAAAGGTGATCTAAAGGTAGATAAAGATCTGATCTTAACTAAGTAAAAAGCTGATCTGCTTTTTTTTTTATTATTTATAATAATCATAGCGTTACATATAGATTATATACCCCTAACCTTTATTACCTTATATATTTAACCACCTTTAAACTTCTTTATTTATACTAAGCAATATTAAAGATGTAAAAATATTTTTAAATGTCTTGTTATTAAAATGCATGTCGTCTTAAATAGTTGTTTACAGCAATTTGAATGGACATTATACTAAATGCCTAACTTTGAGGAATAAAGTATGTCTATCAATAATAACGCGTTAAATACCTATCGGCTTTTAAAAGCAACTGCCGAAGTAGCTGAAAAATCATTAGAAGGTCGTATTCAGCACTATCGTGCTCATCTTAAATCAGAAGAAAAAGAATTAAGAACTTATACGCAAAAAGCAGCTGCCGATTTATTAGGTTGTAATAATCGTACTTTAAAAAGACGTCATGACAATGGTGACTTTGATGATTTAAACATAAAACGCGGCGCTAATGGACATTATGCTTACACGTTAGTAAACATTTTTGCTATGGCTGATATTATGGATATTAAACCAGATCATCGTAGTGGTGATGACAAACTGCAAGTTATTGTCATTAATTCTCTCAAAGGTGGCTGTGGCAAAACAACTAGCATGGTTAATATTGCAGCTGCGTTGGCAACCACAAATATTAAGCGCTATCGCATTGGTATAATTGATTTAGATCCTCAAGGTTCGTCTTCAAGTTTTTTTCCTTCAAACGAGCACGATCCAATTACCGTTGGTGATTTAATGCGTGATTGCATAGATTTAGATGAGGGCGAAACATGGCCTGAATTTGTATCAAACTCATTTTTATCAACCCATATTCCAAATATTCGTGTATTACCTTCTGGTATGGATGACTTTTACTTTGAGCACGAAACTGCAACAATACTTAAAGACACCTCAAATTATGAGCAAACCCGTCATTACCATAAGTTGCTTGAAAAAGTAATTGACCCAGTTAAAGATGAGTTTGACATTATATTAATTGATACAGCCCCAACCCTTAATTTTATGTTTTATAACGCTTTAATGGCATCTACAGCTATGCTTATACCGGTTCATCCTGAAGCTGTTGATTTTGATGCTAATAACAAATATTTAAAGCGATTAGGCGAGATTTATCATACAGTAGCGGCCCTTGGGCATGAAGGCTGGGACTTTATGCAGTTTTTAGTGACCAACTATGTAAAAGGTAACCATTCTCAACGCGATATCGTTAAAGATGTTCGTAGCGCATTTGGCCGGCAAGTTATGAGCTACCCAATTAATCACAGTTCTGCAATCACAGCTAGCTCATCGTCTTTTAATACTATTTTTGATCAAAAAGCGTCAGATAGTTTAGCTAGTCGTGAATCTTTAACAAGAGCCCAAGAAAATATTAAAGATGTTGTCGATGAGCTTGAAATGCTTATTCGTTCAAACTGGCAATCAACCCAATCAACTCTCAATTCCCCTAAGTAAGGATGTTAAATTAAAATGGCTAAAAAACGTAAAAATGACACCCGCTTAGACCCATTTGCAACGGCTGTAGGCAGCAGTAGTCTAGATGCTTTATTAGAACAAGCCAATGCAGGTGACGTAATAAAAATGCCTGCTCCAAGCGATCCTGGTCGACAAATTACACTTGTTTGTAAAGTGATCGCACACGCTGACATTGAGTCTACAACAGGTGTATACGGTAAAAACCGCCGTGTGCAAGCACTTCTAAACGAAAAATCAGTATCGGATATTCTACCTGCTATTGCAGAGGATGGCCGTAATCAGCACCCCGCGTTACTTTGGGACCAAGGTGATAAAAGCTTGGTTTTAGCGGGTTCCCGCCGTCGTATGGCCTGTATTTTAGGCAACGCTGATTATTTAGTACTTAGTTCAAGTGACTTTACTGAGCAAGACGCTAAAATTTTAGCTGTATCTTCAGATCAATATATCGCTCCAAGTTTATGGGAGCTAGGACAAGCTTACCAGCAAACTAAAAATGAGCTTATTGAACAAGGTAAAAAAGGATCTTATAGAGAGATTGCTGCAATTGAAGGTGTATCGCATACTGCCATTGCAGATGCTGTTAAAGCATATGAACAAATACCTGCTGAAGTTATTGCACTCTACCCTACTGCGAATCACGTAGGTCGCGAAGTCGCTAAAAAGCTCATGAGTGCAAAGGAGAGAGACCAAGAGGCGTTTAATCAACTTGTTAATAATCTGTCTAGAGATGAAGAGCTAAATGCCATTACAAGTGACGACAAGCGTGCAATGGCAATCACCAAATGCCTAACTGCTGAACCTCAAGTTGCTGTTAAGCGTGAAGCTGTACTTGAAAATAAGTTTGTATCGGTACAGCGTAATTTAAAAAGTGGTGATGTGTCTATCAAAATTGATAATAAAGTGATGACAGACAAACGCTTAGAACAATTAACTAAGCTATTAAGTGCATTTAATTAGTTAGTTAAATAATGATCTGTCAGACATGTCTACTTAGTTAAATACTGATCTGACAGATTTTTTGTTAGTAAAAATCTGATCTTTACTAGCCTAATCCTATCTTCAATAGTCATATTTCCTCTTCAAGATCACTTTTTTACTAACTAATCGTCCTCTTTTAGCTATTTGCTCTTGGTTTATCATTATCGTTAGTAAAATTGTGATCTATAGCGTTTCGTTTAATCTTTATATTTGTATGTAGTGCTTAATGTTTTACGTAATTTTATATACATTTTTACCTGTAAACTGATTTTTTACTAAGCTATCAGCTCCAACCAGTTTATATCTTGTTAATAGTGCTTTAGCTCAGAGCACATAAGGCATATACTGGCAGAATTATTTTTAAAATTTAACGCTTAGAGTGACATGTCTGCTAACTTATCAAAAAGTGATTTAATGGCTATTTTTGAAGAAATTAAAAATGAGCAGGCTACCCAGTTTCCTCTTTCTGAACGCTTTATAAAAAAACTTTTCCGCGAAAATGTCTTAGATAAAGGCAAAGAGTACTACAAGAAAGGTCAAATCACTTGGCTAGAGCATACCCCTAACTTTTCTGTTGTAGACTCTACCGTGCAAGTGGATAACGGATCATCATTTAACCAACGTATTGAGATCAGTAAAGTACCAACTGGTTATTCTGTTGATACACACTGTACGTGTAATGCAAAAACCAAATGCCGACATTTAGCCGCTATTTTGTTTAAGCTTAAAATAGAGCACTCGGGTGAATACGGTGAAGATTATTTTATTAATGACTGGTTTAGTGAATTAAGCGTTCTTAAAAGTGGTGATCAACATACACCGTCTCAAGTATTATTATTTGTATTAGATATTGAAAATAACAAAGTATTTTTAACACCTAAAATAGCTAATTTTGAGACTAAAAAGAATTACACGTTAGGCCGAAATCTCACTGAGCAACAGTTAAATAGTTTCGTAACGCCAAATGATTTACTCGAAAGTGATTTTAGACTATTTAGTTGGATACGTTCACAAAATGCAGTAGGCAGTATTGAGCTAAAAGGCCAATGGGGCTTTAGTGCTCTACAACAATTGATAGCTACTGAGCGCTTGTTTTTTCAGCGCTCTCGCGTGCCAATTAAAGCGCAATCTGGCCAAGCATTGAGCTTTAGTTGGGAGCAAGATAAAGATCTATCACAATTAGTTATTAAGCTTGAGCAAACCCAAAACTGGGCTTTATTAAAAACAACACCGCCTACTTATCTCGATTTAGATCATTTAAAAGCGGGTCGTCTTCGTACACCATTGAGTGCAGACGAAATAGCGCATTTACAAACTATGCCTGCTTTGCATGACGCTAATTTTGACAGAATATATAAACAACTTGCTGATAACTTTGGTGCAGGTGTTATACCGCACCCTACTAACTTGCAGCCAGCGTTACCTAAGCTATCTAGTAACGCTGTTTTAAAAGTAACAATGGACGAGCAAGGTTTATCGCTTTCACTGTTATTTAAGTATAAGAATAAAAATTATTTAGCTGGTTCTGCCCCAGCAAGTACTATAAATAGCGCATTTGAAAACACCGTAACTAACGAGCTAATCAATCTAGGGTTTGAATTTTGTAAAGGGGGTTTACAAAGTGAACTTGTATTTACAAAGCAATCTCCTATCCATTTGCATTGGCTAATATACGAAGTATTTCCCAGCCTTAAGCAGCGTGGTTGGCAAGTCAGTGTAAGCAAAGTAACAAGCCCTAATCCGCAGTGCGAAGTGAGTTTACATGTACACCGAGCAGCTGGGCATCAAATGCACTGCAAGATATTGTTGTGTGACGCAAAAGCAGCGCTGTTGTTTACTAATGCAGATTCGCTTTATCAGTCATTGAATCGCCAAAGTGAACTGTTTTATTACTACCCGCTTGGTCGTCAATTTGGGGTGATTGATAAGTCTGCCATTAACTTACTAAACGAATTTAAAGAGCGCTTTGAATTTGTAAAAACACGAGACGAATTTAATATCCCGCTTTCGTATTTACCTGAATTAGTAAAGCACACAGCTATTAACGTTGAGCTTCACGATGATTCACTTGAGCTATATTTACAAGAGTTAAATAATACTGATAAGGCAATGCCTAAGGTTTCATTACATGGTTTAAATGACTCAGTAACACTCCGTGAGTACCAACAGCAAGGAGTTGATTGGCTTAGCTTTTTGAAACGTCATCAATTAGGTGGTATTTTAGCTGACGACATGGGATTGGGTAAAACACTCCAAGTTATTGCATTTTTAGCGAGCACATTTAACCGCCCACAAGCAGGCCCTACACTTATAGTATGCCCAACTAGCTTGGTGAGTAATTGGAAAAACGAAATTACTAAGTTTGCTAAAAGTTTAAAAGTAACCACTATTTTTGGAGCAAATCGTAACGACCCTCTACAACACTTAGCACAAGCGCAATGCATTCTTACTACATACCCGCTTTTAAAGCGTGATATTGCATATTATTCGCCATTATATTTTGAAAATATAATTCTTGATGAAGCACAATACATTAAAAACGATACCGCGCAGGTTTCGCGATTAGTTAAACGCTTAAATGCTGACTTTAAACTTTGTTTAAGTGGTACTCCAATCGAGAATAATTTACTTGAGCTTAAATCGTTACTCGATTTTGCTATGCCATCGTTACTTGGGTCTCAAGCCCACTTTAAGCAGCATTTTCAAACACCTATTGAGCGCGAAGCTGATATGCAGAGAGCTGAGCAGCTAAAAGCGTTAATTATGCCCTTTATAATGCGCCGCACTAAAGCACAAGTAGCGCAAGAGCTGCCTGAAAAAACAGAGCTAACAAAAGAGTTTGAGTTTGAGCCTAAGCAAAAAGAAATGTATCAAGGCATTACACGTTCATTAGAAGAGAAGCTAATAGACTTATTTGCCGAACAAGGTGTACAAAAAAGTAAGCTTGCATTTTTAGAGGCACTTTTAAAGTTAAGGCAAATTTGTTGCCACCCTAAATTAATAGACCCAGATACTCAAGCTGGCTCCGCTAAGCTTGAATGGTTAACAACACACTTACCGCTTATGCTAAGCCTTGGTCGTAAGATTATTATATTTAGTCAATTTACATCGGCACTCGATTTAATATCCCAACGTCTTGAAGAAATAAACATTAACTTTAGTATGCTTACAGGTCAAACGCGTCAACGAGATAAAGTAATCGACGAGTTTACCAATGGTAAAACCTCCGTGTTTTTAATTAGCTTAAAAGCCGGCGGAACAGGCCTTAACTTAACACAAGCAGATACAGTTATTCATTTTGATCCATGGTGGAATCCCGCAGTAGAAAAGCAAGCGACTGATAGAGCCTACCGTATTGGCCAAACTAACCCTGTATTTGTTTATAAGCTCATAATGAGTAATTCAATAGAGCAAAAGGTATTTAAAATGCAGCAAGACAAACAAGCTCTTGTTGATGCATTATTTACTGATAAATCAATGAGCTTTACAAAGTTTGATGAGCAGCAAATGTTGTCATTAATTAAAAACTAAAAAAGATCTAAAAAGTTTTGATCTTTTTATGAACTTAATTAAAAACCGGACGTCTATTATTATGCTTGTTGATTAATTGCAGTTAACACAAGCATCATGTTGATTTCCCATTTAGTTACTAATTTTAGTAATAATTAAGCCAGCCCATTTTGAGTTGGCTTTTTTTATGTCTAAAATTTAGCGTTCAGCACTTATTTTAAAAGTTTTTATTTTTTTATGAACTTAATTAAAAAAGACGCGTCTACTATTTTGCTTGTTGATTAATTTCAGTTAATACAAGTTTTCATATTGATTTCCCTATTTAGTTACTAATTTTAGTAATGATTGAGCCAGCCCATTTTGAGTTGGCTTTTTTTATGCCTAAAATTTAGCGTTTAATTTTTATTTTAAAAGTTTTGATATTTTTATGAACTTAATTAAAAAAGACGCGTCTACTATTATGCTTGTTGATTAATTGCAGTTAATACAGGTTTTATGTTGATTTCCCCCTATTTGATTACTAATTTTAGTAATGATTAAGCCAGTTCATTTTGAACTGGCTTTTTTTATGGCAAAATTTATTTAAATTAACCCGTATAAAAATAAATGATCTGCTGTAAATTAATTCGAATTAATTATTTTGTTATCCGGTCTACTCAAATGCCTGTTGTTATATAGCCTCACCTAGTAATATTAGTTATTTTGGTGATTATGTATTTGAGTTGCAGCTTGCTCGGGCACATGTTGATTTTCCCTTTGATTACTTAATTTAGTAATATTTGACCAGCTTATTTTGAGCTGGTTTTTTTATGTCTGTAATTTCTTAACTCCCCTACTTCTGTTGTTGGTTATTGGTTATGATGGCATGTCTCTAAATTTTATAAGTTTATTTTATGCTCACTCAAGTACTCACTAATATTGATTGGCTAAGCGCTGGTGCTGGTGTTGCTCTAGGCACCCTATTTTACGGTGCTGTATCAACACGGCTTCGCAAAAAGCTACATCTACAAATAAGCGAACAGCAGCAACAGCTTTCCCTATTACAAAACCAATTTGATAATAAAGAGCTGCAATACACCGCCTTGCTAGAAGATCATGAATTGCTAGAACATACTCACCAAGAGCAGCGTGATGAAGCGCAGCATTTTAAAACGCGTTTTAGCGAACAAGAAAAACAAAGCATTCAATACAATCATTTTTGGCGTAAAGCCGAAGGCGAGCTGGCAGCGCTTCGTGAACAATATAATCAGCGCGATGTTGAATATAATAATATGCGCACTACCCTTGAGCAAAAACAGCAAAACTTTAGCGAGCAACTCGCGCAAATTGAACAAAGTAAAAATACGCTCAAAAAAGAATTTGAAAACCTAGCCAATAAAATTCTAGAAGAAAAATCACAAAGCTTTAAAACCTTAAATCAAGAAAGCATTGAGCAATTATTAAAACCAGTTCAAGGCGAGCTAAAAGGCTTTAGAGAAAAAATGGAATCAATGCAGGTTGAAGATATAAAACAACGCACTGCGCTTAAAACCGAGCTACTGCATTTGCAAGCTAAAAGCCAAGCTATAACAGATCAAGCCGATAAGCTCAGTAACGCCCTACAAGGGCAAAAGAAAACCCAAGGTAATTGGGGCGAACTCATGCTCGAAAACGTGCTAGATAGCGCTGGCTTACGTGCTGGCGTTGATTATAAGCGCGAAGTGTCGTTTAACACTGAAGATGGCCGTTTGCGCCCTGATGTAGTTGTGTACTTACCACAAGGTCGTCACTTAGTCATTGATGCTAAAACATCATTAAATGCTTATACACGCTACGTGAATGCTGAAAATGAGCTAGATGCTAATCAAGCAATTAAAGACCATGTAAGCGCTGTTACAGCGCGTATTAATGAACTTGCGAGTAAATCGTACGACCGCTTACCAGGTATTAACTCACCAGAAGTTGTGGTTATGTTTGTACCAATAGAATCAGCTTTTGTAGAAGCGCTTAAATATCAAAGCGATATTTACCAACAAGCAATCGAGAAAAATATACTGGTAGCCACACCTACTACGCTGCTGACTAGTTTAAATATTGTTAAACAGCTTTGGCGTTTTGAAGAGCAAACTAAATACTCTAAAGAGTTGGCAAATCGAGCTGAGCGCTTTTACAACAAGCTCAATGGCTTTTTAACAAGTATGGAAGGTGTTGGTAAACAACTCGATCGCGCAAAAGAAAGTTATGATAAAGCGTTCTCTCAGTTATACCGTGGTAAAGGTAACTTAATTAAACAAGCATCAGAATTTAAAGAGCTAGGTGTGTCGGTTCAAAAAGAACTACCTAGTGAGAGCGTAGAACGTGCTCAATTAGAATTAGATTAACCCTTATTTATTTTTATTTAGTTTATGTAAGTTAAATCTAAGGATATTTATGAATAATAAGATTGTAGGAATTGTTTTAATCGTTATAGGTATCGCTTTAATTACGTAGGGATATGATGCGGCGGCTTCGTAGTTAAGCCGTGCATTTAGTGGCGACACACTAATTAGAAGCATGGGGTATTATTGGCGGTGCCATCTGTGTGTTAATCGCTATTAAAAAGCTCAAGTAACCTGAACTTGAAGAATAGCTCTATTTTAAGCAGCTATTTTCAGCGTTAACTAAGTTGAATTTAGTTGTAATAGACTTCACTGCACAGTGTTACTTGCCAAGATAAAACTCTCACAGTGCTTGCCACCAATGGCATTGTTGAAGAGGCAAATACGCCGTGTATTGCAAGGCAAACCTTTAAGAATAAACACTTCAGTAATATTTACCCTAATGACTTCAACTACGCTCGGTTAAATTAGCCAAGTGTTGCCGCAATCGCTTTGCTAGTGAGATTATTCTTGACCTTTAATTTATTACGGTTTTGTTTACTAATTTGTACACATCTAATAAACGTAACCATTTTTATGTTGTATAAATGAGTATTATAGCGTGCACCAATTTGGAAGTTTGCTTTTTTATCAAGCTATTAAAGCGCACTGTTTTGTACATTTAAAAGCACTATACGAGTAAAGAAAACAATCCGTTTTAAATGTTAATTCAAACGCGTATTCAGCGCTTGTTAATTTGATTATCTTATTGATAGTATTATAGTTTATTGTCTCCTCTTTGCTTGAATTTGGTTGTTATTTATACTAGCTTGTAGCGTAGATATTTAACCTAATCAAGGAGAATAGTTACATGGTATCTCGCAGAAATTTTATTAAAGCAGGTGCAGCTTTAGGTATAGGATCTATTTTTAGTGCTTCAGCGCTAGCTGAGCAACTAAAGGTAAAAATGTCTCAAGGGCAGCTTATGCCAACTAAGGGGCCAATCGATAAAAGTGCAGCCTTGCCCACCAATGATGTTACAAACGCTAAACACTATCGCCCTGAAGCAAGAATGGGTTTAGGCGGACTAGCCGCTGGTAACGGTTTTAACACTATATCTAGCGATGCAGAAATTCTAACAATGTTAAATGCTGCATGGGACGCAGGCATACGGCATTATGATACTTCTCCGTTTTATGGTTTGAGTCTAAGTGAAAGGCGCTTTGGGGACTTATTACGTAATAAAAAACGTGAAGATTATGTTTTATCTTCAAAAGTAGGCCGCTTACTTACACCTTCCGCTGAGCCTTTAGAAAATAGCTGGCACTGGGCCGATCATTCACCGTTTCATTATAAGTATGATTATTCAGCCTCGGGCACGCGTCGTTCAATAGAAGATACTCTACAAAGAATTGGCGTGGCGTCGCTTGATATTGTTTATATTCACGATTTATCGCCTCAAAATAGTGATATGGGCGACGATTGGCTTAAATACTTTGATCAAGCCGCTAAAGGTGCCATACCTGAACTTACTAAAATGCGTGACGAAGGAATAATTAAAGGCTGGGGTTTTGGGGTAAATACTCCTCACGCAGTTTATAAAGCGCTTGATATGTCTGATCCCGATATTTGTTTATTAGCGCTGCAGTATTCAATTTTAGATCACAAAGAAGCGCTTAATAAAACATTCCCAATGCTTGATAAGCGCGGGATCTCAGCTGTTATTGGTGCTCCTCTTAATGGTGGCTTTTTAACAGGGCGAAATCGTTTTAATTATTCACCTAAAATTCCAGCGCCTATGCAGCAAAAATACAATGCCATTAGCCAAGTGGCTACAAAGCACGGAATTGATATTAAAACAGCAGCGCTGCAATTTGCAGAAGCGCCTTCTACAGTGGCTTCAATAGTGCCTGGTGCACGTACTGCCGATCAAATTAATGCAAATGTTGCGTCAATGAAGGTAACCATTCCAGATGCATTTTGGAGTGAGTTAAAAGCCAAAAATCTTATTGAGCAAAACGCGCCAGTATAAAACTTATCTATGAGGTGTGCTAAAAACTAAGCGCACCTTTTTTATGCCTACCTAAACGCCCCGCTTTTTCACTGACTACCTACATAAGCTGAACTCTGGTTATATAGTGTTTATTAAATTGAGCGTTCGTTCAAAATAAGTTAAGCTGTAAGCAAGTACTCTAAAACCAACTTAATTTATTTTATTGCGGAGCAAACATGGCAACCACACTCGCATTTGACGTATACGGCACGCTTATAAATACTCACGGCGTACTTTCATTACTTGAAGATATGATTGGTGATAACGCGCAAAACTTTTCAAATACTTGGCGCGAAAAGCAATTAGAGTATTCATTTAGACGTGGATTAATGCAAAATTATATTCCTTTCTCACTATGTACAAAACACGCACTAGATTACGCCTGCTTAGCACACAAAACCGAGCTAAGTGAAGATCAAAAAGGGAAACTGTTAGAGCTTTATAAAACGCTTCCTGCGTTCGATGATGTAAAAGCAGGCCTTGAGCAACTAAAAGCAAAAGATTACCGTTTGTTTGCATTTTCAAATGGCGCTGCTGATGCGGTAAATAAATTGCTCGAAACCGCTGGCATTAGTGAACTTTTTGAAGGTGTAGTAAGCGCCGACGACGTTAAAACCTTTAAACCAAACCCAGGGGTTTATAGTCACTTTTTACGCGAAACCAATTCAACAGGTGCAAACACATGGCTTATTTCGAGCAATCCGTTTGATATAACCGGCGCTATTTCGCATGGCATGCGTGGTGCGTGGATAAAGCGTTCTGAGGATTCTATTTTCGATCCGTGGGAAATACAGCCAAATACTATTGCAACCGATTTACTCGATTTAAAAGCTAAATTAGAAAGCGTTAATTAATTTAACTACATCCCCTTTATGCCCGGTATTAAATTCTACATTGTCGGTGTAAAGGGGGTTTACGTTTTAACTATTTACTCCCGCCTTTATTAGTTCAATCACTGTATTCATGCGTTTTGCCATTGGTCTATTTCGGTGATGGCACACATAAATATTTTCGCTGATTGGATTAGCTAAGTGATGCGTTTTAATAAGCGCAGGTTTATTAAATGCGCTAACAGCATGCGCAGGTAAAACCGTAAAACCCAGCCCTAAACTTACCGGCTCCAGTATTAAACTTATTTGGTTAGAAAACCCCGTGCGCTTAATTTGATCAACATGTTCAAACTCACTGTAGTTTTCGCTTAGTAGCAGCTGCGCGTGGTGTTTTGCATCGGGGTGGCCAATAAAGCCAAGCTCACATAAAACCTCCCACGTTGGGTTTTTAATATGTGCGGGAGTGACCAGTAGTAAGGCTTCATTACCAATTTTGTGGCTAGTAACTTCGCTAAGTGTGGGGGCTTGAGTTAAAAAGCCTATGTCGGCACTGTGGTTTGCTACGGCTTGCTCTACGCTTATATTGGGTGCAAAGCGATAATCAATATTAAGCTCGGTATGCTTTGCCTGCAGCGCTAATAACTGGCTATAAAATTGTAGCCCACAACTACCTGGCGATTGTATTTTTACTAGGCCGCTGTAAGGCGAATCATCTTTTAATTGTTGTTCTAAAAATTGCCATTCTTTTAATAACAAGCTGCCTTGTTGATACAAATTTTGCCCATGTACGGTAAGGGTAAATTGTTTGCCGTGGCGCTCTAATAGCGCGCAGTTTACTTGCTGCTCTAGCTTTTTAATGTGCTGACTTACGCCTGATTGAGTCATAAAAAGGCGCTCGGCTGTTTGGGTAAAATGATTTACCTCAACCAAAGTACAAAACGTGTTTAACCATGTTGGGTTTATCATTACAAAACGTACTCAAAATGATGATTAATGATAATTTTACTTAATAACTGCTGATTCGTAAACTAACTCCATCAACTCGTTACAAAACAAGCCGCACGTTAAAGAGGACATATTATGAGTCATACATATCCACGTAGTTTTTCGCACATTGGTATTTCAGTACCGGATGTTGAAAAAGCCGTAGAGTTTTACACTAAGGTGATGGGCTGGTACACCATAATGGAGCCTACCGTGATCACTGAAGATAACAGCCCCATTGGCGAAATGTGTACCGATGTATTTGGTCCAGATTGGGAAAAATTTAAAATAGCGCACCTTTCAACAGGCGACCGTATTGGTGTAGAAATTTTTGAATTTAAAGACCAAGAAAACCCTAAAGACAATTTTGAATACTGGAAAACCGGTATCTTTCACTTTTGTGTACAAGACCCAGATGTTGAAGGCTTGGCGGACCGTATTGTTGCGGCAGGTGGTAAAAAGCGTATGCCAGAGCCACGTTACTATTACCCTGGCGAAAAGCCATACCGCATGATCTACATGGAAGACCCGTTTGGTAACATCCTTGAGATTTACAGCCACAGCTACGAGCTTATATACAGCGCAGGCGCTTACTAAACTTAGCTCGTTTAAAAAAGTTTAACTATAAACAAAGGCCGCAGTATTAAATACTGCAGCCATTTTTTTACTACATGGTTAAATTTGTAAAAGGTACTAATTCTTAGAGCCGAGCGAGCTATGTAGGGCATTTTTATAGGCCTCATACGCGGGTATAGCTGAGGTAATAATAGCCGCAACAGTAATAACGGCGATTACTTTTAAAGTCTCTACATTAAGCATGTTTGCATTTAAAAATAAGCCATAAGTAGTGCCTAACCAATCACCTAAAAGCCACAAGGTTAAGCTAAGTAAAGCCGTTGCAGCTATGCTTGCCAGTATTACTAAAATTAACGCCTCTACCAGTACTAAGCTAAAAATAATGCCTGGCCCAGCGCCCAATACACGTAGCACGGCAATTTCGTTTTTACGCTGCGCCATAGAGGCAAGTAACATGGTTGATAAGCCAAATAACGACGATACCAACACCAAAATACCAATAATGCGTAATAGGTTTTCAACGGTTGCCATCATTTGCCAAAGCTCGGTCATGGCAACACCGGGTAACACAGCCATTAACCTGTCGGCTTTATAGTTGCTTATATCGCGCTGTAATTTAAAGGTTGAAAACTTAGACTTTAAACCCAGCATTACTGCAGTAATGCTCTCAGGTGTGGTGTTTACCGAGTCTACATTATTAAGTAATTTAGCTTGTTTTGCCGGTGATAAATGTATGGCCTCAATGGCGTTTAAGCTTACATGTATGGTTTTATCAACCGGCGTGCCTGTTGGGCTAAGTATGCCCTTAATTATAAAGGGGGTGTTGTCGTGATGGGTAAAGCTCGTGTTACCAATACCATGAGCAATCACTACGCTGTCGCCAATTTTATAATTGAGCTTTTTAGCTACATCGGCTCCTATTACCGCTTCAAATAATGTATTAAATGGCTGGCCGCTACTAAAAGTAAGTGGTTGCTTAGTGCCGTATTTAAAGTGTTCAAAATAGCTGTTATTGGTGCCCATTACTCTAAAACCACGGTGCGAATCACCTAACGAAATGGGAATTGCCCATTTAACTAATGAGCTGCCTTTTAGGGTTTCATAGCTTTTATAATTAATATTACTGGTGGGGCTGCCCATTCTAAATACCGAATAAAGTAAAAGGTTTAACTGCCCGCTAGGTGCGCCCACAATCATATCTACATCAGAGATGGTTCTGTTAAAGCTCTCTTTGGCCTGCTGGCGAATATGCTCAACACTTAACAGTACGCTTATACTTATAAGTAATGATAAAAAAGTAAGTATGACCGATTTACGTCTACTGGCTAAGCTGCTCCATGCTAACGATACTAGCATTTGCTGCCCTCCTCTTTTAAAAGTGAAGCTACATTTACGTTGCGCTCAAAAAATTGTTGTAAGTGCATATCGTGACTTACAAATACAAGCGTTATGCCGTGTTGCTTACATAAATCAATTAGCAGGGTCATAAATGCATCTCGCGATGCGGCGTCTAATGCTGAGGTGGGTTCGTCAACTAATAACAGTTTAGGTTTATTTATTAAAGCGCGGGCAATGGCCACACGTTGTTGCTGGCCAACACTTAATGTATTAGCTGCTTTTTGCAAAATAGTCGTCGGTAATTTAAGCGCTAAAAGCAGAGCGCTCGCCTCTTGCTCTATTTGCGTATTGCCCGTTTTTGCAAAGTAGCTAGCAAGTTGAATGTTTTTTAACACACTTAAGTACGGTATTAAATTAAATTGCTGAAACACCACGCCAATATTTTGCGCTCTAAATTTGTCGCGCTTTTTTGACGAAAGCGTTGAAAATGCTTGATCAAGCAAGGTTATATCGCCACTTTGCGGTGTGAGCACCCCGGCTAATAAGTTAAGTAATGTGGTTTTACCTGAGCCAGATTCGCCATGTAAAAATACCTGCTCTCCCTGCTTTACTTGCCAAGTAGGAATATAAAACGAGGTTTTATCGGCTTTGTGGTACTTATAGCTAAGTTGGTTAATATGTATGGCTAAGGGAGTAGAGGCCGCAGAAATTGTATTAGGCACGATGAGACTCCTATGGTTTGATAAGTGTTGATATGTTATAACGTTTTTAGTTAAGCAATAAGCTAATTGAGATAAAAACATGTCAAAATATGTAACTAACATGGTTGCTTGGTGTGTTATTGCCGTGGCCAGTTTAGTATTTACTTGTGAGTCAGCGGCTCAAAGTACAAGCTACGAAGAAATAGAGTGGATTCAGTTGATGCCTAAAGATGATTTAGACGCGCTGTTAAATCCGCCTGAATACTTAGAAGAGATTGTAGATGGCTCAGAGCAAGACACATTAAATAGCCTAGACGCTAAAGCGTTTGATAACGAGCAAGATAAACGCTACCAGCAAGCTTTAAGCTCAGTACGAGTGATTGAAAGTTACAATAATAAAAAGCTGCGTATACCTGGCTTTATAGTGCCGCTTGAATCAGAAGAAGGTAAACGTATTAGCGAGTTTTTTATTGTGCCTTATTTTGGCGCGTGCCTGCATATGCCTCCGCCGCCACCTAATCAAATAATCTACGTTAAGTTTGATCAAGGTGTTGATCTTAAAAGCCTGTATGACGCATTTTGGTTTGAAGGCACACTGACGATAAACACCGTTGAAAACGAATTAGGCACATCGGCTTACCAGCTTAAGTTAGACAATGTATTACCGTACGAGGATTAAAGTGAAATACATAAATATAAAACGAGGATTGTGCGGTTTAGCTTTTTTGAGTTCTTTAGGCGCTGGTGCGTGTGAGTTTCATGCGGGCGTGGGGTTAAATCAGTTTCATCCTTTTGCTCGGCAACACTTTCAGCCTCCTATTTTACAAAACTTCTCGTTTGAACATGCCAAACAAGCGCAAGTAAAAGTGGGTAACCCCAGCACGGCAAGCTTTAGTTACTTAGTACCTAAACGTTACAGCGCGGTAAGTGTAAAATTTGTTGCCCCTAAAAATATTAAATTAACTGGGGCTGCTTCTGTACAAATTGCCAGTACCCGCGGTATTCATCGTTTAAAATATGTGGCAAATAAGGCAGGCAATAGTGAAATTGTTATTCAAATTAACGGTATCTTAAATGCAAAGCCCTTCACGCTTGAACAAAAAATAAGTGTGGCGGCCAGTTGATATAACTTACATTTAGGTTAAATACAAAAAGGGCTAACGTAACGTTAGCCCTTTTTTTATGCCTAAATTAAAAGCAGCTTTGCTGTAATTTATGCGTTTTTACCACAACACTTTTTATATTTACGGCCGTTACCACATACACACGGATCGTTTCGCCCTACCTTTGGCGCATCACGTGTCACAGGGCTTTGCGGTGGTGGGCAGCAGCTTGTATTGCTGCAGCCTGAGCCTGTTGGGGCTGGTGATTTTTCGGTCATATTACTCTTCCTTTTTAATAGTATTTACCACGAACCATACATAGGGTTTGGTAGTAAAAATAATGATTTACCAAGCTTGGGTTGTAGCGTTTTTATATTGGCGCTTTCTTGTGTTACGCCGCTAAAGTCTTCTATGTTATCCCCCACTTGAAATTTAATAACCTGTGGCTGCTGCCAGTTATTATTTTGCCCACTTGGTGAAAAACAATCAGCTGTGCCTTGTGTTACTTGTTGGCGGCGCAAGTCTTTATCGTTAATAAATTCGTTGTTATTAACGGCGTTTTTGTCAGCCTCTGAACGGCCAATTAAACAGGTGTTTTTAAGTGTGACAGGTAACCCTACTGCTTTTAAATTATTCCATGTGTGCAAATCGTTTTGCTTATTACGGTTAGTAACAAGCGCTATTTTTCCACCGTGTTTATACACTGTTTCTATAAACGATTTAGCACCAGGTACCAGTGTGGCTTTTTCGCTTGCAACCCATGCCTGCCAAGATTGTGGTGTATATCCTTTGCCGTTAAGCTCGGTTTGTTTTTGATAAGCTGAATTATCAAGTACGGTTTCATCAACATCCATCACAGCTACCCAATTACGTGCTGTGTCTGGCAATTGCGTCACTGCTGCTTTTGCTTGTTCATAGGTTGTAGTTGCTAGTGCTTTGTACTCTTTACTGGTTGTTTGCCATAACACTGCTGATGAAAGTGGGTGCGCATTAGCAGCAAGTGAAACCGATACAGCGCAGTGGTCACTCAACATGGCTTTGTTATCCATATTTTTGAATTTATGCATCTGGGCCGACGCTTCAATATTTTGTGCATTCATACCGCCAACAATAATGTGATCGATAGGCGCCGGGTAGCGTGCTTGGCACCCTAATAATTGGCTGGTTGTAATACGAGTTGAGCGCTCATCACTTAATAAAGTGCGGGTTAGCCTATTGTAAGGTGCTGATATACGGTGGTTAAAATCACCTAATATTACGTAAGGCGTACCTGCTGTTTCGTGTTTTTCAACCCAGCTATTAAGCACTGGTGCTTGTTGTGCATAGGTTTTACACGCGGGTGAGTCGCTTTTTAAGTAGTCGTCTACAAAACAGCCGCTTTTCATATGTACGTTAAGTATATCGGTTGGCCCTTGTTGTGTATTAACGGTTATTTGTAATCCGTAGCGCAGCCCTGCTCTCGCTAATCCTAATTGGTCTATAGGAGCTGTATTGAGTACAGGTATTGCTTTTTTTACTGCAAAGGCTACTTTTTGCTGGGTAGATAAAGCCCCCGTTTGTCGGCACGTATAGGCTTTGCTGTCTGCTCGGCTAGACATAATTAGTTGCCAGTCGTCTTCAGAGAATATTTGCTCTAGCGCCTCTTTAGACGCAACCTCTTGTAGGGCGATTACATCAGCATTTAAATTGTTTGCGTAAGCTTTCATTGCTGCTATTTCGCTTGGCGTTCTGGCTCTACAGCCTGTATCTATTGGGTATGCAAGGTGCTCAACATTCCAAGTCGCTATTTTTAAAGCAGGTAGAGTTTGAGCTTGTAGCTGCGAGGCCGGCTGCGCTGAAAAACTTTCATTAGTATTGTTAGCTTGGTTAGATGTACAGCCAACACTAAGCGCACTGACTAAAGCAATGGTTAATGTATTAAATGTGTTCATGGTTGGATTTCTCTGAGTTGGTTTTATTATGAATTAAGCAGTTCATGAGTTGTTGCGCCCACATAAAGTTAATTTGTATCGCTATTATTTCTATACGGCTTTCTTGGCAATCGTTTAAGGGGGTAACGGTTAAGGTTTGCTCTGCTAGGTTAAAGCCTACAAACCCTTCGTTTGTTTTTATAACAGCTTTAATTCGCTCTACTTTTAAGTTGCTAAACAAAGCGTGCAGCGCGGTTTTACTAAATATGTGTGCTGCACTAATACGCCAGCCAATACTTTGATAGCCTTGAGCGCTATTTTCAATGCACAGTATGCCATTTGTGGGTAACGGCGCTTCGCGGGTATTAAGGCCTGAGTTTGTATGAGCATGCGCAGTGCAAGGCGCTGGTTGATTATAGCCGCACTCACCTTGTAACAACTCAGGCGCTATTTCACCTTGTGTAGTAAATACAATTTGCTGTGTTTGGTTTGCGCGCCTTATTACGTAATCAGTTAATTTTTCAGCGTCATTATGAGCGTATAAATCGTGCTTGTTACCTACAATAATATCTGCAATATCAATTTGCTGATTAAACGTAGCATGGCTTGTATAGCGCGAGTCGTTGAGCTTTCTGGCATCAACTAAAGTAATTGTTTTTTGTAAGCTCAGTACATTTTTATAATGCGATGATGAAAGTGTTTGTAATACTTCTTTTGGGTGGCCAAGGCCTGTGGGTTCAATTAAAAGCCTATCTGGGTTTGCTTGTTTTAGCAGCTGATTAAGTGCAACTTGCATTGGCACGCCGGCGGTACAGCACATACAGCCACCGGGTACTTCGCGAATAGATACACCGCTGTTTGGGTTTTGTTGCCCATTAAGTAGCGCACCATCAATACCTACTTCGCCAAATTCGTTTACTAATACTGCCCAGCGTTCAGTACGTGGTTTGGTTTTAAGTAGCGATACAATAGCGCTGGTTTTTCCGGCACCTAAAAAACCACTAATAATATTAGTGGGTATTGCCTTTAGCGTTTGCTTATTAGAGTTCATTAGCCAATTTCTTGTAACCTTTTACCAAATCGTGATTTGCAGAGACCACCGATTCAGAAAATGTTGAATATTCTGGCGGCACTTTGCTTATGCTGTTTAAATCAAAGCCGGGTTCTATATTGGTCATTGGCGGTACATGAAAATCTTTAGGTAAATCTAATCCATCAACAACGCAGTTATGCCTAACTACACACCCATTTCCCACATGCGATCTAAATACTACCGAATTAAAGCCAATAAATACATCATCCCCTACGCTGCACGGGCCATGAATAATAGAGCGATGCGCTATAGACGTGCGCTCACCAATGGATACAGCGGCACCCGATTTAGAATGTATAACCACGCCATCTTGTATGTTTGAATTTTTTTTAATAATAATTGGCTGCATATCGCCGGTGTCGTCTACTTCATCGGCGCGAATAACCGCATAAGGGCCAATAAATACATTGTCTTCAATGATTACTTTGCCACACACAATGGCTGTTGGGTCTATAAATGCGCTTTGTGCGACGCTTGGCATGTGGCCACTTGGATTTTTTCTTAACATTTTTATCCTACTAAATATGCAAATTAAGGTTTTAAATAACACGTTGCTGCGAAAACTTTCGGTCGTACACAACAGCGTTGTGAGCGTGTAAGCTTTCTTGGTGTTCAACTTTAAAGTGGTAGTCGCAAATGTTGGTTTTTAGCTCTAAGGCCTGTTTGATTCTGCGGGCGGCATCTTCGCAAAAAAGTAAGTTTTCGGCATTAAGCTTGGCAAATGCTTGCTCGTCTTCGCGCTTTACTGCGGTTTGAACAGGCGTACCAATCGCACTTTCTAGCTGTGTAATAAGTGCAGGTAAGTCAGGAAGCTCTTCACCTTTAATACGCATTGTTATGTACGCGTATGAGCGCTGGCTGTGTGGTGTAGCAATACTGCCTTGCTCTGATGATAGCCACTCTAGCAATGCGTTTTTATCAACGTGCTGCTCTGTAAATTGCTCTGCAACGGCATCGCTTAATGCTTTTCGTGAAAGCGCGGCTGAGCACGGGCACGTGCTTGAATAAGCAATAGTAAGGCTAAGCTCGGTATTAATTTCACCGTCTTCAATGGTTTTACATACATTCACCGGATACGCCTGATACCCCGACTGATTTGATAACAGCGCAGGCTTATTAAGTGTTAACTCAAAGGCTAAATTTACTTTAGCGCTTAGGCTTAGGCCTTGCTGAGAGTGCAGCATAGTATTTAATAACGCTGTTAAACTTTCGCCTGTTAAAGGCTGGTTTGCAAGCTGTTCTTTAAGCAGCAAATATAAACGCGACATATGTATGCCTTTGGCTTCGGCTTTATTTAAACTTACAAATATATCGGCTTTGGCGTGCGTATGGATAGGTTCGCCATCGTGTGGTAAAACATGCAAAGGCAGCGAAATTCCTTCCATCCCTACCCATTGTAAAGGTTGTGCATTCAAAGAGTTATTCTGCGAAGTAATATCTGGCAAATGGCTTTTAGCATTCATAAATTTAACTATTCCAATTAACGATTAAAAACAAGAGGCATGGCAGGTTTGCTAGGTTTAGAGACTGTTTTGCCATCGTAAAGGCGCTCGCCATTAACCCACGTACTTACTATTTTTGATGAAAACTCAACGCCATCAAAAGGCGTCCAACCGCAAAGGTAGCGGCAAGAGTCGTGGCTCACTTTTGTGGTTTGCTGTGTACTTACCAGCACTAGGTCGGCGTAGTAGCCCTCTTTTATAAAGCCGCGTTTATCTACTTTAAAACGCAGCGCGGGGTTATGTGCGGTTTTTTCTACCACCTGTTCTATGCTTAAGCGATTATGTTTAACGTGTTCTAGTAAGCTTAAAAGTGCGTGCTCTACTAAGGGTAAACCTGCTGGCGCATTAACATAATCGGTTTGTTTTTCTTGCCATGTATGCGGAGCGTGATCGGTGGCAATAATATCTATTTGATTATTTTTAACCGCGTTTATAAGCGCATCACGATCGGTTTTAGCTTTTATGGCAGGGTTACATTTTATTAAGTTGCCTAAGGCGGGGTAATCTTGCTCGCTAAAATATAAATGGTGTACACAGGCTTCTGCGGTAATGCTTTTATTGGCTATATCGCCTTTAGTAAATAAGCTCAGCTCTTTTTCGGTGGTTATGTGTAATACATGCAATTGCGTATTGTATTTTTTAGCAAGCGACACCGCATACGACGATGAGGCATAACAAGCTTCTGCGTCGCGTATTTTTGGATGGTCGGTAATGCTAGGCACAATGCCTTGTTGCTCATAGCGCTGATTGTTTTTGCTAATGGTTTTACCATCTTCGCAGTGGGTAACTATAAGCACAGGGCATTCGCGAAATATCCCCTCAAGTGCTTGTGGGTTCTCTACTAATAAATTACCGGTAGAGGCGCCCATAAACACCTTTACGCCACATACTTTTTTAGGATCGAGCGCTTTAATATCATCTAAATTGTGCTCGGTTGCGCCAAGGTAAAAAGAGTAATTGGCATAAGAATGCTGCTCGGCTATGGCGTATTTGGCCTCAAGCGCAGCTTTGTTTGTGGTTGAGGGGTTAACGTTAGGCATTTCCATATAACTTGTAATACCGCCGGCCACTGCTGCGCGCGACTCAGTTAATATAGATCCTTTATGAGTAAGCCCTGGCTCTCTAAAATGCACTTGGTCATCTATCATGCCTGGGAGCAAGTACGCGCCTTTTGCGTCAAATACATCATCGTTTTCGCTCGGGGTGATATTAGCAGCAATGCATTCAATAAATTGGTTGGTAATGCGTACATCAGCACGTTGCGTTTTACCTTCGTTAACTATTTGGGCATTTTTTATTAGTTGGCTTTTCATGCTTACAGCTCTTATTTAGTCAGCAATGTATGTTTAATAGGTGTGAGTTGGCGGCTAAATATTAGCTTTGCCAATTAATAACAGGATTATTGCGCGTCGCTTCTGTTGAGCCTTGCCCCGTATTACTAATCCATTGCACGTTAAGCGCATTCAGCGAAGGCATTAAGTTAAATAACGTGACCGAAAAGCCCACAACCGGTGTTTTGCAGTTAAAATTGTAGGTGGCTTCAACATTATGATGATCGTGCTCATCGTGCTCATCGTGCTCATCGTGCTCATCGTGCTCACTGTGGCTGTGAGCAAGTGAGTTTTCGGTGCTTTGTAAAATACATTGCCCTTTTATATCAATAGCGTGGCTACTATTTTTTAATTGCTGAGCGAGTACGTTAATGGCATTTTTATCAGATGAGTTAGCAGCTTGATGTTCAAACCCTAGGGCATCGG
This sequence comes from Pseudoalteromonas aliena, assembly GCF_038155085.1. GTDB lineage: Bacteria > Pseudomonadota > Gammaproteobacteria > Enterobacterales > Alteromonadaceae > Pseudoalteromonas > Pseudoalteromonas aliena_A. The sequence goes on from NZ_JBAKAU010000002.1 coordinate 246,509, forward strand.
CAGCCGGAATAATAAACTGCATTTGCAGCACATTGCCCTCTTGAGCAATAAGTAACTCACCTTCTCCATGCACATGTTTTTGCGCATGAGCTTGGGCACTAAAGCCCAACCCTAATAGCAGGACAACGCTCAGCCCCTGAGTAACCACTTTCATAAACTAACCCTTACTTAAATAGAGCTAAATACATCAATTGTTATAATATAACATATTGATAGTATCCTAAAAAGATAATAATTAAGGGCATTTAACTAATGGGTTGGTAAAGCTATTTATTGTTTATAGGTACAGATGCTGGTAAGTTTTAGCTATATAAATAATTTATTTTTAAGGAAAAACATGACACTGTCATTGGAAGATATCACCGCTGATAATTACGAAGCCATATGCGATTTAGAGGTTACTAAAACTCAAGAAGAATACGTGGCGTGTAATATGTGGTCGTTAGTAGAAGCGCACTACAATAGCGGGTATACCTGTAAAGCGAATTAACCTGAACTCTGGATAATAAATCTATCTCAAGCAGCTATTTTCAGCGCTAACTGCGTTGAATTTACTTGCAATAGGCTAGCTATTGCAAGTAAATTCGCCTTGTTTTCACTGGAAATCTCTGGCTAGAGAGAATAAGCATAAATATCACTTTTGACTCAATACGTTAGTAAACCTCTTAACCAAAGTTCAGGTTATTTACTTAAATGCTGTGCCGGTCGGTTTTTTTATGTGGGTGCAAGAAACCCCTACAAAGGTTTCTATTTGGCGCTTTATGGTTGATCAAACTCATCAAAATAAAGGCATTGGGCGCAAAGCACTGGCTATGGCAATTGAAGAGATTAAAACAATTTCTAAGCTTGAACAAATCGAGATTTGTTATAACCCGCAAAACCCAATAGCTAAAGACTTTTATTCAAGCTTTGGGTTTGAAGACGTTGGCCTCGATGAGGATGACGACGATATGTTAGCGGTTATTAAAATTAATAGTTAACTCATCATAAGTAGGTCGCTAATTTTAAGGGATGATAGTTGTTAAATTAAATCTGACAGCTGTGTATGTGCCAGTGTAGGTCGGATAAACGAAGCGCCATCCGACACAGTAAAATACCTTGCCAATTATTATCAACATTTTATGTTGTTGAATGGCTGGAGAGTGCCATAAGCCGACTATCAGCCGTAACCATTTCTGCCCCAAAACAAGCTACAAAAATTATAAATCTAATCTGAAAATATTGATTGAATTACTTCTTTACCATACTTTTTTTCCATTCGGATAAAGAAAGCTGGTTCAACAAATTTGGCGAACGATATATGGCCTCGTAAACAGTCTTTCTGTTCGTTAGTTAAAATGCCCAAACTGTATTTATGGATTAATGACGATATCGTGCGCTTTTTTGAGCGGCCTAGCGAAAGTTTTGAGTCATTGGTTATTGTAATTCCAGTGACGTGCCGATTATGTCCCTTTGAAGAAAAAACAGTTTTATTTGAGTTAACTTTGATTGAACCATTACAGTGCTTTTTTAATTGATCGCTAATAACTTTGGGGAATTCAAACAGAACCTCTTTTCTATTTGTTGAAAATGTTAGGTCATCTGCATAACGGGTATAATTTACTCCTAATTCTGAGCAATACTCATAAATTGCAGCATCAAAAAAATACATAACAAAATTAGAAATTAATGGCGAACTGGGTGCGCCAATACTAAGTTTCAGTCTACTTCTGCGAGTTAACTTGTAAAACAGTAAATTTGAAAGCAATTCCTTATCTGGGTTCGAAAAGTTTATCCCGCAACTGCTTGCTACTTTAAAGAATAGTTGTGGCTCAATGCTTGGGAAAAAATCTTTAAAGTCCATTTTTAGCATGTATCGGGTATTTTTATGCGCAAGCGCATTATCTTTAATGCTAACCCCTTTTTTATATGCTTTTGCTGAGTCATGCACAGGTAATATGCTTTCTAATTTATTGACAATAAGTCGTTGAATGAATTTTAACTCTTTTGAAGGGTGCGCAATTCTTCTTGTCCCATTACCGTTTCGCTTAGGGATGCGGTATTTCTTATACCTATGTGGCGCTGTTGCAGAAAACTTTAGAATTTCTGACTCACTAATAACTAGCATTGTTTTTAACAATAGCATTATATCCATTAGTTACCTTCTTCCATTTTGGGAGCGACGTTTTGCAGTACATTCACTCTTCTTCTTGCAAGTTGCGAATCGTCGGTGACATATGTCAGACGTAATGCCATTGTTAATGTGGAGTCATCTATTATTTTGTTATCCGTTGTTCGGCCAAAATTTACTAATTTTTTATCGCGATGAATAGGGTAATAATATGTATTGGTGCTTTCTCTTTCTTTGTCAATAAATCTCATTTTTCTAAGTAGATATAAGATTCGTTGGAGAGTGCCTTGTTGTACTTCGATTCCTAAGTGTTTTAATACTTTTTCTATTTCACCCAGCATAATGGGAAAAGACAGTCGAATAATTTCCGCAATTAAATACGAAATGTGGCCAGAAATTTTTTCTTTAAAATTTTCTGTTTTATGAGTGTTTTTAATTTTTTCTTCAACATTATGACAAAGATCTTCTAAGTAATAGTCGTCATATTCAGGTTCATTTTCTTGAACGCTATCATTCCGTGAAGGGAACGGATATGTGCAAAATGAATTTTCAACTTTGCTTTCGATAAATTTTAATGGACCCAAATAGATGAATGAATCCTCTGTTTCCAATTCATCCTTCGGAACAACAACTAGAAGTTTTTTAAAAAATGCAGGCCTAGAACAATAAAGCCCTAGCTCAACTAACGAGCCAGCGCTTTCAAGAAATATAATTACTAATGTTGATAAACTGGCTATATCATCTTCAAAAGTTAGTAAGTCACGATAGTTACCATCTACATAGTAATCTTTGAACTCTTCGGCTAAAACAATATAGTCGTGAAACTCAATGCCTTTTTCTGCGGTATACCGCATTAGTCTATCTCGAAAACTACCGGGAGGAAGTTGTTTGTCTACAGGGTGTACTATACCGCCACAAACAAATAGTGTTTTGATTGCGAATTGAACTTTAAAGTTGTCTTTGTTTAACCTGCCAAACTGTTCTTGTAAGGCCTTTTCATACTCTGCTGACAAAATCCATTCTCTTGAAAACAAAGAAGCGAACTAAATGTTCGCTTCTTTTACACTCTTTACTAGAGGAAGCGTTATAAAGTTTTATAGCGCTCCTGAGGCACGAAGGATCGTTATAAAACTTTATAACGCAACCCTAAATGTGCTCAATAAGTTAGAGTCTGGCTAATCGCCCGACTAGGCTAATTCATGGAATCATCCCAACGCTAAAGAGTAGAAATATACTAAACCTTTAAGAGGTTGGTAGCAACTCGTTTTTGTCCAAAAACGAGTTTAACCGACCTTCTGCTTCTCGCTCATAACTGCCTATCAACTGTACTCTACAATGCGTTATTTAATCGTTTTTACTTATTTATTTTGTCCTGTTTTTGGCTGGCTTAATACGCATTATAAATATATGATATTGATAATTATTTGTATTAACAGGTTTTGAAAGGTGTGTATGAAAAAGTCTATGTTAACTCTGGCGTTAGTTATGGGGTTGGGTGGTTGTAGTACAACCACTGTGGCGCCTGATAAAAGCTCATCGTTGTATTACTCAGCACTTTATAAAGCACAAGCGAAGCCTGTTAGCTCTGTATTATTAGAGCCCACGCTATTAAATGCCGATGTGGTTTTAGTAGGTGAATGGCATACACACCCAGGTGTGCATTTTTTTCAGGCTGAGTTATTTGAGCAATTAAGCAAAAGTAATAAACGCACAGCCCTTTCGCTTGAACAATTTAGCCGTGCCGATCAGCCTATTTTAAACCAGTACGTTAAGGGTGAAATTGGCGAGCAGTACTTAATTGATAATACTCAAGCATGGCCCAATTACAAAAGCGATTATCGGGCGCTTATAGAGCTGGCAAAAGCAAACAATAGCGATGTAATAGCTGCAAATGCGCCTAAAAATATTGTTACGTGTATTGGTAGGCAAGGGGTTAGTTATGTAAATAAGCTTGATGAAACACAGCAAAGCTTCATTGCGAGTACTATTGATACCTCGCCCAGTGATTACAAACAACGCTTTATGGCATCAATGCACCATGGTACGCCCAGTCAAAACGAAAACTATTATGCAGCGCAAGTGACCTGGGATGAAACTATGGGGGAGTCTATTGTTAACTATTTGAATAATCATAAAGATGCGCAGGTAATGCATATAGCGGGCGATTTTCATGTAAAAAATGGCGAAGGTATAGCGCGTGTTATTAAGCGTTTAGCGCCAGAGTTAAATGTTGTGTGGATATCGCCGGTAACAAGTGTGCAAGCTAATCAAACTGGGTATCAGTTGCAGGTTAATCCTTTGCCACCTCGTTATGTACAAAAAGCGCACCAACAAGCGGCTTTTAAGGCTTTAGGCAAGCGAGGCGAGCAAACAGCTTGCTTGTAAAATAACGACATAGTTGGTGAATCTTTTAACCAGGGCTCAGGTTAACTATGTCGTCATGTATTTAGTTTAATTATTTCGGGCTTGATTGGTTAGCTCAACCAACGCTTTACGTACCTCTAATGGGCTGTTGCACTGGGTTTTAAAGTTAATAAAGTAATTACGCTTTTGGCTTTGTATATAAAAGCCTGTGGGTAATAAGCCGCTCATTATTGGGGTGTTATCAGCAACGTTATAGTGCTGCATTAATATGAGCGACATAGCATCTTGATGATCGTCATTCATGTGGTTAATCATACTTTGCTGCTGGCTTTCGTCCCAGTTTTTTGCCTCGCCTTGCCATTCGTTTTGCTCAAGCCAAAATATTTTGCCAAAGCCGCCAATGTAGCGCACGCGTACTACGTCTAATTGCCATAATTGAAAGTCGTGCGCATTGCGATAGCTTGCGGCTTCGGGGTATAGGGCAATATAGTTATTAAGTAAAGTGTGTGCTTGCTCACTTGGCACAACTGAGCCATCGCCTACAAGCGTTACTCGCCCGTGCTCGTTTTGATCGCCTCTGTCGGCGGCATCAAAAATAGTGAGGCTCATACGAGAGTCGTGTTTTAGGTTTTTAGTGTGTTGGGCTATATCGCTAATAAAAAAGTAAACACGGCCTTGCTCGTCGCACATATAGGGAGTTACTGAGCCAAACGGGTAGCCGTGTAAATTATTAGAAATAGTCGACATAACACCGGCATTGGTTTTGTAAACCAAGGTGCGTGCATCGTTTAATGCTTGCTCTCTCATAAAAACTCCTGACGTTGAGAAAAAACCATGGGTGCATCGTTATAAGGATGAGGATTTACGTGCAGTTTCATGGCGTACATTTGTTGTAAGTTTTGTTCTGTTAATACGGTGTTTATAGGCCCGCTTTGCAGTACTTTTTTGTTGTGCAGTAAAATAGCGTCGGTTGCATAAAGGCTGGCCAAATTTAGATCGTGTATTGCAATAATGGCGCTGTTACCTTGCTCTACAAACGCTTTAACACAGCTGAGCAAAGCATGCTGATGGCGCATATCAAGTGCGGATGTAGGCTCGTCGAGCAGCATGAGTTTTGGCTCGCCCGATTGTGTAAAGGCGTTTAGCTGCGCTAAAGTGCGCGCCATATGCACACGTTGTTGCTCCCCGCCCGAAAGCGCACTTACGCGGCGAGTTAAATAATCACTTAGATCCATAATTGCGGCGTATTTATGTACTTTTTCGCTTTGCATTTTTAATGACTCTACATACGGGTAGCGGCCCATTGCAATAAGCTCAAATACCGTAAAATCAAACCCTACGTGGTTTGCTTGCATCATCACTGCCCGCTGTGTGGCAAGGCGGTTTTTAGTATAAGCAGCCAGCGGTTTAGTCTTAAAAAGTACACTGCCAGTAAAGGCATGCATACCTGCTAAGGTATGCATACCTGCTAAGGTATGCATACCTGCTAAGGTATGCAGCAAGGTTGATTTACCCGCGCCATTTTCACCAAGTAGTGCAACAAGCTGCCCTGCTTTAGCACAGCCATTAATGGTGTTTAAAACGGTATGGTTGCCAAAGCCAACGCTTAGGTTATTAAACGCGATCATGACCAGCCCCGCTTATTTTTAACAATTAAATAAATAAACAATGGCGCACCTAAAAGCGCAGTAATAATGCCAATAGGTAGCTCAGCGGGCATTATTACAATGCGTGCTAACCAGTCCGAAAGTAGCAATACCACCACGCCAATTAACATACAAAGCGGTAGCATATTACGTAAATGCGGCCCCACCATTAAGCGGGCAATATGCGGGACTACTAAACCAACAAACCCTATTAAACCAGTAAGCGCTACAACTGCACCTACACCTAATGCAACAAGTATAATTACATATAATTTAAGCTTGTTAGTGTCTACTCCTAGGTACTGAGCTTGTGACTCGCCAATAAGAAGTAAGTTCATTGGTTCTTTTAATCGCCAAAGGCCAATAAGGCTAATAAGCAGTAATGGCGAAGCTTGAATAATTGTACTCCAGCTTGCTCCGCCTAATGAGCCCATGGTCCAGTAATTTATTAATCGCAGTGCGCTGTCGTCGGCAAAAAAGCTCAATAGCCCAATAACCGCAAAGGCCAATGCGTTAATAGCCACCCCCACTAATATAAGTGTGGTGATATTTATTTGCCCTTGTTGCTTGGCAATAAAATATACCAGCGAGGTTACCCCAAGCGCCCCTAAAAATGAGGCATAAGGTAAATACAGCTGAGCGTTAAAATTAAACTGCGCGCTAAGTGCAATAAATGCTACTGCAACCATGGCCGCACCTGCACTAATGCCAATAATAGATGGGTCGGCCAATGGATTACGACACAGCGCTTGCGTTGACGCGCCTGTTTGGGCAAGCACCAACCCTACAAGCACAGCAAGCATAAAACGCGGCAAACGTATTTGCATTACTACATTAATTTGTAGCGCATCAAACTGATTAAAATACTCGGGCGCAAGCCAAGCAATGGCTAAACGCCAATCCCATCCTGCAGGCCCGTACCCTATGCTTAGTAGCGCCAAAGCAAAAATAAAAACTGAGGCCAATAGCATCCATTTATGGGGTTGGCTAAGTGTTATAGGCACAAAGCGACTTAACGTTAGGGTGTTCATAACTGGGCTTTGTACTCGCTAAGCTCATTAATTGCTGTGGCAATACGCGGCGACATGCCAAGCGAAAGTAGGCTATCCATTACAAGTAAGTTACAGCTTTGCGCGGCTTTTAATAACCGTAATGTAGGTTGCTCACAAAAAGCCTGCTTTCCGCCAAGGCTGTGTACAACGTGGGCTGGGGCGACTAAAAAGTCGGGCTGGTTTACAGCAAACACCTCAGTGTTAATTGCTTTAAAGCCTGAATGCGTAGCACCTATATTGGTAATGCCTGCATAGCTAAATAATAAATTAGGCACGGTTTCTTGCCCTGCAGCAACAAGCCCGCGCTCATTAGCTGAGAGTAAAAATAGCGCACTGTGCGTTTGCGCTTTTGCTTTTTTAGGCAGCGATTTAGTAATTTGAGAAATAAGTGATTGCGCTTTTTGCTTGGCGTTTAAATCGTCACCAAGGTGTTTTATTAGCTCAAGTAGTTCGTTAACAGAAGTAGGCTTTTTATAATGAATGAGTTTAACCCCTGTTGCCTCAATTTGTTTAAGTGCTTGGCTTCGCCCTGCGCCTTCAAGCGCTAACAAGGTGGTTGGGCGCCTAGAAAGCACGCCTTCTGCCGCTAAATCGCGGTAATAACCCACTTGCGGTAATTGCGTAGCTTGTTGCGGGTACATGCTAGATTGATCAACCGCTACAAGGGTGCTTTGTTTGCCCAGCGCATAAATTATTTCTGTAAGGGTGCCGCCAGCACTAATAACGCGCTCCTGTGCAAGTGCAGGTTGAGCGACTAAAGCAAACAATATAAATAGGTATTTCATTCCAAACTCCGGCTTTTATTTTTCGGCTATTATAACTAGTTAAATCTAAATGAAAATGATTATCATAATTAATTGATCTTAATTTGACTTAGTTGTAACATCCCCGCCATAAATAATAACTATTATCATTTGGAGTTAAAATGAATCCCTCTGCATTTAAATTTACTGCTATAGCAACCTTATTACTTAGCTCTGGCACTGCATTTGCCGAAAACATAATTGACGATCATATTGTTGTGAGCGGCTCACGCTTTGAACAAAAGCTTAAAGATGTAACAGGCTCAGTGACGGTTATTACTGAGCAAGACATAGAGCGCCAGCTAGCTGTAGATTTACAAACCATGTTTAAATACGATTCAAGCATTGCAACCACTGGCAGTGGCGCAGGCGCGCAAACACTTACTGTACGTGGTGTAGGTGGTAATCGTGTTGTATTTATAAAAGATGGCCGACGCACTAACGATGGCTACGCAGGCGGAGGGGGCTATTTAGTTGGCCGCAATTATTTTGATGTAGCAGGTGTAAAACAAGTAGAAGTCGCCAAAGGTGCTGCATCGTCTTTATATGGCTCTGATGCACTTGGTGGCATTGTGGTTATAACCACTAAAGACCCTAGTGATTATTTAAAAAATAACAGCAGCTTTGTAAAAATGGCACTGGGGTATCAAGGTCAAAACAACCAAATTGCTGCCGATATTACCGCTGCAAAAGACTTAGGCGATTTTGCAGTAAGCGCTGTGTATAGCCACCGCGACAGCGAAGAAGTACAAAATTATGACGAAAACTTACCCGGTTATGATGCGAAATCAGACGCTTTATTAGTTAAATTTGAGCAACAGCTTGATGAAAAGCGCACACTTAAATACACCCTCGATTACTTTAACCAAACAACTGAGCAAGTTATTACTCCTGCCGTTCAAGAAACCGAAGAAGACGACACTAACTGGTCGTTGGCGCTCGATTATCATTCAGAAGTAGCAACTGCTGCGTTTGATAAATGGCACGGGCAAGTGTCTTATAGCAGTTACGAGCAGCAAAGCGATCAAATTAGTGGTGCAAGCACCTACACCGATTATAACGACTATCGTTTTGAGCAAAATATTTTAGGTTTAAAAGCGGTATTTAATAAAGGACTTAAAGGAGAAACCACCGATCACGAAGTGGTATACGGTATTGATATCGATTTATACGACACCACCCGCCCCCGTTTTAAAACACGCATTTTAGCCGATGGCAGCGTTGATTTTACCGATCAAAAACAAAAAGCATTCCCAGGGGCTGATACTTCTTTAATTGGCGCCTATGTACAAGACAGTATGTCGTTTAATAATAGCGCGTGGTCGGTTATTGCGGGTGTGCGATATGATTACTACACCCTAGAGGCTAAAAATGATGAGCTATACGCCGATGCGCAGCTTGATGATATTACCGAATCTGCCTTTTCGCCTAAGCTAGGTGTTATTTATCAAGTAGATGATAACTTATCGTGGTACGGGCAATACGTACGAGGCTTTAAAATACCACCACACGACCAAGCCTATCAAAGCCACGGTGTAGAGCCGTTTTATCAAATACTCCCCAACGCCGATTTAGACCCAGAAAGCAGCGACTCATTTGAGCTTGGGCTTAGATACGCAAGCAGCGATATTAGCGTAAATGTAAGTGCTTTTTATGCAGCCTACGATGACTTTATAGAAACGGCTGTAGTGGGTGTTGAGCCAACATTTATTCCTGGTGTAAACAAAACGCTGTATCAATATCAAAATATTAGCGAAACACAAATAAGCGGTGTTGAAGCAGGAGTTGCCATGTATGTAGCTGAAAATATGCTACTAGAGGCAAACGTGGCCTACGTTGATGGTGAAAACAAAGAAACCGATCAGCCACTTACCAGCATTAGCCCATTAAATGGCTCAATATTGTTAACCACAGAGCAGGGTAATATTAATTGGACTGCGGCTTGGCGTTTAGCTAAATCGCAATCGGATGTAGTACTTGATGCAAATGGCGATAAAACCACACAAGGGCATGGCTATGGCATTTTTGATTTATACGCAAATTACGAGTGGCAAGCGTGGCAGCTAAATGTAGGTGTACTTAACTTGCTTGATAAAGAATATGTACCTTTTGAGCTAATTGCAGGGCAATCACAAGGCGCTGATTTTAGCCAATACACACAACCTGGGCGTAATTTTTCAGCCAAAATTAGTTATGAGTTTTAATTAGCATTTAACGCATTAAATGGCAACAACCGCTGTATGCTAAATGAAGCTGCAGCGCTTGTTGCTTACTTTTAAGATGACACCCATTTTAACTTTTTATGGTATTGATTGGGTTATCGGCATAATTTATAAACTTAACATGACACTCATCTTAATTTTTTAAAAATTCGGCTTAATCAACTAGCTAATTTTAAAAATTCATAAGCTAATGGCATATTTAAAGGCTTTTTCGGCGGTTATTTTAAAAATGTGCTGTTATGAATGTGGTTAGCTAAATTAAGGGCATGCTTAAACCTGCAGCTAGGCAGTTTTAAAACTATTAAGGAGATTTTTAGGCTAGTAGCTTCTTACAATTACTAAAATTTACTCGTCGTTTTTTATTTAAATGCTCGCAGTAACTTACATGTGATTGCGGTTTACCTACGGCGCCGTGAAATACGCGGGTAAAATCAGTAGTAAGTTTTAACCAATTTTCTGGCGATATGTTGACTCTTTCTAATAAAGGGAGCTGAGTGTTTTCAATAAAACCTGGTTTATCATTGCGAATAATGCGCCCTGTGAGCTCAATTAATTCAAGGTAATATTTAAGCTCGAACGGTAAACCTTTGGGCATAAATTTACGGGGCTTACCTGCAAACTTTAAAAGTTGTTTGGGCTGCTTGGAATCTTCTGCGTTCTTAATTCGCTTTTGTACACTGGTAAAGTTAGAGTCTTCAGGAGTATTAGCTACTTTTGCTCTAATTGGGTTTAAATCAACGTAAGCCATACAAGCTGTAAGGGCTGCTTCATCAAGAAGAGCTTGTGATTTAAAACGCCCTTCCCAAAACCGGCCAGTGCATTTATCTTCTTTGTTAGCTTTTCGGGCAATATGTTCGTTTAAAACGCGCATAAACCAGCTAATGCTAGATAACCTTTCTCTGTATTGAATAATAGTTTGGCTTAAAAAGTATCGTTCAGTATTGCTAAGATCCTCACCTTGTAAAAACTTTTGCGTAAGTAGTGTGCCTTTACATAGCTTATGCCAGCGCAGCACTATAGCTTTGTCATTTAACCTATTTGCTTTTTTATCATCAACATAAAGTACAATATGCGTATGATTGCTCATAACTGCGTAAGCACATATATCAATACAAAATATTTTAGCGAGACTAAATAGTTTTTGCTCTACCCAGGCCCTTCGGTGTTCGTAAGATTTGCCTGTTAATGAATCCTCACCGCATAAATAAGCATGGCGTACACAGCGTGAAATACAGTGATAGTATTTTGTATCGGCCAAACTTATTTGGCGTTTTCTTGCAATAGCCATGTAGCACCTGTTTGTTTATTGAGCTAAATAAATCTTAGTTGCTAAATAACTAAAGTACAAAAATAACGGTGGGTGTCACTGTAAAATTTTAAATCTTCATCATCTTAAACTTACTAAAAAGTTATACTTTATAAAGCTGTAAAGTCTCGGGTTTCTAAATAACTCGGTGCATTTTTAAAACAAGCCTCTAGCTTACTTTTAAGTGCAGTATTTACCGCAGTATCACACTTTAACTCTTCGTTATATTTACCATTACTCAGAGGTATTAGGCTTAACGAGTCATAGCTTGGCTTGCTTTGTATTTTATGAATTACCAAGCCTTGCGTTGCTGAAACCTTTATTAAATCAAACTCTGCTTTTTTGGGTTTAGTTATAGCGAGCTTTTTTACATATAACGGATTTTTGAAAGTTAGTTTTGTTGAAAACAGTGCGTATCCTCCACGCTCAAAATGACCATTAAACACAGTCGTTTTTAATGTGGGTGTCATCTTATTTATTAATAAGTTCAAATCAAATTTAGTTGGTAAAATAGTGATCTGAGTTTGCTTTTTAACTGATTCATTTAGTGCATTTTTGATTATTTTAAGATGAGTGTCATCTGTCGTTACTTCATACACTATTTGGTAGTTGTGTGGTGGGGCGTATAACGGCATGTGGCTAGCTAGTACTTTATCGCCCGCTAATATAAGTGCCATACCATGAAATCCCACGTAGCTGTGGGCTTTGTGTTGATGTGTATTTGCAAGTGCTGTGCTCGTTAATGAAATAAAAAGTAGCAGTATGTATTTCATGTTAATTCTCAAAAATAAATATAGCGCTACTATAAGCTGGTTTTTTATGTATAAATAATCGATAATAAGTCTTTAGTTGTTTCCTTTTAATCAACATGGTTTGGCGCTATGCATTTAGACGATATTGAAAAAGTAATTCATATAGCGGGTTCGCAAAATCTGCATACAACCGCTAAGCATTTTAATATTACCCCAGGAGCGCTGTCTAAAACGCTAAAAAAGGTTGAGGCAAACTTAGCCACAGAGCTGTTTAACCGTGTGGGTAAAACCTTAGTACTCAATGATAAAGGCAAAGAGTTTGTTAAGCACAGTAGCGATTTAGTTCATAATTACCAGCAGCTTACTAGCCGTTTTAAAAGCGACAATCATAAATTTAATGCGGTTATTGCAGGCCCTGCCATTTTACTCAAAAGTGGCGTTAAAAAGCTGCTTACACTTCTTAGCAACCTGCCTTGCTCGGTGCGTATTAATAATGTATTTGAAGGTGAAGCCATAAGCCAAGTTGCATCAGGCTCGGCGCATATTGCGTTAGTTACTCGCGAGGCATTAAATAATAGCTTACATACTAATTTAGTAGCGGTTGATGTATTTAATACTGGGTTTAGTGTGGCTGCGGCCGCTGCGCATCAGCTAGTTCAAAAAGGTGCATTATCGCTCAATAAAAATCAACTACAGCACGTGGCTTTTGCATGTCCGCTGTTTTCACCGCTTTGCGGCTTAGAGCAAGGTGTAGGCTCCGACGGCTGGCAAGATGAAATAGCCCCGCGCAATATTGTATTTAGATGTAGCGACTACAGTGCATTAATAGAGGTTGTGCAAAGTGGCTTGGCGTTAGCATATTTACCTAACTTTGTGATTGACGATTTAGGGCTTACAAAATTAACTGTAAAGGGGGTTAACAGTCACTATAGTGAAAGCATTGTAATGATATACAAACCATCAAAGGCCGATGGTTGGCTTAATAAACTTATGCATTCTTTATAAAAAAGGACTAAAAAAAATAAAGCGCCTTAACCACTACACTAAGACGCTTTAGGATGAAAACTGGTTTATACCAATCCGCAATAATACTTAATCATTTTGCGGGGCTAAACGTGTCACTATCTGCGTTAAAAAATTCTCATTTACGACTGCATGGATGCAGAAGGTAGAGCAATGCAGGAGCAATTGCCGAGAGCAACTAAATAGCGAATTTTTTGCCTGGCTATTAACACGTTTTTCCAGCCTCAAAATAGATCACTTAATTAAGCGAATTGGTATTATTTTTATTAAAAATTATAAGCTAACGACATTTTAAATTGAGTTGGCGCACCTGGGTAAACCCATAAAGCGTTGTAGCTACTTTCTGCGTAATCTTCATCAAAAATGTTATTAACACTGATATTAAGTTCGGTTTGCTCGGTTAAATTAACTTGTCCAAACACGCCTACTAGCTGATAGCTTGGTAGCCTAAAACTTAAATCGGCGGCATCACCTAAACGGCTACTTGTGTATTGGTAACTTGCACCAAACTCAAGTTCTTTGCCCATTAATGCTGTTTGGTGGCTAAGCGTAAGGTTTAAGTTGTTTTTTGGTACATTTACCAGTGGGCTGCCTTTTTCAATTGGCACGCCCCAATCGGCATTAATAATGTCGTTTGCGGTTGTTGCATCTATATAGGCGTATGATAAGTTAAACGTGGTTGCATTAGTAATATAGGTGTTTAAATCAAGCTCAAAACCTTTACTATCGGCTTTACCAATAGGCGCTGAAAAACCAACGTTTACAGGGTCTGCTACTAACATATTACTTTTAGACGCATCAAAAAATGCCACAGTACCGTTTACGCCTAAGTATTCAAACTTAGCGCCAACTTCAAACGAATCGCTGTATTCAAAACCAAATGGGTCGCCGCTTGCATCAGTACCACTCAGTGGCAAAAAGCCTTCTGAGTAACTGCTGTAAAAGGTGAGTGCATTATTTAGCTCGTACACTACACCAACACGCGGGCTTATTTGACTCTCAGAGCTTGTTGAGTACACGCCGCTGTTGGTTTCTAAAATGTCTTGATCAACACTGTCAAATCTTAGGCCAATTAATAGCTTAAATTTATCGGTAATATCCATTTGGTCTTGAACATAAATGCAGTATGCGTTTTGCTCTTCGTCGTTTTCGTAAAGTAAGCTAACTGCTGGGCGCTCAACATCGTAATTTGGCTCAAGAATATCAACAGTATAAGTACCATTACCGCCGCGGTAGCGTGAAAGCGCTGTACGTAAATCGTATTTATATGCATCTGCGCCTATTAATAAGTGATGCGTAATACCGGCTGTGTCTAAACTTCCGCTAACTTCAAACTTAACGCTTGTGTCTTCTACTTCGTAGTCGCGATAGCGCTGCTGTCGGGTAAGCGTACGTCCATCGTCAAATAACGATTGGCGCGATGGCGAAAGCTCAGCATCCGACGAAAACCCCGTTAATGTAGAGCTGCGGTAGTTTGCACCTAAAACTAACGACCATTCGTCATTAATGTCGTGATTTAACGTAATTTGATGACCACGAGAATAAACCTGCGTGTCGCCATCGTTTGGGTTACCTAAATAGCGTGAGCTTGGTACGGTGTCAAAATCGTTATCAAGTACTACAACACCACGGTCAAATAACTGGGCTAAATCTATGTATTCAAACTCATACGTTACACTGGTCGATGCGTTTATTTGATGATAAATAGACGGCGTAATCACCTTTTTATTGGTGTACACCTCATCGCGGTAGCTGTCGCTATCTTGCCACGCGCCATTTATTCTAAACGCAGTGGTATCGTTAATGCCGTTAGTGTAATCGCCTTCAACACGGTTGAAGCTGTCGCTGCCTAAGCTTAGCTTTAGCTCACCTTGAGAATCAAACTGTGGCTTTTTGGTCACAATATTTACAGTACCACCGGGCTCCGAGCGCCCATAAAGTGCTGAGCCTGGGCCTTTTAATACTTCTATATATTCAATGTTTGATACATCGCGCGGGCCGCTAAAACCACGCCCACCGCTAAAGCCATTAATTAAATAGCCTGATGGCATGTTTTCGTTACCCGAAAGGCCACGAATCGAAAAGCTATCCCATAATGCGCCACTGTTATTTTTGCGCGAAATACTCGCCGAAAAATCAAGCGCGTCTTGTAATTCGGTAATGCCTTTTTGATCAAGCGCGGCGCTGCTAACACTTACAATAGACTGCGGCATTTGCTTTTGAGGAATGTCGCCACGGTATGCTTGTTTATAAGTAACCGATATTTTTTCAATTTCGTCGGTTTGCTCTTGTGCAAGTGTTTGCGCACTAATGCCTAAACAGGCTAAGTAAATTAAAGAGTACTTCATGATTGATAATAGAGAATAAACAAATGTGATATTATAACGATAAGTTTAACATGTGTTACTTTATAACAAAAAGACTTTTTTGAATTTAAAAATTGCATTAGCAGCTTTGTATACATCACGTTAGTATGGTGATCTATTTAGGTTACTTAACGATAATTATATGAGCATAAAAACAAACGCATTAATTTACTTTTTAGCCTTTTGCAGTGGTTTTTGCATTATGGGTATTGAGCTTTTAGGTGGGCGTATTTTAGCGCCCTATTTTGGCAGTAGCGTACATATTTGGGGCAGTATAATTACCGTATTTATGCTTAGCCTTTCTTTTGGTTATTTGCTCGGCGGCAAGCTCAGTACAAAAAATGCATCGCTTACTAAATACGGCTTAATATTTTTAGTTGCGAGTATAATGGTGGTGCCTATCACACTGTTTTCACAGCCTATAATGGAGTTTATTTTTACCCATATTGAAGATAGCCGTTATGGCTCTTTGCTAGCCTCTACGGCTTTGTTTTTTATTCCCACCATAATTTTAGGCATGATCTCACCTTATTCTGTTCGTTTATTAGTAACCGACAGCGAAAAGAGCGGCCAAGTTGCGGGTATTTTATATTTTGTAAGCACGCTTGGTAGTGCGCTTGGTACTATTATTACTTCGTTTTACTTTGTACTGGCGTTCGACGTAAACACCATAATTAGCGCATTTGCTTCTACGCTTGGGTTACTTGGCGTACTTGCAATTGTTATTAATAGCTTGGCAGGTAATAAGGAGTTGGCTCATGCTTAAATATTTACTTTTGGCTTTAAGTGTATTTTCGGGTGCAGCAACGAGCGAGGTCATTCATGAGGAGCGCTCTTTATATCGCAATATTATTGTTGATGAAACTCGTGACCTACGTTGCCTAAAATTTAACACCAAAAGTAGCCAAACAAGCCAAAGTTGTATGTATAAAAATGACCCCGACAAACTCGTTTTTAATTATACCAAGCTTACGTTTGCCAGCCTTTTAGTAACACAAAATCCTAAAAACGTACTGGTTATAGGCTTAGGTGGCGGGACGCTTTCTAATGTTATTCATGAGCTTTACCCAGCAGCTAAAATTCATAATGTTGAAATAGACCCAGCCGTTTTAAAAGTAGCCCGCGATTATTTTAACTTTATAGAAACCGACAACGTTACATCAAGCGTGCAAGATGGGCGTATATTTATAAAACGTGCCGCTATTAAAAAGCAAAAGTACGACTGGATCATTCTTGATGCATTCAACGGCGATTACATTCCAGAGCATTTGCTTACTAAAGAATTTTTTGAAGAAGTACAAAGCGTATTGGCCGATGGCGGTGTTATTGCAGCTAATACGTTTTCGAGCAGCAAGTTATACGAGCACGAGTCGGCAACGTACCATAGCGTATTTGGTGACTTTATTAACGTAAGCCGCCCTAATCGCAGTAACCGTATTATTTTAGCGGGCATTAAAACTATGCCAACGCAGGCGCAACTTAACGAGCGTATTAGCGTCCTTGCACCGCGTTTAAAAAAATACGATGTAGATATAAAAGCAATAAGCACCTATATGCAAAGCACCAAAAACAACCAAGACTGGCCAGCTAACACTAAAATACTGACCGACCAATACTCTCCAGCTAACCTCCTTAACTTTTAATGTTTATTAAGCCCCAATAAGGGGCTTTTTTGCGGCATACCTCTATATTTACTTAGCACGCTAACTAATGTTAAAATACTTAGCATGCTAACTAAATTAATGTGGTTATGACTACTCAAACTCCTTTTCACGAAACGCTCGATTTAACCATTATCGGCAATATGGGCCGTGTTCATCGGTTATGCCGTGAAGCCGTTACCCTAGCCGTTGAGCCTTTAGGACTTACGCAATCACGTTGGACAGCCTTAATGCACATAGATATGCGCGGCGAAGGGTTAACTCAACTTGAGCTTGCTAACAGCTTAGGCATAGAAATGCCCTCTCTCACTCGTACTTTAAAACAATTAGAAGATCAGCTTTTAATCACCCGCAAAATAGATGAGCACGATAAGCGCAGTAAAAAAATTTACTTCACAGAGCAAGGCGGCACTATTTTGCATTCTTTGTTAGAGACAGTTAGCGACATAAAAAAACAGTTATACAGCGATTTGTCTACTGAGGAGCTAGATGCTATGGCATTGTGTTTACTCAAAATGGAACAAAACGCGCTCAAATGTATTGAAGTTAATAAGTAAGGTTAAAAATGACTCCCGATCAAAAATTTGCACGCTATGTGAGGTTTTCTCTCATAGGGTTTATTTTCGTATTTATCTATTATTTAGTGGCAGATATGGTTTTACCTGTTACGCCTCAAGCGCGTGTTTATCATCCTGTTGTACAAATATCTCCACAAATTAGTGGCCGCGTTACTAGTGTAGAAGTGAGTAATAACCAAACGGTTAAAGCGGGCGATGTATTATTTAGCCTCGACCAAGACCCATATATTTTAGCTAAAGAACAAGCCCAATTAACACTGGATGATGCAAAGTTACAAAATAAACGTTTAGACACCAATGTAAAAGCAATTGAGGCACAAATAAGTGCAGCAAAAGCTAAACAACACGAACAAGCGTTGCTCAAAAGTCGTGGCGAAAAGCTGTTTAAGCAAAAGTCTATATCAGAGCAAGAGCTTGAAAGTATTCGTGCAAATTTTCAAGCGAGTAAGTCAAATGTTGCAGCGCTTGAAGCACAATTAGCTGAGGCTATGTTAGCTCGTGGTGAAAGTGGCTCACAAAATTTAGCCATGCGACATGGCGCTAACCAATTAGCGCAAGCTGAGCTTAATTTATCGTACACACAGGTGCGTGCTTTAAGTGATGGCACCGTTGCTAATTTGCAGCTGCTAGATGGCGCTTACGCTTTAGCTGGGCAACCTTTATTAGCTATTGTTGCTAAAAAAGCTGATTTAGTTGCCGACTTTAGAGAAAAGTCACTTTCAAATATGAAACCAGGTGCTAAGGCACTGGTGGTATTTGATAGCCGCCCTGGTGAAGTTTACGAGGCAATACTTGATACGTTTGAAGCGGGTGTAAGTAGCGGACAGCTAAGTGCCAATGGCTTATTAAGCACCACCGAAACCAGTAATCGCTGGGTACGTGATGCACAGCGTCAACGAATTCATTTAAAGCTTACAGATCATCAAGATTTAATTGCTAATATGCCCAGTGGTTCTCGTGCAACAGTGCAATTATTACCACAGTCGAGCATAGGGCAATGGTTTGGTTCAATACAAATAAGGCTTATTAGCTGGCTACATTATATTTATTAAGGAGGCCTTATGAGCAAAGTTGTTAGCCAAGGCCCACAATTAGACTCCAATGGCCTGCGCCAAGCATTGCGTATTGCTGGCGGGTGCACCATTGGTTTTACAATTAGTAAATTAATGAATTGGCCAAACGGTATATTCTTTACCGTTTACCCAATGTTGTTATTAGGCATGGTACCTACACTTAGCCGCGCTGTTATAACACAATTTTTTGCCTCGGCTGCGTTTAGTGCATTTATAGTACTTATTATGCAAGGGTTGTTTTCTCACTTACCTGTAGTAATGACCTTGTTAGTGTTTGCGGTTTTTTGTATTTTGTTTTATCAAATGAGCTGTGGAAGCGCCTTTTTATTTGGTGCTTTAGGTGTGGTGAGTTTGTCTATTCAGCTGCACTTTTCAAGTTATGTTGATCAAGGTACTAGCATTTACCCGCTTATTTTAAGTAACGGTTTGGCTATTTTTTTAACCGTGATCATTGCAGCAATAATGCATGGCCTATTTCCTGACGTAACGGCTCGGCCTGGGCGAGCAATGCCTAGTAAAGCAAAAGAAAGTATTCGTCATGAAGTACTGCTTTGTGCAAGTGTGGCTACGCTTTCTTTTGTGGTTTTTCAGGTACTTGATTTAAACGATTCTATTTCAGCGCAAGCAGCATCGGTACTTATTTTATTTTCATTGTGCTGGAAAGCCGCAGGAATGGCTGCATGGCAACGTGCTATAGGCACTCTTATTGGCTGTAATGCTGCACTTTTATCGCAATTGCTTTTGTATAGTCACTCAGACTTTTTACTTTTTCCAATCATCACTTTATGGATACTGTCGTTTATATTTGCACGTTTTCATATTTTAGGTGGCGGTATACCGGGCATTGGTTTTGGTGTATTAACTACGTTTGGCATTTTATTTGGTAATTCTCTGGGGCCTGGGCAAGATCTAATTTACAGTGCTTTGTACCGGTTTAGCTCAGTGTCAGTGGCTATACTTTTAAGTCTATGTGCAGTGTATGTTGTGCATCATATACTCAATCGATTTAGCGTTACTCGCCACCATACTTTTGACTAAGCTGACTCGTTTTTAATCTAAAAGGCTGCAATTGCAGCCTTTTAATTTTTTAGGTACGTGAAATAACTTAAAGCGATATTATCGATACTCAAGATGTGTAATCCGCCTATAAATAGAAAGCTTTTAACAATGTTAAAGTGTTTCTAATTCGTTAAATTATTCCAAAGTACCTTCTCTTGCTACAAATTTATAATAGTGCAAAAAGCTTCTCAAGCTGTGGCATATACTCGCTTACAAGTTCAAGGTTGTTTTCGCTAACTACTGGCTCATTTGACTCTGATGTGTTTGATGCATTACCCAATGAACCTATTAAAGAGCTAGCGCCTTTATCCTTAACGTTTTTTATGCTTTGAAAGCCGCCCATTAGTTTATTGGCTGTAGCTTTATTTTCATCAGATAGACCTGATTTAAGGTTTTCGATGTAAGCCATTGATACTTCTGAACCTACAGTGATTAGTTGCTCTGGTGTAAAGCCGTAACGATTAGTTAGTTCTTCAAAGCTTTTGTATAAATCTTGTTCTTTTATGATACTAAGTGCGCTATTGGCTAGTGAGCTTTGCTCTGATGCTGTTTGATCCGAAGACGCCCCTAGCATATTACCTAGATCTACTCCCTTTAAGGAGTCTTGAGCATTTGCCCAGCTTGTTACTGCTGGTAGTGCTTTCATATAGCTTTGAAGCTGACTTTCGTTAATATCTTCTGCAAAACTTGAGAAACTCATTGCTAATAAGCTAAGTGATATAAGTGTTTTTTTCATTGAGCATTTCCTAATATTAAAGTAGTGCCAATTAGAGACTAATTAGCAACTGTTGCCAACACAAAACAGAGTATTAGCGGGTTTTATAGCATAAATTATGGTTTTTTAAATAAGCTCTAAGAGTTTAGTTCATTCACCACAAGGTAATCTTCTAATGATATAATGCATTTTTAAAAAGTAGGGCTGAACACAATGTTAACAATTTCAAATGCTGTCACTATTGATGAATGGGAACTAGAACTTACTGCTATTCGTTCGCAAGGTGCCGGTGGTCAAAATGTTAACAAAGTAGCAAGTGCAATTCATTTACGCTTTGATATTAATCGTTCTAAATTGCCTGATTTTTATAAGGAACGTTTACTTGCCTTGAATGACTCAAGGATTACTAAAGAAGGAGTTTTAATAATAAAAGCACAGAGTCACCGTACTCAAGAGCTCAATCGGGAAGATGCTCTTAAGCGTTTAAAAGATTTAATACTTAGTGCCACTGTAGTAAATAAAGTTCGCCGTGCTACTAAGCCTAGCCGTAACTCACAGCGTAAGCGCATGGATAAAAAAACTAAACATGGACAAAATAAAGCGCTGCGTGGCAACATAAAGTTTTAGTTTAAAATTTTTAGTAGAGCTTGCAACTACCGTAGTGTGTAAGCTCTACTTAAAATAGATATAAAGCCCTATTTGATCGATGCTATTTAAGCGGCGATTAAATAAGACTCTCGTCCTATGTGTTTGTTGTTGCGTTTAAACGAGCCTTTTCCTTTTTTAGCTTTTACGACTTGTGGTTTAAATAATTTAGAGGTTACCAACGCTGCTAGTGCATTGTGATTTATAATGCCTCGCCCTGTGTCTACCGCGCTGATGTTTGCGGTTTTTGCTTTAGATTTTTTAGTCATATATTTCCTATCAACTAATTGATTATTTAAAATAAATAATAAAGAGGCTTTTATGTTGTCCGATTAAAAGCGCAGCTTTAAATTGTAGGCGGGAGTTTACCTCGCGCTTCTTAAAAAATGGCGATTGTAGGCTTAATTTTCAACCGCGCAAGTATTTTTAATAATAAAAAGTATAAAAAAAGCGCAGTTAATAACTGCGCTTAATGTTACTTAGTTTGCTTTATAAATTAAAAGCTAAAGCTTACTTTTGCGTAGTACGTTCTGCCGTCAAAGCCATAAGGCAATGCGCGTACAGGGTATTTAAATGCGCCGTTGGTGATAAAATTAAGTACTTCGTCGTCGCCTAATTCATCTGGCGTTTCGTCAAATACGTTATCAGCACCTACCGAAAGCGCAAGCATATCATTAATTTGGTAACTAACATTTAAATCAACTAACACTGCAGACTCAACCGTACTTGTTGGTTTAAATGAACCAATAGGCGAAAGCTCACCTGGTAATGAAATATGGTCGTTACCAAAGTATTTTACGTCTGTTTCGCCAAAGTAGTTAAAGCGAATGGTTGATGTGTAGGCATCGCGTTCGTAGTCAAACGTAAGCGTTGCACGCTCACTTGGTTGTCCGTCGGTAAAAAAGCTGCGTTGTAAATCGTCAAAAGCAACCGCTTCAGGAATACCGTCTTCTGCATTTACGCTGTCAATTTTAGTATCGTTTAGGTTACCTGCAAAGGTGACTCCTAAATTACCGCCTTCAACCTCTGTGCGGTACGATGCAATAATATCAACACCTTGCGTAGTTGAGTCAACCGAGTTTGAGAAGTAGTTAGCTTGCACAGCTCCCGTTGCTTGTAGCGCTGCAACTGCTTCTGGGCTAAACGATACGTCGTCAACTGAAAGTAAGCTGCCAAGTGTAATGCGGTCTTTAATTTCGACGCGGTAAAAATCAACTGTTAACGAAAGCTCGCTTGTTACATCGTAAACAAAACCTGCACTGTAGTTTGTTGAGGTTTCAAGCTCTAAGTTATTTACGCCTAACGCACTTGGGAAAGCTGTACCCGTGTTAGCAGTAAACGACTGCGTTAATGTACCGTCTGAGCCTAAGTTAGTTGTAAAAGCTGTATAACCACTTTGTTGAAGTGATGGTGCCCTAAAACCAGTAGATAGTGCACCACGTACTGCAAAGTCATCATTTAATTCATAACGTGTTGCTAATTTACCAATCAAATCGTCGCCAGCATCTGAGAAATCTTCATAACGTAGCGCACCACTTACGTTCCATGCGTCGGTGATCATGGTTTCTACGTCTACATAAACTGCGTAGCTGTTACGGTCGCTGTCGTTAGCCGCTTCAGGGCGTAGGCCGTTATAAGCTTGAAAACCACACTGTGCAAATTGATCCGGATCGTTTACTGATGGGTACGAGGTATCCATATTTGCTAAACCACACGCGTATGAGGCTTCATCGCCAGGCACTATTTCGTAGTTTTCTTTACGATATTCGGCGCCAACTGTTACATACAAAGGCTCACTACGGCCAATATCCACAATACCGTTTATATCAAGGTTAACCGTTGTTTGGTCAAACCTAAAACCACCTGAGTAACCGCCAGTAGGGCCTGAGTTTGCTGCAATGTCGGCATCGCTTGCATCTGGGTTATTAAACAAATATTCAGCCGCGTAAGAAGCATTTAATGTATTGCGTGATGTAAAATCGTATTGGTTTTCACCATAAACAGCCGATACATCGTAAGTCCAATCTGTATTTATATCGCCTTTAAAACCAAGCGCAACTGAAATATCTTGTGCTTCGTTATATATGCGCGGTAAAAAACCATCACTATATACTTGGGTTACGTTTTTAGAGGCTTCGTTAAAATTACGGTAAAAACCATTACCCAGCGCCGTACGTTCTGAGTAGCCACCAAACGAGTAAAGCTCGCCGTCGCCCATTGGTAATGCCATGTTGTAAAATAACGACGTAAATTCACTTTCTGAGTTACCTTGGCCCCAGCGTACATCTTCACTTAGCGTACCTGGTTCAACATTAAGCGAACCACCTGTATCGCGCTCTGCGCGATTAGTTCCGTCGGCATCACGGTATTCAAGCGATAGGTTAATAAAGCCGCCTTCGTTACCTAATTCAAAACCACGGTTTAAACCTGCTGAAATAGTGTCGCCGTCACCTTCACTTGTGCCGCCGTATTGTACAAAACCCGTTGTAATACCGGTTGAGTTATTAAGAGATAAGTTAATTACGCCTGCAATCGCGTCAGAGCCATATTGCGCGGCTGCGCCGTCGCGTAATACTTCAACGCCTTTGAGCGCTGTTAGCGGAATGGCATTCATATCGGTACCCGCAGCGCCTGCACCTACTGTACCGTTAAGGCCAAAAATTGATTGGTTATGACGACGCTTTCCATTTACTAATACAAGAGTTTGATCTGGTTGTAAGCCACGAAGTGTTGCGGGTCTAAATAAATCAGAACCGTCTGATACTTGTGTACGCGAAAAGTTAAATGAAGGCGCTGTCGCTTGAAGGCTTTGGCCTAATTCGGTAAAGCCTCCTTTAGTTAAATCATCCGCGTCAATTAAATCAATAGGAGAAGAAGATTCTGTAGAGGTACGATTAGATACGCGCGATCCTAATACAGATATTTGCTCAATGTTTTTTGCAGCTTCCACTGGTGCTTCTTCTGCGTTAACAACGCTTGGTGCGCTAAAGGCAAAAGCAACGGCTACAGCCAGTGTGTTTAAACGGTATGTTGGCATAGTGACGACCCTGTTTTTTGTATTCTTAATAATATGTGTTGTTATGAGGCTCATAACCTGTTGCAAACATCCTAGCAACATATGCAAGCAAAAAGAAATGAAAAAAACTAAATACTTGGTATAAATATGCAAATAAACTTCAAGGTAAGAAAAAAACACATGGAACGGTTGGAAAGCGCGCTAATAATAGATTAAATTTCAAAAAAACAGAATGTCTAATACTTTATTTATATTGTGATTTTTTTCGTTATTTTACACTTTTAGGGGTAATAGACAGCGGATGGTCGTACCTGTCCCTAATGAGCTGTTAACTTCTATTTTTCCACTATGATCACGTACCATAGCGTAAACAAGAGTCATACCCATCCCTGTTCCTTGGCCCACTTCTTTAGTTGTGTAGAAGGGATCAAACATATGTTTTATAGTATGTTCGCTCATACCGCAGCCATTATCTTTTATCTCTATACAGATATTTTTCCCTATCTCAAATATATTCATTTCAATAATGCACTTTCTTTCCAAGCCAAATTCACAAGCTTGCCAAGCATTCATTAGTAGGTTTACAAAAATCTGATTAATTGACGATAAGTTGCACATAATGAGTGGTAAAGGTCCAAATCGAGTTGTAATTTCACATAACTTAAGTTTGGTACTCAATAATTTTAAAGCATTATTTGCCGCTATGATTATGTCGGTAAGTTGTTTATCTTGTTTTGAGGTCGGGTGGGCAAAATTTAATAAATTGTGGACAATTTGTTTTATTCGTTTGAGGCCCTCTACACTATCATTAATTTGTTCAGGGAAATTATGATAAACCCAAGAAAATGGGTGTTTTAGGTTTAGTATATCGAGTTCATGTTTAAAATGACTTTCTTTAATTTCATTGTTCAAATATCGTTCATTAAGTTTTAAAAGTAATATAAGTAAAGGGCTGGTGTGGTGAAGGCTTTCAAGGTTGCTCGTTGCATAAGCAAGAGGATTGTTTATCTCGTGGGCAACACCTGCGCAAAATGTACCTAAGGTGGCCATTTTTTCAGTCTGAACGAATAAAGTTTGTTGACGTTCTAAATCAGCTACTTTTTTTTGTAATTCATCATTTACGGCAACTAAAACACTGCTTTTATCTTTAAGTAATTGCTCTGCCGCTAAGCGTTGCTTTCTTTCGTTTAAAAAAGCGAGTTCAAAATTATCCATTCCTTTAACCTGTATAAAGAACTTTTGTACTTAACCTTTAGTACCCTATGCAAAAATTTGCAACTAATACCAATCCGCAATAATACTTAATCATTTTGCGGGGCTAAGCGTGTCGCTACCTGTGTCAAAAAATTCTTATTTAGAACAACTAAATAGCGAGTTTTTTGCCTAGCTATCAACACGTTTTTCCATCCTCAAAATAGATCACTTAATTAAGCGAATCGATATAAAGTATTTGTCGACTTATATATGTAAGATTTATGGGTTGTTGAGAATACCCACTACACTAAATTTAATATAGATAGAGTAAATGCCTCATAGCATCATTTTTAAGCTAATATTTAGTTAGAGGTAATTTTAAGGTGAATCAATGACTCAGAAAAATTTAAATACTCCTATCAATCAGGTTGATGTACTATGCATTGATGATGATGAAATAGTACTGCGCTCACTAACTCGTTTACTTGAAGTAAACAACCTATCAGTTATAGCTTGTGATAACCCACAAAACGCATTAACCCTTTTTAAAAATCATGAATTTGGTTTAATTATTAGTGATATGCGTATGCCATCAATGAATGGTGCTGAATTTTTAGAAAAAGTACGAGGACTAGCTCCAGATACTCAACGTATTTTATTAACCGGCTTTGCTGACATAGAAACCACCCTAGCGGCTGTTAACCAAGGACAAATACATGGTTATATTCAAAAGCCATGGCAAAACGATCTATTATTACGTAGCATTAAAAATAGCCTCGAAAAATTCTCTCTAAAAAAACAGAATAAAAATTTAGAAGAACAAGTTAAAACTCAAAATCAAGAATTAATCGAGCTTAACAATACGTTAGAGCAACGAGTAGAGAAACGTACAAAACAAATAAAACAAGTGCTCAAGCAATTGGAGGACGCCAACGAGCGTGAAAAGCATGAGCATAAATCAACCGTAGAACTGCTTTATAACTTTATAAACGCAAACCCTTACCTTGATGGTAACAAAGCACAAAACATTGCTAATACCTGTACACAAATAGCGCTTTATCTCAATTTATCTAAGAAAAGTATTGAGCTTGCTCCAATGGCTGGTTATTTGGCGCAAATAGGCTTACTTGCTATGGATCCTGAACTTTATAGAAAACCAGTAAGTCGCTTAAGTGAACAGCAACGCAAAATTTTCTATACCCACCCAAGTACTGCACAGTTAATGTTAATGCCAGCAGTGCATTTACATGATGTATCGGATGCTATTTATCATCAGTTTGAGCGTTATAACGGAAATGGTTTACCTAAAGGACTTGTCGGAAATGACATACCTATTGGTGCGATGGTGCTTAGCCTTGCTCGTGATTACTGGGAAGCATTTGAGTTAAGTAACAGCACTACCGATAAGGAGCGACATTTAAATGCGCTCCAAAATGTGAAGTTGTACAGTGGCACTTTTTATCACCCCAAAATTGTGCGTGCACTTGAAGCTAGCCATGGCAAACTCAACGAAAAAATAAGTACCGCTGGATCAATATTAATTTGTAATGCCCATGAACTTAAAGAGCAAATGGTACTTGCCCATGCATTACACAGCCATGTGGGTATAATGTTGCTTTCTAAAGGTCATGTATTTAGCCGTAAATCAATTGAAAAACTGCAGCAGCTAGAATCGAAAAAACCAACCCCATTTAGAATTATGGTTAAAACTGCTAAATGATTGATCTAAACTGCAGTTTTTTTCGTTACAATGTGCATAAAATAGATTATTGAATTTGCTTGAAGGAGCACTTTGTGTCGCGATTTTCTGCGGTTACTGACAACCCCCATGATGGGCGTTTTAACCAAAAAACGGGAATACTGCTTACTAACTTAGGCAGCCCTGATGCACCAACAGCGGCTGCGCTTCGTACATATTTACGCGAATTTTTATCAGATCCACGCATTGTAGAAATACCACGCTTGGTATGGATGATAATTTTACACGGCATTATTTTACGCGTACGCCCAAAACGTTCGGCTAAATTATACGAGAGTATATGGACCGAAAACGGCTCACCACTTACTCACATTACTCGCCAACAAAGCGTCAAGCTAGATACCTTATTAAAAGAGCAAGGTTATACCAATACAGAAGTAGTAATGGCTATGCGTTATGGCAACCCTTCAATAGAGGCTGGCCTTGAAAAGCTTCGTGATAAAGGCCTAACGCGTATAATTATTTTACCAATGTACCCGCAATATTCTAGCCCAACTACGGGTTCTACGTTTGACGCTGTATCGAGCGTACTGCGAAAATGGCGCTGGGTGCCAGAACTGCATTTTATAAATGGGTATCATAAAAACACCCATTACATTGAGTCGCTTGCTAATAGTATTAGTGAGGATTTAGAAGCGAACGGTATGCCACAAAAAATGGTATTTTCGTATCACGGTATGCCAAAATTATTTTTAGAGCGCGGCGATCCGTACCATTGCCTATGTTTACAAACCACGCGTTTAGTTGTCGAAAAATTAGGCCTTGATAAAGACAAAGTAATTAGTACTTTTCAAAGTCGATTTGGTAAAGCAGAGTGGTTAAAGCCTTATACTGACGCAACCCTTGCAGCCTTACCTGATGAAGGTATTACCGATGTAGCTATCATAAGCCCTGCTTTTAGCGCCGACTGCCTAGAAACACTTGAAGAATTAGAAGGTGAAAACCGTGAAATATTCGAGAACGCAGGCGGCGAAAAATACCGTTACATAGCGGCACTAAACGACAGAGACGACCACATAGAAGCTGTGTTTGATGTTGTAAAACCTATGTTGTAAATCAGACTTATAAAAGCGCATAGCTAAACATATTTCGCATTAAGCGGTGTTAAATTTAACATCGCTTTTTTATAGGCAATAAAAAATATATTTTAATTTACACCAATTTACTTAATTAAGTGGTTTATTTTGAGCAAAGAAAACCTTGCTAATAACACAAAAAGTTCGTTATTTTGCTGTTTTATATCAGAAGTTTTTAACGCAGTTAGTGTAAGGTTTAACTCCCAAATTGATCAGATATTACTTGATACTAGAATGGTTTAGTACAGCATAATTTTTGGCTTATTAAAGTAACTAGATTTTTTATTCTGGATCATTGACGTTGCTATTTTAATCTTTTTGTTAACTGTAAAGCCCCTTTACAACAAATCCTAGACTAGAAAATGGTTATAATCCTCGTACTGTAATTTAATCTCACCTAGATACAACAAGTTTAAATCTATAAAGGTCAATGGGTCCTAGAAGTGCTATTTATTTAAAATAGCAGCTATCCGCTCGCTAAGTTCTGGAAGTACATCTTGTTCAAACCATAGGTTCTTTTTAAGCCATATATTATTGCGCGGACTGGGATGAGGAAGCACTAAATAATTTGGCCAATACTCACGCCACGATTTTACTAACTCCGTAAGTGGCATTTTTTTAGTGTCTGGTAAATGATACGCCTGCGCGTATTTACCTAATACTATTGTCAGCTCAATATTTGGTAGTGCAGCCAATAATTGCTCGCGCCATGCTGGGGCACATTCTTTTCTCGGTGGTAAATCACCCGACTTACCCTTACCTGGATAACAAAGGCCCATAGGTAAAATGGCTATATTATTGGCATCGTAAAATTCATCTCTTGTTATCCCAAGCCATTCTCGCAGACGGTTTCCGCTTGCATCGTTAAACGGCACGCCTGTTTCGTGAACTTTTATACCCGGTGCTTGGCCCGCGATTAAAATACGTGCGTTTGGGTTAAATTGTATTACAGGGCGAGCCCCTAAAGGTAAATGAGGTTCACAGATCACGCATTTACTAACTTGTTCTATTAATTGGTGACTATTCATGTTTATTTGGCCTTAAATGCTTAATATTTATCCTAAATGGCCATTTAGGATAAATGAGTTGGTAAAAAATCGGTTTATTTTAATTAAAACGAGCGTTAGTTAGTAAAATCGTGATCTTTAAGCTCATTCGCGCTACAAGCCTTGTAAAACCTAGTGTTGTTCTGCCCATACAGCAAATTCATTGCCGCTCGGCTCTGCAAAATGAAACCGGCAACCACCCGGAAATTCAAAAATAGGTTTTAATATTGTGCCACCATGGAGTTGTACTTTTTTATACGTGGCGTGAATGTCGTTACTATAAAAACCAATAACGCAGCACCATTTTGAGTTAGCGATTTAAGCGGCGCATTAAAAAAGCCACCATCAAGCCCTTGGCCACTAAACGCCGTGTATTCTGGGCCGTAATCGGTAAACTGCCAATTAAATACACGACTAAAAAAGGCTTTAGTTGCGGGTAAGTCGCATGCAGGGAACTCAACGTAATTTAGTTTTTCGTGATCGCTCATCGTTATTCACTCTTTATTTTTACTCAGTTTATTAACCTTAAGCTTTACATAGAGCCTGTGCAATATCATTAAATAATATCAGATCAGTATTTTACTAAGTAACTAAGTACGCATAACTTACTTAAAAATTAAACACCTCAAATGAGAATAACTATCTTTTGTATTTGTAACATATATAATAGCGCCTTTGTTTTATCCTCAGCTTTAAATAAAGGGATTAATTAACTATGCAGGCACCTTTGCACAGTGCGCCATTCGATAAGGTTAACGTGATTGCGCTTATAGTAAAAAGTGTAAGCAGTTATCGAGTTTTGGTATTTTTACGTTTTTTTATTGCCATAATTGGTGGCTATGTTTTTACCTCTGCAAGCACTGCGTTATTAAGTTTTGTATTGCCAATAGCTAAACAAGACGCTGTGCTGTTTAGTGTTTCAATCAGCATTTTAATTTATGCCGTAGTATTTATTTATGCCTTTAGCGTTAAATCATTAAAAACAGTGTGGATCAGTATTTTACTAGGTACGGGAGCGTTCATTGGATTGCTTGCATTACTGAAGGGTTGGGTATGAAAGACAGCTTTTTCAGATCGATGACTTGGTTGCACACTTGGGTAGGGTTACTCGTTTGTTGGTTATTATATTTAATATTTTTTGCAGGGACTCTTAGCTTTTTTAGAGACGAAATAACCTTATGGAATCAACCAGCCATTCATAATGTACAAGCCCAAACACAGCGTATAGAAGCGCAAAAACAACAAATAATTACCGGATTTGATTACTTAGCTAACCATGGAGCTAACTCATCAAGCTGGCGTATTACATTACCCGAGCCACGCATTCCTTATTTAATTTATGGTTATGCAAAACCAAAAGAGCCAGGTCAGCGCCGCAGTAAGTTTGAAAACACACAGCTAAACCCTAATTCCATGCAAGAGCTTGAGCCCTTTGTAGATACTAAAGGCGGTAACTTTTTTTATCGGCTGCACTATGATTTACATTACATGGATGCAATAACCGCACGCTGGATTGTGTGCTTTGCTAGCTTTTTTATGCTGATTGCCATTATATCGGGGGTGGTTATTCATAAGCGTATTTTTAAAGATATGTTTAGCTTTAGGCGTAACAAAGGTAGCCGTACATGGTTAGATGCCCATAACTTAAGCTCTGTGCTTGCCCTTCCTTTTCATTTAATGATTACTTATACGGGTATAATTACACTTATATTTATGTTGTTTCCCTACCCTGCGCAAACCTCTTATGATAACGGCATGCGTGGTTTTTTTAACGATGTAACCCCTCGCAATACCATGACCGATAAAGCCCAAGGCGAATCATCAATGGTGCCGATTCAACGCATTTTAGATCAGGTTTATACTAAGTGGCCTCATGCAGATATTACTCGCGTACAAGTTAACCAACCAAATATGGCAGCTTCAACAATTACCGTATTGGTAAGCGCAGGTAAAACACTACGTGACCAAGCACCACGCTTAATATTTAGTGGTGCTACAGGGCAAATGGTCGCTAAAACTGATGACGAGCTAACTAGCAGCAAAGCGCTTTACGAATCTCTTAATTCTATGCATACAGGGCGTTTAGCTACGTGGTTGTTGCGCTGGTTATACGTATTAGGCGGTATTGCAGGCTGTGTAATGATTGGCTCTGGCTGTATTATGTGGGCTAAGCGAATTCGCGAGCGAACTAAAAATAACGTTAAACCTTCGTTTGGTTTAAAACTAGTTGAAGGGTTAAACCTAGCCACTATTATGGGACTTCCACTGGCAACGTGTGCATTTTTTATTGCTAACAGACTACTCAGCCCAACTACCGCAGAGCGCGCCGATAAAGAGATACTCGCGTTCTTTTTAACATGGCTAGCGGTTGCTCTTTTAGCACTTATAAAGCGCGACACACTGCAATGGCGAGTTATGGCAGCTATAAATGCTGTTGCATGTTTAAGCGTACCGGTTATTAATGCACTTACAACTAACGGTAATATAGTTAGCTATTTGATGCACAAACAGTGGGCTTTATTTACTTTTGATGCACTATTTTTACTGTTTAGTATATTGTTTTTTATACAAACCGAAAAATTACGTACTGCTAAAGGCAACCTAAAAACAATCAGCCTTAGTCAATCTAATAACCTTAAAAAGCAAAAGCCATGATTGATTTACTCGGTTTTAGCCTATGTTTACTCAGTTTTAACTGTTTTGCGCTGGCTAAGTATAATCATTTTAAAGATGTATTTAAAAAACGCCCTACAGAACCCCAACGTAAAAAGCTGCTATTAGCTGCTTGGATCAGTATTTTACTAAGCTTGGTGCTTTGTATAGTTACTCAAGGTGGATATGGAACATTACTATTTTGCGGCTTTATGAGCCCAAGTATCTTAATTATAATGGTTTTTTATAATTTTTTAGTAGGCTACGTAAAGTGGTTTAGTGTTTTAAATAGCGTATTAGTTGTACTAAGCGGGTTGTTTTTAGCATTAAACTAGCCTTAGTTAGTAAAAATGTGATCCGTTATTTTCCCATAGATTAGGGCGTGTTGATCTTTGGTGGGTGAATTTGCAGCAGACTGTTTGGTATTTAGGCAAGGCAGGGCCTATGTAGTGTGGTTATTCCCCATAAATAGGCGATAACGCAGCATAAATACCAAACATGCTCTGCCCAAAGGGTTCTTTCTAGGGACGATTAACTCTTTGTTGCTCGGTTTTTACTTAGCCCACTAGGTTACAAACCTCGCGCCGCGATTTAATCGCCCCTTGATTGAACAGATTTCAATCCACAAAGATTAACACGCCCTAGGCAAAAAAAATGGCAAGCTATATAGCTTGCCAACAATAGGGATATTCT
Organism: Pseudoalteromonas aliena; assembly: GCF_038155085.1. Classification (GTDB taxonomy): domain Bacteria; phylum Pseudomonadota; class Gammaproteobacteria; order Enterobacterales; family Alteromonadaceae; genus Pseudoalteromonas; species Pseudoalteromonas aliena_A. Next base: position 279,320 of record NZ_JBAKAU010000002.1, read on the forward strand.
GTGTTTCTAATACTTGCTGTCTCACGGCAAGTACACACAATATAACCATAATATATTTAAGTTACTTTACAGTTAGATGACTCTTTTATTACTACTGTAAAGGGGCTTTACACAGCTATTGCTTAACCCAAATAACTTGCTCTGTTGCAAAACCAAGCTCTTCAGCTTTAGTTGTAAAATGTTGTTTAAGTTCATCACTAACTGTAGGTGTGCGCGACAAAAACCATAAATAATCACGGTTGTAGCTCGTTATAAATGCATACTGGTAGTCAGGCTGGTCAAGTTCAAAAATTACGTAAGCGCCATAAAATGGGCCAAAAAACGACACTTTGAAATGGCCTGTATCAGTCCTTTCTACAAATTTAGCTAAACCCACTGCTTCATCCCACTTTTGCTCTTTGGTGATATAGCCTTTGTTAAGTACCTTTACAGTACCGTCGTCGTTTACTGTATAAGTAGCTGTTACCTGATCCATACCTTCTTCAAAAGAGTGATCTAGGCGAGCAATTTCGTACCACTTACCTTTGTATTGCTCAAGATCAAAGTTTTTAACGGGGGTAATACCTTCAGGTGCACTTGTGCAGGCAGTGAGTAAAAATAACCCTGTAATAAGTAAAATAGTCGTAATAGATTTCATGAAAGCTCCTTTTTAAAAGTGATGATGTTTGTACGACCGCAAGCAAATAAAGTTTGCTAGCCGATTAAAATAAATTGCTATAGGATCAGTTAAATACTAGAGCAATTAAAAGATTAAAGCATGAAAATATGGGTAGATGCCGACGCGTGCCCCGTGGTCATAAAAGAAATTCTTTTTAGAGCAGCAGAGCGCACACAAACACCAACCATTTTAGTGGCTAACCATGCAATGCGCATTCCGCCTTCAAAATTTATTAGCCGCGTACAGGTTTCTAGTGGGTTTGATGTAGCCGACGACGAAATAGTAAAACGTGTTGAAAAAGGCGATTTAGTTATTACGGGCGATATTCCGCTAGCAAGTGAAGTAATTGATAACGGCGGGCAAGCACTTAACCCTCGTGGCGAGCTTTACACGCCAGAAAATATTCGCTCGTTGTTAAACGTGCGCGACTTTATGGATACTATGCGCTCAAGCGGCGTTGAAATGAGTGGCGGACCACCACCGCTTAGCCAAACCGATCGCCAAAATTTTGCAAATAACCTTGACCGCATTTTAGCGCAAAATAAGGCAAAGTAAGTGACAGAGCAAGTTGTTGGTTTAGGTGAGTATGATTTTAACGTAGCTGTGTATGTCGCAAAAGCACCGCCTATGCCCTACTTTGAAACCCTTCAAAGTATTGAGCCTGTAATAAACGAGCAAATAAATACCATAAACCAGCACTGTGGAAATGGTTGGCGTAAGGTGTTTAACATATACGCTAAAGTGTTGTTTGCGCTACCGAGCGAGCATTACAGCTTTGCAAAACAAGCCGATAGTTGGCAAGCGTATCGCGATAAATTTTTACTTCAAAAAAACAGTAAAACCGCCCTGCTATTTAGCGCGCCTGACACGACTATTACTTGCCCAGATAAAGCTACTAGCAATAAAAACCAGCTACATATAATTGCTGGGCGTACGCACGTTAAAAACTTATTACAACAAGGTAAGTTACATGCACAATTTGATTGGCTCGACGACGAGTTTGCAATAGACACAACTAACAACATTATTGTGTGCCCGTATTTTGATTACAGGCAGCTAAGTAATATAAAAATAGCGAGATTAAGCGAGCTAGTCGCGCATCTAAAAGGCACTAAATAACACATTGTAAGGAACGACCATGGCCGGAATTTTAGAGTTAAACGAATTATTAAAATCAATGCTGCCTGTGCTTAAACAAGGTGAGTACATATTTTGCTGTTTAGCAGGCTCACTTGCCGATTATGTTCATCTAGAGCCACTTGCCACTTATGTTGAAGAAGAAGGGCTAACCCTTATTTTAAAAGCTGAAACTGCCGATAAAGCAGGTATTACTTACGAGGGTAAATATAATTTAATTACTCTTAATGTACATTCAAGCTTAGAGGCCGTTGGGCTAACAGCTGCAGTATCTGCAAAGCTAACTGAGCATGGCATTAGCGCTAATGTGGTAGCTGCGTTTTATCACGACCATATTTTTGTACAAACAGACAAAGCACAAGCTGCAATGAAAGCGCTTGGAGAGATTGGTTGAATTGCTTGCACAGTAATGATCTGAGTGATGTGGATATTAGAGCGTCGGGTGGCGCTTCGCTTAACCGACCTACATTTCATGATGCTCATGGCTTAAAAATTTTATTAAATTGTCTAATATCCGCTTTATTTTTATTACAAATAATAGTTTTTGTATCACTCAACAACCAGCTTTGATACCACCCATTTATGTAGCGGGTTTTGATTGTAGCGTGGGTGCCATGCGGCTATTACATCAAACGGAGCTGGTAGCTGCTGTAGTTCTATTTTTACCAGATCTGAGCTTACTGCGCGTGAGGGTAAAAATGCGATGGAGTCTGTAGTTTCTAAATACATGGGCACAATAGAAAAACATGGTGCCGACACAACAACATTGCGTGTTAAATCAAAGCTTTTAAACCAATCGTCAATAGAGCCTTTGAAATTTGGACGCGAAGGCGAGGCAATAATGTTTGGGTAGCTGGCTATTTGTGCAAGCGTTGGTTGTGTCCCTGCTATTGATGAGTTAGCTGAGGTAACGCAAATATGTTGCTCTTCAAATAACTTAATAATGGGGTAAGTACTTGGAATATAGTCGGGGAAAGCTATCGCTAAATCGACTTTACCACTTTCCATTAAGTCGTGCAGGCTGTCGAGTTCAAAGTCTCTTATTATTAGCTTTAAATTGGGCGCTTGTTCTCTTAGCTCTTTTACAAGCGCTGGCAAAACAACTTGCTGTGCGTAGTCGGTAGCGGCTATTACAAAGGCACCATCAACCGTTTTTGGGTCAAATATTTTAGGTGCTAATAATGCTTGAAAGTCGTTTAATAGTTTGTCTATGTCTACCGACAACTCCTCTGCATAAGGCGTTGGTACAAAGCCGGTGGTTTTTCTTAAAAACAGCTGATCGTTAAATACATCACGTAGCTTTTTTAGTTGCTCACTCACTGCTTGCTGGGTTAAGCCCAATTTACTCGCCGCTTTTGATGCGTTTTTTTCGCGAATGAGCGCTTGAAAAATACGTAGCTGTTTTATATCTAGCCTGTCTAACTTACTCATACCAATGCCTTTGTTGTTTAAGCATGATTAACGTATCACATTACCATTTATTTTTGTATCACTTACATAGAATGGTTGTTTCTAATTGTTGAACTGTCCCCTTACTATGCTCCTACACACTAAATTGAATGATTGGAGCAAACAATGAAAACAGTAATTTTAATAGGCGCACTGGGCAAAATGGGTCAAGCGGCATTAACTGGCTTAACTAAGCACAAAGTAATTACAGCGGGTCGCTCGGGCGATGTAGATCATATTGTTGATATTACGAGTGAGCAGTCAATTACTGAGTTGTATGAAAAAGTAGGCCACTTTGATGCAGTAGTAAACACAGTAGGTTTATGCGAATACGACACCTTTGCTGATATGAGCGAAGCCCAATGGATGACGACCGTTATGAGCAAAATGATGGGGCAAATTAACCTTGTACGTATTGGTCAAAAGTACATTGCCGATGGCGGCTCATTTACGCTGATTAGCGGTATTTTAAACGTTAAACCTATCCCTTTTGCGATTGCTGATGCAACAACAAGCGGCGCAATAGATACGTTTGCAAAATGCGTATCACTAGAAATGCCGCGTGGCACGCGTATTAATGTGGTTAACCCTACTGTGCTTGAAGAAGCATGGGACGTATATGGCGAAATGATGCCAGGTTTTCAACCTGTACCAAGCAAGCTTGTAGGTAAAGCGTTTGAGCGTTCAGTTGATGGCTTTATCACTGGCGAAGTTATTTTTGTAGATGCATAACTACCCGCCAGATTGGTCAGAGAAACTAGCAAATTAATAAGCGCTTTGCATTAACAGTAACTGCAAAGCGCTTGAACACAGATTTTAACAGGTGATGAAATGAAAAAATTAATACCCGTATTTGCGATATTATTGGCCGCAGGCTGTGCCAATGTAGCGCCAAGCTCGCAATATGTTAGCGAGCCCGGCGAAAACTCTAATAAAGAATGTAAAACAATTCCGCGCCATAAACATACGGTTAAATGGTGCAGGCCGCATCCTTCAAGATAAGTTAAACAACGTACCCGCTAAAACCAAGCGCTTTAAAATACAGCTTCGGAATGCCAAATTTACACTCATTTAGCAGTTCGCTAAAGCGCATTCTATCAAGCGGATAAAACTCATTCTCTAAGTCATGCCCTGTTTGTTTTTTACCTGTTTCGGTTAAACCCAATTGAGCGCAAGTTGTAAGCTGGGCTTCACGCTCAAATGAAGTTTCGGGGCGCATTAAGTCTGCAATATACAGGTTTGCGTCTTTTTTAAGGCTTCCTTTAATTGCTTTTAATAACTCTTTTTTATCGCCGTTATCTTCTAAAAAATGCATTACTAATAAACATAAAACGGCATCTGCTTTAACCGATAACTTATCAACAGGGGCATTATGTACATCTACGCGGCTTGTTATGCCTTGCTCATCAAATTGCTGCTGTGCGATAGCAAGCATATCGGCTGATGTATCTTGCACGGTAAATTGCCATGTAGGGTTTAGTGCAGCCAGAGCAAGTACTTCTTTGCCTGTGCCTGCTCCTACTACTAAAATATGTGCGTTGTCGCTTAGTGTTGCTTGTAGCTGCGTATTAGTGAGCTGGTGTAATAATTCATAACCAGGAACTAAACGGGTTATGCGGCTATCATATTGTGTTGCTTGCTCGCCTGTAAACGTTGGCATTGTATCTCCTTGTTTTCAGTAATGTTGCTTATAAAACTTCAACTGTGGAATATCCACCTGGCTTTTTGGCTACATGCACTTGAGTGGCTACGCGCTCGCTCATTTGTGTTACGTGCGATATAACACCTACTTTTCTACCTTGTGCTTGCAAAGAATCCAAAGCGTCCATTGCAATGCTTAGGGTTTCGCTATCTAACGTACCAAACCCTTCGTCAATAAACAAAGAATTGATTTGTACTTTGTTAGACGAAAGCGATGCTAAACCAAGTGCAAGCGCAAGCGATACTAAAAATGACTCACCGCCCGAGAGCGTATTAACAGAGCGTTGTTCGTCGGCCATGTCGCGGTCGATAATGGCAATGTCGAGTGTTTGCGCTATGGCGGTTAATTCGTAGCGTTTGTTGAGTGTTTTTAAATGGCTGTTGGCATAGTGCAGTAATATTTTTAATGTTTGTGTTTGTGCTAAGTTACGCATGGTTTTACCCGTTGCATCGCCCAATACTTTATTAAGCAAGTGCCATTGCTCTACCTGTGTTTTAAGCGTAGTTAACTCGGCTTGTTTGCCTTCAAGCGCCTTTGCGTTTTGGTTGTGTTGCTCAATAGCAGTATTAGTTGCTAGTAATGAATTTTGCAGCTGCGTTTGTTGCTCGTTTAAGCTGCTTAATTGCGTACTTAAAGCCTCTGCACTTTGTGTTGGTTTATCGCTACTGTTGTGTTTTTCAAGGGTAAGTTGCTGCTGTTTTAATGCGGCATTTGCATCTGTTAACGCTTGAGTTAACTGCTCATGCTGAGTTAAATGCGCTTTTATAGTCTCGCTACTTAGCGTTAGTAAAATTTTGACCTGCTCGTGCGTTACATTGCTAAATTGCGCTTTAAAGTCAATAAACCACTGGTTATAACGTGCTTCAAGTGTTGCTAGTTCTTGGCTATTTTCAAGTAAGCGTTGCTCTACATTTTTAAGCGTTATAGCGTGCTCATCTCGTTGTTTTATAGCGTCGTCACAGGCTTTTTGACTCGCTTGAACCTGCGATTGCTTTTGCTCTTGCTCACTTATGAGTTTTGCTTGGTAGTCGTCTGCGCTTATTTGCTCATTATTAAATAAAGCTAAGCGCTCACTTTGTACCGCGTTTAATAGCTCTTGAGCTTTTACAAACTCTTCATTAAGTACTTTTAACGATTGCTCGCTTTTACTAACAAGCGGGCTAAGCTGCTTTATTTGCTCATTAGCTGTGTCTTGGCGTTTTTGGCTTTGCTCTAGTTGCGTTTGAGTTTGCTGGTACTTCGTAACCTGCTCGTGCAGCTGGGTAAGTTCAAGTGTATTAGCTTGCAGTTGTTGCCAAAAATCGCTGTTTTCAAATTGGTTATTAAGCGTTGTATCCAGCTCGCTAATTTGCGCACTTAGCTCGCTATGCTTACTTGTTATTTGGTTTTGCTTATGTGTAAGCTCAAGGTGTTTATTACTGAGCTGCTGCTGTGCTTGCTGCTCTGCTTTAAGTGCTGCTTGTAGCTCATTTACTTTAGTTTGCAGTGTACGTTGACGTTTTTGTTGCTCAAAGTATTGCGCTTTCTGATCGTTTAATTGCTTATAAGTTACTTCAAGCTGTTCAGGCGTTAAGTCGTTAAGCTCTGTGCGTGCGCCTTGCATGGTATTTTTAATGTCGAGCTGTTTGGCTTTTGCTGTTTGTATTATTTGCTCAAGTTGTCCGTGTTCAGCAGTTAATACGGCATGTTGAGTTTGATGCTTATGCAGCTCGCTTTGTGCATGGTCAAATTGCTTTTTAGCTATATTAAAAGCATTTTCAAAATCAGTAATTAAGTTATTTAATTGCTGATTTTGATTTACCGCATACGGGTGCTCAGTTGCACCGCACACTAAACAAGGCTCATTAGGGCGAAGCTCAGTGCGTAAATGTTCTACGTTTTCGCTGGCTCTTAAGCGCGCTTGGTTAAGTGCGTACTCGCTACCTTTAAGCGCTTGCTCGCTGGTTATTAAATGCTGATTAAGTAAAGTATGGGCTTGCTGGCTTTCATTTAACTGCTGATTAAGTACTTGTTGGCGTTGAGTGCTTTGTTTTAGTTCTGCGTTAAATTGCCCGTAACGCTCGCGCTGCTCTTTTAAGTAATCAATACTTTTTAACTGCGCGTCGCAGTGCTCTGCATTAAATTCATTAAGCTGAGTATTTAATGCCTGTAAAGTTGATTGCTCACCACTAAGTGCCACCTCGCACTGCTTCACTTTATTATTTTGCGCATTTAAAAGATCGTTCTGACCTGCAAGCTCGCTATTAAGAGTTTGGCTTTGCGCAGCGTTTGCGGTTAATTGCTGCTGTGCATTTAAGTAGGTATTGAAGCTTTGCTGATAGTAGCTCCAGTCTTTTGCTAAAACATGCAGCTGTGCATGCTCATTAAGCCATTGCTGGCTTTTGGTAGAGTCGGTATTAGCGAGTTCTAACTCGTTACTGCTTTGCTTTAACTGCTGATTGAGTTCATCAAGTTGCGTTTGCTCTTTAGCTATTTGTGACTCAGTACCTTTTATACTTTGGGTTTGCAAAGCAATGTTGCTGTCGAGCTCGCGCGCTTTAGCGATAATTGGCGCTGCATTTTGCTTTTGCTCATTGGCGTTATTAAGCTGCTCGGTATGTTTGGTAAGCGCGGTATTGCACTCATTAATTACCGCTAAATGGTCAACACTTTTAAGCGTTGTAATTTGCTCATTTTGCGCCGTATTTTGATCGGTTAACAAAGTAAAGCGGCTGCGGTTATCTTTTATTTCAAGCGCTTGTTTAGCTTGTTTTGCCTGCTCGCTTTGTGAGGTGATACTTTCAAGCGCTGAGCTTGCTTGTTGCTGGGTTTGCTGTGCTTGCAGTAAGTTTTGCTCAAGCACTGCTGCTTGCTGATACCAGCTAAGTGCTTTTTCTGTTTTGGTCAGCTCTTGTTTAGTGTGTTCTGTTTGCGCTTTTAAATCGGTTAACTTGTTTTGTTGTAACTCAAGTTCTTCTGGTGTTAATAGAGTATAGCTTTCAAGACCTGCTTTAAGCGCTTCAAGCTTTGCTACTTGCTCTTTATGGCGTTCAAAAATACGCACGCCAATACGGCTAAACTTATCGGTACCTGTTAAGCACTCTAAAAGTTGCGCTCGCTCATCGCCAGTGGCTTTTAAAAACGCAGCAAACTCGTGTTGCGCTAATAACACTGCACGGGAGAATTGCTCAAAGTTAAGCCCTATTTTTCTCTCAACTTCTTTTATTGTGTGGCTTTTGTCAGCTATTAGGGTTCGCTCTGGCAGGGTAACTAATGTGTGCTCTGCTACTTTAAGTTTGCCTGTTACTTTTTTATGAGTTCGTGCAATTGTATAGCGCGCTCGGTAAAGCTGTTTATCTTGTCCTAAAAAGTCGACCTCGGCGTAGCCTTCCCATGTACCTCTGCGTAGCAAGTTTCGCGCATCATTTAGCTTAATGCTGTCGCCATTAAACTCAATTAAGTTACCTTTATCGCCGCGTAGCCTCGCTGTTTTTGTATAAAGGGCTAAACATATCGCATCTAAAAAAGTACTTTTACCAGCCCCAGTATCGCCCGTTATCGCAAATAAGCCTGCATCTTTTAATGGGGCTTGAGTAAAGTCTATTTCAGCGTCAACTATTGAGGCTAAATTATGAATACGAACTGCGGTAATTTTCATAGTTGTTCTTGCTCCGTTAGCTCGTTTATCACATCACTTAAAAGTGTTTTTAGCTCATCGGGTACGCTTTGCCCTGCCATGTCTTTATCGTTTGCGAATGCTTGTTCTAATAAATTAATCGGATTGAGCATTTCAACTTCGCTTAAATCTTCAAATACGGTGTTGTCATCATTTTGCGCAGATTGCTCACGTACACGTTCAATACCACAAAATTTAATATTCTTGTCTTCAAGTGCTTGTTCTATTTGTTCTCTGAAGGTGGTGTCGATATCGCTTGATTTAAGCTTTACACGTAAATAAGGCGCTGTTGTATTTTGTGCGGTGTCGAGCGCTTTAATTTGCTCGCATAGTTCGCTTAATGGCACACACTCCCCTTTTGGTAAAATAATTACATCGGCAGAGCGCGGAATGTAAAGGGGGTTTACAGTCGTACTAATATGTTGTTTTTCATCATTAATAAACTCAACAACATTTACTTGGTGCGTATAGTTACGCTCTGAAAACGACATAGGTATAGGTGTGCCGCTGTAGCGAATAACATCGCTTTTAGCGACTTGTTGCGCTTTGTGTAAATGTCCAAGGGCAACATAGTTGGCTTGTTTACCAAATACATTGGCTGAAATAGACTCCTCCCCACCTATTACTAAGTTACGCTCAGAATCACTTGATATATCCCCACCTTTTGCGTGTAAATGCCCCATTACTATTAATGGTGAGTTTTGCTCGTTTAAATTAGTAGCGTGTTCTAGTGCAAGCTCGTAAGCTTTTGCAACGCCTTGAGCATAACTAGGGCCGCTTTCAGTTTGGCTTAGTAAACTTACATCGCTTGCACGCAAAAATGGCATAGCGACGATTACAGCGCGTTTACCATTGGTATCTATGGTGACAACCGTTTCACCGGGGGTTTCTATATTAAAGCGCCCTATCACATGAGTATCAAATTGTGCTAGTAATGGCTGAGCTGCCAAAATACGATTTGCAGAGTCGTGATTACCCGCAATAATGACTATGTGTAATTGTGGGCATGCCTTTTTGGCATCTTTAATAAATTGATAAAGCTGATTTTCGGCGCTAGCGCTTGGAGTCGCGGTATGATAAATGTCGCCAGCAACTAATAGTAGGTCTATCTGTTGTTCAACAAGAGTGGCTAATAACCATGTAAAAAAGGCTTGATGTTCAACACGGCGATTGTGTTCATAAAATTGTTGGCCAAGGTGCCAATCTGAGGTGTGGAGGACTTTCATGTAGCGCTCTTAATTAAACCGTAAGAGCGCCAATATACCCAAGGTAGTTAAAGATGCAAGCCTAAGCCGTCCATTACCTTAGGTTAAGCTGTACCAAGTAGAAAAAACAATCGGCAATGCTAAAAGTGCTATTAATAATGGGATTTTTAACGTTTTAGTTTGTTTTGCGTGTAGCGCCTTTAATGCATTGGTTTCGTTGCATGCTGCTACTTTATCGATATAAAAATAACCCGAATCGAGATACTGCTTACAGTTATTCTCACTTGCTGGAATCGCAATTAGTTCTTGTTGTTTTTTTAGGATGTAAAAATCCATAAGCCCACCGCATTTCTTGCTAGTAATCGATATTAATTTGAGGATAAATGTGACGAATTTATTTGCCTCAAATAAAAAGGTTGGCGATTTTAAATATAAACTGCACTAAAGATCAACCTAAAATTGCACTATTTCTCATTTATCGTAAAAATAGCGAATATTAAAGAAGTTCGGCAATATTTGAGCCAATAATCCAGCATTTTTACTGTTTTTTTGTTCAGTAGAGTGGGCTTTTAGCTCATTTTACTTGTTGCAAATTAGAAATACTTATACATAGGATTATTGGTTTACCTGATAATGCTAAAGCGATACTTTTTTAGCAAAGTAGATTAAAGTTAATGTTCTTTTTTCAAGCACTAGAGCTTTGTATCTAACCGCTCAAAAACATTATTAACCCCCGCTTTTGTAAACCCCCTTTACAGTATTTATTTATTCGTATTTTGTTACAAAATAATTGTATTTTTCAATCTAAAAAACTAAGTGAATATCACCCTAAAAATACGGTACTTGGTCGCTAATTTATTGAAGCTAACTGGTATATTTGTCAAAGTATGATCACAAAATTATATTAGGACTAACAATGAAAAAAATAGGTCTTACGCTAAGTGCTTTTGTATTGCCTTTGGCAATATCTAGTGCGGCTATGGCGTCTTCAGTTGAGCAAACAAAAGGTACTTTTGTTGATAAATTTCGTCAATTAGACGAAGCGCTTCCTACACCCAACGTTTATCGTAGTGCAGCTGGCGAACCAGGTGAAAAATACTGGCAGCAACGTGTAAACTACGATATCGATGTAAAGCTTGATGAAAAAAAGCACCGTATTACCGGTAGCCAAAGCATTGAATATAAGAATAACTCTCCGCATACGCTTAAATATTTATGGTTACAGTTAGATCAAAATATTTTTAAAAGTGATTCTATTGCCGAAACAACTAAAACATTTAAAAGCACGTTAGAAAGCCTACCAGCTCAAAAGCCTGCTAAATTAAGTTTAGGTGATTTACGCCGTCAACAGTTTATGAGCGACAACGAACTGGGTTATACAATCAGTGGCGTAAAGGATGACGATGGTAAAGAGCTACGCGTAACTGTAGTTGATACTTTAATGCGCATTGATTTAAACGAGCCATTAAAACCAGGTAAAGAAGTAGAATTTAGTATGAACTTTGCCTTCAACATTGTCGAAGAAGATGCTGTAGGTGCACGTTCTGGTTATGAGCACTTTGAAGAAGATGGCAATGACATATTCTTAATTGCACAGTGGTTCCCTCGCTTAGCGGCTTATACCGATTACGAAGCATGGACAAACAAGCCATTTTTAGGTTCTGGTGAGTTTACGCTTGAGTTTGGTGATTACGATGTTGAGATTACTGTTCCTGCGGATCACATTGTATCGGCAACAGGTAAGCTTGATAATGCGAGCAAAGTACTTACAAGTACTCAGCGCAAACGTTTAAAGCAAGCAGAAACATCTAAGCGTCCTGTGTTTATTGTTAACGCAGAAGAAGCGCTAGAAAACGAAAAAGAAGGTACTGACAAAACTAAAACGTGGCACTTTAAAGCAGAAAATGTACGTGACTTTGCTTGGGCGTCGTCTCGTAAGTTTATGTGGGATGCAAAAGGTTATCAACAAGGTGGTGACGTTCAGCCTTTAGTTATGGCAATGTCGTTCTTCCCTAAAGAAGGTGGCGACTTATGGAAAAAATACTCAACCGAAGCTGTAGTACACACAATGGAAGTGTACTCTAAGTATTCTTTTGATTACCCGTACCCAACTGCACAGTCGGTTAATGGCCCAGTTGGTGGTATGGAATACCCTATGATCACCTTTAACGGTCCGCGTACTAAGTTACAAGATGATGGTACTCGTACTTATTCTCAGGCTGAAAAGCGCTTTTTACTTGGCGTAGTTATTCATGAAGTGGGTCATATTTACTTTCCGATGATTGTTAACTCAGATGAGCGCCAATGGACCTGGATGGATGAAGGTTTAAACAGCTTTTTAGATGGCGTTGCTGGTCGTGAATGGGATCCTACTATTCCTTGGGGTGTTGAGCCTCGCGATATAGTGAGCTACATGAAGTCAGAAGTTCAAGTGCCAATAATGACTCAGTCAGACAGCGTATTACGTTTAGGCCCAAATGCTTATACTAAACCTGCTGCAGCACTTAATATTTTACGTGAAGTAATTTTAGGCCGTGACTTATTTGACTTTGCATTTAAAGAGTATGCTCAGCGCTGGAAATACAAGCGCCCTACCCCAGCTGATTTTTTCCGTACAATGGAAGAAGCCTCTGGTGTTGATTTAGATTGGTTTTGGCGTGGCTGGTTTTACACAACCGATCATGTAGATATCTCTTTAGATAAAGTGTATCAACTACGTTTAGACACTAAAAACCCTGATATTGATTACAGCCGTTTACGTGATATTGAGGCAGACAAGCCTACGTCATTATTTGTAGAGCGTAACCGCGCCGAAGGTAAAAAAACATGGGTTGAGCAAAACCCTGATGTTACCGACTTCTACGATGAAAACGACCGCTTTACTGTAACCAATAAAGAACGTAACTCTTACAACAAGTTTTTAAAAGGCTTAGAGCCGTGGGAGCGTAAAACGCTTGAACGTGCTTTAGAAGAAGATAAAAACTATTATGTAATGGAATTTTCAAACCTAGGTGGTTTGGTAATGCCTATATTGCTTGAGCTAACATATGAAGATGGCACTAAAGAAGAGCGTTACATTCCTGCTGAAATTTGGCGTCGTAATTATAAAAATGTTCAAAAGCTAATTGTTACCGATAAAAACAAACCGCTTGTATCAGTAACTGTAGACCCAGGCTGGGAAACAGCTGACGTAGATGTTGAAAATAATAACTACCCTCGTCGCATTATTCCTTCACGTATTGAAGTGTTTAAAAAGCAAAAGAGTAAAGCTAAAGTGAGTCGCGATATCATGCAAGATATTAAAACTGAACTTAAAACTGATGATAAAGAAGACAAAAAAGATGATGGTGGGGAGCCGCAATAATGCGCTTTTTGCTTATTATTGTTTGCCTTTTAGTTGCTGCGCCGAGTGTGGCGCATCAACTAAAATCGTCAGTTACAACCGTGCTTTTTAATAAACGAACGCATAATGTTGAGTTAATGCATCGCTTTTATTTACATGATACCGAACATGCCGTAGGAACATTATTTGAAGGCAAAATCGATATTATTAGTAATAAAGCCGATCAGCAACGTTTTGCTAAATATGTTGAATCGCATGTTGCTCTACAAACATTAAGTGGTGAGCCAATACCACTTAGCTTTGTAGGGGCGCAAGTAGATGGTAAGTTTTTTTGGGTTTACCAAGAAGCACCAATTCCTGAAAACATTGAAGGAATTAAAATGAGCAATGGCGCGCTTCGTGATTTATGGCCATCTCAGGTAAATATGGTAAACGTTGAGGGCAAAGGTAAGATTAAAACTTTAAACTTCGCACAAGATGATACTTGGCTCGAAGCCCGCTTTGAGCAAAATTAATAGTTAAAACTTCCCCAATAAACGCGCACTGCAGTTAATGTGCGCGTTTTCTTTATACGTTTAAACTGCGTTCATTTTTGATCTGGTATATGTAAATTTACGTAAAAATTGGTAGTTAAATTTGTATATTTACCATTTTTTTCGCATGCTACAACTACCAATTACATTTACAGTATTATCAATAGATTGATAGCAGTGAAAATAAATAATTTAAATATAGTTAGTTTCATTTATCCCTTTAGCTGTAACTGGCTAGGGCATAAGCAGTAGAGAATTTTATGTTTAAATTTTATTTAGTAATAACTAAATTCAGGGAATGATATGACTACTCAGGTTGAGGCTATTTTTGGAGTGATTTTTGATTTAGATGGAACATTGGTTTCATCAGAATTAGATTTTGCATTAATAAAAGCCCAAATAGGTTGCCCTTGCGAGCAAGACTTGCTTGATTATATTGCTCAGTTGCCATCTCCTTATATGCGTGAGGAGGCAATGAATATAGTTCATCAGCATGAGCTGATTGACGCTCAAAGCGCGAGTATTTTACCGGGCGTTGCTGATGCAGTTAATGCGTTGAAAGCCAAAGAAATTCCGATGGCTATTGTAACGCGCAATTTTGACAAAGCCGCTTCAATTAAGCTGCAAAATAATCCACTTCCTATTGAAACAGTATTAACCCGTAGCGACGCGCCAGCTAAGCCCGATCCGAGTGCATTAAATGCAATTTCTACTCTTTGGAATATAAGCCCTAGCAATTTATTGTATGTAGGGGATTTTCTTTACGATATTCAAGCAGCTCATAATGCTAATATGCGCGCGTGTTTATACGCTCCAGAGTTAACGCCAGCCTACGCCGATCAAGCAGATTACGTTTTGCATGACTTTGCGGACTTAGTGACATTAGTTGAGAGTTATTCTGAAAAAATAGAGTTATGTTAAATAGCGTGTCATTTGATTTGTTCTGAAATAAGTATGTAGTTATAAAAGTCTTTATAAATCAAGTTTTGCCCATTGCAGAGCTAGCCCAATACGTTTTGAATTGGTAAAATACCGCAAAACGTAACGTATTCATTAGGGGCACAAAATGGGCAGAGCATTTGTAGTTCGTCAAAGTTCTATGATCAAAACAGCCAATGCAAAAACAAAAGTAAACTCAAAGTATGGCAAAGAGATTTACGTTGCAGCAAAAAGTGGTGATCCCGACCCAGAAGTGAACCAAACACTGCGTCGCCTAATCGAAAAAGCTAAAAAAGACCAAGTACCCGCACACGTTATCGAAAAAGCAATTGAAAAAGCAGCCGGTGGTGCAGGAGAAGATTACTCTGTTGCCCGTTATGAAGGCTATGGCCCTGGTAACTGTATGGTTATTGTTGACTGTTTAACTGATAATCCAAACCGTACTATTAAAGATGTACGCTTGCCATTTACTAAAACAGACTCAAAAATTGGTACTCCTGGCTGTGTAGCGCATATGTTTGATCATTATGCGGTACTTGGCTTTGCAGGCAATGACGACGAAGTTGTGCTAGAAGCATTAATGATGGCTGATGTAGATGTAAGCGACGTTGAAGCCGAGGACGGTAAAATATCGGTATTTGCACCGCCAACAGAATACTTTAAAGCTAAAACAGCCCTTGAAGACGCATTTGAAGGCATTAACTTTGAAGTAGACGAAATTACGTTTATTCCTCAAGTTAATATTGAAATTGAAGACGAAGAAGTGATTGCTAACTTTGATAAGTTTATAAATATGCTTGAAGATTGTGACGATGTACAAAATATTTATCACAATGCTATTGTAAAAAATTAGATTTAGTTAGCTAAAAGCTTTAAAAAGCGTGTTTTGTGTATGCAAAACACGCTTTTTTACGTTTGAATAAATGTTAGATATTCATGTGTATTATCTATATACCTCTAAAATGCCATATAAGTGCTGTTTTTTAATTTCAGGCGATAAAAAACCAGCTTAAAAGCTGGTTTAGTACTTAATTTTAATTAAGCAGTCAAAGCGTATTCGTTTTTTGTGCTTTATATTTTATGCGGTAGCTATGTAGTAGTGGTTCAGTGTAGCCACTAGGTTGCGTTACACCCTCTAAAACTAATGCAGTAGCAGCTTGAAACGCAATGCTGTTATTGAGGGTCTCCTCGCTTGTTGCCATGGGTGTATAGGCAGTGTCATGCTCGTTTTGACCATCAACTACTTTGGCCATTTTAGCCATTGTTGATTTTATTTGCGCCTGTGAACACACGCCATTTAGCAACCAATTAGCCATATGCTGGCTTGAAATACGCAGTGTGGCTCTATCTTCCATCAGCCCAATATGGTTAATGTCAGGTACTTTTGAGCAGCCTACGCCTTGATCAATCCAACGTACAACGTAACCTAAAATACCTTGTGCGTTGTTTTCAAGCTCACTTTGAATATCTTCTTTTGAGAGCGTTTTAGGGTCTGTCATTAGCGGTGGTGTAAGCAGGTCATTAAGGCTAGCAATAGTACGTTTAGCAATACTTTGCTGCTCAGTAAATACGTTTATATCGTGATAATGCATTGCATGCAGGGTAGCAGCTGTAGGGGAGGGCACCCATGCTGTATTAGCGCCTGATTTAGGATGCGCTAGTTTTTGCTCCATCATTAATGCCATTTTATCTGGCATTGGCCACATGCCTTTACCTATTTGGGCTTTATGACTTAAGCCACAAGTAAGGCCAATATCGACGTTGCGATCCTCATATGCTTGTATCCATGGTTGCTGCTTAATCTGTGCTTTTGGAAGTACGACGCCCGCTTTCATAGAGGTATGAATTTCATCGCCTGTTCTGTCTAAAAAGCCGGTATTAATAAATACAACCCGCTCTTTAGCTGCATAAATACACGCTTTTAGGTTTACAGATGTACGGCGTTCTTCATCCATAATACCCATTTTAAGGGTGTTTTTAGGTAAGCTTAGCGCTTCCTCTACTAAGCTAAATAAAGTGTTAGTAAACGCCACCTCTTCTGGGCCGTGCATTTTCGGTTTTACTATATTGATACTTTGCGCGCTTGAATTTTTGATACCTGTTTTTTTGTTTAGGTCGTGCAGGGCAGCAGTAGCAGTAAACATCGCATCCATAATGCCTTCAAATACCGGTTGGTTGCTCACATCAGTAATAGCAGGGTTCGTCATTAAAAGGCCAACGTTTCTAACAAACATCATGCTACGGCCTTTTAAAGTAACTGTGCCACCATCGAGTGCGGTGTATGTTTTATCACTTTGTAGGGTACGCTCTACGGTTTTATCAGCTTTTTTAAACGATTCAACTAAGTTACATTGCATCAAACCAAGCCAATTTTTATAAACTTGAACTTTATCCTCTGCATCTACCGCAGCTACAGAGTCTTCACAATCCATAATGGTTGTAAGAGCAGCCTCAAGCACCACATCTTTTAAGCCTGCTTTATCGGCTTGGCCAACAATGTGGTGGTGATCGATATGTAGCTCTATGTGTAAATCATTGTTTTTTAATAACACTACAGTTGGATTTTGTGCTTCACCTTGATAGCCAATAAGCTGAGATGGGTCAGCTAATGTGGTTTGAGAGCTATCACGCAAGGTAATTAAAAGTGCGCCATCTACTACTGAATAATTAGTGCTTTCTATATGCGAGCCATTAGTTAACGGCAATGCTTTATCTAAAAACTGGCGAGCGTAGGCCATTACCTTAAAACCACGAACAGGATTGTAGGTAGTGCCTTTTTCGGCCCCATCGCCTTCGCTTAACACATCTGTACCGTATAAAGCGTCGTATAACGACCCCCAACGTGCGTTAGCGGCATTAAGCGCAAAGCGTGCATTACTTACAGGCACAACCAACTGAGGGCCTGCTGTAAGAGCTATTTCTGGCTCTACATTTTGGGTTTCAATTTCAAAATTAGCAGGCTCTTTTACTAAGTAGCCAATATCTTGCAAAAAGGCTTGGTATTTAGTGCCATCCCAGGTTTTATTAGCAAAATGATAGTCGTCTATTTGCTGTTGAAGCAATTCTCGCTTTTCAAGCAGTGCCTTATTAATAGGGGTAAGTGTTTGAATGATATGCGCAAAACTTTGCCAAAATTGCAGCTCACTTAAGTGAGTGCCAGGTAGTAATTGGTTTTTAACAAAATCAGCGAGTTGTGTGTCTACGCTGAGTCCTGAGTGTGTGAGAGTGTGGGACATAATTGCCCTCCTTAAACGGTCGCGATGTTGTTGTGTGCTTGTGCGTTAAGGCAACAATAACGCAAAAAACATTGTTGAGTGCTTTTTAGCCATTCACAAAATGTATAGCCGTAATAACAACTATAAATTTACTAAATCTAGAAAAGGAGCCTAATGTTGAATTAAGCGCTACGGAGCACACACTCCTAGCCACTCTCACAACATTAAATAATTTATAGACCCGTTCGAAGGATTTTATTATGACAACATATCAACGCGAAACAGACACACTCTCTACTCTTTGCCAATCTCAAGGCAGCCCATGGAAAGCTATTAACCCTGAATATGCAAGCCGCATGCGTTTACAAAACCGTTTTCGCACAGGGATTGAAATTGCACAATATACAGCAGACGTAATGCGTGAAGATATGGCAGCATATGACGCAGATACAAGCCAATACACGCAATCTTTAGGCTGTTGGCATGGTTTTACTGCACAACAAATGATGATGGCTATTAAGCGCCATCAAAAAACAACTAAACGCAGCTATGTATACTTAAGTGGTTGGATGGTTGCAGCACTTCGCTCTGCATTTGGTCCGCTGCCAGATCAAAGTATGCACGAAAAAACGTCGGTACCTGCATTAATTGAAGAAATTTACACGTTTTTAAAACAAGCTGATGCACGTGAACTAGACCACTTATTTAATGACTTAGATGAAGCAAAAGCGAATGGCGGAGACGTTCAAGTGGTTATTGACAAAATAGACAACTTTGAAACCCATGTTGTACCAATTATTGCTGATATTGATGCAGGTTTTGGTAACGAAGAAGCAACTTATTTACTGGCTAAAAAAATGATTGAAGCCGGTGCATGTGCCATTCAAATAGAAAACCAAGTATCTGACGCCAAACAATGTGGTCACCAAGCGGGTAAAGTGACCGTACCGCATGAAGACTTTTTAGCAAAAATTAATGCAGTGCGTTACGCCTTTTTAGAACTCGGTATTGATAACGGTATTATTGTGGCACGTACAGATTCATTAGGTGCCAGCCTTACTCAAAAAGTACCTGTGTCGCAAACACCCGGTGACTTAGCAAGCCAATACAATGCCTTTTTAGAAATGACGCCAATTAACGGTGTTGATGACTTAAATGAAGGCGACACAGCAATGAAAATTAATGGCCAGTTATGTAGACCAACTCGCCTAGATAACGGTTTATTCCAATTCCGCGAAGGTACTGAAAAAGACCGCGTAGTACTAGATTGCATTACGAGCTTGCAGTCGGGCGCTGATTTGCTGTGGATTGAAACAGAAAAACCACATGTTAAACAAATTGCAGAGCTGGTAAATCGTGTAAAAGAACACGTGCCAAATGCAAAACTGGTATACAACAACTCGCCTTCGTTTAACTGGACGCTTAAGTTTCGTGAGCAAGTGTATCAAGAGTGGGCTGATGAAGGTCGTGATCTTAGCGCTTACCCAACCCTTGGCGACAATAAAGGCCTTATGGCACCAGAGATGGATGCAACAGAGCTTGCGCAAGCAGCTGATTTACTAGTGCAAAACTTCCAGCGCGATGGCGCACGTGAAGCAGGTATTTTTCATCACTTAATAACCTTGCCGACATACCATACAGCTGCGCTAAGCACTGATATTTTATCTGAAGGTTACTTTGGCGATATGGGGATGCTAGCTTATGTACGGGATGTACAACGCCAAGAAATTCGCCGTGAGCAAGCTTCTGTTAAGCACCAAGATTTAGCGGGCTCTAACATGGGCGATACACACAAAGAATACTTCTCTGGCGATAACGCGCTAAAAGCCGGTGGCGAAGATAACACCATGAACCAGTTTTAATTCCTAGCTAGATAGTGTTACTCAAGGGCCTATAGGCCCTTTTTTTATTGATTTAAATAAAGTTAGAACATTGATGCATAATTACAGATCAGACTTTTACTAGTTGGATCACGATTTAACTACCTGAGTAGATTTACAGATCAGAGTTTAACTAACGCGGTATTAAACATATTTTTAACGCTAATTTTTACCGTAAAGGGCCTTTTTTGGGCATTAAAAAGCCGATAAATTACTGATTTTAGATTTATGGAAAGATTAGATGTGTTTTATAAACCGATTTTTTACTAACTTCTTATAACTATAAAACAAAATTTTACTAACTGAGAGGTTATAAACAGTGCTTCAAACCGCTTTTTTACTAACTCAAACTAGTTAAAATAGTATAAATCGAAATTTTACTAACTGAAATTAAGCTAAGTCCGATATTCGTCTGCCATAAAACTGTAAAGGGGGTTTACAGTTTGAATACTTAGGCAGTAAATATAAAAGCCACTTATTTAAAGTGGCTTTTATTAGAGCTATAAATTTGTTATCTTGAATTTAGGTTATTTAGTGTATTTATCAAACCACCATTGAATATAAGCTACTTTAGTCATTAAGTTTGATGGCCGAGCTGTAATACCATGCGATGCATTAGGAATTCGGACCATTGCAGTATCAACGCCTTGTAGTTTTAATGCCTGATAAAACTGCTCAGTTTCTGATATTGGTGTACGGTAGTCAGATTCACCAGTGAGCAACATAGTAGGAGTTTTAACGTTTCCAACATAACTAATAGGTGAGCGTTTCATATAATGCTCAATATGATCCCATGGTTTACCCGGAAACCAGTAATCGGCAAAAAACGGATAAAAGTCAGCAGTTAGTACAAAGCTGATCCAATTAATAACGGGTTTAGCAACCACCGCAGCTGCAAAGCGGTCAGTGTGGCCTACAATCCATGCTGTTAGCACACCACCGCCGGAGCCACCTGTTACAAATAACTTAGATTCGTCAATAAAGCCTTTCGCTATTAGAGCATCAACGCCAGTCATTAAATCATCAAAATCGTTGCTAGGGTAATTATGGTGTATGGTCTGAGCAAACTCTTTACCGTATGAATCACTCCCACGAGGATTCATATATAAAACTACATTACCTTTTGCAGCAAATAACTGTATTTCAGCACTAAAATGAGGGCCATAATTAGCGACAGGCCCGCCATGTATTTCTAGTATTAGTGGGTATTTTTTGCTGCTATCGAACTCAGGCGGGTAGGCAATCCAGCCCTGAATAGGAAGATCATCGTGGCTCGATTTAATCCAAATCTCTTCTACTTTAGCTAAAGCTTTGTCGTCCAATGCATCTGCATTAAGGGTAGTTAAACGCTGCGCTTTACCACGTTTAACTGTTGCTATATCAGCAGGGCGCTGAGTATCGGCAAGGGTAAAGGCAACTTCACCATCTTCGCTTACATCAAAGTCGCCCCCAGAATAAGGGCGACCAAATGCAATACTGCCAATTTGCTGCGTTATTATTTTGCGTTTGCCACTGCGTGGTTGATAAGCGAGGGCGGTTTGGCCTTCATCAGCGTAACTAAAGTACACACCTTTTGAATTTGCACTCCATTTTATTTGATCTACGCTTCTATCAAAATTTGGCGTTAAACTAACAGTCTCTCCAGACTTTAAATCACGAATATAAAGCTGAGCGTTTTCGTAGTTAGTGCGTTTATCATCGTAACCTGTATACGCTAAGTAGCGACCATTTGGTGATACTTTCGGCTGCTCGTCAGGACCATTTCGGTCAGTAATTTCGGTTATATTTTGTGTGGCTAAATCGAGTTTATAAATTTCACTGTTTGTGGGTTTTAGCTGGTTGTTTGTGTGCCTGTTTGCAGAAAAATAAAGCGACTTACCGTCTTTACTAAAGCTTACATCGCCCGCGTTATCAAATTCATCATCAGTGAGTTGTTTAGCATTTCCACCGTTAGCATCTATGGAAAATAATTGGCTAAAGCCTTTTTGCGTGTAACCGCCACCATCTGAACGGTAATAAACATCATCAATAAATTTAGCGGGTTCTGCCCACGTTGCCCCTTTTGGTTTACCGGGCAGGTTTACGGGGGCTGAAGTTGCACTTGGTACAAACATGCTAAATATTAATTGGCTAGAATCAGGGCTCCATGTGATTGCACGTGGGCTACTCGTTAAGTTACTAATTTTTGCCATAGCACCTGTTTTAAGCCATTTTATATATATTTGGCTGCTGCCATCGCGGGTTGATATAAACGCAAGGCGTTGACCATCTGGAGAAAGTACTGGCGAATAATCCATATGCACGCCTGTGGTTAATGGCTGCATTTGTTTGGTTTTGTAATCAATAGACCAAATATTACCCACTTTGCGATCTGTTTTTATATCCATGCGGTTACGCACAAAATAAACAGTTTTACCATCTTCAGTTATATCTATTTGATTAGCATATTCTAAATTGAATACGTCTTGTAATTGCAGTGTATTTGCTTCAGCGTAGGCTAAATTGCTACAGCCTAAAATGAGGCTAAGTGTTAAAAGCTTTTTCATTTTTATCCCTGTTGTTATTTTTTAATTTGCTAAGTAGTTATATGTTAGGGATGATTAAATTGACAGTAGGATGCGATGAAGCTCTTATTTAACTCTATGAGTTAAAGCTGTAAAGGGGGTTTACAGCTTCCGTTTGTGGTTACGTAAAAGTTTAATTGGCTGACTCACATAGGGCTTTTATATCTTTTATAAGCGCTATTCCATCAGCATTGTCGCCATGTACGCATAAGCTATGGGCGTTGAGCGTTAATTTTTTTCCTGAGCGAGTTGTCACGCTACCATCGGATAAAAGCTGAGTAACTTGCTCTAGTAATGCAGCTTTGTTGTGAACGCTGCCCTCAAGTGTTCGTGACACTAAATGCCCGTCGTCGGTGTACTGCCTGTCGGCAAATGCCTCGAGTATTAGCTCAACTCCTGAATCTTTAGCTATTTGAATGTGCTTATTGGTATTTTTAGTCGCTAAGACCATTAGCTTTAAATCTGTTGGGTAGCTGGCAATTGCATTTATAACGGTTTGTAATATTTGCTGTTCAGCCATCATGTCGTTATAAAGTGCGCCATGGGGTTTAACATAGCTTAGTGTTAAACCTTGTACTTTTGCCATGCCCTCAATAGCGGCTATTTGATAATGCAGGCAATTTGTAAGCTCTTTTTCGCTAAGTGTCATTGAGCGCCTACCAAAGCCTTGCCTATCTGGGTAGCTTGGGTGAGCACCAATTTGAACATTATGCTGTTTGGCAAGTACAAGAGTGTTTGTCATTACGTCAGCATCACCTGCATGGAACCCACACGCAATATTGGCCATATCAATATGTGGCATAACGTCATCGTCTAGCCCCATTTTCCACGCGCCAAAGCTTTCGCCTAAATCACAATTGAGTTTCATATTAGTGTGCCTTTTGCGATTTTATTGTGACAGGTAATACGCCGTTAGCGGGCGCTTTGCCCAATAACACTTTTGCAAGTGCGGTAAAAGCAGGCCCAGATACAATATCGTTTTTATCAACATCAATATTATATGCATACGATGCAAGCACGGCGTTTGCATAATCACCAAATTTAGCAATATCGTACGGCGCTCTTAGGCTTATAAAAACAGTGCTTTTATTACTTTGCTTTGCCATATTTAATAATGACTCAAGTGCTTTTGGCTGCTCCGCATTATTAAGTGCGAAATTAGGATCGTCTTTTAAATCATCCATACCGCCAATTTCTACCGCACTTTGATTCGGAGTCGCATTGCAGGCTATAACGACATCAGCAGCGTGTATTTGTGCTTTTGCGAGTGCAGGATTAAACCCTTGTAAGCTGCTACAGCTGTAGTTAATTTTTTGCTGGCTGATAGCTTCAATCGCTTGCTGCATTGCCATACATTTACGCGTGTCGGGCATAATAATATGAACATTACTTCCTGCTTTTAAATTAAGCGGCAAAGTACTGTTACTATTTTTAACTTGCGTTATTGCCTCTACAGCAAGCTGCGCTTCTATTTCGCGATGTGCTGCACTGCCAATTGTTTGCTTTGCATTTATGAGCGCGGTAATAGGGTCAAAATTAGTGCTTAATCTAAATTTATTTTTTAGCGTAATTATACGCTGTGCCGATTGTGCTATTTCTTGCTCATCAAGTTGGTTTGATTTAACCGCTGCAACAAGATCTTTAATAAGATCATCGAGTTTATTTAAATCATCTGGTGTTCTAATTTCAATAGGCATCAGGGCAATGTCAGCTCCAGCTGCAAATGTATTTATTACCGCTTGAGTTGGTGTGAAAAAGTTACTAATACCAGCCATATCAAGCGCATCGGTTACTACCACACCTTGGTAATTAAGCTCACCACGTAAAATATCAGTAATGATTGCGCGCGACATTGTGGCCGGCTTTATCATAGTTTTGCCATTAACACTTACAAATGTTGTGCTATCGAGAGCCGGGTATTGGATATGTGCCGTCATTATCATGCCAGGGTTTTGCTTGTCGATAATGTGTTTAAACGGTGCTAAGTCCTGCTCGTAAATAACTTCTTTTGCATGGTTTACTTTAGGCAAACCCGTATGGCTATCTACGTTTGTATCGCCGTGACCCGGAAAGTGCTTTAACGAGGTAATAACGCCGTTGCTCTCAAATCCTGCTACCTGTGCGGCGCCTAATTTACTCACTAATGCAGGGTTTTCACCAAACGAACGTACATTAATAACAGGGTTGTCGGGATTCATATTTACATCAACAGTAGGCGCGTAGTTTACATTTATCCCCAGCGAATTTAGTTCTTTAGCTATTACTGTTGCTGTTTTTGTCGCAAAGCTTGTACCGTGCTTTTTATACGTTGCGCCAATCGACATATTACCGGTAAATGAGGTAGCAACATCGCGTGGTAATCTTGCTACACGTCCGCCTTCTTGATCTATAGATATAAATAGCGGCAGCTTACTACTGGATTTACTTGCTGCTGTTTGCAATTGGCTATTAAGCGTAATTGTTTGCTCTATCGATTGAGTGTTTTCAGAAAATAAAATAACCCCACCAATATCGTATTTTGAAATAGCGGTAGCAAGCTCATTAGGTAACTCAGTCATTGGAGTTCGGCATTTATTACTTGCTTCTTGCTGGCAGAAGTAACGAAAGTCGAGTATTAGCTTTTGCCCAAGCTGTTGTTCAAGAGAAAGTACGGGTTTAGCAAACGAAGATTGTAATGGCATTAAGCACCCAGATAAAAAAGCGATAGACGATACAACATACTTATTTAGCAAAATATTCTCCAAAGCTAAATAAAATTAGATAAGTACAAACAGCTTATCTACTTTTTCGTGCAACTGCAAAGCGCGTATAGCTAACGATTTTTAGTAAAGTGTAGGAAGTATAATTAATGGCTTAATATTAAGGTAAAGGTTATAATAGGCGGCTTTGTGTTCACTTTATATTGTTATTAATAAGTAGCTGTGGAAGCGTTTTGATTAAAAAATTATTACCTGCTTTAAATTTAAGATTTCTTATACTATTACTGGCGTTTTCTGCTGCGTTGAGCACTTTAGTTGGAAGCTTTTACTCTATTTATCAAGTTCAGAAAGAGCAACTAACATCACATACACTGAAAAGTAATCTTGCATATGCACAAAAGTTAGCTTCGGCAACAGATAACTTTTTAAAAGCTGCGCTTCAGCAACTTGAGTACTCGGCAAAGATTATCGAACAATTACCTAATGATGTTCAGCTACTAAATAAAGAAGCAATTCGTTTAAATCTACAAACTGATAGCTTTAACTCTGTTGTAATTAATATACATGGTGTGATTTCGGCCACATCACCTCACCTTGAAAAAATAATAGATAAACCAATAAATTCTCCAGGGGCTCTAGAGGCTTTAAAAGAGAAACGACCGTTAATTAGCAAGCCTTACATGTCGGCAGCCGGTAACTTAATTGTATTTATATCGCAGCCACTATTTGACTCAAAAGGCAATTATTTAGGGTATATTGGCGGCTCTCTTTATCTAAAAGAAAAAAACATTTTGAATGCTCTACTAGAGCAACATTATTATGAAGGTGGTTCATACCTTTATGTTGTAAGCTCAAATAAGCGTATTCTTTACCACCCAGAAGCAAATAGAATTGGCTCTTTAGTGACCAATAATACAGTTGTAGATGCTGTATTAAATGGTGAGAAAGGTACGTCTAAAATAAGTAATAGCCAAAATAAAGCTATGCTAGCCGGTTATGCACCTGTTGCGTCGTCTGGCTGGGGAATCGTAGCGCAGAGGCCTTTAAAAGCAACACTTTCTTCATTGGACATATTAACTATTGAAGTAGTTAAACGAACGATTCCTATAGCATTGATCACGTTTGTTTTTATTGGTTTATTTGCGCATTTTATTGCAAGGCCACTCAAGCGGTTAGCTGACACAGCTAATACTCTCAATGACCCTGTAAGCTTAGAAAAACTAAAAGCGGTTAAGTCTTGGTATTTTGAGAGCGAAAAACTGAAGCTAGCAATGTTAAAAGGAGTTAGCATCTTACAAATGCAAATAGGGCAACTCCGTCACGATGCACAAACAGATCCCTTGACGGGTACACATAATAGAAGAAGCTTAAACCGCTTACTTGAACAGCTAATATCGCAGCAGACGCCATTGGCAATTTTAGAGATCGACATCGATTTTTTTAAGCGTGTTAACGATACCTTTGGTCATGACAAAGGAGATGAGACGCTTAAATCTCTGACTGATATTATTAAAAAGCTATCTCGAAAAGATGATATCGTAGCGCGTATCGGTGGGGAAGAATTTGTACTTGTATTGCCTAATGAAAATAGTGAAAGTGCCTTCAAAATAGCGGAGCGATTACGTGAAATAGTTGAGTCTACAAAAATAGATACTATTGGCTATATTACCGTTTCGATAGGTATTGCTACTTGGCCTGAACATGGTACTGATATTGACCAGGTATATAAATGCGCTGACAAAGCACTTTATTATGCTAAAGAGCATGGCCGAAATAGATGTGTAATAGCTGACGTTAATTAAGCTAAAATTGGTTTGTTTGTATATGTGATAATTGGGCATACTAATGGTGGCCGTATCAAATTATTGTTAGCTATTGCTTACCTTTAAAAGTTTTCTCATTTTAATTAACTTACCTTAAGTTTTCTTTAAGTTTCGCTCGTTAAGTTTAAAGCCTGGAATATAAACAGGTTTAAACGAGCGAGCTTATGCAATTAGCCCACACTTCTACACCATTAGATCTAACACAAAATAACAGTCAGCTTATTAGTGCACGTATTAATGATGCGCATCGAAAAAATCTCGAAAATACAGTGAAAGAAGGTTTTTTAGTTGCGTATAACGCTAAGCTTAGTTCTTTTATGCCTCTACTTTGCCAATACGTTACCAAACAAGGAAAGTGCACATTAGGGCTTAGGCAAGCAACTTCGCCATTGTTTATTGAGCAATACTTAGCATCACCTGTTGAAGATTTTTTAGATGAGAGTATCTCTCGTAATAAAATTTTTGAACTTGGTAATCTCTGCTCTACAAATCGAAGAGCTACACTTGCGCATTTTATTATTGTTAACGAAGCTCTGCAAAGTGTGGGAGCAAAGCATTTGGTGTTTTGTGCAACCAACAAAGTGCGTGCTTTATTGCGCTTACTTGGTGTTACGTGTACCGAAATTGCACTTGCGAGCAGTTTTGTAGTTGAGAACCCATTAAAGTGGGGCAGCTATTACGCTAACCAACCAACAGTATGCATTGTGAGCCTAGAGCAAGCTCACCAACAAGTATTAAATACCCCAATGCTTTATAGTTTAATGCAGCAAAACCACTCAAATATCAATTCTTTGGTAAATGCATTGGTGAATGTATGAATTACTATAATACCCATGCAGTATCGCCATTAATTATTGCCCATAATAAAGAGCAAACACTTGAAATTAACGGTGATGAGTTTAACCAGCAAATACAAAAAGTAGTAAAAATACTACACAGCTTTAGTGGTAAATGTGTTGCTTATAAGCTTGATAATACGCCGGTTTGGCTTGTTATTGATACCGCTACTGCGGTTTCTAACAAAGTGGCTGTGCCAATAGCTCACTTTTTTAGTGAACAACAAACTCAATATGTACTAGCGCAATGTGGCGCTAATGTATTTATGAGCGACACACTAAACCCTTTATTTGGGGAGCCGACTGCATCAATTACTTTATTTGATTGTTACACATTATATATTTACGAAATCGTTGTAGCTAAACCCGTCAGTTATTTTCCTGAAACTCAAAAAGTAACATTTACATCAGGCTCTACTGGGCAACCAAAAGGCGTGTGTCTATCTGCAAAGAGCCAGATGCAGGTATCTCAATCTCTGTGCGATAAAATTAATATTAAAAAGCCTATTCATTTATGTTTATTGCCGCTTGCTGTGTTACTTGAAAATATAGCTGGTGTGTATGCCCCTTTAAAAAGTGGCGGTACAGTGCATTTAATGCCGTTAGATGAATTAGGCTTTGTTGGAAGTGCTTTAAAGCAGCCCGCACAACTTATAGCTGCTATTGATAAAGTTAAGCCAAATACGCTTATTTTAGTGCCTGAACTATTAGCATGCTTAGTTGCTTTTGCTGAGCAAGGGTGGCAACCGCCGTGCTCGTTACAGTTTATTGCTGTAGGTGGTGCGCTTGTCAGCGAAATGCTATTAACCAAAGCGCGTAGCTTAAACTTACCGGTGTACCAAGGTTATGGCCTTTCTGAGGCGGCATCTGTCGTTAGTTTAAATACACCCACAAACGATAACCTGCAAAGTGCCGGCTCTGTGTTACCTCATATTCAAACCAAAATTGAAAATGGTCAGCTTTTTATAAAAGGCGATTTGTTTTTAGGCTACTTAAATCATCAACCTCACGACAAAAACCAGTGGTATGCAACCGGCGATCTAGTCGAGCAGCGTCAAAATATTTTATTTATAAAGGGCCGATTAAAAAACCTAATTATTACCAGCATGGGGCGCAATATCAGTGCCGAGTGGCCTGAATCACTATTACTAAGTCAAAGGGGTATTTTACAAGCGGTTGTGTTTGGTGAAGGTCGACCTTTTTTAACCGCCATTATTTATGCCGATTTAAAGCTAAGTAACCCAGCGTTAGTGCAATACATTAACACAATCAATAAACAACTACCCGACTATGCTCGAATTCAAAAGTGGCATCGTTTAGCTGCCCCATTAAGTGTGCAACAAGGATTATTAACAACAAATAATCGCCCAAAACGAGATGCCATAAGTAAGCAGTACCATGCTGTGCTTGATCAATTTTACCGACTAGGAGAAGTAATTAATGAGTGATTTTTTTAACACCCTTAAAGAGCAAACTAAACAAGAGCAAAACTACCTGCTTGCAGCGCCGATTATTCAGCGTGTTTTTATAGGCGAAGCATCACTTGAAGAATACGCCTCGTTTTTAGCGCAAGCGTATCATCATGTTAAGCATACTGTGCCATTAATGATGTCGGTTGGTGCACGATTAACCGACGATCAAGAATGGCTGCGCGAAGCAGTAGCAGAATACATTGAAGAAGAGATAGGTCATCAAGAGTGGGTGCTTAATGATATTGCAGCCTGTGGTTTTGATAAAGAAACAGTACGGTGTAGTCAGCCGCAATTTGCTACCGAAATGATGGTGTCGTATGCGTATGACTCCATTGCACGTAAAAACCCGTTGAGCTTTTTTGGCATGGTACATGTGCTTGAAGGTACTTCTATAGCGCTTGCTGATGGCGCGGCTTCAAACATTGCGAATGCTGTGGGCTTACCTAAAAAAGCATTTAGTTATTTAACCTCTCACGGCGCACTTGATATAGAGCATGTAAAGTTTTTTGAAAATCTTATGAACCAAATAACAGACGAGGCGGATCAACAAGCCATACTTCATGGTGCAAAGCGCTTTTATCGTTTATACGGCGATATATTTCGTGGACTCGATAACGAACCATTTTTTAAAGCAAGTTTACAAGGCAAATTGGCATGAGTAGTTCTTTGTGTGTGCTCACTGGTGCAACAGGCGGAATAGGGCAAGCGATTGCTAAAGCCCTATATGCAAAAGGGTGGAAGTTACTGCTTGTAGGGCGAAATACCCAAACCCTTGAAAAACTGAGCCGTGAATGCCCAGATAGTGAAATATTTACGGGCGATTTAACCGACGATACAACACGTATAAACCTAGCAATAAAAGCCAAGCAACTCGGCAGCGTTAAGTTACTTATTAATAACGCAGGTATAAATACAATGCAAAGCCTTGAGCACACAAGTAATGAGCAAATAGATAATATGCTCATTACTAATTTGTCGGTGCCTATTAAATTATGCCAGCTATTTTTAGGACAGTTAGCGTATACCAAAGGCACCATTGTTAACGTGGGATCATCGTTTGGCAGTATTGGCTACCCGTTTCAAACGCTTTATTGCGCCAGTAAATTTGGTTTACGTGGTTTTACAGAAGCGTTATCGCGTGAGTTAAATGGTTCAGGCGTTAAAGTGGCCTATTTAGCACCAAGAGCAACAGATACATCTATTAATAGTAGTAAAGCGCGGGCAATGAATAAAGAGCTCGGTAATAAAATGGACTCACCAGAATTAGTTGCTCAAGAGTTATTAACACTTATAAGTTCAAACCAAACAAGGCGCTTTATTGGCTTTCCTGAAAAATTATTTGCACGCATAAATGGCGTATTCCCAAGCGTTATTGATAACGCTATTGCAAAGCAACTTCCTAAAATTAAACGTTTTTTAAGTTAATAAACACACAAAAGGGCAAAGTTATGTATAAATTTACACTCGCATTGTATTTAATATTAACCTCTGTATTTGCAACCGCAGTGCGCGCAGATGAAGCGCAAGACTTAAGCGATATTCAACAAAAGTGGGCAATTGCTAATTACGAACTAGAAGACGATGCGCAAATTGACGCGTTTACACAACTAAGTGAGCAAAGCGCGTTATTTGTTAAAAACTATCCAAGCTCGGCGCAAACACATATTTGGAATGGCATTGTGTTAGCTAGTTTTGCTGGCGCAAAAGGGGGATTGGGCGCACTTGGTTTAGCAAAAGAGGCTAAAGCGTCACTTGAAAATGCACTCTCGATTGATGGCACTGCATTAAATGGCTCAGCTTACGCAAGCCTTGCAACACTTTATAGCAAAGTACCTGGCTGGCCAATTGGTTTTGGTGATGACGACAAAGCTGAAAAATTATTTAAACAAGCGCTCGCTTTTAATCTCGAAGGCATTGATACTAATTACTTATACGGTGAATATTTGTATGACGAAGGCGATTATAAACAAGCTAAAGTACGACTACTTGTAGCGCAGGCTGCTGGGATCCGTAGTACTCGTGCGAAAGCAGATAAATATCGTCAACAAGCAATAAGTCAGCTATTGGCAAAAGTAGATAAAAAATTAAAAAGATAAACACATAATGCATTTATTACTTGTTGAGGACGATCATTTAGTGGCGCAAGGGCTTATTCGCTCTTTGCGCCAAGAGGGCTACAGCGTAGAGCACAGTGGCACAGTAAAGCACGCCTTAGAGTGCCTTTCTAGTGGTGAGATTGAGCTTGTTATTCTCGATTTAGGATTGCCTGATGGCGACGGCTCGCAAGTTTTAAAGCATATTAAAGTACAAAAAAAAGTAATACCGGTGGTTATTTTAACTGCTCGCGGCAGCATTGACGACAAAGTCCAAGGGCTCGATATGGGGGCTGACGATTACCTTGAAAAACCGTTTGACCCCGCTGAGCTATTTGCACGATTACGTGTAGCAAGCCGGCGCATTAACCAAACACAATCAAGCTTATTGCGCTGTGGTGATGTAGTCATGGATACTTCTGCTCATACAGTTGAACTAAGTGGGCAATCACTTACGTTACCGCGAAAAGAATACATGCTTTTAAAAGCGCTGATGGAAAATCAGGGAAGGGTACAATCAAAACAACAACTCGAAAACAAACTTTACCAATGGGGTGAAGAAGTTGGCTCTAATGCCATAGAGGTGCATATTCATCATCTTCGTAAGAAATTCCCTAGTGATTTTATTAAAACTTTACGTGGCATTGGCTACGTGGTTGGTAAGCGTTAGAGTGTATTTGTTTTTTGAGGTGGAAAATGTCAATTCGTAAACGTCTGACGTTAATTTTACTTTCAATGATGGTGCTAACTTGCTTTTTAGCATTAGTAAAAGGCTATCAAAAAAGTATGCATCACGGCGAAAGTTTGCTTGATGATGAACTTAAAATAGTAGCTGGCGTTTTAATTGAGCAACCATTGGCACTAAGCATAGATGTAGTACAAGTAAGTAATAATAGCGCTCAGTTGTTGTATCAAATTTGGCAAAATAATAGTTTACTTAGTGGCTCATCGAGTTTATCAAATAACCAAATTAGTTTTAGCGAGGGTTTTCAAACGGCCAATGTAGCAGGGCAGCGTATGAGAGTATTTGTGATGAGTAAAAATACCCGTAAAGTCATCGTTGCTGAACCTATGGCAAAGCGGTTTGAATTAGCTGAAGCCGTTATTTTATCTGCAATGTTACCTATGCTTTGGGCAGTCCCTCTGCTTGCTATTTTTATTAGCTTTTTTGTTAAATACGCATTAGCCCCTCTGACTCGATTATCTAAGCAGTTAGCGTCTCGCCAAGCTAACGACTTTACGCCAATTAACTGGCAAGTAACTGATGAAGAAATTAAACCGGTTATTAATCGTTTAAACGACTTATTTAAGCGTGTAGAAACAGCCTACTTACGGGAGCGATTTTTTGCCTCAGATGCAGCCCATGAGTTACGTACCCCGCTTAGTAGTTTAAAAATTAACGTACATAATTTGGCTAATAAACAAAGTAATCTGCAAGACCATCAAGAAGTACAAGCTATGTCGCAGGGCATTAATCGCTTAAGTAATATTGTTGAACAAATGCTAATTTTAGGGCGTACTCAGCCCGAGCAATGGCAGAGGCAATTTAGCGAACAATCATTACTAACGATTACACAGCAAGTCGTATCGGAGCAATACGACAAAATAGATGAAAAAAACCAAACGATTAGCCTTGAAGGCGATGATTTTATTATTAATGGTGATGAGTTTACATTAACCACACTCATCGCTAATTTACTTAGCAATGCTATAAAATACACCCCCAATAATGGTCAAATTATAATTAAATTAGCATTAAGTAATAACAGCTATAGTTGGCAAGTTGATGATTCCGGTGCGGGCATGACTGAAGAGCAAAAAGAGCGAATATTCAATCGCTTTTATCGAGTAGGTGGCGACCAGCATCCATCAGGCGAGCAAGGTGCGGGTTTAGGTATGGCGATTGTTCAACATATAATTGCTATTTATGGCGCAACTATTCATTTAGCGAATAGCCCTTTAGGCGGACTAACCGTTAAGGTTACTTTTACAGGAGTAAAAAGTGACTAAACGTTTATTTAATCGGTGCCTTTGTTGTTTGCTATTTTTGTCGTTTAACGCGGCGAGTAAAGAGTACCTTATTGTTTTGAAAGATCACTTGTTCTATCCCTCGCAAATAATTATTCCCGCAAATAAAAAAGTAAAACTATTGATAGAAAACCAAGACAGCACACCAGAAGAGTTTGATAGCTTTGATCTAAACAGAGAAAAAGTGCTTTACCCAAACCGTAAAAGCATTATTTATATAGGGCCGCTGAGTAAAGGGTATTACGAATTTTTTGGTGAGTTTTCGCCAAATACAGCAAGGGGCGTTGTTATAGTTAGCGATGAAGGGGCGCAGCATGCTAATAACTAGTTTAGTCATGAGCCTTAACCAATTACTACCAGTGGCTATTTTATTAGTATTACTACAAGTAGTTAAAAAACAAAGCTCTTTAAAAATAGGGTCTGCTTTAGTAATAGGCGCGCTCATGTCGTTTTTGTACATGCAAAGTGCGTCGTGGGTGAGCCAGTGGTTTGAACACCAAGGGTTAGAGTACTCACAAATAGGGCTATGTATCACTATATTTATTGCTGTATTGGTATTTGCACTAAAGCAAAAGTCAGCGGCATTTTATATCGCAGTTATAAGCACAATAACGCTGTATTTAAGCCATTATATTATTTACCTCACCAGTTTTTGGCAAAATAATGATGCAGGGCAAAGCTTATTTATTGGCACTTTATTAGGTGTGGGAATTTGTTTAAGTTTTAGCGTATTGCTGTACTTTTTAATGAATGCAATTAAGCACCGTTTTGGTATGTATCCGCTTTTTACTTTGCTTGCTTTTAACAGCGCGGCTAAGTTATTAGTTGCACTGGATTTGGCAAGCCAAATAGATTTAATTACAAACACCTTAACAGTGTGGGATTTACGTGATTTGTTAAACGAAAACTCTGAGCTAGGCCGCGTATTGCGTGCTCTTGTTGGTTACGAGGCCACTCCTGATTTAATGAGTGTACTTATATATAGTACAAGCAGCGTGTTATTTTTATTACTTTGTTATGTTATACCAGCTTCAATAACTAAGGAACGTGTATGAAAGCACTCAACCTATATTTAGCGCTTAGTTTTACCGCTCTTTGTTTGTTGGTATTCTCAATCCAAGCAAAGGCTGATGGTATTGTTGTTGATAAGGTATATCATCCCTATGTTTTGCCTTTTGAGCGTGAATTTGAGTGGCGATTAGTGTCGCACCAAACAGATAGTGGAAACATACTAGCGCAGCGTTTGGGTGGCGGTGGTGCTATTAACGATACAATGGCACTCGAAGGCTATTTAGTTGGTGAGCGAGACGATAACGGCGACTTTGGATTAGAAGCTTATGAGCTTGAGCTACGTTGGCAATTAATTGAACAAGGTAAATTATGGGCTGATTGGGGCGCGTTATTTGAGCTTGAAAAAAAGCATAACGAAGATGTGTATGAGGCAACTTCGGGTTTTGTGATCGAAAAAGAATTTGGAAAAACAAGTCTTACGCTAAATGCTTTTTTGGTTTATGAGTGGGGGCAAGACATTAAAAATGAATGGGAAAGTGAGTTTAGAGCACAATACCGCTATCGCTATCGTTCTGCTTTTCAGCCATCTATTGAAGTCTACGTAGGAGAAGACTTCGTTGGCATTGGCCCTGGGTTTATAGGTTTACAGCGTTTTGATGGACAAAAACAATTAAAATGGGAAGCGGGTTTTATTACTGAGATAAGCCAATCTGAAAAAAATCATAGCTTTAGGCTCGCATTAGAATTTGAATTTTAATGCAAGCGTTTTTATAAACAACACTAGTTATAAATGGTAAACACGGTAAGTCAGTCTTTTTAGTCTTTAAATTATAAATGCTTGACAAAATATTCGAACTCTATATAGTGGGTCGCAGCTAGAAAGAAAGCATGTAATTTATAAATCTCCATTTCGTTGTTGTATAAGTAATACTTGTAGTACCGTCCTGAAGTTTTTAAGTACCATCTCATTTTTTGCTACACCCGCTCACAAGAGCATATTTTTTATTTTATATCAGGATATTACAATGTCTAACATCGTATCAGGTACAGTTAAGTGGTTCAACGAGTCTAAAGGTTTTGGTTTCATCGAGCAAGAAAATGGCCCAGACGTTTTCGCACATTTCTCAGCAATCAAAAGCGAAGGTTTCAAAACTTTAGCTGAAGGCCAACGTGTAGAGTTCACTCTTTCACAAGGTCAAAAAGGTCCTCAAGCTGATAACATCACAGCTGTATAATTTTACTTTTTAAGTAAAATGAAAAAAAAGCGCTTAAGGCGCTTTTTTTTTGTCTGTTACTTTTATAATATTGAACACCAACACCAACACCAACACCAACACCAACACCAACACCAACACCAACACCAACACTTATCTTCTATATCACCTCCTAGGCATCAATACAGCGCCAGCGTACATTAAACCTTGAGTCATTTAACAAATGCAATTAGATCTTGGTGTCGTTATATTTATTCGCCTTTAAAACGCCGCTGCGCGATTAAGAGTACACTTTTTATAAATACAATAATTAGATCAGTGCAGCTTAGCTATTTATTGTATTTTCTTTATGGGTTGAACCTATGTTATACATAATGTTGCATGTAAGCGATTTTAAAGGCCTTGGTAAGGTTTTTAGGTGATAAAGTGTGGTTGCTGTTGTTTAATGGAGTAGGTATTGCAGTGGGGGGATTTTATTGGGAGCTAAAACGATAAAAGGGCCTTGCGGCCCTTGGTGAAGTATCGTTCAAGTCAGATAGAGCTTTAACCCCTTAAAGCGCTATCCTCTTGTTTTGCAACACCTGAGTTCATCTCAATAAGTTTCTAAGCTAGCGAGAGGAAAAACCCAGCAATTGCTGCGCTCATAAGGTTAGCCATAGATCCTGCTAACACTGCTCTGAGCCCTAAGCGTGCGATATCCTTCCGCCTGCTAGGCGCCATACCGCCTAACCCACCTAGTAAAATGGCTATCGATGATAAGTTAGCAAACCCACATAAAGCAAAAGTAACAATTGCTTGAGTGTGCGCGCTTAACGTATCGCGATAATTTATAAAGTCTAAGTAAGCAACAAACTCGTTTACTACTATCTTTTGACCAATAAAACTGCCGGCTATAATTGCTTCATTCCATGGCACACCGAGTAACCATGCAACTGGAGCAAATACATAACCTAATATTTCTTGAAGCGTTAATGTTGGGTAATCAAACCACCCACCAATACCGCCTAATAAACCGTTTAATAGTGCAATTAGCGCCACAAAAGCAAGTAACATTGCACCTACATTAAGTGCCAAATGCATACCGTTTGCTGCACCTGATGCTGCTGCATCAATTACATTTACAGGCTTATCTTCATCATCTAAATCTAAATCAGCTAAGTTATCTTTAGGCGTTTCAGTTTCTGGCACAATCATCTTGGCCATTAAAAAACCACCTGGAGCAGCCATAAAGCTCGCTGCTATTAAATACTTAAGATCTACGCCAATAATAACGTAACCGGCCATTACAGAGCCTGCCACAGTGGCTAAGCCACCCACCATTACTGCAAACAATTCCGATTTTGTCATCGTTGCTATAAATGGCTTAACTATTAGCGGTGCTTCAGTTTGGCCAACAAAAATATTTGCCGTCGCTGAAAGCGATTCTGTGCGAGAGGTTTTCAATAATTTTTGTAAACCGCCGCCTAAAATCCTAATTATCCAATCCATAATGCCTAGGTGATATAACACAGCAACAAGTGCTGAGAAAAACACAATAACCGGCAAAACTTGAATCGCAAAAATAAAACCGAGTGTATCTTGAGATGCAAGCGGGCCAAACAAAAAACCAATACCATCGTTAGCGTAACCAATAACCGACGAAACGGCTGCTGACATACTCGTTAATACATTTTTTCCTGCTTCAAAAAACAGAACAAAACCGCCAATAATGACTTGCATAGCAAATGCTATACCGACGGTTCTTAAACTAATTGCCTTGCGATTAGTTGACGCCGCGAAAGCAATGCTCAGCAGCACACACATGCCTACTAAGCTCATAAATGTTGTCATACCAATGTTTCCCGTTATTATTCTTGTAGTAAATATTTGATTTTACTTTTAATAATATCAATCGCAACACGATTCATGCCGCCTCGAGTCACAACTAAATCAGCATTATGCTTAGAAGGCTCAATAAATTGATAAAACATTGGTCTAACAGTTGCTTGATATTGCTCAACAACAGATTGTAATGTTCTGCCTCGTTGCTCCATATCACGTTGCATACGACGCATTAAGCAAATATCCAGAGGCGTGTCTATAAACACCTTGATATCAAATTCTTTATTAAGCGCTTTGTCACTCAATAATAAAATACCTTCAACGATGAGTATTTTGGCAGCAGGTACTCGGCGAGTTTTTTCGCTGCGAGTATGCTGGGCATAGTCATACGTTGGTACTTCAACTGAATTTCCACTACGAAGTTGCGTTAAATGCTCAAGCATTAAGGCGTGTTCAAATGCATCAGGATGGTCGTAGTTCGTTTGCGTACGATGAGCCATAGGCAAATGCGACTGATCCTTATAATAAGCATCTTCTTCGATAATGGCGATAGCACCAGGTTCAAGCTCATTAACCAATTCATTGTATATAGTTTGGCTAAATAGAGATTTGCCAGACGCAGACGCGCCAGCAATGGCTATAATAGTAGTTCGTGTCACTAAAGTTCTCACCCACACAGAAGGATATATTGTTGGTAGATCACAATAGCAAAAAAGACACGATTAATCTCTTTTGCTTCGCTTAAGAACGCAAATTTATAATGTTTAGGTTTTATGAAACAGGACTTTTGTCCTGTACGGAAAAATCGATCAGCGGATAAAGTAACCACCTAGAAGCAAAGTGAGGTCAAAATGACAAGAGCAATTATCTTAATGGCAGATAGCCTAGGAATCGGTGCAGCACCAGATGCAGATAAATTTGGCGATCTTGGAGCTAATACATTCGCTCACTTACTTAAAGCATATTATGACGAAACCGGTAGTGCACTATCGCTCCCTAATTTATCTAAATTAGGATTAGTTGATGCATGTGAAGCTGCCGGTGGCGAACCGTGTTTAATTTCAGGCCGACAAGCTTCTCAAGGAGCATGGGGTTACGCTAAAGAATTATCGAGCGGAAAAGACACACCATCAGGTCATTGGGAAATGGCAGGCGTACCTGTGTTATTTGATTGGGGTTATTTCCCAAAAACACAGCCGAGTTTCCCACAAGAATTTATAGACGAGTTTATAGCTCGTACAGGTGTTCCGGGTATTTTAGGCAATTGCCATGCATCGGGAACAACCATTTTAGAACAGCTAGGTGAAGAGCATATAAAAACAGGTAAACCAATCTGTTACACCTCAGCTGATAGCGTGTTTCAAATAGCCGCGCATGAAGAATCATTCGGCCTAGAGAAGCTTTATCAAGTTTGCGAAATCGCACGGGCGCTACTTGATGAAATGAATATAGGACGAGTGATTGCGCGGCCATTTTTGGGTTCAAATAGTCAAGACTTTGCTCGAACGGGTAATCGTCGCGACTATTCAGTACTTCCGCCAGCACCAACATTGTTAGATGTGTTAGCAAAAGATGGCGGCGAAGTAATTAGTATTGGTAAAATTTCAGATATTTATGCGCATCAGGGCATAACCCAAAAGCATAAAGCACCGGGGCTTATGAACTTGCTAGAAAAAACCAGTGAAGTAATAAAAAGCGCGCCAGATCGCAGCTTAATTTTTACTAACTTAGTTGATTTCGATGAAAAGTTTGGTCATCGGCGTAACCCTGTAGGATATGCAAAAGCATTAAAAGAATTTGATGATTATTTACCAACTATACTAAACCAGTTAAACGCAGATGATATATTAGTGATCACTGCAGATCACGGTTGTGACCCAACCTTTCCAGGTTCTGAGCACACCCGTGAATACGTACCCGTTATTGCATACCAACCTGGTATGAGTAACACACCGTTAGGTGAACGCAACAGCTTTGCAGATATAGGTCAAACACTTGCACAGTGGTTTAATCTATCTGCGCTTGATTACGGCGACAGCTTTTTAAATGAGCTAAAAACGCCAAATAAAAAGGAAAACAATTAATGAGTACTCCGCATATCAGTGCAAACGTTGGTGATTTCGCCGAAACAGTATTAATGCCAGGCGATCCGCTACGTGCGCAATATATTGCTGAAAACTTTTTAGATGATGCAGTACAAGTTACAGGTGTTCGTAACATGTACGGTTTTACTGGGACTTACAAAGGTAAGCCTGTAAGCATTATGGGTTCTGGCATGGGCATTCCATCAATGTCTATCTATGCACGTGAGCTAATTGTAAGCTTTGGCGTTAAAAACATTATACGTATTGGCACATGTGGCGGTATTGGTACCGATATTAAAATCCGCGACGTAATTTTTGCACAAGGTGCAAGTACAGATTCAAATGTAAACCGTGCACGTGTACGTGGTTACGACTTTTCTGCTATTGCCAACTTTGACTTACTTTTAAATGGTGTAAACGCCGCTAAAGAGCTAGGCATTGAAGCAAAAGTAGGTAACGTATTTACAACCGATACTTTCTACCAAGCAGACGACTCGTTCTATAAAGACTTAGACAAGTTAGGCATGCTAGCAGTAGATATGGAAACAGCCGGTTTATACGGAGTTGCAGCTGAGTACGGCGCAAACGCAATGGCACTATTTACCGTAAGTGACCACGTGATCACTGGCGAAGCAACACCAGCAGATGAACGTCAAAGCACGTTTAACGAAATGGTTAAAATTGCATTAGAGTCTATCTAGCAGTTTACATAAACAGTTCCTTGGTAACGTATTCACTAAGTTTTGGAGACACGCCCAAAGTGAAGTGAGACTAAACCCCCAAAGCCGCATTTTATGCGGCTTTT
This sequence comes from Pseudoalteromonas aliena, assembly GCF_038155085.1. Taxonomy (GTDB): domain Bacteria; phylum Pseudomonadota; class Gammaproteobacteria; order Enterobacterales; family Alteromonadaceae; genus Pseudoalteromonas; species Pseudoalteromonas aliena_A. The sequence continues at coordinate 319,486 of NZ_JBAKAU010000002.1, forward strand.
TTTATGCCTGAAAAAACTAAATCATCTCACTAACCAGTAGGCGAGAGTTTACCTCGCGCTTATGTAACTTGTAGGCGGGAGTTTACCTCGCGATCATGTAGTATGTAGGCGTGAGTTCACCTCGCGCTCATGTGTTTTATTCTAAATATTGTATGACCTAATCACTTAGTGCTACTGTGTAACCAATAAAGTATACGTTCGAAGCGAATAAATTTATTAAAATTACGCAGTAAAACTCTGGAGCTGAACATGTCTAACTGGATCGATGCAACAGTAAAAAAAGTAACGTGGTGGAGCAAAACACTTTTTAGTTTAACGGTTAATGCCAATGTAGACCCATTTAAAGCAGGGCAATTTACCAAACTTTCGATAATAGATAACGACAAACGTATAGCTCGTGCCTACTCATATGTAAATACACCAGAAAGTAATGACTTGGAGTTCTACCTTATCAATGTTGACGATGGTTTACTCTCACCTCGTTTAGCTACATTGCAACCGGGTGAAACAATACTTATAGAGCAGCGCGCAACTGGTTTTTTTACTCTTGATGAAATTCCTCCAAGTGAGCAACTTTGGATGTTAGCTACAGGCACTGCAATAGGACCATTTTTATCGATATTGCAGCAGCCAGACGTATGGAAAAAATATAAACGTATAAACTTAGTGCATGGAGTGCGTTTTAATAACGATTTGAGCTATCAAGCATTAATTAATGGAATATTGAAAGAGCATCCTAAACAACTTAGTTATATTCCAATAGTAAGCCGTGAAGAACCTTTATTGGGTATTAAGGGGCGAATTACGACCGCAATTAAAAACAATACCTTGTTTGAGTATGTGAAATTAAACCCAACCCCAAATAATGCACAATTTATGATTTGCGGAAATCCACAAATGGTAAAAGATACAACTTCTTTACTTATCGATAAAAACTTTAAACGCAATCGTCGTAAAGAGCCGGGAAACATCACTGTCGAGCAGTATTGGTAAGCTTCTGTAGTGGTATTAACTACCCGATAACGATAAAATTTGCTATGTTGCAGTCTTACACTTGTTTAGTGTTCTTTTTAGGAAAATTATGAAACCGTTATCTATTATTTTTATCTCGCTAATGACCACCGTAGCTCTTATTTCTTATGCTGCAGAGCAAACAGAGCCGGAAGTGAAAAAAGCACAGCCAACTCAAGTAGAGCAAGTAAACACTGAAAATAAAAAAGTTGAAGACCAGCAATCAGTGGCTGAAACTAAAACAGAAGATAGAATAAATACGCTTGAGTACAAAACACCAGAGCTTAAAAAAGTAGTAATTGAAAATACTAAACCTGATGATTCAAAAATACTAGGTAGTGAGCAAAGTAAGCCGGCCGAAAAGCCTAAAAATAAAATAGAAAAAGCGGTAGCAGTGGCACAGGCTGAAAAAGCAGTTACGCAAGCCAAAGAAGCATTAACACAAAGGCAGCAAGCTAAGGCTAAGCAATCACGCGAATCTCTTGCAGTAGTAGAGCAACTTGTTAAAGCTTATAATGCTCGCAATATAGAAGAGTTTCTTCGGGTATATGACGAAAACGTAGAGTTTTATATTTTCCCTAATGAATTGTTATTTAAAGGGAAAGAAAAACTAATTGAGCGTTATGGGCTTATGTTTAAAAAACTAAAGTGTATTCATTCATCGCCAATTAAACGTATAGTACATGGTGATATAGTTATAGATCATGAACTGTCAGAAACGTGTTCAACCGATAAAAATGTAATAGATAAACGCTCAGAACTTATTTCGAGTTATCAAATAAAAAATGGAAAAATAGTACGTGTACTGTTCTTTAGATAAAGGTTTTATATGCCAATAAATGATAATAAAAAAATTCGCTTAATGTATCGTGTTGAACCCGGTTGTTTAGGGCCACAAGGAAGCGAATATATTGAAGACTTTTGTCGCTTTGCAAACAAGCATATTAAATCACCATTCTATGGACAGTTTATATTTTTGCCTCGTTACGATAAAACGATAGATGAGCGGCAGTATAGTGTTAACAATCGCAATTTATCGTTAGCCCAAGCTCGAGCGTATTTAAAACATTTTAATATCAATATAGAAGAGTTTGAAGAGCAACTCGATGAACTTCTTACTAAAGCTATAGATTTATACTTTAAAAGATAGCTTTTAATTAGTTTCGTATATATCAATTATTCAAACGATAAAAGCAAAAAAGGGCCTAAGCCCTTTTTTATAATCTAAAAGTTTACTCACCCGCCACAATTGTATTAAAGCTATCATTATCATGCAGGCTTGCAAATGCGCTTTCATGTAGTAGCTCATTACGTAAATTTGGAGAGTATTCAAGCGCCATTTTAATATCAGCCAAAGCATCGGCATGTTTATGTGTTAATGCATAAGCACAAGCTCGTTGCCAATACGCGTATCCATAATCACTATCTATATCAATTGCTTGATTACATAGCTCAATTGCTTGTGCTGTTTCGTTGAGCTCTAATAACGCATCAGCCTTATAAGCTATTGCTTCAACATCTTCTGGTTTGCGATTAAGTATTTCATCAAATATTTCAATCTTATTCGCAAAGTCACTCTCTAAGTTAGCACGCATCCATAACGAATGTACTTCATTAGTTATTGAAATACGTTCTTGGTTACTGAGTATTTCTTCAGAGCGGACGCGTAGTTTTTCTTCAAGAATTTTTAATCGGTCTTCATACTCGTCAGTTATTACACTTACACGCGTGTTTACAATATCTTCCACTTTGTTTTTAACATCGCGTAGCGAGTTCCAGCCCACTAAAACTAAAATGGATGCCGTAGCGGTAATTATAAAAAATACATTATTAATGGTATCTGTAGTGTACGTTAATGCGCGATCAGCAGTGTCAAGCTGGGCATGAGTTACCTGTTTAGTTACATCTTCACGCAGTTTCTGTTGGTCTTGCCTCACCGCTTTTAGCTCATCTAATATATAGCGCTCCATAAGAGGTTTATACATTGGCTCTTTAAGTTGTTTGAGGGCGTGTTGCTCTTGCTGTGTTGTCGGAGTTTGTGGTTTTTGCTCTGCCGAACTTACTGCGTCTGAAAAAAAAGTGAAACAAACAAAAAGTACAGTTAGGTAATAATGCATTGGTACGCCTAATTAAATTAATTACTGCAATAACTTTAACATGCGGTTATCAATGGCACTAGGGCGTGTTTACCTTTAAGGGTTAAAACCTATTTAATCGTAGCAATATTTGGGCTAGGTAACTATTGATCAGGGTGAGTTGGTAAAAAATGAAAAATTTAGAGCTAAACAAGAAAAAAAGCCAGTTCAAGAAGGAACTGGCTAAAACTGCTAAATACAATAAAATGTCGCAGGGAATCATAGGAGAACAGTTACATGCTAACTGAATTTTTATGAACAAATACTTAATTTAATTCAATTAGTTAAAAATAGAGTGTTGTTTAACATATATGCTTAAAAAGCAAAGGTGCATTGGGCTTAGTAATACACCTTTAATAACTATTATTTCATGGTGAAGGGGGGATTTCCAATGTGCGCTTTATTAAAGCCACTTTCAAACCCTTCACACACTATTACGTCTGTATTTATAAGTTCGATCAATCACGCTGCCCAAAGAGTTTATTTATTCTTACATAGATATGAGCCAGCAAAGTAAAGCAGGAATCGTTATCTACAAATTTAAACCCAATCAAAATAATCGCTTACTTCAATCGATTTAATTCAATCTTTAATGCTAGCGCAGCGCAGATTGTATGCCTATATTGTTACTACAGATTGTAAAGTATCACTAACCGTTAAATATAAATTAAAAAGTAATGGCGAATGAGTAAGTAATTTAAATCAATTAAGGAGCTCGCAATGAGCAACCCAACAGCGGGCAAGTGCCCAGTAATGCATGGCGGTAATACAGTTACCTCTAAAAATAATACAGATTGGTGGCCAAACTCACTTAATCTAGACATTCTTCATCAGCACGATACAAAATCAACTCCTTACAGCAGCGACTTTAATTATGCTGAAGCATTCAAATCAATTGACCTAGAAGTCTTAAAAGCAGATATAAAAAACTTAATGACCGATAGCCAAGATTGGTGGCCAGCCGATTGGGGACATTACGGAGGGTTGATGATCCGCTTAGCATGGCACTCAGCCGGCTCATACCGTTTAGCTGATGGTAGAGGGGGTGGTGGTACAGGTAATCAGCGTTTTGCACCATTAAATTCGTGGCCTGATAATGGCAACCTCGACAAAGCGCGCCGCTTGCTTTGGCCTATAAAGAAAAAATACGGTAACAAGCTTTCATGGGCAGATTTAATTATTTTAGCGGGTAACATGGCGTACGAATCAATGGGTTTAAAAACCTTTGGTTTTGCGGGCGGACGAGAAGATATTTGGCACCCTGAGAAAGACGTATACTGGGGAGCCGAAAAAGAATGGCTTGGTCCAAGCGATAGCCGTTATGAAAGTGTAGATAAACCAGACAGTATGGAAAACCCATTAGCTGCAGTGCAAATGGGCTTGATTTACGTAAACCCTGAAGGCGTAAACGGTAAACCAGATCCGCTTAAAACTGCGGCACAAGTACGTGAAACTTTCGCCCGAATGGCAATGAACGACGAAGAGACAGCAGCACTTACTGTTGGTGGCCACACTGTAGGTAAAGCCCATGGTAATGGTAATGCCGAAAACTTAGGCCCAGAGCCAGAAGCGGCTGATGTTCATGAACAAGGTCTAGGTTGGAATAATAGTACAACTCGCGGTATTGGCCGCGATACGGTAACTTCAGGAGTAGAGGGGGCATGGACCACACATCCTACAAAATGGGATAACGGTTACTGCCATTTACTTTTAAATTACGAATGGGAGCTAACAAAAAGCCCTGCCGGTGCTCATCAATGGGAACCAATTAATATAAAAGAAGAAGATAAACCTGTTGACGTGGAAGATCCATCAATACGTTTAAAGCCAATGATGACAGATGCCGATATGGCTATGAAAGTAGACCCTACGTATCGTAAAATTATTGAGCGTTTCAATAATGATTTTGAATACTTTTCAGATGTATTTGCACGAGCTTGGTTTAAGCTAACTCACCGCGACTTAGGCCCTAAATCTTGTTACTTGGGTAAAGACGTGCCAAGCGAAGACTTAATCTGGCAAGATCCAATCCCAGCTGTTGATTACACACTAACAGACGACGAAATTAGCAATTTAAAAACTACGTTATTGAACTGTGGTGTTAGCGCCGTAGATTTAATTAATACCGCGTGGGATAGCGCGCGTACATATCGTGGTTCGGATAAACGCGGTGGTGCAAACGGGGCACGTATTCGCTTAGCACCGCAAAAAGACTGGCAAGGTAATGAACCAGAGCGCTTAGCAGCAGTACTTAGTGCCCTTGAGAAAGTTCAAGCGGGCTTGAGTAAACCTATTAGCATTGCTGATCTAATTGTTTTAGGTGGAACAGCAGCCGTAGAGCAAGCCGCTAAAAATGCAGGTGTTAATACAACTGTAGCGTTTGCGCCAGGGCGAGGAGATGCAACAGATGAAATGACTGATGCAGAATCGTTCGATGTACTCGAACCCATTCACGATGGTTTTAGAAATTGGCTGAAAAAAGATTACGCTGTATCAGCTGAGGAGCTATTACTAGAGCGTAGCCAACTAATGGGCTTGAGTGCACCAGAAATGGCAGTATTAATAGGCGGTATGCGTGTACTTGGAACTAACTACGCAGGGAGTAAGCACGGCGTGTTTACAAATAATGTTGGAACATTAAGCAACGACTTTTTTGTAAACTTAACCGACATGTCAAACCGTTGGGAACCTGTAAAAAAAGGCTTATACAATATAGTTGATCGCCAAAGTGGTACCACAAAATGGACCGCCACTCGCGTAGACTTAGTTTTTGGTTCAAACTCAATATTGCGTGCCTTAGCTGAGTTTTATGCACAAGACGACAATAAAGAGCGTTTTGTACACGACTTTATAAATGTATGGACAAAAGTAATGAACGCCGACAGGTTCGATCTTAACTAACTTGCAGGCTGAGTAGAGCAATGGGGGAGTATTAATTACTCCCCCATTTTTGTTTATATTGCTATAGTAAATCTGCTCTTGCATGTGTAGGCGTGAAGCTTGCTCACGCAAGAATCTTATATAACGATGGTGAATATATGTGTAGGCGTGGAGCTTGCTCACGCAAGAATCTTATATAACGGTGGTGAATATA
>NZ_JBAKAU010000003.1:0-296671 GCF_038155085.1 Pseudoalteromonas aliena
ACCTGGCTACGAACCAGGCGGTCGGAGGTTCGAATCCTCCTGCGCCCACCACTTTCTATTACTATTTAAGTTAATAGAAAAGAAACCGACGAAAGTCGGTTTTTTTATGTCTAAAATAAAGTTATTACTCTCCTGTAGACGTAGAGTTTGCTCACGTGAGAAGCGCAGCTTCTAATTACTTATGTACCTACTCAAAACCATTCACTGCTCTTTAACTTAAGCTGTGGTATTTTAAACACCTTGTTTAAAAGGATCTTGCTGTATGTTTAAAGCCGTATTTATCACCTTTGTGTTACTATTTAGTTGCTTATTTAATGTAAGCGCTAAGCAAAGCGAAGCGCAAAATTTACCTGTTGTTGGCGCTGCGCAGTTCGCACATTATTTACCACAATTACAAAATAAACGCGTTGGGCTTGTAGTAAATCAAACATCACTTGTCGTAAATACGCATTTAGTAGATGCGTTACTCACTAAAAATATAAACATAACCAAAATTTTTGCACCTGAGCATGGCTTTAGGGGCGATCACGATGCCGGTACCCATGTTAAAAATGCAGTTGATAGCAAAACCGGTATCCCGCTTATTTCTATTTATGGCAAAAACAAAAAGCCAAGCGCAGAAGCCCTTAGCAATGTAGATGTTATTATTTTTGATATACAAGATGTGGGCGTGCGCTTTTATACCTACATAAGCTCTATGCATTACATGATGGAAGCCGCAGCGGAGCAAGGTACTGACTTTATTGTGCTTGATAGGCCAAACCCCAATATTGCCTACGTTGATGGGCCAATACTTGAGCGCGACTTTAAATCGTTTGTAGGCATGCACCCAATACCCGTGCTGCACGGCATGACGGTAGGCGAGCTTGCAAAAATGATCAAAGGCGAAAGCTGGATCAATAAAGCTGCTGATTTAAAGCTTACTGTGATCCCGGTTGATCATTACACGCGCTCAACATCCTACAGTTTACCTGTAAAACCCAGCCCTAATTTACCGAATGAGCAATCAATCGCGCTTTATCCATCGCTGTGTTTTTTTGAAGCAACGCCTATAAGTATTGGCAGAGGCACCGACTTTGCGTTTCAAGTAATTGGCTACTCGCCAGTTGCACTTGGGGATTTTAGTTTTACTCCACGTTCTATTAAAGGCGCAGCGGCTAATCCTAAATTTAAAAACACCCCTGTAAAAGGGCTCGACTTACGCACAATGCAAACGCATGGGCTTGATTTAAGTTATTTAATAACGACTTATAGTAAATTAACTAAAAATAATATCACCTTTTTTGAACGCGCTGATTTTATGGATAAATTAGCCGGCACTAATAAATTACGCTTTGCTATTGAAGCAGGACAATCAGAGGCACAAATAAAGCAAAGTTGGCAGCAAGGGCTTGAGGCATTTAAAAGGCAACGCTTGCCTTATTTATTGTACAAGTAAGGTTATAAATGGCGTTAGTAATAAACATAAAAATAAGCAGCTATTTTAAAACAGCTTTATTAGCAGTTATGAGCCTTACACTTGCAGCGTGTAGCAGCAACAAAGCTAATGATTTTACAGCGAGTGAGCTTAAACAAAGTAATTTGGTAACGCTTCCAAATGCGCAAGTGGTGGTTACCTTTCCTGAGGCTAACCCAAGTAGCCGTGAATACGTAAATAATCGAGGCACTTTTAAAGCCTACAAAGGGCGAGGGCAGTTATTAATTCAAAATAATAATGCCATAAGCGCCGATATTTTTATAAATAACCAAAAACTTAATATTACCAGCCAACTCGCTGCGAATACTTTATATGAGTATTCGCTCGCAAGGCGCACTCATAACGGGGTTAATACGTTTAAAGTTGAAAATATTAAGCCTGAGGGCGCAAGCCTTACCTTACGCTTTGAGTTTCCTACGTTAAATACCGCCGTGCAAAGCAATATAGACTTTAGCCAAGTAGATGCCCTTATACAAAAAGATGTAAAAGCAGGTTTTCCGGGGGCAGTATTGGCTGTTGTTAAAAGTGGCGAACTCATAAAGCTTAGCGCCTATGGCGATGCCAAGCAGTACCAACAAAATGACTTAATGCTACTACGCCCAGAGCCAATGCAAACACACACTCTGTTTGATTTAGCATCTAACACCAAAATATTTGCCACTAACTTTGCCCTTATGAAACTGGTAAGCGAAGGGCTTTTAAATATAAACAAGCCCGTGCAAAGTTATTTGCCCGAATACAAAGGTGAAGGGCGCGAACTGCGCACAGTAAAAGATTTACTAACGCATACAGCGGGTTACCCGCCCGTGTTTGATTTTCATCGTAAAAGCACTAAAAATGGTGATGCGTATTTTTCACAAAACAGCCAAACTACTAAGCAGCTGTTACTGACGCAAGTACCGCTAAGTAATAAATACCCCGCACAAGCCGTTTACTCTGATATTGATTACATGATACTAGGCGTACTGGTTGAGCGCATAACCGGGCAATCACTTGATGATTATCTAGAGCAGCAAATTTATGCCCCACTTAAACTAACCAATACGGTATTTAACCCACTTAAAAAGGCCTTTAAACGTTCTGAATTTGCAGCTACCGAGCTTAGCGGTAACACCCGTGATGGGCGAATTAAGTTTGATAATATTCGCACCAATGTATTGCAAGGCGAAGTGCATGACGAGCGGGCATATTATTCGTTTGATGGCGTAGCAGGGCACGCGGGTTTATTTAGTAACGCGCCTGATTTAGCCGTACTTAGCCAAGTGTTATTAAACCAAGGTGGTTTTGGCAATAACCAGTTATTTAGCGCATCAACCTTAGCGCAGTTTTTAACACCACAATTAAACAACGAAACCTACGGCCTTGGTTTTAGGCTTGCAGGTAATAACCAAGCAAGGCGTTGGCATTTTGGCCCTTATGCAAGTGCACAAGCGTATGGCCATACTGGTTGGACGGGGACTGTGACCGTAATTGACCCCGCTTACGATTTAGCTATTATTTTATTGACCAATGCGCGCCACACAAAAATAAAAGGAAGCCAAAAACATTACCAGTTTTTGGGTAAACAATACGAGACCGCACAATATGGCTCAGTGGTATCGCTTATTTACGAAGCACTACTAAATCAATAAGCTATCGTATAGGTTAAAACGTGCTAACAGTGCCACCTTAAGTGATTTATTTACAGGTGACTTGAGTAAGGCAATCCATTAAGCTAAGCGGTTTACAAATCTAAGCCAGTTTATGCTGCTAGGCTTAACAAATAAGCGATAAAACGCGTACAAAGCGAGAGTGGCTCGCTAATAATTAAGGTTAACTTTTTATGCATTGGTATTCTATTTTACCGCCGCTAATTGCGATTGCTATCGTGTTTTGGCGAAAAGAAGTGATTATGGCGCTACTTGTTGCTGTTGCTTCTTCTGAGTTTTTACTCGCCTTTCAGGGCGAAGGTAATAGCTTGTTTGACACTTTTTTAAATACCATAGAACGTATTATTTCGGTTGCTAGTTCGCCAGGTAATACACGCATATTAATATTTAGTATTTTAATTGGTGCCTTGCTTGCCTACATTCGCGAGTCTGGCGGTGTTGCAGCAACTGTTAATATGTTAATGAACAAAGGCATTGCAAAAAGTAAGCGCCAAGTTGGCTTTTTAACGATGTTTACTGGCATTGCAGTATTTATAGAATCAAACTTAAGTGTATTAACCTCAGGTATTGTATCGCGCGGCCTGTTCGATAAATTTAAAATGAGCCGAGCGCGTCTTGCTTATATTATTGATAGCACCAGTGCGCCTGTATGTATTTTAATACTGCTTAATGGCTGGGGCGCATTTGTGCTCGGCTTACTTGGCAATTACGAGCTAAGCGAATCGGCAGTTTCCATTTTATGGGGCAGCGTAGGGTATAACTTTTACGCCATTATCACCTTAGTCATTGTGTTTTACACCATCGCGTTTGATAAAGTGCACGGCCCAATGAAAGAAGCCGAACAAAAGCTAGAACTTCAAAAAACCGACCTTAAAGAAGAAGTAAAAGGTTCTAAAGCGCGTTACATGTTAGTGCCTTTAGTAACGCTTATTGTGAGCATGGTAGGCTTTATGTTTTACACCGGCAACGGTGTATTAGCAGAAGGTAGCGGCTCAAAATCTGTGTTATACGCAACGGTATTAGCCATTGTAGTAGCGTATGCTTTAATGATCAGCTCACGCCAATTTACTCACCATCAGTTAGTAGACACCGGCTTTAAAGGCATGGGCGAGCTATTACCGCTGGTAAGCATTGTATTGCTTTCACTTACACTGGGCGCAAGCTTAAAAGAGCTAGGCACTGGCGTATTTGTTGCATCGCTAGTAGGCGACTACTTACCTATTTATTTAATTGTACCGGTGCTGTTTTTAACGGGCGCGGTTATGTCGTTTACTACGGGTACATCGTGGGGCACATTTGCCATACTCATCCCAATTGGTGTGCCGCTTATTCAAGCATTAGGTTTACCGCCTTCACTTGTTGTAGGCGCTATTTTAGGCGGTGGTATATTTGGCGATCACTGCTCGCCTATATCCGACACCAGTGCTGTATCGGCACTCGCCTCGGGGTGTGATTTGCTCACCCACGTTAAAACGCAGCTGCCGTATGCATTATTCGGCGGCGCATTGACGTTTATAGCGTACTTAGTAACAAGCATAATTGTGCTATAAATACACGTTACTTTAATACTCAAAAGCCTGCATAACTGCAGGCTTTTTTGTTTAAAAACAAATAATCCAAATATTCAACTTAGTAATACTAGCTCTAATAACTCACTAACTTAATCTAAAGCATTTAATTATAGACTTAAGTACCCGTATTTATATTTTTTAGGTTATTGTATAGCATACGCTTTAAGCTTTTTAATAATAGGCAATTCTTACTTTTTAATACCAATTCGCTTAATTAAGTGATCTATTTTGAGGCTGGAAAAACGTGTTGATAGCTAGGCAAAAAATTCGCTATTTAGTTGTTCTCGGCAATTGCTCCTGCATTGCTCTACCTTCTGCATCCATGCAGTCGTAAATGAGAATTTTTTAACGCCGGTAGCGACACGTTTAGCCCCGCAAAATGATTAAGTATTATTGCGGATTGGTATAATTCATACAAGGCAGTAAACTCACACTATGTTTATAATAGATAATATCATTCTCGTTAGTGCCATTTTAATCCTACTTGGGGTAATTTCGAGCAAGCTCTCTGCACGCGTTGGCTTACCAGTGCTGGTGCTATTTTTACTGGTAGGTATGCTTGCTGGTGAGGATGGTATTGCAGGTATATCGTTTGATAACGCAGAGGCTGCACATGCTTTGGGTACTCTCGCACTTGCCATTATCCTATTTGATGGTGGCTTACAAACACCTACCAGTTCAATTAAACAAGTGTGGAAACCCGCATCGGCTTTAGCAACCGTCGGGGTGTTATTTACCGCTGTAATTACAGGCCTTGTTGCCACTTATATTTTAGACCTGCCCATATTACAAGGTGTTTTACTGGGGGCCATTGTTGGTTCTACAGATGCCGCAGCCGTGTTTGCGCTTTTACGAAGTGCCGGTATTCACTTAAATAAAAAGCTAAAATCAACCCTTGAAATAGAAAGTGCTTCGAACGATCCAATGGCTATTTTCTTAACGGTTGGTTTGCTCGAAATGCTTGTTAACGACATGCCAATAGGGCTGGGTTTACTGCAGTTATTTGCCCAGCAAATGGGTGTAGGCGCTGTGTGTGGCCTTTTAATTGGTAAGGCATCGGTTTGGTTTATTAATCGAATTAAACTAAATGCATCGGGTTTGTATTTAGTGATGGTAACCGCATTTGGGCTACTTTCATTTGGGCTTTCTGCAACGCTCGGCGGCAGTGGATTTTTAGCTGTATTTATAACGGGTGTTATTTTAGGTAACAGTAAATTTGTATATAAACGCGGTATTTTTCTGTTTCATGACGGCTTAGCATGGCTTGGGCAAATAACCATGTTTGTTGTATTGGGCCTGCTTATTAACCCGTCGTCGTTGGTTGACGTATGGCTAGAAGGATTGTTAATTGCACTGGCACTTATTTTTGTTGCTCGCCCTTTAGCGGTAGCGCCAATTTTAAAATTATTTGGCTTTAATAATCGCGAAACCTTGTTTGTATCTTGGGTGGGCCTTAGGGGCTCAGTGCCCATTATTTTAGCGATATTCCCATTGTTATTTGGCCTTTCAGGGGCTGAGCTAATTTTTAATGTTGTATTTTTCGTGGTGTTAATTTCAGCCACTTTGCAAGGTTCAACAATGCCTTGGATGGCTAAAAAGTTAAATCTAGTAGAGCCGCCACCTGATTTGGCTGCTGCAACACTCGAAATCACAGCGCTAAACGATATTGATATAGAAATTGTAGAATACACTTTAAGTGACATTTCTCGGGTTTCTGGGCGTAGCTTGTCACATGCGGCACTGCCTGAAAGTGTGGTTGTTGCTATGATCACTCGAGGCCCTTCAATCATACCGCCACGAGGCTCAACTAAGTTAAAAGCAAACGATCATTTATTTGTTGTTTTAAAACCAGACAACAGACCTTTTGTTGATTTAGTTTTTACAGCAACTGATAAAACAAACCATCAAGATAGCCACTTAGCCCACAACGAACTTAAAGTGAAAGGGGTAACGTTGGTAGGTGATATATTTTACTCTTACCACATGCACATAGATGCCCCAGAAGGCATAAGCTTGGAAGAAGTGATCAACCAAAAGCTTTCAGGAGAAGTCAGCAAAGGCGATATTGTTGTTATTGGCAATGTGCAAATACGCGTTATAACAATGGTACATACACGCATAGTTACCATTGGCTTAAAGTATTTGAGTAATCCTGAAAAGCGACTTTTAAAGCAGTAATCATTAAAAATGATTTATTAAATGGTGACAGCACATTTATAGCGGACGTAGGTTGGGTTGAGTGACACTAAACCCAACAGTTCTCCAATGCAATGAGCAGACCCAAAGCTAGTTATATGTAGTGTTTTTTGTAGGCGTACAGCTTGCTGGCGCGTCGGGCGTTAGCCCGAAATAAATGCAACTGTTGATAATTCGATATTACACTATGTGAAAAATGATTATTGTAAAGGGAATTAAATGCACGATATTAAAGACTTCCACTGGAAAACTAAAACTAACCGTAAGATAGAAGAATATTTTCCTGCTGATAAATTAGATAGAGCTCGCTACGCCACTTTCTTATCAAGGCTATTGGCTCAAGAAGGTTATGACGAAAGTAGGCCTGATGAAGAGCAAAAGAAAAATTATGTATTAAATCTCAATGCTGAATGGGGGGCAGGTAAAACCTATTTTCTTAAGCGTTGGTCACTAGAATTAATAGTAGATTACCCTGTAGTTTATATTGATGCATGGCAGCAAGATTATTCAGACGATCCATTTTTAACTGTAATTGCAGGCATCATTAAGCAGCTTGAACTTCAGGCTAAGTTTAATATAACTATACCTAAAAGTGCCGTTTCGATGTTTAAAGCTGTTGCACCTGCTATTGCACAAGGCTTAACTAAAAAAATATCTGGCATAGATTTAGATGAACTACACACATTACTATTTTCTGATGATGAAATAGATAGTGAACAAAATCAAAATTCCAATAAGCCAACTGGTAGCGACTTTGCCCCCGCAGTAAAGGCGCTTGCACAAAACTTAATTAAAGATCATGAAGCTAAAAATAAGAGTATTGAAGTAATAAAGTCTAAGTTGGCTGATTGGGTCAGTAAGTTTGAAAAGCAGGAAGGTAAGTCATTACCCATATTTATTTTTATTGATGAATTAGATCGTTGTCGCCCAAGTTATGCAGTCGAAATGCTAGAGACGATTAAACATATTTTCGATGTTAAAGGTATAGTATTTGTTGTGGCAACAGATACAGGACAACTCCAACATACGATCAAATCAATATACGGTGAAGGGTTTGACGCTAAGGTTTATTTAGGCCGTTTTTTTAACAGTCGTTACAGTTTAAAACGACCTGTTTTGAAGGATTTTTTATCAGTACATAGCGATACAACTAAATTTGAATCTGCGTATTTAGAAAGTAAAGATATTGAAATACTCCCTCGTACTGAAAATCCAGAAACTGCCTTAGCTAATATCTCAGTTGTATTAGATGCATTCCAGGTACCTCCAAGAACAGCTATTCAAATTACTGAACGCATTACTGCTATTATTGTAAATTTACCAAATGGTAAAAAAGTAGATTTACTCGTACTCGCTATTTTGTTTTGTATCTATGAAAAAGATCATCCGCTTTATGAAGAAATTATAAATGGTAGATTTAAGAGAACAAAATTAAATAAGAAAGGTGAAACACAAAATATAAGGTTATCTGATTATTTATCAGAAAAAATACTACCCGAAGACTTAGAAAGAGATGTTGTATTTTTTGTTGATTCAGAATTATATAGCAATGAGCCGAACTGTATAGTTAACCGCTACAAAGATACGGAGAACATAATTAAATTAAAACAGTATATTGAAAGCTTTTTTTGTAAAATTTTTATTGATGAAAGTTTATTTATTTTCAATGTATTCGGAAGAACAGATACAAGCAAATTAACTAAACTAGAGCAGGCTGAAAAAGAGTTACAGGAATGCAATTGTTCTGATCAGTATAAAGTGGCTAAGTCTTTGATTAAATATATTTATGTAAAAGATACATACAACAAAATTACCAAAGAGCAATATCGTGATTTTATAGAGCTTTCCTCACCATTAGATTACATGGGCGATAGTTAACTATCTCTGTGCAGCGCGAAGCGCCTCTGTGTTCTCGGTGGTAATATTTATCTAAATTATTACCAACCTTAACTGAGCTAAACCACCTAAGCCCCACATTGCCTAAACCCATCTCCTGCATGTTTAAGCCCAATAATCTGCCCTTTACCATTATGCGCCATTGCTAACATATCACCCATGTTTATATCGCTTTCTACTGCGTGCCTTCCCTTTAAATCACTCAATAGCGACTGCTTAATTTGTACGAGTACTTCGTCATTACAACTGGCTATGTACCAGTCGTTATCGACTTTTACGAGCGTGCCGTATTCTATGTGGCGTTGCTGGTGTAGGCGTAAGCTATTGGCATGTTGTGTATCGAGCATATGTTTTTGTTCGGTTATGGCGCTTGTGTAACTGCCTGATGGGTTTATTTCGTGTGTTTTTATAATTGAATAATCGTGAATGTCTATGGTGTTAAACACGCTGTTAAGTACGGTTTTAGGCTCTGTATTTATTACGTTGTTATTATCAAACACAATAAAAGCAAATACAGCCAGTGCGCAGGCAAGGCTGGTTAACTGTAGGGTAAAGCCAAGCTTTCTAGGTTTTGTGTGCATGGCTTTATTAAGTAGCGCTTTTTGCTGGGCAGCGCTGAGTGTAGTGCGTTTTTTTCGCTCTTTATAGTGTTGTGTGAGCTTTTGATCAAACTGCTCATCAGGCTTGTTCATTGCTTGCTCCTAATAAACGTTTAAGGTTTTGTTTGGCATAGCGCAGCCTTGTTTTTACGCTCTCATGGTTGCTTTGCGTTATAAGCGCTATGTCGGCAAGGCTAAAGCCTTCTTGTTGTAAGGTAATGGCTTCGCGCTGTACAAAGCTTAGCTGTTTGAGTGCATTATCGAATGCTTGATAACTTATATTGCTTTGCTCATTTTGCTGCGCGGGTAGATGAGTGTTTTCGTCAAGTTCTACAAAGCGCTGCTGTTTGCGGTATTCGTCTATTAATGTGTTGCGCGCGAGTTTAAATAACCATGCTTTTGGTGTGGTTTGCGCTTGGTAAAGGTGGCGTTTTTCGATTACCTTTAGCCATGTTTGTTGGCTTACGTCGTATGCTAAATGTGTATTAGATTGAGTAACAAGGTAGTGGTATAAGTCGTTACTATAGAGGGCAATAAGCTGCTCTAAGTAACGATTGTCGCCACTTTTTGCGTAACTTGCCATGCAGTCCTTGCTTGGCGTTTCAAATAACCATGACTTAATACTTAGTAGCATAGGCGTTTAGTCCGTTAAATAGAGTTATCTAATTTAAAATCGAGCTGTACAGTTTGACCTGTTTGTAATTGTGCCACACCTTCTATTACTTTGGGGCGATATTTCCAGCGTTTAATGGCTCTTATTGCTTCGCGGTCAAAGGTGCGTTTTGGCTCTGCGTTAATCACTACTGGGTTTATTACTTCACCGGTGGGCGAAATATTAAAGCTAAGTTGAACCCAGCCTTCTATGCCATCGCGGGCAGCAGACGCTGGGTATTTAGGGTTTATGCGCACTATGGGCGTTGCATCCCCGGTAGGGCGGTTAATAGTGCTATTTATATCATCACCAAAATCATCAATCGTAACTGGCGTAAAGTCGCTAATTGCTAGCACTGGATCGGTTGATGTATCAAGCGGTGGTGCTTTAGGTGGCATTTTAGGCACTGGCGGTGGTGGCTGAATTTTTTGTATATGCCTAAGCTTTGAATTCTCTGGCGCCTGAAAAATCTCTACAATAATATCGTCACCCGGTTTAATAGGCGCGCGCTGCTCGCCAGAGATTAAATATTGCATAAACGCAAAAGCCGCAAAGGTCATTACTGCACCGCCAATTACGGCGGTTGATGTTTTAATAAATGCTGAGTTATTAGGTACTTCAAGTGTGTGCATAAGCCGCTCCGAGTAAACTTATTTGGGTTATTTAAAAGCTATAACGGGGGGCAAATCAAAAAGGGGTTAAATAATTTTATAGTGCGAGAGGCTAAATAAATAA
This sequence comes from Pseudoalteromonas aliena, assembly GCF_038155085.1. Lineage (GTDB taxonomy): Bacteria > Pseudomonadota > Gammaproteobacteria > Enterobacterales > Alteromonadaceae > Pseudoalteromonas > Pseudoalteromonas aliena_A. The sequence continues at coordinate 10,776 of NZ_JBAKAU010000003.1, forward strand.
GCCTCTCGCTTGTTATTGGTTTAAAAAGCGAATGATACCGAAGCAAATACAGATCTAGGTGTGCCTATATTAATTCTTAAGTCGCCACCACTTGCTGAATAGTACTCTTCATCTAATAAGTTTTTAACGGCTAATTGAAATCTCACAGTGCCATCCTCTCCTAAACCTGGAGTAGCCAGCGTGTACCAAAGCGATAAATCAACTAAGCCATAGCTATCTAGCGTATAGCTATTGGCGTCATTACCAAATCGATCATCAACAAAAAAATAACCGCCACCTATACCTAAGCCTTCTAAGCTACCTTTTTGAAATTCATATGAAGCCCAAAGGTTAAATGTGTTGTCTGCAACATTACGAGGTTTATTACCTGTTACTCCATCAACTTCTATTTCTGCATCGGTATAAGCATATCCAGCAATAATGTTCATGCCTTCGGTTGGTTGCCCTGAAATTGAAAATTCAATACCTTCAGATGTTTGCCCGTCTCTTAACGTTGTTATACCGTCTTCGGTGCTTAATACATTCGTTTTTTCAATATTATAAATTGATACGCTTGACTGTAAACGGCCGCCAAAAAATTCAGCTTTAACACCTAGCTCTATTTGTTTTGAATCTTCAGGGTCAAATTGTTCGCTATTGCTCACTTCGGTATTGGCTGTATCAGCATTAGGCGCAAAAGACTCTGAATAACTTGCAAATAATGATGAGTTTGACGTCATTTTATAGTTAACAGCTATTTGAGGCGAAAACTCTGAAATAGAATCTAACTTAAGATCTGTTCCTGTAGTCTCACCGTTAGTGAATGCGGTTACACCGTCATTAAAGCCACTTTTAACAGAATCTAAGCGTCCACCAATTAATACACCAAGGTCATCGGTTAAAACAATATAATCATTAATGAAAAAACCGTAATCTTCAGAGCTAAATGTACGTCTTGCAAAGTCGCCTGTATTTAAGTCAGTTGGTAAGTTTCCGTAAACAGGATTACTAACATCAAATAAAGGGATACCACTAAAACCAAATGCGGCTGGTAAACCATCAGAGTTTGCTGAGTTAACAAAATTGTCTTTTCGTTCAAAGTCGCGATAACTGCCTCCAATAGCTATTTTATGTGTGATATTTCCGGTTTGTACTTCACCTGTGACAATTGCATTTAAATATAAAACATCAACATCGGCATTTTGGTTACCGTCTGTTCTGCGAATAAGAAATACTTGATCTGTTGGATCGTCAAATACACCGGTTAAACCTTCATTTATATTTGCGGAGATGTCGGCAGGGCTTTGAAACTCTATAAATCCGTCTTCGCTAATTGGCCCATCGGCATCAAAAATGGCAACGGCAAGCGGTCTAGCTTGAAGGTCATTTGCTGAACTTACTTCGTAAGCGGTGCTAAAGCGTAGGTTCCAATTATCTCCTAGTTCTTGCTCTAACGTTGCATCGAAGAAGTTAAAGTTACTTTCAAATACTTCGTATTGCTCGCCAAAACGAGTTGATAAAGGTATATCAAGTACTTCGTTAAGCACAGCACGACCATCTGGAGTAGGTACTGTGATAGTTCCTCGGTCAAGCGGTCTTGATTCATCTCGGTATTCGTACGATAAATTTAAACGTGTAGAAGGGGCGAGATCAAATGTACCAGAGATTGAAAGTGTGTCTCTATCAATATCGCTAAAGTCACGAAACGATTCGGCATCTTGTATTGAACCCACAACACGAATAGCGGCACTATCGTTAATAGGCGTTGACCAATCGAGTAGTGCAAATTGATCATTAAATGATCCAACACGTGCTTCACCAGCAAATCGTTTTTCAGCTAGCGGTTTTTTAGTGGCTATATCTACAAGCCCACCAGGCTCAACTTGACCATAAGTTATTGATGCAGGGCCTTTAACAACTTGGGTATATTCTATATTTGATAGATTAGTTTTAAAGTTAGTAGCACGGCGAAAGCCATCTCGGTAAACGGCATTGCGTCTAAATCCGCGAATTAAAAAATCGTCGTTAGTACCACCAAAACCATCGCCTAACGATACCCCAGGTGTGTTGCGTAACGCTTCTGATAAATCGGTAATTTTTTGATCAAGTATTAACTGCTCTGGAATAATATTAACGACACGTGGCAATTCTAAAAAATCTAAAGGAAACCCAGTTAACGATGATGACTCTTTAATGACGTAACGAGATTGAGCTGTTCCTGTTACGCTGATTCTTTCTATTGAGTCTTCTTTTGTTTTACTATTTATTTCATTTTGTGCGTAAGCTAATTGACAGCTACACATAAGTGCAGTTAGTGCGAATGTTTTTTGAATGGTTTTCATAAATCTTCCCAGAGATTATTGTTTAGTCGTTTTTGCAGTATTGTTAGTTAAATTAAGGATTTTATTTTCGTGTAAAATAAACTGTTTTGTCTCACCCGTTAAAAGCGTTACTTTTAAAGTAAGCTTTTTGTATTGCTCTGTATTTTTACTAGGTAATGTGGCGGCGAAAATAGTTGTTGATGAGAACGTTTTAGCCTTTAATTTGTATGTATTATTTAGCGTATCTGCCACGCTTATAGAGTCTATTATTGAGTATCCATTTGGGTGGGTAATATTTACTTGTAGATTGTATTTACCGCTATTTACTTTTTTATATAATGTATTTTTAAAAGTGTAATTTTTATATGATTCAACGCTTTGCGATATTTTTTTAACCGGTTCGGAGTCGCCATTTTGTTGTTTAACATAAAAGAATCCAGCGATCATTACGGCTACTATAACTGGAAATGTTTTAATTTGAGCCGGCGATAAGCGTGAGGTTTTTAGCCTGCGATAGGTCATTAACACACCTGTTACTGACATTCCGGTAAGAATAATGCCAAAAATAAACCATATAATTTTTGTAGTGAGATTTCCGAGCGTTCCAAAATGAATCGGATCTGCTGTTTCGTTTAAGTAAGCTACCGTGCCTATATTTTTGGATTTTTGAACTTTAATAATTGAGCCGTCAACGGGATCGATAAATACCCTGTTGGCTCTAGAACGCACTAATATATCACTTGTGTAACCAAGGACTGTTATTGCTTGTGATGCAGACCTAGGGTATTGAATTTGAGTTGGTTCCCAGTTAGGGAAAGCTAATTTTGAATTTTTTATTATTGTATCGGCTGGGATTATATTCATTGCATCCCCAAATTCTTGAATTCGCTCAACACTGGGGCCCGGTCGAGGAGGCTCGAAGCTATGCTTTGCAACAGCAAAACCAAATTCAATGAGATACCACATTGCTGTTATTACAATAAGAGCAATAAACCATATTGCCCATATACCAAAAACCTTATGTAAATCGCTTAGCATAACGCGAGTGCCTTTGTTTTTCCGTAAGCGAAATGCTGATTTTTTTAATCTTCCAGTTGTTTTTAATCCTGTATACAAAGAAATAATAAGCACAATAGCTAGAGAGCTCGTGATTGGTAAGCCAATAAAATTTGGCATAAAGAAGTAGCGGTGAAGGTCTCTAAAAAATCGCTGAACAGTTAAAAATGGAGTTGTACCAGTGACTTCACCAGTCCATTGATTAATATGAATAAAGTAACGAGTTCCATCGGCTCGTAAAAAGGTGGCTCGGTATGAAAAATAATCACTTTCGCCTTGGCTAAATGTTGTTAGCATATCTTGTGCTGGAGCCGCTTTTTTTACGGTATTTTCTAGCTCACCCCAAGGTACTTTAACCTCCGTAGGTGTTACTCGCATGTCGTCTTGTATGAGCCAATCTATTTCGTTTGATAAAGTCGCAATAGTGCCAGTTGCCAATAATAACGTCATTAAAAAGGCGAGGTTGAAACCTAGCCAAATATGTAAATCGTAAAGTTGACGCTTTTTATTTTTTGGCTTGGTAAAAGTATCGGTTTGAGGAACGCTACAGCTATTATCGTACATTTTTCACCTTAAATTTTTGATTAGAGCAAAGTAGCGATTCGGTCACTTCGATTTAGAGATATCAATAGGTAATAAATGTTAATGCAAACTCATATCATTATCAATTGTAAATAATAGAACGATTCTAATTTAAGGGGTAGTGGTGTGTTAATTTTGCTTTTTAAATACAAAGAGTGAAAAAAATTAAAATGAGTGGAATTAAAAAATGTTCTCTGGTTAATAAATAAAGTGCTCCTACTTAATAACCGCTATGGTGAGGCTATTTGAATATTTACAATAAGCTTATTAAAAGCAAATCAAAAAGGGGTTAAATAATTTTATAAAAATTGCAGGGTTTAGTTACAATAGCCATTCGCATTCTTTTACTTATTAACTTTTTAGGCTGTTATGCAACTCATTGAAATAAATAAAGCGCGTTACCGTAAACATTTAAACCGTGTTATTGCAGGGTGTGGTATTGGTTTGGCTGTAGGCAGCTTGGCTATATCGCAAACGCTGATTGCTTTATTTCCTGATGAAAGTGGTAGCCATTTTCATTGGAACTTAATAGGCGTTGCTATAACAAGTGTTGGGCTTGCGTGGTTACTTAATAAATACCGTACACATAGCTTTATGACTGAAGTTGTTTATGTGTGGGAGCTTAAAAAAGCACTTAATAAAATAACCCGTAAAATGGCTAAGTTAAAAGCCGCTGGCCGTGAAGGTAATGCTGATGCGTTATTAGCGATTCATTATAGCTACGCGGGCTCTCGGTTATTGTGGCAGCTAGACGATAACCTAATCACTCTGGACGATTTAGCCATTAAACAAGCTGAACTTGAATCTGTTGCAGCGCAACATAACGTAACGCTTAATGTTGAAGATTACGATGAAAGCATTTTAAAACAGTTTTGAAGCTTAGGTTTTTAAATTAGTTAAAGGAGCCTTAATGAAAAAAGTACTCATAGTGTGTTTAGGTAATATTTGCCGCTCGCCAACCGCAGAGGCGGTGTTAAAAGCCCGTGCTAAAAAATTAGGTGTTGAGGTAAAAGTAGACTCCGCAGGGACTATTGGTTACCACGAAGGTAAAACGCCAGATAGCCGCTCAATGGCTGCAGGCGAAAAACGCGGTTATAGTTTTAAAGGTATTTTTTCGCGCAAAGTGCGTACCAGCGATTTTACTGAGTTTGATTTAATTTTAGCGGCCGACACACAAAATTTAGCTGATTTAAAAGCGCAATGCCCTGAGCATTTACGCTATAAGCTATCACTGTTTTTAGAATACGGCGAGCAAAGCCAAAGCGCGATACCCGATCCTTATTACGGCGGCGATGATGGCTTTGAAAATGTGCTCGATTTAATAGAAGCGGCTAGCGATAAAATACTCGCTAAAATTTAGGACTAATTTATAAATTTAAAAAGCGCCAAACGGCGCTTTTATATTTTAGCTTAGCGGTTAATTTTAAAGTCGAGTTGTACCTGAGAAATAGCGCTAACAGGTTTGCCATTTTCGAACTTTGGCGCGTAACGCCATTGCTCAAGCGCTGCTTTGGCTGATTTTTCAAATGCGCTGCCGCCTTCAGAGCTAAGTACTTTTGGGTTTTTTACAAAGCCAGCTGCATTTACCTCAAACTCCATAACAACGCTACCATCGGTACTAAATCTGGCTTTGTTAACTGGGTATTTAGGATTAACACGGTAAAGCGGCGTTTGCTCTTGCGATTCTTTCCATGGCACCATTTTAGCAATAGCTAGGCAATGTTTAGTTGCTTCTTCGCTTTTACCTTGTTTTTCGTACAGGCCAATAAGTTTAGAGTGAGCGCTTAGCTCTGCACTGTGATCAAAGTTTAAGTTACTATCGAATACACTCACTATACGGTTTAGCCTTTCAATCGCTTGATTGTATTTTTTACGACCTTCTGCGAATGAGGCCATTAAAAAATCGGCTTTTATGCGCTCTAGTGAGTTTTCGGGTAAGTTTTCTTGATAATACTCGTCGGCTTCTTCTAGGTAGTTTTTAGCTTCACGGTATTTTTTGTGGCTATGCTTTTTAGCCAGTAGCGTTGCAGCTTCGAGCTTCATGTCGGCTACAAACTTAGGGTTGTTTTGTGTTTCAGCTATTTCAATTACTTGTTCTAAAAAGTTAGCTGCTTGATATGCCGATGTTGTGTAGTTAGCTTGGCCGAGTAATGCATCAACTGTTTCTATTGATTGTTTGCCGTGGTTTGCAGCTAAAATAGTATTGGCTTCGTTATAAAGGGTATAACGCTGCTCGTTTAGCTCATCGCCGAAGCCTTTAATGGCTTTAGCGTAGTTAATAGCTAAGTTAGCGGTGTTATCTGAGCTTTCACCATAAACAGTTTTACCCGATGTGTAAGCAAGCTCAGCAGTTTGTTGTACGTTCTCGTCTGCTTTAACTGCTGCTAAATAGCTTTGGTATGCTTGGTTAAATACCGCTTGAGGATCGCTTGCTTGGCTTGCAAGTGCTTTAGTACTTAAAGTGGTTGCGCTTAAAGCAGATAAAATTAAGCCTATAAATAAAGCGAGTTGTTGACGTTTCATAATAATCCCTATTAACTTTTAAATTGAAACTAGGTTGACGTAATTACAATAGTTTTCTTATCAATATAATTGTTGGCTAAAAGATAAAACACTTAAAGGCGTTCAAAATACAGTTCAGCTTGTGTTGTTGCATTTACAGGTTTTCCATTTTTAAACTTTGGAGCGTAACGCCATTGTTTAACAGCGGCTATCGCTGATTTTTCAAACGCTTTAGAACCCTCAGAACTAATAACCTTAGGACTTTGCACAAAGCCATGGGTATCAACAGTAATCTCTAATATAACTATTACATGACTTTTATATTCTCCGCGAGGGTATATAGGATCGATTATATAGAGTGGATTTTGCTCTGAGGCATTTTTCCACTGCGTATTTTTAGCAAAGGCTAAGGCGTGTTTAGTCGCTTTATCGCTCTCATCTTGTTTTTCATATAACTGAACTAAGCCAACATGCGCATTAAGCTCAAAGCTTTGATCTAAATTTTTATATTTATCAAATAAGCCAACTATACGGTTTAGCCTTTTAGTTGCTTTGTCGTAATCTTTACGGCCACTCTCAAATGAAACCATTAAGAAGTCAGACTTTATACGCTCTACTGCATTATCAGGTAGCTGGGCTTGGTAATACTTATCTGCGTCTTGAGCGTATATTTTCGCTAAAGAGTATTCGCTATGGCTAAACCTATAAAATAATGTCTTTGCAGCTTCAAATTGCATATTGGCGACAAGGCCTGGGTTATTTTGTAATTCAGCGATTTTAATGAGTTGCTTAAAGTTTTTGACTGCGGTATCTGATTTATTAGTATGAGTGGCTTTGGCTAGTAGCGTATCCATAGTCTCTATTGAGTTTTCGCCATAGTTTTTAACTAAAATACGGTGGGCCTGTGAATACAAATTAAACCGTTTCTTTTCATTGCCATTCCCTATAACCATAATGTTCTTTGCAGTATAATTATTAATAGCTTTGGCGTAGTTAATAGCAAGATTGGCCGTTTCATTGCTATTTTCTCCATATAGAGCGAGCCCCTTTTGATAGGCAAGTTGTGCTTCTTTTTCAGCTTGTTCTTTGGCTGCAACAAATGCTGAGTCAGTTTTTTCGGCGTTTGCAGATACAGTTTGAATGCTATTTACTTGGTTTGCGAAAGTGCAGTTAGCAAAGGCTAATAAGCTTAACCCTATCGATATGGTGAGCTGTTGGTGCTTCATAATAATCCCTATTATTTATTAGCCCATAAAATTACCAAAACTATCAAGGCCTGTCATTATTTTAGGTAAATTAAAGTAAACAAGCGAAGTTGTAATATTCGGGTTATTAATTGCTTAATAATCATTGAAAATAACGGCTGTCGTCGCCATATATTTGCCATAAACAGTCTTGTACTACGGTGTATTCATCCTATCTTGTGATATTATCACTCTATTGTCGTGTCGTAGTTATTTAAATATTTGGATTTGTCGTGGCGCATGTAAGAGCAAGAGTCCAGCTTAATGTTGGCAAAAACAGTGATATCCCTGCAGAAATAGTGTCATTTACTGACTTAAAAGATGGCCAAGAGCATATTGCTATGGTGTTTAATAACGCCGACACCGAGCAAAATGTGCCGCTTATCCGTATGCACTCTGAGTGTTTAACAGGGGATGTATTTCATTCGTCACGTTGTGATTGCGGTGAGCAGCTAAATGAATGTATTGAAATGATGCACGAAAAAGGCGGTATATTATTGTATTTACGCCAAGAAGGACGTGGTATTGGTTTGTACAATAAAATTGATGCTTATGTACTGCAATCGCAAGGTATGAATACCTACGAGGCTAATAACCATTTAGGCTTTGCAGATGATTTACGTGACTTTTCGGATGCGGTATTAATGCTCAATGCGCTTAATTTAAACCACGTTAAATTAATGACCAATAATCCTAAAAAGCTTAACGCATTAAAAGATGCCGGTATCAATGTTGACTCGGTTGTGGGCACACATGCACACATTAAAGCGGGTGTTGCGGGTAATAAATCGTACCTAGAAACAAAAATTAAGCATGGCGCGCATATGTTAGATATTAAGAAAATTAAAAAACCTTAATCATTTAATTACATTTCGTCTATTAATATCCCTTCACGCCAAGTTATACTTGGCGTGTTTCGTTTTAAATTAAGAGCAAGTATGTCTACACAATTACGAATTTTTAAAGCCGATGCAGGGCTAAAGTGGTTAAAAGCAGGATGGCTTATTTTTAAAACCCAGCCAGCAACCTTTATTTTTATGCATCTATTTATTGGCATTGTAGGACTGCTGTCTTTATTTTTACCGCTGCTGCAAGTAGTAGCTGCACTAGCTACGCCATTTTTAACTGCAGGCTTTTACCAAGCGGTGCTTAGTAAGCAGCAGGGCGGAAAAATTATGCTAGCCGATATTCTCAAGCCATTTACGGCTAAGGGAAATCGTTTAGGGTTATTGCGTTTAGCACTTTATCAAATGGGAGCGGGCATTTTAATGGCGTTACTTGCTAATGGCTTATTTGCCGATGCAGTGGCTGTTATGAGCCAACCAGGGCTAGATCCAAATGTAGCACTTGAGCAAATGCTTGAGAGTATTTCGGGCGCAAATGTTATTTTGTTTTTTATGGCAATGCTTATTTACTTAACGGCGTTTGCTTACGCAGTACCGCTTGTTTATTTTAGTAAAGAAACACGTATTTTAACGGCGCTTAAAAAATCGTTAATGGTGTTTTATCATAATATTTTTCCACTTGGCGTTTTTGGCCTTATTTGCGCATTATTTATGGCGCTTTCTATGTTCTTATCGTTCTTACCACTGTTGATTTTAATGCCAATTTGCTACATTAGCTTTTTTGTATCTTATCAAGCCATTTTCATGCCTGTTGTACCACCAAGTGACGACATTAATGTTAAGCCACTTAGCAGTGAAACAAGCGGGCGTTTTGACGCTTAATGGATGATAAATTAAAGCAAAAGCTAAAAAACTATGTACTTTGGTTATTAGGGCGCCAAGAATATTCGCGTCGTGAGTTAACGCTTAAGCTACAGCAAAAAGAAGCCACAGAAGATTTTATTGAAACGTTGCTTGATTGGTGCGAAAAGCACAATTTTATTAACGAGCAGCGATACTGTGAAGGCTTTGTAAGAAAACACATATTTAAATGCCACGGGCTTAAGCGAATACAAAGCGAAGCTATGGGCAAAGGGATTGACCGTTCGCTACTTGAATTGGTAGTTGAAGAGCTTGAAGTAGATTGGTTTGAGCTTGCGCAGGATGCGTACAATAAAAAATATTCGAATACACCGCCAAATCTCGATTACAAAGACAAAGCTAAGCGCGTGCGCTACTTAATGTATCGAGGGTTTAGCTACGATGAAATTAATTTTGCAATGCAAGCACAGTAAATACAGGTGAGACTTTCAAATGCAGCACATGACTACCGCACAAATTAGGCAACAGTTTTTAGACTTTTTTGCCAGCAAACAACATCAAGTTGTACCTTCAAGCTCGCTTATTCCGGGTAACGATGCCACGTTGTTATTTAACAACGCCGGTATGGTGCAATTTAAAGATGTATTTTTAGGCGCAGAAAGCCGCCCTTATACACGTGCGACAAGCTCGCAGCGCTGTGTACGTGCTGGTGGTAAGCATAACGATTTAGAAAACGTAGGCTACACTGCTCGCCACCATACATTTTTTGAAATGTTAGGTAACTTCAGCTTTGGTGATTACTTTAAGCAAGAAGCAATTAAGTTTGCTTGGGAGTTTTTAACTGAGGTTGTTAAATTACCTCAAGAAAAACTGCTTGTTACTATTTATCATGATGATGAAGAAGCATTTGAGTACTGGTCAAAAGATATTGGCTTAAGTGAAGAACGCATTATTCGTATTGCTACCTCAGACAACTTTTGGTCTATGGGTGATACAGGCCCGTGTGGTCCGTGTTCTGAAATATTTTACGATCATGGTGAGCACATTTGGGGTGGACCTCCGGGCTCACCTGAGGAAGACGGCGACCGTTTCATTGAAATTTGGAACCTAGTATTTATGCAGTACAACCGTCAAAGCGACGGCACTATGCTGCCTCTACCTAAGCAATCTGTTGATACGGGAATGGGCCTTGAGCGTATTTCTGCTATTTTGCAGGGGGTGCATTCAAACTACGAAATAGATTTATTCCAAGGCTTAATTTCCGCTGCTGCAAGTGTTACTAATGCACAAGACATGGACGATAAGTCACTACGTGTAGTGGCCGATCATATTCGTTCGTGTGCGTTTTTAATCTCAGACGGTGTTATGCCATCTAACGAAGGTCGTGGTTACGTACTTCGTCGTATTATTCGCCGTGCGGTTCGCCATGGTAATAAGCTTGGCGCACAAGGCGCGTTTTTCTTTAAATTAGTTGCTGCACTTATTGAGCAAATGGGTCAAGCGTACCCAGAGCTTGCTAAGCAACAAGAAATTATTGAAAAAGTACTTCGCATTGAAGAAGAGCAGTTTGGTAAAACACTTGAGCGTGGCTTAGCTATTTTAGAAGAAAGCTTAAGCGACCTTAAAGGCGATATTATACCGGGCGATTTAGTATTTAAACTTTACGATACATATGGATTTCCTGCCGATTTAACCGCCGATGTTGCGCGTGAACGCCAAATGACAATTGATCATAAAGGCTTTGAAGAATGCATGGCTGTACAGCGTAAAACTGCGCAGCAAGCGGGTAAGTTTGGTGCAGATTACAACGAGCAATTAAAATCAGAAAAACTAACTGAGTTTAAAGGCTACGACAGCACGCATTACAGCGCGACAGTGGTAGAAATTTTTGCTGGTGGCGAAGCTGTACAGTTATTGGAAGATGGCCAAGAAGGCATTGTAATATTAGACCGCACACCGTTTTACGCAGAATCTGGCGGCCAAACTGGCGATACCGGTACAATTACTGTTGCTGGTGGTGAGTTTGTTGTTACTAATACCACTAAGCTGGGTAATGCATTTGCGCACCACGGTACAGTACAAGGCCGTATTGGTGTTAACGATAAAGTGGATGCCACTATTGATGATGCTCGTCGTGAGAACATCAAGAAAAACCATACAGCTACGCATATTTTACATGAAGCGCTTCGCCAGTTATTAGGTGAACATGTAAGTCAAAAAGGCTCGCTTGTTCAAGCTGATCGTTTACGTTTTGACTTTTCTCACTTTGAAGCGGTTACAAAAGATGAGTTACGTAAAATTGAGCGTGTAGTAAATGACGAAATTCGTCGTAACTTTGCACTTAATACTGAGCTTATGGCAATTGATGATGCTAAAGCGAAAGGTGCTATGGCGCTGTTTGGCGAAAAGTACGACGACGAAGTACGCGTAGTAACTATTGGGGATTACTCAATTGAGCTTTGTGGTGGTACACACGTTGAGCGAGCTGGTGATATTGGTTTATTCAAAATTGTATCTGAGAGCGGTATTGCTGCAGGCGTTCGCCGAATAGAAGCTGTAACTGGCGCAGATGCGGTTGCTTATGTAAATGAGCAAGAAAAACAGCTGAACGATGTTGCAGTGCTTGTTAAAGGCGATAGTGCATCAGTACTTGAAAAAGTGACGGCCTTACTTGAGAAGTCTAAAGGCCTTGAAAAGCAAATTGCTCAGCTTAACGACAAGCTAGCAAGTGCTGCAGGTGCATCTTTACTTGATTCGATAGTAGAAATTAATGGCGTTAAGCTATTAGTTGCAAACGTTGAAGGCACTGAGTCTAAAGCGCTTCGCGGTATGGTTGATGACCTTAAAAACAAGATTGGCTCAGGTGTTATTGCCCTCGGTGTTGCTAGTGGCGACAAAGTAAGCCTAATTGCCGGTGTAACTAAAGACTTAACAGGCAAAGTAAAAGCCGGTGAGTTAGTTAACCACATGGCAGGCCAAGTAGGTGGTAAAGGTGGCGGTCGTCCAGATATGGCACAAGCCGGCGGTAGTGAACCACAAAACCTTGCTGCTGCACTAGATAGCGTTACAGCTTGGTTAACTGAGCGTACTTAAGCCTAAGTGGCACTTATTGTTCAAAAGTTTGGTGGCACTTCGGTAGGCTCAATAGAGCGAATTGAAGCGGTCGCCGACCTTGTTGTTAAAACCAGGCAACAAGGACATCAAGTGGTTGTGGTACTCTCGGCTATGTCGGGAGAAACCAACCGCTTAATTAACCTCGCCAAACAAATCGATACTCGCCCGAGTAGCCGTGAGCTCGACGTACTTATTAGCACCGGAGAACAGGTTTCTGTTTCGCTCCTTGCTATGGCTATTATTAAACGTGGCCACTCTGCTGTGAGCTTATTAGCCGATCAAGTCAATATTCTAACCGACAACATGTTTGGTAAAGCTCGTATTGAGGGCGTTGCTGCTACGCGTTTAAAACATGAGCTTGAACATAATCGTATTGCTATTATTGCTGGATTTCAAGGGCGTGACGTTGAGGGGAACATTACAACGCTTGGCCGCGGCGGCACCGATACATCGGCTGTAGAAATAGCAGCGGCTATAAAATCTGACGAATGTCAGATCTATACAGACGTTGATGGCGTATATACTACAGATCCTCGTATTGAGCCTAACGCACGTAGAATGAGCCAAGTCACATTTGCCGAAATGCTAGAGCTGGCAAGTTTAGGGGCGAAAGTTTTGCATATTCGCTCTGTAGAAGCGGCAGGTAAACACAATGTTCCGCTTAGGGTACTTTCGAGCTTTAATCCCGATGAAGGTACATTAATAAGTTTTGAGGAGAACTATATGCCAAGTAAGGTTGTATCGGGGATTGCGTCTAACCGTGACGAATGCTTAATTAAGGTACAAGGTGTACCAGTGGGTACGCAATATCTTTCAAAAATATTGAAACTTTTTGCTGAAAATGGCATCGAAATAGACATGATTAATCAAGTTAATCATAACTTTGAAAATATAGACTATGCTTTTACTGTGCACTTAAATGATTACCTTCAAGTACTCGAATTACTGAATGCACATCAAGCTCAATTAAGTGCTCAAAATATTTGTGGGTTAACTACAGTGGCTAAAGTTTCTGCTGTTGGTATGGGTATGAAATCACATTCAGGTGTCGCTAGTTTATTTTTTGATGCATTAGCACAGGAAAATATTAATATTGTTTTAGTGTCTACTTCAGAGATTAAAATTTCAGTTTTAATAGATGAAAAGTACCTAGAGTTGGCAGTTCGTGCATTACATAAAGCATTTTTAACAGAAAATAGATAGATTGGGAGTTTTTACTTACTTTTCAGTCTAATTTTCATTAGTATGTTCAAGCGGAATCTTATAATTTTTTATTGGAACATGGGAGCAATAGAATGCTAATACTAACTCGTAGAGTAGGTGAAACCCTAATGATTGGTGACGAAGTAACAGTGACCGTTCTAGGTGTTAAAGGAAATCAAGTTCGAATTGGTGTTAATGCACCAAAAGACGTATCAGTGCATCGTGAAGAGATTTACATGCGCATACAAGCTGAAAAGTCGAGCCCTAACCCGGGTAATGCTTAATCAACACGTATACGTAGTTGAGTAACTAACTCAACTAGACTAAAAGCCACTCACTGAGTGGTTTTTTTGTTTATAAAAGCGAGTGTTTCAGGGCTAAGAATTTGTTTTGATATGTACTGCATGCCGCTTTTGTTTTTAATAATAATACCTTGCTGGGTGTCTATTACTTCACTAATATTTTGCCATTCTAATTGATAGTTTTTGTAATGATTAGCAGATTTAATACCTTTCTCATCAAAGGTAAGTGTTACCTCAGAGCCTGACGCTTTGCTGAGCATTTGTCTGGTTACCCACCATGGTCTGCGATAGTAAAAAGCGACGCACTCGAGTACCGCTAGCATGATCATAAACGATCCTAAGTAATGATCGTCTAAACCATAAATACCAAACAAACCAAGCGCAACTAACAACACAAGTAAAAAGTATTTAGGTTTTGCACGCTTACTATAAGGGAGTGACTCATCAAAACACTCGTAGAAGTAGGGTTTATCAAGCGTGTAGGTAGTAGTGAATTGCATATTGTTTCATTTAAAACATAATTTTCTATATTTTAACAGCAAGCTATTAAATGAGCAGCTTTATAATCAGTTTTAAGCTGTATTTCTGTCTCTATAACTTATTAACCAAAGCTAAGATTAAATTAATAACCATGTAGCAGTACCTAAAAAAGCAAATATACCGACAATATCTGTCACTGTGGTTAATACTACACTACCCGCAAGAGCTGGATCTATATCCATTTTTTTGAGGATGATTGGAATACTGGCACCTGCTACTCCTGCAACAACTAAGTTCATGAACATTGCAAAAGCCAGTACGCCACCGAGCATAAAGTCCCATTGCCACAATGCAATCACACTTGCGATTAATAGTGACCATAAAACGCCATTTAATGCGCCAATTGCAAGTTCCTTCATCATTAAAAAACGCTGATTTGTTTGATTTATATGGCCTACGGCTATACCACGAATAACCAATGTTAATGATTGGCTGCCAGCGACGCCACCCATTGAAGGAACAATGCCGTTGAGTACGGCTAAAATGGGGAGTACATCTAGAGTACCTTCAAAAAAGCTAGCTACAAAAGCGGCAGCAAGGGCTGTTAATAAGTTTACACCTAACCACACTGAGCGTTTTTTTGAGCTTTTTAAAACGGGAGCAAAGGTATCTTCTTCATCATCAAGACCAGCTAGGCTCAATAGACTATGTTCAGCATCTTCTCGTATTACATCAACAATATCATCGATTGTTACACGGCCAAGAAGCTGATCGTTGTCATCCACAACGGGTGCTGATATCCAGTTATGACGCTCAAATAACTGTGCTACCTCACTTTCGTCCATTGAAATTGGAATTGATTCACATTCTTCATCCATTAAATCGCGCACAATTTTTTCTGGCGGATTAGTTAATAAAGTACTTAATGACAAAGCACCAATAAAGCAATTATGTTTATCTACTACGTAGAGATCATCAGTACCTTCAGGAAGATCGCCACGCAGTCTAATATAACGAAGTACAACATCGAGTGTTACATCAGGGCGAATGGTGACCGTATCGGTGTTCATTAGCGCACCAGCTGAGCGCTCTTGATAAGAAAGTGCTTGTGTTGCACGTTCACGGTCTTGAATGTCCATCGCGCTAACAACGTCTTTGTAGACGGTATCTGGCAGACTACGTAATACTTCACCTAAGTCATCGTGGCCCATATCTTCAGTTGCGGCGGCAATGTGCTCTGGTGCCATTTGGGCGATAATGCCTAAACGTACATCTTCAGATAGTTCTTCAAGAACATCCCCCTGCACATCAGGGTCAACTAATTGCCAAAGTAAGCGGCGGATTTTATGTGGTGATGATTCTAATAAAAGTGCAGTATCACAAGGAGCTGTTTTTGCGAGCATGCGCCTAACTTGAACAAATTGACCACTATTAAGTGACTTAGTCACTTGTTTTAGTTGCTGCAGTGGGTAATCTTGTTCAAAAGCTTCTGGCATTGGCGTCCTTTATAAATTTTTACTACTGTATGGGAGGAGATGAGTAATTGATATTACTAACCGTGTTCAATTTCTCTTTTTAAGTAAACTAAATCTGTTAAGAACATCAGTTTTCGTTATTAACAAATTGATTTTTATTATTCTTGCTCATTAAAGCGTTGTGCTATTAATTCACCAACAGCATGTAAAGCCTTTTCTGAATCAGGTCCTTTGCATACGACTTTAACTTCTTTTCCTTGGCTGCTTTCAAGTAACATTAAGGCGAGTACGCTATCACCAGCGGCTTCTTTATCATCTTGAAATAAAGTGATTGTGGCATCGAATTGTATTGCTAGTTGAGCAAGTACAGTCGCGGCTCTAGCGTGTAAGCCTAATTTGTTTTTTATTAAAAAAGTATCTTCACAATACATAACTTACTCTACCCAAGCTGAACAGATTATTATTTAGTTATATTACTTTTCTTGTTCGCGGTGACGAATTTTTACATTGGGATGAGTTATTGCAAAGCTTTCACCAATCGTTTGTGCTAAATACACAGAGCGATGTTGTCCGCCGGTACACCCAATAGCAATGGTTAAATAACTACGGTTATTTCTTTCTAAGTGCGGTAACCAAGTTTGTACAAATGTTTGGATCTGCCATGTAAACTTTTGGACTATGCTGTGACTCGCTAAGTAATCTTTTACGGGTTGATCAAGGCCTGTCAATGGCTTTAATTCAGGTTCCCAATGTGGATTTGGTAAAAATCGAGCATCAAATACATAGTCGGCTTCTTTTGGTATGCCATGTTTAAAGCCAAATGATTCAAACGTTACAATAAGTTGCTTATCTTTTTTCCCAAGTATTTTCTCTCTAATAGACTCCGCTAATTGATGGACACTTAAATCAGTTGTGTCGATCATGAAATCGGCGCGAGTAATTAATGCATCAAGTAATTGTTTTTCTTTTTTTATGGCTAAGTCAAGTGGTAATGAGTCAATCGAAAGAGGATGTAATCTGCGCGTTTCAGAAAAACGTTTGATCAATGTTTGATCATCACTATCTAGATAAAATAAAGTTGGATTTGCAAAACCAGGTAAATACTCAAAAATTTCGTTAAACTCGTCTTTCTCTTTTGGGATGTTACGCACATCAATGCTCACAGCAATTTTATCATAGCTACCTGATACGCTGCGTACTAAAGAGGGGAGTAGGTTTACTGGAATATTATCTACGCAATAATAACCCAAATCCTCCACCACGCGTAAAGCAACCGATTTACCAGAACCTGATCGGCCACTTATGATAATTAATTCCATTTATCATCCTTATTAAAACTACGATTGACTAACAATAACTTGATAAAGTTCTGCATCGGATTTTGCAGTGCGCAATTGCTTACAAAACTCTTTATTATTTAGTTTATCAGCTATGGTTGCTAGAGTCTTTAGATGCTGCTGGTTATCACCATCTGGTACGATGAGTGCAAGGAATATATCAACAGGACGATTATCAATGGCATCAAAATTTATTGGCGTTTTGCTAACAAGTACTACGGCTAAGGGCTCTTCTACATTGTTCATTCTTCCGTGCGGGATAGCAATACCGCGGCCAATTCCTGTGCTCCCTAATTTCTCTCTATTCAATAAGGCACTAAGGATATCTTGTTGAGGAAGGTGAGGAAGCTTCTCATGAGCGAGTTCGCTAATAAATTCTAAAATTCGTTTTTTGCTATTAAAAAGGACCGCAGCTTTGCTGCAGTCCTGGCTGATAAGTGAACTTAATTTCATAATATTAATGTCGAGCAAGCTTCTCTTTGTGTTTAATAACTTGACGATCGAGCTTGTCAATCAACGAGTCTATGGCAGCATACATATCTAAATGTTCTGTAGATGCAAATAATTCTGCGCCATTAACATGAATAGTTGCTTCTGCTTTTTGGTTAAGTTTTTCTACATCGAGAATAACATGAACATTATTAATGTGATCAGAGTGTCTTTCTAGCTTCGCAAATTTATTATTTACATACTCTCTTAATGAATCAGTAATTTCTACATGACGACCAGTTAAGTTTAGTTGCATAAGCGTTTTCCTCTTTGTTTTGCGTCTTAAATCAAACTCTTTCGTTGATTTGACGGTGGAATAGCCAGAGATTCGCGATACTTTGCGATTGTACGTCTGGCTACTTTAATTCCTTGCTCAGCCAATATATCTGCAATTTTGCTATCACTCAATGGTTTTGCTGAGTTTTCTGCAGCGATTAATTTTTTGATAAGCGCACGTATTGCTGTAGATGAACATTCACCTCCATTTTCGGTGCTTACATGGCTTGAGAAAAAGTATTTAAGTTCAAATATGCCGCGTGGTGTATGCATGTATTTTTGGGTTGTGACGCGCGAAATTGTTGATTCATGCATTTCTACCATTTCAGCAACATCATTTAATACCATTGGTTTCATGGCTTCAGGGCCATGCTCAAAAAAGCCTTGCTGTTGCTTAACTATACAATTAGTTACTTTTAATAGCGTGTCGTTTCTACTTTCTAAGCTTTTAATAAACCATTTAGCTTCTTGTAAGTGGGAGCGAATAAATTGGCTGTCGCCACTTGATTTTACAGTGCGAGACATTGCCGCGTATTGGCTATTAACACGTATTTTAGGCATGCTATCTGGATTTAATTCAACAACCCAGCGGCCTTTTATTTTTTTTACCGACACGTCAGGTATCACATACTCAGACTCTTCTCTTACAATAGTATCTGCAGGTTTTGGGCTGAGAGTATGTATTAGTGTCATTACTTCTTTAAGCTCTTCTTCTTTGAGCTTAGTTTTTTTCATTAATGTACGATAGTCACGAGCAGCTAGTAGGTCAATATGATCGGTTAGAATCATTTTGGTTTCATTGATATAAGGAGTATCTTTATCAAATTGATTCAACTGAATACATAAACACTCTTGTAGACTACGAGCTGCTATCCCTACTGGATCAAATAGTTGAATGCGCTTTAGCACTGCCTCTATTTCATCGAGTTCAACTTCGTCCTCACTTTCGTCATTTTCTTGATTAAAACTCTCTAAAATTTCTTCACAACTGAGCGTCAAAATACCAGAGTCATCAACGGCTTCGACAATCGCAATGGCGATGGCTTCATCTGTAGGGCTAAATGGTGTTAATTGAAGTTGCCACATTAAATATTCGTGGAGTGTTTCTGTAGAGGCACCTTGATATATAGATTCGTCTTCAGGCATAGGGCCTGATGACGAGGCTGGCGCTGCACTCATGTACTCATCCCAGCTAACATCCATAGCCATGTCGTCACTTAGTGTCTCTTTAGCAAGTGCTTCACCGCTATCTTGTTCGTATTCACTAGGGGTATCATCAGCAGATGCGCTAACAGTTATGTCATCGGTATCAGCTTTTTGCTCGTTTTTACCTGCAGCATCTTCAGAATAGTCTGGCTCTTCAACCTCTAATAGCGGATTACTGTCCAGAGCTTCTTGTATTTCTTGCTGTAGATCCAATGTACTGAGTTGTAACAAACGAATAGCTTGTTGCAATTGTGGAGTCATTGTAAGTTGCTGGCCCATGCGCAGCTGTAGTGATTGCCTCATGTATCTCTAACAATCCTTTTATGTTGTTATAATTAATACTAGCAGATGCTTAAAGACATGGCGTAAATGTTACAGCCTAAATTGCTCGCCTAAGTAAACATCCCGTACTGTTTTATCATTTAATACGTGTTCTGGAGTACCTGATGCAATCAGCTCCCCATGAGAAACAATGTAGGCTTTTTCACAAACATCAAGGGTTTCCCTTACGTTATGATCGGTAATTAATACACCAATACCACGATTTTTAAGATGTTCTATTATTTTCTTTATATCTAATACCGAAATAGGGTCAACACCCGCAAACGGCTCATCAAGTAATATAAATTTAGGATCTGCTGCCAGCGCTCGTGCTATTTCCACGCGGCGACGTTCTCCACCCGATAATGCCATACCTTGACTATCACGAATGTGTTGAATGCTAAATTCATCTAATAAGTTATTTAGAGTGTCTTCACGAGCTTGCTTATTTAACTCTTTACGCGTTTCTAAAATAGCCATTAAGTTTTGATAAACAGTCAGTTTTCTAAAAATTGATGACTCTTGTGGTAAGTAGCCTATGCCTAATCTAGCACGACTATGCATGGGTAAAAGAGTAATATCGTTATCATCAATGGATATTTTACCTTTGTCGCTAGGAACAAGACCTACAATCATATAAAAAGTCGTTGTTTTACCTGCACCGTTAGGGCCAAGTAAGCCAACGATACTGCCAGCTTGTACTTCAAGGCCAACGTTTTTTACAACTTCACGACCTTTGTAGCTTTTTGCCAATAGTTCTGCTTTTAATGTGCTCATGGTTGACCTTTATCGCTTTTTTTACTTTTTTTAGCTTCGATTGGTACTAAAATTGTGTGAACGCGGTCAGTTGAGTTTTCATCTTTTTCGGCACTGATGAGCTGCTGCTCTATATCGTAGGTAATGCTTTTCGCATTTATTTTTTGTCCGGCTTGTGATATTTGTGCATTACCAACAAGCGTTAAAAACCGCTTAGATACATCGTAGCGTACTTCATTTGCGCTGGCGCTCATTATGGTGCCATCTGCTTGCTTCTCTTCAAAATAAGCCGGGTTACCAGTAGCTATTAATAATTGTTTGTTATCACCAAGTTCATCCCGCTTATGTACTTCTAAACGATCGGCTGTTATCCGACGATTACCATGAATAATTTCTACGTTTTTTTCAAAAATACCCACATTCGCTTTTAGTTGACCTTCTTGTTTGTCTGCGCTAATAGAAATTTGATTAGCAGCAGGTTGAGCTTCTAGTTCTGCTGCATTGCCGTTAAAAACAAAGATAAGTGTAGGAATAATAAGTATTTTCGAAATTTTATTGGTCATAATATATGGTTCGCGTATGGTTAATTAGTTTTATTACATCGGTTTTTAAGTCGGCTTCTAAGCCTTTACCGGTGATTTTTAAATTGGGGCCAGTAATAATAACCGGTTGCTCTGAGCGCATAGTTAGTCGTTTTATATCAACCTGTATATTATCTGCATTGATTTTATCTATCATGTCATCGTCAGTTAGATTTTTGGCAACTACATTACCTTCTAAAATTAACTGTTTGTCTTCATACAATGTTGCTTCATCTGCATTTATACGCCACGTTTGTTTTTCGTTGTATAAGGTAAAAATAGGTTTTTCAAAAAAAGTAAACCCTAATTGTTGATATAACTCCATTTTAACCGCAGTGACCTTGTGACTAATTTTGCCATTTTCATCATAAGCAGTTTGTTTTAACTCTATTGCAATGTAATCGGGCTTAGCTATAACTTCAGGTTCTGTCTGAGGTGTTGTATTTGTTTGTGCAAAATAAGGATACCAGAGCCAAACCATACAGCTAATGAATAAAATGCTAAGTATTATTCGAGCTGCATTCATGAGCTAGTGCCTTTACTTGTAAGAGTTTTACCATTTTCCAACATTAGTAAGTCGGTTAACTCACGCACAGCACCAAAACCACCTGGCATTTGTGTAATATAATGTGACAAGCGCTTAATAAGCGGGTGAGCGTCATTAACTGCAACAGCAAAGCCAACTAATTCCATGACAGGCATGTCTGGCCCATCGTCACCAATGTAAGCAATTTCATCATCAGTTAAATTGAGCTTGTTTTTTAGTTCTTCGTAAGCGGTGAGCTTATTCTCTTGGCCTTGATAAATATGTTGGACAGTTAGGCTGCTCATTCGAGTTTGTACTATTTTGGAGTGACGCCCCGTTATAATGGCTACTTCAAAGCCACTGTTTATAAGTGCTTTAATCCCAAATCCATCTTTGGTATTAAATGCTTTTAGCTCTTCACCTTGGTTTCCTAGGTAGATTCGCCCATCAGAAAAAACACCATCAATATCGCATATAAGTAATTTTATTTTTTTAGCGCGTGCTTTTGCATCATCGCTTAGCGGCTGATAGAGATCTTCAAACTGCATTTATAAAACTCCTGCTTTTAATAGGTCTTGCATATTCAGAGCGCCAATAGGGTAGTTTTTTTCGTTAACGACTATTAACCCATTAATACGTTTGTTTTCCATTATATTAAGCGCTTCAGCAGCGAGTATATCTTGTGTAGCAGTTGTGCATGATTTGGTCATTACTATATTAATTGGTGTAGTATGAATATCAATGCGCTGCTCTAAAATTCGGCGTAAGTCACCATCAGTAAATATACCTGCGAGCTCTTTGTTGTCATTAATTACAGCAGTCATACCTAAACCTTTAGCTGACATTTCAATTAATGCATCTTTTATCGTTTGTGAAATAGTAATAATAGGTGTGTTTATACCACTGTGCATTACATCTTTTAGAGTAAGTAGTAGTCGTTTTCCTAAGCTACCACCAGGATGAGATAAAGCAAAGTCATCAGCTGTAAAGCCGCGAGCTTCTAAAAGTGCAACGGCCATAGCGTCGCCCATCGCAAGTGTGGCTGTAGTGCTCGCTGTTGGTGCTAAGCCTAATGAGCAGGCTTCTTTTTTTACTTTTATGCACACATGTACATTGGCAAGGGTCGCCATGGTTGATTGCGTATTGCCAGTCATAGCTATCATTTTGGCACCAAGTCGTTTTAAAACGGGAATGATATTTAAAACTTCACTGGTTTCCCCTGAGTTTGAAATAAGTATAACCACGTCATTTTTAGTGATCATACCTAGATCGCCATGACTTGCTTCACCAGGGTGAACAAAAAAGGCTGGGCTACCCGTACTTGCAAGTGTGGCGGCTATTTTATTGCCAATATGACCTGATTTACCCATCCCAATGACAATAATACGGCCTTCGCAGTCGAACATTAACTGACATGCTTGATGAAAGTTTTCATCTACATACTGAGTGATATCATTTAATGCTTGGCGTTCAATATCAAGAACACGAAGGCCTTGTTCAATAAAGTTTAACTGCGTCATATTTACCCTATTTGATAAAAAATATAACCTTGATAGCCTAAAAACGCCATTAGTAATAAGCCGCCTTCTACTCTATTGATACGTTGAGAACCTTTAAAGTTCAGCGACATAATAATAAGAGCAAGCGTTGCACCAATCATAATTAATACATCTCGGCTTACTAACGATGGATCAATTGCAGAAGGGTTAATAATACCAGCGAGAGGTAATACCGCTAAAATATTAAAAATGTTTGAACCGACAATATTGCCTAATGCTAAATCGTCTTCATTTTTTAAAACACCAGCTATAGAAGCTGCAAGCTCTGGTAAGCTAGTACCAATAGCAATAATAGTTAAACCAATAACTAGATCGCTCAAACCAAAGTACTTAGCAATATCAACGGCTGAGCCAACTAAAAAGTGTGAGCTTACAGGTAATAAAATCATCCCGATAATTAACCAAAATACTGCTTTTCTTGTTGATACATTTTTAGGAACATCATCGCAGGCTTCTGAGACAAATGGATCATCTTGGCTTTTAGCACGCATTGATACGATAATTAACCCGCCGATGAATACAATAAATCCAACTAGAAGCGCAATGCCTTCGCTAAATGAAAAATAGTTATCAGAAAAAACATACCAAGTAGCAAGCGATACTAGCATTACTAATGGCATTTCACGCTTTAACGTACTAGATGAAACTGCTAGGGGACGAAATAGGGCTGTAATACCTAACACTAGTAAGATGTTTGTAATATTTGAACCAACTGCATTTCCCACGGCCGTGTCTGTTTTGTTAGCCAATGCTGCAGAGGCTGAAACCATCATTTCAGGAGCAGAGGAGCCCATGGCTACAACGGTTAAGCCAACTATAAGAGTGGGTACGCCAAAGTTTTTAGCAAGCGCTGCTGCTCCATAAACAAACCTGTCTGCACTCCAAACTAGAGCCGCAAAACCAAGAATCAAAATAACAAACGAGGTAACCATTGTGTTAAGCCAGTTATTCAAAATACATATTGCGCGAATAGTAACAAAAGCCAACATGAAAGTATAAATAAAAGAGTCGGGTCTGCTCTAAAGTGGTTGATGTTTTTAGATTATATTTAAAAACTTAAGCATACATTAAGGAGAGTTACTTCAGCCTTAGAGCACTTTTTATAGGTGTATTACAAAATCTTACGAATTGTTTTTTCCATATTGGGCGAAAAACCCTTAAAATAGGATCACTAGTGAACATTGTTATGGAGAGCGACTTGTCGCAATCAATAGTAGAAGTCAAGGATGTGAGCTTTTCGCGTGGCGATAGAGTCATATATAAAAATATGAGTTTTAGCGTACCTAAAGGTAAAATCACTGCCATCATGGGGCCAAGCGGAATTGGCAAAACCACCATGCTACGCTTAATCGGCGGTCAGCTTAAGCCTGATTCAGGTGACATTTTATTTGAAGGTGACAGTATTCCAAGCATGTCACGCAAAGAGCTGTATGCCGCACGAACCAAAATGAGCATGCTTTTTCAAAGTGGTGCATTATTTACTGATATGTCAGTATTCGATAATATTGCTTTTCCAATACGGGAGCATACCGACTTAAGCGAAGATATAATTCGTTTAATCGTATTAATGAAGCTTCAAGCTGTTGGACTTCGAGGTGCAAAGGACTTAATGCCATCTGAGCTATCGGGCGGTATGGCAAGGCGGGCGGCTTTAGCGCGCTCAATCGCACTTGATCCAGAGCTAATAATGTACGATGAGCCGTTTGCTGGACAAGATCCTATTTCAATGGGTGTATTAGTCAAATTAATTAAATCTTTAAATGAAGTACTAGGCTTATCATCTTTAATTGTAACTCACGACGTTACCGAAGTTATGAGCATTGCTGATCATGTAATTATTATTGCAGATCAAGGTGTAATAGGTTTTGGCACACCTGATGAAATGCGTAATCATGAGTCTCCTTTAGTGCAGCAGTTTTTAAATGGTTTGTCGGATGGCCCTGTCCCGTTTCATTTTCCAGCCCAAACGTATGCAGACGAGTTACTTGGAGAAAAAGCATAATGTTGGATTTACTTCAGAAGCTAGGGCGTAAAACGTTAGGGCGTTTTGCAGCTCTTGGTCGATCGGCTCATATGCTATTTAGCGCATTGGCACATGTGCCAAATTTAAGAAAAGGCACGCCTTTACTTATTCGCCAGTTATATATGGTGGGCTCCCAGTCTTTACTCATTATTATGGTGTCTGGTTTATTTATTGGCATGGTATTGGCATTACAAGGCTACACCGTATTAGTTGGCTATGGTGCTGAGGATAGTTTAGGGCCGTTAGTGGCACTGAGCTTATTGCGAGAACTGGGGCCGGTTGTTACTGCATTATTATTTGCAGGACGCGCAGGTAGTGCACTTACAGCTGAAATTGGTTTAATGAAAGCAACAGAGCAACTATCATCCTTAGAGATGATGGCAATAGACCCTCTAAAACGTATTATTGCACCGCGCTTTTGGGCGGGTTTTATAAGCATGCCACTACTTGCTTTAATATTTTCAGCTGTAGCAATCATAGGTGCTCACTTGGTCGGAGTAGATTGGCTGGGTGTTGATACAGGTAGTTTTTGGTCAATCATGCAATCACAGGTATCGTTTCAGCAAGACATACTAAACGGTATTATTAAGAGTTTTGTATTTGCCATAGTGGTGACTTGGATTGCGCTTTATAAAGGATATGACTGTGTGCCGACCTCAGAAGGGATCAGCAAAGCAACCACTGAGACGGTTGTGCATTCGTCATTAGCAGTTTTAGGTTTTGACTTTATTTTGACAGCGGTAATGTTTACCAGCTAATAGGGTATAGATAATGAATTCACGGAAATTAGAAATTTTAGTTGGCTTTTTTGTAGCACTTGGCATTTTAGCATTTGCTATGCTGGCACTTAAAGTAGCTAACTCAGGCATAAGCGGCTCAGGCGAAACATATACGCTTAATGCCAAGTTTGAAAACATTGGCTCGTTAAAAGCACGTGCACCGGTAAAAGTTGGTGGGGTTGTAATTGGTCGTGTTGAATCAATTTATGTTCATCCACAGGAGTTTTTACCAGTAGTAAATATGACTATTGACGCACAGTACTTATGTCGTTTTTCAGACACAAGCTCAATCTCTATTTTAACCTCAGGTATTTTGGGTGAGCAGTACTTAGGTATTCACCCAGTTATTTCTCCAAATTCGGCTAAGCAACGCTGTTTAGGCGAAACAGTTACTGAAAACAAGCAAGACGAAGCAATTGATGACTTGTTTGGTGTAGAAAGTAAAGCGCTAGGTGATGGTGATTCAATCACTGATACTAAGTCTGCCATTGTACTTGAAGAGTTGATTGGGCAGTTTTTATTCAACCAAGGTAGTGAGTGATTATTATGTTGAAAAAGTTTTTAGCTATTGTAGCAATTAGCACTATGACGCTAACTCAAAGCGTAAGTGCTGCAGATGTTAAGCTGGTCGACCCTAACAAAATGGTTCGTCAAGTTGCCGATAATACGTTTGCGCGTATTAAAAAAGATCAGCCATTAATTATTAAGGATAAAGAGTACCTTCGCGTAATAGTTGAAGAAGAATTGATGCCTTATATTGACTATAAATATGCAGCTTTACGTGTGTTAGGTGGTGAAGTATCTAAAGTACGTGCAATCACCGACGAAGCTGAAAAAGCCAAAGCGATCAAAGATATTCAACGCTTTATAAGTGTGTTTAGAGAATACTTGGTAGCTACCTATGCTGGTGTATTTACACAGTACACAAATCAAAAGGTTGAGTTTGGCGCAGAACAAGCATTTAAAGGCAAAGATGTAGTTGTAGTTAAAACTAAAATTATTGAAGATGGTAAACCAGATATCAGAATTGATTTTAAAGTACGTGAAGACCGTAATGGTCAATGGCGTGCGTATGATATGATTGCAGAAGGTATTAGCTTACTAGATGCAAAACAAAGTGAGCTTCAAGGTATTTTACGTCAGCAAGGTATTGATAATGTAAGTAACCTTTTAGAGCAAAAGAGTCAGTTACCGGTCCAGTTTAGAGGTAGCAATTCGAATGACTAAATTGGCGATAAGCCAAGTTGATGAGCAGCACTTTCGAGTAAGTGGTGAACTTACTCGAAATTTAATTGGCAATGAACAGCTTCTGAACGATAAGCTATTAAGTAAGCATAAAACTACCTATTTTGACCTTAGAGAGGTATCTAGGGTTGACACAGCCGGCTTAGCTTGGTTAATTCACTCTTTTGCAGAATTTAAGCAACAAGGCATTCGTCTTGAATTGCAAAACCCACCTGAACAATTGCAAAATTTAATGCAATTGGGTCAAGTTACAACTTTATTTGAGTGAGAGTTATGGAAACTAGCCAAGTCGAAACATTACTACGCGACGAACTTCAATTAGCCGAAGTACATGTAAAAGCCAACGGTAGCCATTATGAAGTGATTGCCGTTGGTGAATGCTTTGACGGTTTAAGCCGAGTTAAAAAACAGCAGTTAGTTTATGCTCCATTAATGAATATTATTTCAGATGGAACTATTCATGCCGTATCAATTCGTGCTTTTACTCCAACTGAGTGGAAACGTGAACAAAAATTTATTTTACCTCAATAGTTAAGGCTTCCTAATGGATCAATTTGTAATTCAAGGTGGCACTTCACTTGCTGGTGAAGTAACTATTTCTGGCGCTAAAAATGCCGCTCTGCCTATCTTATTTGCTTCACTACTTGCCGACGGAAAAAGTATATTTAGCAATGTGCCACGCCTTCGCGACATAGTAACTACTGAAGCTTTATTAAAAACTTTAGGTGCTGATGTTAATTGGCATGGCGATACACTAGTAATTGACGGAGCAACGGTTAATAAAACATTAGCGCCTTATGACTTAGTAAAGCAAATGCGCGCCTCTGTACTTGCATTAGGCCCTTTAGTTGCACGTTTTGGTGAGGCTCAAGTCTCTTTACCTGGTGGGTGCGCTATTGGTGCTCGCCCGGTTGATATCCATATTCAAGGTTTGGAGCGTATGGGCGCACAAATAAACGTTGAGAATGGCTATATTAATGCCAAGGTAAATGGTCGCTTAAAAGGCGCTGAAATTTTTATGGAAATGGTGAGTGTAGGCGCTACCGAAAACCTATTGATGGCTGCTGCGCTTGCTGATGGTAAAACTGTACTTGATAATGCTGCACGCGAACCTGAAATTATCGATTTAGCTAACTGCCTAATTGCCATGGGGGCTAAAATCACAGGTGCAGGAACTAGCCGTATAGAGATTGACGGTGTTGAGCGCTTAGCAGGATGTGAACATAGCATCTTACCTGATCGAATTGAAACCGGTACGTTTTTAGTCGCTGCAGCAATGGCCGGTGGTGAAGTACTTTGTAAAAACACTGACTTTCATTCTCTTGAGCCTGTGATTGAAAAGTTACGTGCAACGAATGCACACCTAGAGGTGCATAACGACAGTATTTATCTTGATATGCGTGGCCGAGAACTTAGAGCCGTGAATATTAAAACAGCTCCACACCCAGGTTTTCCTACTGATATGCAAGCTCAGTTTACGGCGCTAAATGTAGTGGCTAATGGTAGTGCAACAATTACAGAAACTATTTTTGAAAATCGTTTTATGCACGTACCTGAATTACAACGTATGGGCGCGAATATTCGCTTAGAAGGGCATACTGCAATTTGTGGTGAGACTGAAAGCTTAAGCGGAGCGCAAGTAATGGCAACCGATCTACGCGCTTCAGCTAGTTTAATTTTAACGGGTATAGTGGCGCAAGGTGAAACGGTTGTTGACCGTATTTACCATGTTGATAGAGGTTATCAGCGTATTGAAGGTAAGCTAAGTTCGTTAGGCGCTAATATTAAGCGCAGAAGTAGTTAACATTAGTGCGTTGCGTTAGTTTTGCTTAAAAACTAAAAAAGGTCGGATAGGCGTATGCTCTCCGACCTTTTTTAATGCTACGAGCCAATTACAGTTTTGTTTCTAGCTCTGCCACTGTAACCATAATTTTTTCTATTTTACCACTACGGTAAAGTTCAAATTCAATTTCTTTACCCGGTTCAGTATTACCTATTTTTTCTAATACTTTTTGTGGATTCTCTACTGAAAGTCCCGCTATTTTAATTACGATATCCTGTTCTTCAATACCGGCTTGCCATGCTGGTCCTAAAGGGTCTAAGTTGGTAATACGCATACCAGCAACAGGAGTTAGGCTATCGTTAACTTCTTTACCAGTACTGTCCACAGCAGTACCTTCAAAACCTAAATAACCACGTACAACACGACCATGGCGAATTAATTTTCCCATTACTTTTTTAGCAAGTGAATAAGGAACAGCAAAAAATATTCCTTGAATATTTAAGTTCTCACGTGTTTTAAACTGTGCAGAAGTAATGCCGACTAAATCACCATTAGAATTAACTAATGCGCCACCTGAGTTGCCTACGTTAATAGCTGCATCCATTTGCAATAAGTTGTTGTACGGGCTATCCGTAATTTTTTGCTTACCCGTTGCGCTAATGATGCCTTGGGTGATTGTTTGACCTAAATTAAGCGGATTACCTATAGCAAGTACCACATCGCCTACGCTCGATACATAGCTATCGTTTACAGGAATTACCGGAAGGTGATCTGCATTTATTTTAAGTAAGGCTAAATCAGTAATGGTATCAAAGCCTATTAGTTGTACATCAAAGAAACGTCGACCATCAGTTAGAATAACCATAATTTGATCAGCATTATTAACAACATGATAGTTAGTAAGAATATAGCCATCTTGTGACATGATAACGCCTGAGCCGAGTTCTTGTACTGTATTTTTTCTTTTATAGCGAGGCTCTTTAGAAATACTTTCTGAAAAAATAGTGACTACAGAAGGGGCTGCTCGCTTTACTGCATCAGAAAAGCTTAAATGACTAGCACTCATAGCACTTGGTAAAGGAACATTTGGAAGCAAAGATGCTCGCATATTAGGGCTGAAAAAAATCACTAAAAAAGCAATACTAAGACCTGCAAGTAAAGGAGGGAGAATAAATTTTATTAATTTCAGCACGGGTTTCTTATTATGTAAGTTGGCAATCTCTTTATGATGACATAAAAAAAATAACAGCGGCAAGTGCCACTGTTATTTTTATTACTCTAATAGTGTTATTTATTACTGAATTAAAATAAATATAGACTCACGACCACGTTGCACGCCAAGTACGATATTACCTTTAGTGTTTTCGATTATTTTATTCATATCACGAATGGTCTCAACTCGTTGACGATTCACTTGCATAATAATATCGCCTTCCTCAAGGCCAACACGGGCAGAAGGTGAACGAGGGTCAACAGAAGTAACCTCAACACCTTTATTACTATTTTTTTGCACGTTTTCAAGTGTCGCGCCTTGGAACGCAGGATGAAGCTCTTCGCCTGTCGCTGTAACACCAGATGCACCATCAAGGGTTACTTTTACCGTTTTAATTTTACCATCGCGGTAAATGCCAAGTTTTATTTCGCGGCCTTCACCTAGCGTAGCAATTTTGCTGCGCAGCTCGTGGAAACCACTAATATCACCGCCATTAATGCTAACAATTACGTCACCGGCTTTTATACCTGCCTTACTTGCGGCAGTGTCGTCCATTACTTGCATCACGTATGCACCTTGTTTAACGTCAAGTTGCTGTGCTTTAGCAAGGCCAGCATCAAGTGGGCGGCCAGAAATACCTAGTGAGCCTCGGCGTACTTCACCGTGTTCAATAATTTGATCAACTAAGTTTTTCATCATGTTTGATGGAATAGCAAAACCAATACCTACGTTACCGCCAGAAGCACCTAAAATAGCAGTGTTAATACCAATCAATTCACCGTTTAAGTTAACTAATGCACCACCAGAATTACCTTGATTAATAGCTGCATCGGTTTGAATGAAATCTTCGTAACCCTCAATATTTAAACCACTACGGCCAAGGGCACTAACAATACCAGATGTAACTGTATGGCTAAGTCCAAATGGGTTACCAATAGCGACAGCAAAGTCACCCACTCGTAAACTATCTGAATTTGCGAGTTTTATTTCAGTTAAGTCATCAGCGTCTATTTGTAAAAGAGCGATATCTGATTCTGTATCAGTACCAACTTTAGTTGCTTCAAATTCACGGCCATCTTCGAGGGTTACTACCATTTTTTCGGCATCTTGGATTACGTGGTTATTAGTGACTACATAGCCCTCATCAGCATTAATAATTACCCCAGAGCCTAATCCGCTAAATTGACGCTTTTGACTGCGAGGTTGTTGCTGTCCAAAAAAGTATTCAAGCGGATCTGCACGGCGGCGTACTTCTTTCGATCCAGAAACTTGGATACTTACCACACCTGGAGATATTTTTTCTAGCATGGGAGCAAGAGTTGGTAGTTGTTGACCATTTACTGCAATTGGCATTTTTGCATAAGACGCTACAGGGCTCATTAACAAGCTTGTAGATAGAATAGCTGCGCTGATAAGTGATAATTTCATTTTCATAGTCAGGGATAACTCCACTTAAGATAAAGCCAAACAAAAAGGGCTACTTTACAGCAGCCCTTTTCGGTTTATTAAGATAAAACAACAAAGCTGTTATATCTAAAGACTATGGGGTCAAAAAAAAGTTCATCAAGATGCTTTAGAATGTTCTGAAACTTTATTTTGACCAGCAAATAAACCAGATTCGCCTGATACATAATCAGCGGGTTGTGCTTTTGCAGAAGAGCGGTCTGAACGACGTTCTTTTAAAGACGCTTGTAGTTGTTCTGTTGTTTCTTTAGAAAAATAAGGTTCTGCTGGTGCTTTATTTCTATCTTCTAAAAGAAGTTGGTTTGTGTCCTCAACGTGACTAAGCAGTTGATCATAGTTTTCTTTCATTTTATTTACGAGCTTACCTGTATTCGCTAAATGATCAGCTACATCTTGACGATACTGCTCTAACGCATTTTGTGCTTGCTCCGCCTGCTCTTTTAATTCATCTTGTTTGAATTGTTTTTTAGTAACAAATACACCAATAAAAAATGCTACAACAGCAACAATAACAATTAAACCTACCCACATAACTGTGCCCATAAAAACTACCCCTTTGGGAAAATAACTAACGAATGCCGATTCAATTATAAATCATACTAAGTGTAATATACCCCGAGTTATGATGCGTGTTAATATGCTTTACAAATTAAACTGTGTTTTGACTGTAAATTGATATGACTCCTTGGCAAACATACCAACAAGACTTAAAGCGAGATGACTTTGTACACGACGCAGCACAAGAAAATGCTGTGCGCCATTTACAACGTCTATACGATGACCTAACTCAGACAGAGACAAAACAAAAAGGTTTTTTTGCTAAGTTATTTAGTAAAGATGAACCTGCACCTATAAAAGGTTTGTACTTTTGGGGCGGAGTAGGACGTGGTAAAACTTATTTAGTTGACACTTTTTACGAATCATTACCGGGCACACGTAAAATGCGCGTGCACTTTCATCGATTTATGCACCGAGTGCATAATGAGCTTAAAAAACTAAACAATACGGCTAATCCATTAGAAAAAATAGCTGATATTTTCAAAGCAGAAACAGATATTATTTGCTTTGATGAGTTTTTTGTACAAGACATTACTGATGCTATGCTATTAGGTGGCTTAATGGAAGCGCTATTTGCAAGGGGTATAGTACTTGTTGCTACATCTAACATAGTGCCTGATGATCTTTACAGAAATGGCTTGCAGCGTGCCCGCTTTGTCCCTGCTATAGAATTGGTTAAGCTCAATACAGAAATAGTTAATGTAGACTCTGGTATTGATTACCGGTTACGCACTTTAGAGCAAGCCGAAATTTTTCATAGTCCGTTAGATGAAGATGCGGATAAAAACCTATTTGAATACTTCGATAAGCTATCGTCAGAGCCAGGGCAATTAGATAAGCAGATAGAAATAGAAGGACGAAGAATCAAAACGCGAAAAGTAGCTAAATGCGTGGTGATGTTTGAGTTTAGTGAATTGTGCGAAACAGCACGTAGTCAGGTTGATTACATGGAAATTAGCCGCTTATATAACACGGTGATTATTTCTAACGTAAAACAGCTCGGGCAAACTAATGACGATGCTGCTAGACGTTTTATTGCTTTAGTGGATGAATTTTACGAACGCCACGTAACTTTAATTATTTCAGCAGAAAAACCTATTACCGAACTTTATACCCAAGGTAATTTAAACTTTGAATTTAAACGCTGTATAAGCCGACTTCAAGAAATGCAATCTCTAGAGTATTTAGCAAAAGAGCATTTATCTTAAATTTAGTTAATTTAAACAATTCGTTTTCACTCATAGTTTAGGATGTTTAGATTAATACTAAATTTCTTGTGGAAAAAACAAGCGCCCAGTAGCAATATAGATTAAGTGCTGGTATACTCCCGCGTCTGCCACGTTGCGTTCTATGTCCTCATATAGTTTAGCCACTTGTGAGCGGCGCAAAAGTCTAAAACTCGAAGGGGTTGTAGCAAACTTAGAGCGGTAGTTAATGTTAACTACCTGTGGTTTTAATTGAAAAACATTGGATTTTTATAAATGAAAACGTTTGTTGCTAAACCAGAAACAGTAAAACGTGACTGGTACGTAGTTGACGCTGAAGGTAAAACTTTAGGTCGCATCGCTACTGAAATCGCTCATCGCCTACGCGGTAAGCATAAAGCTGAATACACTCCACACGTAGATACTGGTGATTACATCATCGTTATCAACGCTGAAAAAGTTACTGTAACAGGTAATAAATTCAAAGATAAAGTGTACTATGCTCACTCTGGTTTCCCAGGTGGTCTTAAGTCTACTACTTTTGATAAACTTCAAGCTGCAAAGCCTGAAATGATCATCGAGAAAGCTGTAAAAGGCATGTTGCCACGTGGTCCTTTAGGCCGCGCTATGTACCGCAAACTTAAAGTTTACGCGGGTACTGAGCATAACCATGCTGCACAACAGCCTCAGGTTCTAGACATTTAAGGAGCACTATCATGGCAAATCAATACTACGGTACAGGTCGTCGTAAAAGTTCAAGTGCTCGCGTATTCTTACGCCCAGGCACTGGTAACATCGTAATCAACAAGCGCTCTTTAGAAGAGTACTTTGGTCGCGATACAGCACGCATGGTTGTTCGTCAAGCTCTTGAGCTTGTAGATATGACTGAAAAATTTGACCTTCACATCACCGTTTCTGGTGGTGGTACTACAGGTCAAGCTGGTGCTATCCGTCACGGTATCACTCGTGCACTTATGGAGTTTGACGAGTCACTACGTCCACAACTTCGTAAAGCAGGTTTTGTTACACGTGATGCACGTAAAGTTGAACGTAAGAAAGTGGGTCTTAAGAAAGCGCGTAAGCGTCCACAGTTCTCAAAACGTTAATCTATACGTTATCAAGAATTCAAAAACCCAGCTTGTGCTGGGTTTTTTGTTTTTATAATCAAAAGATTTACATTTTTAACTGAGTATAAATTTGTTTAAAACGACTGTTATACTTAGTTATTGCAGTAAATAAAGATGATCAAAGTTATTAATAACTACGTATTAATCATACTTAAGTTAAAAAATACTCAGATAGCTGCAAAAAAGTTAAATAATTATCGTAATTAGTTTAAATCCATCAGTTAATTGGTGGAATTTTTTGCTACAATTGACTGGCAAGTAAAATGAGTGAGTTTAACCACACTATGTACAGTTTTTACTGTTTCCTCTTAGTGGTGTTGATCTCGGTCAGTATATTGTTTTTACAGAAGCGGTATTATAGTCGTTCGGCTTTATTCTCGAGCTAGCTTAATCAAATGTTTGATCAAGTCAGGCTTATTCGAGTATGGGGCTGTGAATAACCTTGTTTTAATCAAGGGTTTTAATTATGATCGCTTCTATTTTAAAATTTCGAATAATTAACCTGCTGTAACTGATGTTCTCAATATAGCAAGTGTTGAGAATCATAGTGGAGATAAGTGGATGAGCAATGCGCCTGTAGACAATGGCCGACGTCGCTTTTTAACCATAGCTACCTCTGTTGTAGGTGGTGTTGGTGCGGCTGGGGCTGCTGTTCCTTTTATTGCGTCTTGGAATCCAAGTGAGCGAGCTAAATCTGCGGGTGCGCCTGTAGAAGTAGATATCAGCAAGCTTGAGCCGGGACAATTAATACGTGTCGAGTGGCGTGGTAAACCTGTATGGGTTGTATCACGAACCCCTAAAATGCTTGAGCAGATGAAAGAACATGAAGGTCAACTTCGTGATCCGCAATCGCAAGAGCCACAACAATTAGAATCATCAACGAATGATTACCGTTCATTACGCCCAGAGATTTTTGTCGCTGTTGGTATTTGTACGCATTTAGGTTGTTCTCCAGGCTTTTTCCAAGGTAACTTTGGTGAAAAAGTTGAAGGGACAGATGATGGTTTTTACTGTCCATGTCACGGTTCTAAATTTGATATGGCTGGCCGAGTATTTCAATCGGTTCCTGCACCATTGAACTTAGAAATACCACCTTATACTTTTCTTGATGAGACCACTATTTTAGTGGGCGAAGAAAAAGGGGTAGCCTAATGTTTGGTAAAATTGTTAGTTGGATCGACGATCGTATCCCAATGACACGTGTTTGGAACATGCATATTGCAC
This sequence comes from Pseudoalteromonas aliena, assembly GCF_038155085.1. Taxonomy (GTDB): domain Bacteria; phylum Pseudomonadota; class Gammaproteobacteria; order Enterobacterales; family Alteromonadaceae; genus Pseudoalteromonas; species Pseudoalteromonas aliena_A. The sequence continues at coordinate 46,412 of NZ_JBAKAU010000003.1, forward strand.
AGTATCCAGCACCTAAAAACTTTAACTTCTGGTACTTTTTTGGCTCTTTAGCTATGTTAGTACTAGTAAACCAAATCCTGACGGGTATTTGGTTAACGATGAACTTTGTTCCGTCTTCTGAAGGCGCATTCGCTTCAGTAGAGTACATCATGCGTGATGTAGAGTACGGCTGGTTATTACGTTACTTGCACTCAACAGGTGCTTCAGCGTTCTTCATCGTTGTATATATGCACATGTTCCGTGGCATGATCTACGGCTCTTATCAAAAACCGCGTGAGCTATTGTGGTTGTTTGGTATGTTTATTTTCTTAGCGCTAATGGCTGAAGCATTCATGGGCTACTTATTACCATGGGGTCAAATGTCATTTTGGGGTGCACAGGTAATCATTTCATTATTCGGGGCTATTCCGGTTATTGGTGATGACTTAACACTTTGGATCCGTGGTGACTACGTAATATCAGGTGCAACGCTTAACCGCTTCTTTGCATTACATGTTATTGCACTACCATTGGTTATTGTAATCTTAGTATTTTTACACATTGTTGCTTTGCACGAAGTGGGTTCTAACAACCCTGAAGGCATTGAAATTAAACGTAAGAAAGGCTCTGTTGCAGAAGAAGATAAGCCTAAATTTAAATTCCATGAGTATTACACTGACAAAAAAGATATTGTTGATGCGATACCGTTCCACCCGTACTACACAGTAAAAGATATTGTGGGTGTGGTTGGTTTCTTAATCTTGTTCTGTTGGGTTGTATTCTTTATGCCTGCGATGAATGGTTTCTTCCTAGAGGCGCCAAACTTCGAAGCGGCGAATCCACTTAAAACACCAGAGCATATTTTCCCGGTTTGGTACTTTACACCATTCTATGCAATCTTACGTGCAATCCCTGATAAGCTTATAGGTGTTGCAGCAATGGGTGCATCAATTGTGGTATTAGCATTATTACCATGGATTGACCGTGGTCGTGTTAAATCGGTTCGTTATCGTTGTGGTTTCCATAAATGGAACATTGCAGGTTTTGTTGTAACTTTCGTTCTTTTAGGTTGGGTGGGTGCAACTCCACAAACTGATATGAAAACGATAATTTCTCAAATCTGTACTGTGACTTACTTTATGTTCTTCGTACTGTTATTTGTATACAGTAAGAATGAAAAAACTAAGCCATTGCCTGAGAGGTTAACGAAATGATGAAAAAGCTAATTATCGGTTTATTTGCTTTATCAGTAAACTTGTTGCCGAACATGGTAATGGCAGCAGGTCCATCGGTTCCTTTAATGGAAGCGAACAACGACCTTACTGATCAACCATCTTTACAGCGCGGCGCAAAGTTGTTCATGAACTACTGTCTTGGTTGTCACCAAATGCAGTATCAACGTTATGAACGTACTTTCCGTGATATTGGTATTCCAACTGAAGTTGGTCAAGAACAGTTGATTTTTGATGGTTCTAAAGTAGGTAGCCATATCAAAAACGCGATTGCTAAAGAAGATGCTGCTAAATGGTTTGGTGCGGCTCCGCCAGATCTAACAAATGTTGCGCGTGTGCGCGGCAGTGATTGGATTTACACCTATTTAAAATCATTTTATAAAGATGAATCTCGACCATTTGGCGTAAACAATACGTTATTTCCATCGGTAGGTATGCCTCACGTTCTTCAAGAACTACAAGGCTTACCAACACCTATCACTGAAGAAGTAGAAGAACATGGTCACACAGTGACTAAGGTTATTGGTACTGAAACAGATGGTACGGGTGAACTAAGTGTAGATGAATATGACCAAGCGGCTCGCGATTTAACGAACTTCCTTGAGTATGTAGGTGAGCCTACACGCCTTGAATCGGAAGCACTAGGTATTAAGGTAATAGGGTTTTTAATCATCCTATTTATCTTGGCATTTATGCTTAAGAAAGAATACTGGAGAGATGTTCATTAAGTTGAGCATTTTTAAAGGTAATTTTGCAATAGGGGCTTAAGCCCCTATTGCTGTTTTAGTTATTTAATGGAGGTATAGGCATGGCCGTAGCTGCCAATAAGCGCCCTGTAATGACCCTTTTTTCTGGTGCTAACTGTATGTATAGCCATCAAGTACGTATTGTACTTGCGGAAAAAGGTGTAAGTGTAGATATTCATTTGGCTGAAAAGGATAACTTGCCAGAGGCACTTCACGAAATTAACCCTTACGGTACAGTGCCAACACTGATTGACCGTGAGCTTGGTTTATACCAGGCAAACATCATCATGGAATACCTTGATGAGCGTTTTCCTCATCCTCCACTAATGCCTGTTTACCCGGTAATGCGTGGTCGTAGTCGTTTAATGATGCACCGTATTGATACTGATTGGTACAGCCTAGCTGAAAAAATCACTAACAACGCGCCAGATGCTGCACAAGCTCGTAAAGAGCTAACTGAAGCACTACTTGCTGTAGCACCTATTTTTAGTGAAGCACCTTACTTTATGAGTGAAGAGTTTAGCTTAGTAGATTGTTACTTAGCTCCACTATTATGGCGTTTACCAGAGTTTGGTATTGAGCTTAATGGTGCAGGTTCTAAAGAGCTAAAAGAGTATATGATTCGTTTATTTGAACGTGAGTCATTCCAAGCATCTTTAACCGAAGCTGAGCGTGAGATCCGTTTATAATGACGCCTAATCGTCCTTATTTATTACGTGCTTTTTTTGATTGGATAGTCGATAACGAGTGTACACCACATTTGGTGGTAGACGCAGATTACCCTGCTGTACAAGTGCCAACACAGTTTGTTCAAGACGGACAGATTGTCTTAAACATTAGTCCTTCGGCAGTAACACAGTTTTCGTTAGACTTAACCCAACTTAGCTTCAATGCGCGCTTTGGTGGTCAACCAATGCAAGTATATGTACCTTTAGGTGCTGTGCTCGCAATATATGCGCGTGAGAATGGTGAAGGAACAGTCTTTACTACAGATGAGTTTTTAGAGGACGAAAACGAATTTGTACCAGAGCTTGAAGGTGTTGATTCATCAGCTGAGTTTATTGATGATAAATCGCTAGAAAAGCCACAGAAGAAAAAAGGCTCACATTTACGTGTTATAAAATAATACGTAAATACAAAAAAAACCGCTTTTTAAGCGGTTTTTTTATGTCTGTATTTTGTGTTTACAAGTATTCAAACACTTTAATTACACGTTCTACACCTGATACATTGCGAGCAATATTTACAGCTTGATTAGACTCAGAATCTGATACTAAGCCCATTAAAAATACTTCCGCATTTTCTGTAACTACTTTAATATTATTACTGCTAATATTTTTTTCTGTTAGTAGTTGGGCTTTTACTTTCGACGTAAGCCAGGAGTCGTGGGTTTGTGTCGTGATACCGATATTAGAGCCAATACGAATTTGGTTATGTATTTTACGAATACCTGAAATGCCCTCAACAGTACGCAGTGCTTCGCTTCTCATTTCTTCATTTGCCACCTGGCCTACAAGTAAAACAATGCCATTGACGCTTACAGCGCTTATGTTGGCAAACTTTTCAAGCCGTTCTACTTCACTCAGTGCAATACTTGCTTTTATTTCAATATTGTTATCATCAATTTGTGAGCCGATGGTACGACGGTCATTTGCTGAAGTCACCGCGCTAGCAGTACCGGCAACAACTGCGGCAGCGCAGCCTTGCAGTAATACAACAGCACTTAAAACAATAAGAGAACGTTTAAACATAATTTTCATCCTGAGGGAAAAGCGTTAAATCAACAAGTTCACTTAAGCAATGTAAGTTAACTAAATGAGATTCGATTATTCGACTTGGGCGCTTAGAGGGGGTTCTAATTTCTACATCATTAGGGCCAAGTAAGCCGACTAATTCACCGCCATCATCACCAACCATAACGATAACCTTCATATCTTTAGTTAGTGCGGCTTCAACAGCGGAAATGACCTGTTTTTCATTACCGTTAATAGCTAAAGCAAGTAATAAATCACCTTGCTGGGCAAAAGCACGTACTTGACGAGCAAAGGTATCATGGTCATCAATCTGAGTGCTTTGACCTAGATTAATATTTTCTTGTGATAGTGCAATAGCTGGCAAGCATGGGCGCTCAGTTTCATAATGATTAACTAGTACACCAGCAATATGCTGAGCGAGCATATGACAATTTGCAGTGCCACAACAAATGAGTTTATTTCCGTTGATCAGGCTTTGTGCAATAGTAAATGCGGCGGATTCGAGAGCGCTCGGTAGTACTTCACCTGCAGCGATTTGAACTTGAATGCTTTCTGTAAAAATTTCTTTAATTGTGTCTTGCATAGCTTACCAATAATTTATCTTTGTATTTGCGTTTAAAATACATTTTTAAGCCAATTTATATTAGGAGATGCTTCTCCTGTAATGGCTACATAATCAATTCTTAGTGCTTGGTTAGTTAAATTTTTAGCTGCTAAGTAATGATAAATACTACGTTTTAATCGAGCTTTTTTTTGCGGACTAAGCGCATAGTTTGCGCCACCTCGAGCATTGTTTTTGCGAAACTTAACCTCAACGAATACAAGGATGTCGCCTTCTTTCATAATGACATCAAGCTCGCCAAAGGGGCAGTAATAATTCCGTTCAATGGGGGTTAACCCTTGAGTTACTAAATATTTTTGCGCTTCAAGCTCATAATACTGGCCTTTTTCACGACTATTGTGCCACAGCTCTTTAAACCACGACATGTCGCCCCCTTAATTAATGTAAAGTTTGTATATCCCCTGCTGATTGCATAAATAACGGTACAGGGCGCTGTGTTTTTAATTGCACCGATTTAATACGACGATTTGTGTATTGAGCCCAGTCGAGCATACGCTCTATATGGCCGCTAGTATTAACTGATAATTTACCGCTTAGACCATTGTATTGATTACCTGGCATTACGCTTAACTTCCTAATGTCAGGTAATATAGATACCGCATCATATGCCATTGCAAATAAGCGTTGGCTAATATCTATTTGCTCTGGCCACAATGAATTGTATTGCTCACGTAAACTATGTTGTTTTACCTGAGAGTCGAGCATCCACGGTAATTCGGTAAAGTATAGACCATCTAAATCACCTTTATCTGTGCGGTCTATCTGTTTGCTGTGACTTTTTGAGCTCGCATAAAGAGGTATTCGCTTTGCAAAGGTACTCACATTTACATCAAGGTAGGGTTTTATTAAACGAGTTTCTATTGCATCACCTAAAATATAAATAACATCAATATCGCTACGTGAGCGTGTTTCGTTTTCTACTTCTTGCTTAAATAATGCTTTAACCGTTTTTATTCGATCTTTTGATTTATCAACTTCTAGCAAGCTGGTAATTGTATTAGGCATATCTTTTTTATCATTATAAAAACCTATTTGCGGCTTGGTTTCGCTATAGCGTTGCCATTGCAAGTTAAAGTAATCAACTAAACGTTGGCCATTTGCATTATTTGGCGCAAGTAGCATTGGTTTTTGATAGCCCTTAGTTAAAAAGTGTTCCAGAGCTTGTTGTACTTCGTGCTCGGGGTTTAGTGCAAAGTAATAATGCTGAAGCGAAATGCGTTCACCATCAAAGGTGTTTAAATGTAATGCCGGAGTATCAATAAGAGTTTGTGCACTGGCTAGTTTATCAATGTTTGCTTTGAGTAGGGGACCAATTACAAAGTCAGGCTTTATTTCTTCAAGTTGTGTTGCGATTTCTTCTGTACTTAAGTTTTCATCAATAAAAATAGTGTCGTTGATATTTTGCGTATCGAGCGCAGCCAATACACCTGCTTTAAGCGCATCACCTAAACGTTCGTTAGGGCCTGATTGTGGCAATAGCACAACTAAACGCTCTATATTGATAGGAGCGAGCTCAGTAAGCATTTCATCTTTTTTGGGTAATACAGTAAAAGCTGGATGCCCAATATAGCGTCTGCGCCAATTGTTGATCGCTTGATCTAACTCGACGCCACTAGTTGCATATACTTGATAGTATAGACCAAGGTTTACCCAGCCTTGCTGAATAACCGAACCACGGTTAAAACGCTCAAGCGCATATGAAGAGAGCTGTTTTAAGTTATCCCACAAATTTTGATTGAGCTGAGGGATTTCTATATTGTTCTTTGTTGCTGTTTCAGAGGCTCTAAAGAAATAGGGGGCAGCTTTTTTTGGAAAATTTTGCGATGCGTAAATACTGGCGGTTAAAAACTGGTGCCAAGCAAAATGTTCAGGTTGGGTAAGTTGTCCATCTAGTGATTGCAAAATTACTAAAGCTTGATCATTCTTATTTTGTTGTTTTTGTGCAAATGCAATATAAAGACGATTTTGAATTTGATCAACACTAGCGGTGTGTTCAAGCTCATTACCGATTTTCTCTAACAAAGGCCAGTTTTGCTCACTAATTGCAGCATCTCGGGCGCTATACAATAACTGTATTTTATCGGCACCTTGGCGGTTTTGCGCCAATTGGTAGATAGATTGCGCACTGTTAGCCTGATTTTGCAGTGCATTAGTGCGGTTACTTACGTTATCGCTGTTTTTAGTTGGTTTTTCGGTTGTGCTACACGCCGATAACCCTGACAATATAATTAATAGACTAACTAGTTTAAGTCGCACAAATGATTTCCCAATACGTTAACGCGATTTGCTTATATTACTGACTGACGCAGGAGACCTCAATGTTAAATGAGGAGAATTCACAGAAAATTGGCACTCTTTACATTGTTGCCACCCCAATTGGCAATTATGACGACTTAAGTCACCGTGCCATCGCGACATTATCGCAAGTTGACTTAATAGCTGCTGAAGACACTCGCCATACCGGCAAGCTACTTAGCCACTTTGGAATTAAGGCAAAAACGTTTGCATTACACGACCACAACGAAAAGCAAAAAGCACAACAAATTATTGATCAACTTAATCAAGGTTTAAATATTGCGTTAGTATCTGACGCCGGTACACCTCTAATTAGTGATCCAGGCTACGCTGTTGTAAATTTATGCCGCGAACAAGGTGCTCATGTTACACCTGTACCCGGTGCATGTGCTGCAATTACAGCCGTATGTTGTTCAGGCTTACCAACCGACCGCTTTCAGTTTATTGGTTTTACACCTGCTAAAAGCAAAGCAAGGCAAGACTTTTTCATTGAAGCGGTTAATTCAGGTATTACCAGCATAATGTACGAAAGTACGCACCGCATTATGGCAAGCCTTGATGATTTAGCGCAGGCGCTAGGTGATGAGCAACAAGTGGTGTTTGCTAAAGAGCTAACTAAAACCTTTGAAACCTTTTTTAATGGTAGCGTAAGCGAGTTAAAGCAGTTTTTAACAGATGACCCTACTAAGCAACGCGGTGAGATTGTATTAATGTTGCCGGGTAAACCAAAGTTAGTAGACGGTATACCGCCTGAGGCGCGCAAAATGCTGGCACTTCTTGAAAGTGAAATGCCAATGAAAAAAGCCTGTGGCGTTGTAGCCGAATACTTTGGTATGAAGAAAAATGCTTTATACAAAACAATTATTGAAGAAAAAGAGTAAATTTTACTGCGCTTGGTATTCGCCTCATGTATACTGCGCGCCGAGTCAGCCAAGATAATCGCTGCCTGTGACGAAAATGATCAGGGGGAGGAAAGTCCGGGCTCCACAGGGCAGAGTGCCAGCTAACGGCTGGGGGGCGTGAGCCCACGACAAGTGCAGCAGAGAGGAGACCGCCAACCTCGGTTGGTAAGGGTGAAAGGGTGCGGTAAGAGCGCACCGGGCCGCTAGTAATAGTCGGTTGCAAGGTAAACTCCACTCGGAGCAAGACCAAATAGGGTTCTATCATTTTAAATAATGAACGCGTGGCCCACGTCAGAACCGGGTAGGTTGCTTGAGCCATAGAGCGATTTATGGCCTAGACGAATGATTATCACTTTCTTCGGAAAGGACAAAACCCGGCTTACCGGCTGACTCACTCATTCAATAAAAAGCCCGCAGTTAACGCTGCGGGCTTTTTTGTGTTTAAATTTTAGAGGAAGTTATTAGTTTTTAAGTACCGGCTTATTGTACTCGTTAGAATTTCAATAAAGAGTAATAATCGGGCTGTGATAAATTATGATGTATGAAGTCAAGATTTGACCTGTCGGTCCCCTTTTCAAAATTCAAAAGCGTGCTAAATGAACTCAATGCGTTACTTACACATAGGTAACTTAATGAGACATATTAAACTCCCCTAATACCTCATACTACGAAAAGAACGTTACTATTTTTCGTTATGTTTTCCGTCGTAAATTTATCTGCTCCGATATACGCATTTCACTTAAAAGCAAACTATGAAAAGTCCAGTTTTGTTCTCATTTTTCTTTAAATTTTATTGCTAAATTCTGCTTTTTAACGTCTCATTTGCGCATTTACTTTACATGAATGAGAACTCCTCATTTAGTTACCTATGTTAATTATATATTTCTTGTCGACGAAAAAGGGAATATAATAAAAATAGTTATCATTTATAATTATTAATGTGGAGTTTAGTTTTATGGGTTTTTATCCATCGAAATCGTTATTAGCGTGTGCTATTTCGTTCGCTTTTTCAGGTTTGGCATTTAGTAGCATGGCGCATGCTGATGACATTAAAAAAATAGAAAAAATAATGGTGAAAGGTCAAAAAATAGACCGTACTTTACAAGATACGCCAGCAAGTGTGGCGGTTTTAACGAGCCAAACTATTGAAAATGAAAACTTAAACGACTTTTTTGATGTATTAGCACGTACGCCTAATACTTCTGGCACTGATGGTTCGGGTTTTAATATTCGTGGTATTGATGCTTTTGGCGTTACTGATGGCGGCTCTGGTGGTCTTGCTAGTGTTTATGTTGATGGTGCGCCTACACCGTTTCGTATGATGCAACAAGGTGCATTTTCAACGTGGGATATTGGTCAGGTTGAAATTTTACGTGGCCCGCAATCTACATTACAAGGGCGTAACTCACTGGCCGGTGCCGTGGTAATGAAAACCCGTGATGCAGTGCAAGAATATGATTTTAAAGCGCGTGTTGGTATGGGGGAATACGGTAGAAAGGAAGCGGCAGTTGCCTTTGGTGGTGGGTTAATCGAGGATGAGCTTGCATTTCGTGTGAGCGCTGAAAAGCGTGACTTTGATGGCTACAATACCAATGTTGGTACGGGTAAAGAGTCAGACCATGATAATAATGAATTTTATCGCGCTAAGCTTCGTTATACACCTTCTGCATTGCCTGAATTTGAAGCACAACTGAGCTTTATGCACAGTGAAAACGACAAAGGCGTTCCTTGGGTCGCGCAGCAAAGTGGTGATGCGGCATTTCCTATTAATAACATTTACGATGACCGCTACGTGTATTTAGACTCGCCAACATTTGAAACAACAGATACTGATTTATATATTTTAAATCTTAATTACGATATCTCAGATGAGTGGTCTTTCTCTTCAATTACGACTTACTCAGATGCTCAATACAGTTATGAATGGGACGGAGATGCAAGCTTACTTCTACCGCAATCGGTATTAACTGATACACGTACAGATGAAACGACGACTCAAGAGCTTCGCTTTACTTATGAAGGCGATAAGTTAACAGGTTTAATAGGTGCTTATTACTCTGATTTAGATGTGTTTGATAGCAGTACGGGTGAACGAGGTATTACATTTGAACAGCTTGGTGTGCGTACGTTATTAACTGCGCCTGCTGAGTTTGGTGGTTTGGGGCTACCGAGTGCGTTGGCTGATCAGGTACTGCAATTTTATGTAGGTGCTGATCCCGTTTTTATTGGCCAGTCTTCTGACTTTACACAAAAAGTAAAAACAAAAGCATTATTTGCTGATTTTACGTATGAAATAAACGATGCGTGGGATGTTTTTGCTGGTGTTCGTTACGATAAGGAAGAGCAATCAAACGGGACGATTGCTGACGTTTATATTACCGATGAAACCAAAAATGCTTTACCTAATCCAAGTGATTTTGCTACAAATCCTGTACTAGCGCAGTTAATTACAGGTATTAATCAACAGTTGTACGCTATGGCTGATGGTGCTTCAGGTGACGAACCTGTTGAGGATGCGTCTTTTTCTGCTTGGTTGCCGAAGCTGGGCGTAACGTACCGTTTTAACGATGATGTGTCGAGTAGCTTTACTGTTCAAAAAGGGTATCGCTCAGGTGGCGTAGGTACCAATGTTGCCCAAGCAACTGCGTTTACGTTTGACCCTGAATATACATGGAACTATGAGTTAGCATTACGCTCTGTTTGGCTTGATGATTCATTAGTTTTAAATACAAATATATTTTATCTAGATTGGACCGATCAGCAGGTATCCGTTTATTTATCAGGGAACCAGTATGATCGTGAAACGCGCAATGTAGGTGAGTCGCATGTTCAAGGGTTTGAAACTGAAATTAGTTATGATTTATCACCAACAATAAATGTGTACGGTGGTATTGGTTATTCAAAAACAGAATTTGATGAGTTTAGCGCCAGTTTTAATGGTGAGGAGCAAGACTACAGCGGCCTTTCGTTTGCAGGCGCGCCAGAATGGACCGCTTTGTTTGGTTTTGATTATGCAAATGACGCTGGGTTTATAGCAAATATAAATGCTAGTTACACAGGCAGCTCGCAGCGTCTTGCTACGAGTAATGACCCTCGAAATGACGCGTACTGGTTAGTTAATACACGTGTTGGTTACGAATGGAGTAATTATGGTGTATACGCGTTAGTAGATAATGTATTAGATGCTGAGTATATCGCGTTAGCCCCGGCTGGTTTTGGTAATCAAACACTTGGTGATCCACGTACTGCAAGCGTTCGGTTTGAAGCTAAGTTTTAATGTAAAAAATGGTTGCTCATTGAGTAGCCACTTTAGGAGCTATAATGAATATAAAACGCACTTTCTCAGCCTCTAAGCGGCGCCATTTAATGGCTTGTGTGCTGGCATTAATAACCGCAGTGGTTATGATCCCCGGCATGACTACTTATTTGCCATTTGCGATGGAGCAGCAAATATTAATACCCATTATGTTATTTCCGCTTATTTGGGCGGGGTTATTTATATATGCCTACATGGCTGAAAAAGCATGGGTACCTTTTGTGCTTATGCTGGCAATTATTGCAAGCCATGCGGGTTTAAGCTTTTTTGCATTATCAGGAGCGCAAGGATGAAGTCTATTTCGTTAAAAAAGCTATTTTTACTGCATAGCTGGGTAGGCGTTGTTACCGGGATTTTACTTTTTATTGTATGTTTTAGTGGTGCAATTGCTGTGCTTAGCCGCCCGGAGCTAAAAATTTGGGCGAACCCAGAGCTACATCAATTAAGTGCATTGCCTAGTGAAAAAGTAACAGCGCTTATTAATCAGTATCATCAGCAAGTACCGCCTTCGTTTGGTAAAAATATACATGTGTATTTACCCTCAGGGCATAACACGCATTTATTGACTATTTTATTTGAATCGCATGAAGGTGATGAAAACTATGATGAGGAGGCTGCGTATGTTTATCAGTTTGATCCGCGTAATTTTGAGCTAGTTAACCAATATTATGGAGCCGCTGATTATTTTTATGAGAATCGTAAAACGGATGCGCCATCGTTTATTGGGCATTTTCATGCTGATTTACATTTAGGCCGGCCTATTGGTTTGATTTTAACAGGATTTTTAGGTCTTACATTACTGGTATCTACTATTACTGGGCTTTTTATACATCGCCAACTAATAAAGGAGCTATTTACGTTTAGACGTAATAAAGACCTGGATGTTGTGGTTAATGATGCCCATAAAATTATGGGCATTTGGGGGAGTTTGTTTCATGGCGTTATAGGTTTTACGGGCGCATTTTTAGGGCTCGCGACAGTTATACTATTGCCTGCTGCTGCATTTGTTAGTTTTGGTGGCGACCAAGATAAACTGGTTAAAAAATTTACAGCTATGCCCGAGCCTGTTATTTCTCAGCAATACCAAATGACTGATATTAACTCTATTTTAGTAGATGCTAAAACGCGTTACCCTAAAGCAAAGGTGGTTGATTTAACTATCATGGCGCACAATGACCAAAACGCAGAGGTGTATTTGCGTTTAATTGGTGGCGATGCGGTGGCCTCTCAGCTTTTGCAATATCATGGCTCGGGTGAGTTTAGCAAAACAATGAGCAGTTTTGGTGATATTCCTGGCCCTGCGATTAAAGTGCTATCACTTTTGTTCCCTTTACACTTTGGCAATTTTGCTGGTGTATTCGTGAAAATAATTTGGTCTTTACTTGGATTAACAACAGCATTACTACCTTTGTCGGGCATGATGATGTGGTTAGCTAAGCGCAGCCGTGGCAGTAATCCCACGTTATCACAAAGCGCTTATCAAGCGTGGAATCGGGTTATTATTGGAAGTTGTGGCGGGTTAGTGCTTGCAACCGCTATTTTGTTCCCGGCTCAAGTGTTATTAAATCATTTTGTTGCGGCGCAATTTCATAATGCCTATTTTGGGCCTCTATTCTTTTATTCGTGGTTAGCTTGGTGTTTACTCGCTATTTTTCCACTCAATTATCATCGCTACTTACAGATGACTTTAGTTATAACCGGTCTTGCGTGTATTACGGTTTTACCTTTAAACCTTTTGTTGTCAGAAAGTCATGCATTTATGGCTGATAATTTATTAGTGACGGTGGTTGATATTAGCTTTTTAATTCTTGGAGCAGGAGTTATATATCTCAGTCAACGTATTGTGGCAAATCGCTTTGAGTTAAAACATCAAACCGTACTTAAACAGGAGCCTGTATGACTACATTTTACTTAGCTGTTGCGTGTATTTTATTGCTAATTAGTAGCCTATTACTAAGAAAGGCCAACACTGTAAGTCGCTGTTTAAGCCTGTGTGTGTTTATCATCGCGGTGATGTTTTTTATTGCAGTGTACGGTGCAATAGGGGGCGTATTCATTGGCGTTGCCGCTGCGCTGTTAATGGGTTTAATAACGGCTTTTACATTAGGCAAGTCTGCTAGTCGTAATTAAAAATTAGATAAAGCCAATTCGTAATATATGTAATGGGGAAGCTAAATCGTTATTTCCTAAGGGCATGATAATACGAATTGGCCTAACCGAAACTCTTTGGGTTAATTAAACGTTAGCCCAAAGACATTAAATAATATTTTTACCTTGCTCTGGATCGCGTGACTGTTCTGCTTGTTCACGTATTTCATTTGTATCACTGCTTACATCATCAAGCGTTATAGTTTGCTCAACAGTTTCATTTTTTATTTGCGGTGGTTGCTTTTCCTCTAAGCTTGAAACATTTTCACTAGGGTCGGAGAGTATAATTCTTTCTCGTGCGTCATCAGGCATGCTGATGTTTTGTTTTGTGAACTCATTGACTAGCTCTCGCATAAGTTGCGAGGCTACTTTTAATGGACTGTGCTGCTCACTATTAACCCAAAAATACAAAATAAAGTTGATAGTAGATGAGCCTAAGTTTTTTATTAAAACTTGCGCGGGAGGGTCGCTAAGGACTGCATTTTGTTGATTGGCAATATCGAGCGCGAGAGTTTGTGCGCTGCGTATATCGTTATCGTAGCCAATGCCAATTTCTACTTTAGCGCGCATTTTTGGGTTGGCAGTAAGGTTTTTAATGGTATTTTTATACACGGTGGCATTAGGTATTTGAATATGATTGCCATCGTAATCTACAAGGGTTGTTGCTCTTGCAGTTACTTTTTTGACAATACCTAAACGATTGTCGACTTCAATTACATCGTCGATTTTAAAAGGTCTTTGTATGCTCAGTAATAAACTGGCAATAAAGTTTTCGGCTATGTCTCTAAAAGCAAAGCCCAGTATTAAACCAATTAGCCCGGTACCACTCATTACCGCAACTGCGAATTCGGTAAGCCCCGCCAAACGTAGAAATAAGTACACGCCAAATAAAACAATTAAGGTGCTTATACTGCGCCTTACAACTAAATGAACTAGTTTACTGTCGGTCATGTAGTCAATGGGCTTTATAAGCAGTCGAGAAAGCGGCCCTGCAATTAAATAACTTAATGCTAAAAGTATTATACCGAGTAATAGAGTGGGTAATATTTGCGCTGTTGCATGAAGTAATTGCACAATCTGTTCATGAAAAAACTGCCACGTAAACACGTCGGCTTGAAAACTTTGTGGGCTGGGAAGCGTATTGTCCAAAGCTATATTGTTTGAGTGGCTACTAGGCATGGCTTGTCGTCCGTGTTTGGGTTTTATAATCATTAATACTAGGCAATAGCAAGTTTAGTACCAAATGCTTTATTTAACTTGGCAAACATTTTGCTGTAGTAAAGTAATACAAATATTGAGATTTAGAATGAAAAAAGCTAAACGAGGACAGCAAGCAGAGCAGCCTGCACATATCCCTTTTATAGGTTGGTGGGATATTGTTAAACGTATTTTTAAGCAAACGACTGAAGATAACTTATCTATAGTGGCGGCCGGTGTGGCATTTTATGCATTACTTGCTATTTTTCCTGCTATTGCGGCGATGGTATCAGTGTATGCGTACTTTTCATCCCCAACAGATATTAGTGAGCACTTAAGTAAAATAGTTACTTTGCTTCCACCAAGCACCAGCGAACTGATTTTATCTCAGGTTTCTAGCCTTGCTAAAACATCAAGTGCAAGCTTGAGCTTAAGTGCAATTGGTACACTTATACTTACTATTTGGAGTAGCTCAAAGGGCAGCCAAGCACTTATTACTGCATGTAATATTAGTTATCGTGAATATGAAAAACGCTCATTTTTTCAGGCTCAATTAGTACGTTTTTTATTTTCGGTAGGAGCAATTGTTGTCGCAATTTTTGCGCTATTAATCATTGGTATTTTACCTATTGTACTTAATTTAGTGGGACTAAAAGAAAGTATAGATTTATTAATTAAACTCATTTCTTGGCCATTATTGGCTTTTACCTTTAATTTTGCATTGGTACTTTTATATCGTTATGCCCCACATCGTAAACCTGCTAAATGGCGTTGGATCACAATGGGGTCGTCTATTGCTACCGTGCTTTGGATTTTGGCATCTATAGGTTTTTCATTTTATGTGTCGCGTTTTTCTAGTTACAACGAAACTTATGGTTCACTAGGTGGTGTAGTGATCATGCTGATGTGGTTGTATATCAGCGCTTATATAATCACGTTAGGTGCTGTTATTAATGCTGCAACTGAGCAGCAAACAGGTAAAGACAGCACGATAGGACCAGCTAAAGAGCGTGGGCAGCGAGGCGCCTATGTAGCAGATCACCTCGATGTAAAAAACGAATAAATTGCCGATTAATTAACTAAATTAGTAAGTGCAGTAATTTGCTCTTTAAATTCTTGTGCTGCAGGACCAAGCCTGTCGTTGTCGTTGCACATTAAATATAAATTAAGAGTACGGGTTGTGCCTTGGTCTAAATTAAGCGCGACGAGGGTTTGATCTTCAATTAAGTGTGCAATTTGTGTTTTTGGCAGCCAAGCATAACCTAAATTTTGACTAACCATATCAATAGAGTTGCGTAAGTGGCTTACTGTCCAGCGCATATCAGCACCTAGCCAGCCTTCATTGTGACTGGTATGGGTTGCTGAGTCGCGAACTACTATTTGCCGGTGTAGCTTTAAATCACGAAAGTTGAGTTGTTCAGTATGTTGGTGTAATACATGGTCTTTATGCGCAACCGCTATAAACTCTATATCGCATAACGTAGTGCAACTAATTCCATAGATAGGAATTGACGAAATAGCTAAATCAA
The DNA here is from genome assembly GCF_038155085.1 of Pseudoalteromonas aliena. Lineage (GTDB taxonomy): Bacteria > Pseudomonadota > Gammaproteobacteria > Enterobacterales > Alteromonadaceae > Pseudoalteromonas > Pseudoalteromonas aliena_A. The sequence goes on from NZ_JBAKAU010000003.1 coordinate 62,132, forward strand.
CCACTGAGTTATGTAATAGTTCGTTTGCACCGGTTAACACGCTTTCTACTATATCAATTTTTAAAAGAGGGTAAAGCTCACTCGTTTTAGCAAGTGCTTGATATAAAATAGCGTGTGGGAGCACTTCATCAATGGCTATTTTTAATGTGCTTTCCACGCCTTCGCTTAGTGTACTTGCTACCGATTCTATTTTAGTCGCTTCTTCTATTAGAAATTCAGCTCTGCGTAAAATAAGTTTACCGCTATCAGTTAAAAAGGCTTTACGACCTTTTACCTCAAGTAACTTAATTTGCAAAGCTGCTTCTAGCTTTTGGACAGCATGATGAACTGTTGATTGGCTTTTGTGTACAGCTGCGCTTGCGCCTGCAAACCCTCCATGATCCACAACCGCTTTAAACATTCGCCATTGCTCTAGTGTTGCTTTTGCCATATTCAAATCCTATTACGACTCTATCGATTGAATAACTTGACCGCACACAGCACATTTTTATTGCGTAATAGCTTATTTATTGTCAGAAATAACCACTTTATTGCTACTTAGCAGTGCCATAAACTCTTTTTTAGGCATTGGTTTGGCAAACAAGTAGCCTTGACCATAGTCACAGCCCGCTTTTAATAAAAGCTCCATTTGTAATGGCGTTTCAATTCCTTCTGCAATCACTTTAAGCCCAAGCTGATGTGCCATCACTATAATAGCTTCACACAAAGCCAGTTCTTGGCTGCCTGCTTTAATATTATCTACAAAACGTTTATCTATTTTTAGATAATCAGTATCCATTTCTTGAAGGTAGGCAAGCGATGAATACCCCGTGCCAAAGTCATCAAGTGCGAGTTCCATACCCGATTGAACCAATGTTTTTAACCTACTCTGCGTAAGCGCTTCTGGGTTTACCATTAGGCCTTCGGTAATTTCTGCAACAATAGCCGATGCTGGTAGTTTTGCAGCGGCCAACATATCGCACCAATCATCAATTCCGCTATCGGCAGTCGATAGTTGTATTGGAGATACGTTAACGCTAATTTGGAACGGTTGACCGCTTGCTGTTTTTATTTCTGTGAGTGTTTGAATAGCCTGAGAAAATACAAATTGGCCTAATACATTTATTTGCCTTGTTTCCTCTGCTAATGGGATAAAAGAATCAGGTGAGACCAAACCATTTACAGGATGGTGCCAACGTATTAGTCCTTCGGCTTTGTGTATATGTAAATCATTTAAGGCTACGATAGGTTGATAAAATAACTCAAACTGATGAAGGTCTATTGCGCTTCGTAAATCTTTTAATAATTGCATACGGGCTTGTGCACGAATACGCATGTCTTCTGAGAAAAACTCAAAGCCATTACGGCCATTGCTTTTAGCTTTATACATAGCTTGGTCAGCGGCTTTTAAAAGCTGCTCGGTGCTTTGCCCATCACTAGGTACGCAGGCTATTCCCATACTCGCACTAATAAATACTTCTTCGTTTTCAAGCATAAGGCCAGATGAAAGGCTTTGTAATATATTGCTCGCTATTTGGTTTATATGGCGATTACTTTTTATGTGATTAAAAACAATCACAAATTCATCACCGCCAATACGAGCTACAAACTCTGCATTTTTGGCTGAGTGCACAATACGTTGGGAAACCAATTTAAGCAGGTTATCACCATAATGATGGCCCAGCGTGTCGTTAATATCTTTAAAGCGATCTATATCTAGTAGCATAATAACAAGGTTATTATCTTCATTTTGAATAGCTTTAAAGCGCTGGTTTAAACGCTCTTTGAGCTCTAAACGATTAGGCAGGTCGGTTAGGTGATCAAAATGAGTTTGTCGCCATATAGTTTCATCTGCTCGTTTTTTATCTGTTAGATCAGTAAAAATAGCGACCCGACGAGTGGGTATGTTTTTATCATCATAAACGGTATCTATTTTTAGCCATTCAGTATAGATATCACCGTTCTTTTTACGGTTTATTATTTCGCCTTGCCACCGGCCTGTACTTCTAAGTTCTGCCCACATTTGTTGATAAAAGTCTTTAGAGTGCTCACCGGATGATAAAATATGGCTAGTTTTCCCTATGACTTCTTCTTTACTGTATTGAGTCGTCTTGCAAAATGCAGGGTTAACATCATAAATAATACCGTTTGGATCAGTGATAGCCATTCCTTCGCTACTATTGCTATACACAAGAGAGGCTAAATGAAGCGCTTTTTCGTTAATTCTTTTTTGACTAATATCCCTCAAAACGATAATAAATTCATTATTACTTTCCAGCGCATTGATACGGGCTTCAAAAAAGTGCTCATTGGTACTCACTCTTAATTTAAACTCAATTGCTTGCGAGTTATCTAAGTCATTTAAATGTGAAAGCAATAACTGCGCGCTCTCTTTGGGCAATACCTCAGTTAATTTTAGTGAGCCTTGCGTATTTACACTGAGCAGAGAACTGACATGCCCACCTATATACAAAACATCGCCAAGTGCATTTATACGCATATAAGTATCGGGCAAAGCATTTAATAAACTCATTAATTCATTGTGTTTATTTTTTAACTTGGCTTCTGCAGATAGGCGAGTTTGAGCCATTACCTCAAAACGACTATAAAGGGCATGTAATTCAGGACTGTTTGGTTTTTTTATATATTTAGGCATTGTGCCATTTGCAAGCTCATCAGTGGCATTTGATAAGTTGGCAATAGGATTAAATATACTAATTTTAATAAGGCGCCTAGCAAGCAGTACGAGCAAAGCAATAGCGGTTAAAAAAGCGAAAATCGTTTTAATAAAATTGGTATTTACTTCGTTTATAAAATCTTCTACTGATACGGCTATATATATATCTAAATTGTTATCATGTGCGTCTTCATAAATAACAGAACGATGAAATATTTGGTTTTCCCCTTGCGCATTTTTAAACACTGTTAAGGAGCTTTTATTGTGGAGCAAGTCTGTGTCTGTAATTTTTTTACCTAGTTTGCTCGGGCGACTAGGGTAATTGGCAATAATTAAGCCATTAGGATCGGCAATAACGGCTTTAGCGTTATTAGGAAATTCAGCTTCATTTAATGCAATATTCCACCAGTTCAAAGCAATTACAGTAACTAAAGTACCTTTTAATTTATTATTAGTATCAATTATCGGGTATGCAAAATTCACGCTTTGAGCTTGAATACTTCTATCGTACTGAAAATATCCAACAGAAAAGTCTCGATTACTAATCGCATTTTGAAAATACGTTCTATCACTAATATTAATATTATTACTGCGGCCATTTGTTACGCATTGCAGCTCACCATCGGCGTTAACAATACCTATATTTGCAATATTGCTGTAAAGGGCTTTAATTTCAAAAAAATAGTCTGGGCAGATGGTTGGTAGTTCTTCATTGCTTGGCGTTTTGCCAGCCAAAAATATAGTTAAACGTTTTACATCATCAATCATATTTTTCTGATGTAAAGTTAATTGCTTAGCTATGCTAACTATTCTTTCCTCACTTTTTTCAATAGCAGCATCACGCCCAAACCAAAGCGTAAATACAGTAACAGCTGCACCAGGAATGCTAAGTAGGATCAATAGTCTGTAAAGCTGGCTTTTAAGCGATGAAGTAAAAATAGTTTTTCCTAAATCTTAATTTCTTAAAAAATGATTGTAGACATAAAACCTGAAAATAACCATACAATATATAGGGTTGTATCAAATAAAACTAAAGTTTAAGTACTTAATAAATAAGTATGTATTTATTAAGTGTTTAATTAAATGTTCCGAATATATAAATAAGAAAGTTATTAAGATTTTATTCTAAGAAATAGAATATTTAACTCTATTTAAAGACATAGTTGTTTCATTAATAGAATGCTTTAATAAAAGCCACTTAATATTGTTTATCGTGAACTTAAAATGAAAATATCTAAAGTCTTAACTGCATATGCAACCCAAGATGGTGATGGTGTGAATATTCGTCGAATACCAGGATTTGATGGCAAATATTTAGATCCTTTTTTGATGATTGACGAACTAAAATCGGATGACAAAAACGATTATATTGGCGGCTTTCCTGCACACCCGCATAGAGGCATTGAAACATTCACCTATATTTTAAAAGGTGGGTTTGAACACCAAGATCAAATGGGAAATAAAGAAGCCATAAGATCTGGTGATGTGCAGTGGATGAGTACTGGCAAAGGTGTAATGCACAGTGAAATGCCTTTAGCCGATGAGATAGATGGCTTACATGGATTCCAAATATGGATCAACATGCCAAGCGATGAAAAAATGCGTGAACCACGTTATCAAGATACCACCAAAAACCCTGTGCCAAGTTTTACAAATGAGCAAGGTGTCACGCTAAAAGCACTTGCAGGGAATTGGCAATTTTCAGATCAATCATTAAATGCCAGTTTACAAAGCTTGGCCGCCAGTGCTGCATTAGCTGATATACAGATACCTGCGGGAAAAAGTATTCAGTTAGCGCCATTAGTACAACAAAAGGTGATGATTTATGTGCACAGCGGTTCAATAAGTACCAGTGATGAGCAAGATTTTACTACAGGAAAGCTGATTATTTTAGAGCGCAATAGCGACATAAGCTTAAAATCAAAAGAGGGCGCTGGTGTATTAATACTTGCTGGGCAGCCATTGAATCAGCCAATAGCGCATATGGGGCCATTTGTAATGACCACGCAAGATGAAATTAAACAAGCTGTTCGTGATTTTCAAAATGATGGATTCGGCAAAATTTAGGGAGAAAGAAATGGGTTTATTAGTAGATGGTCAATGGCAAGATAAATGGTATGACACCCATTCAAATAAAGGAAAATTTAAACGCGAAGATGCACAGCTTCGTAATTGGATAACGAGCGATGGCAGTGCAGGAACCACAGGAAAAGGGGGTTTTAAAGCACAGCCAAATCGCTATCATTTATATGTATCACTTGCATGTCCATGGGCTCACAGAGCGCTAATATTTAGAGTATTGAAGCAGCTTGAAAATATAATCTCTATTTCGGTTGTAAGCCCTGACATGCTTGATATTGGTTGGTCTTTTGATACGCAAAACCACAGTACTGGTGATGCTTTATTTAATAGTAACTACTTGTATCAAGTGTACACAAAAAATAACCCAAAGTATTCAGGGCGAGTCACCGTCCCCGTATTGTGGGATAAAAAGCTAAATAAAATTGTCAGTAATGAGTCTGCCGATATTATACGTATGTTCAATAGTGCGTTTGATGAGTTAACAGGTAATAACGATGACTATTACCCTGAGACGCTGCAACCAAAAATTGATGAATTAAATGCGTTGATTTATCCAAATATAAATAATGGTGTTTATCGTACGGGGTTCGCAACAACTCAAGATGCGTACGAAGAGGCGTTTAACGATTTATTTAAAGCACTCGATAAAGTAGAGGGGATACTGAGCAAGAAGCGTTATTTAACGGGCAATAGGCTCACCGAGGCAGATTGGCGGTTATTCACCACTCTCATTCGGTTTGATAGTGTGTACGTTGGCCATTTTAAATGTAATTTACGCACAATTCAAAGCTATCCCGCATTAAGTGGATACCTTAGGGAGTTGTATCAAGTTAATGGAGTGGCTGAAACAGTTGATTTTTATCATATTAAGCGTCATTACTATTTTAGTCACACAATGATCAACCCAACACAAATTGTGCCAAGTGGTCCAAGTATTGATTACTTATCTAATCACGGTCGAATATAGCGCTTAAGCTATTAGGTTCACTAGCCAGCCGTATTTTCTTACCAAGCTGGTTTCGCTTTTACCCGCTTGTACTGCTGCACCTGCGATAAAGGCACTTGAAAGCCCTACTTTGGTTGCAGCAAAACGCTTTAGTCTATATTGAAACGCTGCATGATGTTGGCGTTTCAATTCACTGCGCATATCCATTTGCTTACTTAGAGCATAAACGTTTTCATTAGGTGCTTTAATTAAGTAGTTAACTAACATACTAATTTCCTTGTAAGTTAAATAGCTGCTTTAGACTTTTAAGTGTTTTACTAAAGCCAATTTTATTGCTTAAGTAAACTGTATTTTTCCAAAGCCATATTAAACAAGCAACTTGTAGCAAAGTAGCTGTTGCAATACTTAGCCATACCGACCCAAAAACATCGTATACAGCGTATCCAACAGCACCTAGAAATCCTGCCCACAACAAAACCAAACCACTGGCAAAGCATCCTAAAAATATAGTGATCAATGCAAGTGATCTAAGCGATAACCGCCATTCAGCTTTAGCAAGCTGGTGGGTGATCTTTCCTTGAGTTTGGTAATCATCCTTGAGCTGCTTAGAATACTCTAAAAGCATTGCAACATGATCCTGCCAATCGTCCTTTTGGCTATGTTGCTCAGTAGTTTGGTTTTGCGCATTACCGTCCTTGGTTGCTTTTGTTTGTGGGTTATTCATCACTAATTACTTACGACGAAGTAGTGACGTAATTAACATACCCGCAGCAAAAGCAATACCCGCAGTTGCTAATGGGTTTTCAGAAGCAAAAGCACGAGTTTTTTCAGTACACTCATTTAGTTTTTCACGTGCAATAAGTTGTTTTTCGCTTAGTGCTTCTGCTGAGCTAGAGGCCCCTTTTCGAACGCTACTTTCTGCTGTTGCAGCCTTGCTAGAAAGTGCATCTACAGCATCGTGCGCCACTGATGTTGCTTTCTCTGTAAGCGGAGATTCAGTATTTGTTAGTTTAACGTCAGGCTTAACATCTGAAGTTGTGTTTGGTTTTGTATTCGTTGCAGTAGCCATAATCAATCCTTAATAAGTTAAAAATTTAAATAGTGATTTAGATGATGCAATGATTAAACCAAATTGGTTGCTTGTTTTAACTGATTGAATTTTATGGTTTTTATTTTTGATTTTTAGTTTTTTATAATTAGTGCTTTAAAATAAACAGTAACTATTACTACACGGCTAGGTAAATTTTACAAAGAGGATAATAATGCCTTAAAAATTGTAAATGTTCATTGGTTATTCAGTAAGTAATGCATGTAAATAGAAAGTTACAAAAGTAATGCTGATATTTTTCTTCACCTCAATCCCACTTTTTCCCACGTAATTCAAACGCTTCGCTTGAGCCCTTATTTTTTCTAGCTTTGGGACTCACTAAAGCTGGTCAGCTTACTTGACAAAATGGCTTGTCAAGCCCTAAACTGGAGCACTGTGGTAAAAAGTGGTTTTTAGTGGAATTCATTGGATAAAATAAACAAAAAATTGAATAAAACAATTTCAAAGTAGGTTTTTATGTTTCGTGGCGCGAGTTCACTGAGTTTGGATGATAAGGGGCGTTTTGCGGTACCGACAAAGTACCGAGAATCTCTATTGTCTGAAGATCAGGGGACAGTTATTTGTACCGTCGCATTAAATGAACCGTGTTTATGGTTATATCCGTTGGCTGAGTGGCTCGAAATAGAAAGCCGTTTAGCTAAAATTTCCAATATGAACCCACGAGCCCGTCGAATGCAACGTATGTTACTAGGTAACGCTACAGAGTATCAACTTGATAAAAATGGTCGAATTTTGCTTGCGCCATCATTACGTGCCCATGCATCTCTTGGCAAAAAAATCATGCTAGTTGGTTTGATGAATAAGTTTGAAATTTGGGACGAGGCGCGTTGGCACGAGCAAATGCAGCAAGATACTGAGCTTGAAAGGCTTGGTGATTTTGAACCTAACCAAGATTTAGATAGTTTCACACTCTAACGGCACAAAAAAAGGCACACAATAGCTAATGACAGCGCAATTTGAACACGTATCCGTATTAATGGATGAGACCATCGATGCCCTTGCAATTAAGCCAAACGGTATATACATGGATGGTACATTTGGACGTGGTGGCCACTCTGGGCAAATTTTAGCACGCCTTGGTGATGAAGGTCGCTTACAAGCAATTGACCAAGACCCACAAGCAATACAATCAGCTAAAAAATTTGTTGATGACCCACGTTTTGCAATTGCACACACTCGCTTTTCAAATTTATACGAAGTAGCACAGCAAAACGATCTAATTGGTAAAGTCGATGGCATTTTATTAGACATTGGTGTTTCATCGCCACAACTAGATGACGCTGAACGTGGTTTTAGCTTTATGAAAGATGGCCCGCTCGATATGCGCATGGACCCTACAACAGGTCGCAGTGCAGCACAGTGGTTAGCAGAGGCTGAGTTGGATGATATTACCCACGTAATTAAAAAACTGGGCGAAGAAAAGTTTGGTAAACGCATTGCACACAAAGTACTTGAAGTTCGTGAGCACACGCCAATCACAACTACCAAGCAGCTTGCTGACCTTGTTGATGAAGCTGTGCCGGTAAAAGATAAGTTTAAACACCCAGCTACCCGCACTTTTCAGGCTATTCGTATTTACATCAATAGTGAGCTTGAAGAGATTCAAACAGCGCTACAGTCTGCAGTTAAAGTGCTAAAGCCAGGCGGACGTTTAGTGGTGATTTCGTTTCATTCTTTAGAAGATCGTATTGTAAAACAGTTTATAAGAAAACAGAGTAAGGGAGAAGCATTACCCAGAGGTTTGCCTTTAACTGATGCACAAATAAATAAAAATCTGACGTTAAAAGCAGTGGGTAAAGCTATTAAGCCAAGTGCTGCAGAAGTAGATCGTAATCCACGTTCTCGTAGCTCTGTACTTAGGATTGCACAGAGGTTGGGATGAGTAAAAAAGCGAGCTATCGGCAACCTAATTTATTCTTTGAAATATTAAAAGGCCTAGGAGCTAATAAGCTAACCTCGGCCTTGTTGGTTGTGATATTCGCTTCTAGTTTAGCTGTTGTGCAAACAACACATTTAGCTCGTGGCCAGCTTATACAGCAAGATCAATTATTACAGCAACGCGATGAGCTCGATTTAGAGTGGCGCTACTTACTTGTTGAAGAAGAGTTTTATTCACAACACGCACGTATCGAAGAAGTAGCTACATCACAATTGAAAATGAAACGGCCAACCAGTCAAGATGAGCAGGTAATAATAGTACAATGAGAACTAGAGGAAAAAAAACAACAGTAAACTTAATCACGTGGCGTTTTATGCTTGTATGTGGTGTGGTTTTTATGGTGTTTGTGACACTCGTATCTCGTGCTGCTTATTTACAAGTTATTGAGCCTGATAAAGCACGCTCAGAGAGTAATAAGCGTACTGTACGGGTAGAAAAACTACACGTACAACGTGGTATGATATTCGATCGGCACGGTAAAGAGCTTGCAGTCAGTGTACCTGTTGTAAGTGTATATGCTGATCCTAAAGCACTGCACAAATCGCTCGTCTCTAAAGTAATTAAACAAGCACGTAAAAGTGGCGAAGATCATTTATCTTTAGCTGAAAATACCGCTGAGCTTGATAAGCGCACTGCACTTTATTATAAAAACGATCTACGCTGGCGTGAGCTTGCTGATGTGCTGCGTATTGATCCTAAAAAGATTAACTCTCGACTTTTAAACGATCCTTCGCGTCGCTTTGTTTATTTAAAGCGCCAAGTTACTCCTGCTGTAGCAAATTATATTGGCGATTTACGCCTACCAGGTATTCATTTACTAGATGAATCTAAACGCTATTACCCTGCTGGTGAGGTTACCGCGCATGTCATTGGTTTTACTAATATAGACGGTAAAGGCATTGAAGGCATTGAAAAGCTATACGAAAACGCTTTAACGGGTGAAGAAGGCCGCCGCACTATTCGTAAAGATGCACAAGGGCGTGAAGTAGAAGTACTTGACGAACGTGAACGTGTAGAGCCTGAAAGCATAGAATTAAGCATTGACCAACGTATTCAAGCTATTGCCTACAAAGCTGTAAAATCAGCTGTACTGACTTACAAAGCCACATCGGGCTCAGCTATGGTGGTTGATGTTAAAACCGGTGAAGTCTTGGCAATGGTAAATAGCCCTTCATTTAATCCAAATAACTTAAGCGATGCTGCACCTCACAAGCGTCGTAATCGCGCAATTACAGATTTGTTTGAACCAGGCTCAACTGTTAAGCCTCTAGCCATCTTAGCAGGGCTAGACTACGGTGCAATTAAGGCGAGTGATACAATAGATACCTATCCTGGTTGGATGCGATTAGGTGGGAGCTTAGTAAAGGATACTCGTAACCACGGTGAAATGACTCTTCGCGAAATCTTAAAGTACTCATCGAATATGGGGGTTGCGAAAATAACTCAACAAGTACCTAAAGATTATTTGGTGGGTCTATACCAAAAGGTGGGGTTTGGCAGTGATACAGGTACTGGTATGGTAGGCGAAAGTAGTGGCTTGTTTTACCCAAACCGTCGTTGGTCAGACTTTGAAATAGCAACATTGTCATTTGGTTACGCAATTTCTGTAAGTACAGCACAAATGGCTCGCTTTTATACCATGCTTGGCGCAGGTGGTGTTAATCGCCCTCTGACTATTTTAAAGCAAAGCTCTGTACCTGAAGGTGAACGCATTTTTAAACAAGAAGATGTTGAAGCTGTAGTGCATATGATGGAAAGTGTTTTTGAAAAAGATGGTACGGCACGTAATGTAAAAGTCGACGGGTACCGCGCAGCTGGAAAAACAGGAACTTCTAAAAAAGCTATTGCTGGTGGGTATGGTGATGAATATGTAGGTTATTTTGCAGGTGTAGCGCCGGCAAGTAATCCTCGTTTAGCCGTGGTAGTTATGATTAATGAACCTGGTGGTGATGTGTACTATGGAGGTGCCACCGCTGGCCCTGCATTTGCAGAAATCATCTCTAACGCATTAAGAATATTAAACGTAGCGCCTGACAAGGAAGAGGTTGCGTATGTACAAGGTAAAGATAACGATGCGTGATTTAAAGGATATTTTAAAATACATCGAGATAGATGCGCCCTCGCAACTGGTAAAGCATTTACGCCTTGATAGCCGTGAAGTAACGCCAGGTGATGTATTTGTTGCTATTAAAGGGCATACACTTGATGGCGGACAATTTATTAGTAAAGCAATTGAAAATGGCGCAATAGCTATCATTGCTGACAGATTATGTGAATTTGAAACCAGTTTTGAGCCACTGTATTTAGCCTCAGAACTTGATAAAAAGCTTCCAGAATTAGCTAGTCGCTTTTATAGCCAACCAAGTCAGACTCTTGATTTAATTGGTGTGACAGGTACAAATGGTAAATCGACCACCACAGCAATGATTGCCCACTTAGCACAATTTTGTAGTACTGAGTCGGCTATTATAGGCACTTTAGGTTATGGCCATCCTGATAACTTAATTCCACTGATTAATACCACACCTTCAACAGTTGATTTACAGCATATTTTGAGCGATTTAAATTCGCAGCATAAAAAGCTGGTAGCCATGGAAGTATCATCTCATGGGTTAGTGCAGCAGCGCGTTGCTAAATGCGCGTTTAAAGCGGCTGTGTTTACTAATCTTTCGCGCGATCACTTAGATTACCATGGTGATATGGCAAGTTACGGTGATGCGAAATTAATGCTTTTCCGTGACTTCGAACCACAAGTTGTCGTGCTTAATCAAGATGACTTTCAAGCTGAGCAATGGCTTGAAAAGTATGATTTTAATAACCTAATTTGTTATGGCCGCAAAAACTTAGCTCCTAAAAATGCTCGATACGTTTATTTTTCTGATGTTGAATATTCAAGTGAAGGTATTTCGGCTCAGTTATCGACGAGTTGGGGTGATATTTCAATTAAATCGCCTCTGTTTGGCGAATTTAATTTATACAACTTAACGGCCTCGCTCGCTACATTACTAGGCCTTGGTTATCCGCTGAAGCAACTTGTTGCAGGTTGTGCGCATTTACAGCCTGTTGCTGGGCGTATGCAAGCATTTAGCGAAGCAGGCAAGCCAACATGTATTGTTGATTATGCACATACACCTGAGGCGTTAGCACTTGCATTACAAGCATTGCAAAAGCATGTGCCAGGGGGCGTAAGTTGTGTGTTTGGCTGTGGTGGCGACAGAGATAAAGGTAAGCGCGCTTTAATGGCGCAAGCTGCTGAGAAAAACGCTAATAAAGTTATTATTACCAGTGATAACCCTCGCTCAGAAAACCCTGATGACATTATTGCAGATGTAGCTGGCGGTTTGACTCATCCTCAAAATTCACATCTAGAAGCTGATAGAGCAACTGCAATTCGTTTTGCTATAGAAAATGCTACAGCTGATGATGTTATTTTGATTGCAGGTAAAGGCCACGAAGATTATCAAATTATAGGCGATAAGCGCATCGACTTTTGCGATCGCCGCTATGTTCAAGAACAACTAAAAAAAGCAGTAAGAGGGATAACGCAATGATCCCAATGGATTTTGATTGGTTAGCTAATGTGCTAACAACTGATTATCAAGGTGATAATCAACATGTGTTTAATATAAATACTGATACTCGCACAGTGTGTGATGGGGAAGTGTTTTTAGCACTGAAAGGGCCAAATTTTGATGGGCATAAATTTATAGCTGAGGCTAAACAAAAAGGCGCTATAGGCGTTATTGTTCAGCACAAAGTTGATGTAGATATTCCACAATTTATAGTAAGCGATACACGTATTGCATTAGGTGCAATTGGCACCGCTGTTATGGCGCAAGTGGCGCCTAAAACAATTGCAATTACAGGGAGTGTAGGCAAAACCACCGTAAAAGAAATGTGTGCGGCAATCTTGTCAGTTCATGGTGATGTATTAGCTACTAAAGGTAATTTTAACAACGATATTGGCGTCCCACTTACGTTATTGCGCTTAGAGCCTCAACATCGTTTTGCAGTTATTGAGCTAGGTGCAAATCACTTAGGTGAAATAGCCTACACCACAGCGATGACAAAACCAGATGTGGCTGTTGTATGTAATGTTGCAGCAGCCCACTTAGAAGGTTTCGGTAGTTTAATGGGCGTCGCAAAAGCTAAAGGTGAGATTTTTGATGGCCTTAAAGATGACGGCGTTGCCATTGTTAATTGCGATAGTGAATTTAGCCAGTATTGGTTAGATAAACTTGAAGGGCGCAATGTTAAACGCTTTTCTACAACTGAAAAACTAGACATTTGGGCAGAAAACATCACGCTTGATGTCAATGCGCGTGCAAGCTTTATGCTTTGCACTAAAAACAAGCAAGTACCTGTTACTTTGGCGCTACCTGGTAAGCATAATATTAGTAATGCGCTTATCGCTGCGGCGCTGACCAGTGAATTTGATGTAACCCTTGAAGAAATAGCCAATGCACTTGCCACTATGGGTGATGTAAAAGGGCGCGTGAATTTAATTGAAGTGTCTGATTTACTCACCGTGGTTGATGATACCTATAATGCCAATGTTAAGTCGGTAAAAGCTGCGATTGACTTGTTAAGTGACATGCAAGGTCACCGCATTTTAGCACTCGGTGACATGGGGGAACTGGGCGAAGATGCACGTAAATACCATCAAGAAGTGGGAGAGTACGCACTTGAGCAAGGGATTGATGAGTTATTTACATTAGGTGTATTAAGTAAATACGCAAGTGATGTGTTTGAACTACCTAATCGTCACTTTTCGAGCCGCGAACAGATGCAGCAAAAAATTCAAGAAAGTATTAATAAAGTGAATACTAAAACAACAATAGTAGTGAAAGGGTCGCGCAGTTCTCGCATGGAATTATTAGTAACCGATTTAGTTAATGGCCAGCAACAAGCCATCAATGGAGTATCATAATGTTAGTTTGGCTGGCAGAGTATTTAACGCAGTATTTTAGTGGTTTTCATGTTTTCTCGTATTTAACGCTACGTGCCATTTTAGGTATTTTAACTGCGCTAATTATGTCTCTTTATTTAGGGCCTAAGTTAATTCGCGGTTTGCAACGTATGCAAATAGGACAAACAGTTCGCGACGATGGTCCGCAATCGCATTTGTCTAAGTCGGGCACGCCGACTATGGGTGGCTTACTTATTTTAGCGGCTATTTTTACAAGCACGCTACTTTGGGCTGATTTATCAAATAAATATGTGTGGGCAACACTGTTTGTAATTGGCTCATTAGGTATTGTTGGCTTTGTTGATGATTACCGTAAAGTTATTCGTAAAGACCCAAAAGGTTTAATTGCTAAGTGGAAGTACTTTTGGCAATCGGTCATTGCATTAGTTGTAGCTACTGCTTTGTACTTTACCAGTGCACAAGTATCTGAAACATCACTTGTTGTTCCATTTTTTAAAGACGTGTTACCGCAATTAGGTTTGTTTTATATCGTGCTTACGTACTTTGCGATAGTAGGTACATCAAACGCGGTAAACCTGACTGATGGCTTAGATGGCTTGGCGATTGTGCCAATTATTTTGGTGGCTGCGGCATTGGCAATTATTGCTTACTTAACAGGTAATATTAACTTTTCGGCTTACTTACATATTCCACATTTACCGCTAGCGAGTGAGCTTGTAGTTGTGTGTACTGCCATTGTAGGCGCAGGGCTTGGCTTTTTATGGTTTAACACTTACCCAGCACAAGTATTTATGGGCGATGTTGGCTCATTAGCACTTGGTGGCGCATTAGGTATTATTGCTGTTTTAGTACGCCAAGAATTACTACTTATTATTATGGGCGGTGTATTTGTAATGGAAGCACTATCGGTAATATTACAAGTTGGGTCGTATAAATTACGCGGACAACGCATTTTTAGAATGGCGCCGATTCATCATCATTATGAATTAAAAGGTTGGCCAGAGCCTCGCGTTATTGTGCGCTTTTGGATTATTTCTGTTGTGCTAGTGCTTGCTGGCTTAGCTACTTTAAAGATTCGATAAATGCAGTATTTAAACGAGATAAAAAACAAACAAATAACAGTGCTCGGACTCGGTGTAACCGGTCTGGGCATTGTGCGTTTTCTATTATCTCATGGCCTCGCCCCTAAGGTCGTTGATAGCCGAGTAACCCCGCCGGGGATTGATTGGTTAAAAGAGCATGCGCCAACTCTAGATACCCACTTCGGTAATTTGGATGACGCAGAGCTTTGTTCAAGCAATATGATTATTATAAGCCCTGGGCTTAACTTAAAAATACCAGCTGTTGCAGATGCAATTAACGCAGGTATCGAAGTGATTGGTGACGTTGAGTTATTTGCACGCATTAATACAAAACCTGTTGTTGCAGTAACGGGCTCTAACGGTAAATCAACAGTGGTTACGCTCGCTTATGAAGTATTAAAAGAAGCCGGCTATAAAGTTGCTTTGGGTGGGAATATTGGCACAGCAGTGCTTGATTTGCTCAGTGATGATTTTGATGTGTATGTACTTGAGTTATCTAGTTTTCAGCTAGATACCACAACAAGTTTAAAACCTGTGAGTGCAACGGTATTAAATGTGTCAGAAGATCACCTTGACCGCTACGACAGTTACCAAGCTTATATAGAATCAAAACTAAGTATTTATGACGCTGCAGAGCTTATTGTTGTCAATGCTGACGATATTCAAACACATCCAGTTGAGCGCGGTACAGCCCCCCTAATCAGCTTTGGTGCTCAACAAGGTGATTACCATTTAGCGCAGCACAATGGCGAAACTCACTTTATGGTTAAAGGAGATGCCTTTTTACCTGTTGATACGCTTGCGGTAGTGGGTAAGCACAATTATTTAAATACGCTCGCCGTAATGGCGCTCTTAAGTCCGCTTGAAGTAAGCAAAGAGCAATATAAAAACGCATTAGGTCAATTTAATGGGTTGGCTCATCGTTGCCAATTTATAGCTGAGCTTAACGGTGTAAAGTATTTTAACGATTCAAAGGCAACGAATGTTGGAGCGACCATTGCTGCAATAGATAGTTTAGCTAGTGACGGTGAAAATCTTATTGTTATTGCTGGTGGCGATGCCAAAGGCGCTGATTTAAATGCGCTTAAGCCTTACATAGAGCAGCATGTAAAAGCATTAATTTGTTTTGGTAAAGATGCAAGTGGTTTAGCTGCGATTACCAATAAGAGCTATTTAACTAACAATATGGAACAAGCCGTTGCTTTGGCCAACGTACTTAGTAGTACTGGTAATATTGTTTTATTAGCACCTGCATGTGCCAGCATTGATATGTATAGCAATTATATGCAACGCGGTGATGAGTTTGTTCAGTGTGTTATGGCAGATCAAACATGATTACTTTTGCTGATATTAGAGAAACATTAACACCCAAACCATCAGCACAATTATACGATGTTCCATTACTTTATTGCATGCTAATGCTCATAGGGGTTGGTTTTGTAATGGTAACTAGCGCTTCAATGCCAACGGCAGATAGGTTATTTGGTAATATTTACCATTTTACAATTCGCCATGGAATTTTTTTGGGTCTGTCATTTTTCCTATTTTGGATAACTACATTAGTCCCCATGAGTTGGTGGAAAAAAGCGAATCCTTACCTGTTATTAATAGGGCTTGTATTGCTGCTAGTTGTGTTAATTATTGGTCGTGAAGTAAACGGTTCTACTCGATGGATACCTATTGGGCCATTTAACATCCAAGCGTCAGAGCTTGCCAAATTATTCTTTTTTAGCTACATCGCAGGTTATTTAGTACGTAAGCGCGAAGAAGTGCAAGAAAATATTAAAGGTTTTGCAAAGCCAATAGCTGTATTTGCGGTATATGCATTACTTATTTTATTACAGCCTGATTTAGGAACTGTAGTTGTTATGTTTGTAACTACAGTTGGTTTGCTGTTTTTAGCTGGAGCAAAACTTTGGCAGTTTTTTGCATTAATTTTAACAGGCGTTGCGCTGGTTGTTGGCTTAATTGTTTTAGAGCCATATCGAATGGCACGGGTTGTTGGCTTTTTAGAGCCTTGGGATGACCCATTTGGTAAAGGCTATCAGTTGGTGCAATCGTTAATGGCGTATAGTCAAGGAGATTGGTTTGGACAAGGGCTTGGCAATAGTGTGCAAAAATTGCAGTATTTACCAGAAGCTCACACTGACTTTATTTTTGCTGTTATTGCTGAAGAGTTAGGCTTTATTGGTGTATTAAGTATTTTAATGGTGCTGGGAACTTTGGTTTTTAGAGCATTATTAATAGGTCAAACTGCACTTAAAAATGGTAAGGAATATGAGGGCTATTTTGCCTTAGCTATTGGTATTTGGTTTGCGTTTCAAACCATGGTTAATGTAGGCGCGAGTGCGGGAATTTTACCGACCAAAGGCTTAACTCTACCATTTATTTCTTATGGCGGTTCAAGCTTATTGATGATGACTATTGCAACGGGTATTTTACTACGCGTTGATTTTGAAACTAAAATGGCAACCAAACAAGCCACCTCAGGTGGAGGTAAGCGATGAGTAAAAAATTAGTAGTAGTGGCTGGTGGAACTGGCGGACACATTTTTCCCGGTATTGCGGTGGCCGATTATTTAAAGAAGCAGGGCTGGCAAGTTAGCTGGATTGGCACTTCAGATAGAATGGAAGCGCGTGTTGTACCTAAGCACAATATAGATA
The DNA here is from genome assembly GCF_038155085.1 of Pseudoalteromonas aliena. Lineage (GTDB taxonomy): Bacteria > Pseudomonadota > Gammaproteobacteria > Enterobacterales > Alteromonadaceae > Pseudoalteromonas > Pseudoalteromonas aliena_A. Next base: position 79,538 of record NZ_JBAKAU010000003.1, read on the forward strand.
TTGATTTTATTAATGTAAAGGGCGTACGCGGTAATGGCTTAAAACGTCTCATTAAAGCCCCATTCATGGTAATTAATGCAGTATTACAGGCGCGTAAAGTATTGAAAGAACAGCGTCCTGATGTAGTACTTGCAATGGGCGGTTATGTTACGGGCCCTACAGGTATAGCCGCAAAAAGTTTAGGTGTTCCGTTGGTGATTCACGAGCAAAATGCTGTAGCGGGTATGAGTAATAAACTGTTAGCTAAGGTGGCTACACGTGTACTAGCAGCATTTCCAAGTGCTTTTGCACAGGGGCAAGCTGAATTAGTAGGAAACCCAGTACGTCAAAGCGTTATGAATATAGTCAAACGTGATGTATCAAGCCCTATTAATATTTTAGTGGTTGGTGGCTCGCTCGGTGCACAAGTGTTTAATCAAACATTACCAGAGGCATTTAAAGTACTAAATAATACAGCTCCTATAAGCGTATGGCATCAAACAGGTAAGGGTCATTTATCTACTGTGGAAACAGCTTATAAAATGCATGGCTTAGCGGATGTTAATACAAAAATAGCTGAATTTATTGATGATATGGACGCGGCGTATAGCTGGGCTGATATTGTTGTTTGCCGCGCTGGTGCGTTAACTGTTAGCGAAATTGCAGCAGCGGGTAAAATGGCCGTATTTGTACCATTTCCGCATGCCGTTGACGATCATCAAACTGCTAACGCACAGTATTTAGTTATGGCTAATGGCGCTTTATTGATGCCACAAGGGCAATTCAATAAACAGTCTATTGTTGCGCTGTTGAGTCCTTATTTAGCGCAACCAAAATTAATTACTGAAATTGCTACTAATGCAAAAAAACAAGCCATTTTAGATGCCACAGCAAGCGTAGCTGCGCACTGTGAGCAAGTAACAAATAAGAGAAAATAAGTGAAAGAAACGTCAGTACAAGAAAAACACACGCGCCCTGCAATGCGCCGAATAGACACCATACATTTTATAGGTATTGGCGGTGCTGGTATGGGCGGTATTGCAGAAGTACTTGCTTTTGAAGGTTACCGTATTACAGGGTCTGATATTGCGCACAGTGCAATGACAGAGCGCCTGATAAAAGCCGGCGCAGAAGTCTTTATTGGCCATCATGAAAATAACGTAAAAGATGCTAACGTAGTGGTTGTTTCAAGCGCAATAGATGAAACAAACCCGGAAATTATAGCTGCAAAAGCGGCGCGTATACCAGTAGTTCGCCGTGCAGAAATGCTTGCCGAGCTAATGCGTTTTCGCCACGGTATAGCGATTGCTGGTACGCATGGTAAAACAACGACAACAAGCTTAATTGCGAGTATTTATGGGCAAGCAGGGCTTGATCCAACCTTTATTATTGGTGGCTTATTAAATAGCGCAGGCAGTAACGCAAAAGTAGGTAAAAGTGATTTTTTAATTGCGGAAGCAGATGAAAGCGATGCGTCGTTTTTACATTTACAGCCAATGGTGTCGGTGATCACAAATATCGAAGAAGATCACATGGATACATATGGTGGCAGTCTTGAGAAAATGAAAGACACCTATGTAGACTTTATCCATAACCTACCGTTTTATGGCTTAGCTGTCGTGTGCATTGACTCAGAAGTAGCTAGCGAGCTAATCCCGCGTTTTGCTCGCCCTGTCATTACTTATGGCGAAGCAAAGGATGCTGATTATCGCATGAGCGACTTTAGTCAGTCTGCCAATACGTGTACGTTTACCGTAACAAGTAAAAATGGCGATAGCTTAACTGCCACGCTCAATATGCCTGGTAAGCACAATGCACTCAATGCAACTGCTGCAATTGCGGTAGCTAAAGATCAAAATATTGCAAATCATGCAATTTTAGAAGCATTACAAAATTTTGAAGGAATAGGGCGTCGTTTTCAGCATTATGGTGAATTTGAAAATGAACGTGGCAATGTGATGCTAGTTGATGATTACGGGCATCACCCTTCAGAAGTTGCAGCAACAATTGCAGCAGTACGTGAAGGTTGGCCCGATAAGCGATTGGTAATGGTATATCAACCACATAGATTTTCTCGTACACGTGATTTGTACGAAGATTTTGTAAAAGTACTCGCTGATGTAGATCAGTTACTATTACTTGATGTGTATAGCGCAGGTGAAGAACCTATTGTAGGCGCAGACAGCAAAAGCTTATGTCGTAGCCTTCGTCAACGTGGTAAAGAGCCTCTGCATGTGGCAACAAATTCTGAGCTTGCAGGTGTTTTGGCCGCAAATTTACAAAACAATGATTTAGTATTAACCCAAGGCGCTGGTAATATAGGTCAATTAGTTAAAACATTAGCTGCTACAGGTATGTCGATAGAAAAACTTAAGCAAGGTGAAGTATGACTCAGGTAAACACACAATTTGGTAAAGTAGCGGTACTGCTAGGTGGTAACTCAGCAGAGCGTGAAGTGTCTTTACGATCGGGTCAGGCTGTTTTAAACGCGCTACAAAATAGTGGCGTAGATGCAATTGCATTCGACCCTCAAAATCGCTCGCTTTGGGATTTAAAAGAATTAAATGTAGATCGTGTTTTTATTGCTCTTCACGGCCGTGGTGGTGAAGATGGTACTGTACAAGGTGCGCTTGAGTTTATGAATCTACCTTACACTGGTAGTAATGTGCTTGGCTCTGCACTGGCTATGGATAAAGTTCGTTGTAAGCACCTATTTAAATCTGCTGGTTTAAGTACAGCACCTTATGCAGTCGTTGATGCTAAAAAAGGTTTTGATGCTAAAGCCATTATGGATGAGTTTAAAAAAGTAATGGTTAAGCCATCACATGAAGGCTCAAGCATTGGTATGGCGCAGGCAAGTAGCGCACAAGAGCTAGATGAAGCTTTGGCTCACGCATTTAAGTTCGATAATCAAGTGCTAGTGGAGCAGTGGATAACAGGGCGAGAATTTACCGTTACAGTGCTTGGCGGCGAAGTACAGCCTGTTATTGAAATGACTACACCCAATGGCTTTTATGATTATCAAGCTAAGTATCAATCAAATACAACGCAGTATCATTGCCCTGCAGATTTATCAGAGCAAGATACTAAGTACTTACAAGCTATATCGCTAGATGCATTTGATTTGGTGGGCGCAAGTGGTTGGGGCCGTGTTGATGCGATGCAAGACGAGCAAGGTAACTTTTACCTACTTGAAGTAAATACAGTACCAGGCATGACTGAAAAGTCGTTAGTGCCAATGGCGGCAAAAGCGAATGGGGCAACCTTTGAACAATTAGTTGTTCGCATTTTGGAGCAAACGCTTTAATATGCATCCCCTTTTAGAAAAAGCTCAGAGAATCAAACTGAAACTTAATTGGTCTTTAATTTTTGGTGTGAGTTTTTTCCTGGTTGTAGTGATAGGCTTAGTGCAAATTACGACCGGTGTATCGGATTGGTTAGTAGAGAATAAAGATGCTCAAATAAAGCATCTTACAGTACAGGGACACCCAAAATACACTGATGAAGCAGCAATCATAAGAACAATAAAGCAGGCTGATTTAAGTAGCTTTTTTGAATTAGATGTGAAGCATGTCCAGCAGTTAGTTCAAGATTTGCCTTGGGTTGCGACGGTTTCAGTGCGTAAGCAATGGCCTGATACTATACAAGTGTATGTAGTTGAACATACACCTGTTGCACATTGGAATAGTGACTTATTACTAAATCAGAGCGGCCAAGCGTTTCAGGCTAGTAGCGATAAGCTAACAGATTTGCCGCAGTTGTATGGTCCTGAAGGCAGCGAAGAAGAAGCGTGGATTGCTTTTAAGCAGTTTGATGAGATGCTTAAGGTAAATAACTTAACTCTTTCTAGTTTGGCGCTATCAGAGCGATTTTCTTGGCAATTGTGGCTTGATAATGGAATTCGTTTAGACCTAGGACGTAAGGATAAAGCTAAACGCGTACAACGCTTTATAGATGTTTATCCGCGAATGGAACAACGTGCGGATGCACAAGTAGACACAATCGATTTACGGTATGATACCGGCCTTGCTGTGAGTTTTAAACCACTGCAAGAAGAACAATTACAAAATAAGAGTAAGGCATGACTAAGTCAGCAGAAAGAAACCTAGTAATAGGATTAGACGTTGGCACCTCGAAAGTGGTTGCCACGGTAGGTGAAATCACCGCAGATAACAAGCTCAGTATTGTTGGAGTGGGCAGCCAAGTATCTCATGGTATGGATAAAGGCGGCGTTAACGATTTAAACTTAGTGTCTGAGTCTATTCGCCGAGCAATAGATGAAGCTGAGTTAATGGCTGATTGTCGTATTAGCTCTGTGTATTTAGGTATTTCTGGCAAACATATACAGTGTCAAAATGAAAGTGGTGTGGTGGCGATTAACAACACCGAAGTCACTGACGAAGATATTGAAAACGTAATACACATTGCTCGCTCTGTGCCTATCTCGGCAGAGCGTAAAATGCTACATGCATTGCCGCAAGAATACAGCATTGATATGCAAGAGGGCATTAAAAACCCGTTGGGTATGAGTGGTGTGCGTATGGAAGCACGTGCACATATTATTACGTGCTCAAACGATATGGCAAAAAATATAGAAAAATGCGTAGAGCGCTGTGGCTTGGAAGTCGATCAGCTTATATTTACAGCATTAGCATCGTGTTACTCGGTGTTAACTGATGACGAAAAAGAGCTAGGTGTAGCAGTACTTGATATTGGTGGTGGTACAATGGATATCACCATTTACATTAATGGTGCACTTCGTCACTCTGCGGTTATTCCAGTGGCGGGTAACCAAGTTACAGGTGATATTGCAAAAATATTTCGCACACCTATATCGCATGCAGAGTCACTCAAAGTACAATACGCATGTGCAAGTAGTCAAATGGCGAGTAGTGAAGACACTATTGAAGTGCCAAGTGTAGGTGGGCGACCAGCAAGATTGATGTCTCGCCATACTTTATCTGAAGTAGTAGAGCCTCGCTTTAGAGAATTATTTGAGCTTGCGATGGAAGAAATTCGTCGTTCAGGCTTAGAAGACCAAATTGCGGCAGGCCTCGTTATTACAGGCGGAACTGCTAAAATGACTGGCGCGATGGAAGTGGCAGAAGACATTTTCCAAATGCCAGTAAGAATAGGCAAACCAATCGGGATGGTTGGTTTGACAGACTATGTAGATGATCCTTCGTACGCAACCGCTGTTGGTTTGTTACAATACGGGCGCACTATGCAATCGATGAATGCACAAAAGTCGAAAGCAGAGGATAATAATAATTGGTGGAACCGTATAACGAAATGGTTCCAAGGCGAGTTTTAAGGCTCAAGTCGGAGAGTAAACATGTTTGATATGATGGAACAGCACGGTGAAGAAGCCGTAATAAAGGTAATTGGCGTGGGCGGCGGCGGCGGTAACGCTGTTGAGCACATGGTTAAACAACAAATAGAAGGCGTGCGCTTTATAGCCGCTAATACGGATGCACAAGCATTACGTAACTCTGCTGCAGATATTACAGTACAGCTTGGCACGCAAATAACCTCAGGGTTAGGCGCGGGTGCAAACCCAGAAGTAGGTCGTCAATCTGCTGAAGAAGATTCTGAGACTATTCGTGCTAGTCTTGAAGGCGCTGATATGGTATTCATTGCAGCAGGCATGGGCGGTGGAACAGGCACTGGTGCAGCACCTGTGGTTGCTAAAATAGCTAAAGAATTAGGTATTTTAACTGTTGCAGTCGTAACACGTCCTTTTGATTTTGAAGGTAAAAAACGTGCCTCAGCCGCTGAACAAGGCATTAATGAATTGTCAGAAATTGTAGACTCACTTATTACAATCCCAAACAATAAATTACTTAAAGTTTTAGGAAAAGGGACTACACTTCTCGATGCTTTCGCTAAAGCTAATGACGTATTATTTGGTGCAGTACAAGGTATAGCAGAGCTAATTACCCGTTCTGGTTTAATTAACGTGGATTTCGCCGATGTTAGAACCGTAATGTCAGCAATGGGTACCGCAATGATGGGAACTGCGTCTGCTTCCGGTCCTGACCGAGCACAAGAGGCAGCAGAAGCTGCTATCTCAAGTCCATTACTAGAAGACGTTGATTTAACCGGTGCTAAAGGTATTTTGGTTAATATTACAGCGGGTATGGACATTGCGATAGAAGAATTTGAAATTGTGGGTAACCACGTTAAGGCCCTAGCGTCTGAAAATGCAACGGTTGTTGTTGGTGCGGTTATTGATCCAGAAATGAGCGATGAATTACGCGTTACTGTTGTTGCAACAGGTTTAGGCGGCGATCGTCGTCCACAGTTTGGTATTGTTGAGAGTAGTGTGAAAAAGGCATCCGGTTCTGATGTAGCAGGTTCATCAAGTCAAACTAGCAGCATGTACGTACCGAGTTTTGCAAGCCAAGACATAAGCACAGAAGAAAGTACAACTAACACGCAAACAGAAAGTAAAGAAAAAGTGCCTTCAGCTAGCTCAAGTAGCACAAGTGGTTCATCAAATTCTTCAGCGCAAAATAGTAAAAAAGCAGACAAGTCAGAAGGTGGAGATTATTTTGATATCCCCGCTTTTTTACGCAAGCAGGCGGATTAACATTTATTAATACTTTTGTTTGAAATATAGTCAAATATTGAAAGGCAAAAGGGTTTATGTTAAACTCCGCCGTCTAACTGTAACTGATTTAAAAGTGAGCGAACCTATGATTAAACAGCGTACGATTGCAGAAGTAGTCAAAGCCATAGGAATTGGACTTCATAAAGGTGAGAAGGTCACAATAACTCTCCGACCTGCGAGCGCAAATACTGGGATTGTATTTCGTCGTGTCGACCTTGATCCGGTTGTTGATTTTGAAACAACACCTGAAGCCGTTGGTGATACGCAGTTGTGTACCTGTTTAATTAACAAAGATGGTGTTCGCTTATCGACTACTGAGCACCTTATTGCAGCCGTTGCTGCGATGGGAATTGACAATCTAATTGTAGAATTGGACAGCTCAGAAGTGCCGATTATGGATGGTAGTGCATTACCATTTATATATCTGCTGCAAAAGGGCGGAATTGAAGAACAAAACGTTGCTAAACGCTTCATCCGTATTAAAGAAAAAGTACGCATTGAAGAAGATGGTAAGTGGGCTGAAGTTGAGCCATATGATGGTTTTCATATCGACTTTGAGATTGCATTTAACCACCCTGCTATCAATGAAAGTCGCCAACGTATTGGCTTGGATATCACAACGCAAAGCTTTATTGAAGAAATTAGCCGTGCGCGTACTTTTGGATTTATGAAAGATATCGAATACATGCACGCAAACAACCTAGCGCTAGGTGGTAGTATGGATAGTGCTGTAGTACTTGATGAATTCAAAGTTTTAAATCCTAACGGTTTACGTTATAGCGATGAGTTTGTTAAGCACAAGATATTAGACTGTGTTGGTGACATGTTTATGACAGGTCATAATCTTTTAGGTAAAGTAACTGCATTTAAATCGGGTCATGATTTAAATAATAAATTACTTCGTAAAATTATGGCTACAGAGTCAGCATGGGAGTGGGCAACATTTGAAACACCTGTGACGATGCCTGCACCCGGTCTTGAGTTAGCACCAGCCTAAAAGCGGTAAAAGAACAGCTTACAAACAGTTATAAAAAATGACGCTAATTAGCGTCATTTTTTTGCGTAAAATTTACCTTATTATAGCTGTAAAAGAGCTTGTAACTGATTTAAATGAGTAACTGTATAGGTTGGCTTTATTCCGTCGGCTAATTGCTCACCAGGATGTTGTAACCAGCAAGTATCAATGCCAGCATTGTTGCCGCCAAGTATGTCACTTGCAGCAGTATCACCCACCATAAGTATCTCGCTTTTATTTGGGTTACCCATTAACTCAAATGTGTGCTCAAAAATAGCTTTATTTGGTTTTGCTATACCTACAAGTTCAGATATTACTAACCATTCAAACATATCTTTTAAGCCAGTATGCTCAAGGCGTACGGTTTGTAGGCGGGCAAACCCGTTAGTAATAATACCTAATCTAGCATTTGGCTTGAGTTTATTTAAAAGCTCAATAGCACCAGGTAATGGCTCGCAAATTTGCGCCATTGCATCTAAAAAAGCATCGTTTAGCTCTTTTGCGGGCGCATTAAGTTTTGAAGCCCACTCATTAAAGCGTGTTACTTGTAAGTAATCTGCACTAATAGTGCCATTTTGATAATCAACCCACAGCTGCTTATTGGTTTTTTGATAATGAATATAATCGTCTTGGCTAAAATCTACATTGTAGGCTTTAAACATGCGAGTCATGCCGGCTAAAATATCAAACCTAAATAAGGTTTCGTCTGCATCAAACAATACATAGTTGTATTTCATTAAACTTCCTAAATTAACTTGTTTGGCTGTAGAGATCTACGTGTAGAAAAGGCGCCATAGCTAAAGTGAGTGCTTGTGTATAGGTGCTTTCGCGTGTGGCATGATTGTTTGTAAGTAACCCAATAGCGCCTCCTTTTTGTTTAACGTTGGTGGTGTTAAATACTTTGTCCATTACATCGCCAAGCTCTTCGCCATTAAGCAATGCGTTATAAAGTACTTGAGGTAAGGGGAGGTTGCTGCTACGCCCTACAACTTGATTTAAGGCATTATCAATAACTACGTAAGCAAAGGTTGCTGCACCATAGCTAAATTGCTCTGCGCCGCCTTCCATCGCCACGTAGTAGTGAGCTTGGTGATGCTCCTTACAGTAATTAACACGATTTTGTGCGCCAATACGTGTTTCGTCTTCGCCAATAGGTTGATCGGGCACGCCTGAGGGAGCATTCACACCCTCACAGTCAATGATGCATTGTGGAAAATACACAGCAAAAATATGTTTAGCTGCATTTATCTTCACAGGATTTTTAGAACCGACAATAATTTTTAATTGTTGCGACATACTGATCTCACCTTGAGCAAAATCAGCAGTGTACGTGAGAGAGCTCAATCTTAGAAGAGGAGTTAAATAGGTAAATCGAGTGGTGCTAGGTTTTCAAGTGCACGCTTTTTCAAAATAATATCTTTAATTAATGGGGTAAGTACCAGCTCCATTGCTAAGCCCATTTTGCCGCCTGGTACTACAAGCGTATTAATACGAGACATAAAACTGCCTTCGATCATTCGTAAATAATAAGGAAAATCAACATCATCGATACCCCTAAAGCGAATAACTACAAAGCTTTCATCAAGAGATGGAATATCCTTAGCGCTAAATGGATTTGAGGTATCAACGGTCGGTACGCGTTGAAAATTAATATGTGTACGAGAAAATTGTGGAGTAATATGATTTATATAATCATCCATACTGCGCACAATTGAGCCCATAACCGCTTCGCGAGAGTGCCCACGCTCTGAGGTGTCGCGTATCAGCTTTTGAATCCACTCAAGGTTAATAATAGGTACCATGCCTATCAATAAATCGACATGTTTTGCAACATCTACATCTTGATCAACCACACCACCGTGCAATCCTTCATAAAACAATATATCAGTATTAGTATCAAGATCTTGCCAAGGTGTAAAAGTCCCCGGTAATTGGTTATATGGTACTGCTTCATCAAATGTATGCAGATAACGACGCAACTTTCCTTGACCTGTCTCGCTATAGTTTTCAAACAAGGCTTCTAATGCGCCAAAATCGTTCGCCTCTCGGCCAAAATAACTAATATGTTTACTCTCTTGCTGAGCTTCACGTACTTTTTTATCCATCTCTGGGCGAGTGTAACGGTGAAAGCTATCTCCTTCGATAAAAGCAGCATTAATATTAAGGCTACGAAAAATGTGTTTAATAGCATTAGTCGTAGTGGTTGTACCAGCACCGGATGAACCTGTAATAGCAATGATAGGATGTTTAGCTGACATGTTTGTTCTCTTTTTTAGGACCAAGTTAGTTATAAAGAGCTTACTGACTGAGGTCAAGTGACGTCATCAGCAAATAACGTTATCATGAGGTGCTTAAAATTAAAACGAGAGAAAGCATGAAACTTATCAAATCATTACTTGGATTATTTTCTATAGCAGCGCTGAGTCCTATTATGGTGCAGGCTAACATGCCAAAAAGCCAAGTATTACTTGCTGATTTAAATACGTCTTATGGGGTACAAGTTAGTATAGTGAGTGATAAAAACAGTTATAACAACCAGCCGTACTTAACAAGTGCGGGTTTATACTTTACCCATGAAGTAATTGCAGATGAGCTAAGTCAAACCGATATCGCCTATTACGACTTAACAACAAAGCAAATTACCAACATAACAAACTCGCCTGTAAGCGAATATTCGCCAACCATTATGCCAAATAAAAATAACTTATCAGCTATTGTTGTAGAAGCTGACGGTAAGCAAAAGTTATGGCAATACCCACTCAAAAGTGAAGATGCGCCAAAGCGTATTTTTGATTGGATTGAACCTGTTGGATACCATGCTTGGGGGGGGGAAAGTGATTTAGTGATGTTTATTTTAGGTGAACCTCATACTCTTCAATATACTTCTGTAGAAGCTGCTAAAGGGCAAGTGGTCGCTAGTAATATTGGCCGTACGCTTATTTATAACAACTCGACAGCTAAATTTTTATTTAGTTACACTAAAAACGAGCAACACATTTTAGCGAGTTTTAATCCACAAGATAAACAAGTTAAAGATCTATTAAGGTTACCGACTCAAGTTCAAGATTTTATTTTAAAAGATAATACGACTATTGCTTATGCTATTAAAAATCGCGTTTACCAGCGTAAACTTGATGGAAGTGATGAAGTATCGCAATGGCTTAATTTAAGCACCTACTGCGAAAAAAATATAACAAGAATGAGTTACAACAATGAAAAACTCGCTTTTGTATGTGATATAACAAAGTAAAGCAGACAAATAAATTCAGATTTTATTGTGTGCATGCGTTAATCTAATACGCAAATTAACTAATGGGGATTACACGTGGCTTATAGTGCAGACGAGCTGACAGAGCAGCTTATTAAATTACAGTGTAGAAGTAATTTTAAGATTAAAAATATTGCAGAGTACATGTTAGTAAACTCTAAAGAAGCATTTTATACCCACAGCGAAAGCGGCAAGGGTAAAATAGTAATTCGGCCCGCATTTGAAGTGTTTAGCGATGATTTTAGTGATATTGATGGCGTAACGCGTGTGCAAGGGTATTTTCATAGTAGTGAGATGACACGCTTTCCTACGCGCATTTTTAAAAGCGCCCAACCTATTCATTATGGTGTTGCGTTTAAAATAAATTCAGAGCAAGCAGCCAAAGATTTTATAGCTAAGCTCACGATGATTATTGGTAACTAATAAAACATAAACATAAAAGCCGCCAAATTTATATTTAGCGGCTTTTGTATTTTTATAGCTTAATAAACCTAATAATTATTTACTTTTTAAGAAGCTATTAACTGATTCAAGTTCACGTGTTTTAAGCGAGATACAATCGTTTGTGCTTTCTTCAAGCTTACTTAATGTACGAGCGTAACCAGCTACATCGGCTATTTTTTCATTAAAAAAGGCTTTCGTTTTAGCTAAGCTTTCAGCATTACAACTCGCCGTTGTAAAGTACGGCAAGTTAGGAATAAAGAAAGGCGGTAAGCTTGCTGTTACTTTATCGTAGTTACTGTAAACCCAATCAATAAATAACGCTTGGCGCTCATCTGTATAGCTTTGACCTGACAAAATAGTACGCATGTCAGATGCCGTTACTTCATCCGTTAAGCTATAAGCTAATACCGCTTTTTGTAACTCAGGTTTGCCAAAAAAGCCCATAGCTGCAAGCATGTTTGTGCGTACTTGCGGATCTTTAGTCGTTTTGAACGTTGTCATGAATTGCTCAAGCAGCGCTTTGTCACCATGATAAGCAGCAAGAGTTAAGTACGTGCCCGCTAGGTAAGGGTCTACTTTTTGTGGATCATTTAAATAAACTTGTGTTTGTTCTTTCGCTCTACTAATGACTTTTTGATCTTCACCATCAAAACCTAGACGTGATACAACGGCCGCACGAAGTTGTGCAATAGCACCGTCTTCACCCGCTTTAGCTTCTAAACCATATTTTTTAGCAGCAGGTGTTACTGCACCGCGAATAAATTCAGGCCATAGGTCTTTATTGCTATCGTCTTTAAAAGTACGTTGTTGCGAGACTAAGTAACCAAGTGCGGTATTTGCTACGCGAGGGTGGCTATCGCTTACGAACACTTCGAGTGTTTGCATTAACTTAGCAGCAGATATAACACCTGCATCAAGTAGTGCATCAGTAGCCGATAGTAACGCTAAGCGTTCACGGTCACTCAGTACGCTTTGCGCCTTTTTAACAAGCGCGCTAAATTGTGCGTCATCCATTACCCAGCGGTAGTAGCCTAGTGCACCTTGGTCAGGATAAATCCATTCTGGCTCAAAGTCTAAGTCTAGCGTTTGGCTTTGTTTATTAAGTAATACGTTTGCTGTTTTTATTTTATCGCCAGCACCATATTTAATTGCAACCGGTACATTCCATAACTGCTCTGGCGCATCAATACCTGCGTTTACAAAGCGGCTTTGTGAAATAGTTACTTTGCTGCCTTGTTGGGTTACTTTAACTAGTGGGAAAGAGGATTGCTCAATAAACGATTTTAAAACACTCGCTACGTCTTTATTTGATGCTTTACCAAGTGCTTCCCATAAGTCGGCCGCCTCTGCGTTTTTATATGAAAAATCTTTTAAGTAGCTTTGAATACCTTTTTGGAATGCATCTTCGCCAATCCAGTTTTCAACCATAGCAAGTACTGAGCTGCCTTTACTGTAAGCAAGGCCTAAACCGTCCATAATATCGGCTTCGGTTTTAATTGGCTTACGAATAGGCTTAGTGCTTAGGCGTGCATCAAGTGCCATTACGTTGTTTTGTGGCAGGTCTAAGTGCGATTCAAACTCAGGATTAAGCTGCTTAGTAATTTTTGCGGCCATCCAGCTAGCAAATGCTTCGTTTAACCATAAGTCGTTCCACCATTTCATGGTTACTAAGTTACCGTACCATTGGTGAGCAAGTTCGTGAGCAATAATTGATACATTACGTTGTTTTTTACTGCGTGTTGCTGCAGCTAAATCAACTAATAAAATATCTTCTCGGTAGGTTACTAAGCCTGAGTTTTCCATTGCGCCAAATGGAAACTCGGGTACCGCTACTGAGTCTAATTTTTTGTAAACGTAAGGAATACCAAAATACGTTTCAAGTGCGCTCAGTACTTTTGGCATGTTTTCTTTTGCGTATTGGGCTAAGTGGATTTTACCTTGAGGGGTAATTACACGACCAGGAATTGGCATGCCTTTAATATCTAATTCTTCAAATGGGCCAACTGCCATTGCTACTAAATATGAAGGGATTGGCGGTGTTTTATCAAAAAAGTGTGTGGTCATATCGCCATCGACCGTTGTTTTTAGTTCTGGCGTATTTGAATATACTTTTTGTGATGTAGGCGCAGTAATCGTTAACTGAAATGGAATTTTGTAACTTGGCTCGTCAAAAACAGGAAATGCACGGCGTGCATCACTCATTTCAAATTGAGTAAATAAGTAAGGTGTGCCTTGATCTAATGTTTTGTATAAACCAACACTTTGACGATTATATGGCGCTGAAAAATCAACTTTAAGCGTGTATTTACCTGGTTGAATTTGCTCATCACAGCTAAATTTTACTTTACCTGTTTTAAGCATTTCATTGTTTAAATCACAGTTTTCATCACCAAGCAGTTGCGCCATTTTAACAGCGTAAGCTACGCCATTTAATTCAATGTATTTTGTTGGTTTTAGTACTTCTAGGGAAATCTCAGTCATCCCTGTGAATGTATCTTGGCTCGGGTCGAGTGTTAACGACACCTGTTGTGAACTTGGTTTTGCGAGTTTTTCAATAACAAATTCGTTAGCGTTTGCAGTACCGATTGCCAAAGCAACGCTTACTGTTAAAAGGCTTTTAATAAACATAGTGATCCCTAGATTATTGTTGTTAGAAACTTTCCAAATAAATTGGGTACAGTCTATCGTACCAGCTTTTTTTAATGGAGTAATTGATTATGCCCTTGGCTTCAGGAAAAGTGACGACAAAATTTTTAGTAGCTTTCGCGCGCCATAAAACGCTGCCAGCTTAACTGAGGGTTTATAACACGTATTTGCTGAATAACGCTATTTAGTAAAGTGATATCGCTAAAAGCGTCGTGTTGATACTCGTTAAAGCCCATTAAGTAATTAAATGCATCTTTAGAGTTTGCCTGTAAGGCATAAATACGAATCTGTTGTTCAAAGTTAAGGCGTAAGCTACTAATAGCTGTTTTCATTCCGAGTTGATCTATATTGGGTATAGCGCATTTTTGTATGTAACCAGCGCGTTCACCCTCACCTGAAAACCAAATCCGAACTTTTTCACTATACCTTCCAGTTTTAGCGGGTAAGTCGAACATTAATCGTTGTTTATTTTGTGATTTTATCAGATCTATATATTCGTTAAACCCGGCACTAATGAGTGCTTTATGGACAGGTACAAGTCGAGGTTTTATTTTTCCATGGGTATGAAAATTAAAACATAAGACATTTTGTTCAAAAGATAGGTCATCTAGTGTTAAACAGCCAATTTCATCGCTGTAAGCACCACTATAATAAGCAATTAATGGTAGCCAAAAATGCCAATGTTTGGCCTGTTCGCGCGCAACTTTAAAATCACCGTATATATATCCATTATAAAGTGTGTGCAGTTCCATAGCTGAAAAAGGACGGCGACCAAGATGGGTTTTCAACGTAATACCTTGAAAATAATGACGTGTTCTATTTTATACTCAAACTGCGTAAATATGCGAGTTAGGATTTAAATAACTTAAAATATTTTTATATCGCGTAAAAAACAATTGAAATAAAAACACCCCACATACTAAAACACGTGGGGTATTTGTAGTGATATAGCGTAAATTATTCGCTTAAAGCGCGTGCCAAACCTACAGGTTCTATTTCTACACATACTTGGTCATCATTCCAATTTAGACCAACTAAAGCACTATCTTCGTTTAAATCTTCAACCCAATCATCTAAGAACTCATCAAGATTGATTTCTGCTGGGCTATATTCAGCCCATTCGTCTTTACACTGGGCTTGAGCTGCTTCTTCGCTTTCCCACAAAAGTAATACGTCAGTTTCTGCAAACTGATTTGACTCACATACAACAAAGCCGCCATCATCGCTGCTTAGTGCCCATACTTGCTCGCTTACACGTACTTTTTCTACAAAGCTAACTAGTTGTGATTCTATTTCGATATCGCTCATGTGTTTACCTTTTTAAATTAGAGACTAGGACTGGTATTTATTGCTGCTTGGCGCTTGCTATATTGCTCATGAAAAGCAACAAGCTCACTGTGCTGACTAAAGTCAGTAAGTTCGCGAAAGCAAATCCAATCAAGCAGGCAGTATAAACTGATGTTGAGGTATTCACAGCTTTTAAATTCACCATCAGCTAAATGCGTATTTAAATAGCTTAATGTTTCAGCAATGCGTTCGTTTTGCAGATTAAAAAATAATTTATCGCTTTGAGTATTAAAGCCAGAACGTTTACATAAAGCTATTTCAACTAACGAATCATTACAGGCATTTATCACTGTAAGTAACTGCTCTTGTGACCATGTTAGTTGTAGCTTACCTGTTTTTTGAAGTAGATAACGTAGTATAGAATTTGAATCACCTAAGGTTAAATCTCCATCTATTAAAATAGGAACCTTACGGGCTGGGCTTTTGCTTGCTAGAGTAGACCTGCCTTGCTCCGAAAAAATATCTAATATGACAAATTCTAAATCAAGCTTGTTTTCAAGTGCCCACATTCTTATGCGGCGGGCGTAAGGTGAGGCCACAGTGCCAACCAGTTTCATAGTTGCTCCTAAAAAAAGCCGCATAAGCGGCTTTTTGTTTATTGCGATAACGTAACGTTATTCTGAACGACTTGTAACTTCAAGTAGATGATAGCCAAATTGTGTTTGTACTGGACCTTGAACTTGGTTTATTGGTGCAGAAAATACAACTTTATCAAATTCAGGAACCATCATACCAGGGCCAAACTCACCAAGAGCACCACCATCTTGACCAGAAGGGCAATTAGAATGAGCTTTTGCTAATTCTGCAAAGTCTTCGCCTTGTTCAATTTTCGTTTTTAGGTCTAAGCATTGTGCTTCACTGTCTACAAGTATATGTCGTGCGCTTGCTACTGTCATAAAATCTCCCGTATATAAAGTGGTGTTTTTTTAACCGAATAAAACTATTCTAGTCAGATTAAACTAATTGTACCAGTATTAACTTAAGACGTGTTGACCTTTGAGGATCGAAACTTGTTCAATTTTAGTGAATTTGCCCATGGTATGACATTTTAAACCTAGTGAGATAAGTAAGCTGAACTCTAGGTAAGAAATCTACCTAAAACAGCTTTTTAAATGCTAACTGATTGAATGGTTTAATTATTTAATCGTTTGCCGTCTTTTTCCTGGAATCTCTGAATAGAGAAAAATAAACTTAAATGTTATTTGGTTCAACGTGCTGTTAGCCTCTTAAGTAAAGCTCAGGTGAAGTAAATATTAAATGCAAGCTTCAAACCCAGCTTCAGAAAATAAACACGTTTAATTAAGAGCTAATACATTTTCGATAGCATTAATTAATTCTTCTGATGATGGCTTAACTCTAGAGTTAAAGCGAATAATTGTTTCACGGTCAGCCGATACTAAATATTTATAAAAATTCCAGTTAGGAGAGCTGGTTTTTTCATTTAGATGTTTAAATATTACATTGGCATTACTACCACGTACTTCACTGGTTGCAAACATAGGAAAGGTGACTCCATAGTTTACAAAACATACCTTTGCTGTTGCTTCCTCATCATTTTCTTCTTGAAAAAAATCATCTGATGGAAATCCTAAAATCATCAAACCTTTATTTTGGTACTGTTTATAAAGCGCTTCAAGATCTTTAAATTGTGGCGTGAAGCCGCAGTTGCTCGCTGTATTCACAATTAGCAAAGGTTTATTTGTAAACTGACATAAATTAATTGTTTCTTTAGAACGCAGCTTTCTAATATCTACATTAGTAAAATCTTGGCATGTTTGTTTTTTCAGCTCTGTCAATGTTTCTTGCGCTTGCGCAGCGAAAATAGTGAGTGAAAAGCTTAACCCTAAAATTATTGTTTTTAACACAACTAACAGCTCAATTTACGATTGTTTGATAGTGTGATAATACGTTAATATGAATAAAATTGATCAACCTTTCAAATTTCAATGACAATTCGTTTAGCAAATATTAATGATTTAACCGAAATAGTCGCCATTTATAATGAGACTATAGCTTCTCGTATGGTAACAGCTGATACCGAAGAGGTTACTGTTGCACAAAAACTAGAGTGGTTTAATAGCCATACCAGTAATCGGCCCATATACGTATATTGTGAGGACAAAAAAGTACTTGCTTGGCTTAGCTACAAGTCATTTTATGGTCGTCCAGCTTATGATGGTACAGTTGAAATGAGTATCTATATTACTGGTGAAGCTCGTGGTAAAGGGCTTGGTAAAAGGTTAATGTTATTTGCTCAAAGCCAAGCTAAGCAATTAAATATTAAGGTGTTGCTTGGCTTCATTTTTAGCCATAATTTACCGAGTGTTAAGCTATTTAAACATTTTGATTTCAAGGAATGGGGCGAGCTTCCTAATGTTGCAGTTATGGATAATAAGCTTTACAGCCTTACTATTTTTGGAAAACATATTTGAGGATTGTTATCCCACAGATATCTTTAATTTAGCCGATTAAATAGTAAAAGAGACTTTATAGCCTTGATAGCTACGTGTTCTTCGCACCCTGCTAATACTTTGCACTACGATTGAATTGTTCCTAAATACAGCCGACCCTAGTTGTATTAAATTAGAATAATTTAATTTGATAAAATGATTATGTTTTTAATAAAATTGCTACAAACGAGCCAATACACTTTTGAGGGTTTTTAAAGAGTAATTTTGTATTGATTTTACTATTAGATATAAGTTCTATATTTAGGTGATTATTTATAAAAGTTATAGGTTTTTAATTTAAATATTTTCAAAAATAAGTGTAGTGATTTGTACCAATTAAATAAAAATAGGCTACGCTATTAACATATTAAGTTAATTAACTTTAAGTGTAGCTTGATGATTCGAAAAATACTAATTGTCGATAGCAGCAGCGTTATAGCCATGCGTGTGAAAGTGCTTTTAGAATTGATAGGCTGTGAAGTTGAATTAATTCATTTTAGCATGTTAGATATGTACAGCAGTACGGAGAGCTATGATCTCGTTGCTGTTGCTCATGGGGTACCTATTGATTCAATAAAACCACTTACAAATAATATTTCACAAGAGCGGTTTATACTGCTTGCTCCTAAAGCTGAAAGTGGAGATCTGCTATCTGCGTTTAGTGAACTAAATCAGATAACTCCAAACTCAACCGTTATCTATCCATTCTTTTCTAACAAAGAAATTACTTCTATTTTAGAGAGCCTATTAGAGGTTGGTTCTAATCATATTTTAAAATTACCAACAATTTTACTTGTTGATCATGTTCCTGAACGTCTTGAAAAAATGAGAAGCAATTTAATTGGTGCACACATTGAGACTCATACAGCAACCAATTGCACCGAAGCTTTAGCAATTACTCAAGAAAATAAAATTGATATTTTGATTAGTGATTTCATTCTAGATGATGGCACTGGATTGGGCGTTTTTTCGGATTTAAAGAAGTATCAACCAGATTGCCGTTGTTTACTCTTTACATCACGGCCAGATCAAGTCTCAATGATTGAAGCTATTCGCCAAGGTGTTGAAGATGTGCTAATCAAGCCGTTAGATGATAGTACATTACTACAGTCAGTTTATAAATTATGGCAAACTGAATTACTTAAAAGGCATAATGCAGAATTAGTTGAAAGGTTACAAGACACTGTTGATGCGCTGATAGAAAAAGATAGCTTACTGCAAGTTATTTATAAAAATACACCAGATGCAATTATGCTATTTGAGCGAAATGGTAAAGTGATTGAGGCTAACGGAGCATGTTTAAAGCTATTTCATTTAACATTTAATGAATTAGAAGGTAAATCTGTATTTACATTCTTAGATAATGATTCGAGCAAAATTATCAAAGATAAAATATCCACCTTAAACAGCAACCGCCAGTTTAGCTGTGATTTACTTTTACCTAAGAGTGAAGGAGGATATATACCGCTAGTTGGTTCTTTTAACGAAATAGATCATCATGGCGAAATTGCATTAGCGGTTATTTTTAAAAATGTAACCCATTTAAAGCAAAAAGAAGAGTTACTATTAGAGGCCAGAGATGTGCTTGAAGAACAAGTTAGGGCTCGTACCTCACAGCTTGAACATGCTAAAAATATTGCCGAGGCGGCTAATTTAAGTAAGTCAGAGTTTCTAGCTAATATGTCACATGAATTGAGAACCCCTATGCATTCTATATTAAGTTTTGCACGTTTTGGGTTAAACAAATTAGAAACTGGTGACTTTGCTAAAGAGAAGCTTTTAAAGTACCTATCTCGAATTGAGTGTAGTGGTGAGAGGCTACTTTCATTACTCAATAATCTTCTTGATTTGTCCAAATTAGATGTGGGTAAATTTCCATTTAATCCACGGCCGTATAATTTGGTTAATATTATTAAAGCTAGTATTGATGATGTTTCAGGCACGGCTCTGGAGAAAGAAATTGAAGTAATGTTTACTGCTCAATCATCGTCCATAGTTGCTCAGTGTGATGAAGAGCAAATAAATCAATTATTACGAAACGTACTTGGTAATGCTTTAAAATTTAGTGAGCCGAAAAGTAAAATACAAGTAACACTTGAGTCAAATAATGAGCTTGCCATAATAGAAGTGATTGATGATGGAATTGGTATACCTGAGGATGAGCTCGAACATATTTTTACTAAGTTTGCACAAAGTAGTAAAACAAATAGTGGGGCAGGCGGTACCGGTTTAGGCCTTGCCTTATGTAGGGAGTTTGTTTCTTTACATCAAGGTGAAATAACCGCGAAAAATAACGAAAACGGTGGTGCAACAGTATGCATTCAAGTGCCACTGGAAATAAACCTAGATGAAAATTTGGCCGAAGAGAAATTAGAGCAGCAAAATCACTAATTATTTTTGGCAAGCCAAGTAACTTGTTTTAGGAATTTGAATGGATGATAAATTATGGCCTTAACTAAAATTCTTGCCGTCGATGACGAGCCGTTTAACCTTGAAATAATTGAAGAAATTTTAGACGAACTTGATTTTGAGTTGCAAGTAGCAACCAGCGGCCCAGATTGCTTAGGCATGGTTGAAGATTATATGCCTCAGGTTATATTACTCGACGTGAGTATGCCGCAAATGAACGGTTATGAGGTGTGTAAAGCACTTAAGGCTAACCCTAATACAGCGCATATAATTGTTATGTTTGTATCTGCTCGTGGCACTGTTGAAGAACGAATGGAAGGGTATTCAGTTGGCGCAGAAGATTATATCGTAAAACCATTTGGCCATGATGAGCTGAAATCAAAACTCAAAAATTTAAACCAAGTACTTTTTGAGAAAAAAAGCCTTGAAAAACAAGTAGAGGATGCGACGTCCAGTGCTTTTAATGCCATGGCTGATAGTAGTGAAATGGGTAAAATTGTTAACTATGTTGAAGATATTGGTTTTATAAATGACCCTCAAGAGCTTGGTAAAGCTTTAATTAACTGCTTAGAGTCCTTTGACTTACAAAGTAATGTAGAGTTTAGGAATGGGAGTGAAATAAGCCACTTTGCCTTGAATAGTGTATGTTCGCCTATTGTAGTAGAGTTATTTGAAATGCTCAAAAGTAAGGGACGAATACATGAATTTTCACACCGAATTTTAGTTAACTATGAGTTGATCAGTCTACTAATTTTAAATATGCCAGACCATGATTCAGCTAAGCGTGCGCGTATCCGTGATCATGTCTGCTTTATGGTTAGTGTTACTGAACAGCAACTACGCGCGATAATGACAAAAAACATGCTCGAATCGCAGCAAGCAAGGTTTAATGCTACCGTGAGTGCAATGCATAGTAAGTTTGAGAGCTTAATTAAGTTGTTAAATGATAACCGCCAAAATAACGAAAAAGTATTTAAACTGTTAAAAGAAGAGCTTGAAGAGCAAATCCCATCAATGGGGCTAGATGAAGAGCAAGAGATGTTTATTTATAAAAAAATAGATGAAACCATCCTAAATTCAATAGCCAGAGGTGAATCTGTAAAGCAAGTGACATCTGCACTTAATGAAATAGAGAAAGACCTGTCACTATTGTTAAAAAGCTAAAGTTTAGTGATTTTTAAGGTTCACATTACGCATCTCTGGGTAAGCCTTTCTCTACGATTCTGATTAACCTGGCTGTTTTTCGAATTTGTAATCGTTGCTTATCGTTTTGTTGATCAAGTGCCCATTCAATATGTTCTAAAACAAGCTTGCTGCATATTTGGCTTTTATCTTGTAAGGCATGAATAATAGCCGGGCTAAACTCTGCATTACCTAAACCGATTGCTAAATTACGTAACCAACGTTCATGACCTATGCGGCGAATAGGGCTGCCTTCGGTATTTTTTAAAAAAGTAGGCTCATCCCAAGCAAATAGTTCAAGTAAATCTTTATCTTTTAATTGAATGCGAGGGTGAAAGTCATTTTCATCAGTTATTTGCCCATAACGATTCCAAGGGCATACTAACTGGCAATCATCACAGCCATAAACACGGTTGCCTAATAAAGAACGGTATTGCTCTGGTATTGGCCCTTGGTGTTCTATCGTTAAGTACGATATACATTTACGAGCATCAACGACGTAGGGCTCTACAATTGCACCTGTCGGGCAAAGCGTAATACAAGCAACGCATTTACCGCAGCCTTCAAAGGTGTTCTCTGCATCAATAGGTAGTGGTAAATCAATAAATAGCTCGCCTAAAAAAAACCACGACCCAGCTTCTTGATTAATTAATAAAGAATGCTTACCACGCCAGCCCAAGCCAGCTTTCTCTGCGAGTTGACGTTCAAGTACAGGAGCTGAATCTACAAAAGGTCGAAAGCCATACTCGCCAATTTCTTGTTCTATTTTTTGGCCGAGTTTTTTTAAACGATTACGCATTAATTTATGGTAATCACGACCCAGTGCATAGCGGCTTATGTATGCTTTTTCTTTATTTTTTAAGGTTTTTGCAAAGCCTGCATCAGGGGGGAGGTAGTTCATTTTTACAGATATAACACGTTGCGTACCAGGAACTAATTCAGCAGGGCGAGCGCGTTTCATACCGTGCGCAGCCATATAATCCATTGAGCCATGGTAGCCTGAATCGAGCCAGCGCTGCAGTTGTGTTTCGTGCTTAGATAAGTCAACATCAGTAATACCCACCTCGCTAAAGCCAAGCTCCTGCCCCCAGTTTTTTATTTGTAGGGCTAATTTTTGATAGTCTGGGGTTGGGTTACTCACACATTTTACACGCTTAAATTTATAGCCAGATAATTTAACATATTTACTACTAAGTAAAAATGCTTGTTACTTAACAAAGCGTTTTAACTGTTGCTGAGTTTGCATACTTAGTTGTTGCGATTGCTGGCAGTCGCTAAATGCAGTGTCTATTTGCTGTTTTGCTTGTTCGCCTAGGGCTACAATTTGCTCCACTGATTGATGAGTGTGTGCATGTGTGTCTTCTAGCATGTGCACTGCATTAGCTATTTGTTGTAACTGTTGTTGATTGCTTTCAAACTCACCAAGCATTTTGGTGAATCCTTCTGAGGTTGCGCTTATTGCATGTTGCGCGCTGTTTGAGTGAGTAATTAACTGCTCTGACTCTTTATTTGTTTCACTTACCAAGTCATTCATTTGGTTTATAAAGTCGCTTATTTGTCTGGTTGCGCCGCTTACTTTTATTGAGAGGGTGCGAACTTCATCAGCAACTACCGCAAAGCCTCTGCCAGCTTCACCAGCTCTGGCCGCCTCTATAGCTGCATTAAGCGCTAGTAAATTAGTTTGATCAGAAAACTCTTCAACCATTTTTAAAATGCTACGAATGTTTTCACTATTTTCTTTTAGTCCCGCAATCGTAGTCGAAAAGCTTCCGAGCATATTGGTAATAAGTTTAACCTGCTCAACTAAAGCAGATAGTTCTGATGCAGAGAGTTTTACAAAATTAAGATGCTCATTATTTACGTTACGTACACTATCTGTATTGCTTACTATATTTTGCAGGCTTTGTGTTATTTGCATACTTGCATTAATAATACTGTGGCTCAAATTAATTTGTTGCTCGCTTGATTGCTCAGTATTTTGCATCGACTGTGTTACTTGTGTATTACTTTGTGCGCTGGCTTGAGCGCTGTTGTATGTTGTACTGAGTAACTCACTTAAATGGGTCGTAAATATATTGTACTGCATACTTAAGTCTTTAAACTCGTCATAAGAAAAGTGGGGCAATTTTGCAGCTAAATTGGCATCTTGTTGATTTATTTTGATTAGTGTATCGCGCATGGCAGTGACTGGACGAACAATTAAAAAGCGCATATAAAAAAGAGTAAAAATAAATCCCGACACAATAACAATTGTGAGTAACCAAAATAATCCTGTGCTTTGCTGTTCGCTTAAGCTTTGGTGTAGCCAAAATAATGTAATTGCTTGAAATAGAAATACAAAACTTAAATTCCCAACTATTTTACGGGTAAGTGTAAAAAAGAATGTTTGCTCTATATAATTATAAATTTTCATAAAACCACTCATTATGCTTAAACCCTGAGATTCTTATTTTTTGTTATAAACCTAGGCTGAGGTAAGTTGAACTTTTTGTAACGATAACAGGTAAGCTTTGGTTTGTACTGGATAATTTGTAAAAATTCCATCAATACCATATTTAAGCATTAGTGTTATGTCTTGTTCTTTATCGACCGTATAAGCATAAATCTTTAGGCCTCTTTTTTTTGCATCATCCACAAATGCTTTATTTACAAAGTTTTTATCTACATGAACACTAAATGCATCTAAGTCTTTAGCAAACTTTGCATAGTTAATAGGAATAGAAGAAGTAAGTGCGCCTATATTAAGCCATGGTAGTCTGTTCTTAAGCCACAGTAATTGATGATGATCAAACGATGATACTAAAATATTCGCTTTTGATATTTTTTTAGCTTCAATGTTTCTCTCAAGTTGAGCCGCAAACCTCTCTAGCTCAAAAGTATGTTTTAGTTCAATATTTAGTAAAGACTTATTGTTATTCCAATCAAATAACTGCTGAATAGTTGGTATTTTCTCGCCATTTCCAGCATCAACTTTAGAGAGCTCATAAGCTGTAAAGTCACTTACTTTGCCTTTGCCGCTGGTGGTTCTATCAAGCCATGAATCGTGTATTACCATGTAATTATCTAAGGAACTTTGAATATCTACTTCAATACCATCAACACCTACTTTTAACGCTTCTAAAATAGCGCTTTTGGTGTTTTCAGGAAAATCCCCACTAGCACCACGATGTGCAAATACTTTCATTGTCGAGCCTTTTTAGTGATTGACCACGTTTCAAAGCAAGCGGCACTAACTATGAGTGCTCCACCAACTAACGTCATAACAGTAGGACGTTCATGAATAATTACTATAGCCAATATGGTGCCATAAAGTGGCTGTAAGCAAGAAATTAACCCAGCGGTTGCCGCTGACAAATGCTTTAAACTCGCTGCAAATAACGAGTGCGGTGTAGCTGTAAAAATAACACCCGCTACAGCAATTAAAATCAGGTCGTGATGATTAACCTCATACACTGGCACATTTATAAATGCACACAACATAATGCTTGCCACTAAGGTTTGATAAAACATCGTTTGCGGTCCGCCATACTGGCTAAAGTAGCGCTTATGGGTAATGTTTCTGATTGAAAAAAACAATGCTGATATTACACCAGCTACTATACCTAGGGTTACATCATCACCTAAGTTTGCACTTGGTACCAATAAGTAAATACCTAAAATAACCACCGCTGCACTTATTATATCTTTTGCTTTTGGTCTGCTTTTATTAAATAGGGGTTCCAAAAATACCGTCATTACGGGGTAGCTAAAAAATGCCAGCATTCCAATAGTTATACCGGCCATTTGCATACCAGCAAAATAAGTAACCCAGTGAATTCCCACCGCCACACCTAAAAATAATGCAATAAGATAGTCTTTAGGTTTGTTGAGTTTAATTTGTTTTTTTTGAAAATACAGCATGGCTAAAATAGCCATGCCAGCAATGGCGGTTCGATAAACAGTAATATCTAAAGCATTTAAACCAATAAGTTTGGCAAATAGAGCGGTCCCGCCAAAAAGCAATACCGCTATGTGTAAGTAAATCAGGTCTTGCTGTTGTGGTTGCATTAAAACGCTATCTCCTTTTTTCGATATCTTATCATTGAGGTTATGTTTACAGGATGAAATTTTCCCAATATGACAAAAGTCATTAAAGTTGATGACACTTCACACTCTAATTATTTTTGTACGCGGTTATAGTTACCTTGCTCAACAGGAGATAATTATGAACTCTTTAGTTTTAATCAGCTTAACTATTAATGAAGTGCTAGAGGCATTAAGTTTTACGATTACGTACGCAGATTGCTTTATGCTGGTATGTATTTTTATGTTATTTATATTTATTAATAAAAATAGCGCTATAAGTAAAAATAATATGCATGAGGTATTAGTATGAGCTCGCTAAGTAGTTTTTCTCAACAAAGCGATAAAGGTTTTTGGAAATATGGACATCTAATTTTTACTGGCTTTTATTTACTTCCGCTAATAATTAATTTTACGAGCTTTACAGTTAATCAAGTTATTATGTCTTTAGCCTTCTATATTGCTTTTATCCTTTTGTATATAAAAGCAATAAACTGTGAGAGTGAAGGGGTAACGAAGTTATTTTTAGCCATGCTCTTAATTTGTTTTTGCGCTACTTTTTATACCACCGGTACTCCTACTTTATTTGGTTTCGTAGCTTATATAGCAGGCTACTCTTACAGCTTTCATAAAAGAATTTATGCTGCGCTCGCAATTATATTCACGGTTTTATTAAGCACATATATTGGAGATATAGGTAAGGTTCAATACTTTTTAGGCGTTGCTTTGATTCTGTGTGCCACATTATTTAGTTACGGTATTGCAGCAAAAAGAGAAAGCTTATACAAAAAGCGCGAACAAGAAAGCGCTAACCAACTAGAGCAACTAGCAGCAATTGCTGAGCGAGAACGAATAGCCCGCGACTTGCACGATATTTTAGGTCATTCACTGTCATCTATTGCTTTAAAAGCTGAGCTTGCAAATAAATTAAACCAAGGTGAGCGATATGAGCAGGCAAATAACGAAATAGCACAAGTTGCTGATCTTGCTAGGCAGTTGCTTAGCGATGTAAGAAATGCCGTAAGTGATTTAAAACAGCTTAATTTAATCAGCCAAGTAGCACAGTTAAAGCAAAGGTTAACAGAGCAAGGATTTAACGTTTCATTTAATGTGGTTTTAAATGCTCTGCCCGCTAAAGTAGAAGGGTTAGCAGGCCTTATAATTAAAGAAGCTGTAACTAACTTATTGCGCCATAGCAGCACAAAAAATAGCGAAATAAATATAGAACAAACAACGCAGCAATTACTTATAACGGTTATCGACCATGCACCTTGTAGTACGTTAAATGCAGGTAATGGCTTAAACGGTATTAAAGAGCGCGCAGAGCAACTAAATGGCAGTGCAGTATTTACTTGTGGCGATAGTTTTACTTTAAAAGTAGTGCTACCAATTACAGCTAAGGATTTATAATGATCAGAGTATATTTAGTGGAAGATCAGGCGCTTGTGCGCGACGCAGTAGCAGCATTGTTAGGGCTTGATTTTAATATTGAGATTATTGGGCAAGCAAGTAACGGGCAAGACGCACTTAATGCAATTGAGGCGCTTGATAGTGATTTTCATCCCGATATAATTTTAACCGACATAGAAATGCCAACCATGAATGGTATAGAGCTTAGCGAAAAAATAACCGCTAAATTTCCTGCTATAAAAATGGTTATTATGACTACATTTTCTCGTGCGGGTTATATTAGGCGAGCGCTTACAACAGGCGTTAAAGGCTTTATTTTAAAAGAAGCACCAAGTGAAGAGTTAATAAATGCGCTTAAAAAAGTAATGCAGGGACAAAAGGTAATTGACCCAGAGCTTGCTATTAATGCATTAGACGACACAGATCCACTTACCGATAAAGAACGCAAAGCCCTTAAACTTGCAAGTGATGGCCTTAAAACAAGTGATATAGCCAAGCAGTTATTTATTAGCGAAGGGACTACGCGTAACTACCTATCGGACGCCATTGCAAAATTAAACGCTACTAACCGCATAGATGCTGCTCGTATAGCTAAACAAAAAGGATGGCTTTAATTAGCGGGTTTATAAATTATAAGCAAAGTATTACTATGTTACTTGTAAAAGTAACGAACGGCGCTTAAAAAGCGCTAAAAAGGGTTTTAATGGCAAATTTAATAGAACTAACAACTAAAAATAATACCGCTATACTCACCATGAATACCGCTGAAAACCGTCACAATCCAGCGTTTTTGGCTGAGTTTAATTTACACCTAGACTACATTGAAGCAGAACAAAATATTAAGTCAGTTATTTTAACGTCTTCGAGTGATAAAAATTGGTCATTGGGTATCGACCTTCAATGGATGTCTAATCCAAGTATTTTACCTGCAGCAATTTCTGACTTTATGATTCAGATAAGTGACTTATTTAAACGCATAGTTACTTTTCCTATGCCTATTATTGCTGCGTTAAACGGACATACCTATGGCAATGGTTCTGTGCTTGCGTGTGCGTGTGATTTTAGATTTATGAAGTCAGATAAAGGCTTTTTTTGTTTTCCTGAAGTTGATGTTATGGTGCCATTTGTTCCGTCGATGTTTCCTATAATTAATAAAGCCATTTCGCAAACATTCTTTAATCGTCTAGCTATGTCAGGAGAACGGGTTGGTGCAGAGCAGTTGCTAGAGAACAAAGTAGTTGAAGCTGTGTTTGCAAATAACGACGAACTACAAGCGGGTGTACTTGAGTTTGCCCAGCAATTTAATAAAAATCGTTGGATCTATGCTCAAAACAAAACACAAATGAATAAGCAGATTTTACTTACGATGAAAGAAGAAGACCCAAGCTTTATTGATAATATAAGTAAACTACTGTGGAAAAACCTACAAAAAAAATAGTATAAGTACGAAAGGGTTTTAGCACTGCTACGAGATGGCTAAACACTTTGCAGTTAAGGGATCGTTAAGCCCCATTGCGCTAAATTTTTAAACTATACAGCAAAGTAAAAGTGCTTTCTTAAAAGTTTAATAGCTTTTACCTGTCTCATTATAACTATATGGGTTAAAATACCTACATAACCAACTAACAAGATAGTGAATGTCAAACCAAGATCCAAATCTCAGTCGAGAACAAGAAAAGTACGAAAACCCAGTCCCTAGCCGTGAGTTTATACTTACTCACCTTCAAGAGCGTTCAAAACCAGCTAACTACGCACAATTATGCGAAGAGCTTGCGGTAAATGATGAAGAGCGCCAAATAGCATTTAAACGCCGCCTTCGTGCTATGGAGCGCGACGGGCAATTGTATTTCAATAAGTTTAAATGTTATGCCTTAATAGACGAAGCCGGTTTAACTAAAGGCAAAGTAATAGGCCACAGAGACGGTTTTGGCTTTTTAGAAGTTGAAGGCGAGAGCAAAGATTGGTTTATAGCTAAGCACCAAATGAACATGGTGCTACATGGCGACATTGTACTAGCTAAAGGCACAAAGCGTGGCTCTGGCTCAAAATGTGATGCCCGCATTATTAAAGTGCTTACCAACGAGCGCGCACCTATAGTAGGGCGTTACTTTGTTGAACACGGCATAGCTGTTGTAGTTGCTGAAGATCCGCGCATTACCCAAGATATAATGATTTTACCAGGCAACGAAAACGGTGCCCGCCATAATCAAATGGTGCAGGTAAAAATCACTCAAAACCCAAGTCGTAATATGAACGCCGTGGGTAAAGTTATAGATGTACTTGGTGAGCATTTAGCCCCAGGTATGGAAATTGAAGTAGCGCTTCGTAATCACGATATTCCTCATGTTTGGCCAGAAGAAGTAGAAGCACAAGTGACTCACCTTGGTGAATTTGTGGAAGATAGCGATAAAGAAGGACGTGTAGATTTACGTGACCTTCCGCTTGTAACTATTGATGGCGAAGATGCACGCGACTTTGATGATGCAGTATATTGTGAACGTAAAAAATCAGGTGGTTGGCGCTTATGGGTTGCCATTGCCGACGTATCGCATTATGTAGGCATGAACACGCCGCTTAATAAAGAAGCCATAGCGCGTGGTAACTCAGTGTATTTTCCTGAGCAAGTAATTCCTATGCTGCCAAAAGTGTTGTCTAACGGTTTATGTTCACTTAATCCAAAAGTAGATCGTTTATGTATGGTTGCCGAAATGACCGTGTCGAGCGCGGGTAAGCTTTCGGGTTATAAGTTTTACGAAGCCGTGATGAACTCTCACGCACGTTTAACTTACACCAAAGTAAACGCTATTTTAAAAGGTGATGAAAAACTACGCGATGAATACTCAGCCGTAGTGCCACATTTAACTGATCTACAGCAAATGTACATGGCGCTTAAAGCTGCTCGCCAAGAGCGCGGAGCTATTGAGTTTGAAACACTCGAAACACGCTTTGTATTTAATGCGCAACGTAAAATAGAATCAATAGTGCCTGTTATTCGTAACGACGCGCATAAACTCATTGAAGAATGTATGATTTTAGCCAACGTTTCGGCGGCTAAATTACTTGAAAAACACGAAGCTAGCGCGCTTTATCGTGTGCACGACGAACCAGATCAAGAAAAGCTAGGTAACTTTACTAAGTTTTTAACTGAGCTTGGTATTCAAAGCACGTTAAGTGATGAGCCAACACCAAAAGAAATAACCCAAGTATTAGCTCGTTTAGGCGACCGCCCAGAGGCTGAGCTTATTCAAACCATGTTACTGCGCTCAATGAAACAAGCTGTATATCAGCCAGATAACATAGGCCACTTTGGTTTAGCGCTTTCGGCTTATGCACACTTTACATCGCCAATTCGTCGTTACCCAGATTTAGTAGTGCATCGCGCCATTAAAGCGGTAATAAAAGCACAAGGTCAGCAAACGTCTGGCGAATATGCTTATACAGACGACGAAGTTGATCAACTAGGCGAGCAGTGTTCTACAACAGAGCGCCGCGCCGATGATGCAACTCGTGAAGTTGCCGACTGGCTTAAATGTGAGTTTATGCAAGATCACGTTGGCGATGAGTTCAACGGAGTTATTTCATCGGTCACTAACTTTGGTTTGTTTATACGCCTAGACGATTTACAAATTGATGGGCTTATTCATGTCACTAATTTAGGTGATGAATACTTCCAGCATGATGCTGCAAAACACACCCTAATAGGTGAGCACACACATAAAGTTTATCGCTTAGGCGATAAAGTAACAGTGCAAGTTGCATCGGTTAGCTTAGATGAGCGCCGTATTAACTTAACGCTTAAAGGTGATGTAGCACAAGACAGATATTCACGCCGCCGTGGTGCTAAAGGCTCGGGGAAATCAAGCCATGCACCAGCAAGTGTTCGCTCGCAACTAAAAGCAGGTAAAATACCAGGGAAGTCATCTACTACGGATGAAAAACCTAAAGGTAAAAAAAAGCCAGCGAGTAAAAGTAAAAAAGCAGCAAAAGCCGCTGATGGCACACCTAAGAAAAAACCAAAGAAAAAGGCAGCTAAAAAGCCTAAAAGACCAGGCAAAAATGCCCGTAAACGTAATAGCCCAGGAGCAGATAATACGTGAGTAATGAATTAATTTTTGGCTTTCATTCTGTTGAAGCAATTTTAGAAAGTGAGCCTGAGCGTTTTATAGAAATTTACGCGCTTAAAGGCCGTGACGACAAACGCTCAACCCCGATTATTGATGAAGCACGTAAGTTTGGTATTTCAGTGCAGTTTATGCAGCGCAAAGCCCTTGATAGCAAATCAAAAGGCGAGCAACATCAGGGCATTATTGCAAACGTAAAAGCAGCGCCAACGTTTAATGAAAAAGATCTAGATGAGATCATTGCACGCGAAGACACACCGTTTTTACTTGTGCTTGATGGTATCACCGACCCGCATAACTTAGGCGCATGTCTACGTAGTGCTGATGCTGCAGGCGTACATGCTGTGATTGTACCTAAAGACAAGTCGGCTAAGCTTAACGGTACTGCACGTAAAGTGGCCTGTGGCGCAGCTGAAACAGTACCGCTTATTCAAGTTACTAACCTTGCGCGTACACTACGTGAAATCAAAGATGCAGGTGTATGGGTTGTAGGCACGGCCGGCGAGACAGATACACACGTATTTGAAGCCAACCTAACGGGTCCAATGGCTATTGTTATGGGTGCTGAAGGCGAGGGTATGCGCCGTTTAACACGTGAGCATTGCGATGTACTTGTTAAAATTCCAATGGCAGGCACAGTTTCAAGTTTAAACGTATCGGTTGCTACAGGTATTTGTTTATTTGAAGTATTACGCCAGCGTAACGCAAATAACTAATATCTAATAAATAATACCTAATTTAAATTAAGTATTAAAAAAGCCGAGATTGAAATTCAATCTCGGCTTTTTTGTATCTGTAATTTACGCTTTTAACTTTACATCAATAGATGCTCTATTTAACTCGTTAGAATGAGTATGTGTAGCCCATCTGTACAGTACGCGGCTTACCTGGTTGAATGCCACCGTTTGAACGGTTAGCAACGTATGTTTTATCAAACAAGTTATCAACGTTTAGGTATACTTTTTGGTTTTCGTCAATTAAGTATTTAGCAGCTAAATCCCATACTACGCGGCTATCAATAGCATTTATGCCCGACTCAGTTAAATTAGCATGCGCATCAGATACGTAACGTATTTGGCTGTTAACTACAAACGCAGAAAACTCAGCGCCTAAGGAAAGGGCTACTTGGTTTTCTGGTACGTATGGCATTGCATCGCCTTTTTCTACCGCGCCCCAAATTTCAGAATCAAAATCGTTTTGGAACTCTGAATCTGTGTAGGTGTAAGTTAATTTAACTGGGAACATAGCTGTATCAGTTGCAAACGTACGTGCAGCACTAAATTCAAAGCCCGATACTTCTACTTCACCGTAGTTGTACTGGTCGCCAATGTTTTCATCGCTACAGCCAACAGCAGCAGTACAGTTACCGTGCATGTTGTCGTAATCTGAGAAAAACGCAATCACTTCACCTGTAAAACCAGCGGCGTTGAAGCGCGAGCCAAACTCAATATTTACACTTTCTTCTTCGTCTTGGTCTGCATTACCAGGTGCTGCTGGTGCGTAACCTTTTTGAATGCCCGCAAGTAGCGTTACGTTTTCGTTAAGTGTATAGGTTGCGCCAAGTGACGGAACTAAAATTTCAGTATCGTTCGATACATCTTTAGTTAAACCGTTGCTGCGTGTTGGATCTGATTTAGACCACTCTTCACGCTTAATCGTAATGTCTTCATAACGAAGGCCTGCACTTACTACTAATGCATCTATTGTCCACTCATCTTGAACAAATAAGGTTTTTGCTTTAGCGCTATCTACGCGATTGCTGTCAGACCCTGGGATACCTTGCGACGTCAACGTCATGCTTAAATCTTGATTTAACCTGTACGTATCTTGCCACTGAAAACGGTCCATTTCGTCTTCGTGGTAACGTACGCCAACAGTCACATAGTGATCGCCTGCAGGAATGTGTAATTCTGATTGAATGCCTTTAGCTTGGTAATCACGGTTATTCGCTTTTACGCCAATATCTTCAATGCCTTCACTCGTTGGGTTTGCTTCAAACTCACTGTACTGCTCAAGCGTGCTTGTACCTACACTGCTTGCTTTATACCAGTTACGATGAAAATCGTTTAAGTAAGCCGTAGCTAAAAATTCATAGCCATCGCCAAAACGGTACGCATAGTTAAGTTGGTATGCGTTGTGGCGCGTATTCATTTCATCGTTTTGCGATGCAGCATAACGACGATAAGGACTTTCTTGATAGTCTTCGTCAGTTAAGCCCATGTATGTTTCGTCTGATGTTTCGTCAGAGTACTTAATTTTTAGCTCAAGATTATGTGCATCGTTTTGACCAAACGTATGGCCAAACTTTAGTAGTAAATCTGTTTTTTCAAAGCCGGTGTTGTCATTTCCTACTGGCAGCTCTTTAAAGCCATCTGCGCCGTAGGTAAATACTTCAATTAAACCTGCTGTGTTATTTTTTTCTTTACCAAAGTAAGCATGGCCTTTGTAGTAACCGTCGCTACCAAGAGCTGCATCTACCATACCTTTTGAGCTATTTGGTTCAGTGGGTAAGCTGCGCGAAAGTAAGTTTAAAACACCACCCGTAGTACGCGGGCCGTACTTAACTGATGCTGCGCCTTTCAATACTTCAATAGATTCCATACGACCCATAGTAGGGAAGTAGTAAGCAGAGGGTGCTGAATAGGGTGCTGGTGCAACTAATACACCGTCTTCCATTACTGATATTTTATCGTTACGTCCAGTACCTGTACCGCGCATACCAATATTAGGACGAAGGCCATAGCCATCTTCTTCTTGCACGTACACGCCCGGAACAGATGCTAAAACGCGAGAAATATCGGTAAACTGAAATTTTTGAAGCTCTTCTTCAGAAATAAACGTAGCCGAACCCGGAATATCGTTAATAGCTTGCTGAGAGCCAATAACAGTAATTTGTTCAAAGCGTTGTTCTTTATTGCTGGTGTCTTTTGCTATTGCAGTAGCACTAAAAGACAAAGCAACCGCAGTTGCCAGGGTAGATACTAAAAACTTAGAGGTCATTGTGTGTCCTGATCATGTCAATTATCTTAATTGGCGCAATTTGAACACGTTAACGAATACGAATCAATGTTATTAACTGTTTAATAGTTCAGTTTTTTAGAATTAAAATCACTCACTTATGCTACTTTGTAACTAAATTGTTTCTTTTGTATGGCAGTATCAGTTTAACGTTCATTCTTAAGTATCGGTTTTGTATATTAAGTTAGCCAAGCCTTAGCGCTATAAATTCAGCCAGTTTATCTACAGCGTGCTCCGATTCGCCACCGCTTTTAATTAAGCTAATACCTATACTGCCTAAGCTTGGTAAGTGTTTTGTTTGAATTTGAAAGTTAAGATCGCTAGGCACAGTGCTTTTAGCAAGTACTGTAATACCCAACCCTTCTTTTAAAGCGGCAATAAGGCCGGTTAAATCGGCGTTGCTGTAAACAATACGGTATTTTATGCCTGCATTTTTTAATGCATCAATGGCTCTACGACGATAAATACAGCCCTCGGGCGCTGTAACTAAGGTCACTACTGCATTTTTTGCAAGTGATAGGTCGCCTACCCATACAAGTTCGTCTTGCATAAAAATTGGAAATTTATCAGAGTTGAGTCGCTCATTAAGGGCAAGCACTAAATCAAACTGATCTTGCCTTGAAGCCGAAAGCAAATGCTTACTCAAGCGCGATTTAACCTCTAACGATACTTCAGGATAAAACGCTACAAAGTCGCCAATAATAGAAGGTAGTATGCGCGCCGCAAATTCGCTTGGTATACCTAAGCGCACTTTACCGGCAATGTTTTCAGAGGTGAACTGCTGCAAAATAGCATCGTTATGTTGCATCATTTGTTTTGCCATAGGCAATAATAGCTCACCGTACTGGTTTAATACTTGGCGTTGCCCTTGTTTTTTAAATAGCTTATAACCAATCATATCCTCAAGGCGCTTTATTTGTAGGCTCACAGCAGGCTGCGAAAGGCCAAGTAAATCGCCTGCTTTAGCAAAACCACCTACTTCAACGACCATTACAAAAGTACGTAAACTATCGGTTGATATGTTTTTCATATTTAAAATTACAATTTATACGGCTATATATATAAGTATTATTTATCAATTGATAAATAATTACAATTTGTTGTTACACACCCCGAGCAATATAATTTTGATATTAAAAATATATAGGCGTTTGTGATGACCTTTAATCCAATAATGTTTGCCCGTCATAGTAATGCAGCTAACGCGGCTACAAATTGCATAACAACAAACAGCAGCACCGCTATAGTTGATTTTAGTGGCAGCGAAGCCAGTATATTTTTAAGCACTATTTTAGGTATTAATTTAACAAAATTAACAGCCAGTGGTTTTGGATTAAGAGGCACGCTTGATGATGATCTTTATTCAGAGCATAGTTACTGTGTATATTACTTTAGCGAAACAGCGTTTAGATTTGTATTGCCGCACAAAGCAAGCCTTCAATTAAAGTCACTTATAAACGAACAACAACTTCGTTTTGATATTGACTACGTAATACGTACCGACCTTTCTACATTTACCTTAAGCGGAAACAACGCATTTGATGCATTAATCGACGCGTTTAAATTAACGCCAGGGCTGCGCTTATCAAATCCGCAATTATGTTACGGTGCGCAAAGCGGTGATGTATTTATTACTGCAATAGACAAAAACGACGAACAACATTTTGTGTTAGTCGCCAAACAACAAGAACTACAAAAATGGCAACAACACTTACAAGCACAAGGTTTTGCGCTAATGCAAAACGAAGCTGCTTAAACACAAACAACAAACAGGTAAACATTTTATGTTTACCTGTTTTTAGATCTATTTAAGCCACGCCCGCACAGGGTTAATTTAAAACGTGAAGGAATGTTATGACTGCTAAAACTGTACTACATGCTAAGCACCTTGAAGCAGGCGCAAAAATGGTTGATTTTCATGGCTGGGAAATGCCAATCAACTACGGCTCACAAATAGAAGAACACAATGCCGTGCGTACCGATGCAGGTATGTTTGACGTATCACACATGACCATTGTTGATATTGAAGGCCCTCAAGCAAAAGCATTTTTACGCAAGTTAGTAGCAAATGACGTTGCAAAATTAACAGTCCCTGGTAAAGCACTTTACACAGGCATGCTTAACGAGCAAGGCGGCGTAATTGACGACTTAATTATTTACTACTTTAGCGAAACCTTTTATCGCCTAGTTGTTAATTCAGCCACACGCGAAAAAGATTTAGCGCACCTAGCCAACGTATCAAGCGACTTTGATGTAACTGTTACTGAGCGCCCTGAATTTGCAATGATTGCAGTGCAAGGCCCTAACGCTAAAGCAAAAACAGCCACATTGTTAAATGCTGAGCAACAAGCAGCCGTTGAAGGTATGAAGCCGTTTTTTGGTGTTCAAGTAGGTGATTTATTTATTGCCACAACGGGTTATACTGGCGAAGACGGTTACGAGATAGTAGTACCGAACGAGCAAGCTGCCGATTTATGGCAACAACTGCTAGACGCAGGCGTTGCGCCTGCTGGTTTAGGTGCACGCGACACGCTACGTTTAGAAGCAGGTATGAACCTTTACGGCCTAGATATGGACGAAAGCGTATCACCACTTGCTGCTAACATGGCATGGACCATTGCATGGGAACCAGAAGATCGTGACTTTATTGGTCGTGACGTACTTGTTAAGCAACGCGCAGAAAAAAGCACTGACAAACTTGTTGGCCTAGTGTTTGGAGAAAAAGGCGTTTTGCGTAGCGGCTCAAAAGTAATTGTTGATGGTGGTGAAGGGGTTATTACCTCAGGTACTTTCTCACCAACACTTGGTTTTAGTGTAGCCCTTGCACGTGTACCACGTTCAACAGGCGATACAGCTCAAGTAGAAATGCGTAAAAAATTAGTAAACGTTAAAGTAGTAAAGCCTAGCTTTGTACGTAACGGTAAATCAATAATTTAAATAATTTGGTTATACCAATCACAATTATTATTGTGATTGGTATCCTCCCAATATAAACCAAAGGACAAATAAAATGAGCAACATTCCTAGCGAGTTAAAATACGCACCTTCACACGAGTGGGTTCGTAACGAAGGCGACGGTACATTTACTGTTGGTATTTCTGAGCATGCACAAGAGCTTCTTGGCGACATGGTATTTGTTGAGTTACCAGAAGTTGGCGACGAAGTAGACGCTGGCGAAGACTGTGCAGTAGCAGAGTCGGTTAAAGCGGCATCAGACATTTACGCACCTATCAGTGGCGAAATTGTTGCTATTAACGAAGAACTTGAAGACTCACCTGAAACAGTAAACAACGACGCTTACGGCGACGGTTGGTTATTCCGTATTAAAGCATCTGACGAGTCTGAGCTAGATAACTTATTAGACGCTGAAGGTTACTCGCACACTATCGACGAAGAATAATCATTTTTTGTAGATAACTAAAAGCCCCGTTTAATGTATAAAAATGGGGCTTTTATGATTTTACAGCTCACAACCCCATACTGAGTGAACTGTTAAATCGTCAAATATTTTAATTAATGCTAGTTACCCATTAGCATTTAGGATCATAGGAATCTGGATTCATGTCAAACGCCAAATCTCTTGAAGAACTAGAGCAAAAGCAAGATTTTATTCGCCGCCATATTGGGCCAAGCCCAGCACAAGTAAGCGATATGCTAAGTGCTTTAGAAGTATCGAGTGTGCAAGAGCTCATTGACCAAACTGTACCTGCAAGCATTCGCTTAGAGCAGCCATTAACAGTTGGCGAAAGCCGTACTGAAGTTGAAACACTAAGCTACCTAAAATCAGTAGCAAGCAAAAATAAAGTTTTCAAATCGTACATTGGCCAAGGCTACCACCCAACTAACGTACCGCACGTAATTTTACGTAACGTACTAGAAAATCCAGGTTGGTATACAGCGTACACACCGTATCAGCCAGAGATTGCTCAAGGGCGTTTAGAATCATTATTAAACTTCCAAACTATGACCCTAGATTTAACAGGTCTTGATTTAGCAAGTGCATCACTACTTGACGAATCAACAGCGGCTGCAGAGGCTATGGGCCTTGCAAAACGCGTATCTAAAGCTAAAAAAGCCAATGCGTTTTTTATCGCTGACGACGTACACACACAAACAATCGACGTAGTAACAACGCGTGCCGAGCAGTTTGGTTTTGAAATAATTGTAGGTAAAGCAGAAGATGCCGTTAACCACGACATTTTTGGCGCATTGTTCCAATACCCAACTACATCAGGCGAAGTGGTCGACATAACTGACCTAATTGCTGGCGTACAAAG
Organism: Pseudoalteromonas aliena; assembly: GCF_038155085.1. Classification (GTDB taxonomy): domain Bacteria; phylum Pseudomonadota; class Gammaproteobacteria; order Enterobacterales; family Alteromonadaceae; genus Pseudoalteromonas; species Pseudoalteromonas aliena_A. The sequence goes on from NZ_JBAKAU010000003.1 coordinate 117,779, forward strand.
CAAAAAGGCCATTGCCTGTGTTGCTGCCGACATAATGAGTTTATTACTATTAAAAGCACCGGGTAAGCTAGGCGCAGACGTAGTACTTGGTTCGGCTCAGCGTTTTGGCGTACCTATGGGTTACGGCGGTCCTCATGCTGCATTTTTTGCAACACGTGACGCATACAAACGTTCATTACCAGGTCGTATTATTGGTGTATCTAAAGACCGTTTAGGTAACGACGCACTACGTATGGCAATGCAAACGCGCGAACAACACATTCGCCGCGACAAAGCCAACTCAAACATTTGTACAGCGCAAGTATTACTTGCCAACATGGCCGCGTTTTACGCGGTGTACCACGGCCCACAAGGCTTAAAAACTATCGCGCAGCGTATACATCGCTTTGCTGATATTTTAGCAACAGGCTTAAAAGCTAAAGGCATCGCACTTAAGCACAGTACTTGGTTTGATACGCTAACAATCGTTGACGACAGCAAAGACGACGTAACAGCACGTGCAATTGCAAAAGGCGTAAACTTTGCAACAAACCACGAAGGCGAGTACTCAATTTCGGTATCAGAGACAACAACACGCGCCGATATTGCACAGTTATTCGATATTATTTTAGGCGAAGGCCATGGCCTAAGTGTTGATGCTATTGCAGCCGACGTTGAAACAAATGGCAGCGAGTCAATTCCTGCAAGTTTAGTACGTGACGACGAAGTACTAACGCATCCAAACTTTAACAGCTACCACAGCGAAACAGACATGCTTCGCTACATTAAGCGACTAGAAAGCAAAGACTTATCGCTTAATCACTCAATGATCTCGTTAGGCTCATGTACCATGAAACTAAACGCGACCGCTGAGATGATCCCAATTACGTGGCCTGAGTTTGCAAACCTTCACCCATTCTGCCCGCTGGATCAAGCAGAGGGTTATCAAATAATGATTAACGAGCTGCACGATTGGCTAGTTAACATTACCGGTTACGATGCGGTTTCACTTCAGCCAAACTCTGGCGCACAAGGTGAATACGCAGGCTTAATCGCCATTCGTAAATACCACGAGTCACGCGGCGATGCGCACCGTAATGTATGTTTAATCCCAAGCTCAGCGCACGGTACTAACCCTGCATCTGCGCAAATGGCCAGCATGAAAATTGTGGTAGTTAACTGCGACAAAAACGGTAACGTAGACATGGCAGATCTTAAAGCGAAAGCTGAAGAAGTGTCTGAAAACCTATCGTGTATTATGATCACATACCCATCTACACACGGTGTTTACGAAGAAACCATTCGCGAAATTTGTGACATTGTGCACGAGCACGGCGGCCAAGTTTACATGGATGGCGCAAACATGAACGCGCAAGTAGGCGTAACAAGCCCAGGCTTTATTGGCTCAGACGTATCGCACTTAAACTTGCACAAAACGTTTTGTATTCCACACGGTGGCGGCGGCCCAGGTGTTGGCCCAATTGGTGTTAAATCGCACCTTGCGCCATTTATGCCAAACCACAGCGTAATTAACGTGCCGGGTACAAACGTTAATAACGGTGCAGTATCGGCAGCGCCTTATGGCTCAGCGGCTATTTTACCTATTTCATGGGCTTACATTACCATGATGGGCTCAGAGGGCTTAAAACAAGCCACCGAAATGGCAATCGTTAATGCTAACTACTTAACACACGAGTTAAGCCAGCACTTTCCAATTTTATACCGTGGCCGCAACAACCGCGTTGCGCACGAATGTATTGTTGACCTACGCCCGCTTAAAGAGCAATCAGGCATTACTGAAATGGATGTAGCTAAGCGCCTACAAGACTACGGCTTCCATTCACCAACTATGTCGTTCCCAGTAGCTGGTACATTAATGATTGAGCCAACTGAGTCTGAATCAAAAGGCGAGATTGACCGTTTTATCGAAGCAATGGTGTCGATTAAAGGCGAAATTGAAAAAGTAATCTCTGGCGAATGGTCAATCGAAAACAACCCGCTAGTGTTTGCACCGCATACACAAGGCGACGTGTTAGGTAACGAATGGGAGCGTGCATACGACCGTTTTTACGCTGCATTCCCAGTGCCTGCAGTGGCTAAAAACAAGTTCTGGCCAACCGTTACACGTATAGATGATGTATACGGTGACCGTAACTTAGTATGTTCATGCCCAGCGGTTGAGACTTATCGCGACTAAGAGCAGAGACTAATTTTTTGACCTTTAATGGGTAGTAAGTTCCATTATAGTTTGGGGATTTATCAAAATTATAAAAGCCGTTGCAGCAATGTAACGGCTTTTTTGTGTGTTGTGATTCGCCATTAATCACATGAACGTAGGTTGGGAAGAGTGAAACGAAACCCAACAAATCACAAATATACTTACTCGCTCACAACCCAAGAGTATGTGTTATTTATTGTAGGCGCTTAGCTTGCTGACGCGCTGGCGGCAGCCTTAAAGCTATAAATAACATTGTGCGCCTGTAGCTTTTAGGCTACATTAATTTAGCAAGTTGAATAAATTAGAGTAATTATTATGGCGCTACAAACATCAGATTTTAACCCGTTTGACTATATGGAAACACAACAAGAAATTAATACATTTTTAGAAGAGTGTTTAGCTGATGATGATCCAAATACCTTTATTGAAGCACTTGGCTTATTAGTTAAAAAACATGGCGTGAGTGATATTGCTAAAGCAACGGGATTAAACCGTGAAAGTTTATATAAGGCAGTTAACGGTAAAACTAAGCCACGTTGGGAAACTATTTTTAAAGTGATGAGAGCACTTAATTTTCGCCTTACAACACAAGTAGCATAGGCTAGGTAAAGTGCAACGAAATCAAACAAACTCCAAATATACTTACTCGCTTAAAAGCCAAGAGTATGTGTTATTTATTGTAGGCGTTAAGCTTGCTGACGCGCGGGCGGCAGCCCGAATAAGTATTTGAATAGGTGTTTGAGGTTATCATCACCGATAACGTGAATACGTTTGGCATTTTTTAAAGATTAGAAACCTTATTCAAGGTTTTGTCGCGCTGGCTTGGTGAGCCAACGCGGGGCTATAGATTTTCAAATTTTACTCTGCTGCAAGTAATTCATCCTTGAAGCTGGGTTACTGTCGGCATCCATGCCTTCACTTCCTCATACTGCGAAGCTGCGCTTCGGTTATTCGTCACCTCTCAGCGCACCCAAACAACACGCTTAATCCTTCAATGCACAATCGATGTGAACGTAAACGCCATGAAAGCACATCCATGTACTACAAGCATGGCTTCATTTCATTATAGGTACTTAGGATTTGTCGGGAACAAAATCCTGCCATGAAATGCATTACTCATCAATTGCTTATTTTCAGGGCGTGATGACGGGGAAGGGGGTTAAACGTGGGATTGGTATTTAGTCTTAGCAAAAAAGACCTGACCCTCTGTATTTGATCTCTTTATTTTTCTCAATCCTGTTAAGGTTTGCGCCAGAGTGCCAAGTTTTAGAAGGAGTGAATTTTAAACTGGATTAAAAATTTAGTTATATGCTTTACAGAACAACCAAAAAGTTAAGCCAAATAAAACAAGTGCAATAAATATAGAAAAGCCTAATTTTAATAGCACTTTTGTTTCTGCACTTAAAATCTCTTCTTTTGCTTTGCGAATATCAGCAGCTTCATCTTCAAAATTTACTGCTAGTTGATCAAATATACTAACATATTCTTTTTTAAGTATTTCTAGGTTTGAGTACTGGCTGTATAGGCTGAATACTAAGATCACGACAAGAGAAGCCACTGTGACTAACACAGTCACATTTTTTGCAAACTCCATACTACCAAAGGTACTTGGTTCAATCTGTGTTGTTGCAAACCAAATACCAGCAGGTAGAGATAACAGTTTCGTCGCAACATTATCAAATTTATCATATACTTTATTGGTATATTCAGAACGTTTTTCTTGATATTCTTTTCTAACCTTATCAAAGGTATAGTTTTCAACATAACCTTGGTAGCTCAGTTGGACATTAAATATTAACGAACTCAAATGTTGTATCAAATAACTAAAACGTTTTTTAACATCAACATCTTTTAAGAAGCTCACCAATTCCTTGCAAAGTAAACAAGTAATTGCTTCCTTATGTAAATCTTTATTTAGTATTTTATTTAATACCTCAAGATCAATAGCGTGCTCTAAGTCTGATTCTGAGAGTGTAAAATCAAAAGTTAAGGCTCTTTCATAAAATATAGTTCGTTCGCCACCATCAGTTTCATTAGCTAGTTTTTGTATTAATTGAAAAACTTTGCTTATATTTTGATAATTGGTAAATTTGTCTGAACTTGAGTTGTCAGAAATACACTCACCAGTTGCGGTAAAGAACACGCTCTCAACGGGTGCTTTCACTGAGTCTTCATATGAAAGTAAATCGTCCCAATCCAGACAAACCACAAAGTTAGAATGAATTTTTTTTGTTTCTAAATCAACGTTACACAAAACATCATCTGCAAGAAATTTTTCATTAATTGAATCTAAATCTTGCGGACCGATAGGCTTATTACCTTTTAAAAACTTATATGTTCCAGAAGTTAGTCCAGCGTTTTCTAATCGACGTAAGTCTTCAACGATCTCATCTGTTAAATGAAGAAAGCCTTCAATAGAATTACTATCAGCTTGTAAATCTTCTAGCTGGCTGAATATCTTACTGTATGTTTCTGTTATTTTTGAGCTCATTCTTTATCTAGATCTTTCTTTCTGGCAGCAAGCTCTTCTTCAAGAGCTTTCTTTAGAGATATTGGAATTTCTTTTATAGAAAGAACTCCGTCTTTGTATTCAACTTCTCTGCCGAGCATATCACTATCAAAACTAATAGCGATACCGTTACCACGGCCTGATATCTTTTTATATGCTCTTAAACTTGCTTTATGAATTGCAATATCTTCAGGTAAATTGAAGTTCTCTCGTGCCTCTTTTACAAATTCTTCAGGCTGATCAGGAAAAACTCTATTCGCAATTTGGCTCAATAATATTTGATTACCTTCTTTTTGCTGTTCAGTAATAAAGTCGTGTGCAGTATTAACTTTTCCAGATATTTGATCTTCAGTAAATTCATAATTATTTGTTGCAAAAGTACGTATAGCTTTTTTTAGTTCTTTGGTTTCATGCTTAGCAGCTTCTTTGTCTCGTTGACAGCCAATAAATTCCTCAAAGTAATCTCGTACTTCAACGGCTAAACCAGTTCTGAATCGAATGTACCTTGAATTCATTTCTGTTTGCCATTGAGTAAGGTTAATCGCTGCCCCTAAGTGCAGTTTTTTTAAGTCTAGTACTTGGCTAGCAATAACATCTAGTTTTTTTGAAACATCAATACCGTCTGTTTTATTTAATATAGCTACAGCAAGCCAGTTATTACCTCTTGTTTCATATTGATAAAAAACCAAAAAGCCACCTTTTACTGAAGTTAATTGCTTACTTACTAGAATGCTTTCAAAGCGTTTTGATAGTTCTTTAGTAAGACCTGCAAAATCAGCACATTCGGCATCATCATCATAATATTTTTTTAATTTTTGCTCAAAAACAGGCTGAGCTTCTTTATCATCAAGTACTTGAAATTCACCGATACTGAGACTTGCATTGCTAAATAGGTCTAGCAAATCCTCAGTTAATACAGCCGCCAACCCGTCAATGTTATTCTCGGTATCTCGAAGTTGAACAGTTAGTTTCTCACCTGTCTTGTCACGTCTAACTTGATGAATAATTACGTTTTTGATTGCCATTGTTATACCTTATTTATTTTTATTAGATTTATTTTCTTATGAAATATTGAACAGTACTGAGTCTAGTATTGATGTGGTCTAAAAAGCACTCTGAGAAGGTTGTACCATCATAGGCACATAGCTATTTTTAGCTTTTAATTCTAAAAATAAAAGCTTCCTAGTGCCGCTGTCGTCCTGTTCCCAGTGCTTAAAGTGGTTAACAACATTAACAGATTCGGGATCTTTCCATGACCTAGTTTGTTTTACTTGCTTTAAGCATTGGTTAACTAGTTGGCAGGGGTTCGCTGTAGCATTACTTTTGCCCGATTGTAGTTTGACTATTTGGGCATCAGCACTATAAGACTGAACACTGAATGTGATTACATCGTTTACAGTGTATTTGTATACTTGTGCTGCGTTGAGTTGGGCACTCATTATTAGTGTAAATAATAAAATCCGTTTCACTTAAAATCCTTTTAAATAGTTGTTTATAAAGCAGTATTACAAATATTCCCCCATCCACAAAACTCGGCCAACTATGTGTAGTTGTTCTAAGCTTTCTTGTGGTACGAGTTGAGCCTCGTAGATTGGGTTGTCTGACAGTATTTAATACCGCCTTTAAATTTTTTTGTAGGCGCTTTACCAGTAAGTGACTAGCTAAGTCTATAACATAAATGTCATTTTAAAAATACCTGTAGGGCCACCCATTAGAAAAAACCAATGGGGTCGCCCAATAGAGAGTTACGGTTAAGCAGACAGCTGTGTTTTCTTGTACTCTTTATTCGAAAAGACCAAGTACTCATCACGTTGATTGGTATCAATATGCACCTCTTGGCTTACGCCTCAGTCATCATTTAGTACCAATATCAGCCTAAACTACAAATATCTTGAAATTATACTTTTAATCTCCATTATTAGCCTTAACAACACCCCTCCCGCTACCCGTAAGCTCAGCGCCCTGCGAGGGGTTAATAATTTCTATAGCATGGTAAAAGGATTTAGCCTTCATGCAGATCCCCAAAGCCCCATAACATTTGTGCAGCAAGTAGACTTTCTAGTGGAATCAAAGGCACTAAATTTTGACTAGACATCAAATGCCTAGCTTTTTAGTTTATTGCTCATCGAGTTAATTACTGTGTATAGACCACTGCGAATAGAGTTTAGTAATGCGTTTACCATGTGGTTAACCGTGGGAGAGTGCATGAGATAAAAAAGGGCAATGTTATTGCCCTTTTTTACACGCTTAAACTAGTTGTTATAAACTATAGCGCGACTAAGCTTTTCGCTAGCATTGCTTTTATTTGTTTTACTATTTTAGCTTCTGTTTCAGGTTCGAATTGTTGTATACGTGGGGTGTGAATATGCCCTGTAGGTATACTTGAATTAAGCGCATCGCGCAGGCGAATGCTTCGGTACGATATTTCGTTAGATAGGTAACCACCACCGCCGCCATTTACCGCAATACTATTTTTAAGCTCGCCGTACGAAGGCGCTTTATAGGTTTTTTCAAGCGTGGTGACTTCGTGATTGTCGATAACTTTATAAGGGCCTTTGGCTTGTTGCATGTAAGTTACAGGCAAGCTAAATTTTACAAACTCGTTGCCCGGGAGCGGTCGGCCATTTAGTTTTGGTATTACTGGGTTTGTTTGCGTGCCGCCATACACAACATTGGCATTATCGGGGGCGGTTACACTGCGGCGTTTACCCGGGAAGTGCTCTAAGTCAAATTCTGTTCTGCCCATACTTACGGTGACTACCATGTCTACATTATTAAGTGCGTAGTAGGGGGCAAGTAGCGACTCTATTATACCTTGATCAAAGTCTTCGTAGCGCACAGGCACCATAACGGTGTTAATTTCGGCGCTCACGCCGTTGTAATTAATAACTTGGCCGTCGAGTAATAACGCTGCAACACCAGAGGGGTTACTTTGGTTTATATTTTTATCAAGTAAAAATGGGTCAAAGCCCGTTAGTAATATTTTTTTAGTGCTGCCTGATGAAAAAGTAAGGTCGGTGCGGCCTCTGCTGCCTTTTTCAAGTAGGGTTAGTAAAGTATTGAGTTGAGCCTGCGTAATTGAAAATTTAGGTGAGGTTGTGCGTATTACTTTGCTTGAAAGTAGGCGCGCCCAGTAAAGCTCGCGGTCGTCGTAGTTATTGGTTTTAATTATGCGTTGCTTTGCATTTTCCCACAGTTCAAAACTAAAGCTTTGTACTAATGCTTTTGCACTTTTAAAGTTGTTAAGCTCTTTAAATCGTTGCTCAAAACTAGATACTTGTGGGGTAAATGCTTTTAAAACATTTGGCATTGCTGATTGGGCTTTGTTGATGCGCTGTTCTTCAACGGTTAAAGGATTACTTAAAGCAGCGAATGAAGAGGCTATTAAGCTGGTCGCTAATAATACTTTGATCATAATGTTCCTAATATAAGGCTATTGTTTTATATGTAATTTACTATCCTACGATTGCTAATCAAGAGCAACCAATTAACGTTGAATCGACTGATATTTGCTTTTGCCGAGCATTGGTATTGTTTAACTGGCCAATTAGCATTATCGGCTAATAAAAATTCCTGAGTTAAAAATTGATCTTTATGGGTTCTACTTTAAGTGCTCATAAAAGAAAAAAGCCGTTGCAGTAATGCAGCGGCTTTCGGTTATGGTTTTATGCGCTTCGACAATACGAGGATAAGGCCATATATCCTTTTAAAAACTCTTTTATTAATCGTCAGGCCCTTTTAAGGTAAACACTAAATGTTTACGCATATCTTTTAAAATTACGCCTTTTTTAAGCATTGCGCCGCTTAAACGCTTTTGCCATTTTAATATATCAGGCTCTGCGGCTGCTAATGCTTGCTCACTTTCAAACTGAAAACAAAGCAGTAGTGAACTTGGAAATAAGTGATATTCCACATCAAACCAACACTGCAACATACCAGGGATTTCTTCTCGCCCTTGTGCTTCTAGTTTATCGGCCACATTAAGCACAAGTGCTTGTTGTTTTACTTGCACTGCAGAGAGTTTTTTCATTATTAAAGTCCAAATTAGCGGCTAACACATACAGCCAGAATAAAGGCATTATACGCAAGCTTGTAGGCGGGCAACAACCGTAGGTTTGAGTGAAGCGAAACCCAACGCATAGGCAACTTAATAACCACAGCTAAAGATAAATACAAATGCTATTACTTGTAGGCGCTGAGCTTGCTGGCGCGTCGGGCGAAAGCCCGAAATATTGGGGTTAAGATGTAGAAATAGTTAGTATTAGTTTTTTAACCAGAAAAGCATATCTAAATTTTTGTGAATCATTATTTCGCCACAAAGCTAACGACTCCTGCGCCGACACTTAAACTGACACTATTCTCCTAAAAGCCAATCGCTCACATAGTAAACACTTTCGCCCTATGCTTTAATATTAAAAACAAGGGAGGCGTTATGCGTAAAAATCGATTTTTATTTAATAAACACGTTGTGGCAATGGTTACGCTAGGGGCTTTGGCTGCGCCGTTGCCTGTACTAAGTAACGAGTCGGGAGTGTTAGTTGAGCAGGTTTGTGCCAGTTGCCATAGTTTAAACAACCTTGAGCGCAGTGCGGGTTATAGCCAAGAAGATTGGCAAACACTAATAAGCTATATGGTTGATACCGGTGAAGGCACTGCCCTTAGTAAAGATATAAGCACGTATTTGGCAAAGCATTACCCTGTTAACACTAAGCGCGAGTCAACGGTGGTAAAAGGCGATTTAAAACTTACTTTTAAATACTGGCAAGTACCAACGCTTGGGCAGCGCGCTCGCGATCCCGTGCAAGGTAAAAACGGGATTATTTGGTGGGTTGGCCAGTGGGGCAACATTTTAGGTAAGTTAAATCCTAAAACAGGTGAAATGAAAGAGTACACGTTGCCAAGAGGTACGTACGCGCACAGTGTATCGCTTGACAAAAACCAAACCCCTTGGTTTTTAGGCAATAAAAATGGCACGGTTGGGTTTTTAGACTTAAAAACCGAAAAATTTAAAGTGTATAAAATGCCTGATAAAAACGCCCGAGACCCGCATACTGGCGTGTTTGATAGCGCAGGCATATTTTGGTTTACCCTGCAGCACAGCAACATGGTTGGCAAGCTAGACCCAATAAGTGGCGATATTAAACTGGCTACTTTACCCACTAAAGGCTCGCGTCCTTATGGTATTAAGCTTGATTCAAAAGGCACGCCTTGGGTGTCGTGTAACGGCAGTAACTGTTTAATTAAAGTTGATAAAAACACCATGGCGCTTAGCGAAATAAAACTTCCAGGTGCTAAAACACATACTAGGCGCCTTGCTATTACGCCTGATGATATGGTGTTTTATGTGAACTCTGGCATGGGTAAACTTGGCCGCTATAACCCCAAAAACGGTAAAATAACGCAGTGGGATAACCCAAGCGGTAAAAACAGCCACCCGTATGCCATTGAATACGCCGATAACGCTATTTGGTTTAACGAGTCAGCCAAGCGCCCCGAAACGTTAGTAAGGTTTGATTTAAAAGCTCAAACCATGCAAAGCTGGCAAGTTCCGAGTAAAGATGGGGTTTACTCTGGCTTAATTAGGCATATGCGTATGGGGAATAATGGTTTAATTATTCATCAAACAGCGACTAATCAAATTGCCGAAGTTACGTGGGCTAGTAAATAGTTAATTAGAGTTGTGCTTTTAACCTGCATTAAATAACTGCATGTTTTAAAGCTGTTTTCGGCATAATAATTTTACTAATGGAAGTAGGAGTATTTTACAAACGTTAGCAATATTTACTTTAGAGAAGTTAAGGTAGTTATAAAGTTTAATTTTAACGTGTTGATTAAATAGGATATTTTTAATGGCTTACGTTTTGCTTAGTAATAGGTGTATTTTTTAAATAAATAAAGGAGTTATTATGAGTACCGTTATTACTGGGTTATTTGATAATGCATCACAAGCAACACTGGCTATTTATAGATTAGAAGCGTTAGGCGTTAGCGAAGCTGACATAAGTGTTGTAGCTAACGACTCATACGCAAAGGAAGATTTTGCTGTTGACGAAGGAACAAAAGCTGCTGAAGGCGGCATTGTAGGTGCGGCTTCAGGTGGTATTATTGCTGCCATTGTTGGTGGTTTTACCGCCGTAGGTACAGTGGCAACAGGTGGTACTGGTTTATTAGTAGCAGGCCCATTAGTGGCCGCGTTTGCAGCGGGTGGTGCTGGTGCTGCTGTAGGTGGTACTTTAGGTGCTGCAATTGGTGCGTTTATTCCTGAGCACGAAATTAAATATTATGAAGATGCGATTGAAAAAGGCTCTATTTTAATAGGCGTTAAGTACGATAGCGATAACAAAAATGCTATTGAAGAGATACTTAACAACGCAGGCGCAAGTAACGTGTCTACTGCATAATCATTTATTGATTTAGTAAAAGGTGAAACTTAGTTTCACCTTTTTTTTGTGCTAATTTCTATGTACTAAGCAATTAAGCTTAAACATATATAGTCCAATCTCTTGTAAAGCTAGCTGCAAATCTCCCTTATAAATATAAGTATTTATAAGGGGGTTTGCTGTATAAGAGTGACTTACTTCGGTTACTTAGATTTTCGCTTATCTAGTACATAACGTACAGCCATTCTTGCAGCGCCAGCGCCAATCCCCGAAACTACTGCCCATGTAACAGCTTCTTTAAGATCAGTTTTTTCGCTTGGCTTGTCTTTAGGTGCAGGCTCATTGGTAACCTTTTCCCACGACTTTTGTAAAGTTTTCCTTGTTAACATACCTGCAGAAGCAGCTGCGAGACCTATACCTATAGTCGTAATTAGTTGTTTATTACTCATATTGTCCTCGTTTTATTTAATAGCGGCAGAGTTATTAGTTGTTAACTCTTAAGTAAGAATATTAATAACAGCAATTTACGTACCGATAGACGTTTTAAATAACGAGCATAGTTATACAAGCAAAAATTGATTCAACGTTTTGTGAGCTTAAGTACAAATAATTGAGGCAGTAGTAAAAGTAATTAACTCAAAGGTAACTCTGCTCACGCTTAGAAATATTATTAAGTTTGCGTGTCAGTACCTAGTAAGGCATTGATGTAGGTGAGTTCTTCACTAAAAATCCCGTTAAAAAATGCGCTTTGCTCAATGATTATAGCGTCGTTTGGTTGGGCTTTGTATTCTTGCTGACACCTTGTAAGTTCGGTGGTTAACCACTGGCAGGTATTGGTCGCTGAGTTTATTGCTTTTTTTAAAAATGATGGCCATTTTATTTTTTGTAAATTAAAGCGGTAAAGCACCACTGCAATATCCCCATAAGCCTGCTGTTCAGATGTTGGTATGTTGTTAGTATTTGAAGTGCCGTTTAAAAGCTTGGTATTGATCATCGCATGTTGCAGTGCAGCTTGTTGTGATCGACTTAAAAAGTTGTTTTGGTAATCCATGTAAGGCCTATATCTGCAAATAGCGGGAAATATAAAAAGAAAATTAGCAAAGTATTTTACGATTTATGCGCACCGAAAAATGAGCAGTAGTGATAACAAAATAAGGCTGACTCTTTACTGAATTAATAAAGCACAATTGTAACTGGTAGGGCATTTATTGTGTTGGATGTTTTTATTGCTTTACTTTGAAAAGCTGACATCTGAATTTTAGGTAAATTTAAGTTACCATCAAAATGCACTAACTACCAAAGCAGAGGACATGTGAATTATTTAGCTCACCTCTATTTAGCAAGGCCTACCGCGGATTCTCATTTTGGAAACTTATTGGGTGACTTTGGTGGTAAAAGGCACCTAGAACATTTGCCAAACACAGTTAAAAATGGGCTCGATAATCACTATTTAGTTGATAAATTTACCGATTCTCACCCATTAGTAAAAGAAGCCAAGCAGTACTTTTCACCCGAGCGAAAGCGCTTTGCTGGTGTGGCTATTGATGTGGTATTCGATCACTTTTTAATTATGCATTGGCAACGCTTTAACAAGCAGCCTTTAAATGATTTTAAGTACAACAGTTTTGCGCTTTTAAACAAACGTATACCGATTATGCCGCCGCGTATGCAACAGGTTGTAACCAGTATGACTAAAAACGATTGGTTTAAAGAGTACGAAACGATTAATGGAGTAGGGCTCGCGCTCGATAACATAGCCAAACGCATTCGGTTTACTAATAACTTTGCAGGTTCTGCTGAAGATATAACGCGTAACTACAATGAATTAGAAAGTGTGTTTTTAGCGTTTTTTCCAGAGCTAATTAAGCATGTAAATGAAAGCTGCCTTGAAAGAGGTTGTTAAAAATAGTAGTTATGAGCGCTTAAAATTGGACGCTTTGAGAGTGTTTTACAAAGCATACTGTGGCTCAAAAAGGCTAATATTCACCTTAGCATAAGTGATTTTTAAGATTGAAGTATCACGCAATATTCACAATTAAATCACGTTTTAACTGCGCACTTTCCTTAATTAAAACTTAATTTGAACACTTGCTCAAGTTGTGCTTTAATCGTTGCTCAATTATTGAGGAACTTTACATGATTAAATTTTATTTTCACCATACTCCTAACCCAATGAAGGTTGCACTTTTTTTAGAAGAAACAGGCTTGCCGTTTGAACTTGTTCCTCTTGATACTTTAAAAGGTGAGCAACATACACCTGAATTTAAAGCAATTAATCCAAACGCTAAAGCGCCAGCAATTGTTGATGGTGAAACTCGCGTGTTCGATTCGAATGCTATTTTAATGTACCTTTCTGAAAAGTATGGGAAGCTAGAAGGCAAGAGCGATGACCGCGCTGAAATGCTGTCGTGGTTAATGTTTATCGCATCGGGTTTAGGTCCGTATTCAGGGCAAAGTGTTCACTTTAGACACATGGCGCCAGAAGGGCTTGATTACGCGGTTAATCGTTATTTACGTGAAGCGCAGCGCCATTACGAAGTACTTGATACGCACCTTGAAGGTCGCGATTTTATTGTGGGTGGTACGTATACCATTGCTGATGTATCTGCATGGGGCTGGATTGATAAAGCATCGGTTGTACTAGGTGAAGAGGGCTTAGCACCATACCCAAATCTTAAGCGTTGGTTTGAAAGCATTGATAGCCGCCCTGCGGTTGCTCGTGCACGTGTAATCGGTACCGATATAGCCTTTAAAAAAGAGTTTGATGAAGACGCTAAAAAAGCGTTTTTCCCTTCAAATTATCCAAAAATGTAAAGCACACTTATTACATCAAGTAGGTCAGTTAGCTGATCTACTTTTAAACGATATAAAATTGAGTGAGCACACACCTTTTTTAGCCCCTTTATCGTAGTGGCAAACTATGGTGCAGCAGATATAAATCTGCGATATTTTAATACACACTTTAAGTTGATAAGTATAGCGGTTTCAGTATATCTACCTAAATAGGGTATAACATTAATCATGATGTATTGTGTTTAGTCGTTGCCAAAAGAATTTATGTCTTATGCTGACTTTTAAATTTAAGTTGCTTTTATAAAGCTAAAAAAGCCTGCATAAAGGCAGGCTTTAGTTTCTAGGGGCTGTTGATCTTTTAAGGTTAAATTTGCAGCAGTCTGTTTGGTATTTAGGCAAGGCAGAGCCTATGTAGTGTGGTTATTCCCCATAAATGGGCGATAACGCAGCATTAATGCCAAACAGGCGCTGCCCAAAGGGTTCTTCCTAGGGGCTATTTACTCTTTGTTGCTCGGTTTTTACTTAGCCCACTAGGTTACAAACCTCGCGCCGCGATTAAATAGCCCCTAATTTGAACAAATTTTAATCCGCAAAGATAAACAGCCCCTAGGGAAAATTAAAATTTAGCGCGAATACCAAAGCTGTAACGGCGATCCGCTTCAGTGTACTTCCAAGCACCACCTAGTTCAGATAGGTAGATTGAAGGCTCACCGGTTAAGTTAGTTGCATTACCTACTAAGGTCACGTTTTCGTTAATATCCCAGCTCGCAGAGAAATCTAACTGGCCTCTGTCGTCACGGTAGTTATTACCGTAAACAGTGCCTTCTGCTGAAATACTGCCGTCTGAGTTAATATTTTCTACACGTTTCTCGTTTTCAGTATCTAAGAAGCTGTCACGGTAGTTATAAGCTAGGCGAGTAGAGAAACCTTCGTATTCCCAAAATACTTGTAAGTTGTATGTGTTTTTAGAAATATCTAATAACGGGTTACCGTTTGGTTGCTCGCTGTCTGCGTATGTGTAGTTTGCGTTAATACCTAAGCCAGAAAATGCACCTGGTAGGTCAGTAAAGAACTGTTGATAACCCACTTCAAAGCCTTGTACTGAGCCGTTTTCACCGTTTATATTTTTAACCGTATCGATACCTGTAAGCCCTGCATCACGTAATGCAGCAACATGATTAAAGCCATCAGCATCTACTGGGAAGTCAGTTGCATCAGAATAAACTAGGTTATCTTGCGATACACCAGCTGTATCAAGCTGACATACTTGGTTCCATTGAGTTACGTTTTGACCAGCTACAGTACTTGAAGAAGCCTGACAGCTACTTTCATTACTTAAAAAAGACTCAACATCTTTATAAAATACGGCGAAAGAAATTACGTTACCTTGATCAAAGTAGTGTTCTACAGATAGGTCATATTGCGTTGCACGATATGGTTCTAAATCAATAGAGCCTTGTGTTGCGCCTGTAATGTCGTTATTAACGTCAAACGCAGGGCTTAGTTCGCTAAAGTCAGCGCGTCGCATAACTTTTGCAGCAGCAAAGCGAAATAATGTTTCATCTGAGTAGTTATACGTAACGTTTAAGCTTGGTAAAAAGTCGCTGTAGTCATTTTCACCTGTTACTTTTTCACCGTTTAAATAAACGCTTGATTCTAAATCTGTTGTTACATAACGACCACCGACAATTGCAGTGATGTTGTCAAAGTCTAAGTAAGCTGAAACATAAATTGCGGCTGTATCTTCAACTACGTTACGGTACGCACTTTCTTGAAACTCTTGGTTGTCTGAAAGGCTACCTGTAGAGGCTAAGTTAGTTCCTGCAAGCAACTGTTGTAACTGAGCGTAAGTATTTGCTGGGTTAGACAAACCGTTATAGCTTAAAAACGTTAGTAGGTCGTTTTGCCCAGTATGACCTAATTGGTCAAAAGAGTTGTCGTGACTAACGGTCGTAAAACTATTTGGAAACGCAGCATTAAAGTCATCAACCCATAAAGTGGCTAATGAACCGTCTGAATCATTAAATGCATTTTTATAAATGTCTTTAATTTCTACTTTATATTGCTCATATTCGTAATCGCGGTTAGTAACTCGTACCCCTGCTTTAACTTTAGATACCCAGCTTAAGCTGCTGATAGGTTCAAACATTTCAACATCAAAACGAATAGCTGTTTCGTCATTATCTGTTCTTTTATCTTCACTTTTAAACGTACGTAGTGCTAAGTTTTGTGGGTCGGTAAATGCATTAGGATCTGAATGAATGATGCTTGGTAATTTATTACCGTCTTGCGAAAACGCACCATCATATAAATGATTTACTAAATCAACACCGCCACTTGCTTCGAATGTTGATTTTTCGATTGGGCGAAGTGTAAATTCAGAATCGGGTCTTACGCTTTCTGATGATGCTACCGCAATTTCACCAGAGATTTTTATGCTGTCAGTAAGGTTCCACTCTGCACCAAGTGCGTTTGAAAACGAGTCAGTCTCACGAAAGTCACTGTATGTCTTCGGGATACCAAATTCGTTTGTTAACGTGTAATTATTTACGCCGTTAGCATCTTGGGTTGTATTTGCATTTGTTGATAATGAACCCGCAACACCTAATATAGAGTTACCACTTTGATTACCTGAGCGTTTAGTGCCACTTAAATCAAGATACACCATGCCATTACCAGATTGCGGTGCCCACTGAAGCGATAAATTTACAGCAGTACGTTTACGCTGTTCTACATATTGTTCAACACTGTGCTCGTCTCTTACGATAGCATTGCCACTAGGTGTATTACCTTCTTGACCATTAATTTCTATGTCTTGAGGTTTAACACGGCTAGATGTTTCATCTTGGCGAATTTCGCGATCTTGGAATGAAAACATAGCAATGGCACCAAATGTTCCCATTTCGTCAAAGTCCCAATTGTTACCAATTGAACCACTAAAAATAGGCGCTACATTCTCTGTTTTATCAGCGTACTCGCCATCTAGTGAAACTGCGCCCGTTAGCTTATCTAGCTCTAATGGGCGAACCGTTTTTAAACTAACTGTTCCGCCTAACGCACCTTCAATCATATCGGCAGTGGGAGACTTAACAACTTCTACTGTTTTTAAGAAACTTGACGGGTAATCTTGTAAGCTAATACCATCACGAGAATCACCTATAGTTGAACGACCGTTTAATTCAACTCGGTTTTGGGGTAAGCCACGAATAGAAACACTGTCACCCACGCCAAAGTCGGTATTAATAGATACGCCAGTAATACGTTGCAGCGCTTCTGCAATATTGTTGTCTGGTAGTTTACCAATATCTTCTGCAACAATAGCATCAACAATGCGTCCATCTGTACGCTTAAGCATAGCGGCGGCTTTCATACTTCCTAACATGCCTTTTACTTCAATAACCTCAATGTCATCAGAGGCGGTTTCTGTTGCAGCTGGAGTTTCTTGTGCTGCAATAGTAGAAGAAGCCATTAATAAAAGAGCTGCAGCACTAATTGCTGTAGAGCTACTTCTTTGGTGTTTGTGAATTAGTGTTGAAGTAATTTGATTGAGTTTCATGTATCTCTCCCGTTTGGGTACGACTTACGTCATTGTGTGTGTTGTCATTTGGTTTGGTTAACCAATTAAACCATTGTTTCTCTGTATCGTGTCATACAGGTGGTATGGTTAAAATTAATCCAAATAAGTTTTTATTACAACCTTTGTTTACCAAAAATTCACAACTTGTATTACATGGTGTTGCTTTTTTTTTCTTATTATTAATAAATTCAATTTGTTATTATGTTTTTTTTATTTTTAATTTTAAAGTCAATTTTACTAAATCATCATTACCAAAGATGGTTTTTTATATTATTTGTATTATTTAATATGGTTTTAAGTGCTGTTTTTAATTTTTTTTGCGGTATTTTTATACATTTTTATACATTTTTATTTGTTTTTTAGCGATTGTTAAAATAGTGATTAAGTACACCGAGGCCTAGATACGGCTTATGGCTTTGTGAAATGAGTTGGGGAGAAAGGATATTTTTTTTACTTCTTTGGTAATACCAATTTGGTATTGTTTTTATACGAATTCTGTATTAAGAGAGGGTTGATACAAGGTTTTATATAGTTATAAATGAATAGATCAAAAAAACCCAGCATATTGATGCTGGGCTTGCTTAATTTGAATATATTAGCTTTTTAGTTCGCCTGTAGATGATTCTAAATGGGCTCGGATAAACCACTGAAATTGCTCTAAATCGGCTAGTTGGCTGGTGATCATATCTTCAGATACTGGATCTAACTCAGAAAGAGTCTCAATTGCTTTGCGGTGATCCGCATTAACACCGTTGTACACGTTATCAAGCGCAGCTAAATGTTCTGTTACTAGGCCTTTGCCTACAGAGTATTCCTGCCAAGTACGTCGATCTACAATTGATTTAGGGGTGCCAACAGGGACTCCACCAAGTGTCGCAATCCGCTCAGCAATGGTGTCAGTCATTTCGCGTACAACGTCTACCTGTGGATCTATCATTTCGTGTACCCCAATAAAATTAGGTCCCACTACGTTCCAGTGAATATGCTTTAAAGTAAGTTGTAGGTCTATCAATGCAACCATGCGATTATCGAGTGTAGCTATTGTTTTTTGAGCTGATTCGTCACTCATACCCGGCGCGGTAAAATTAGTTACTTTATCTGTATTACTCATAATATCTCCTGTCATATGGCTTTATGGTTTATAGCTAAGGGTCAGTTATAAACATAGCATGAGGTATATAAAGCAATACTTGTGCCTAAACGTATATATTTATGGAGTCTGCATTTTATAAGGGGGAGGAGGTAATAAAGATCTATTTTTAACAAATTAGTTGAGCATTCACTTTTGAAATTTCTGCACTGATTTGTAAAATATTCAAAATTCTACTTAGTGGGTGCTGGGTACTTTAAGCTTTTTCTGTGACTTTTATAGTTGCTTGGTAAAACAGGCCTACCAGAATCAACTTTTGCTAGCGCTTAAAGCTGCTATATAGAGTAGTTAAGTCATCGATATGTATCATTGGGTGTTTTATTAAATGAGGTTATTAGGACCTGTTTATCTTTCGAAGTTAAATTTTCAGCTGTATGCTTGGTCTTTACTCTTTGTTGCCTACATGGATGTAGGCAAGGAGCGTAAGCAGGACGCGGAATTTTTTACTTATTCTTACATGGGTGTAAGCTATTAGGGTAACTCAGGAGCAGTTACCGAGCCCACTAGGTTACAAACCTCGCGCCGCGATTGAACAGCCCCTAGATTGAATAAATTTTAATCCTGAAAGGTCAACAGGCCCTAATATAACCCTATTAATTTTTATTTATTGAAAGTAAGCGAGCTGCAAGTTTAACAAAATCAGAAGATGTTAATAAGCCAAGCAACTTGTTATTTTCATCGACTACAGGCATACAACCATGTCTATTTTCTACAAAAAAAGTGACCACTTCTTGCAATGATTGATTCGGTGCTAATCGGATAAAATCTGTAGTCATAATATCCTCTACTTTAATTTTTCTCTCTCTGCGTTGTAGTGAGTTTTCACCAAAAGTTGTTACGATCCCCATCACTTTAGCAATCATTATTTTTTGAGTAAGGATACCAACAAGTAAGTTATTTTCATCTACTACGGGTATGTGTCTAATACTCTTTTCTTTCATTAAATTATGCGCATCATGTAGAGTGCTTGAAGTGCTTACTGTGAATAGATTAGTGGTCATTAACTCTGAAACTTTCTGAGTCATAGGGCTTCCTCTTTAAACAACAAATTGAAGTAATAATATTAACTGTTATTTGTTTATATATTCGAATCGAGATCAATTTTTAATCTGTTTATTTGGGCTTATTAGTAATTTATAGAAAATATTTAAACTTCATTTGTGCTTTTAGCCTTACTTGTACTAAGGGTTACTTATACCTTTTAATTATTTATTTCTATAGCTGCAATATCAGCAGTTTTAAAACCAGAAAACACAAAGTGACCCACTTCTAAATTCGTATTTTGGTTAATTTATTGTTAACATAAGGGGTTGGTAGAAATAATTAAATTAAACACTTAAATACAGGATATAAATAATGGATGAGTTAATAAATAATATTGATGTAAATCAGTATTTACCAGCTGCAATAGATTGGGCTACTAATATTTTGCTAGCGATTGCTATTTTACTTGCGGGCTTATGGTTAGCGGGCAAAGTACGCAATTTAATTATTGGCTTGTGTCATAAATATACTCATCTTGATGACACTCTATTTCGCTTTTTAGGCAGTATGGCTCGATACATCATTTTAGCGTTTGTATTTATTGCAGTGTTAAACCGCTTTGGTGTACAAACTGCCTCTATTATTGCTTTGCTAGGTGCTGCGGGACTTGCTATAGGCTTAGCGTTACAAGGTGCAATGTCGAACCTTGCAGCGGGCGTTATGTTACTAATATTTAGACCTTATAAAGTAAATGACTTTATTGAGGCCGCTGGGCGTTTTGGTAAAGTAACAGAAGTAGATATGTTTACTACTATTTTACAAACGTTCGATAATCAACAGGTTATTATTCCAAATAGTCAAATTTGGGGCGCGCAAATTATAAACCACTCACATCATCCAATTCGTGGTGTGGATATGCATTTTGGTGTTGCTTACGGTGAAGATACATCGGCTGTACGTAAAGTTATAGATGCCGTACTTGCAGCACATCCACACATACTAAAAGATCCAGCTCCTTTTGTTGAAGTCGAAACACTTAACAACAGCTCAGTAGACTTTTTAGTAAGACCTTTTTGTAAGGGCGAGCATTACTTTGAAATTTTATACACGGTGCCAGAGTTAATTAAAAAAGCACTTGATGAAAATAATATTGAAATACCTTTCCCACATCGTAAAGTAATTTTAGTTAACGAAAGCAAAGATTAACTAAATTTATAACGATTTAAACGCATGGGCACTTTAAAGTGCCCTTTTTTGTGTGAAAAAGTTACATACCTATGTAACCTTTTCTTTTATAAACCACTTCAAATACTACATTTTTATCTGTACAGCCCTTTTTTACTAGGTTGGATGAATGGTCTTTATTTTGCATTTGCATAATCGCTTTTAGCTTTAAAGCTCATAAAAACTATTGACCCATTAAATCAAACTGTATGAAGGACTAAACATGGCTGAATCATTTAAATACTCAGGTCATAAAGGGCATGGCGGTGAATTGCATCAAAAAGCGTCGGATGAACACCCTACCATGACCACCGCGCAGGGCTGCCCTGTAAGTGACGATCAAAACTCATTACGTGCAGGAAAGCGTGGCCCAGGATTGTTAGAAGATCACATAATGCGCGAGAAGATCTTTCACTTTGATCATGAACGCATTCCTGAGCGAGTAGTGCACGCTAGAGGCTATGGTGCACACGGATATTTTGAAACTTACGACACGCTTGAAGATTTAACCTGTGCAGATATTTTTCAGCGAAAAGGTGAAAAAACCCCAGTATTTACTCGTTTCTCTACAGTTGCGGGCAATAAAGGGTCTCCAGATTTAGCACGTGATGTACGTGGTTTTGCGGTGAAATTTTATACCCAAGAAGGAAACTGGGATTTAGTGGGTAACAATATACCGGTATTCTTTATTCAGGATGCAATGAAGTTTCCAGACTTAGTTCATTCAGTTAAAGCCGAGCCAGATCGTGGTTTCCCCCAAGCGCAAACAGCACATGATAACTTTTGGGATTTTGTGAGTTTATCGCCTGAGTCAATGCATATGGTTATGTGGGCGATGTCTGATAGGGCTATTCCGCGTTCTTTACGCTTTATGGAAGGCTTTGGCGTTCATACCTTTAAATTTATTAATGCCAAGGGCGATGAGAAATTTGTTAAGTTTCACTGGAAACCAAAAGGCGGTATGCAATCGGTAGTATGGAACGAGGCACTTAAGCTTAACGGCGCGGACCCTGATTTTCATCGCAGAGATATGTGGGAATCTATTGGCAACGGCGACTTCCCTGAGTGGGAGCTAGGTGTGCAGGTGTTTGATCAGCAATTTGCTGATGAATTTGAATTTGATGTTTTTGATGCCACCAAGCTTATACCTGAAGAGCAAGTACCAGTGAAAATTGTTGGCCGTATGGTGCTTGACCGTGTTGTAGACAACTTTTTTGCAGAAACAGAGCAAGTCGCATTTTGTACTCAAAACATTGTACCAGGGCTTGATTTTACACCCGACCCGCTACTGCAAGGTCGTAACTTTTCATACTTAGATACTCAAACTAAGCGTTTAGGTGGCCCTAACTTTACGCATATTCCGGTCAATGCTCCAAAATGCCCAATGCGTCATTTTCAGCAAGATGGCCACATGGCAATGCAAAATCCAAAAGGGCGTGTAAATTACGAACCAAACTCGTGGAGCGGCGGTGAAAATAACCCGCGCGAATGCCCTGCACATGGCTTTAAAAGCTCAAAGGAACCTGAGGTAAGTGGCGGTGATAAACTGCGTTATCGCTCAGAAACATTCAGCGATCACTACAGCCAAGCACGTCAGTTCTATTTAAGCCAAACAGACGTTGAGCAGGCGCATATACAATCTGCGTACGTGTTTGAGCTTTCTAAAGTTGAGCACTTACCAATACGAGAGCGTTTGGTATCGCATTTATTAAATATTGACGAAACTCTCGCAAATAAAGTTGCAGAAGGACTTGGCTTGCAAGAAATGCCAGACCCAGCTGAAGCTGCTATGCCAACTCGTGACGATTTACCTACTTCAGATGCGCTTAGTATTTTAAAAAATGCGCCTAACACCTTTAAAGGTCGCAAGTTAGGTATTTTAGTAAGCGATGGCTTTGACGCAGATATTTTTGATTCAGTTGTAAATGAACTTGAAGCCGAAGGCGCAAACTTTGAAATTATTGCAGCGCAAGTTGGCGGTGCATGTTGTAGTAAAGGTAAGCATATAGCAGCGGACCAAGTAATTAATGGTGGCCCTTCGGTATTGTACGATGCGGTAATGGTCCTGGCGACTCAAGAGGGTGCTGAAAAACTTGCTGCTATTGCAGAAGCTAAAGATTTTGTAAATGATGCGTATGCACATATGAAATTTATAGGCTACACACAAGAGGCTAAGCCTTTATTTAAAGCGGCAGGTCTTGATGGAAAAGCAGATGATGGTTGGATAGATTTAGAGGCACACTCGGCCGATAAATTTATAAGTACATTGCGTAATTCAAGATACTGGAAACGTTAGTAAGCTCAATAATTAAAAAACCACAGCATTAATTGTTGTGTTTTTTTTAGCGCACCTAGCTAAGGTATTAATTCAAACCAGCAATAAAACTGGATTTATTATGAAGCTCAATGGCGCTTGTCACTGTGGCAAAGTGAAATTTACGGTTAACTCAAAACACCCTTATCCTTACAATTTATGCTATTGCTCTATATGCCGTGAAACCGCAGGGAGCGGTGGGTTTGTTATTAACTGAACGCGCAATACAGCACACTTGAAGTCACAGGGCGTGAACACATAACTATTTATCATGCAAAAATAGGCGATAAAATCAGCCCTACAGAGCGTCATTTTTATAAGCATTGTAGTGCTAACTTGTGGTTATACGATGCACGTTGGCCTGAGCAAGTTCACCCCTTTGCTGGTGCAATAGATAGTGAGTTTCCCATACCGCCAGAGCGCACTCATTTGATGCTTGGTAGTAAAGCAAATTGGGTAAATGCATCCATAAATAAAGGAGATAAGCAGTTTGAAGAGTACCCTGATGATATTATCGCAGCTTGGCATCAGCGTTTAAACCTCGAAAAGTAACGCAATTTTTCGTATGAGCTAAGCTTAAATTTAGGGGCAATTAAACGCATATTTAGTTAATTAAATATTGAAAATCACCGCGTAAGTAAAGGAGAATATTATGGCAGTTTCAGCAATACCAAAAGGGTTTAGTTCAATAACACCTTATTTAATTATTGATGGCGCTCAGCAAGCCATTTGCTTTTATTGTGATGCATTTGATGCACAACTTGTTATGCAAATGCCTTTACCTGAAGGCGGTATTGCACATGCTGAAATTATTATTGGCGACTCCCATATTATGATTTCAGATTCATGCTCAGATGAGTTTTTTAAAAGCCCAAGTGAGCTTGGCGGCACACCGATAAGTTTAATGCTGTACGTTGAAGATGTAGACGCAGTTTTTAATAAAGCCATAGAGCTAGGTGCCACGCAAATACGCCCAGTGCACGATCAATTTTATGGTGATAGAGCGGGCACTTTAAAAGACCCATATGGCCATATGTGGACCATAGGTACGCACAAAGAAGATTTAACAGATCAAGAAATGAATCAAAGAATGGCTGACCTAATGTCAAAAGAGCAAGATGCATAAAGCAGCTTGCCCTTTTGTTGTGAGGGGTTCTTAACCTAAATTTATAGCTAAATATTTTATTTCATCGCCGCTTACTTGCGGTAAAAAATAAATATCGCCGTATTTAAAATACTGCTGCGAGTTAATAATTACGGCCTGTGCAGCCTGAGGCAGTGAGTCGTAAGTTTGGCCCAAGCTATAGTCATTCACATTGCCCACTTTTATTGCCTGATTAAGGCGAGTTGATGGCTCATCAACCACCGTATAACCATCGTTATCCGCAATGTAGTATACATTTTGATAAGTGTAGTAAGTCGTATTATGGTGTTTAAAATGCCTATAATTTCTTGGTAGCGTATTTATACGCAGGCCTCTAGGTGGTTTAACAACATGGTAGCCTCTTTTAGCTTTTCGGTAATAAAGGCCGTCGTTAAACGTAAACGAAATACCATTAAATCTGATTGATGCGCTACTGCGTGGTAAATGGTTTATAAATCGATTTTTTTTGTAAGCGACTGAATTATGATGGTTTGTTAAATAGTTATATTTGCGCTGGTTATAGTTGTGTTGTTCACGCTTTTCCTGCTTGTACTTAGCAAGTTTACGTTTTTCCTGCTTACGGTCTTCTCGTTTTTCTTTTTTATGCTCAATACGCTGCTTTTTTTCGTGGCGGCGTTCATCGCGTTTATATTCAACACGTTTGTCGTGGTCGCGTTTAAAGCTTTTATCATTCTCTCGCTCGTTTTGTGCTCCAAGCGCAGAGCCTGATACTGCGCCAATAGCGAGCAGTGCAGGTAGTAAAAAAGTAAGTTTCATAGTATTGCCTCGTTTATGTTTTTACATAACTGGGTTCAATACTAGCGGCTCAAACTGAATGTTAACTGACATACAACAGTAAACGGAGCTATGCTTACAGCTTTTTACATTTTACTTACGGTTCTTGACATAATACCTTGTTTTTGACGGTTTTAAGAACGTTTTAATATACCAAAATGATTAGTCGCGTCACAAAAAATGGATACGAAATTAGTAATTAAGCCTTTCTTGGCTTTGCAGATTAATTACTTTTGATGAAAATGATAATTGCTATAACCCACTTCAGTACCGCCATACATAGTGGCTACATCAGCTTCGTTAAGTGTCCAATTTTTCGCTATACGCTCTGGTAAATCTGGATCATTATCCCAATCAGCTTCAGCAATCGATAAGTAAGCAATACTTGCTTGCTCAAGTAATTTAACGGCCTGGATATAAGTTTGATGAGGGGGTGATTTAACAAGTCCAAGTACACTCGTGTTTCATCTGTGCTTTCAAATAAAGGAGCAAAGCGTACTCCTAAACGGTTTGCGCCTACAATATCACTTACCGCTTCAACTATTTCTTTTAAAAATTGCAGGCGATTAGTAAGTGTTCCACCGTATTGATCGCTACAGTTATTAGTATACTCAGAAATAAACTGATTAACTAAATAGCCGTTAGCATAATGAAGCTCCACACCATCAAAGCCTGCTTCTAGAGCATTGCGTGCAGTTTGAGCATACATATTTACCAGTTCGCTAACCTCAGAAAACTCGGCTTTGAAGTTTATTATGGCGATGCTACTCGTTTAGATTTACTTCATGCAGCGTGGGCAGCATCGGCAGAGTTATTGGTAATTGCCATGAGCAATACGGAACAAGCCAAACACTTGGCTGAGCTGGCTAAAAAGCATTTTCCGCGGCTTAAAATAGTAATTAGTGCATACACCCGCGAAGCCGCTTTAGAAGCATTAGGGGGAGAGCCCTACGAGGCTTACCGCTTACAGCGTTTGTTTAAACAAAAAGATGCCCATGTAATGCCTGATCTTTATAAAAATCGCAACGAGCAAGAAAGTTATATATCGGCGTATTAGCATCATCAGCATCTTGAGCAAGTAATGAGTATAGATAGCGAAAACCTAAGAGCGACCGATAACGTCTGGAGAGCTAAAAAACCAACGTAGCGTTAGTTTATATCAAGCTATTATCAAATTATTCAATAAAGTAAGTTTATTAAAATGGGTATTATGAAAATATAGGTTAGTTGCTACTATTTTTATATGCCCAAGGGGTTACCTATTAAAACAAAGGAGAACAATTATGTTAGGCAAAACCACTCAATAGCTAACGAATTCCCACAGTACACAAACACATCGCTTATAAAAAGTGATGTAGAATTTGCACTGCAAGTTGAAAAATACAACCTACTTGATACGCAAATTCGCGAGTTAGAACTTGAAAAAGCGCCAATTGATGACGAAGCAATGCATCAGTTAAAGCATGATCGTGCAGTACTAAAAGACATCATCTACAAGCGTTTAACCAGTAAGTAACGGTTTTATTTAAAACCTTGAAATTAAAACGCAAAATACAAAAAGCATAAACCTAGATTTGTGCTTTTATATTTCACGGTTAAATAATTATATTTTTTCCCAGTAGGGATCGTCACCAAAGTAGCCACTAAAGTAGTCTATAAAGGCCCTTACTTTTGGCGCTAATAAGCGCGAACTTGGGTAAACACTCCAAATAGCGGTGTCTGATGCAAGAGGGTAGTCTTGTAAAATTTGTATCAGTTCGCCGCTTTGTAATTTTTTATAGGCACACCAGCTCGACATTAACGTAATACCTAAGCCATGCACGCACGCGTCGCGCACTGCTTCACCGTTGTCGGCTTGTAATACATTATTAGTTTTAATGCTTTGTGTGCCCTGCGGTGTAATAAACGACCACGTAGTTAAACCATGTAAATTAACACAGGTATGATTTTTTAGATCTTGTGGCGTTTTAGGTGTGCCGTGTTTTGCAAGGTACTTAGGCGATGCGCAAATTAAGCGTTTATCGCGGGCGATTTTTCGGGCTATAAGGGTTGAATCATTGAGAGCAGCGTCGCGTATTGCTATATCAAACCCGCCGCCAACCATATCAATAATGCTATCGCTTAGGCGTAAATCAATTGTTAGGTCGGGGTATTGCTCAATAAAGCCCTCTAGCGCAGGAATAATATGCATACGCCCAAATGAGGCTGGTGCAGTAATACGTAGCTTACCTTGTGGGGTAACACTGCCTATACCTACCGATGCACGCGCCATTTCTACATTAGCAAGTACTTCTTCGGCGTGAG
Organism: Pseudoalteromonas aliena; assembly: GCF_038155085.1. Taxonomy (GTDB): domain Bacteria; phylum Pseudomonadota; class Gammaproteobacteria; order Enterobacterales; family Alteromonadaceae; genus Pseudoalteromonas; species Pseudoalteromonas aliena_A. Next base: position 145,150 of record NZ_JBAKAU010000003.1, read on the forward strand.
GTAAAAAGGCTTGGCCTTCTTCAGTTAACGATACTTTACGTGTTGTACGGTGCATAAGTTTAACGCCTAGGGCTTCTTCTAGCTTATTCATTTGGGCACTAGAAACCGCAGCAGATAAACCTAACTCCTTGCCTGCTAAGCTAATATTGTGTGTTGTTGCGATTCTGACAAACAAATTTAAATGGGCAATATTCATTATCAAATTTTTCAATAAACTGATTGTTTAAAAAACTATATTATCAATAGTTAGTTGTGTAAATACACTAGCGGCTTATTCATTGTGACTTTTCCTGTGGCGCTTACTATAAGCGCCTTTTTTTCTGTTTTTTATCTCGTTTAATTTTTTAAGTTTAGAGTGAGCCTGCCTGATGAGCCATAATACATCATTACTTTTAAAGCATTTATTTAAGCAAATTTGACCTATGTTAGTTGGCTTGTTTTCTATTATGGGAAGTCAATTAATCGATAGCATTTTTATTGCTGAATTAGGCGCGGACCCATTAGCCGTAGTGGCGTTTAGTATTGCTATTTTTCAGGTGGTTTTAGGCGTACAAGTTGAGTAAGGTATTGCTGCAACAGCGACTATTTCAACAGCCCTTGGCGAAAACAAACTTAACTACGCGCGCTATTTAGGTAGCTTAATTATTATTGGTAGCATTGCAGGTAACCGTGTTTTTGCCGAGTTTGGTATTGGTTTAAGCCTATTAGACGGCACTAAATTTGCGGGAAAAAACATAACTACACATTACCAGTTTGAAGACCGCATTGGCATAGCTATGAAGTTTGGCGATAGGGAACAGCATAGCGAGTCTTTTCATTATTCAAACGCTGGTATTAAAAAGCCCAATCCAGGCCTTGATTTTATATCGCTAAGCTACTCACGTGCACTTTAATATTATCTACCTCGGTGAACAATATTTCACTGAGGTTTTTAGTTAACCCCTTTTAACCCGTCCTTAACCCTTGCTCTAATAAACTATATGTAATGATGTAAATTAGGCACAGTTAAATGGTTCATTTTAAAAAGCGCTCAACGGTTTTATTGCTTGCACTTAGCTGTACGCTTGCTGCGTGTAGTAGCCAGCCAAGCTATACAGGTAATAGCACCGAGCAATCGCTAAAGCAACATACAAACTGGCAGTACACGCAAAGTAACGCACAGAAAGTAAATTACATTACCGATTTGGTGAGTATTGAAGGGCTTGATTCACTTATTGAGCAAGCTATTGCTAATAACCCATCATTTAATCAAGTGCATGTTGCATTAAAACTAGCTTATGAGCAGCGTGCTGTAACCGCAGCAAGTCAGTGGTTTAGTGTAGATGTAGGGTTTGACGCGCAGCGCAGTGAAACAGAAGGCACGCAATACAGCTCATCAGTAGGTATAAGCTGGGAAGCCGATATATGGCAAAAAATTTCTGACAACGTAGCCGCGCAAGATATGACTATTGCCAGTAACCAAGCCACTTATCAAGGTGCAAAAGATGCGTTAGTTGCAAGTGTTATTCGTACTTATTTAAATATTATTTTACAGCAAAATTTGCTCGATATAGAGCAGCAACGTTTAGTTGTTTTACAAAATAATGAACAAAGTATTGTAGAGCGCTACCAATATGGATTAGGTGATTTAGAAGCGCTTGATACCGCCCGTACTAGCACGGCATCTACTCGCGCAACCATTGCCGATTACCAAGAACAAATAGCAAAAGCAAAGCGTGCTTTAATGCTAATTGTAGGTACTGATAAACTTCAAAACCTGCCAAGCACATTAACCTTGCCAAGTGTTATTGAGCCATTAAGTTCATTACCAGAGCAAGATTTAGCGCGCCGACCTGACTTACAAAGTGCCTATTACAACATTCAAGCAAAGCATTACTTGGTTGATGTATCGTACAAAGAGCTACTTCCGAGTATTTCGCTTTCGGCATCACTGAGTGATTTTGCAAGCACGCCAAGCCAATCATTATTAACCAGCCCAGTTTGGAGTTTATTAGGCAGTTTAAGTACCCCTTTATTTGAAGGTGGAGCATTGCGTGCGCAAGTTGATATTGCAAAATTAAATGCCGAGCAAGCGTTTTGGCAGTACCAAGATACGCTGCTAAGTGCGGTAAACGAAGTAGAAAATGCCCTCGGACAGGAGCAATCATTAACCGAGCAGCAACTACAAATTAGCAGTGCACTTGCCAGCGCTAAACGCAGCTTTAGTAACTATCAAAGTAAGTATCAACAAGGTTTGGTTGATATTTTAGATTTGTTAACAGTGCAACAAAAGGTATACGACCTGCAAGCCCAGCTTAGCCAAATAAACTACACCCTTTTAACTAACCGCATAGATTTAGGCCTGGCTTTGGGCCTTGGAGTATCGTCATGAAAATTTCGCCAACACCGGTTGTTGTAACGCTTGTTGCTATTGTTTGTATAGGGCTTGCTATTGTGTATAACGGTCAAAAAATGGCTGAAAAAGCAAATAGTCCAAAACCTGTCGCTATTAAAGCTATTGCCCCAAATGTATCGGTAATTAATGCAGCTCCGAGTACTTATAAGGCTTATGTTAGCGGCCACGGTGAAGCTAAAGCGCATTGGTCACTTAGCTTAAGAGCACAAGTTAAAGGCGAAGTAACCAGTATGAGCGAGCAATTTGCGACCGGTAACTTAATAACTAAAGGGCAGGTGTTTGCACAAATTGATGACACCGAATACTTACAAGCTCTAGCTAGCGCAAAAGCAACATTGGCTGATGCAAAACTAGCACTGCAAGAAGAGCAAGATTTAGGCAATCAAGCAAAGCGAGAGTGGGAACGTTCAGGGGTAACACAAGCACCTAGCTCGCCACTGGTATTTAGAACGCTTCAGCTAGAGGCCGCACAAGCCACATTTGATAATGCCCAATATGCACTTAAAACCGCACAGCGTGATGTAAATAACACCCAGCTAAGTGCACCATTTGACGCTGTTATTTTATCGCGCGATATAGATTTGGGTACTTATGTGAGTATTGGCGATACGCTTGCCACGCTAAACAGCACTGACAAAGTAGAAGTAACAGTACCGCTTTCATTAAGCCAGTGGCAAAACCTAGCAAATAATAAATCAGGCGATGTTATTTTAAGTGATGTAACCACCAATACTAAATGGAGTGGTTACATTGAGCGTTTTGAACAACACCTAGACGAAAGCTCTCGCCAGCGCAGTGTAATTGTTGCCCTAGATAAACCATTCGAGCAAGTGACGCCGTTACTGCCTGGCACATTTTTAGCGGTTGAAATTGCCGGTAAACAATTAAGCAACGTAATTGAATTGCCTGCTTCAGCGGTATCGCAAGATGGCTTAATTTGGTACGTAAATGATCAAAATAACTTAGTAAGCACTCAAGCCAATAAAGTATTTGAGCGTGGAGATTACGTATACATTTCACCAATAGAAGGTGTTAGTAATTTAAAAGTAGTGGCGCGCCCACTTGTTAGTTACTTAAACGACATGAAAGTAAATCCAATAGTTGAGGAGATACAATAATGAGCCCTCATCAAACACCTCAATTCCCCAGTAATAATAACCTGCTGCACGGTATTATTAATTGGTTTGCAAATAACTCTGTTGCCGCTAACTTATTGTTAGTTAGTGTGATTGTAATGGGTATTATGTCGCTTACGACTTTACGCAAAGAGGCTTTTCCGAGTTTAGAGCCTGATACTATTTCGGTATCGGTGGTTTACGACAGTGGCGATGCATTGCAAGCCGAAGAAGGAATAGCATTAAAAATTGAAGAAGCGCTCGAAACCGTGTCGGGTATTAAACGTATTACCTCTACATCTGATGCAAGCGGCAGCCATGTAAGCATTGAAAAAAGTACCGATTACTCACTCGATGAGTTACTTGTTGATGTGAAAAACCAAGTTGACGCTATTAATAACTTTCCCGCAGATGCTGAGCAACCTGTTATAGATAAAGCTCGTAGGCAAGATCATGCATTAACGCTGCAACTTTTTGGGGATGCCGATCGCCATACATTACAAAGCCTGGGTGAAAAACTTAAAGCCGATTTATTAGCGCAATCAGGTATTAGTGACGTAGAGCAATCGGGTGTGCTCGACCCGATGATGTCCATTGAAATCGATGAAGGTAAATTACAAGCTTATGGCTTAACTATTAGTGATGTAAGTGAGGTCATTAATAATGAGTCATCAAGCCCGCTTTCGACTAGTTTGCGCGATAGCAGTAAAATTATACGCTTAAAAGCCGCCGACCAAGCTTACTGGCAGCGCGACTTTGCCAATATTGTATTGTTGAGTACTGCATCAGGCACACAAATTAAGTTAAGCGATGTAGCAACCGTTACCGACTCATTTGCCGAAGATAGCAACTCATTAAGTCGTTATAATCAACAAAATGCCGTAGGCATTGAAATTTTAATGGGCGATAACAGCGATATAGCTACTATTGTTGAGCAAGCTAATAATGTAATAAAAACGTGGCATGAAAGTGGTTTATTACCTCAAAACGTAGAGCTTGAAAGCTGGAACGACAAAAGTACCATGATCACTGAGCGTTTATCACTACTTACTAAAAACGCGGTGACCGGTATTATTATGGTGTTTGTAATACTTGCCATATTTTTAAATGTACGCGTAGCACTGTGGGTTGCTGGTGGCTTGCCATTTGTGTTTTTTGGTACGCTTTATTTTATGACCGATGGCTATACTGCACTGACGATAAACGAAATGACCACATTTGGCTTTATCATGGCGCTGGGCATAGTGGTAGACGATGCTGTTGTTGTAGGCGAGAGTATTTACACCACACGTAAAAAACATGGCGATACATTAAATAATACAGTTTTAGGCACCATGAAGGTTGCTGTGCCAACAATATTTGGGGTGTTAACCACGGTAGCTGCGTTTGTAGCGCTTTCGAATGTGTCAGGTAATTTAGGTAAAATTTACTCTCAATTTGCTACCGTAGTAACTATTTGTTTACTGCTTTCGGTAGTTGAATCAAATCTTATTTTACCATCACATTTAGCCCACATAAGTACTAAACGCCAAGTTAAAAAAGGCTTAGGAGGTCTGTGGTCAAAAATACAACATGGTGCTGATAGCGGCTTAAGCTGGTTTAGCAAAAACATTTACTGCAAGGTTATTGAATTTTCACTGCGCTTTAGATACGCCGTAGTGGCTGCGTTTATCGCCTTTTTTATATTAGTTATTGGCATGCCGATGACTGGCACAGTTAAAGTAGGCTTTTTCCCAAGTATTGCAGGCGATACCGTAACAGCCAATTTAGTTATGCAAAACGATGCAGCTTATGGGCAAACAAATACAAATTTACTAACGCTTGAGCAAAGTGCATTACAAGCTGAGCAAAACTTAATGACTAAGTTGAGTTCTGACAAAAGCGAAATAACCAGCCTTCAAGTTGTTAGTAGCAGCGACACCAGCGGTGAAGTAAGTGTTGAGCTATTAAACGAAGGCGCTTTTACAGCAAGCGAATTTGCTCAAGAGTGGCAGCGCTTAGCAGGTAGCCTTGAGGGCAGTAAAAAATTACAAATATTAGCCACGCGTAAGATGGTCGATAACTTTAAAGTTGAGCTTAAAGCGTGGGACGACGAAACTGTAATGGCAACGGGCGCACTATTTAAAGAACGCCTACAAAACACCGCAGGCGTTAACGGAATAGACGACAACTTAAACCCAGGTCAGCCCCAGCTCAAATTTACTCTAAATGCACAAGGGCGTGCACTTGGCATGGATACAGCCAGTTTATCAAAGCAAGTACTGCAAGCCTTTGGTGGCGCAATTGTACAGCGCTACCAGCGTAATAAAGACGAAGTTAAAGTACGTGTACGTTACCCTGAAAATGCTCGTAAAACACCTGCCGATATAATGCAGTCGCGTATTCGCCTGCCTGATGGCACGGTTGTCCCTTTAGTTAACGTAGCCACCGTAAGCAGTGAATATCAGCAAGATGAAATAACCCGCATTGATGGACTTCGTGCAATTTATTTAAGCGCCCAAGTGGATAAAAACGTGATTGCTCCAAACGAGTTAGTTGCTAACTTAAAGCGCGACTTAATCCCTGAGTTAACACAGCAATTTCCTAACTTAAGTGTGTATTTTGCAGGAGAGGCAGAGCAACAAAGCGAAACCACCAGCTCAATGAGCACTATGTTTGTAGCTGCTTTATTAGTTATTTATGTGTTGCTGGCTATTCCGCTTAAATCGTACATTCAACCTATGTTGATTATGGTAGCAATTCCGTTTGGCATTGTGGGCGCTATTTTAGGGCATTGGTGGAACGACTTAACCATTAGTATATTGTCATTAAATGGTATTTTGGCGCTCAGTGGTGTAGTTGTAAACGACAGCTTATTACTTGTTTCGCGCTTTAACGAACTAGTAAAAGAAGAGGGCATGAGCACGCACGATGCCATTGTTGAGTCGTGTACGAGCCGCTTACGTGCAGTGTTACTTACCTCAATTACGACGTATGCAGGCTTAGTGCCGCTACTTAGTGAAACCTCAATGCAGGCGCAGTTTTTAATCCCTGCGGCTGCATCACTTGGCTACGGTATTTTGTTTGCCACGGTTATTACCTTAATACTTATACCGGCATTATTGATGATTCAAACCGATGCTAAGCGCGGTATTGATGCTGTGCTAAAATCGCTAGGTGCTAAAAATAAAACGCAGGAAACAGCCTCTTAATGATAAACGTACTACTGGTTGAAGACGACATAGATTTGGCAACCACCATTGTTGATTATCTCGAAATTGAGTCAATAGAGTGTGACCATGCAAGCAATGGCGTAATGGGTTTAAATTTAATAGAACGTAATCAATATCAAATGATTATATTAGATGTAAACATGCCAAAAATGGACGGTTTAACCATGTGTAACACATTGCGTGAGCAAGGCATTGATACACCAGTATTAATGCTGACAGCGCGCGATAGCCTCGACAATAAGCTTGAGGGGTTTGCAGCCGGTAGTGACGATTATTTAGTAAAACCATTTGCCATGAAAGAGCTCGTAGCGCGGGTTCAAGTATTAGCAAAGCGTAAAAGTGGTGAGGTAAAGCGACTTGCATTTGCTAACTTAACACTTAATTTAACCGCGCATACAGCAACAGTGGCAGAGCACAGTTTAAAGTTATCACCCATTACTTTTAAGTTATTAGAAGTGCTTGTACGAGAGCAGCAAAAACCTGTAACCCGACAGGTAATTATGCAAGCAATATGGGGAGACGAGCAGCCAGACAGCAATAGCTTGAAAGTGCATATTCATCATTTGCGTAAACAGCTAGAGCAGGCTCATTGCCAAGCCGTACTAGAAACAATACCCAGTATAGGGTTTGCGCTAAAATTAAAAAATGAGACACAAGCATGAAAATTAGACCCAGTTTGAGGTTGTATTTTTTTGCCACCATGGTGCTTTTAAGTTCATTAATGGCAATAGGCTTTTCGTTTTTAAGTGTTAATTATTTTATTGATGGCTTAGACCGAGGTTTAAATGGCGTAATGCATGCGCTTTCGCAATCTACTGAGGTTAAAAACGGACAGCCTACAGAAATGATTGGCTTTAAAATAGCGAGTCGCTGGGAAGACATGCCGAGCGAAATTCAGCAACGCTTTACAAAGCCTACAGAGATAGGCGTACTACAAAAAGGCAAAGTAAAGCCATCGTTTTTTTCAATGCCCGAAGACCTCTATTTTGTAGCGTATTTTCAAAACCCTGCAGGGGAGCCACGTTACGTATCACGCATTATGCTTGAAAAAGAGCGTCTTAAAAAACAAAGCTCACCCGATAAACCTATAAAAAAGTTGGCATGGATAGCGTTAACAGGGGTTACGGCAATTGCTTTATTTACTTTCTTTTTATTTATGGTAATGAAAAAAATAGCTAAGCCGGTTGAATCGCTACGTGGTTGGGCTAAGTCGTTAAATCAAAATAATTTACAAAACACGCCGCCCGATTTTACCTATAACGAACTAAATACATTGGCAACGCTAATACGCAGTAGCTTGCTTTCTGCTCACGAGAGCCTTGAGCGAGAGCAGCGCTTTTTAAGTTATGCGAGCCACGAGTTACGTACGCCAATTTCGGTTATTCGTAGCAACGTTGAGTTACTTAACCGCTTAAGCGAAAAATCCCCGCTAAGTGATAAACAACAACTTACACTGCAGCGGATAGAGCGCGCCGGTCTAACTATGAGCGATTTAACCGAGACGTTATTGTGGCTTAGCCGAAATGACGGCCAGCAAAGTGCAACAGAGCCTGTAAACCTAGCCGAAAAAATAACGACCTTAAGTAATGAACTTGATTATTTACTCAATTCAAAACAAGTTGATGTACTTATAAATACCGATAACCAAAGTACAACTATTAATACCGAAGCCACCGCATGCCACATTGTGCTTACTAACTTAATACGTAATGCGTATCAGCATACGCAACAAGGGCAAGTGCGAGTTACTCAACAAGGTAGCCGTGTGATTATAGTAAATAGCAGCGAACAAACTGATACGCTACATGCGACTAATAACACAAACAAGCCTGCCAATATTGGCTACGGTTTAGGATTAGAGTTAAGCGAAAAAATAATAAAACAACACGGTTGGGTATACGAAGTAAACGATATGCCAGGGCGTTATGAAGTGGTGGTCGATTTTAGTTAATACGCTTTTTTATACTTAGGTTTTTTTACATTCAAAAATATTTTATTTAACGCTGAGAATATAAAAAACTTAGTGATAGTAATGTGTTAAGTAATTTGTTAAAACTATAAATAGTAAAGAATACTAACGATAGACTTACATGGAGTGTTAATTCATATGTTCAAATTCATAATTATTTTAATCACAATTATTTCTTTTAATGCCTTGGCAGCAGAAGAAGTGAAACTTGGAGTTGTAGGGAACGTTGGGGCTGATGGCTTTTTTAGCCCGAAAGTAACATCATTTGTTATTGAAAAAGTAGAGCCTAATTCACCCGCTGAAAAAGCTGGGATTGTTGCTGGACAAAAAATAATTTCTATAGAAAACTGTAAGATTCCGGGATGCCCTGCCAGTGAAGCAAAAGAATTAATGCGCAAGGAGTCTGGAGAGATTTTACAATTACTTTTAGAGAATGAAGATGGTAGCCAAATACCTTTAAAAATTCCTATGAATGCTTGGTAAATCTAAGAAGCTTTAAAAATCCCCTAAATATACCCAGCCTATAAAGCATGGTTATTCCCAAAGCGTGGTTTTGTGTAGATGAGCTAGATACAGTAAACGTTAGCGAGCTTTTAGAGTATTACTTACTCGGTTTATATGTAGATTACTGCTTAAAGTAACTGGGATAGATTAAAAAGGTTTGATCAGTAATAACCTTATTTAACTAATTAACGAATACATTGGTATTGCTTAAATACGGCAATACCAATGATTATTAGACTAAAACTTATAAATCGCTGCGCCAACCCATACCAGACTCTTCCATTAAACGCTCGTACACACCTTCTATGTTAAGTGGTAACCATGCATCAAACTGCTTAAAGTCACTAAATTGGTCTAATTTTACATTGTGCTTAATTTCGTCAAGCGTATTACCGGCTAAAACGCCTGCTGTTACTTGGCTATACAAAAGCTCTAAATAACTTAAGTAACGCGCTACATTTGCCTTGCTGCCAATATCGGCATGTCCGCCTACGAATGTATTAAAGTCGTATTTGAGTACCGCTTGGGTTGAATTAATCATGCCTTGAATATCGTAACTCCACAGTTTTTGCCACGGCATTCTGCCAATAACAATCCAATCAACTACAAACAACGTTTTTTGCTTTTCGAATAATATACTGACCGAACCACGACCATCGTTTGGACCATGGTAGTTAAGCTTTACTGTGGAATCACCAAGAGTAAGCAGTAGCTCGTCATCAAAAGTAAGGCTGGGCGTTACTGTTTTCATTTGTGTGTTTTTAATATCTTGTGCAGCGAGTTTATGCGCTACAAAGGTGGTGTGCGGGCTTTTAAATACCTCGGCTCCGTAAATATGATCGCTGTGATTATGGCTATAAATTACATATTTTACCGGTACGTTAAAGCGAGTTTTAATTTGCTCGCTTAACCATGTGGCGGCTTTTTTATTAAGCGGGTCGGTAACAATTGCGCCCTCAGGAGTGATTAAAAAGACTGAGCGGTGTCTGTCGTCTATAAAGCGGTGTAAGCCATCTCCTAAGTCTTCTATTTCATAGGCTTGTGTGGCAAAGCCTATAAATAATAGGGCTGTGGTTAATAGTTTTTGTAGCAAGCGGGGCATACACCATTCCTTTTAAAATTGATTAAATTAATAACGCTATTAAAAGAAGAAAGCATTAAGCCGTAAAAAATTTCAGTTATTGGTTAAATTAAAACTTAAACCTAAACCTAAACCTAAACTTATGTAAAAGGATCAAATATAAGGGTGAAATAAAAAGCCATTATAAAAATGGCTTTAGATAGGTTGGTTGGGCTTATCTTTGTGTTAGTTGTTGGTTTATTTCTTCAAAGATACTGGCATCATCTATGGTTGAAGGTATTTGTAGCTCTTCGCCATCAACCAATTGGCGCAAATTTTTACGCAGTATTTTACCCGAGCGTGTTTTGGGCAACCTATCTACGCTAACTATATTTTTAAGGCACGCAATAGCGCCAATTTGATTACGAACACTTAAAACAAGCGCTTTTTCTACGTCGGTACTTGAGCCCATAAAATCATTTTTAAGCACGATCATTCCCATAGGGAGTTGCCCTTTGAGGGGATCGTTCACACCAAAAACAGCGCATTCGGCAACAGCAGGGTGCGCGGCTACTATCTCTTCCATTTCGCCGGTAGAAAGCCTATGCCCTGCTACATTTATAACGTCGTCGGTTCTGCCCATAATAAATAGGTAGCCGTCTTCATCAATATAACCACCATCGCCAGATAAATAATAGCCTTCGTATTCACTTAGGTAGCTTGCTTTAAAACGCGGGGTATCTTGCCAAATTGTTGGTAGGCAACCCGGTGGAAGTGGCAGTTTAATTACCACGGCGCCTTGCTCGTTTGGTGCGCATTGCTCGCCATGCATATTCAATATTTGCACATCAAATCCTGGAGTAGGCACGGTAGAGCTGCCAGGTTTTGTTGCTAAGTTCTCAAGCCCTACAGGGTTACAAGCAATAGCCCAGCCGGTTTCTGTTTGCCACCAATGATCGAGCACTGACAGTTTGGTTTTTTCTTTAAGCCACTCGTAAGTGGGAGGGTCTAATCGCTCGCCTGCTAAAAACAAATGTTTTAAGCTAGAAGTATCGTATTGATTAAAACCATCGGCATTGGGGTCTTCTTTTTTGATTGCTCTAAATGCGGTGGGGGCACTAAATAATGCATTTACTTTATATTCTTCAACCACGCGCCAAAATACACTGGCATCGGGCGTTTTAACCGGTTTACCTTCATATAATACGGTCGCGCAGCGATACATTAGCGGCGCGTAAACTATATAAGAGTGCCCAACTACCCAGCCAATGTCAGACGCTGCCCAAAATACGTCGCCGGGGTTCATACCATAAACGGTTGCCATGCTATATTGCATTGCCACTGCGTGACCGCCATTTTCGCGCACTACGCCTTTGGGTGTGCCTGTAGTACCCGAGGTATATAAAATATAAAGCGGATCATCTCCATTTACAGGCACCGGATCTGCGCTTGCAGCCATTTGCATTGCCTGAGTCCAATCTATGTCTCGTTTAGGCTTAAGAGTGGCGGTTACTTGTGGACGCTGATAAATAACGCAGTGTTCTACTTTGTGCGTAGCTAAATCTATTGCGTTATCAATAAGTGGTTTGTATTCAATAACGCTGTTTACTTCAACACCGCATGAGGCGCTAAGTATAAGTTTGGGCTTGGCATCATCAATGCGTACAGCCAATTCGTGTGCAGCAAACCCACCGAATACCACCGAATGAATAGCACCAAGGCGAGCGCACGCCAACATACCAATAACCGCCTGTGGGATCATTGGCATATAAATAACAACGCGATCGCCTTTTGTAACACCTAAAGATTGTATTACGCCTGCAAATTTAGCCACTTCTTGTTGTAGTTGTGAGTAGCTATAAGTTTGCTTTGTATTAGTGACTGGGGAGTCGTAAATCAGTGCAGTTTGCTCGCCAAATCCGGCAATAACGTGTTGGTCTAGCGCTAAAAAACTGGTGTTTAATTGCCCGTCACTAAACCAATGGTAAAGCCCGTCGTCGTCTTGTGTGTGTGCTTTTGTGGGGGGGTTATACCACGGAATGTTTTTACTTTGTTCGAGCCAAAATTGGGCTGGGTTTTGTTTAAAGGCATTATATTGCTGTTGATATTCGCCTGACATGTAAGGCTCCTAAAGCTAAATTTGTGTGTGAGAGACCTTACAAAATGTAGGCTTTTTTTAGCAAGCAAGCTATTCGACCTTGGTCGGTTAAAAGTTAATCAATATACTGGTTTTAAAAATACAAAATTGACAATATAAAGCGTGTGGTTCAGCATGGCGGGCAGTAAAAATAAGAGAAAATACGATATGAGTAACGTAGTAAGAGTTGGTGTGGCGGTTATCATAAAGCATCAAAACACAATTTTACTAGGTGAGCGCATTGGCGCGCATGGTGCTAATACATGGGCAACACCTGGAGGGCATTTAGAGTTTGGTGAAAGTGTTGAGCAATGTGCAATACGAGAAGTGTTTGAAGAAACAGGTTTAAAGGTAAGTAAAATTACTAAGCTTGATTTTACCAATGATATTTTTACAGCAGAGAACAAGCACTATATTACGCTGTATGTAAAAGCTGACTTTGAAGGCGGAGAGCCTGAGCTTAAAGAGCCTAATAAATGTTTAAAGTGGCGCTGGTGCGATATTAATAATCTACCAACGCCATTGTTTACATCACTAAAAAATTACTTATCTGAGGCTGTACTAGCCTAGTTATTTTGTTGGCGGTGTCGCTGGGCTTAACTCTAGTTTACTAAAGCTTACTTGAGCGTAATCGCCATTTTGTTTATCTGTAGTCCAATCGCCAGTACCTAAACATGCGGCATACCAACGACCTGGGGCGTCTTTGGTACTACATTGATTGTATGCACCGGCTTTGAAGTAATTAGAATCACCAGCATAACCAAGGGGATGATCTTTTTTGTCTACTTTGCCATAAGCATCAACGTTATTAGCAAGATTTATCGAGTAATTTACGTCTGGCTTACCTTCTGCAGTGAACGTTAGATACATTGTATTTTTATATACATTTACTGTGTAGCTAAAATCTTCACCTAACGCAATACCTTCAGAACCAGGTTCATTAGGATTTTCCCATGTGTTACCCCATACAGGGTAAGCAATGTCTGTACGGTCAGGATCTGCTTTTGGTAAGTTTCGCTCGTAGTTCCAAAATACAGAGCCTGTTTTATGGTTTGGCCATTTCTTATAGTATATTTTAAGTGGTTCATTACCCCAGCCAAATCCAGAATTTTCTGCGACAAGAGCTTTGTTCTTTTCTGCATGTATTTGCCCAACTACAACAGAAAATGCAGCATCTCTATCTGAGTTTTTAGCTCTTAATGCAACATGGTCTACTTTTAATGTAGCCTGCATTTTTCCGCCTTCAGCACCAAACTTTTCAGCTAAAGGATGAGCAGCCAACGCAAAGTTATTACCCGGGTTATTTGTTTTAATTTTAGTATTTGATCCACGGATCATTTGTCTAAGTTCACTACGGGTATTAGTAGAGTTAGCACTTGTAAGCGCTTTATTAGGGGAGGTAAATACCATGTAGCCTTTATCATCAAGATAGAAAAAATCAGGATGTGCGTAAGTCTGAATTTCTTCTACATCTATTTCATCAATTTTACCGTCGTTGTTTAAATCCACTGGTACATTTATTTTCCAGTGTGATAGATCAAACTTTGTTGCAGGTACCGGCGCATCGCTTTGCTGATTAGTGCTTAGGGTATTTGTACAAGCCGTAAAAAGTAGAGGTGTGATAACGGCTAAAGCCGTAAGTTTAAATTTAGATGTATTTTTTATCATTATTGTCTCTGTGTGATGAAGTAAAAATTGTTCGGTATTGGCATCGCTTTACTTTAATCTAACATACCAATTTGAAGATTAAAACTTACCAATTATTAGGGTGGTGTTATTTTTTAAAGTTATTTTGTTATACCAATTTTATTGGGTTTATTTTTATGGTGTTCGTTCTGTGTACTTAGTTATCCATTGAGTGATTTTTGGCATTTATGCTGCGTTATCGCCAATTTATGGGGAATAACCACATTACATAGGCTCTGCCTTGCCTAAAAACCAAACATACAGCTGCAAAATCAATCACGAAAGGTCAACACGCCCTAGGATTGTTAATAGGTGTTTATAACTGCTTGAATCATGAAAGTGTCCTTTTTTTTGATATTTCAGCTGTGTCCAAAATTTGAACTGAATATGGCATTACTCTGGATAAAATTTAGAGACATTGTAATTTTTCATTTAAAAATAAATCATAAAGTATGTGTTTTTGTTTTTAATTTAATATAAAAGTAGAAAAAATTATCCATATCAATACAATAACGTCTCTATCTTTGTCTGTGTTGTTGGAGTTTCAGTTGCTGGATTTTAAAGGGATTAAGTCTACTTTTTTAAGCGCTCTTGGTATTTCAGGTCTTTTTTTTGGTTTAATACACTTTGAGGCTTTATGGCATGACAAACTAACAATTATAAATTATTTAGTATTTCCCTTACTTATTATTACAGCCGTATTTGCAACTCAATTTAATCGAAGTCGTATTGCTATTTTATGTTTGTTATGGGGGCTTTATTTAATAAGTGAAAACCCCAATTTTGTGTGGTCTAAATGGTTAGATCGTAACTCTCAGTGGCTACTTCTATTTGGAGCTAGTTTATTAATGCTGTTGGCATTAATGAAAGATCGGGCTATCTTCTCAATACACACTCTTACTCGCGCCCTACTTATTGTCTTTTGTGGTGGGGTTGCATTTCTTTGGCTTAAAATAGAATTATTCCCTAATACTGAAACATGGAAACAGATAGCGCCATATATCCCAATTTTTTTGCCATTGAGAGTAATTGGAATTGTATTATTATGGCGAAGTTTACGAAATTATGATTTAACACAAACGACATTATTTGTAACTTTTGTTGTTTGGTATTTAAATCAACTTCACGTAATTACATTACCTTGGTCTGTTATTGCGGTTGCTATGTCATCTATATATTTGTTGGCGGTAAGTACAGATTCATATTATTTAGCATATAGAGACGATTTAACGAGCCTCCCTACACGTCGAGCTTTAAACCAACTCGCATTGTCTCTAGGGCGAAAATACACTGTCGCTATGCTTGATATAGATCATTTTAAAAAATTTAATGATACTTATGGACATGATATTGGTGATCAAGTATTAAAATTGGTTGCCGCTAAGATGGCTGGTGTAAAAGGTGGTGGTAAAATTTATCGCTATGGGGGGGAGGAGTTTACAGTAGTATTTCCTCGTAAATCTATAGACCAAGCGATCCCTGAGTTGGATGCCTTGAGAGAGAGTATTGCAACGTATGACATGGTTATACGAAATCCTAAACGGACTGACAAAAATTCCAGAAAATCAAAAAAGCCCAGTGATTATAAAACAGTTAATGTTACTGTTTCTATCGGTGTAGCACAAAGAGAGTCTAAGCAAACTTTTGACCAAGCATTAAAAAATGCTGATTTGGCTTTGTATAGGGCTAAAAAAAATGGCCGTAATAATGTAAGTAAATAGCTTTACCTATGTAGATATTTAAGTTTTTTTGATCTAAATATCTGCATAGAAAAGCAGCCATTCCATCGATATAAAACACAACTAAACGAACTTTGATCTTTAAAGCCTAAAGCTTGGCAGGTGTAGTTATTATTTAGGATAAGTTATTTGGCACTTTTGAAGAATAAGATAAATTAAAGCCTTGTGAATACAACATTATAAGGCAGCTTCATAGCTATAACCTTGTCGTTATTACGTTCCATCAGTGGAAACACCTATTTAAAAGTATTTATAAGGTATCAGGAATAAAAGCTAAATGTAGAGCGCTATTTGGCTACCCTACAAGTAGAATTAAACGTAAGTAAGTTATTGTGGCTTTTTACTTCTTGGGGCACCTAATAAAATACAAGTATGGCAAATACATACAGATAAAAATGCACTAATACCTAGTGCCCCACCATAGCCATCAAGTTTTGGTACAAGAAATTCAAATAATATTGAAAACAAAATAGATGAGCTTGCTACTGTATAAATACCAAAACGATGCGGGGCGCTCATGCCAATAAATGTACCGCCAAAAAATATAATCGCGTATAAATCAGGGTTTAAATTCAATGCGCTAAAAATTAAGTAAGCAATAATAGAAAGTGAAGAGGATGCTCTTATACCATCAAAGCGACTATGTTTAGCTAAGTAAAACGTTAAAAAAGCACCAAGCAGTACAAGTAACGGGTATTCAATACTCATAGTACGATTCCTTTAGCTAATACAAAAAGTGCCACGCTTGCAAAAGCGACACTGCCAAGTTTACCTCCAAAGCCTGTAAACATATTCATAGTAAGCACATACAAACCTGAGCCAATGAGCGAAATAATAGCAATTTCCCAGTAACTGGTAATTAAATGGGTTGAGCACATACCGGCAAAGCTACCAGCATAAATTGCAGCATAAGGATGGTTTTTATAACGCGCAGGAAAAGGAATAAAAGAGCCAATAAGCCCCGTTAGCGCGGCAGAAATTACTAAAGGCAGTGCAAAAGTAGTGTGCATAGCAAAGCAAGCTACAAAGCCTAAAAAGAAAGTAATGAATTTTAAAAGTAAGAATTTAATCATAGCGGCGCATTTTAAACTAATCCTTTTAAGCTTTCTAATACTCTATAACAAATAAATGTTATAAGTAATTACACATTTAAAAAGCGTGTTTTTAAACTATTTTTAGGTATTAAATATACCTAATAGTACTGCTGTTAATGTTCTATAAATCACAATTTATGTATAATGGCGATAATTTAATGTATTAAAGTGTTAACCAAGGGTTATTTATGTCTAACTGTTTGCATCTGGCTATTCCGGCTGGCGATTTAAAAGTGGCTAAAGCGTTTTATTGTGACGTACTAGGCTGTAAAACGGGTAATAGTGAAGAAGGTCGCTGGGTAGATATAGATTTTTGGGGCAATGAACTTACCTTGCACCAAAGTGTTGAGCGCTTACCAACAGTTCGCCATGATGTTGATATGGGAGCCGTAGCAGTACCTCACTTTGGTATTCACTTATCTGAAGATCAATTTAACGGGTTAAAAACACGTATTGAAGATGCTGGTATTGAATACTTAGATAAACCATACCGCCGTTTTATTGGTGATGAGTTTGAGCAAGAAACGTTTTTTATTGAAGATCCAAATGGCAATGTGCTTGAAATGAAAACCATGGTAAACCCAGAGGTTTTATTTAAAAAAGCGTAATGAGTGTTTTATTTATTAAATATTAGGCCACTTTTGTAGTGGCCTTTTTTGTGGGCTAGTTATGTAGCTGAGTTAATACTTCGCTTGGCGTTTTATTAAAGTGGCGCTTAAACTCGCGGCTAAATTGCGAGGGGCTGGTATAACCTACCTTTAATGCGGCCTCATTTGCTTTACTGCCGCTGCTTGTAATGAGTTCTTTTGCTTTGGCTAAGCGTACTTTTTTTAAATACTGCAAAGGGGATTCAAACGTTACTTGCCTAAAAGCACGATGAAACGACGATATGCTCATGTTTACGTCTTCAGCTAACCCTTCAACCGTAATTTGATTGGCATAGCTACTATGCATAGTTGAGAGCGTACGGGCGATACGTGCATAATGCCCATCATGCATAGCAAGCCCTATTAAAGTATGTCCTTGTGGACCACAAAGCACGCGATATACCAATTCTTTTACTATATCCTCGCCAAATATCTCTGCCTCAATGGGATTATTTAAAACAGTTAATAGCCGATGAGTAACGAGCTCCATTGGTGTATCTAAAGTTGCCGACTGCACTGCGTCAATTTGTGCTAAAGACCAGGACGTTGAAAGAGGCTTATGCTGCATTATTTGATTAACGAGTTTGTGTAGCATTGCAGGGTTTATATCTATGGCAATGCCCATAACAGGTAAGTCGTTATCGGTGAATGCTTCACACTCTAATGGCACCGGTACGCCAAGGACTAAGTAGTCGCCTGCACCGTATTTTATTTGATGTTCAGGGAAGTGAATTATTTTATGACCTTGCCCAACAATAATAATACCTGAGTTATATATAAGCGGTTGGCGCGGCGAGCTTTTAGTTGCTCGATGAAAATACACGCCTGGAATAATAGTTTCCATGGTGCCTTCAAAGCTGAGTAATTGATTATGCTCGGCGTATTGTTGCAACATATTGGCTATGGTGGGCATAAAAGGGGTCTTTAATTGAGTTCATTTTGTGTAAAATAACAACACTGATAGTTTTAGGCAAGTTTTTGCGAGTTATTGAGCTTTTTTTATATTTGTTTTGCTACTAATATGCACTCATTGGAATTTAGCTTAGCTAGTAACTAAGCATTCTATTTAGTATTTAACCGTCACCTAGGAGCAAAATAATGAAATTTAGCTACGTAAATCCAACTCTTATCCAATTCGGTCAGCAACAAATTGCGGCACTATCTGATTTGATCGCAAAAGATCAAAAAGTACTTGTAGTGTACGGCGGCGGTTCAATTAAAAAGAACGGCGTGTACGACCAAGTTGCAGCAGCACTTGAAGGCTTTGACTGGGTTGAGTTTTCGGGTGTTGGCGCTAACCCAACAATTGAAGTGCTAGACCAAGCAGTAAAAATTTGTAAAGAACAAGACATCGACTTTGTATTAGGCGTAGGCGGCGGTTCAGTAATCGACGGCGTTAAATACATTGCAGCATCGGCTGTGTACGATGGCGAAGGTTGGGATATTCCTACTGGTAAGCACACTATTACTAGTGCATTACCAATTGGTGCAATACTAACATTACCAGCAACGGGTTCAGAGTCAAACCAAAACTCAGTTGTGAGCAAAGAAGCAACGAAGCAAAAACTACCGTTTGCATCACCAGAAGTACTTCCTAAGTTTGCGATTATGGACCCAGATGTAATGAAAACATTACCACAGCGCCAACTTGTGAATGGATTAGTAGATGCATGGGTACATACCTGTGAGCAGTACCTAACATTCCCTGAAACAGCATTGGTTCAAGAAGGTTACGCAGAGGCACTATTAAGAACGCTTAAAACTTTAGGTGATAACTTTGAAAACCAAGATGACGCATGGCGTGCAAACCTTATGTGGGCAGCTAACCAAGCACTTAATGGTTTAATTGGTTCTGGTGTATCGCAAGATTGGGCAACACACATGATTGGCCATGAGCTTACAGCGGCTTACGGTGTTGACCACGCACGTTCACTTGCTATTGTTCAGCCTTCTTTACTGCGCAATCAATTTGCAGTTAAAAAAGCAAAACTTGAGCAAATGGGTAAAAACGTATTTGGTCTTGAGCAATCTGACGACTTAGCAGAGAAAACAATTGCAGCAATTGAAGCGTTTTACCACAGCCTTGACGTAGCGACCCAGCTTACTGAACATGGCGATGATAAAGCCGCTGCTATTGACAATATTATTGGCAAACTTGAAGCTCACGGGATGGTTGCTCTAGGCGAAAACCAAGCTATTACTCTAAAAGAAAGCCGTGAAATTTTAGAGCAAGCGGTTGCTTAATTTTCAAAGCTAAGCGCTTACTTAAATATACTAAGTAATACGTTAATAAAAAACCGTCAATCTTTGGGTTGGCGGTTTTTTTTAAGGATTATTATAAATATTGCGTTGCTAATTAACCAATAAATTCCGTATTAATGTTTTTTAATGATGATAGTAAACTGTGTTCAACGGTTAGGAAAAACCTAACGATTAAATAAATTAAAGCAGGACTAAAACTCATGAAATTACTAAACACATTACTTAGCTCAAAAGCAGGCGTAGCAGCATTAATTTTACGAGTACCAGCTGGCCTTATTTTAGCGGCACATGGTGCACAAAAACTATTTGCTTGGTTTGGCGGTTACGGGCTTGAAGGTACAGGCCAATGGATGGCGAGCATTGGTTTAGAGCCTGGCTATTGGTTAGCAATGATGGCAGGTAGTGCTGAGTTTTTTGGTGGCATTGCATTAGCAATTGGTTTGTTAACGCGCCCAGCAGCTGTAGTTGCCGGCTTTACTATGCTGATTGCTATTTTTAGCGTACATATTAGTAATGGCTTATTTATGGCAAACAATGGCTATGAATACGCATTAACGTTACTTGTAGTAACTGTAGTTTTAGCAATTCAAGGAGCGGGAAGCTTTTCTCTTGATAACGTATTAGCTAAAAAGCTAGCTAATAAATAGAGTGTGTTAATTAAAAAATAGCGGCCAACTTAGCCGCTATTTTTGTTTAAATTATTCAGCAGATAATGTTAAAGAATAACTGTACTGCTTTTGCTCAAGTAAATATTCTTTATGGGTACTTGGGCTCCATGAATCATCGCCACCTACGCCCATATGTTGATGATCAATATGTACATGTACGCAGTCATCAGCAATGAGTTCGTTAGTGTGTTTCGCTTGCGTTAACATACTTTGCGAATACTCACTGGCGGCAAATAAAAATGCACCGGTTACGGTTAAATTATTAATACGCAGTAATTGGCAATCGCTACGCACGCCGTTATCGGTTGGGAATATATACGGTGTATGTAGCGCATTTAAGCTCAAGCTGTAATAACCTAAACGTGCTGCGGCTTTGCGATCTGGGTAGTTTTCAAAAGGCCCTAAACCACGCCAGTTTACTTTTGTATCGCTTTGCTTGTTAAGTGTTGTACTTAGCCCTATGCGTGACATGGGCGGCAAAGCATCGTTTAGTTGTACATCAACATTTAAGTTAATTTCACCGGTATTATTAAGTGTATAAAGCCAAGTTGTTTTTGCTTGTACTGCGCCATTAAATTCATAACTAAATACACAGGTAATACGTATATCTACCTTTGATTGCACAACTTCAAACGAGCGACATGTACGCTGCCACTGACCGATACCCGCTCTTAGCCAGCGCGCTTCCCATGCATTAGGATCTAGGTTATCTACTTCGCTTACGCCTATGTCATTATCAAGTGGGGCGCGGTAAAAATTATCAACAAATGGGCTTTTAATAACTTGGTTTTGATTGTGTAGCCATTGTTCAATGAGACCTGATTGGCTATTAAACACAAGTTTAAAGCTATCGCCTTCAATACTTAGCTGTGTGGTGGTTTCGCTAATATTTATAGCGCCATGTGCTGAGGCAGCGAGAGTGGGCGTAAATACATCAGCGCTTAAACTGTGGTTATTTATAAGCTTAAATTGCTCGGTGTTTAATACATGCTCGGCACTTGCAAAGCTTGAGTCGTTAATTAGTGCTACATCTAAATTAAGGTGATATTGCGCACCTGCTTTAAATACCGTTTTTGTATTAACAGTGATTGTTTGCGTACTTTGCGGAGCGATAATAATAATTTGCTCGCCTTGTTCAACACACACGCCATTTTGCATTAATTGCCAAACCAGTTTTTCGTTATCGGTAGCTCTAAATACATAATCGCTAAATACATCAATGATGTATTGATTTTGATTTTGCTCGTTCAGCGTAAATTGTAAATGCTGCTGGCTGTATTTAGCTTCAAACAGGCTAGGATGGGGCGTGCGGTCTGGGAACAATAAGCCATTTATACAAAATTGGCGGTCATTTAGTTCATCACCAAAGTCGCCGCCGTAAGCCCAATAATGCTCACCGTTTCCATCAGTTTTAGATAAACCTTGGTCTACCCAATCCCAAATAAAACCACCTTGTAGGCGTGGGTATTCTCTAAATGCTTGCCAGTAATCGTCAAAACTACCGAGGCTGTTACCCATTGCATGGGCGTACTCGCATAAAATAAGAGGGCGCGTTTCACCCGGTAGGCTTAGCCATTTTTTAATTGAATATTTTGGTACGGCGTCATCGGCAACATGTGTATCAACACGGGCATACATAGGGCAAATAATGTCTGTTGCTGTTGTGTTTGCGCCGCCACCTTCGTATTGCACAGGGCGCGATGGGTCAAAGCTTTTTGACCAGCCATACATTGCATCGTGATTTGCGCCGTGTCCGCATTCGTTACCCAATGACCAAATAATAATTGAGGCGTGGTTTTTATCGCGCTCAACCATTTGTGTATAACGCGACATAAATGCGCCAGCCCACTGCGGATCGCTTGCAAGCCTACCCATAGGAAACATGCCATGGGTTTCTATATTAGCTTCGTCCACTACGTATAAACCTAGCTCGTCACATAATTCGTAAAAACGAGGATGATTAGGATAATGAGCAGTACGCACAGCATTAAAATTATTTTGCTTCATCAGCTTAATATCTTCAATCATGTCGGCGGTGCTTACTGTGTGGCCGTTTTCAGGATGGTGTTCGTGGCGATTAACACCGCGTATGAGTAGCGGCTTGCCGTTTAAACAAAGTTGCCCGTTAAGCATTTCTACTTTTCTAAAGCCAATATTGTAGGCTTCTGCGTCTATAGTATTGCCTTGCTCATCTAACAGGCTTACAACACAGCGGTATAAATAAGGGGTCTCGGCGGTCCATTTTTTAGGGTTTTGTATATCAATTGTTTGAAATACAACATCGCTCCAGCCCCCTTTTTCGTCAACACGTTTATTGTTAGTGCTTTGTATTTGCGGCTCACACAGTGCTTGTTCACCATCAAAAACCTGTACGGCTACTTTGAAGTTATTTGGCGCGTCTATCGCGGTTTTAATATGTAAAGTCGCATCGCGGTAGCAGGCGTCTAAATCGGGGGTTATAAATACATCGCGTATTTGATTTTGTGGTTTGGTAAGTAAATTAACATCGCGGAATATACCGCTTAGCCACCACATGTCCTGATCTTCTAAATAACTGCCATCGCTCCAGCGGATAACCATAACCGCAATACAGTTGGTGCCAGCCACTAACAGTTCGCTTAAATCAAACTCGCTGGGTAAGCGGCTATCTTGCGAGTAGCCTACCCATTGGCCGTTACACCAAAGATGAAAAGCCGAGTTAACGCCTTCAAAAATAATATGGTTACGCTGCGCTAATTGCTCTTCCGTAATAGTAAATTCAGTGCGGTAGCAACCTGTTGGGTTATCGCTTGGTACAAATGGCGGGTTTACTGCAAATGGATATTTAACATTACAATAAATAGGTTTATCAAAGCCATGTAATTGCCAATTAGAAGGCACCGCAATACTTTGCCAATCATGACTTAGTGTTTCACTTAGTAATGACTCATCAACCGCTTCGGGTTTATCAAATAATTTAAAATCCCATTGGCCGTTTAAACTTTGTTTTTGTGATTGTGTGTTTTTACGGGCGTGGTCAACGCTTTTAAATCCATTGAGTGGGCTGTGTGCTTTTACTTGATTAACTTGCACCGAAATTGGGTTTTCCCAATCGCGGCGGTTAATTATGTGCTGTAGTGAGTTCATTCGTGTCCTATTGCATGTGTGGCAATTATAGTGGCTTAAATATAGCTAAAATAATGCGTTGAGGTTATGCTTAAAGCTCTCTTTTGTTTATCCAAAACTATCATTTTAATTATGCGTAACACTATTGTAGATGTGCTTGATATTGGCCCAGAGTGTGCAGAACGGTTTATTGATTTAACTACGCTGTCGCAAATGCCAAACCTTGAAATAGAGCTAGCAGGTTGCTCTAATTTATTGGGTGATTATTGTATTGCACGTACCAACCCGCTTGAACACACGCTTTTTTATACTTTGGCTGGTCAGGGCACGCTAAAAACCATTAATAACCAATATTCATTAACTGAAAATAGCTTAGCTATATTGCCTGCGCGGCAAAGTTTTGAGGTTCAAATAGCAAGCGAAAAGTGGGATGTGATTTGGCTAAACCTTGCAAATACCAAGCGTTGGCAGCATTTGAATTTAGCGCAGGCTAAGGTATTAACTAATCAGCAGCTAGCGCCATTACATTTAGCTATGGAGCTTTTATATAGCGAAAGTAACGCTACTTTGCGCGAAGGCGTTATGCCTATTTTAAGCCACTATTTAAACACTACGCTTCAAAGTGAGCCGCAAATAGGCGGGCAAAACAGATTAACCAGTTTGTTTTTAGAGGTAGAAGAGCGCCTGCAGTTTGATTGGACAATAGACGCTATGTGCGAACACGTGCATTACTCAGCACCGCATTTACATAGGTTATGCCAAGCACAATATGGTAAAAGCCCAATGCAGCAGCTTATTTATTTACGTATTAAACGAGCTAAAAGTTTACTACTAAATACCCGCTGGCCTGTTGCTCATATTGCCGCTTATGTGGGGTATCCTAATATATTTAATTTTTCTAAACGGTTTAAAAAATCAGTGGGTGTTTCACCAAGTGAATTTAGAAAATAACGTGAGTGGCTCTCTACATTTGAATAAATTTAAGGTATTGTGCGATTTCTTAAATTTCATTTTATAGTTTTAGGTAGGTAATGCGCTCAAACTACTTTTTAGTCGTGATACTTTTAGTGCTTGTGCACAGCTTTATAAGCTGTGATGCTGCCGCGTATCATTTACAAGAAGAAGTAGATCATGCCACGCATATTCACGCTCATAGCGATACCAATGACGACGATGCGCAATCACCTACAGAAATTCATGCCCATCAGCATTGCCACTGTGGCTACTACAGTACGATCAACCATTCAATAAGCCCTGAACAAAGCCAAGCCACAAACAATGCTTGTTACAATGGTTTAAATTACCCACCAGATGTTCCGCCACCTAATTTTTATAGCTAGTTTCTAATTTTAAATACTTTGTAAATAACTGCCTGCGCATAAGCGTTGTTAGGCTAGTTTTGTGCATATTTAGGTTGCTTGATCGCGCATGTTTTTAAAACAAGTGTAGTGATTAAGCCAACTCTGTTTGTTAAAAAACGGACATGCTATATGAATAAAAAACCACTAATGCTGGTGGCGCTACTGTGCGCATTATCCACACAGAGCGTTTTGGCAAAAAAAGAGCCTCAAAACGTATTAACGCTTAAGCAAGCGCTAATAAATACCGAGCAGCAAAATGCAGTGCTTAAGCGCTATCCTTATCATCAAAAAATCTTAAGTGCCTTAAAAGACCAAGCTGCACTTAAGCCTAATCCCGTTGTAAGCTTTGAAGCTGAAAATATTATGGGCACTCAGGCTTATAGTGGCATTAAAGGGGCGCAATACACACTGGCGCTAAGCCAATTAATAGAGCTGGGTGATAAACGTCAACAGCGCGTAAATTACGCAACAGCTAATATAAAAGCGCAAACAATTGAGTATAAAAATACCCGTTTGGCGCTTTTAGCTACAACGGCTGAGCGTTACTATCAAGCACTAAAATACCAAGCTCTAATTGCACTAAATACAGAGCGAGGAGATACAGTACAGCAGGCGCTTAAAGCAATAGAGCAGCGTGCAAATGCAGGCGCTGCATCCCTTGCTGATGTAACTCGTATGCGCTATGCATTAAGCCAAGTTGAATTAAATAGTGCTGTACTAAACAGTGAGTTAGAACGAGCTCGTTTGGCACTTAACGAACTTTGGCAAGAGCAGGTAAATAGTGACTATTATGCTGGTGATTTAAGCACAATGACACCTATTAAAAGCGAGCAAGCATTACTTGATGCGGTTAATAGTGCACCTGAGTTTGCATTGCTACAGCAACAATATTTGCAAAAAACTGCCAACTTAGCACTGCAAAAATCAACGGGTCAAAGTGATTTAACGCTTGGCGGCGGTGTGCGCTATAACCAGCAAGCTGACGCCAGCTCGTTTGTGTTTTCGTTTTCAATGCCGCTGCAATTAAGCAATTCTAATAGCGGTAATATTGAGGCGGCGCAGCATCAACTTACCCTACTTAACGAGCAACAAGGGCAATTGCGTATTCAGTTGCGCCAACAAATACGCACGCTGTATGCGTACTACCAAGGTAAAACTGATCAAGCACAACTTTTAGCGCAGCACGTTATTCCTCAAGCGAAAACGCTTATAGAACAAAGCTTAAAAAGCTATCAACAAGGGCAAATATCGGTATTGCAATTGCTAGATGCACAGCAAGCTTTATTTGATTCTAAACGGGCACTTATCAACACCCATAGCGAACTATATCAAGTACTACTTACTCTTGAGCGCTTAACTGGCCAATCTTTAATTG
Organism: Pseudoalteromonas aliena; assembly: GCF_038155085.1. Taxonomy (GTDB): domain Bacteria; phylum Pseudomonadota; class Gammaproteobacteria; order Enterobacterales; family Alteromonadaceae; genus Pseudoalteromonas; species Pseudoalteromonas aliena_A. The sequence goes on from NZ_JBAKAU010000003.1 coordinate 171,479, forward strand.
AGACTCATCAATCATGAATAAAACACTAATCGCATTATTAATTACACAATTTTTTGCACTCCCATTATTAAGTAGCACGGCTATGGCGTCGGCTAATCATCACGCAGAAGGTCATGAAGAAGGCCATGAAGATGAACACCAAGAAAAAGGCCCACACGGCGGATTTTTACTAACCAATAACGCGCTTGATTTAGAGCTTAAATTAACCCAGTTTGCAGGTAATACCGAGCTGCGAATATATGGATTTAATAACGATAAAGCTGTGGATATAAATCAGTTGGACGTAACCATAAACGTGCAGCGTTTAAGTGAGGAGCCACAGTTTATTCGCTTTAAAGCCGAAGATGATTATTTAGTTAGTACCGTGAGCGTGAATGAACCGCACTCATTTAAGCTTGATGTAATGGCAAGTTATAAAGGGCAAAAAATTAACTACCACTATGAGCAAGAAGAGGGGCGTACAACGCTAAGTGGGGCAGCAATTGAACGTGCCGGTATTAAAACCGAGATTGCAAAAGCGGGTAGCGTTGAACTAACCGATACTTTATTTGGTGTTATAGCACCCACCGCACACGGCACCGTAGAAGTAATGGCTCCTTATACCGGTTTAGTTAACGATATTTTTGTAAGCATTGGTCAAAACGTTAAAAAAGGCGATAGGCTTGCAAGTATCACTAACCGTGAAACACTGCAAAATTACACCATAAAAAGCCCAATGACAGGCGTTATTACCGAGCAATATTTAAAGCGCGGTGAGCTTGCTAGTAGCGCGTTAATGCAAATAGTCAATCTTGAAACTGTATGGGTTGAGCTCTCGGCGTTTCCTGAAAATATTGAAAAACTCGCTATAGGGCAAAGCGCTAAAGTGTACGACTTACATCATCATTTAAATGCCCAAGGCGAGGTGTTTTTTATAGCACCTATGATGACGGGCGGGCACATTGCGCGTGCGCGAATCGAGCTTAAAAATCAAGATGGCCATTGGCGCCCAGGCATGCACGTAAATAGCGACGTTAGTATCGAAAATGTAAATGCTGCTGTGCGAGTAAAAGCTACCGCTTTGCAAGAATTTAACGGTAAAGCGAGTGTGTTTATTAAAAGCGGCAATGTGTTTGAAGTACGCCCTGTAAAACTCGGTGCTAAAAACAGCGAGTGGGTAGAGGTACTTGAGGGGCTTTCGCCAAACAGTGAGTACGTAACACAAAATAGTTATGTAATTAAAGCCGACATATTAAAAAGCGGCGCAAGCCACTCACACTAGGAGGCAGCATGATTAACTGGATCGTTTCGTTTGCGGTTAAACGCCGCATGATGGTGCTTGCACTCACGCTTTTATTTGCAGGCTTTGGTGTATACAACACCCAAAATTTAGCAGTCGATGCCGTACCCGATATAACTAATGTGCAAGTGCAAATTAACACCAAAGCACCCGGGTTTACCCCGCTTGAAGCAGAGCAGCGAATAACCTATTTAATTGAAACCGCCATGGCGGGTATTCCTAAGCTTGATTACACTCGTTCGATTTCGCGTTATGGGCTTTCGCAAGTAACCGTTATTTTTAACGAAGGCACTGATATTTACTGGGCTCGCCAGCAAATTAGTGAGCGCATTCAGAGTATTCGATCAGATTTACCTGCCAATATTGAGCCAAATTTAGGGCCAATTGCCAGCGGGCTGGGGGAGATTTTTACTTACTCTGTGCATGCAAATAAAGGCGCGATAAAAGATGATGGCACCCCATTTAATGCAGAAGACTTACGTACTTTGCAAGATTGGGTTATTCGCCCGCAGTTATTAAAAGTAAAAGGCGTTACCGAAATAAATAGCCAAGGGGGATTTGAGCGCCAATATCAAGTAGCGCCGATGCCTGAAAAGCTATTAGCTTATAAGCTCACGCTCAGCGATGTAATAACTGCACTTAAATTAAATAACAGTAACCAAGGCGCAGGGTTTATAGAGCGTTTTGACGGGCAATATTTAGTGCGCTCGCCAGGGCAATTAAAAACCATAGATGATATAGCTAATACCGTGGTTGCAAAACGTGATGATGCGCCTGTACGCATTAAAGATGTCGCAAATGTGCGTTTAGGCAAAGAGCTTAGAACTGGCGCAGCTACTTATAACGGCAAAGAGACTGTACTTGGCACCGCTATGATGCTCATTGGCGAAAACAGCCGCATAGTGGCAAAAGCGATGGCCGATAAACTCAAAGCCGTACAACTTAGCTTACCTGAAGGGGTTGTAGTTGAGGCAGTTTATGACCGTACAACCCTTGTTGATAAAACCATAGAAACCGTAAAAACTAACCTGTTCGAAGGTGCGGTATTAGTGATTGTTATTTTGCTGCTGTTATTAGGTAATGTAACTGGTGCGCTTATTACGGCCATGGTTATTCCGCTTAGCATGTTATTTGCCATTACCGGTATGGTTGGCAATCGTGTTTCGGGGAATTTAATGAGCTTAGGCGCAATCGATTTTGGTTTAATTGTTGATGGTGCAGTCATTGTGGTTGAAAACTGTTTAAGGCAGCTTGGCCTTGCACAGCACAAACATGGCAGGCTACTTACTTTGAACGAGCGTTTAAGTGTTGTAACCGCCGCCACTAAAGAAGTGTTCAGCCCAGCAGTATTTGGCATTTTAATTATTATGCTGGTGTATTTACCGCTGTTTGCACTAAGCGGGGTTGAGGGCAAAATGTTTCAGCCAATGGCATTTACTGTTGTTGCTGCATTAGTTGGCGCACTTATTTTTGCAGTGACGTTTGTACCTGCTGCTATTGCGGTGTTTATACGCGGTAAGGTGAGTGAGAGCGAAAATGCGGTTATGCGCGGTATTAAAAAAGGTTATAAACCGCTACTTGGCTTATCGCTTAAGTTACCGTGGGTAATGCTAAGCATTGCTGCTGTGCTCGTAATCGCACTTGGCTTCAGAGTTAAAAATATGGGTGCTGAATTTTTACCACAGCTTGATGAAGGCGATATAGCTATGCATGCACTGCGCATTACCGGCACCGGCATTGAGCAATCGGTAAAAATGCAAAAAGAGTTAGAGCAAGCCATTTTAGACATACCTGAAGTTGAAAAGGTCTTTTCAAAAATTGGTACGCCTGATGTCGCAAACGATCCTATGCCACCTAACGTTGCCGATACATTCTTAATGTTAAAGCCGCGCGAGCAATGGCCTAATCCAGCTTTAAGTAAAGAAGAACTGGTTAAGCAAATTCGCCATTTAGTAAACGAAGTACCAGGTAACAACTATGAGTTCACGCAGCCAATAGAAATGCGCTTTAACGAGTTAATTGCTGGCGTGCGCGCCGATGTGGCAGTTCGCATTTATGGCGATGACTTATCAACATTAAAACAGTACGGTGAAAAAGCCACAGCGCTGGTGCAAAACATTACTGGCGCAACCGATGTTCGCCTTGAGCAAATGGAAGGGTTGCCTACACTTTCGGTAACGCCGCTTCGTGACCATATGGCGCTGTTAGGCTTAACCGTAACCGATATTCAGCAAAGTGTAAGTGCTGCTATAGGCGGTGTGCAAACGGGGCTTATTTATGAGGGTGATAAACGCTTTTCATTATTAGTGCGGTTAGATGAGCGTTGGTCGAGCGATGTATCGCAGCTTGCGCGTTTGCCGGTAGCAGTGCCTAAAAGTGCTAACCCCGACCTTGCATTTGTACCGCTTGGCGAAGTGGCAACAATTAGTATTGATAAAGGCCCTAATCAAATAAACCGTGAAAGCGGTAAGCGTAATGTTGTTGTTACTGCAAATGTAGAAGGGCGCGATTTAGCAAGCTTTGTAAGCGATGCGCAAACTGCTTTAAATTCAGATCTTAATTTACCAAGTGGTTATTGGATTGAATACGGCGGCACGTTTGAGCAGTTAGAATCGGCAAGTAAGCGGTTATCGCTGGTGGTACCGGTTACTTTATTGCTTATATTTGGGCTGCTTTACAGCGCGTTTAATTCACTGCGTGATTCGTTAATTATATTTAGCGGCGTACCACTTGCACTGACAGGTGGCGTGCTTGCGTTATTGTTACGCGATATGCCGCTTTCAATATCAGCAGGCGTTGGTTTTATTGCGCTAAGCGGTGTAGCGGTATTAAATGGTGTGGTGATGCTGTCGTTTATTAAACAGTTAAGAGCCGATGGGCTTAGTTTAATTGATGCGATACAAACCGGTGCGCTTTCGCGCCTGCGCCCAGTCCTTATGACCGCTTTAGTGGCAAGTTTAGGATTTATTCCTATGGCGCTAAATACTGGCACCGGCGCTGAGCTTCAACGTCCGCTGGCGACGGTTGTAGTAGGGGGGATTATTTCATCAACCCTACTTACGCTATTAATATTGCCCGCGCTTTATAAGTTAGTGCATGCAAAGTTTAACAAGCAACAAACAGCTTAGCTAATTGCACCTGTTAGATAACGTAAAAAGCAGCTGAAGTTTCAGCTGCTTTTTTGTTGTTAAGTAAACTTTGCAGGTTAATTATATTGAAACAGGTTATCCCAGCGCTCATCCAAAATAGTTTTCGCGTGCTCCAAATTTATTGCGCTATACACATCATTAGTGCTCGTCACTAAGCGCATACGCTCCAATTTTTCAAGTGCATCGCTAATTTCAAAATCAAGATCGCACTGGTATTTGCTGTTAAACCACGCCTCTATTTGTTCATCAAGCGTTTGGGCAGTTAAGCCACTTTCTGATTTTAGTAAAAAGGTATACGCAAGCAGGGCTTCTTTTGTGTCTTCTTCTTCGGCGGCGTCAATAAGGGTATGAAAAACACCGGCGTTATTATCGAGGTTTTTAAAGTAGAGGTTATCGCTAAGCGCTTTCATAAATTTAATTTTACGGTTTTTAAACTTACTCCACTCTTTAAAAATAAAGCTGCCAAATACTCCCATGCCAATGGCAAAGGTAATAAAGTGTTGTTGTGTCATTTCTACAGCTTCACTTCTAAAACCACCCCAAAAGGCAAACAAAGCAAATAACAATAAAATTGATGCGCCAAGCTTAGTAATTAATACCACCGCACCGCCAACTAAAGCCGATGAGCCAATAATCACTTTATCAATAGGGCGCATGCGTACTTCGCTATTAGGAAATAGCATTTCAAGGTCGGCTTTTGGTACATTTTGAAACAGCTTAACTATGGTCGAGCTTGGCTCAAACCCTAAAGGTGTTTTATTTTTAGCTTCAAAGTGGGCTTTATCTTTAAAACGAATAAACACAGCAACACGGTCGTAATTAGTAAAGTGCAGCGGCTTTTTACGAAGGCCCCAAAAGCTGGTTATGGTTTCGGTCAGTTGCGACTCGCCACGGCGATAAAAAACCACTTCTTCAAAGTCATCAAATTCAACTTCAAGGCGCACTTTAAATAGTGACTCTTCATTTAATGCATCTTGTAAATCTTCATTGGTGATCACTTCAAAGTTAGCTGCGTTGAGTACTTTGGCAAAGTCGCGCGCAAATTCACGTTGGCACTGCGCTTTTTGAGCATTTGAAACCGGCGCTAAAGAGCGTGTATCGCTATTAGGATCAAAGGGGGCGTAGTTATTTTTAAGTGACTCAAGTGTCGTGTGGTAATCGTAATGAATAAGACTTGCTAGTAAATCGCAAAATTGTTTAAACGATGTTTTTTGTGTACTGCTTTTAAGCTCTTCGCTACACATATCAACAATATCTTGCTTTCTAAAGGGAATAAAACGCGCACTTTGCATAAGTTTTTAACTGCTTTGGTAGGTATTTAACTGCATTGGCACATAATAAAATATTCTTATGGATATTACTAATTTGTTAACACCCTAGAGCCAGATAAATTTAGTACACAGTTTTCAGCGTGTATTAACCTAAATATGTGATTATTGATTTATTGAATACTCTTGTTCTTACTGATAAGTGAAAAGGATTTACTATGGCCATTCAAAAAAAGCTAAAAGAAAAAACGCGTAATTTTATTGACTCTAAGCATATGCTTAGCGGTATAACAGTGGCGTCGTTTTTAGAGTCAACCATAGTTCCAATTCCACTTGAAGCAGTGCTTGTGCCTCTTATGCAGGCTCGTCGAGAAAAGCTATGGCTTATAGCATTAATGGCGACCTTGGGCTGTGTAGTGGGGGCATTGTTTGGTTATGCATTGGGTTATTATTTATTTGATGCGGTTGGTGATTGGGTTATTAATACGCTTTCGAGCCCTGAGCAATTTGAAAGCGTTAAACAAAAAATGCAAGATCAAGGTTTTTGGTTTGTAATAACACTGGGCATTGTGCCCATTCCGTTTCAAATAGCGATGCTTGCAGCGGGCGCGACTAAGTACTCTATTTGGCTATTTTTATTGGCCTCAGGTATTGCGCGTTCTATTCGTTACTTTGGTTTGGCTATTATTGTTTATTATGCCGGTAACGAAGCTGAGCGAATCATTAGTAAACATAGAACTAAAGCGATGATTGGCATTACTATTTTAGTGTTGGGATTGTGGGGACTTAGTAGCGTAGTTTAAGTTTAAATTTGGGGGTTATTACGGGTTTCATCTTCGTGGTGGTTTTTATTATTGTGCTATAGTTTTCAAATGAAGTACTGAAAAACCTAGCAATTAATATGATTGAAACAGTAAGACTTACCGTTAAACTTTCTAACTTTTATAAAATGCCTTTGATCAATAAAGTTTTAAGTTTAGCTTTATTGATTTATATTGCTATTTTTTCAGCCTACTCCCTAACTAACTTTCCTCCCTTACAAGTTCAAAACAATGTGTACGGTTTTACTACCGATTTTATTAATTTAATTGTCATTATATTTCTGTTTTGGATGGTTCAATGCTCTGAGCTATCTAAACAAGCATATATTTTTTCAAGTTTCGGTTTATTACTATGGATCATTGGCACCGCGGCAGATGTGCTTGATGAGTTAGTTGTACAGCCTTACTGGGTGAGTATTTACTTGGAAGACTTATGCTGGACCATCGGCATGCTTTTAACATCTTATGGTTTATTTAAAACGATGAGGTTTGTACAAAGTATTAATAACCGATTAGCGCGTGAACTCATTATTGACGATTTAACTAAGGTACATAACAGACGCTATTTTTATCAGCACGCTAAAAGTGCTCAGCACTCACCTTACGTTATTTTAATTATCGATATAGACCACTTTAAAATGATTAATGATGAGTTTGGTCACGATATTGGAGATTTGGTGCTCAAAGAGCTGGCTACTAAATTCGACAATACTTTTACGCACAAAAACAAGTTTGCTCGTCTCGGTGGGGAGGAGTTCGGTGGTTATTTATCTACAAATAACATGACGCAAGCGTGTGACTTTTCGCAGCAATTAATTGCTCTTGCGCACACTATCAATGTTAAAAATACTCGCCATTTAACAGTAAGTATTGGCGTAGCAAAACAAACCGCTAACGAGCCTCTCGATAAAGTCATGAAGCGTGCCGATCAAGCCCTATACGTAGCTAAAAAAACAGGTCGGGATCGTTTTGAAATTGCCCTATAAGCGTTTTCAATTATATAAAAACACGTCCTTATTGTTTGCACATTTACTACACTTTTTAACATTTTCGTAAGGAAGTGTCAGTGAGGGTAATACTTTGTAAACCATGAAATTAAAATAGAATGTTTAGGTCATAATGGGGATATTAATAATAAGGAATAACCTTAATGACCAACTCCCTTTTAAAAGCTGCATTACCCTTAAGTCTAATTACTATTTTGTCGGGCTGCGGCTCTGATGATAGCTCAAGCTCTACAGGTTACATTCAATTGTATAACGGCTCTTACAATAGTCCATATACACGCTTATTTGTTGAAGAAACAGAACGTTCAGGCGCTGATTTTTCCGAAGTAACTACTCGTCATAACTACAGCACAGGTACTTACGATGTAAGTTTTGAATACCTAGACGCTAACGACAGCTACATAACTATTAGCGAAAAAGAAGTATCAATTAAAGGCGATAAAACCCAGTTAGTAGTCATGAGTGGCAATTTTGACGAGCCTACATTTACAGAATTAAGCATACCTACATCAAGCGATACCGGTGAATTTAACTTAGACTTTTACAATATCGCTGATGAAGAAGATAGCTACGATGTTTACCTTGCAACCGATGATGGTGTATTTGAAAGCGCAAATCTTTTTTCATCAGAGCAGTATTTAAGTGAGTTAGATTTACAAAGCTTAGATGAAGGTTACTACACAATTTATATTACTAAAGCAGGCAGTACTGATGTTATTTACGAGTCATCGTCAGTGTATTTTTATGATGAAGCAAGTTATGTAGCAATGATCCGTCCAAGCTATGCAACAGAAGACGGCGGTATTACTCTTGATATAGTAACTGATAATAACTACGTTACTGAGCTCAAACACCAATCTGCCCTAGGGCAATTACGCTTTATAAATACAGTTGATGATTATTCGCCAGTGAGCTTTAGTACTACACGCGGTACGACTGTTAACAATACAAATACCGTGGCAAGCGATACGTATACTGATTACATTGAGCTATCGCCTAATAGTTACAGTGTGGCGATGTACGACGAAGAAGGAACAAAATTAGCTGATAACTTTTTAATGACGCTAGAGCGTGAGCAAAGTGCGGTGGGTATTTTTTATAACGACGTAGATAACGGTTTACGTATGATGAGCGTTGAAGAAAACCTAACACCAAGTAGTTACAGCCATACGGTGTCGGTTGTAAACCTAATTGAAAGCTACGCAGGGCAACCGGTTTCAGATGTTGATGTCTACTTTACACTTAACGGTGAAACGGTAGACGATACAACTAATGTCGTTGATGGACTTGATAAGTATGACCAAGAAGAGCAAGTTGTAGATAATGAAATTTACACTGTTTATGCTGTATATGAAGACAACGGTCAGCAAATTGTGCTTATTCAACAAAGCGATATGGATTTTACACAAGAGGGTAACTACATATTAATTTTAGAGCATGATGAAACAACAAGCTCAGGTTATAAAATGACCCTAGAACGCACCATTACCGATAGTGTTGAATAACTTTAAACATATTAAGTAGCGTAAAGCCTAAGTATTTTAAGTACTTTAAGTGCTTAGGCTTTTTTTACATACAAAATATTACACACATATATGTAAATATAGGTACACTAACCAAGTAAAAAATAACAATAGAGTGTGCCATGGATGATTTAATTGGTTTAGCAGTAATACTTATATTAGTGGTTGTAGCTGGGGCTATTTGTGGCTTAATTGCACTAATACAACTCAATAGTTTAAAGCAAAATGTAGCGCTTTTAAAAGCAAAAGTGAATGAACTACAAGCTGATGCTGCAGGGGGAAAACAAACTCAATTTGTAAATGCAGATACTACGCATCACCAAAGTACAACCGTAACTGCAAAAACATATACTCCACAACCCATACACTCAAGTCATGTTATTGAGCCTCACGCTGTTCAATCTCAAAGTATCCAATCTCAAACTACACAACAGCAAGCAACGGCTAAATCCAGTGTTAACAGTAACGTTAAAGCAAAGCCTAAAAAGCCATCTTCTATTGAATTACTATTTAATAAATTACGCACAGGGTTTGAAGAGAATTGGATGACGTGGATAGGCGCAATAGCGCTTGCATTTGGGGGGATATTTTTAGCTAAATACAGCCTAGAGGCTGGATTACTATCGCCTGTAATGAGGTTGAGTTTAGGCGGCTTATTTGGGCTTAGCTTAATTGCAGCTGCAGCTTATTTACACCATAAACGCATTGTATTTGAAGGCTTTAATAATTACATACCCGCAGCACTTGCCAGCGGCGGGTTTATTACCTGTTTTGCTTTAACGCTTTTAGCTTACAGTAGCTACGATATGCTTAGCCCTACCGTGGCATTTTTTGTACTGGCAGTTATTGCAATTAGCGCAAGTGCGATGGCGCTTAGGTTAGGCCCATTATTAGCCGTGCTTGGTATTATTGGTGCTTACAGCGTTCCAATATTGGTTAATACAGGCAGCGGTAACTTGTTTGCGTTATTTATGTATGTTGGTTTTGTAAGTTTGTCAGCTGCGTTAGTTGCACATAAAGTACAGCGAGCTTGGTTGTGGTACTTATTATGGGCAGGGCATATTGGTTGGTATTTAGTTGGTTTTACATTACTTAAGATTAATACCGTTTGGTTAATGGGGGCTTTTGCTTTACTTAGTATTATAGGGTTAATTGCTATACCGCGCTTAGGTCTAAAACTGAATGTTATTGAGCACCGGCCGCACAGTTTAAAACGCTTACTTAAAGTGCTTCCAGATCATGCATTACTACTCGCTTTTATAACGCCCTTAATATTTACTATGTTGTTCAGTCACTTTGATATGCAGTGGCAAGTAATTGGCGTGTTAAGCATTGTACTAATGCTATTTTTAGTCCTTAAAAATAGCCGCTGGGATATTTGGCAAGGAGTTGCATTAGTAAATGCAACGCTATTAGTGATAGGCGCTGAACGCACGTATCTTTCGCCAAACCTATTTGATGACGCACTCTTTATATTCAAAAATGAATACGGTTTGGGTTTATTACTCGGATTGTTACTTACCGCTTTTGGGCTTTATTACGGTAAAAAACAGATTAAGCGTTTAGTGTTTCATATTACGGGAGCATTTAGTGTATTTGTAATGATAGCGACTTTGTATACGCTTATTCCTAATTCCGCGTTAAGTACTGCATATCCACTTTGGGCCGTTGTATTGTTTATAGTGACCGCTATTTTAATAAAGTGTGCGCAGCATAATACAACGCTTTTTCAGCGTTTTACTTATTGGGTAGGGGCTAATGCCAATATTACGTTAGCAATTACCATGCTACTAAGTGACAGCGGCCTAACCATTGCTCTTGCTGTACAAGTATTACTTATAAGCGTACTTATTAAACGCTATACAGTGCCTATACCGCATTGGCCTATAAAAGCCTTGGTTGCTGCGTTATTACTGCGCTTAACGTTTGCGCCTTGGACACCAAGCTACGATGCACTGACTGTATTTGGTTTGCATTGGAGTATTGTGGTTTATCCGTTATGTATTGCGCTATTTTTTGCCGCAGCTAGGTGTTTTGGCTCATCAAAACTTAAAATATGGCTGGAAGGTGCTGCACTGCATTGTTTAGCGCTTTTTATTACAACCGAAACAAGTTATCAGTTAGTAGGGCATTATCCGCAATTTGATTCACTTAACTTTTACGAACAAATACTCCTTACCTGTAACTGGTTAGCATTAGGGTGTGTGTATTTACACAGAGCAAAACTTGCCGGTACTTTAGCTAAGTTATACCAAGTGGCGGGCTTTGCACTTGCAGGGGTAGCAGGGCTTTTTGCTATTAAAACACTGTTTGACGATAACCCATTACTTGAATCACTTTACATAGGTGAGCTGCCAATATTTAACTGGTTATTACCATTGTGGTTAGTACCTGCAGGATTAGCGCTTTGGCTGGCCAAGCTTCTAAAACCAATAAATGCTAAGGCTACGCCATTTGTATTGGCCGTTGCGGGTGGCTTTTTATTATTGGCAATAAACAGCTTCATTCGCCAATACTGGCAAGGTCCTTACATTTACTTATCGAAAGGCGCAAGTAATGCAGAGCTTTATAGCTACTCTGTTATTTGGTTAGTATTGGGGGCGGGTACTGTTATTTTTGGTCATCTTAAAAATCAACTATTAATACAAAAAGTAGGCTTAGGCTTACTAGCTGCAGTTATTGTAAAAGTATTTTTAATTGATATGGCTAATTTGGAGGGCTTACTTAAAGCGCTTTCGTTTATCGGATTAGGGCTTTCGTTAGTTGGGCTAAGTTGGTTGTTTCAAAAGCTTAGAAGCCGAGTTAGTTAAGTAAAGCCCAGTAAATTAATACTGGGTTTTTGTTTTGTATTTGTAAGGGAAAGCCCATAATTCTTGATATTAAGTGCTGTGATTAAGTAGCGCTTTGAGCTTACCTGGTTTAATTGGCTTACTCAAATAATGAATATTAGCGGCTTTAGTTTCCTGCTTAAGCTCTGTGTCGCGCACGGCGGTAATTAAAATAGCAGGAACTTGGCTTTGCCAAATTTCGCGCAGGGTTTTAATTAGCGTTATCCCATCGCAGTCACTACCTAATTGGTAGTCCATTAAGATAACATCGGGTGTGCTGCTTTGCTTAGCATGTGCGAGTACGTCACCTACGCTATCAAACAATGTGTAGTTAGCCTGCCACTTTTTCAGCAAACTTGCCATTGCAGCTAGGTTTTCGGGGTCGTCATCTACGGCAACAATATTAATTGCTGCACTGTTTTCTATTAGGCTATTTGTAGGATTTTTTTGTTGTACAAATTGCTCGTCGCCGTAAGGAACTTCAATACTAAATCGGCTACCCTTATTAGGCTCAGAATGCACATCAAGTGGCAAACTTAATAAATCAGCCATTCGTTTTACAACTCCTAGGCCTAAGCCTACGCCTTTATTATCTCCAGACTCAACACGGTAAAAGTCGTTAAATATTTTAGCTTGTTCTACTTTGCTAATACCGGGGCCAGTATCCCATACTTCTATTCGTAAATTATGTTTACGGTTTCTGCAGGCAATTAATACTCGGCCATTATTAGTATATTTAACAGCGTTCGATACTAAGTTTTGAATAATACGACGTAGATAGGTTATATCGCTGTGCACAACTTGATGGTTTGAGCGCACACTAAGCTTAAGGCCTTTATCGCTAGATAAAATAGCATATTCACTTTGCAGTGGCGCTAAAATGTCTTCAATGTAAAAGTGGCGTGGGGTTGGCGTCATAGCACCTTGCTCTAGTTTAGCTATTTCAAGTAGTGCTGACATTAAATGCACTGTAGAATCAAGACTGTCGCCTAGTTTTTCAAAGCTGTTTTGATTTGTGCTGTCGAGTTGTTTTTCGTCAATAGCGGCAAGGTATAAACGTGCTGCGTTTAACGGTTGTAAAATATCGTGACTAGCCAGTGCTAAAAAGCGGGTTTTACTGTCGTTGGCCTGCTCTGCTTCGCGTTTGGCTAAAGTGAGTGCTTGCTCTGTTTGTACGCGGCTGTCTATTTGTGCTTGTAAGTCTTTATTAATGGTTTGTACTTCCTGAGTTCGCGCCTCTATGCGGTTTTCAAGATCCATATTTACTTCTTCAAGTGCATTTTGCGTACTAATGTGATTGGTTATATCTGAAAAGCTCGTTACAAAGCCGCCATCAGGTAGAGGGTTACCAATCATTTCAAATACTTGGCCGTTACGACGATGGCGAATAAAGTGATGTGAACTACCATTTTTTAAGTGTTGTACGCGCTTTTCTACTTGGCGCTCTATTTCACCTGGCCCACATTCGCCACGTTCTGCGTTATAGCGAATTATGTCTTGTATGGGTTGACCTACTTCTAGAAAGCCTTCAGGGTAGCTAAACATTTCTCCGTAGCGCTTATTCCATGCAACAAGTTTTAGTTCCTTGTCGACAACTGAAATGCCATGACTCAGGTTTTCAAGAGAAGTATATAAAAGGTTTTGGTTAAATTGCAGCGCTTGTGTGGTTTCGTCAAAAAAGTTTACAACTTCTTCAAACGCCATACGTTTACCCGATGATACCGTATGTATTAACGCTTGTGCCGACGATGCGCCAAGCACGCCCGTTAATGCGCGTTCGCAGTAGGCTATAAATTCAGGCTTTGGATGAGCATTGTTATCATTTAAATGATGGGCAAGTGCGTAATGGGCTAATACTTGTTGGCTGCGCTGAATACCTAAAAAGGTTTGCAAAAGTATTTTAAAATCATAAACAGTGGCTTTTACATCTTTATTTAAACGTCTTGATAAAATAGTCTGATCTTTAGGGTTAACAAATGCAGCAGCCTGAATCTTATCTATTAACCGCTCCTCTGCCCCTAATGAAAAACTAATGTAGCAGCCAATATTGGCAAACAACGCTATTAAAGTACCTCGAGTAATAAGCGTTTGTTGCAGCTCGCTATCAATCATTGCGCCAGCATCAAGTATTGGCATCATTAAAAATAATATCCAACAAATAAAGCCCGCCATTAAGCCTGCATATACGCCATAAGCGTGGCCTTTTCGCCAATATAAACCACCGACTATTGAGGGTAATAACTGTGTAACCAACGAAAATGCAACTAAGCCCATACTGGCCAGCGCACTACTGTGGCCAAACCATTGCTGATAAAAATAGGCCAAAATTAATATGCCAGCAATAGTAAAACGCCTAACAAGTAATATGCGCGATTTATAGCTACTGGTTATTAAATTACGTTTAAATTTACGGCGTAGCATCAGGGGCAATACAACATCGTTTGAGATCATGGTACTTAGCGTAAGTGTTGCAACGACTATCATTGCAGTTGCAGCGCTTAGCCCGCCTATAAATACAAAGGTGGTTAAAAATGCTTGGTCGTGAATTAACGGAAGCGCTAATACAAAGCTGTCGGGCGAGAAACCTGAACCAATATCGGGATGAATAGCAGCGGTGGCAATGGGTAAAATCATCGCGGCGGTAAGCAGTAAATAAAGCGGAAACGCCCAGCGGGCAGTAAATAAATGGCGCTTGTCTTGGTTGTCGACCACGGTCACATGAAATTGACGCGGTAAACATATAATTGCCGCAGCGGCCATGAGCGATTGGCCAATAAAGTCAAAACTAAAAAAGTTAAAATCGCCCCAGTGCTGCCAAATAGACTCGCTTACTTTGCTTGATATTGCGACAGGCATATTAAAAAGGGTGTAAACAGCAAGCCCTGCTACTGCAACAAGTGCAATAAGTTTTATCATCGACTCAAATGCCACAGCGAGCATTAAACCTGAGCGGTACTCTGTTACATCCACTTTGCGAGTACCAAAAAATATTGCAAACATTGCCATAATTAATGTGGCAGAAAGCGCGAGCATATCGCCCGATATTTTATTACTACTTTGCAGCAGTAAAAAGCTGGTACTAAGGGCTTTTAATTGCAGCGCAATATAAGGAATAGTCGCTAATAATGCGATTAAAGTAACCATAATTGCAGTGGTTTGGCGCTTGCCATAACGCGCAGAAATAAAGTCGGCAATGGTGGTTATGTTTTGCTTTTTACTTACTAACACCAGTTTGCGTAAAAACCCTTGGCCGAAAAAAAACAACAGTGCAGGGCCTAATAATATGGGTAAATAACTCCAGCTGCTGGTGGCCGCTGTACCTACAGAGCCATAGTAGGTCCACGATGTACAATAAATACCTAAAGATAATGAATATACAAAAGGGTGATGGCTTATACGCTTTGCCAATGGTGTTGTTTTATCGCCCCAGTTGGCAAGCCAAAACAGCACACCTATATAACCTAAAGCAACAATAATGAGTACGGCAGTCATGTTGTTATTAACCTTATTAGTAAAACATTTCCCTCAACCTTGAGAGCATTAACACAATACCAGAACTGGCAATAAGTGTGCGTGCAGATTTTTATTTTAAAACGCGCTTATTTTTATAATGTATTGAATATATTAAGTAAATTTATATTTGGTATTTTTATTAGACTAATGTCGCATTATTGACCAATTTGGAGCTACTGTGCTTTATAACCTCTTACTTAATATCATAACGTTATGAAAAGTCTATCTTTTATGGTTGCTTGTTAAATGTTGCTTTACAGTTTACGTAAACGTTAACAAGCTGTTACGACTATGGTCTCAATTCAATATTTAAGCTGCGTTGCTAAATTGATTAGCGAAGATAAAAAACCACCCATCGCGATACTGCGATGCTTAAAGGGGAAAATAAAAATGGCTTTTAAAGATGAAGAACAAGCAAAAGCTTATTGGGCAGAAAACATTTCACTACTGTTTAAATTACTAGCAGTGTGGTTTGTGGTCTCGTTTGGCTTTGGCATATTACTGGTAGATGTACTTAATGAAGTACGTTTTTTTGGGTTTAAACTTGGCTTCTGGTTCTCCCAGCAAGGCGCGATTTACACCTTTGTTGCTTTGATTTTTGTGTACGTTTTCAAAATGAATACGTTAGATAAAAAATACGGCGTAGACGAATAGGAGCTAAGCAATGGATGTTCAAACACTCACATTTATAATTGTTGGTTTAAGCTTTGCGCTTTATATCGGCATCGCAATTTGGGCTCGAGCGGGCTCAACTAAAGAATTTTACGTAGCGGGCGGCGGCGTACCACCACTTGCTAATGGTATGGCAACAGCTGCGGATTGGATGAGCGCCGCGTCGTTTATTTCAATGGCGGGTATTATTTCGTTCGCAGGGTATGATGGCGGCGTTTACTTAATGGGGTGGACCGGCGGTTATGTATTACTCGCTATGTGTTTAGCGCCTTACTTACGTAAATTCGGCAAATTCACGGTACCTGATTTTATTGGCGACCGTTACTATTCACAAACAGCGCGTGTTGTTGCTATTTTGTGTGCCATCTTTATTTGTTTTACTTACATTGCAGGGCAAATGCGCGGCGTAGGCGTGGTATTTTCTCGCTTTTTAGAAGTAGAAATTGAAACCGGTGTATACATTGGTATGGTGATTGTATTCTTTTATGCAGTACTTGGCGGCATGAAAGGCATTACCTACACGCAAGTAGCACAGTACTGTGTGCTTGTATTTGCTTACCTTGTTCCTGCTATTTTTATCTCGATGATGATGACAGGCCACTTCTTCCCTCAAACAGGTTTTGGCGCCACACTTATTGGCACTGACGGCGTTTATGTACTCGATAAGTTAGACGGTTTAAGTGCAGAGCTTGGCTTTGCCCAATACACCGAAGGCTCTAAGAGCATGATTGACGTATTTGCAATTACAGGTGCGTTAATGGTGGGTACTGCTGGTTTACCACATGTAATTGTTCGCTTTTTCACTGTACCTCGTGTTAAAGACACACGTATTTCAGCAGCGTGGACACTGGTATTTATTGCTATTGTTTATACCACAGCACCCGCGGTTGCCTCGTTTGCTCGTGTAAACATGATTGATACCATTAACGGTAAAGACGGCAGTGGTACAGAATACGCAGAAGCACCAGCGTGGATTAAAAACTGGGAACGCACAGGCCTTATTACCTTTGATGATAAAAACGGTGATGGCAAAATGTTCTACACAGCAGGTAAAATTGAAGATCCAAATAGCGCAAACGAAGTAAAAGTAGACCGCGATATTATGGTGCTTGCTAACCCTGAAATTGCCAACTTACCAGCATGGGTAATTGCCTTAGTAGCCGCAGGAGGTATTGCTGCAGCACTATCTACTACCGCCGGTTTACTGCTGGTTATTTCGACCTCGGTGTCGCACGATTTACTCAAGCGCACCCTTAAACCCGATATTAGCGATAAACAAGAGCTACTGGCCGCTCGATTAGCTGCGATGGTTGCCATTGTTATATCCGCGTACTTTGGTATTAATCCGCCTGGGTTTGTAGCATCGGTGGTCGCATTTGCCTTTGGTTTAGCGGCGGCGAGTTTCTTCCCAGCAATTATTATGGGTATATTCTCTAAAACAATGAACAGAGAAGGCGCAATTGCCGGCATGGTAACGGGTATTGGCTTTACCGCTGCGTATATTATCTTCTTTAAGTTTGTAAGCCCTGAGTTAAATAGTCCTGAAAACTGGTTCTTAGGTATTTCTCCAGAAGGCATAGGCCTAGTTGGTATGATTATTAACTTTGTAGTTGCAGCTACAGTACTTAAGTTTACTCAGCCTACACCTGTTGAAATTCAAGAAATGGTAGAAGGTATTCGTAATCCTAAAGGGTCGGCTGGAGCACATGCTCACTAAGCCTACTTATTTATAAAGCACCAAAAGCCCGACTTTAGTCGGGCTTTTTATTTGTATAAATAATGAGTACATTGGTGCTGTGTATACTTTTTAATGAGTGCAACAATGAGTGTAGAACAACAAGAAGTAGCCCAGTATGTGTGTATGCAAGCGCCTTTTAGTATGCTGCAAACGAGTGCATGCGAATACTTTGTAAGCCATTTAGATTGTGTTTACTTAACACGCGAAAATCAAACTCAATGGCTGCAAAGCGAAAGCCCAAAGCTCTTTTTAATTCGCTCAGGTTTATACGATTTGGTTGATGCCAAAGGCAATGTAATAACGCGTTTAGCGCAAGGTGACTATTTTGGTTACCCCTCGCTTTTAACCGGTGAAGCAATACAAAATAGGTTAGCGGTTCAAAAAGAGGGTATAGTGTATATGCTCAGCCAAGAGCATTTTGATTTTTTACGCCGTGAATACAAACCGTTTGAACAATACTTTGTAAGAGCACACGCAAACCGTTTACTCTCATCACACTATAAAAGTAAAAGCGATAGCTGGTCTGAGCGTAAAATATCTGAGCTTATGACCCGTAAAGCGATAACTTTAGCGCCTGATGCGAGCATTAGACAAAGTGCTAAAAAAATGAAAGAGCATGGTGTGTCATCAATTATGATCACCGAACATGCCCATTTAGTCGGTGTAGTTACTGACCGCGATTTACGTAATAGAGTACTTGCCGACGAAGTAGATCCACAAGAAGCTGTTAGCAGCATAATGACCGCTAAACCCAAGTTTATTTTTGAAAATAACCGCGTGTTTTCTGCGCTGCATTTAATGCTTAAATACAATATTCATCACTTACCTGTACTTGATGAAAACCATAAACCATTGGGTATGCTTACTAGCACCGATTTACTACGCCAGCAAAAAAGCGACCCAGTACAGCTCATTGGCCGCATTTATAAAGCGCATACCATTACTGACTTAAAACGCTACGCAAAAGAAATTCCTGAGCTTCTGCGTAGTTTTTCATACAACATTGATGATATATCACTAATTGGTAAATTATTAAGCGGCTTAACCGATGCACTAACATCACGCCTTATTCATTTATTTCAAGAAGATAATGGCGCAGCGCCCACCAGTTTTAGCTTTATTTGTTTTGGCTCGCAAGCGCGAGAAGAGCAAACCCTGCACTCAGACCAAGACAACGGTTTACTACTGCCTGATGATTTAAGTGATGAACAACACGCTTATTTTAAACATATGGGGGAGTTTGTATGTGAACAGTTAGTAGAGTGCGGAATTAGACGTTGCCCTGGGAATATAATGGCCAGCAGCGATTTATGCCGAATGAGTATAAGTGACTGGTGTGAGCGCTTTTTTAAATGGATAAAAAGCCCAACGCCAAACGCCATGCTTAACTGCAAAATATTTTTTGATTTGCGCTTTATTGAAGGCTCAAATGCCTTGTACAGCAGCTTTTGTGAGCAGCTTACTCGCATATCTCGCAATGAATTATTTTATGCCGCTATGGCAACCGATATAAGCAGTAACAGCGTACCGATTGGTCTATTTAACAAATTTAAAACCGAAAAAACCGATCAAAATAATAAATACATAGATTTAAAAACACGTGGTGTGGTTATTATTAACGACATAGCAAGGTTATACGCACTTAAAGCTGGAATTAGGCGCGCTAATACACAAGAGCGATTAGATGCGCTTTTAAAGCACAGCTTACTCAGTAAAAAGGATATATATAATTTAAAAGATTGCTGGCGATTCTTAACTCAACTGCGCTTAAGTACTCAAATAAATGAAGAAGGATTGCCAAGTAACTGTATTAATCCTGATAAGTTAAATTCGCTTGAGCGCCACCAGTTAAAAGAAGCTTTTTACTTAGTTAAGCAAGCGCAGCAAGCCGCCGCGTTTAAATTCGCTCGTGGCAGTTTATAAGGCGTATTTTAGGAAAGACCATGGTCAAAAAATTATTTAGCGAGTACTTTAAAAAGCGAAATTTATTAAGTCAAAATGCGTTAACGCAGCGCTATTTAGTTATTGATTTAGAGCTAACAGGGCTTGATGCAAAACAACACGAAATTGTATCGGTAGCGTGGGTTGTAATAGATAACCAATGTATAAAAATGAGTGAGTCAAAACACTTAGTTAATAAAGATGTTAAAAGCCTAGAGCAAAGCCCTGTATATCATGGAATTAACGACGATACTTTAGCTAAAGGGCAAAGCCTTACCAGTATATTAGCGCAATTAAGCAGCCACTTTAGCGACTGTATTTTAGTGTTTCATAATGCAATGCTTGATTGGGGCTTTTTAAAAGTGGCGCTAAAAAACGCAAATATTAATATTCAGCCCAAACTCATCCTTGATACGCTTCATATAGAACAAAAACGCTTAATTAATCATTCATGTGATATAAAACAAGATGATTTAACTCTAAGTGCGTGTCGTATGCGTTATGAGTTACCAAGCTATCATTGTCATCATGCGCTTACCGATGCACAAGCGACCGCCGAATTACTACTAGCTCAGTGCCATCAAATAAGTCGTGGGAAGGAGTTGCAGTTGAGGTCAATAATTTAACAAAACTACAGAATTTACTAATTATTTTGTTAAGATAAGAATTTTAAAAGGATTTATTATGGTAATTGAAGCCGCCAGTAAGTATTACAACCAGTTAAACAATGACCTTAAAGCAGTTAAAAAGTACATTCACAATAATTTTGGTGTGTTTCTTACTATTCTTTACTTACTGGGTAGTTTATCAGGCGTTGTGTATCTTTACGTTTTACTTAATAACTTCTCGGTTGATATATTCAATTTCATTGAAATAAGTGACTTTTTACTGGCACTGATTTCAAACCCTTTACTTATTACTCTTTATACTGCGATCATCGTTTTAACAGCTATTTATTTAAATTGGCGCTCAGGACACATGCCAGATCCTAGTAAAACAACCGTGTTAAAAAAACTTTATTATGGCTTTGGTTACCCGTTCTATTTATTAAAGCCTAGTTACTCAGTAATATTATTTTTAGCACTTATAATATCTACATACCCTACTATGTTGGCGCATTCACACAGTAAAGATATAATAAATGAAAGAACAATGAATTATCACTTGTCATTAAATTATCCAATTGCTCAGAGTAAAGTAACTCAAATTAAAAATGTTCAAATAGTAGCCTCAACAATGGGGAATTTATTTGTTTATGATAATAAACAAGATAAGTTACTTATTATTTCACAAGAAAATATTTCAGCATTAATACCTAACCCACACAAAGAAAAAACGATTAAGCCAAAGTCAAAAGCTGCATCAAGCACACAGTAATTAAACATTCGCTGAAACACGATTGGCTGCTATTTATTAATATGGACGCATAACCCAGCATGGCACTTTTTAGGGACGAAACATGAAACTCATCACTACTATTTTCTTAACTTTATTCCCAGTTATCGCTTTTGCTAATTCGAGCTTACCTGCCAATCGTCATATCTCAGTGCAAGGCACTGCTGAGGTATTAGTTGAGCCTGACATGGCTAAAATACTATTTAAAGTGAATAGCGTTAAAAATGAGCCGAAAGCCGCCAATAACACGCTTGTGAATAAAGTGAAGCTATTAATAGATGGGCTCAATCAATTTGAAATAAGCGCCGATGACTTAGTTGCCTCAAACGTTAAAATTGAAAAAACAGGGATGGATTATATTGAAACAGGGCATCAGGCCCTTAGCGAATACTCAGCGATAAGAACGTTTGAAGTAACGCTAAACAGTATTGAGCGTTTGAGCGATTTAACAGATTTTTTATTGAACAAAGAAGTAAATGCCATTCAAAATATTGAGTTTTCATCTTCAAAATTTGAACAACTACAAGCGCAAGTCACACAGTTAGCAATTGAAGATGCAAAAATAAAAGCGGATTTACTTGCCGATTCATTCAATGCAAAAGTAGGTGAAGTACGCACTATTCGCTCAACTAAAAACAACTATGACAGTGGTTTTAGTACAGCCATAACCAATATGCACAGGGCGCAGCAAGGCAATAATTCTTTTCCTCAAATACGTAGTAACGATTTACAGGCAACAATAAGCTTTAAATCATCTATAAACGTGGTGTTTGATTTAGAAGTGGATGATTAAGTTAAAAATTTAATTCCAAATACAGTTTCGTACTGTAAGCTAGCTTCAGTTTTTGAATAATTTGAAGGTAGCCATACAATGAGCGATGAAAGCAACACATTAAAAGCACAAACCGAGGCAAAAGTAGCCGCGGGGCGAAAAGGTAATCCTGACTTTATGAAAGGTGTTGATGAGAGCATTGCTCAAGCCAAATCCTTTAAAGAGGGGGCTAATGCACTTGCTTTAAACCAAAACGCGCCAAGCTTTGAGTTACCAAATCAACATGCTCAACCGGTGCAGTTAACCGAGTTACTTGCTAAAGGCCCTGTGGTTATTACTTTTTATCGTGGTAGTTGGTGCCCATACTGTAATTTACAGCTTAAAGCGCTCCAAGCTCGCTTACCTGAAATTCATGCGTTAGGCGCACAGCTGGTTGCTATTAGCCCAGAAGTGCCTGATGGTTCAATGAGCGAAAACGAAATAAGTAACATGGATT
This sequence comes from Pseudoalteromonas aliena, assembly GCF_038155085.1. GTDB lineage: Bacteria > Pseudomonadota > Gammaproteobacteria > Enterobacterales > Alteromonadaceae > Pseudoalteromonas > Pseudoalteromonas aliena_A. The sequence goes on from NZ_JBAKAU010000003.1 coordinate 193,881, forward strand.
TTGTAGTGCTGTCGGACCAAAATGCAGATGTAGCAGCAAGTTATGGCGTAGCGTGGAAAGTCCCGACATTTTTATTAGAGCATATGCGCGTAGACCGCGGCCTTGATTTAGAGTCGCTTAATAATGGCAATGGCAGTATTTTACCTATCCCTGCAACCTTTGTTTTAAATAACGAAGGTAGGGTAACGTGGCGTTATGTTGATGTTGATTACCGCACTCGTTCAGAACCCGAAGATATTATTAATGTATTGAAAGCACTGCAGTAAAGAATAAGTTTACACCATGGTGAACGCCCAAAAGTAGCAAGGCAATTAAGCTACTTTTGGGTTAATTTAAAGTTTCTAATCGCTCCCTCTTATAATAATGTGTAAGGTCGATTACAATACAGACATCTAAAAGGCATATTGCCTTTATCTGCACGTAACTAGAGTGGATTTTATATTTCATGGCAATCAAACTTGCAATTAATGGTTTTGGTCGTATTGGTCGAAATATTGTCCGCGCGTTATACGAGTCAGGTTTAAGCGACGAGATTAAAATTGTTGCGATTAACGAACTTGCTGACCCTGAAGCTATTGCTCATTTATTAAAATACGACACATCCCACGGTCGTTTTTCTTTTCCTGTAAAACTTGGTGAAGACACCATCAATGTTGCAGGCGATACCATTGCACTTTTTTGTGAAGAAAACCCAGTAGAATTACCTTGGCAAACCCTTGATATAGATGTAGTACTTGAATGTACTGGTGTTTATCATTCGCGTGAACACGCACAGCTACACATTATAGCGGGCGCTAAAAAGGTGTTGTTTTCGCATCCGGCTGATAACGACGTAGATGCCACTATTGTTTACGGCATAAACGACGATGAGCTTAAAAGCGAGCACACTATTGTATCTAACGGCTCGTGTACCACAAACTGTGTGGTACCCGTAATTAAAGTATTAGATGATGCGTTTAGTATTGAGTCGGGCGCTATTACTACTATTCATGCGTCGATGAACGATCAACAAGTAATAGATGCGTATCATCATGATTTACGCCGTACTCGCGCTGCGAGTCAGTCTATTATTCCGGTAGATACAAAGCTTGCCCGTGGTATAGACCGTATTTTGCCTAAATTTAAAGGTCGCTTTGAAGCGATTGCGGTGCGTGTACCAACGATTAACGTAACGGCGATGGACTTAAGCGTAACGGTTAACGCAGATGTTGATTTAAATGCAGTAAATAATGCACTTAAAGCACAGGCAAAAGATCGCTTAGAAGGTATTTTAAGTTATACCGAAGAGCCGCTTGTATCGGTTGATTTTAATCACGACCCGCATTCTTGTATTATTGATGGCACGCAGACACGAGTTAGTCATAAAAGGCTGATAAAGTTACTTGTTTGGTGCGACAATGAGTGGGGTTTTGCCAATCGCATGCTAGATACAGCGCGTGAGATGATGGCTAAGTAAACGTATTTTATAATAATTTTAAAATTTATTTTTCAGGTTCAAGTATCGTTAACTAAGGAGATGTTCATGTCGGTCATAAAAATGGCAGATTTAGATTTAAACGGCAAGCGCGTATTAATTCGTGAAGATTTAAATGTACCAGTGAAAGCAGGTAAAGTGACGTCAGATGCGCGTATTCGTGCTGCACTGCCTACTATTAAATTAGCGCTTGAAAAAGGCGCTAAAGTAATGGTTATGTCACACCTTGGCCGCCCTACAGAAGGGGAATACGATGATGAGTTTTCACTTGCCCCTGTAGCTGATTACCTAAACGATGCCCTAGAGCAAAATGTACGCCTTGAAAAAGATTACCTAAACGGCGTTGAAGTTGCTGGTAACGAAGTCGTTGTGTTTGAAAACGTACGCTTTAACAAAGGCGAAAAGAAGAACGATGAAGCGTTATCAAAACAACTTGCAGCACTGTGTGATGTATATGTAATGGATGCATTTGGTACGGCTCACCGTGCACAAGCCTCTACACATGGCGTTGGCTTATTTGCCGATGTAGCATGTGCTGGCCCTTTACTTTCAGCTGAGCTTGAAGCATTAGGTAAAGCACTTGATAACCCTGCTCGCCCATTAGTGGCTATTGTTGGTGGTTCTAAAGTATCAACTAAATTAACTGTTTTAGACTCGCTTTCAACGATTGTTGATCAGCTAGTAACAGGCGGCGGTATTGCTAATACCTTTATTGCAGCTGCGGGTCACCCGGTCGGTAAATCACTTTATGAAGCTGATTTAATGGATGAAGCAAATCGTTTATGTGCAGCAGCTAAAGAAAACGATGGCGAAATTCCGGTTCCTACCGATGTTGTAGTAGGTAATGAGTTTTCAGACTCAGCTGTTGCTACGCTTAAAGATGTAAGCGAAGTGACAAGCGACGATATGATTTTTGATATTGGCCCAGATACAGCCAGCCAACTTGCTAAAATTATAGCAAATGCAGGTACTGTAGTTTGGAATGGCCCTGTTGGCGTATTTGAGTTTGATCAGTTTGGTAATGGCACGCGTGCTATTGCTCAAGCTATTGCAAATTCAAAAGCGTTTTCAATTGCTGGTGGCGGTGATACCTTAGCTGCAATTGATAAATACGGCATTGCCGATAAAGTTTCTTACATTTCTACCGGTGGTGGTGCGTTCTTAGAGTTTTTAGAAGGAAAAAAACTTCCAGCAGTAGAAATGCTAGAGTCACGCGCTAAATAAATTTATTTAGCCGTGTAAGGTGAGGGGGAAACCCTCGCCAACAATTAGTTATTAAATACCTCTCACCCTAATTTAATAATTAATTTTGACGGAACTTTGCTGCTAAATAGTGATTTTTCGTGGTGTTATTTAAACGCTAAACTAACAAATCCGTTCAAACTAGATGGTAGGAGACTGCTGTCGATAAATTGGAGAATACCCAATGGCTTTAATCAGTATGCGACAACTTTTAGATCATGCAGCTGAACATGGTTACGGCGTACCTGCCTTTAACGTGAATAACCAAGAGCAAATGCGCGCAATAATGGAAGCGGCTGATAAAACCAACAGCCCAGTAATTGTTCAAGGATCAGCAGGCGCACGTGCTTATGCTGGTGCTCCATTTATTCGTCACATGATTTTAGCAGCCGTTGAAGAATGGCCACATATCCCCGTTGTAATGCACCAAGATCACGGCACTTCACCTGGTATTTGCCAACGTTCAATTCAACTAGGTTTTTCATCTGTAATGATGGATGGCTCATTAATGAGCGATGGTAAAACCCCTTCAAGCTACGAATACAATGTAGAAGTAACACGCGAAACTGTTGCGATGGCGCACGCGTGTGGCGTATCGGTTGAAGGCGAGTTAGGTGTACTTGGCTCACTTGAAACAGGTGAAGCTGGCGAAGAAGATGGTGTAGGCGCAGAAGGTAAACTAACTACGGATCAAATGCTTACCGACCCTGAAGAAGCTGCAGACTTTGTAAATAAAACCCATGTAGATGCGCTGGCTATTGCTTGTGGTACATCGCACGGGGCTTACAAATTTACGCGCCCGCCAACAGATGATATTTTAGCAATTGATCGTATTAAAGAGATCCACGCACGTATTCCTGATACGCATTTAGTAATGCATGGATCGTCGTCTGTACCACAAGAGTGGTTAGAGATCATAAATCAATACGGTGGCGAAATTCCTGAAACTTACGGTGTACCAGTAGAGCAAATTGTAGAAGGTATTAAGTTTGGCGTTCGTAAGGTAAATATAGATACAGACCTACGCTTAGCTTCTACTGGTGCTATTCGCCGTCATATGGCGCTTAACCCATCTAACTTTGACCCGCGAAAATACTTAGCAGAAGCTACAAAAGCGATGACAGAGATTTGTGTAGCGCGTTACAACTCGTTCGGCACAGCAGGACAGGCAAGTAAAATTAAGCCAATTTCACTTGATGAAATGCACCTTAAATACTTAAGCGGTGAACTAGATCCAAAAATTAGATAATACGCTTTTATAAGCGATTCTTTCAAAAGCCAGTAACTTAGTTTCTGGCTTTTTTAATACCTATCAATTTTATTATGCTGAGATCACTGTATTACTAACCTGGTTATTTGGGATCACGCATTTACTAACATAGCCTTTTTCGGATCATTACTTTACTAAGCCAAATATACTTTAATGCTATTTTAGGCTCTGAGATAATTTGATCTTTGTTTTGTTAGTATAAAAAATCAACAGTTATGGCTTTAACTAGGTACAACTCTGATCTGAGGGTGGATCGGCTTAGTAAAAATCTGATCCTTTATTTTAGGCTTAGTAAAATTTAGATCTATTTTTAAACGTATTGATTGTTACACAGGCGGGTTTGTTGATTTTAAAATGGCTTTAAAGCTACTTTTAAACGATCGATCTGTAAAAGTATCTCGGTTAGTAAAGCAATGATCCCAGCTAGTTTAATATTATTTAGTGGTTTTAATAGTGATGCAAAAAAGATAATTTCAAAAGCGAGCTATTACATAAATTTATCGTAAATCTCTTTTTACTACGTTAAATATTAAAAAGGTTTTAAAAATATGATGTTAATAATATTTTTTGTCACTAATTTGTGTTTTTTTTACCACCATTTTAATTTACACGTTACACTTTCATAAAAATGTCATACTTAGTCATAATAATGAAAACTAATTCGATAGCGTAAGAGATAAATTGGAATGTCACGTAAAGTACTAGTCGTAGATGACGAAGCTCCTATTAGGGAGATGTTGGTTTTTGTTTTAGAGCAAAATGGATTTCAAGCAATTGAAGCAGAAGATTACGACTCTGCTATTGCAGCTATGGTTGAACCTTACCCAGATATGGTTTTACTTGATTGGATGTTACCTGGTGGAAGCGGTATCCAAATTGCTAAAAAGTTTAAGCAAAACGAACATACCCGCCAAATTCCAATTATTATGCTTACAGCTCGTGGCGAAGAAGAGGACAAAGTACGGGGCCTAGAAGTAGGTGCTGACGATTACGTGACTAAACCGTTCTCTCCTAAAGAGCTTATGGCGCGTATAAAAGCAGTTATTCGCCGTGTATCGCCAACCTCATTAGAAGAAGCTATTGAAGTACATGGCCTGCGTTTAGACCCTATTTCGCATCGTGTTACCTCAGAAGGTAACGAGCTTGATATGGGGCCAACCGAATTTAGATTACTGCACTTTTTTATGACTCACCCTGAGCGTGTATATAGCCGTGAACAACTGCTTGACCATGTATGGGGAACTAACGTTTACGTAGAAGATCGCACGGTTGATGTGCACATTCGTCGTCTGCGTAAAGCAATTGGCCCACTTGGACATGACCGTTTGGTGCAAACTGTACGTGGTGCTGGGTATCGTTTTTCAAGTAAGCTGTGATCAGCTTATAGCTTAGCTAATGTATGAAATACGTATGTATTACTACTCTAAGGTAAAGTGAGTGTATGTATCGAGTTGTTAATAAACAGGCGTTAGTAAAGCGTCTGTTTATCTATTTTTTACCCTTACTATTAATTGGCGTGCTAGTTGGCGCGCCATTTTTGCTTTTATTTTTAGGATCATTTTCCTTACTTATTTGGCACTACCACCAACTTTATCGTTTGAGCGATTGGCTACTTAATCAGCGCAGCTTTAACCCTCCAGAGGGGGAGGGTGCGTGGGAGCAAGTGTTTGAAGGTATTTATCATCTACAGCACCGTAATCGAAAAAAACGTAATGAGCTTGCAGATTTAATTCGTCGCTTTCGTGATGGAGCTGAAGCGGTACCTGATGCGGTTGTGGTATTACAAAACGATTTAAGTATTGTCTGGTGTAATCAATTAGCCCTTAAGGTGCTTGGTTTGCAGTGGCCAACCGATCATGGTCAGCGTCTTGATAATTTAATTCGCGAACCGAAGTTTGCTAAATATATGCACAAAGGTGAATTTGACGATCCGCTTGAGCTGGATAACGGTCATAGTATTGAGCAGGTACTTGAGTTTAGGGTAATGCCTTATGCAAGCACGCAGCTTATGGTTGTGGTGCGAGATGTGACGCGCTTAAAACAGCTTGAACAAATGCGCAAAGACTTTGTCGCCAATGTTTCGCATGAACTACGTACACCGCTTACCGTGGTTACTGGGTATCTTGAGATGATGGATGGCGACATGATGCCGCCGCCAGCAATGTGGAACAAAGCGCAAAATACCATGCTTGAGCAGTGCAAGCGCATGGACAGCTTAGTCAGCCAATTATTATCGCTTTCGCGTATTGAAGGTGCGCGGCGCCAAGATAACGATAAAGCTATAAATGTGCCGCAATTACTTGGTTATATTCACACTGAAGCAAACTCAATTAATCAAGACAAAGGCCACGAACTGATTTTTGATATTGATAAAACTCTTGATATTAAAGGCTCTGAGGATGAACTGCGTAGTGCGTTTTCTAATTTAGTATTCAATGCAATTCATTACACAAAACCAGGCGGTAAAGTAGAAGTATCCTGGCAGCGCAAAAACAATAAAGCGTGTTTTAGTGTTACTGATAATGGCGATGGTATTGCGCCTGAGCATATTAACCGATTAACTGAACGTTTTTATCGTGTTGATAAAGCTCGCAGTAGAACAACAGGTGGCTCAGGCTTAGGGCTTGCTATTACAAAACATGTGTTAACTCGTCACGATAGTAAATTAAATATTAGCAGTGAAGTTAACAAGGGTTCGTGTTTTTCTTTTGAATTTTCAATAGATAAGATAGTTTCGCTGACTAAATAATTAAGCTAATAGATCAAGTCATAAAAGTGTCATTTAAGAGTAATGTAACTGTCATGTACTCACTTTAGAGTGGGCAGCAGTTAGAAAATGGAACGAACAAACCGGAGAACTCTACATGAAATTTAAAAACTTAGTTGCCGCAATGGGTGTGGCTGTTACAACTTTCGTATCTACACAAGCAGTTGCTCTAGATCAAAATATCCCTGAGTATCAAAAAATTAGTGGCGTTTCAGGTAACTTTTCATCAGTAGGTTCTGACACTTTAGCCAACATGATGACGTTTTGGGCTGAAGAGTACAAACGTATTTACCCAAATGTAAATATTCAAATTCAAGCAGCAGGTTCTTCTACTGCTCCACCGGCACTCACCGAAGGAACAGCTAACCTGGGCCCAATGAGCCGTAAAATGAAATCTAAAGAAATTGAAGCGTTTGAAAAACGTTACGGTTACAAGCCAACAGAAGTTCGCGTAGCTATTGATGCACTTGCTGTATTTGTACATAAAGATAACCCAATTGAAGGCCTTCGTATTGATCAAGTAGATGCTATCTTTTCATCTACTCGTAAATGTGGCGCACCAGAGCAAGTTAATCGTTGGAGCGATGTTGGTCTAACAGGTGATTGGGCAGCTAAAGACGTGCAACTTTACGGACGCAACTCAGTATCAGGTACGTATGGTTACTTTAAAAAGAAAGCACTTTGTAAAGGTGATTTCCGTAATAACGTAAATGAGCAACCGGGTTCTGCATCAGTAGTACAGTCAATTTCATCTTCGTTAAATGCAATTGGTTACTCTGGTATCGGTTATAAAACATCGGGTGTACGCACGGTGCCGCTAGCTAAAAAAGGCGATAACTTTGTTGATGCAACACTTGATAACGTTGCGCAAGGTAAGTATCCGTTATCTCGCTTTTTATATCTTTATGTGAATAAACACCCAAATAAGCCGTTGTCTCCAATGGAAGCGCAGTTCTTAAAAATGGTACTTTCAAAAGATGGTCAGCAAATTGTAGAAAAAGATGGTTATGTACCGCTTTCTGCAAAGTTAGTAGAAACCGAACTTAAGAAGCTTGGTTTAAATTAATAAACTATAAGCAATAAAAAACCGCTCATTGAGCGGTTTTTTTGTGCCTAAAACTAAAAACTTTAAGGAATTAAATATTACCTAATTTTTCGGCTTGTGCTTTACATTGATTATAGCTCTCAACACATTTTGCAGAGCATACTTGTTGCTTTAAGCCCTCAGCAGTTGTTTGCTGTTCACAACTACTTTCACACTGGTAGTTTTGTTGAGCACACTGATTCATTTCAGGGTTTTCTACTTGGTTTTGACAACCTGCTAATAGTGAAAAAGTAAGGGCGACTACGCTTGTTTTTATTAAAGTGTGCATGCTTCTTATCCTTAAAATGGAGTCGCAATAATATTAAATTTCGACTTGAATATTGTCGATCAATCTAACACCACCAAAATAGGCTGCGGCTAAAATAACAAATTGAGTATCTTCGATTGTAGCAGTTTTTAATGTATCTCGTTGAGCAATCTCAAAATAGTCTGGCTTTAGGCCAGCTTGCTCTAAGCTCTGTTTAGCTGAGCTTTCAAGTTTTACGAAGTCTTTTTCGCCATTTTTAAGTTGCTCAGCGCATGTATTAAGTGCTTTAAATAATACGGTTGCAGTCGCTTTTTGTTCATCAGATAAGTAACCATTACGCGAGCTCATAGCAAGGCCAGAAACATCTCGCATTGTAGGTACACCAATAATTTCGACCGGAATTGATAGGTCGCACGCCATGGTTTTAATTACTTGCAGTTGCTGAAAATCTTTTTCACCAAAGCAGGCGTAATCTGGTTGTACAAGGTTAAATAATTTTGTAACTACCGTGGCAACGCCTCTAAAGTGACCAGGGCGTGAGCCACCACAGTAACCTAATGAAATATCAGGCACATCAACAAAGCTTTGTGCGCCAAGTCCATTTGGATAAATTGTCTCTACGCTTGGGGTAAATACAATATCAGTGCCTAGTTCTGCAAGGCCTTGTTTATCTTCGCTTAATGTACGAGGATAGTTATCTAAATCTTCGTTTTCACCAAATTGCATTGGGTTTACAAAAATACTCACAACGACTTTGTCGGCTAAGTTTTTTGCTTTTTCTACTAGCGAAAAATGCCCACGGTGCAAGTTGCCCATCGTTGGCACAAGTGCCACGCTAAGACCCGCTTGTCGCCATGCTTTAATTTGACTACGTAACGATTTGATTTCAGTAATTGACTGCATTATTTAAACTCGTGTTCAGCGCTTGGAAATGCGCCATTTTTAACGTCTGTACAATACTTTTGAACGGCTGCAGGCATATTGCCTGTTTCGAGCAAAAAGTTTTTAGAAAATTTAGGAATGTAACCTGCCGAAATACCAACAAGGTCATGCATTACTAGTATTTGGCCGTCAGTTAAACTGCCAGCACCAATACCAATAGTTGGAATGCTAAGTGCGTCTGTAATGCGTTTTGCCAATGCACTTGGAATACATTCAAGTACTAATAATTGCGCGCCAGCAGCTTCAAGTGCTTTCGCGTCATCAATCATTTTTTGTGCTTTATCTTCTTCGCGACCTTGTATTTTAAAGCCACCAAATACATGAACAGATTGCGGTGTGAGCCCTAAATGTCCGCAAACTGGTATACCTTGTTGAGTAAGCATTTTAATGCTCTCGTAAAGCCATTCTCCGCCTTCAAGCTTAATCATGTTTGCGCCAGCGCGCATAAGCTCAGCTGCATTTTTACAGGTATCATTAACGCTTGAGTAGGTCATAAAAGGTAAGTCAGCAATTACAAATAATTCACGGCTACCAGCGCGTACACAGCGGGTATGATATGCAATATCTTGGTTAGTTACGCCAAGGGTGTCATTGCCACCTTGTAGCACCATACCTAAAGAGTCGCCCACTAAAATAACTTCAACGCCGTTATCATGAAATAACTTTGCAAAACTAGCGTCGTAGGCTGTTAATGCAGTAATTTTGTTATTTTCTGCTTTCATTTTATTTAAAGTAGAAACGGTTATTTTAGACATAATATCCTCGTAGGCAAAAGCCTAGGTTAATTACAGAGGTAATTGTTGTAAGTCGTTGAGCGGTAAATTATTTGCAATCGTTTTTAATGCAATGCCGCTAGGTAAAATAAGTTCAGGTGCAAGCTCTAGCAGTGGATAAACCACAAACTCGCGATCAGTCAAACCATAATGAGGCACGGTTAAACGCGCGGTATTTATAATTTTATCACCAAATAACAAGGTATCGATATCAAGTGTGCGTGGACCCCAACGCTCAGCTTTTCTTACTCGCCCATGCTCAAGCTCAATATTTTGTGTTAAATCAAGAAACTGCTCTGGCTCAAGGGTCGTTTTAATACACGCTACTGCATTGATATAGTCCGGTTGATCTTGTGGGCCCATAGGCTTACTTGCATAGTAATGCGATACGTTTATAAATTCACAATTAGGCAGCTTCTTAAGCGCGACCACCGCATTATCAAGCTGCTCTTTTGGTGAGTTTAGGTTGGCACCTAAACCCAAATAAACACAATGCATACTATTACTCAGTTGGCTTTTTAGTGGGACGGCGGCGTCTTCGCGGTTTGGGACCACCTTGATGACCTAAATTTTTAACCATTTCTTTTTGGCCATTTATATCTTTGCTTAAGTATTGTGTCCACCACTGAGCAAGCTCTGTATGCTGAGTTTCACCTGCATCTACGCGTAATAATAAAAAGTCGTAAGCGGCCTTAAAACGAGGCTGTTGCGTTAGCCTGTAAGCACGTTGGCCTGCGCGTTTATCCAAGCGATGTTGAATATGCCAAATATCGCGAGCGCCTAAAGTAAAACGCTTAGGAACTGCAATATGTTGTGAGTTATCACTCAATACTTTATTCATTGCTTGTGCAAAAGCATCGTACTCAGAGAGTTGCTCTTGGTTTTGAATCTTTTTAGTACGTTCAAGTAGCGGGAACCAAAGTAATGCAGCAAACACAAATGCTGGTGTTACTTTTTTATCTGCATTAATACGCTTATCCGTATTTTGAAACATTTTCTGAACAAATGTACTCTCAAGCCCATTAGGGCTTCTATCTAATATTTTATCAAGTTCAGGAAATAGTGATTTAAATAAACTGTATTTACGCAGCATTAAAAAGTTAGCTTCGGCTTTACCGTTTAAAAACAGTTTAAGAGTTTCTTCAAACAAACGTGCAGGTGGAATGTTATCAAGTAAGTTTGCTAAATCAGCTATAGGTTTTTCACTGTTTGGTGCAATAGCCATATCAAGTTTAGTGGCAAAACGTACTGCACGTAACATACGAACAGGGTCTTCGCGGTAACGCGTTTCAGGATCCCCAATTAACTCAATTTGTTTCGCCTTAATAGCAGCTAAGCCGTTGGCGTAATCGTGAATACTAAAATCTTTGATTGAGTAATAAAGTGCATTGATTGAAAAGTCACGACGCTCTGCATCTTCTTCAATGCTGCCAAATACGTTATCACGAAGTAATTGCCCTTCATCACTCGATTGGCTTATTTGGTTTTTATCTTCTTGTGCTTCGTGATGACCTCGCATAGTGGCTACTTCAATAATTTCACGACCAAACACAATGTGCGCTAGACGAAAGCGACGGCCTATAAGGCGACAATTTCTAAATAGCTTTTTTACTTGATCTGGTGTCGCATTAGTTACTACATCAAAATCTTTAGGTTGTTGGCCTAACAATATATCGCGAATACAACCACCAACTAGGTAGGCATCGTAACCACCGTCTTTTAAACGGTACAGCACTTTGATTGCATTTGGGCTAAATTGTTTGCGTGAAATACCATGCTCACCACGAGTGACAACAATAGGTTCACTGCTTACTGAGGCGCTTTGTGCACTGGTATTTGTGCCGATTATTTGTCGGCAAAATTGAAAAAGCTTGGAAATAATAGTCTGTCTCCTAGAAGGTGTTGATTGACTCACTATTGCAATCAAAAGTTACAGCACATAGGGGGTATAACCCAGTACAAGCTGATTTACGTAAATAGCATATATTTAGGCGGCTATCATATACCAGCAGGGTTTAAAAATTAAGTTGATGTGTTGAAATTAAGCCTTTTTTAATGATTTTTATTTACTTAAATGAGTAAATTAGATGGCTTAGCTAGTTGGATGTTGAGATATTTGTATTTCTGATGCTTGTGGTACCTGTTTTAGGCTAAAGTTTTTAATACCCCAATCGATTAATTGTTCAATATTTAAATCAATTAAATCCGCTATAACAGGCAATCCTAAAAACTTAAATGCACTAACTAAAGCAGGTTTTGGATTTTGTTGGCTGATGGCCGGAGCATAATTTTGTTTAGACAGTTTAAAACCAGGTTTGGTCACAGCTAAAGGTAAATGAGCAAATTCAGGCACAGGACTATTGAGTTGTTTGAACAGACTAATTTGCCGTGCGGTTGGCTCAATTAAGTCAGCTCCTCTGACAATTCGATTTATGCCTTGATCAATATCGTCTACAACCACAACAAGTTGATATGCAAATAAGCCATCACTACGTTTTATTAAGTAATCTTCGTGGGCAAGGGCACTATCGACTTCAACATTACCTTGAATTAAATCATTAAACTGAGTCGTTGGATGCTGCTGAGCTAAACGAAGTGCGCTGGATTGAGTGTTATGATTAAGGGCTTTGCAATGCCCTTGATAAATCCCGCCAATAGCCTTTATTTTTTTGCGAGTACAAGTACATCCATAAACAAGATTTTGTTTTAAAAGTGAATGGGTAATATCCTGATATAAAGGCAGACGCTGCGTTTGATATATAATAGATTCATCCCAGTAAAGGGCATAGGCTTGTAAGGTATTAAGAATATCTGAGTCGGCGTTTTTAATCACGCGCGTAGTGTCTATATCTTCTATTCGAACTAACCATTTTCCTTGATTAGCTTTTGCATCAAGGTAGCTACCCACAGCCGCCACAAGAGAGCCAAAATGAAGTGGCCCTGAAGGAGACGGTGCAAAACGACCGCGATAGTCACGCAAAGGCGTGGTAACGGCTGTAGGAGACATAGTTAATTAGTATTTGTTAATTAACCGCGTCCAGCTTGTTTTTCTTTGATTTCCGCAAGTGTTTTACAATCTACGCACAGATCGGCAGTTGGGCGCGCTTCTAAGCGGCGTATGCCAATTTCTATTCCACAAGATTCACAAAAGCCGAAATCGTCTTCTTTAATTAAATTAATGGTTTTTTCAATTTTTTTAATTAATTTGCGTTCGCGATCACGAGTACGAAGTTCTAGAGAGAACTCTTCTTCTTGTGCAGCGCGGTCAACTGGGTCAGGAAAGTTAGCAGCTTCGTCTTGCATGTGCGATTTAGTACGGTCAACTTCGTTACGTAAATCATTACGCCAAGCTTCTAAAATCGCTTTAAAATGAGCACGTTGTGCTTCATTCATGTACTCTTCGCCTGGTTTTTCTTGATATGGTTCTAAACCGGCTTGAGCCAATAAACCATGTTTCTTTTGGTCTGGCATAACTCTCTCCTAAATCCTTAATTTAATGCCTCAGCATTAGCCGGCGGTATAAATAACAGAATCTTATACCCTAGGCAAATTTATTTTTAATTAATTGAATTAGCTTTAACCATGATTACTGAGTAAAAGGCGTATTAATAGTTTATTTACACTTTTAATTAATTCACATATTCGCTTTCTAAAACTTGCCTTGTTATGCGGGCAAAAACTTTAAAAACAAGTTAATTGTTAAAATTCACTTTTATCACTTTCTATATTTTTACTTGCCTTGTAGATTACACTTAGCTTAATCTCTTGGTTTATTGCACTATTCTATAAATGCGATTCTTTCATTAAGTAAAATCTCATTAGCAGAAATAGTGGCTTTGTATGCTAATACTTCAACGCCGGCTATTATTGCTTGGCTTAATAACGTGGCGTATTTTTTATCAATATGTACTGCTGGACTCACGGTATTTACTCCTTCGTGCAAAACAGCGAAGAGTAATACTGCTCGGTGGCCTTGTTCGATCATTTCTATTAGTTCGCGAATATGTTTTTGTCCGCGTAGTGTTTGCGTATCAGGAAAGTAGCCTTGTCCACTTTGTGGTGCGTCTTCGCTTAATAATGTGACTGATTTAACTTCTACATAGCAATCAGGCTTACTTTTGTCTGTTAGTAAAAAGTCGATACGACTGTTTTCACTGCCGTACTTCACTTCGCTTTGCAATTGACTGTAGTCGAGTAGCTCGCTTATCACACTATTGTTTATTGCTTCTTCGACTACTTTATTAGCCACCGCTGTATTTACACAAATAAGCTGCGAAAAATTATTTTGCGTAAGCTCTAATGAATGCGGGTATTTTCGTTTTGCATTATTGCTCGTTGAATAAAAAGCAGCAAAACCTGGCTCAGCGCATCCTGTCATTTTACCTGTATTTGCACAGTGGGCGGTAAACTCGCTGCCATCACTTAATTGTAAATCAGCTAAAAAGCGTTTGTAGCGCTTTAATAATAAGGCTGGTTGCAGTGCTGGCTTGTACTTCATAATAACTTCCAAAAGTGAGTGGCGTGATTTATGTTATTTATCTTAAGCTGTTGGGAACTTAGGCGCTCTATAGTAAACTCGGTGGCACATTTAAGTGCAAGGGAATTCTAACATGAGTGAAAAATTTGTTGTTCAACTAAGCGAACAAGCAGCAGCGAGTCATTGGGGCGATAATGCGTCATTGTCTTTTAATGAGCGCGGTGCAACTGTTCATTTATCTGAGCAAGACACATTAAAAAATGTTCAAAAAGCAGGTCGTACTATTGCAAGCCAAGGCGTTAAAAATGTTGAATTAGCAGGTGATACTTGGTGTACAGAAAGCCAGTGGGCTTTTTACCAAGGCTTTGTAACACCAAAATCGTTAAACGGTGTTGAGTTTGTTGATAACGCACAATCAGATATTAAAGAACTTGCTCACTTAAAAACGTCAGCAATTTGGGCACGTGAAATGGTTAACGGTACTGCCGATGACATTTACCCAGAAAGCCTAGCTGAAAAAGCAGCTGAGTTTATTCAATCATTAGCGCCTGAACACGTAAGTTACCAAATTATTAAAGGTGATGCGTTATTAGAACAACAGTGGATTGGTATTCATGCAGTTGGTCGCGGTAGTGTTCGCCCACCAGTATTGCTTGAGCTTGATTACAATCCAACAGGCGACGAAAATGCACCAGTAAGTGCTGCCCTTGTAGGTAAAGGTATTACGTTTGACTCAGGTGGTTACTCAATTAAATCAAGCGAAGGTATGCTTGGTATGAAGTGTGATATGGGTGGGGCTGCAACAGTAACAGCAGGTTTAGCATTGGCTATTAACCGTGGTATTGAAAAACGTATTAAGCTGTTTTTATGTTGTGCTGAGAACTTAATTTCAGGTCATGCATACAAATTGGGTGACATTCTTACTTATAAAAATGGTACAACAGTTGAAATTGTAAACACTGATGCTGAAGGTCGCTTAGTACTTGCCGATGGCTTAATGGCAGCAGGAGAAACAGGGGCACCATTAATTATTGATGCCGCCACGTTAACGGGCGCTGCACTTGTTGCTGTTGGCCAAGAGTACAATGCACTATTTGCTCTTGATAAAGAACTTGTACGAGAAGTTGAGAGTTTTGCATCTCAAGAAATGGAAGCGGCTTGGCCACTGCCTCTTGAAAAATGGCATCAACAAAACTGCCCATCGCCTTATGCTGATACGGCAAATAGCCGAGCACAAAAGGGTGGCGGTTACGGCGGCGCATCGAATGCGGCCGGCTTTTTATCACGCTTTGTGCCAAACGATGGCAAAGGCTGGGTGCACATAGATTTAGCTGCTGCTTTTAATATGGGCAGTACAAGCCAATGGGCAGCGGGTGCAACAACTCAAGGCATACGTACGGTTGCTCGTACACTACAAGAAAAAGCATAGTATTTACTAAATTACGCTTTTTACACTAAAAATAGGCATCCTTGGGTGCCTACTTTTTAATTTACAGGCAAGCAATTTTATTTCATTTGCGGTAAAATCCGTCGCCAATACCTGTTTGAGTTTAATTTTTGCTTAACTCTAAGCTGCGCTCAAATCTTATATCCACCACTGGGGTTTCTAATTATGTCAGATAAGTGCTACATCACAGCTCAACAGCTGCTTGAAGATTCGTTCCGCGTAGCGGCACAAGTATACCAAGATGGCTTTCGTCCTGATTTTATTATTGGTATTTGGCGAGGTGGTGCTCCGATCGGTATTGCTGTCCAAGAGTATTACGATTACAAAGGCATTGAGACTGACCACATTGCAGTACGTACATCGTCTTATTACGGTATTGGTAAGCAGTCGAAAGAAATTAAAGTACACGGTTTGCATTACATTGTAGAGAACGCAAATGCAGGCGACTCGCTATTGATTGTTGATGATGTATTTGACTCTGGCCGTAGTATTGTTGCATTAAAAGAAAAGCTTTCTGAGCTTATGCGATTAAACTTGCCACGTGATATTCGTATTGCATGTCCTTATTACAAACCAAAAAACTCAAAAGTAGATACTGTTCCAGATTATTATATTCATGAATCTGAAGAGTGGTTAGTGTTTCCGCATGAACTATCGGGTTTAACACCGGATGAAATTATTGCTGGTAAATCTGATCTTGCGAAAATACACGATATTTTGTTAGAAAAGTAATTTACAAATATAACTAACTTGAATGGTGGTGGGTTAATTGCTTAACCAAAATTCAAGATAAATAAAAAGGCCGTAAAGGCCTTTTTTTGTGTTTTAAACTTAGTTTAAAACTAATTAAGAAATTAATTTAAAGCTGAGCAAAGCTATCCACGTACTCACTTAGCTTTGGTATATCGACTGCTTGTAAGCCATCGTTACTTCTAAGTACCAAGCCTTTTTCGACAAGCTCTGTAACAACACGTCTGTAGGCTCGCTCAGTGGTAGCAAAGCGTTCGGCCTCAGCATTTACAGTTGGGTAAGCTCTAAGTAGCGTAGGATTGTTGTTCTCGGCCCTTAGTAAGCAATCTTTAGCTATGTTATAGCTCAGTGGTAGTAGTAGCTTATCTAAATTGATTTTTTGATTTTCCTGAAATTTAGCCGCAATAGTTTGTGCGGTATATAAACTCAGTTCTGGTTTTTCAAGCAACAGAGCTCGCCAATGCCTCAATTCAATAAGATTATAAGTTACATCGCTAAAGCACGTTACCGTATAAATACACGGATTATTATTTAGCGCTTCTATTTCACCAATGAGGGTGTTGTTACAATCCAATTGCCCTAACAGCAGGCGTCGTCCATTACCTACGTCGTAGCTAAACGACACAGTGCCACTGCGTACAAGAACAAGCTTGCTTAAAGGCTGATCTTGATGGATCAGAACTTCTTTTTTTGATTGTTGATAGCTACTACCAGCAAAGGTTAAAAGCTGATCAACAAGGTAACTAGAAAAATGGTATTGAAACATCAATGTGCTCTTCGGACATTTGTCCTATTTATTACATCTTAATGACGATAGCATTAAGACACTAAGAATTTACGCTAACTTGCTACTAATACTATTAGCTTTGCTAAGAGTATTATTTTACCTTCATTTCCCGTGTAATGATTTAAGAAGTTGCTGGTATTTTCCGGCAAACTTTTTCAGGTTTTTTAAGCAAGTTAGCTTTTTTATTTTGTCGTAACTTTGCAATACTTATAAATGCTGTAATTTAGCAGTACATGTAATGCTAACCTAAAGGCTTGGAGAGAACAATTGAGTTGGGAATATTTAGGTTATATTGCATCAGCTTTATTGGTTGCATCGTTAACAATGACAGATGTAGTAAAACTTCGTTGGTACAATATGTTTGGCTGTATGGTATTTACAGCTTATGGTGTAGCCATTGGTGCAGTGCCTGTGATTTTTACCAACGGCTTATTGTCACTCGTAAATTTATATCACATTATAAAAATATATCGCCAACCAAAAGTTGAAGCGCCTAAAAGCTAAAACACTAGGCTGTAACTAAAAAGGTTAACTTGCGTTAACCTTAGTACGCTTTATTTATCGATAATATTTTTTTCTTTGTCGTACCTTTTTATTCCTGCTATCCATGTTTGTAACACATTCGTTTTATAAATCTCATCAACAGGTACTTTAAAGTAGTCTTTGTCGATTAAAATAAAGTCGGCCCATTTTCCTTGCTCCAAACTGCCAACTTTAAACTCTTGATGAGCAGCATAAGCGCCGCCTAAAGTAAATGCACGTAGTGCGTCTTCTCGGTTTAAAACTTCGCTTGCGCGCCAGCCGTTTTCCGGTCGTTTGTTATGGTCCATGCGAGTAATAGCTGAATACAAACCATCAAATGGATTTGCAAGCTCTACAGGATAGTCAGACCCTGCTGCAACAACAGACCCTTGCTTTAAAAATGTTTGCCAAGCGTAGGCCCCACTTAATTGTTTTTCAGTTAAACGCTGCTCTGCCATATGCATATCAGAGGTGGCATGCACTGGCTGCATTGAAGGGATTATTTTTAACGCTTTAAAGCGAGGGATGTCCTCAGGGGTTACAATTTGGGCATGCTCTATTCGGTTACGTAGTAATATTCCGCCCGTTTTTTTAAACACATTTTGATAGGCATCGAGCACTACCTTATTTGCTTTATCACCAATGGCATGGGTATTTGCGCTAAAGCCGCTTTTAAAGCTTTGTGTAAAGAGTGCTTCAAGTTTTTCTTGTGTTTCAAGCATTAAACCATTGTGGCCAGGTCTGTCTGCATATTCTTCAATAAGCGCGGCTCCACGAGAGCCCAGTGCGCCATCGGCGTAAACTTTGACACTGCGAATTTCCATAAAGTCGTTTTTGCCATGGTATCGACCTGCTTTTAACATCGTATCTAAATCAGGACTTGCACCACTTAGCATTGCCACAATACGTAATGGTAAATTACCAAGCTCACCGCGCTCTTTGTAAACCTCCCACGTTGTTTTATCAATGCCTGCATCGTGAGTAGAGGTAATGCCTAAACTTAATAAGTGCTTACCTGCTGCATCTAATGAGCCACTTATATCTTGTTTTGAAGGGGCTGGCATATGTTGGGTAATTAGCGATTCTGCTTTATCTACAAAAATGCCTGTAGGATTGCCAAATTCGTCTTTAATTATTTCACCGCCTTCAGGCGCTGTTGTTTCGGTGGTAATGCCTGCAAGTTCGAGTGCTTTTGAGTTAGCCCAGATAGCGTGACTATCAACCCGAGAAAGCACCACAGGTCGATCGCTAACTACTTTGTCTAAATCTTTAGCTGTAGGAAAGCGTGTATCAGCCCAAAGCTCTTGGTTCCAACCTCGCCCTATAATCCAACCCTGTTTGTTATCGGCAAATACCTTTAGTTTACTCGTTACCTCATCAACCGATATTGCACCGCGTACATCAAGTTGCGATAAATTGTCACCAAGGCCAATAACGTGCCCATGAGCATCGATTAAACCAGGGAGGAGTGTGTTGCCGTGAGCATTAATTAGTTTTGCATCTGGAAAGCTATTTTTAAGCTTCTCATTCCCTAGCTTTACAACTTTCCCGTCTTTTATAACCAAAGTAGAGAATTGTTGTACTTCACCTTTGTATAAAGGGGTATAACCATTGGCGTTATAAATTACTTTTGTTTGTGCAAGAGCGGAGTTTGAGCTTGTCAAAATACTCATAAGCAGAAGAGGTTTAGCTATTTTTTTGAGTAACATAAGGCATTATTTTTTATTGTTAGTTTACCCACATTAACAAACTTGATTTTATAATACCAATGAATTGATAGGCCTCATTTTAAGATTTTTCTCTATATTATCTGTTTACAAAATAGGTAATTTATGTGATTGTTTAGTACGCTAAATAATCAATAAAGCATAAGGAAACGCTATGAAAGCTCTCTATTTATTACTCCCATTAATTTCATTACTTGCGGCATGTGGGGTAACATCTACGACAGAGAAAACTGTTGAAAAAATAGATTATATAGATTTATCAAGTGTTGAGCTGCGCGATAGAGTGAAAGACTATTGGAATATTTCCACAAGAACAGAACCGCTATATCCTATAGCTGCTGCAAGAAAAAATTTAGCAGGTTGTGTAGAGCTCGTGACTATCATTAATTCTGAGGGTAAGGCGCAAGGATATAAAGTGCTCTCTTCATATCCTAAAGGGTTATTTGATAAAGCCGCAGCTCAATCTTTAAATACATGGGCTTGGCTTCCTACAGCCGTAAATACAACTAAGCAACCCGTTCTTACTCATATTAGAATGGATTTTACTCTCGACTCGAAACCTGTAGGTAAAAAATATTTAAAAAATTGTCCAGCTGGTGAAGCATTTTTAGTTACTGGAGAAAAGTCTATTGTATCTACTGAAATAAGAAAAATTCAATAAAGTAGTATGGCTAGGTGTTTTCTCATCTAGCTAGAAAACTACTTACTTGCATACGTGCTGTATTCGCTAAGTGAAAGGCAGCTGTCTTTGTCTTGATCGTAGCTTGAAAACCGGGACCATAAAGCAGGATCTACAGCGGTTTCTGAACGAGATAAAAAACCATCTTTGTTTCTATCTAGCTTTTCAAATTGCTTTGCAATGTCGTTGCTTGCGGCAAAGCTAGAAATACTAAACGCCAGCAGCGTTAAATAGCTAATACTTTTCATACAAATCACTTAGTAAAGGTTATTGGTTAGATAATTTTTAAATTCGACTAACGAAATTTGGTTATCTTGATTTTTATCCCACATCACAAACGTGCTCAAAAGTTGCGGTTGGGGTTCAAGTTCATCTTGGGTTAGGTAGCCACTTTTATTGCTATCAAGATGATCAAAGCGTTGCTTTACATCAAGTGCTGCGGCATTGAAGCTAAAGATCAAAAGTAGGCTTGATGCAAATGTAAGTATCTTCATGGTGTTCCTTCCAAAAGATGTATTTAAAATTCATGACTAAAATAAAGTGAAAAGGAAAAGCACTTGCCGTAATTTAACTCCCAACATTAAATCCGTTTACACACTCCCTCAGGGATTATGGCAAATGCTTTTAATTCAACTCTACCTGTAACGAGCTTAAGCAAAGCTTAATTAACTAAAGCTGGTTATGGCTTAAAACTCTCAAACTCCTTCTTTGAAATTTTTTCGTCACCGTCTTCATCTAAATCGGCAAACTGTCTCACTACTTGTTTATCTTGTTTTGCTTCAATAAGTGTTATTTGTCCGTCCATGTCCTTATCTAAATGGGCAAAACGCACGTTTGTTGGTGATGCAATTACAGTGGCACTAATTGTTAAAAACATTAATGAAAAAGCGGCTATAAGTTGTTTCATAATCACGTTCCTTATTAGATGAGTTTATTGAATAAATTTTTTGAATTCATTTAGCGACAATTGCCCATCTTGATTAGTATCAATTTGAGAGAAATTCTCATGTAAAACAGCATCTTCACCTGCTTCAGCTTCACTTAATGTACCGTTACCGTCTTTATCAAGTTCGTTAAAAGTTGCGTGAACGTCCATAGCCTGTGCCTTAGTGCCTAAAAAGCCTAAAGTCAGTAATGATGAAATTATTAAAATGCGTTTGTTCATAATTATTTCCTTATTGATTGAAGTTATTGTTCCTATTACAAAAATAGTGCCAATAGTAATTGTTGTTATTTTTCAACTGGTTATTTTTTCTAGGTTAAGCGAGTAAGAAATTTTTACGGAGTTTATTGTAATTTTTGTGCGCCTTTTGCAACACTATTTAGTGAGGTTGAAGAGAGAACTTTAAAATCAATAGGTTAAGCTGTCTCTATTTGGCGACACATTGTTTTATAGCACTGGCTTTTAATCGTATTAAATATAATTGCTGGTTCAGCTAGTGTATAAGGTAAGCACTTAATAATAGAGCGCTTAACTTAAAAGGACTAAATGAAATGCCAGCAACCATAGCTAAAAAATACCAAGCAATGCTTAACTGGCGGCCTAATTTAATTGGGCAATTTGCAATGAGTATGCTGCTTTCGCTACTTCCGCTTTCTATAGTGGTAATCGTATTTTTAAATGCACTTAATAAACAATTAGCGGTTACTCAAAGTATTGTGAGTAACAACTACCAAGTTACCAAATCCTTTAATACTTTAAAGCAAGAACTCAACAGCCTTGAGCGCGCCACTAGGCAAAACTGGGTATTAAAAAGTGAATCGCTTGATAAGCTCATTGTCGATAAATGGCAATCATCCCTACAAAGTATTGATGAACTCAAATTTGTAAACACAAATAAAGAGTATATTCACCAATGGCAACGCTTATATTCCACCTTACAAACCGCGCATGTAAAACTCGTTGAGCAAAAACAACAACAAGCTGAGCTATTTGTGCCAGTGAGCGATTTAGTTGCTGAGCTTACTTTATGGTTACGTGATAAAAACGAAGCGCAAATTACCAATAACCAAAATGAACTTACAAGCCTGCAAGCATCATTTATAAACTGGCTAGTGGCACTTATTCCACTGACTTTAATTGTTGGGGGAGGTTTTTTATGGCGCATAAGTGGACGACTAAAAGGGTTAACTACGGTTATTGATAAGCTAGGGCAGGGGCATTGGCAGCAAAAAATATCCGTGAAAGGTTCAGCTGAGCTTGTTGAGCTAGGAGAAAAACTCCAATGGGTACAAGAGCAACTTCATATGCTTGAGCAGCAGAAAGACACTTTTTTACGCCATGTAACTCATGAGCTAAAAACGCCGCTTGCGTCAATGGTTGAAGGCACTGACTTATTAACTGATGAAATAGTAGGCCCAATTACAGCAGAGCAAAAAGCGGTGCTTGAGCTCATTAGCCAATCTATGGTGCGCCTTCGTACAATGATTGACAGTTTGCTGAGTTATAATGCGATTCGCACTAGTAAAGACAGCTTAAGCGAAGTTGAATTTAGTCTTCTTATTAATAAAATTAATAGCCATTTTGAGCATCGCTTAAGTGCGCGTCAACAAGTTCTGCAGTGGCAAAATACCGTACCTAATAAGCCGCTTGCTTTACCTAGTGAGCTTATTGAGATGATTTTAATTCAGCTTATTTCAAATGGCTTAAAATTTTCAGAGGACAAGCAAAGCGTTACTATTAATTTAGCGCTTGAGGAAAACCAGTTTTGTATCGTTGTGCTTGATAAAGGGTGCGGTATTAAAGATCAAGAAAAAACTCAAATTTTCAGCGCATTTTATCAAGGTAAAAACAGTAAAAATGTTACGCTGCAAGGCAGTGGACTAGGTTTAACTATTGTAAAAGAGTCTGTTGAACAGCTAAGAGGTACACTTAGTGTTGAGCATAACGAGCCACATGGTTGCCGATTTTCAATTAAAATTCCCATAACAAAAAATCTAGGAGTTAATTAACATGTGCTTGCGTTTAATCGCTATTTTATGTGTGCTCAGTAGCAGCATGATTATATCAGGCTGTGAAATTAATAATGGGCAAGAAGAGCGTGTGTCAATTACACCTGCATCTGTGGTTGATACAAAAAAAACGAACGACAAAAACAGTAACCCTAGTCCAAAACCTAGACCCAAAATTGAACCAAGCTATCCTCCTGCAGAGCAAGTTATTGCATGGCACGCTAATCAGTGTGGCGGATTTAAATTGGTACCTAGCAAAGATGTTTTTACAGGCGAAAACGAACTTAAACGCTTTTTTAAATTCATGTGCTTAAACATAAATGATGATCCAAATACGGTAATGACTAAGTTACTAAAACTCGATCTTGCTTACTTTTGGCCTGATGACATAAAGCAATATTTATGGCTTCAAAAGCAGCAAGTGACTATGCAAATAAATGCTAAAAAAGAGCAGCAAGCACTTAATAATAAAATGCAAGAAACCCTCTCATCGTTAGCAACGATTGAGCAGCAACTTTTACTACGAGAAGAAACGAAGGAGCAGTAACGATGGCAGCAACTAAAGTACAAGGTGCAAAAGTATTACTCGTAGACGACGACGCTAGCTTATTAAAACTGCTCGCAATTCGTATTGAATCAAAAGGATATGAAGTAACAACCTGCGAAAGCGGCTTAGCCGCACTACAAATACTTAAAAGCCAAGTGTTTGACGCGGTAATAACCGACTTACGTATGGATGAAATGGATGGCATGGCATTGCATCGTCAGCTGCAAAGCCGCTATCCTGCATTACCTGTCATTATGATGACGGCGCACGGCTCAATTCCTGATGCGGTAGAGGCGACTAAACAGGGCATTTTTGCATTTATAACTAAACCTGTAGATAAAGATGAGCTATTTGACAGCCTTGCTAAAGCAATTGAAATTCACGGTGTTAACGCTGATGAAGCTGCACCTAAAAGTAATATAGTTACGCGCAGTGGCGCAATGCTGCACTTGTTAGAGCAAGTAAAACTACTTGGGCCAACGCAAGTTAATGTATTGATTTCGGGAGCTAGTGGTACAGGTAAAGAGTTACTCGCACAGGCGATTCATCAACATAGTCATGTAAGCGGTGGCCCTTTTGTTGCTATTAACTGTGGCGCTGTACCGGGTGAACTTTTAGAATCCGAATTATTTGGCCATAAGAAAGGCTCGTTTACAGGCGCAATTAAAGATCACCAAGGGTTGTTTCAACAAGCTGAGGGTGGCACGTTATTTTTAGATGAAATAGGCGATATGCCACTTAATTTACAAGTTAAGCTATTGCGCGTATTACAAGAAAAAACGATTCGTCCGGTGGGTTTTCAAGAAGAAATAGCAATAGATGTACGTATTGTATCGGCAACACATAAAAATCTACCCGAAGCTATTTTAAATCAGCAGTTCAGAGAAGATTTATACTATCGCTTAAACGTCGTTAATTTAAAATTACCGCCACTGTGTGAGCGCCGCGAAGATATAAGCTTATTAGCACAACATTTTAGTGCAAGCATTGCTAAGCGGATGAACCAAACTGAAAAACACTTTGCAAGCGATGCTATGCATGCACTAGTACGTTACGATTGGCCGGGTAATATCCGCCAATTACAAAACGTAGTAGAGCAGGTTGTAGCATTAACACCTAGCGATGTTATTTCAGAGCACTTAGTGTTAGCTGCGCTAAATAGCAATGAAACAAACGTAGAACCATTATCACTAAACGACGCTAAAAAAGAGTTTGAGCGCGACTATGTTATTAACACTTTAAAAATGGCAGGCGGTAACGTAGCCGAAGGTGCTAAGCTTGCCAAGCGTAACCGCTCAGATTTTTATAAGTTGATCAAAAAGCATAATATTGATGTTGATAATTTAGGTTAAGGAAAAGCATGCAGTTATTTATGGTGTACTTAGGTGGTCGAATTCAAGGCTGCCACATTGAAATGCACGATATCCGCTTTGTAGTAGGGGAGAATATTGAGCAAACCTACTCAAAGTTAAAAAGCCAATGGGTGGGCGATAAAAGCAGTGTTCATATGGATAGCTACATGGCAATTAATCATATTGATGGGTTTAAAGTAGAAGTGGTTGATAGCTATGTGGAGCAAAATAAGCAACTCTATTTTGTAAACCTAGGGGCTTATAGAAGTGACTCTATGGCTGAGCAACACGACTTTGCACTTTATGTTGCAAGCAGTAGCAATGAGGCCAAGCAACGCGCTAAAAATGATTTACTCGCAGGCCTTAGCCATATTCATAAAGACGATCTGCACGACGTGGACGATTGTTTCGCAATTGACTTACTCGATAGCCCCTATAAAATAAAGTTAACTAAAAGTGAAAAAAACCAACAAATAAAACCAGATTGGTTTGGTTATCACATTTTATAATTTGTTTCATTTAGGGAAAATGCGTGAAAAAATATGGGCTATGCAGCTTAATTGTACTATTGAGTGGGTGTGAATCAGTATCTCACTTAGCACCAGTAAAAGATTTAAATATACTCGTCCATCAAATTAAAAATAATCCCACCGATGTTGTAACGATCAAAAAGCAAGTTGAAAAAACGCATTACTCAATCAAGCAGCAAGTTGGAAGCGTGGGTCAGTTATTAGCAACTTTAGAAAGTATAGTAAGTAAGAAGTGGGGGGCACAAAATACGCAACAACCCACGCGAAGAAAATACGTAAAATACAGCAATAATTATCAAGCTAGAGCCATAATTGATTTTGATAGCAGCACTGTTCAGGTTGAAACAATAGCGACTAATAATACAGAAGTGCTATTAAACCAAGCAATTGTTACCACGCTATTAACCTCGAGCGACCCAGGTAAAACTGATATTTTTACAAGTGAAGATCCGATTTTAGAAGGCGAACCTTTTTTATATCAGCAAGTATTAGACGAAGATGGGCTACCCATTAAATATCAGTGGCGAGCAAATCGATTTGCTCGTTATTTAATTGATAATAAAAAGCAGACTAACTATAGCAATGGCCATCAAGTTACTTCGGTTACTTTTGAGCTAGTAGAGCAAAATGCCCATCTACGAAAGCAAAAATATAGTGAGTATGTGTTGGCTGCATCAAAAAAATATCAAATATCAGCATCACTCATATACGGCATTATTGAGACCGAAAGTCATTTTAATCCCTATGCAGTAAGCTCTTCAAATGCGTATGGTTTAATGCAAATTATTCCTGCAACGGCGGGTAAAGACGTATATGAAAGAATTAAAAAAGTGCCAGGGCAACCGAGCAAAGAAGTGCTTTTCAAACCAGAAAATAATATTGATATAGGGAGTGCTTATTTAAGTATTTTACAAAATAATTACTTGTATAAGATTAATGCCGATCAAAATCAGCACTATGCAATGATCTCATCATATAATGGTGGTGCAGGTAATGTGTTTAAAATATTTAATGAAGATAAGGATATTGCCTTTTCGCAAATAAATCAGCTGACTGCTAGTCAGTTTTATTACATATTAACAACTAAACACTCCAGAGAAGAGACTCGACGTTACCTAGAAAAAGTAACAATTGCAGAAAAAACATATCAATAATTAATAAGAGAATAACGAAAAGTAGCTATTAACTATTTTTCGTTATCATCACGTTCGCTTTTCGCTGCCATCTTAAACGCTACAATAACCAATCCAAACATAGCAAACGGCAGTGCTGCCAACATGTATTCAACCATATTACTGTCTTGAAAATTTGCTTGTAGTAAAAAGTGACCCGCTATACACATTAAAATAACCACTAATAAAATGGGCAGTAACATGAGTTCTTTTTTTGATGAATGGTTTTTCATTGAATACGAGGCTGTAGCTAAAAATAATGCGCCATTGTAATGAGCTTACTTAAGCTTGGCAAACACCGCAGAGTTTTTTAATTAATGTTATGATTAGCGTCAAACAATTGGGCAAGTGTTATTGGGAATAAAGTGAAAAGTAACTTAAAACAAGTTTACCTCGTTGGGGGTGCAGTGCGCGACAAACTGCTAAATATAAAATCAAAAGATAACGACTATGTAGTGATTGGTGAAACACCAGGCACAATGGAGTCACTTGGTTTTGTACCAATAGGTAGCGACTTTCCGGTTTACTTGCACCCAAAAACAAAAGAAGAATATGCACTAGGGCGTACAGAGCGTAAAAGTGGCAAAGGCTATACTGGCTTTGTGGTTGATGCCAGCCCAACCGTTACGCTCGAAGAAGATTTAGCAAGGCGCGATTTAACTATAAATTCAATGGCGCTTGATAAAAACGGCGATATTATTGACCCGTTTAACGGCCAAGCTGACTTACAAAATAAAATCCTGCGCCACACCACTGAGGCATTTGTAGAAGATCCTGTTCGAGTACTGCGTATTGCCCGTTTTTTAGCGCGCTATGGCAGCCAGTGGAGTATTCACCCAAGTACGTATGCATTGATGCGCGAGCTTAAAAATAAAGGTGAGCTAAATCATTTAGTAGCTGAGCGCGTGTGGCTTGAAACCGAAAAAGCACTGGGTGAAAAGCACCCTGAGCTTTATTTTGAAGCATTGCAAGGTTTGGGGGTTTTTCCAGAGCTTGAGCGTATGGCTAATGTACCGCAACCAGCAAACCATCATCCAGAAGGGGATGTATTTGTACATACTATGCTGGTACTTAGACGTGCAGCTGATTTAAATTTTAACTTAGAAACTCGTTTTGCAGCCCTGACTCATGACTTTGGTAAAGCACTTAGTTTTAAAAAGTATGGAAATTTACGTGGGCACGAACGCGAAGGTGTTGCAGTTATAGAGGCGTTTTGTGAGCGCTTAAAAGTGCCTAACCGTTTTCGTGATATTGGTGTACTCACTAGTGATAATCACACCCTTTGCCATACAGTTGATCAACTAAGGCCGCAAACCATTCACAAGCTAATAGTGACTAACTTAAATGCGTTGGTACATCCGAATCGTTTTATAGCGTTTACTCAAGCGTGCCAATGCGATGCACAAGGGCGTGGTGAAACACTTGTTGATAAGCCATATCCGCAAGCCGCTAAGCTGCGAGCAATCCATGCTGAGCTGCAAAAAATGGATAAAAAGCAGGTAGTGCAAAATGCACTTAAAAATGGCAAAAAAGGCCCTGAAATAGGCGAAGAAGTAAAACTTGCAGAAATAAACTGCATTAAAGCATTTTTAGAACACGAGAAGTCTCATTTGTTATAACGTTAAACCAAGTAGTGCGATACGCCTTGGTTTTTAGTCGTGTCGTGCTTTCTTAGCTCTTTGTAGTTAGTACTTTTAGGTTTTACACTCTCTGATTCAGTCTTTTTAGACGACCTATATAAATCAAAAATAAAGTCTAGTTCTTCACGCTCTAGTGATGGCTTCATGGGTATTCCTCAAATGCAATACTTTAATATGATATTAGGGTATGGCTGTTTGACTGAATAAAAAGTGAATAGTTACATTTGAAGTTGCACTAAATTGTAATCGGCAGGTTTTGAGGGACGAGTAGAATATAGTTGTTAATTTATATAGGGTTAAGGTAAATAAAAAATAAATTAGTTTAACAAAGAATATACGGCTGAATTTAATTTATTACGTAATTACTATTTGCATATAATACTGTGGCTATAAATATAATGGTACAAATATAGCCCTAACTGTTAGCTAACGGCAGTGTTACGGTAAATACGACACCATCGGCTTGTTCGTTGTTTTTCGCTGCTACATTGCCTTTATGGTAATCGCATACCAACCTTACAATATAAAGTCCTAACCCCAAGTGTGGCTGTTGCTGCATTTGCTGGCTACGTACCGACACCATAGAATCAAAAATATGCTCAGTTAATCCTTCGGGTAAAGTGGGACCTGTGTTACTGACTGTTAATGTTGCTTTATTTTCGCTCTGTTTGAGGCTTACATTAATAGCCGTATTGGCTTCACTAAACTCCATCGCGTTATTAATTAGCTTATCAAGTAGCTGAGCTATAAACTCCGGCGCACCTTGCATAGGTAGTTTGCTTTGGCATACATCAAGCGAAAATAATTGGTTTGGGTAAGTAAGCTGATAGCCTTGCATACAACCATTTATTACTTTTTGTAAATCAAAAGGCTCAGGCTCGTTGCTTTGAATACTTTGTTCAAGGCGGGTGGCTTCGCTCATAGTAGTTATTATTTTACCTAAGCGTTCAACACCTTCACTAGCGCGATCGAGGTATTTTTGACTCAGCTCGTTTTGTGGCAAGCTTTGCAAGTTCTCAAGCGATGAACGCACTACGGCAACAGGTGTACGCAGCTCGTGTGATAATCGCGACGACATATTCTCTAAGTAATCGGTATAGCCACCAAGTCGACTAACAATGTTTGAAAAACTACGAGACAGATCGCCAATTTCATCGTTAGCGTCGCTGTAATTAATACTGCCGGTAACACGTCCTTGTGAGTCAATTGCTTGCTCAGCTGTATCGCGCAGTCGTCTAATACGGCTCGATATACGCGAGGCAAAAAAGAATAGCGTGACAGTACCAATTAGCATCACGGCTAAAATAACATTGAATAGTTTTTCGAGCGATTTATTACGCAGCGTACGTACGCCGTTAGTGGTTTCCTCTGCTATTACCGCACCAATTACTTGGTCTTGAATCCAAATAGGGTAAGCGGCCGATAAAATAACGGCTTTGCTGTCGGGGGTTAAGCGCCATGACGATGCAGGTTGTCCTTTTAATGCTTTCGCTAAATGTGTGCCCTGCATAGAGGCTACATCGTGCAGGGTATCTAAAAACTCATTTTCGGGGCGTGTTAATATTTTATAATAAATTGGGTGTAAGTAATTTTGCTCAAAGCGCT
Source organism: Pseudoalteromonas aliena (assembly GCF_038155085.1). Taxonomy (GTDB): domain Bacteria; phylum Pseudomonadota; class Gammaproteobacteria; order Enterobacterales; family Alteromonadaceae; genus Pseudoalteromonas; species Pseudoalteromonas aliena_A. Next base: position 223,888 of record NZ_JBAKAU010000003.1, read on the forward strand.
GCCACCAAGTTTTAGGTGCTTGGTTAGCAAGCCCGTCAGCCCATACGCCATCTGCATTTTGAATAGTACCCGATTGTGCAAGTACACGATGATGGTTATCAACCACCCAAATGCGGCTACCACTGTGACCCATGCCTTTTAAAATACGGCTAATTTCTGGGGAAGGGACTAATACTGAGCCCAAATCGTTCGGGTTATTTAAGTTTGAGGTCGACATTATTTTAGGCTCTAACAATGCCTCTTTACTATCTATGTCAACAATGGCAAAGCCAAGTTTGTTGCCCAGCATGTTAATAGGAAAGCGCAGCTCTACGTTATAACCTGATTTGGTACTTTCAAAATAGCCCTGAATTTTCGTAAATGGGGCTTTAGTATTTGCATCAAACGCATTAACCCAGCCATCTTGGCGCGGCGCAATAATGTAAGTATTAAACTGGCCGTCAGGCGTTTTTAGACCAATTTGTAAATAATCGTTATTGGTAATGCTCAAGCTATTTTTAGCGCGATAAATAAGGGTATTGTCGGTTACTTCAAATACGGCATATAAGTAGTTATCAAATTTTCCCACCATGTGATCAAACGATAAGTCACTGGCTTGATGTTTGTTATCTGTTTTTCGTAAGTAGCGCTTGTCGTAATGCCAAAATAGCGGTTGGTAGCTGTCCCAATCGTTAAGTTTACCGTCTAATTGAATAGGGTTTTTAAGGTTATAAGCGTATAAATCGCGGCCTTTTACTACTTGGTCTAAAAAATTAGTTTGCTCGTCAAATAATGCAGGTCGCTCATGTAATGCAGTTGCAAGTGCGCGAGTGGTGCCTACGAGGGTTTTTTCTTGGCCTTGGCGTAAAAACTTTTCCATTTCCCATACGTACTCGTAGCCAAGCCACGGTAGCAAAAACAAAAAACATGAAAGTAATATAAATTTACTGCGCAGACCAAATCGTAGCATTAGTGTTGTTCCCACCTGTAGCCCATGCCATACACGGTATCTATGCAATCAAAGGTACTATCGAGTGCTATAAATTTTTTACGAATACGTTTCACGTGTGAGGTAATAGTGCTGTCGTCTACATAAATTTTTGCATCGCTCATTAAGTCGTTACGGCTTTTAACATGCCCTGGTCGCTGGGCGAGTGAATGCAGCATCCAAAATTCAGTTACGGTTAAATCAACTAATTGTTGCTGCCAAAATACCTGCATACGTTGCGTATCGAGTGTTAACTGCCCACGTGTTATGAGGGCGTTTGCATCAGCAGGTTGTTCAAGTGCTTCCATTCGGCGAAATAGCGCACCAATACGTGCAGCTAAGTGAGCCAAGCTTATGTCTTTTGTTAGATAGTCGTCGGCGCCCATGCGCAGGCCGCATACAGTATCTATTTCGCTATCGCGAGCGGTTAAAAAAATAATAGGCAGTGCTTTAGAAAGTGATCGCAATGTTTGGCACAGTAAAAAACCACCATCTATTTCATGGCCTAGGCCAATGTCAACAATGGCTAAATCGGGCAGGGCATTTTTAAACTCAGCTTCTGCGCTGGCGCGATCTGCAAAGCCCCTTACTTGATAGCCCTGTAAGCTCAGCATTTCTATGTAGTTTTCGCGGATTGCGGGTTCATCTTCAATGATGGCTATTTTTTTCATCTTAATCATTATCCTATCGTCTCTGCTGTGCACTATAACGAAATTTTTAAGTTAAGTACGCTTAAAAAGGCAATTGCCATTTTTTTGCCACAATTGCTCAGCAGTTTGCCATTTTTGCTCCCCTTTGTTGCCACTTGAGCTTGTTTTAATACACCCATCAAAACAAAACATCATAAATTAAAAAGTAATTTAAAGGATCACATCATGAAAAAGACATTAATCGCGTTAACCCTTGTAGCTGGCTTTTGTACTCCAGCAATTGCCTCAACATCTAACACGCCATCAAAAGAAACCCATAAAGAAACGGCTATTGGGCTAGGAGCTGGCGCTATTATTGGCGGCGTAGTAGGCGGGCCAATAGGTGCATTTATTGGGGCATTTGCTGGCGGTTTAATAGGTGATTCAAAAGTAGCTGATAACAAAATTGCAGAGCAAGAGCGTGCAATTACGGTTATGAAAGAAAAAACCAGCGATTACCAACACGTGCTTAACCACAACAATATGTTAGAGCAACAGCTAGAAGTACTTGCTAATCAAAATGAGCAGTTAACTCAAGTTCAAATTAATAACTTACTAGCCATGACTGTGCAATTTAAAACAGGTTCAAGTGTTATTGCTCCGCATTTTGCATCGCAGTTAGACCAACTCGTTACATTATTAAACAACCAACCACAACTCGCACTTGATTTAAGTGGCTTTGCCGATCAACGCGGCGATGAGCAAGCTAACCTTTTACTTTCTAAAGCGCGTGTAAATGCCGTGCAAAGCTATTTAATAAAACACGGCGTGAGCCATAAACGCTTAAGCACGCAGGCATTTGGCGAGCAGCAAACATTGGCTAATAGCAACACGGTGGAAGATAACTTTTTTGATAGACGTGTAACGCTTACCACTCGCTCAATGAACCCAACAAATGGCCAAACGGCGAGTAACTAAAACTAGTTAAAACAAAGCGTTCGATGGAGTGATTTTATGTTGAGTAAACCAACCAAAATGCTTACTAAAGTAAGCATTTTTATATTCATAGTGATTGTGCTGTTAGCAAGCTTTAAAAGCCATGCGCAATCACCCAAGTTAGAACTTTTTGATAGCAATGGTGCGCCAGCAGGACCAGCAATAATATTAAAAAGCGACGCCAATATGACCTTAACCGGCCTAATTAATCATGTTGTAGTAACGCAAACCTATCAAAACGAAAACCCGTTTGCGGTTAATGCGCGCTACGTTTTTCCATTGCCTGATGAAAGCGCCGTGCACGCCATGACAATGCGTATAGGTGAGCGAGTCATTAAAGGCCAAATTGATAAAAAAGTGGAAGCCGAAAAAAAGTACGAGGAGGCTAAAAAAGCAGGTAAGCAAGCGACCCTTGTACGCCAGCAACGCGCCAATATGTTTATTACTAATGTGGCAAATATTGGCCCTGGTGAGCAAGTGATTATTGAGCTTGAGTATCAAGAAATAATTGATTACAGCAGCGGTACATTCGCTATTAGGTTTCCTACTACCATTACACCGCGTTATCACGCGATTAGTGGTGAGGTTAATACTCAAAATAAAGCGCATGTAAATCCGCTCCCAACGGGATGGTTAAGTCCTGTTTACAGTATTAAAAGCAGTACTCAAAATGATAGCGTACTAAGCAGCCAATTTAGCTTAAATATTGATATAGATGTCGGCTTAGAACTGGTGGATATCAATTCTAAATTTCATAATGTTGATGTACAAAACACTGCGTTTGGGCAATATAAAATAGCATTAAATGAAGCAAATGCAGTTAATCGCGACTTTGTACTTGAGTTTAAACCGCTGCAAAAAGAGCAAGCTCAAGCTGCATTTTTTACTCAGCAGTTTGAAAATGGTGACCGATACGGGCTTGCTATGCTAATGCCACCGGGGGATCACTTTACAGAAACTCAGCGCTTACCTCGCGAAATGGTATTTGTAGTTGATACGTCAGGCTCTATGCACGGGCAATCTATGGAGCAAGCTAAAAAAGCGTTGTTTTATGCGCTGTCATTACTTGATAGCGACGACAGCTTTAACATTATTGGTTTTGACAACTTAGTAACTCCAATGAGCGATAAACCACTTATAGCCAGTGACTTTAATTTACGCCGTGCAGAGCGATTTATTTATAGCCTAGAGGCCGACGGCGGCACAGAAATACAAGGTGCGCTTAATGCTGTACTTGATGGTAGCGAGTTTGATGGTTTTGTGCGCCAAGTTGTATTTTTAACTGATGGTAGCGTAAGTAATGAAGATGCATTGTTTAAAAATATTCAAAGTAAGTTAGGCGATAGCCGCTTATTTACGGTAGGTATTGGCAGCGCACCGAATAGCTTTTTTATGCGCCGAGCGGCAGATGTCGGCAAAGGCTCATTTACGTTTATAGGCAGCACAAGTGAGGTGCAACCTAAAATGCAGCAATTGTTTGATAAGCTTGCGCATCCGGCTATTACTAATTTGGCGCTAAGCGATGAAAGCGGTAACAGTTTTGATTTTTGGCCATCACCACTACCTGATTTATATTTTGGCGAGCCTATTATGGTCGCTATAAAACTTAATAATGCTAAAAATGTGGTACTTACTGGGCAAACAGCACAAGGGCCTTTAAGTATTAAATTAAGTATACAAAATAGCTCAAGCGCTCAAGGTATAGCAAAATTGTGGGCGCGCCAAAAAATCAAGTCATTACTTTTATATAACGAGCAAAGTACAGTTAAAGATGAAGTACAAGAGCTTGCGCTTACTCATCAATTACTTAGTCCGTTTACTGCATTTATAGCGATTGAACAAACTCAAATAAAAGAGGTGGCAGAGAAAACGGCGCAAGCTACTAATGCAGTTCCACAAGGTATGGCAATACGTTTACCGCAAACCGATGGGCAAAGCAGGCCGCAGATAGTATTAGGCTGTATTTTATTATTGGGATTTGGTGCTCTTAAATTTAAACTCAGAGCGAATCCTTAAATGAGAAAGTGGCTAAGCGCGGGCTTACTAATCGCTGGGCTTGGATTATTTGGTCACGGCGCTTATATGCAGGCAAAAGCGTGGCTTGCTCAAGTATTAATTGAACAAGCATGGCAAGAGGCGCTTAAATCACCCAGCACTAAAGTAAAGCCGTGGTATTACGCCGACAGCTACGTGACTGCAAAGCTTGATTGGCCAAGCCATAATAAAACATTAAGTGTATTGGCTGGCGCCAGTGGTCGTAATTTAGCGTTTGCGCCTAGCCAATTTTTACCCGCAGGGGAGCTTGGCGGAAAAGAATTTGGAAACGAAAAAGGCGCGCTAATAGCAGGGCATAACGACACCCACTTTGCATTTTTACAAAACGCAAAAGTGGGAGAGGCGTTTACTTTGCAACTGCAAAGTGGGGTGATACAAAATTATAAGGTAACGGGGATTGAGATTATTCATCAATCCCAAAACACATTTTTACAAACCCCCGGGCTGTATTTGCTTACCTGTTATCCTTTTGATTCGCTTGCCTCGGGTACTGATTTAAGATTACTTGTATCTGCGCAAATGTCTTCACCCGATTCGCTAAGTGGTATATCAACCACAAGTTCTTGATGCCGCTGGCTTACCATTACACCAATAAATACCACAAATATGCTCAGCCATTGCCAAACGTTGAGCACTTCTCCCAAAATAATAGCTGACAAAATAAGTGTAAAAATAGGAATTAAATTAGAATAAGCAGCAGCGGTTAATACCGATACCTTGCTAATTGCGTAGTTATACATGCCATACCCGCCAAGAGTTACACACGAACCTAAATACAAAATGCTCATGAGTGCAGTTAAGTCGTGTTGGTTTTCGCTTGGTAGGTCGATAAAAAATAAAAATGGCGCAAAAAACAAGCTGCCGCTAATACCTTGCAACGCAATTAAAGTCAGGGGCGAGTAGCGATTAGCCAAATGTTTAATACTTACGGTATAAAATGCAGCGCACACCATCGCCATAAGCTCTAAAAAGTTACCTAGCAACGGATTAGGTGCTTGGTCGGTACTTGGTGAAAGAAGCGTAAGTAAAATACTGCCGCCAATACACAGCGTAAAACCAACAACAATAGCTTTGCTTATATGCTCTTTAAGTAATAAAAAGGCAAGTAGCGCAATAATAATAGGTAAGCACGACACAATAACCCCAGCCTGCGAGGCTGATGTGTATTCCATTGCATGGCCTTCAAATAAAAAGTATAAGCAAGGCTCAGCAAGCGACATACCCACTAAATACTTCCAGTCACCTTTTAAATACTCAAACCGAATAACATAGCGCCATAAACAAAGCGACAAAACTAACGTGGTGAGCATGCGTAAAAATATCACCAATGCAGGGTCGTAAATAGCAATGGCGTATTTGAGCGCAATAAAAGAGCTGCCCCATAAAAAGGTGGCAATAATTAAACATAAACTGGCAGGCATAAAGAGTAATTTACTTAATTTAATAAAATCAGATCCTAGCATGAAAATTTTTAACTTGTTCAAAAATACCGAGCTGGTATAAATTAATTAATCTTTAATCAATGATTAGTAAAAAGCACATGCAAAGGGAGCAGGTAATAGTTGTAAAGCTTGGTACAAGCGTACTTACAGGCGGCACCGATAAACTAGATAAAGCACATATGGTTGAATTAGTACGCCAATGCTGCGAGCTTAAAAAACAAGGTCACCAGGTTATTTTAGTATCGAGCGGTGCAGTTGCTGCTGGGCGTGAACAACTATTAAAACCCTGTGGCAAAAGCTTAATTGATAAACAAATGCTTGCTGCAATTGGGCAAGGTCAACTTATTCATATTTGGCAGAGCTTGTTTGCTTTATACGGTGTAAATGTAGGGCAAATGCTGCTAACTCGCGCTGATGTAGACGACAGAGAGCGCTACCTTAATGCCCGCGATACACTCAATGCGTTATTAAATTACGACGTTGTGCCTATTATTAACGAAAACGACGCAGTCGCTACCAGCGAAATAAAAGTAGGCGACAACGATAATTTATCGGCACTTGTCGCTATTTTGGCTAATGCTAATAAGTTACTGCTACTTACCGATCAAGAAGGGTTGTTTACCAGCGATCCACGCACTAATGCCAATGCCACCCTCATTGGCGAAGTTACACATATAAATGATGAGCTGCGCCAACTTGCTGGTGGCAGTGGCACAAATTTAGGCACCGGTGGTATGGCAACTAAACTACAAGCAGCCGACATTGCAAGGCGCGCAGGTGTTGAAGTTATTATTGCTAAAGGCGCAGGCAAACACGTTATTTTAAAATGCATGAGTGACGAATTACCAGGTACGCGTTTTTTAAAACTTACCGCTCCAAAAGATGGCCGTAAAAAATGGCTACTAGCTGGGCCTAAAAGTACCGGCCAAATTGTTATAGATGCAGGTGCTATTACAGCGCTGCAAAGTAGAGGTGCAAGCTTACTCGCTAAAGGCGTTACTAATGCATTTGGACGTTTTGAAAGAGGCGATTTAATTGATTTAATAGATACTAATAATCAAGTGATTGCACGTGGTTTAACGCGCTTTAGTCGTACCGAGGTTAATAAAATAAAGGGTGCGCATTCTAGCCAAATAGGGCAGTTACTCGATTACGATAGTGGCGCAGAAGTACTTCATAGGGATAATATGGTATTGCTATAGCAGTACTTTGAATAAATTATTAGAAACAGATTTTAAATTATCTGAGTATAATTCTCGAATTATTCCACTTTTTTGATTGTAAATTTGTGCTAAAATCTGGCTCCTTAAATTGTTGTAAACAGAGCGCAGAACATGAAATTAGTTCGTTGGTTTTTAGGTTGTATAATCTTATTCTTTAATTTTGTATTTACTCCTCGCAGTAAAAAGCGTGCAAGCGACGAGCAAGCACAGCTTGATCAGCAAACCTCACAATTTAAACTGTATCAATTTAACGCATGCCCGTTTTGTGTAAAAGTACGTCGCGCTATTAAACGCGAAGGCCTGAATATAGAAACGCGTGATGCCAAAGGTAATGAGCAATATCGTCAAGAGTTACTAGAGCAAGGCGGCAAAGTTAAAGTGCCTTGCCTGCGTATAGAGCAAAATGGCCAAGTACAATGGATGTATGAATCAAACGATATTATTGCTTACTTAAACAAAGTAGCTGCATAAACCACTTTACTATCTCACTTATTTAAAGAGAATCTACCATGACAATTCGCACCCGTGTTGCCCCGTCGCCAACTGGTGACCCGCATCTTGGCACCGCTTATATCGCCTTATTTAACTACTGTTTTGCTAAACAACAAGGCGGTGAATTTGTACTTCGTATAGAAGATACAGACCAAGTACGTAGCACGCCAGAGTCTGAACTTGCGATTATGGATAGCCTACGCTGGTTAGGGCTTGAGTGGGATCATGGTCCTGATGTGGGTGGCGAGTTTGGTCCTTACCGTCAATCTGAGCGTAGCGATTTATACAAAAAATACGCGCACCAGTTAGTTGACGATGGTAAAGCGTTTTACTGCTTTGCAACAAGCGAAGAGCTTGAACAAATGCGTGAAGAGCAAATGGCAGAAGGCCTGCGCCCTAAATACGACGGTCGTGGTTTAAACCATACAGATGAAGAAATTAAAGCAAACTTAGCGGCAGGCAAACCTTACGTTATACGAATGAAAATTCCAAGCGAAGGCACATTTAAGTTTAACGACTACCTACGAGATGAAATTGAGATCCCGTGGGAAAACGTAGACATGCAAGTGCTTTTAAAAGCGGATGGTTTCCCAACGTACTTTTTAGCGAACGTAGTTGACGACCACCATATGCAAATTAGCCATATTTTCCGTGGCGAAGAGTGGATTAATTCAGCGCCTAAGCTATTAAAGCTTTATGAAGATTTTGGTTGGGAAGCACCAGTACTTGGTCACTTACCATTACTACGTAACCCAGATAAATCAAAGCTATCTAAGCGTAAAAACCCAACGTCTATTAACTACTATAAAGAAATGGGCTACCTGCCAGAAGCCGTGCTTAACTACTTAGGCCGTATGGGTTGGTCAATGCCAGATGAGCGTGAAAAGTTCACGTTAAACGAGATGATTGAAAACTTTGACATGAAGCGTGTATCGCTTGGTGGTCCAGTATTCGACGTAGATAAATTAAGCTGGTTAAACGGCATGTGGATCCGTGAAAATCTAACCGACGAGCAGTTAATTCAGCGCTTTGTAGATTGGAAGTTTAATGGTGAAATGTTAGCTAAAGTATTACCTGAGGCTAAAACGCGTATTAATACCCTTTCGGATATGGTTGAGCTTGCTGGGCATTTTGTAGGTGGTATTCCAACTTACGATCCTGCGCTATTAACAGCCGGTAAAGCAGACGAAAACGTAATACGCCAAGCTCTACAATTTTTTGTATGGCAGCTTGAAGGCTTGCGTAGCTTTGATAAGCCCGCTATTTTTGCAATAGCAAAAGAAGTGGCTACATTCCACGAGCTTAAAATTAAAGACTTTTTAGAGCCAATATTTGTCGCAATTACTGGCAAAACATCAAGTACGTCAGTGCTTGATGCAATGGAAATATTGGGGTCTGACCTATCACGTGCTCGTTTACGTGTAGCACTTGCTCATTTAGGTATTTCTAAAAAGCAGGCTAAAAATATAGAGCGTGCGTACCGCGAATACCCAAGTGCATAATTGCTAAACAATGTACTTTTAAAAGCCGAGCTTATTAGGTTGTAAATAAGCTCGGCTTTTTTGTTTCAGGCTGTTTGGCTATATGCCATCGCGTATTGATATTGTTTAGTTCAAGCATTGGCGCTTTAGCAAATGCTAAAATGCGCCATTTAAACAAAAGGAGGCAGTATGATCGCAACAGTTAAAAACAAAGCTATTTTCAGCAGTAATACATTTTCGATAAACCTTGTTACTTACCCAACTAATCACAGTGTAATGAATCATATTGACCCTGTGCAGCAAGGTCGCTATTACAAGCTCAATTTTGTACTAGTAAAGCCTAAAACTGGCGGGGTATTTAAATGCTCCAAATGCATTATAAATTTATTTAATCGCGTGTATTTGTTCAGACCCGATAAGTACGAACACAGCGTATCTAAAATCGAGTCTGGAAAGCGTGTGCTGCTTAGCTTTGCGCTTAATATATAATTTGCACCTTTACTTATTGATAGTCGTAAGCTTGTCCGGTGCATAAAATAGACAAATCGCAATATGATACAGACGTTTCACTACAGGAATTAATAGTAAAAGCATTTCCGCCTCTGCGCATAGCATCAGCTTTAAGTAAATCAATCGCGTTTGATTTAGAGCGATTGTAACTTACATTATTGTTACCCATACCGTCGCCATCACAGCTTTCACCTTCTATTCGCCCTAAAAGTGTTGCGCCACTTTCGTGTGCTTCTTGGTCGCTATAAAATTGCTGTAAACCTCTTTTATTAACGTAAGTGCCAATTTCTTGAGATAAAACGCCGTTGTCTATATCTGTATGATAAGTCATTCCTGAACAACCCGTTATTGTGGCGAGCACTGTTGTTGCCATTATAAAACGTAGCATATTTTTTAGTCCTTTAATTTATTATTTAAAGTAGTAAATTACTAACAAAATCAAATGCTGACAATGTTTGCTAACGGGTAAATTGTTAGCATTTGTAAATGTATTTAGATTTTACTGAGTATAGGGTAAGTAAACAAAAAGAAGTGACAAACATTAACTAGCCAATGGCATGTAATAGCAGACTTTAAGCGTTGCGTTTTATAAAAATATAGCCATGTCCTAAGCCTGTAATAAATGAAACTAATACATAGTTAAATCCTCCAGCAAAATGTGTCAAAGCAAACACTGCAGCTGTCATTATCAGAGTTGGTAGTGCTAAACGAGATTTGGCTAAGTTTGGTTTGTAATAAACCTCTAAACAAAGCCTCCTCAGCTACACAGGTAAATAAAAGATTAATAGCAATAAAGGCTAACCAAAAGTTGGGCACTTTTGGGTTAAAGCTTACAAGTCCAAGCATTAAAGCTATAGTGAGCGAAGCTAAAACCGTAGCAATAATTATAAAAATAGGCTGTTTAACGTTTAATCGACTTACTTTATTAGAGTCTGCTTTTAAGGCTTTTTTATTCGAATAAAAGTAAGCACAAAGAAATAACCCCGCCATCGCTTTATCAAAATTTGCATAAAAGGTAAAAGCAATCGCATCGCTTGTAATACGCTCATCTATAACAATAGGGAGGTTATTAAAACCAGGCACCCAATGAAGTGCTAATGCAAGTGAGAAAGTTATAAAAACAGTACTTAACATAGCGCGTATTATTGCCCGCTTTGCATTTAGCACACAGTAGTATAAAACAACGTAAAGCCCGATGCTGAGCAGAGCATATAAATTTATATAACCTTGAAAATACGCACTTATAACACTTTAAACTATCAAGTAGCGCGAAAGGGTTGTCGTATTATCGATATTTTGTAGTACGAAAAACACATAAAATTTATAGCGCTACTAAATAAAAGTCCTTGTTTTTATTGCTATGTTTTATTAAGCCATTAATCTAACAGATTCGACCTCTCAATATTTTTTTTCTGGTAGTATAGCTAGGTTATAAGCAGTTTAAGCAGTGAACACACTATGTTAAGTCCTTTTTTTCAGCAGCACGCTGATTATGTTTCTATCTCTCGTGAGCAGGGTTGTCGATTCGCTAAATGCGTTGCTGATGATTTTAATCCACTTCATGACAAAGATGCCAAAAAGTTTTGCGCGCCAGGAGACTTACTTTTTTCATTGGTACTAGAGCGCTACGGTATTAGTGAACAAATGGAGTTTACTTTTGCCGGTATGGTTGATGAAAACACCAAACTACATTTCCCTGAGGGAGCTGAGGAGTTTGATGTAACCAATGGCGAAAAAGTAATTTTAAAGGTAAAGCGCAGCGGTAAAACCAGCCAATGCCCAGCACTAACTAATAGTCTAATAAAAAATTATGTTGAGTTTTCTGGTACTACCTTTCCGCATGTAATTATCCCATTAATGGGTAAGCAAGAGGTAATGATAAACCCTGCTCGTCCGATGATAATTTACGAATCAATGCTTATTAATCTTGATAACCTTGATATAACTGCGCCAATACTTGAATTTGCAGAGCCTAGTTTTGAGTACACTGGTAAGCGCGGAAAAATTACACTACGTTTTAACCTGTTAGAAAACGGCGTTAAAGTGGGCAGTGGTGAAAAGCACATGGTGGTTTCGGGTATTCGCGAATACTGCCAAGCAACCGTTGACGATTTAATCGCGTTTTACAACGAACGTAAAGCAACACTAAAGCCAACTTAAAGCTACAGAAAATTATAAAAGGCGCTAAATACAAAGGTTATTTAGCGCCTTTTTTATCGTTTTAGCGTAAAGCGAAAGAGAGCAATCACGATAAAATACTTTTCTGGGCTGGTTAATTTACGCAGTACAGTAATATGCGTACAATAGCGCTCTTTGTTATTTTAAAGCTAAGCCTATGTCTGCCAATACGTTCACATCACTTAATCTCGACCCGTTATTATTAACAGCGATTGAGCAAAATAATTACACTCAGCCTACCGCAATTCAGATTAAAACTATTCCGCCTATTTTAGCTGGAAGTGATGTAATGGGCAGCGCGCAAACAGGTACGGGCAAAACCGCCGCCTTTGTTTTACCTCTATTACATAAGCTTTTAAATACCCCTAAAAAAGATGAGCAAGGCCTTGCCCGCGTTGTAATTTTAACGCCAACACGAGAGCTTGCTCAGCAAGTATTTGCCAGCTTTGAAAAGTATGCACAAGGCACTAACATCAATGGTGCTTTAGCCTATGGTGGCGCAAGTATTGGCCCTCAAATTAAAGCACTTAAAACAGCACAAGTCATAGTGGCAACACCGGGACGTTTGCTTGATCATATAGTTAAAGGCAGCGTGATACTTTCAAGCGTAGACTCTTTAGTGTTTGACGAAGCCGACCGCATGCTTGATATGGGTTTTATTGATGAAATTAAACGTATATTGCGACACATCCCGGGCGATCGCCAAACTTTACTATTTTCAGCTACGTTTGATGACAGCGTGTTTGAACTTAGTAAAAAACTACTTAAAAACCCAGAGCTAATTGAGGTTGATAAACGTAACTCAGCTGCGGTTGAAGTAGAACAAGTTATTTACGCTGTTGATGAAGACCGTAAGCGCGAACTTGTATCGCATATGATTGGCATGAAAAACTGGCGCCAAGTGCTTATTTTTACTCGCACAAAACAAATGGCTGATCAGCTCGCTAAAGAAATGTGTAAAGACGGTTTAAAAACCGAATCAATCCATGGCGACAAATCGCAAGGCGCACGCGACCGTGCATTGCAAAACTTTAAAGAAGGTATTACGCGCGTACTTGTTGCAACCGATGTCGCTGCGCGTGGTTTAGATATTTCTACACTTCGATACGTAATTAACTTTGAACTACCGTACATTGCCGAGGATTACGTGCACCGTATTGGCCGTACAGGTCGTGCTGGTGAACAAGGACTTGCTATGTCGCTGGTAAGTCTTGATGAGCAATGGCTGCTAGAAGAAATTGAAGTGTTACTCGATACGCGTTTAACGCCGCAGTGGTTAGAAGGTTACGAGCCAGATCCTAATAAAAAGCCAAAAGATAATCGTAAAAATACTAACAAGTCGCGAAAAGAGCGTGATAAAAAACGCATTACTGGTAAAAGAGAGCCAAGTAGACGTCGTAAATAATAGCTTTTATTTTACTTTTTTGCCTATACTGGAGCTATTAAATAGCCGAGGTAAAGTTAATGTTTGAAACTGATAAATGGGCATTCTCTGGTGTTGATGGCCAAATATCTTTGCATAAATGGCAAAAAACAATCGATCTTATCACGGGGCTTTTTTTAGCCCCGTCTGGTTATATAGTTCAGGCAACAAGCAAAGGCTATCGCGTTGTTATAAAAAGTAACGAAGGTGGTTCCAACTTTGAAACAAACCCGATACTTCCCCCTCAAACACCTCTTTTTTGTCGGCACGTCGCTGAAACTAATAATATTTTATATGTTAATGATGCAAGCAATAACGATGCATGGAACACCCTACCAGAAGTAGTTGAGGATGGTGTTGAATCCTACCTAGGCTTACCTATTCATTGGCCAGAAGGTGAAGTATTTGGCACGCTATGCTTAAAAGACACTAAAATAACTAGCTATACCGATGAATACTTTGAGCTCATAGAGCAACTACGCGATTTAATTGAAGACGACCTTGCGCTTGTTTACAGCTATGAACAAATGCGCGAAATAGCCATGTTAGACTCATTAACAGATATTTATAATCGCCGAGCACTTAACCTACTAGCTCAGCAAAAGCTTAATTTAGCTCTGCGTTTAGGCTTTGACGTGTGTTGCTTGTTTATTGATATAAACGACTTTAAAAAATTAAACGACACCTTTGGGCATGAAGTTGGCGACAAAGCCTTAATTATTCTAGCGGATACGTTAAAAAGCCATTTAAGAGATGCCGACATAGTAGGGCGTTTAGGTGGTGATGAGTTTGTTGCAGTAATGCAATTAAGCGATAAAAGCAAAATTAGCTACATCATGGATAAAATATCCTCTGAGTATACAAATGCTTTACTAAAAGAAGGTGTTTGCGATTTATCGCTCAGCATAGGTTATAGTTTTACTAATAAACAAAAGCAGCCCTTTGAAGCGCTATTAAATGATGCCGACCACGCAATGTATAAAAATAAACAAGCGTATAAACAGGCCAAAAAATTAAATAAAAAATAATACTAAGTTACATTATGTCTCTTGTGGTGGATTTGATGAAACTTGAAATAAGTATCTTTAAATTAAATTCTCCCCATAAAAAAGCAAGCCATGAGGCTTGCCAAGAAGGGTGTGAATTTTTTTAGCCTTGGCTTTAAGCTATTAGCTTTTCAGCAAGGTTTAATTCCATAATGGCTTTTAATAAACGGTATAAGTTAATTGACGCGTCAATTTCTTCTTTACGGTTTGTTAAGCTTTCAATATTTAAGCCCAGTGGCACGTCTAGGTGCGCACAGCTTTTAAGTATTAAGTCGAGGTTTTCGCGGCAAATACGGACCGATTCGCTTAATGTATTGTCTGCATCAAGCATGCGCCATTTAGTTGCCTCTGGCACTGAGATACCCAACCATTGCATAAATTCTAAGGTTTTTTCGCCGCCGCACGGGGTAAACGTTAATATAATACGTTGTGGTGTAATACCCTGCGCTTTACACGTACGTGCGTAGCTAGTAATTAGCTCTATAGTCGCTTGTGCATCGTAAACAGCTTGCGATATAAAAAACTGACAACCTTGTGCTGTTTTTTCTATTAATCGTTCGTGCTCATTTCGTTTGCTTGAATGGCGTTCAGCAATAGTAACGCCACCTAAAAAGAAATCATCTGATTGCTCAGTCAATACTTTATATGCATCAGGCAGGCTTAACTTTATATCGCCTAGCGATGATGGGCTACCTACTAAAACTACATTTTGTAAATCGTAGTCGTTTTTAGTTTCACTTAACCAATCTTTAAATTCACCTACGCCACGCTGCGCAACACTTTTATAAGTAATTACATCTTGTGCAGATAAATTACGAATTAAATGGCTGTATTCACGCGGATCAACGGTTTGTTTAAACGCAAACGGGCGAGCCTGATTTGTACGGCTGCTTTCGTCTTGAATGTCGTAAATTATCACGCCGTCGTATTCAATTTCGTGTAAGCGAGCTAATAGCTTCTCTGCAATGGTTTTTAATTGCGCTTTATCGGTGCCAATTTTAGGCGGCGTAGTACCAATAAGATAAACACCTTGATTGGTGTCTTCTATTTTCTCTTTTAATGATAAAGCCATAATCCTCATTCCAGCCAAGTGCGTGTTAATAGTTTTAATATAGCAGCCATTTAGACGTCTAGATAGATTTATTTAATGAAAGTTTTTCAACTTAGGTGAGGAATATTCATACTGATAATTTAATAAACTGGCTGATTGACACAGTTGTTTACATAAAAAATGGGCTAAAGCTCTTACATTTACTAGCTTTAAGGCATAATCGTATTAATAATCTAACAATAAATTTGCTCAATTTAAAAAGGGACAACAATGAAATTTAAATTATTAGCAACCAGCTTAGCAGTATCGCTGGCGTTAACCGGTTGCGCAATGCAGCAAAATCAAAGCACGCAAACAACAGCACAACAAGAACAAGTAAATAAAGCTGATGATCGTGTTTTTTCACAAGATTACTTAATTGAAGAACTAGAAAACGGCTTACGTGTCATGGTTGTTAAAACCGATTACCCTGATGTAGTGTCGCTGCAAATTCCGGTATCGGTTGGGTCGCGTAACGAAGTTGAAGAGGGCAAAACAGGCTTTGCTCACTTTTTTGAACACATGATGTTCAAAGGTTCGCAAAAATACCCTGAAGATGTGTATTCAAACATATTAAAAAATTCAGGTGTTGATAACCGCGCGTATACAACAAACGATTACACAAATTACCATTTAAATTTTTCAAAGCAGCATCTTGATGAAGTACTTGAGCTTGAAGCTGATATTTTTCAAAATTTAACCTACACCGAAGAGCAATTTAGAACCGAAGCGCAAACAGTAAAAGGTGAATACTTAAAAAATAACGCCAGCCCAATTCGTAAATTACTCAGCGCTGTACGCGAAGAAGCGTTTGATAAGCACACGTATAAACACACCACGATGGGCTTTTTTAAAGACATAGAAGCCATGCCTGATCAAATGGCCTATGGTAAAGAGTTTTTTGCTAAGTTTTATAAACCTGAGTATGTGTCACTTGTTATTGTGGGCGATGTAGACCCACAAGCAACAATGGCAATGGTTAAAAAGCATTGGGGCAGCTGGAAAAAGGGTAACTATGTTGCCGACATTAAAGCAGAGCCTGTGCAACAAGCACCAAAATATTTGCACCAGCAAGATGAAGCGCTACCAGGGCATTGGTTACTTGTATCCTACAAAGGCGCTGCGTGGGAGCCTGCTAAAAAAGACAGAGCAGCACTTGATTTAATCTCACAACTTTATTTTTCAAATAACTCTGATTTATATCAAGAGCTAGTGGTCGACAAACAAATTGCCAGCCAAATGTTTACCTATAACCCAGAGACTAAAGATCCGGGTTTATTACACGTATTTGTTAAGGTTGAAAACGCAGACGATTTAGCAAAAGCACGTGATGCTATTAACCGCACTTATGCAAAAGCACGCACAGAGCTTGTAGATAGCCAAAAGCTGAGTGATTTAAAATCGAACCTTAAATACAGCTTTATTAATGGTTTAGACTCATCACAAGCGATTGCATCTACGCTTGCCAGTTACATGCATTTTGAGCGCGATCCTGAGGTTATAAACCAGCTTTATAAATCGGCCGATAATGTAACAGCTGAAGATATTAAAGCGATTGCCAATAAATACTTTGTTGATAACTCTCGTACTACCGTAACAATGTCGGCACTTGATAAAGCCCCAGGGTTTGAACAAGAAGCTAATTTAAATGCGCTAACAGCCAAGCTTGAACAAGCACCTGCGAAGCCTGCATTTAAAGTACTTGATAAAACCAATAGCTCGCCATTAATTGATATTAACTTTTTATTCAATACCGGTGCGGCTGCCGACCCGCAAGGCAAAAAAGGCGTTGCAGCGCTTACTGCGGCTATGCTTGCACAAGGCGGTTCTCAGGCGACAAGCTATAAAGATATTCAAAAAGCACTTTATCCGCTTGCGGGTAGTTTTGGCTACCAAATAGATAAAGAAATGCTGTCGTTTCAAGGGCGTATACATAAAGATAATGCGGCGCAGTGGTATGCACTTGTGAGCGATCAATTACTCAACCCAGGCTTTAGAAATGACGACTTTAAGCGCCTTAAAAAAGAAATGATCGACGGCATTAAGTCAGGCTTAAAAGCATCTAACGATGAAGAGCTAGGCAAAGAAGTGCTCTACAGTGCGCTTTACAAAAATCACCCTTACGAAAGCTACAATTATGGTGATATTTCTGATTTAGAAGCGTTGACGTTAGATGATGTTAAAGCGTTTTATAACAGCGAGCTTACGCAATCAAAACTCACGGTTGGTTTAATTGGGGCTGTGCCTGCTAAACTTAAAGCTAAAATGATGAGCGACTTTGCAACACTACCAAAAGGTGAGCAAAGCCGTTTAACTATTCCTGATGCGCCAGCGCTTAAGGGTCATCATGCAACGATTGTAGAAAAGTCAGCGCAATCGACGGCGGTTTCGTTTGGTTTTCCTATTGATACAATAAGAAGCAGCGAAGACTGGACAGCCCTTTGGCTTGTGCGTTCGTACTTTGGTGAGCACCGTAGTTCTAACAGCTTTTTATATGAGCGTATTCGTGAAACTCGCGGTATGAACTACGGCGATTACGCATACATTGAATACTTTCCACGGGGCATGTTTCAAACCAAGCCTGATGCAAACCTAGGGCGCTCAGAGCAAATATTTCAAGTGTGGTTACGTCCACTTCGCTCTAATAACGATGCGCACTTTGCAACTCGTACCGCTTTGTTTGAGCTAGATAAGCTCATTAAAAATGGTATGAGCGAAGATGACTTTGAAGCTACGCGTAACTTTTTAATTAACTTTGTGCCGCAAATGGTTGCAAGTCAAAACCGCCAATTAGGTTACGCACTTGATAGCGAATTTTACAACACAGATGACTTTGTAAGTTACGTCACTAACAAACTTAAAACGCTAACGCTTGCTGATGTAAATCGCGTTATTAAAGAAAACCTACAAACAGACAATGTTCACTATGTGTTTATTACTGGTGACGGCGCTGATATGCAAAAACGTTTAGCATCGCAGCAAACATCGCCAATGGTTTACAACACCGATAAACCAGCTGAGCTTGTGGCTGAGGATAAAGTGATTGCTGATTATAAACTGGCAATTCCTGCAAAAAATATTGAAGTGATGAAAGTCGATAAAGTATTTCAATAATTTAAGCGGTTTTTAGACTATCTTTAAACGTACAAAAAATGCCTCAGTGCTTAAAGCTCTGAGGCATTTTTATATTAATACTTTAAGCGAAAGCATAGGCTTGTTACTAATATCATAAGCTCGTTATTAATAGCATACAGCCAACTCCAAGTGTAAAGCTAATTAAAGAGCTTATAGCAATAGCTACAATAAACTTTTTCGTTGATTGGGCTTTAACCGTTTCATCTACTTCTAAGTCGTCCAAATTTATAAGCTCGCCTTGGCGCACTTCAAATACTGCGCATAAAGCCATTGTGGTTTCTTTTGATGCCGCACCTTCTTTTTCTACACGCTGAACGGTACGTAAGCTTACATCGCAGGCATCGGCAAGTTGCTGTTGTGTCCAATTAAATTGCTGCCTAAGTTCTTTTATTGTTTTAGGGTTAAGTTGCATGCGTTTATTTACCTACCACTAAGTCAATTAACGCAAAGGTTGAATACCCACCTAGGTATCCGGCAAGTACACAGGCAGAAAGAAAGAGGACGGCTCTTTTCGGATCTTTAATAAAAGGAAGTACAGTTTGTTCTTGCTGCTTTATTTGCTCATTATTTTTAAAAAAAATACATTCAAGCTTGCCGGTGATGATATTTAGCATGTGATATTTAACTTGGTAGTTATGTTCTTTAAACTCAAATGTATGCGTGCTTTTTCTACCAACGCTACGCTTACTACTAACTAAATCGTCGTTGACGTAGATTTCTTCTTTGCCTGTAAAGTAGCTGCCAAAACAGGCTATTTGATTGTCACCATCTTGAAAGTAAAATTTGTAACCTAATTTTTTTGTATTTAATATATCGTTTTTCATCATCGTTATCCTTGTTGAGTTGATGATGCTAATTTAGCGTTTGTTTTTGTTATTTACGCCGTCAGCTGTACGCCAGTATGTATTTTGGCATATGACAGGAGAGCTGTCATATGTTGTTAGCTTTTGATTTTTATTGATTTATTATATTTTAAGTCTGTATTGTTCATTTTAGCTACTGTCGTATAACTTAATCTAAAAAATAGGTAAGTATTTAAAATATCATTTCTAGTTGCTAGTTATATCTAATAACCAGAACAAATAACTAAGGGATTAACACCTTTGTGGCTAAATCCGTTAGACTTGGGAAAAGGCTATTTTATATCAACTTAAGGCAGTGCAGTATTATGCGTCATGCAATTTGGCAACAGCTTCGCGACGAAGCTAACGATGTAGTAAAACGTGAACCATTATTAGCAAGTCATGTGTATTCATGCATTTTGAATCATGATTGTTTAGGTTCGGCATTAAGTTTTATTGTTGCTAATAAATTAGCTGATGCGGTGGTCTCTGCATTTACTATTCGTGAGTTATTTGATCAGGCATTTGTAAAATGTGACCGTATGCTGTCTTTTGTAGCTGAGGATATTAAAGCAGTTAAAGATAGAGATCCCGCTGCGGAAACGCATCTTACCGTGATGTTAAACCTAAAAGGTTTTCATGCTATTCAGGCGCACCGTTTGGCCAATTGTTTATGGCAACAAAATCGCAGAGAGTTAGCGCGTTTTATTCAAAGCCGTACATCTGAAGTGTTTGGAGTAGATATTCACCCAGCGTGTAAAGTGGGCAAAGGCATTATGTTTGACCACGCAACAGGAATTGTTATTGGTGAAACAGCGGTAATTGAAGATAACGTATCAATTTTGCAATCTGTAACGCTTGGCGGCACGGGTAATGAGCAGGGCGATCGTCATCCTAAAATTAGAGCGGGCGTGTTAATTGGCGCCGGCGCTAAAGTACTGGGTAATATTGAAGTAGGTGAGGGCGCACGCATTGGTGCAGGCTCTGTTGTGCTAAGTAATGTACCTGCGCATACGACTGCGGTTGGTGTACCAGCTAAAATTATTGGTCGACCGGATTGTCCCTGTCCGGCGCAAAGTATGAACCAAAACTTTTTAGCAAATCCTGAACCTGAAAACGAATCACATACGAGCGCAATGCTATAAGTAATTAAAAACAATAAAACTTAAAAGGAATTAACATGAACAAGAATAGTTTATTGGCTCTAGGGATTGGGTTTATTGCTGGTGTAGGTTTAACTTGGAGTTATTTTAATTTAGCTTCAAGTGATTCAGAGGCTACTGATTTACAGCAAGGTTATGCAAACCAGCCAAAGCCTAATGCTGAGCAAACAAAAAGTAATGAAGTAACTGCAGATGATGTTAAACCTGCCGTTACTGAGCAAGTCGCTAGTTTAGAGCAAAGTGATGCTAGCGCTCCAATTACGGCTGAAACTGAAGAGCTCGATGACTTACCTCTTGATGAGCAAGTTGTGCAACTTAAGCAACAACTCGCCGAGCAAAAAGCAACAGTTAAAAGTATTTTAAAGCAAATGAGAGGGCCTTCAGATTTTGAGCAGATTTTACGTGATAAATTTGAAAATCAAACGCGCGATGAAGAATGGGCTTATCGTACTGAAATGGCATTACAAGATTTTTTATTAACAGCAGATTTGGCAATTATTCCTGACGTTGTTAGTGCAAAATGTAAAAAAACAGTATGTGAATTTGAACTTGCCGCCCCCACTGATAACGATGCATTTGGGAGTGCTCAATGGCGAGAGCTAAACGACAAGTTGATGGAACAAGAGTTTTGGCAACAATTTAAAAGCACTACCTCCACATCAAGCGATAGCGAACTTAAAATGTTGCTAAGTACAGAGCTTTAAATTGTATCAGTATTAATTAATAGGTATGACCTGCGATTCTACAGAGCCATCGGCAAGCTCTGTAATTAACACATCGCCTGTTTTAATTTGCCCCACCGATTTAACCACTTTGCCTTGTTGTGTTTTAGTTATGCTATAGCCGCGCGCTAAAACATTAAGCGGGCTTACCGAGTCCAGCTTACTTGCTTGTAATCCTAGGCTATTATTGGCTTGCTGTAATTGTTGTTGTATAGCTTGGTTTAACCTTGCTTGTAATTGCGAAAGTTGGTGGCTTGCTGTAGCGAGTTTTTTATCAGGTGATTGGCGCATTAAACGCGGCGTTAAATTATTGAGTGTGCGCTCTTGCTGATATAAACGGTTTCGCATAGCTTGTTGCAGTGCAATGCTTAGCTCATCCAAACGTTGTGATTTTTGACTAAGTTGGTTACGCGGATGGCATAAATTAAGGCGATGCTGTAGGTGCATTGCTAGTGCGCGTTTGTCAGCAATGTCATGTTTAAACGCGTTAGACAAGCGATTAACTAATTGCGTTACTTTGTTATGTAGCTCCTGCGTATTTGGGCTTACAAGCTCAGCTGCGGCTGATGGAGTCGCTGCGCGAACATCGGCAACATAGTCACTAATAGTGGTATCTATTTCGTGACCTACCGCACTTACTATGGGTAATTCACTTTTATAAATAGCACGGGCAAGTTGTTCGTGGTTAAAACACCATAAATCTTCAAGTGATCCGCCGCCGCGCCCTAAAATAAGCACGTCTACCTCATTGCGCGCATTTGCCAGCTCTATTTGATTAATTAAATGCACATGCGCTTCTTTGCCTTGCACCATTGCAGGATAAATTATGACTTCTAATTGCGGTGCACGGCGTTTAAGTACAGTTAAAATATCTTTTATAGCTGCGCCCGTTGCTGAGGTTATTACACCAATACGGTTTATACTTTGCGGTAGTGGTTTTTTGTACGCTGAGCTAAATAAGCCCTCGGCAGCTAAGCGCATTTTTAGTGCATCAAACTCTTGTTTAAGCTGACCTTCTCCTGCAGGCTCCATATGTTCGACAATAAGTTGATAGTCGCCTCGAGGTTCATAAAGTGATACACGTGCTTTAACGGTGACTTGTGCGCCATTAGTTGGGCGGTAGCTTTGGTTGCGATTATTCCCTCGCCACATAGCAGCCTTAATTTGCGCTTTATCGTCTTTTAACGAAAAATACCAATGGCCGGATGCTGGGGTAATAAAGTTAGAAATTTCACCCGTCAGTACTAAAGATGCAAAGCCTTGCTCAAGCACTGTGCGAATTTCTCTATTAAGGCGCGACACGGTGTAAACCGTTTGCGAAGGCTTCGAAAACATAAAAAACAACCTAAAATTATTTATGAGGCAAGTTATAAAGTAAGTTTATCATAAATAATTGCGAAATATTATTTACGAATGCTCAGAACGCTGTTAAAATTTGGCCGCAATTCCTTATCTTAGATCCACATGTGAGAAGTTGCCAAAATGCTTAGAATTGCTAAAGAAGCTCTTACCTTTGATGACGTACTTTTAGTACCTGGTCATTCTACTGTTTTGCCACACACGGCAAATATTTCAACTCGCTTAACGCGTGGTATCAAACTTAACTTGCCGCTTATTTCAGCATCTATGGATACTGTTACAGAAGCTCGTTTAGCTATTGCCCTTGCGCAGGAAGGCGGTCTTGGTTTTATCCATAAAAACATGACCATCGCAGAACAAGCGAAAAACGTACGTAAAGTTAAAACCTACGAAGCAGGTATTGTTTCATACCCTGTAACGGTCACTGCCGATTTAACAATTGCAGATGCAATTGAGCTTTCGCACGAAAAAGGTTTTTCAGGTTTTCCGGTTACCGACAGCAATAATGTACTTGTTGGTATTGTAACAAGCCGTGATATGCGTTTTGAAACTAAGCTTGAACAGCCCGTTTCTACTGTTATGACTAAAAAAGAAAAGCTAGTAACTGTTAAAGAGGGTGCCTCTCGCGAAGAGATTTTAGGTTTAATGCATGAACACCGCATTGAAAAAATCTTAGTGGTAGACGATGCGTTTAAACTTAAAGGCATGATCACAGTAAAAGATTACCAAAAAGCACAAGATAAACCAGATGCATGTAAAGATGACCAAGGCCGTTTACGTGTAGGTGCTGCGGTTGGTGTTGGCGCAGGCACTGATGAGCGTATTGCTGCATTAGTTGAAGCGGGTGTTGATGTTTTACTTATCGATACTTCTCATGGTCACTCTCAGGGGGTTATTGACCGTGTATCGCAAACTCGTCAAGCATACCCAGATTTACAAATTATTGCGGGTAACGTAGCGACAGCAGAAGGTGCTATTGCTCTTGCAGATGCAGGCGTTGATGCAGTTAAAGTCGGTATAGGCCCTGGTTCTATCTGTACTACACGTATTGTTACCGGTTGTGGTGTTCCACAAATTACCGCTATTTCAGATGCTGTTGAAGGCTTAAAAGGTCGCGACATTCCTGTAATTGCTGATGGCGGCATTCGTTTTTCTGGCGATATTGTTAAGGCACTTGTTGCTGGTGCATCGTGTGTAATGGTGGGTTCTCTTCTTGCTGGTACAGAAGAAGCACCAGGTGAAGTTGAATTATACCAAGGTCGTTATTACAAATCTTACCGTGGTATGGGCTCATTGGGCGCGATGGATCAAAAAGAAGGTTCATCAGATCGTTACTTCCAAAAATCAAACGAAGCAGACAAGTTAGTACCTGAAGGTATTGAAGGTCGCGTAGCTTACAAAGGTCCAATTGCAACGATTATTCATCAGCAAGTGGGCGGCCTACGAAGCGCTATGGGCTTAACGGGTTGTGCAACAATTGAAGAGCTAAATACAAAACCACAATTTGTACGTGTTACTTCAGCAGGTATGGGTGAGTCGCACGTTCATGATGTGCAAATCACTAAAGAAGCACCAAATTACCGCTTAGGTTAAGCACCTTAATTAGATAAATTATTGGGCTTGTTTTACAGGCCCTCTTTTTAGCCCCTTATAAATATCAGTTGCATTAAATCAACGTTTAATAAAATTGGTATTCAAAGCGGCAGTTAGCATCAGACTTTACGAGATACTCCATGAGCAAAGATATTCACGATTCACGAATTCTCATTTTAGACTTTGGTTCACAATACACTCAACTAATCGCCCGTCGTATACGCGAAATTGGTGTTTATTGTGAGCTGTGGGCATGGGATGTGACTGAAGAGCAAATCCGCGAGTTTAACCCACAAGGTATCATTCTTTCTGGTGGTCCAGAATCAACAACACTTGAAAATAGCCCGCGCGCTCCTGAGTATGTGTTTAATGCAGGCGTTCCTGTATTAGGCATTTGTTATGGCATGCAAACAATGGCAGCTCAACTTGGTGGAAGTGTACACAGCTCTGATAAAAAAGAGTTTGGCTACGCACAAGTTGAAAAAGTAGGCCGCTGTGCATTATTTGATGCAATTGAAGACCATATTACTGATGGTGGCAACGGCATACTTGACGTATGGATGAGTCATGGCGACAAAGTAATGGACATTCCAGCTGATTTTACAACAACAGCTAAAACATCTACTTGTCCACATGCTGCAATGTCTAACGAAGAAAAGCGTTTTTACGGTGTACAATTTCACCCGGAAGTAACGCATACTCATCAGGGGTTACGTTTGCTTGAGCGTTTCGCTATTGATATTTGTGGCTGTGAAAAATTATGGACTGCCGCAAAAATCATTGATGATGCTATTGAGCGTATTAAAGAAACTGTAGGTGATGACGAAGTTATTTTAGGTCTCTCTGGTGGTGTTGATTCATCAGTAGTGGCTATGCTTATTCACCGTGCAATTGGCACAAAGCTAACATGTGTATTTGTTGATAATGGTTTACTTCGTTTAAACGAAGGTCAGCAAGTAATGGACATGTTTGGTAATAAATTTGGCTTAAACATTGTTAAAGTTGAAGCTGAAGAGCAGTTTTTAAATGATTTAGCTGGTAAGTCAGACCCAGAAGATAAACGTAAAGCCATTGGTCATACGTTTATTAATGTATTTGATGAGCAAGCCAAAAAGCTTAAAAATGCGAAATGGTTAGCACAAGGTACAATTTATCCTGACGTCATTGAATCAGCGGCATCTGCCACGGGTAAAGCGCATGTTATTAAATCTCACCACAATGTGGGCGGATTACCAGATGACATGAAAATGGGCCTTGTTGAGCCATTGCGTGAATTATTCAAAGATGAAGTACGTAAAATTGGTCTAGAGCTTGGTTTACCGTACGACATGCTTTACCGTCATCCTTTCCCTGGACCAGGTTTAGGTGTACGTGTACTTGGCGAAATCAAAAAAGAGTACTGTGATTTACTACGCCGTGCTGATGCTATTTTCATTGAAGAGCTACACAAAGCTGATCTTTACCATAAAGTAAGCCAAGCGTTTACTGTGTTCTTACCTGTTAAATCGGTAGGGGTCATGGGTGATGCACGTAAATACGATTGGGTTGTATCTCTTCGTTGTGTTGAGACTATTGATTTTATGACGGCGCGTTGGTCACATTTACCTTATGAGTTTTTAGGTGTGGTTTCTAACCGTATTATTAACGAAATTGATGGTATTTCTCGTGTTGTTTACGATATTTCAGGTAAACCACCTGCAACTATCGAATGGGAATAAGCCCAATTGTTTTTTGAGTAATAAAATACGGCCAATTAGCATGTTAATTGACCGTATTGCTTACTTTGAAAGCAGTTGAACTAAAAGAGTGATTTTTCTCTTTACCTTTAGAGAAACTTCTCTATAATTCGTCGTCATTGCAGGGGCGTAGTTCCAATTGGTAGAACAGCGGTCTCCAAAACCGACGGTTGGGAGTTCGAATCTCTCCGCCCCTGCCATTTCTTCTTTACATCGTTTTTATTACTTCTTATATTGTTCAAATGTCTAATCTACTGAGTTGTTATGCATCCACGTTACGCAGCTATTTTTGATATAGAAAATCTTGAACTCAATCAACATTATTGTCCAAAAATAAATGATCAAGCTAATACTTTATCGCAAAGTGCGATAGCTAGTTCTTTAACGCTCAATGAGCAATTACTTGCAGACATTAAACTCAGTGCCGCACCTATTATTATAAATAGCGTTGTACAGGGCAGTGAGATGCAATTAAACGACAATAAACTTACATTGCCATCCCCACAGCTCAACGCCTCAGAAAAGCGTGCTTTATGGGCTTTAATGAGTGAACACCTTGATAAACTTTAAATCAGTAGATGAAACTGCAATACCCCAATTAATGGCCATCGAAACAGCGTGTCATAGCCATCCGTGGACTTTAAATACAATGAGTTCATGTATAGGCGGGCGTTATTTTAATGTTGCTGCATTTGATGAGGCGAGCATAATTGGTTTTTATATCGGTGAAAAAGCAGGGCCTGATTTTACGCTTATGGATATTTGTGTAACACCAAGCCACCAGGGTAAGGGTATTGCAAGGCAGTTGTTAGCTCAGTTTATTGAATATGGTAAACAGAAAAATGCTGAAAACCTCTTTTTAGAAGTACGCGAATCAAATGCGCGGGCTATTGCGCTATATGAGAACGCAGGCTTTACAGAGATGTCAGTGCGTAAAAACTACTATCCAAGTGATAATCCGGCCAAAAATGGCTTTGAAGATGCTATTTTAATGGGCATGGCATTAGGTTTAAACTTTTCATAATTAAAGTCGGTGATTAGCGTTTTAGCATAGAGGACTAACGCACCGAACTTGTACTATTTAGTAAGTTTTCTTTTAGGTTACTTTGCCACTAATTGCTTGTTCAATGGCTGCTATTAATTTATTTACCAGCTCGTCTCTTGGCACTTTATTGTTACTTTTTAAGTTTTCTTCTAGTGCCGCAGCGCTGTGATAAATTTCATTAAAATTAAAGCACCCAGAACTACCTTTTATACTGTGCGCTATACTTCTTAATGCTTCCCAGTCATTACAATGTTGCAGAGTTTTAACTTCTTCTAAATAAGTAGGTAAGTTGGCTAAATAGTTATCAGTAATTTGCTGAAACTTTTCGCTTTTTAATAAGCTATCCCACTTATTTTGATTATCCTTTTCAAGATGCAGGTAGCTTACGAGTACATTTTCCAGGGCATCTTTATCAATGGGTTTAGCAAGTGCTTTGTCGCAACCCGCTTCTAGGTAAGTGCCTATATCGTGGTTCATCACATTGGCGGTAAGGGCGATGATAGGGCCATCGTATGCTGCATGACGAAGCATTTTAGTCGCTTCTAACCCGCCCATTACAGGCATTTGCATATCCATAATAATAAGCTGGTAGTCGTTAACAAGTGCCATTTCTACAGCTTGTGCGCCATTACTAGCCATATCGGGTTCAAGGCCCCAAGTTTGCAGTAATAATTTAATTAATAGTTGGTTATCAGGGTTATCCTCAGCGACTAAAATATTAGCGTCAAAACTATTGGTCGCGAATGATAAAAGAGGATCTTTCTCTGGGATTAGCTGGCTTTCTTGCGTTAAAAATTCAAGGATTGGTTGATCATCAGATAATTGACAAGCTACTGTTATACTAAAACGACTCCCAACCCCAACTTCGCTTTTAAGCGTTACATCACCACCAAGTAGTAATGCTAAATTTTTAGAAATACATAATCCAAGGCCTGTACCACCAAAACGGCGTGTGGTTGTGGTATCTGCTTGTTCGAAAGGCTTAAAAACACGCCCTATTTGATGCTGTGACATACCAATACCGGTATCTTTAATTACAAACTCTAGCCTTTGACTTGCTTGTAAATAATGTACGCAAATAGACACACTGCCATTTTCAGTAAATTTAACAGCATTATTAGCAATATTTATAAGTATTTGTTTTAAGCGGGTCACATCACTATAAATGGTTCGAGGTAGCGGCAGTTGATAGTCGATATTAAGGGTTAATTTTTTTTCTTGTGCTAGTGGTTTAATAATTGATTCAATATCGTGCACAAGCTGTACTACATTTAATGCTGATAAATCAACTGCTAGCTTTTCGGCTTCAATTTTAGATAAATCGAGGATGTTATTTATTAACTCTAATAAGTGTTTTGAATTACGTAAAATAGTGCTTAGGTGTTGCTTGTCGTTCGCTACTTTATTGTTGTGTAGCAATTGCTCTGTAAAGCCCATAATAGCCGTAAGCGGCGTGCGTATTTCGTGACTCATGTTAGCTAAAAAACGACTTTTAAGCTGATTAGCTTGCTCAGCTTGGCCAATAGCAAGCTCTAGTTGGCTGTTCATAGCTTCAAGTGCTTTAGTACGACTTTCTACTTTATCTTCAAGATGATGTTTATACTCTTCAAGCTGCTGCTGGTAATGCCTTATTTGATTAACCATATGGTTAAAGTCATTAAATAAAACGCCTAATTCATCATTAGTGTGCGCAGGTAAGTGCACTAATAAGTCTCCATCACCAACACGATGACTGGCAGCTCCTAGCAACTCAATTGGGTTAAGTAATAAATTGCGTACCACTACAAAAATTAATATTGGCAAGGTGATCACGGATATAATGACAATTAAGCCAGTTATTAAGCTTATCGCTTTACCTGATTGATAAAGAACCGCTTTTGGAATGGTTGAAACGTAATAATATCCGCCGGGCATTTGTACGGCAAAAATCATTCGTTCTATTTTATCTATGCTTGAGAGTTCAATGGTAGAAAGCATGCCTATGTCGGCAAGGTCGTGTATTT
This sequence comes from Pseudoalteromonas aliena, assembly GCF_038155085.1. Classification (GTDB taxonomy): domain Bacteria; phylum Pseudomonadota; class Gammaproteobacteria; order Enterobacterales; family Alteromonadaceae; genus Pseudoalteromonas; species Pseudoalteromonas aliena_A. Next base: position 253,018 of record NZ_JBAKAU010000003.1, read on the forward strand.
GGTTAAGCTCGTATTCGCTTATGTATTGGCCGCGCATGTTGTAATCGGAGCTAAATAAAATTTTTCCGTCTTTGGTCAACATTAAATTAAGTGTGTTGTTATATGGCGCTTCTAAAATACTGGAGTTGAGTATTGAAGGCTCTATATGTATTACAATAAAACCAAGTTGTTGTGGGCGTTTTAAATAGTAATCAACACTATAAATTCGCTGTATAAAGTACAAACTTGTGGTGCCATCGTTCTTTTGAATCATAAACTGCTGTTTACTTAAATTACTTTGCAGCACTTTGTTAAAAAAAGGGTAACTTTTAGGCGCAGTGGTTAGGTTAGTTGAGTAGTAGGCATCACTTTTGCCACTAGCTGAAACTAAATTAATGCTAATTATATCTGGATAGGCTTCACTGTAACTGGCAAATACATCCATAAGCGCACCTAGTTTTCGGGTATAATTGCCGCTGGTAAGTGTGTCGTTAGCTAAAAAGTCGCTAAGTACCGGAGATCTAGAAAGAAGCTTTGCAGTAGAGTGAAAAGAGTCTATGTAATTAAATATTTTTTGTTGTTGCTGCTCAACAAAACGACCCATTATTAAATCAGCTTGCTTTTGTGTAGAGTTGGTTACATTGGTGAGTGTAAAGCCACCTAAAAATAGTAACGGTAAGATAACAAGGGGAGTTATATACCATAATAATCTAATGCTTAACTTACTGGTTTTCATGACCAAGTGACTTACCCTCCATGCAATCTATCAATAGTATGCGTTACGACTTTATTACACAAGCTTGTAGCGGTCTTAATGGCTGAAATACAACCAGTTATAAAACAGATTTACCTAGTGTATAGGATGTTTTATTTGTTGTAAGATATTGAAATTAAATTGTTAATTTAAAGATTGTAGAGGTTTTTTGCCTAAATATTAATTCATAGATGTTTAAATTATTACCTTTCAATCATTTTTAATCGTTCTTAAGTTAAGTGAGTCATTTCGATTTATTACAAAGCCAAGATATTTTTATGTTAGATAGCACACTTTTATACCGACTCCTGTTACAATTGCCACTATTAGAAAATTAGCTATATGGCGTTAATTGTTGTCAATTTATTCATACTAAATTGCTCAAAGCTTAGTTAATAACGATCAACTTAACGGGTTGCCTTGCATACACTTAACGTTATGCATGTAACTTGGTATCAAACTAAAAGAATTTATCAATGGCAGACCAGACTATTATCAATGAAATCAGCAAGCGAAGGACTTTTGCAATTATATCGCATCCGGATGCTGGTAAAACCACCATCACCGAAAAAGTACTTTTGTTCGGACAAGCGATTCAAAAAGCCGGAACTGTAAAAGGCCGTGGCTCTAATCAGCATGCAAAGTCTGACTGGATGGAAATGGAAAAAGAGCGTGGTATATCGGTTACTACCTCAGTAATGCAGTTTCCATATAATAATGCGCTGGTTAACTTACTTGATACCCCTGGACACGAAGACTTCTCAGAAGATACATACCGCACGCTGACTGCGGTAGATTCGTGCTTAATGGTTATTGATGCCGCAAAAGGTGTAGAAGAGCGTACTCGTAAACTTATGGAAGTTACGCGTTTACGTACTACGCCTATTGTTACCTTTATGAATAAGTGTGACCGTGATATTCGAGACCCAATGGAGCTACTTGATGAAGTAGAAACAGAGCTAAACATTGCCTGTGCACCTATTACGTGGCCAATTGGTTGCGGTAAAGAGTTTAAAGGTGTTTACCATATTCACAACGACGAAGCGGTTTTATACAAAACAGGCCAGGGCCATACTATTCAAGAAGTACGTACAGTAAAAGGGTTAGATAACCAAGAGCTTGATACAGCCATTGGTGAAGAACTCGCTGAGCAACTACGTGAAGAGCTTGAGCTTGTAATTGGTGCATCAAACGAATTTGACCTTGAGCTGTTTTTAGCGGGTGAACTTTCGCCAGTGTACTTCGGTACAGCACTTGGTAACTTTGGTGTTGATCACGTACTTGATGGCTTAACACAGTGGGCCCCAACGCCATTACCACGTGAAACAGAAGATCGCCAAGTAGTTGCAACAGAAGAAAACTTTACTGGCTTTGTCTTTAAAATACAGGCCAACATGGACCCTAAACACCGTGACCGTATTGCTTTTATGCGTATTGTGTCGGGTAAATACAGCCAAGGCATGAAAATGAACCATGTACGCCTTGGTAAACAAGTCAGTATTTCTGATGCGGTAACGTTTATGGCAGGCGATCGTGAGCGTGCAGCGGATGCATTCGCTGGCGACATTATAGGGCTACATAACCACGGTACAATCCAAATTGGTGATACCTTTACGCAAGGCGAAAAGCTTAAGTTTAGCGGTATTCCTAACTTTGCGCCTGAGCTGTTTCGTCGTATTCGTTTGCGTGATCCGCTTAAACAAAAGCAGTTATTAAAAGGCCTAGTACAGCTTTCTGAAGAAGGTGCAGTACAGGTATTTAGACCGCTTATTAATAACGATTTAATTGTAGGCGCGGTAGGTGTACTACAGTTTGACGTAGTGGTAGCGCGCTTAAAAGCTGAGTACAACGTAGATGCAATTTACGAAGGTGTAAACGTAAATACAGCGCGTTGGGTAAGCTCAACTGACGTTAAAAAGTTTGAAGAGTTTAAGCGTAAGTGCGAAAGCAACTTAGCACTCGATGGTGGCGATAACCTAACTTACATAGCACCGAGCCGTGTAAACCTTAATTTATCGGTAGAGCGTTACCCAGAAGTAACCTTTAACCATACTCGCGAAAACTAGAATCGACTGACTACAGTTAACTGAAAGCCTGCTAAGGCGGGCTTACAAAGGTAAATAATATAATGAACATTCGTACTATTTTAGTAGAAAAAGCCATTGCCGCCATGACCGCAGCAGGCCTACCTGAAGATACAAACCCAGCGGTTACACAAAGTACACGCCCACAGTTTGGTGATTACCAAATTAATGGTGCAATGGGTGCCGCTAAAAAAATGAAAAGTAACCCACGTGAGCTTGCGCAAAAAATTATTGATCAGTTAGATGTAAGCGACATAGCTGAAAAAACTGAAATTGCTGGCCCTGGTTTTATTAATATTCATTTAAAGCCTGAGTTTTTAGCCAAAAGCGTAGAAGCGGCTAACAGCGATGCAAAGCTTGCCGTAAAAGAGCATACTAAGCCACAAACTGTCGTTGTAGATTACTCATCGCCTAACCTTGCAAAAGAAATGCACGTAGGTCATTTACGCTCAACCATTATTGGTGATGCAATTGTACGCGCCCTTGAATTTAGAGGCGATAAAGTCATTCGTCAAAACCACATGGGCGATTGGGGCACACAATTTGGTATGCTGATTGCGCATTTAGAAGATCAAATTAGCCAAGGCGTAGATTTAGAGTCGGTAGCGCTTGCTGATTTAGAAACATTTTATCGCGACGCTAAAAAACGTTTTGACGATGAAGAAGGTTTTGCAGATAAAGCCCGTGATTACGTTGTTAAACTACAAGGTGGCGATGCGCACTGTGAAAAACTATGGAAGCTATTTATAGCTACCTCAGTTAAGCACTCTGAAGAAGTTTACAAACGTCTAAATGTAACGCTTACTCAAGACGATATTATGGCTGAAAGTGCTTACAACAGTGAACTTAACGATATTATTAGCCTATTAAAAGATAAAAACATTGCTGTAGAGTCGCAAGGCGCACAAGTGGTGTTTTTAGATGAGCTTGCAAATAAAGATGGCGAGCCATCGGCGTTTATCGTGCAAAAATCAGGCGGTGGCTTTTTATATGCAACCACTGATTTAGCCGCGTGTGATTACCGCTCAAATAAATTGGGTGCTGAACGTATTTTAATATTTGTAGATGCACGCCAAAGCCTTCACTTTAATCAAGTAGAGCTTACAGCACGAAAAGCTGGCCTTTTACGCGATGAAACAAGTTACGAGTTTTGCCCGTTTGGCACCATGATGGGCGCTGATGGTAAACCATTTAAAACCCGTACCGGTGGCACTGTTAAACTGGCTGATTTACTTGAAGAATCAATTAGCCGTGCAGCCGCAAAATTAGCTGAGCGTGAATCTGATTTATCGGATCATGATCGCAGCGAAATTGCGCGTAAAGTAGGTATTGGCGCAGTTAAATATGCTGACCTTTCTAAGCACCGTACCAGCGATTACATATTCAACTGGGACACCATGTTAAGCTTTGAAGGCGCTACAGCACCTTACCTGCAATATGCTTATACTCGCGTGCGTAGTATTTTCCGTAAATCAGGTGTAGATGCTGCTACGCTAAATGCCGATGTAGCTATTACAGAGCCGCAAGAAAAAGCACTCGCACTTAAACTGCTACAGCTTGAAGAAGTGCTTGATTTAATGATCAACGAGGCCACTCCACACGTATTATGTGGTTACTTATACGAGTTAGCTAGCCTATACATGACATTCTACGAAGCCTGCCCAGTACTTAAAGAAGGCGTAGAGCCAAGCGTACGTGACAGCCGTTTAGTGTTGTGTAATTTAGTGGCAGATACGCTAAAAACTGGATTGGATTTGTTAGGCATTGAAGTCATGGAGCAAATGTAATCACCGTCGCATTTTAACCTAATACTGCGTTATCCACCCCGACTTACCCTAATCACATACAAACCGTATGCTCATAGGGATAAGTAGGAGTGGATGCCTTGTCTTAGGCTAAACTACTTAGGTGAACGTCTGCTTCGTGTAGTTCGCTTTGACTGCGTTGTCGTGCTTTTTTAGCCTAAGTCACATACTAATTGTATGCTTCTTGGCATAAAAAAGCACTTCGCCTTGTCAGCACTTCTACACTTGCAGATATCTGAGTTGTGTAGTTCGCTTTAGCTGCGTTGTCGTGCTTTTTAGCCTAAGTCACATACAAACCGTATGCTCCTTGGCATAAATAGTTTTACCGCCTTGCTAGCACTCCTACACTTGCAGATGCAGGTTTGCACCGTAGATTGGGTTGAGTGAAACGAAACCCAACATTAAACAAAGCATTTTTATTTTTGCTCTTATAACGATGAACAACCTGACCTTACTTACCCACATACGCTTTAATAAACAGAGAAGGATTTGTTTATGAAACTCGAAGATATCCGCCGTGAATACTTGCAAGACGCGTTAAGCGAAGACACTTTGCAAGATGACCCATTTAAACAATTTGAAACATGGCTTGAGCATGCTGTGGGCAGTAACGTGCCTGATCCAACGGCAATGGTTGTGGCAACGGTTGATGAAACAGGGCAGCCTTCGCAGCGTATTGTATTGTTAAAACACCTTGATGATAATGGGTTTGTATTTTTTACTAATACGGGCTCTCGTAAAGCACAAGAGCTAAAAGGTAACAATAAAATATCGCTGCATTTTCCATGGCACCATATGGAGCGACAAGTAATTGTATACGGCGAGGCTAAACCTCTACCTACATCAGCGGTAGCAAAATATTTTTTATCGCGCCCAAAAGAAAGCCAATTGGCGGCATGGGCTTCAGCGCAAAGCAGGCCAGTGTCGTCGCGTAAAGTCCTTATGGAAACTTTTGCTAATATGAAAAGCAAATTTGCCAAAGGTGAAATTCCGCTTCCTGATTTTTGGGGCGGTTACTGCGTAGTGCCTTCTAAAATAGAGTTTTGGCAAGGTGGTGCGCATCGTTTACATGATCGTTTTATGTATCAGCGCCAAGCAGATAATAGCTGGCAAATTACACGCTTAAACCCTTAATAAATAGATGAGTAAGTAACCGTGCAATTTATTGACTCTCATTGCCACCTCGACTTTAGCGAGTTTGATTCAAGTCGTGAATCTCTCATAAGCGAGTGTGTAGTAAAGGGAGTTAATCAGTTCGTTGTGCCAGGCATTACCCTTGCTCAATCGCATACCCTCATAGATCTCAAAGCAACCTATCCAAGTATAGAAATAGCGGCAGGGTTACACCCTTATTTTTTAAAACAGCATAAAGAATCGCACATTGAAGCGTTATTCGAGTTTGCAACTACAAATAAGCATCGGCTGGTGGCAATTGGTGAATGTGGACTTGATAGAAGTATTGAAAATCTCCCCAAACAAACTTACTTATTTGAACAGCAAATAGAGATTTCTAATGAGCTAAGCTTACCGCTCATTGTGCATCATAGGCAAAGCCATGATTTAATTGCGCAATCGTTTAAGCGTTGCAAGCCAAAAAATGGGGGAGTGATTCATGCATTTTCAGGTTCAATCCAACACGCGCAGTATTATATCAAACAGGGTTTTAAACTTGGCGTAGGCGGTATTATTACCTATGAACGTGCAGCTAAAACCCGTGCTGTTATTGCCGTTATTGAGCCAGAACACTTAGTGCTTGAAACGGATTCACCTTCAATGCCGTTAAGTGGCTATCAAGGGGAAGTGAACACGCCATTGCATATACCTGATGTTTTTAACGTTTTATGTGATTTAAAGCCAGACAGCGAAAGAGAAATACTTGCAAAACAGCTTTACGATTCTTGTTCAGATGTTTTTTGCATATAGCGGCTTACCTGCCAGCGTTTTAGTCCACGTCCTAATTGCCACGTAAAAATACAAGCAATCACTAGCATTAATAGTACTTGACGACCTAAGTCATGAAAATGATTATGGCTGTCGGCAATTGCTGCGCGAGTCAAATAGGTAACTGATACAAAACCAAGTGGACGGTCGTCATCGCTAATAACTGGTTCTATAAATGGGGTTTTTAATTTGCTTATCCCAGGGGTAGAATCAGAGAGTTGACCATAAATATGGTGCGTCTGCCAATTGTCGCTACTGGCTAACAAAACCCCTTGTTGATCGTAAATAGTGGCTGACAGCACGAATTCATCTTTACTTATATCGTTACAAATTGTGTTTAGCTGGGGTTTGTTTTTTTCGATTAAAGGTGTTTTAACATTTAAAGCCATGAACTTAGTGAGGCTTTTTGCGGTGCTGTCGGCGCTATCATAAAGTAATTGATGACTCTGAAAGCTACTATTAACACCTACCCAGCTTAGTAATACAAAGCAACTAGCCGCAAGAATTAAACGCACAAGTCGTTTTCTTTGAGATGCGGTTATAGGATTTTTAATATGGTTATTTTTCATAGTCACCGTTTATGCTACTGACAGCATTTTAATTTGATGTTACAACTATACTAACTATAACCTTAAACCCTACCTGATGGCGAATTTAGCATTAAAAACTGTTAGCTTAGTGTGCTAATTATCAGGAAATAAACACGGAGATCCCATGTCGCAAATGAACATGGCACACCAAGCTGCTGAGCAGCAATTAGTAAACTTAACTTTAAATAAATGGTTTAGCTATAGTGATGAAATATTTACACCTATTGGTAATATTCCTGATAAAGCATTAGGGCTATTTTGCATCGCATTTGCAGGTGATTTTGAAGAAAAGCACATTACTAGCATTGTTAATTTTTTAGCGACACATAACCAAACAGTCACAGCTATGTGCCAATATCAACCCGACCTAGGATTAGCCCCTGCATTGTGTTTTTACGCGCAAAATGCAGATAAAACTATAAACCCGCTTGCGCTACAAGAATTTTCAAGCACGCTTGATTGTCAATTAGTGCAAATTGCTACGCCGCCTAATTTATATGAGCCAGGTTTGTTGGTTATGGATATGGATTCAACTGCAATAACTATTGAGTGCATAGACGAAATAGCACGCCTTGCGAATGTATACGATGAAGTTGCCTCTGTAACTGCACTTGCAATGGCGGGTAAACTTGATTTTAGTGAGAGTTTGTATCAGCGTGTAGCTAAGCTTGAAGGTATTGAGAAAAGCTTAATTGAAGAACTGAAAAGCACACTACCACTCATGCCTGGTATTAAAATACTGTGCCAAATTTTAAAGCAACATAACTGGTATTTGGCTATTGCTTCAGGTGGTTTTGTGCCTTTTGCAGAGCGCGTACAAGAGCTTATTAATTTAGATGAAGTGCATGCTAATGTACTTGAATTTGAAGACGACAAACTAACAGGTAAAGTACTCGGTACGATTGTCGATGCGCAGCAAAAATCGGTCGTTTTAGAGGCGATTCAACAAAAGCTAGGGCTTAAAAAAGTACAAACAGTAGCTATTGGCGATGGCGCAAACGATTTAGTCATGATGGCAAAAGCTGGCCTTGGTGTGGCTGTACACGGTAAACCAAAAGTAGTTGAGCAAGCACAAGCGGCTATTTGTGAAGGGTCATTATTGCAATTGTTGTATATGTTGGCTATTCCGTTAGAAAAAGAGCCAACACTTTAAAGTAATTAAGCTAAGCTGCTTAGCGTAAGCGGTTTAGCCAAATTAGTTTACGGCGACTCATTTGTTCAACTAGCTCTCGTTTGAGATCTAAATGATTAAGCGCTTCATCGGTTATATCTATTATATCCCCAACACCAGCTACAGACCATATTGCATTTTCTAAATCTTTAGCTTTATGAATCGCATACTGACTCACGTACTTTAATTCATTAGATAAATAGTCTGTATCAGGACGGCCAGTGCGCGATATATACAGTCGCATTACAAATATGAGATTAGCTTGGATCCCCTTGTTTATTTGTTTATAAAAACTAGAGTATTCGCTACCTAAAACACACTGAGTACTAATAGCATCATCGATGGTACTTTTTCGTGGATCAAAATTAATGACTAGCGTAAATGGTAGGGGGGGATCTTGTCGGCTTCGATCCTTTATATTTGGTGTGATTACATTAGTGATTTGATCTTTGGTTAAAATATTTGATAAATCAGTTTTTTTCTTTAAAAGCCCAAAGCTTTGTAAAATAGTATGTAAAGGGTTGGTATAGAGGCCTAAGCCAATAGCGCCAGCCTTAAAATGAGCTGACTCTTTATGAAGGTAAAATGGAAATTGACATATAGTTTTTGTAACCATGTTACGTAGTGCTAGAGACAGACCAGGAACTATTGGCTTTTCTTCAGACACTTTAAGCTTATCTTTATTTTTTTCAATTAGCTGGGTGAAAAAGTCAACTCCTGCATGGGTTACGTTATTTGTAGTTTCTGCTTTCAAATTAACTATTCTTAAAGATTTACTTATAGCTTTTACTTCATAAACTAACTGACTAAGATTATGTTTTTTTGTTATTTTTTGTAGATCAATAAATGATAAAAGTACAGAGTCACCAACTTTAAGAGTAACAGGGTATGGAAACTCGATCTGTAATCCCATCACTGAGAAATCTAGTGTATGACCACTCGTATTTATATCATTAATATTAACTTCTAAAGCTGTTTTATATAAATATCGTTTACTCGCTCGTAAATTTACATATTCAAGTGCAACTTCATTTAAGCAAGGAAAAGAGCTGCTTCTGGGGTGGCCAAAACTTTTTAAATGCGGAATAAATGAAGGGTCATAATCAAGCAACTGGTAATTCTTTGCTTCAGCAGTGGTTCCTATACTAGTTAGCACGACTAAATACTTCACGTCTACAATAAAGCTTTGCACACGAGCAGAAGGTTTTTTATTTAGCTTTGCAATATTCTTTCCTACGGTATCTGGTAATGAAAGAGGAATATAAGAGTCGTCCGAATGGCTTGGCATTATCTGCAATTTAAAGCATTGAAAGCTATCTTTTTTACTCCCAAACCCTAAAAATAAGCTCTTAAATTCAGGATTATTATTTAGCTCGCTCTGTGTTGCTGAATAGTAGTAAATTTTGCCGGAGGATACATGAGTAAATGTATACAAATAATCTTCTTTTACAGCTGTAGGCTGCGTTAATAACTTCGAAATGCGTTGATGATTTAAAACATTATATAAACACACAGCCCTTCTTTCATCAGTAAAATAGCGCTGGATAAAGATATTGTTTTCATTGGTTAAGCTCAGATTTGGGACTAATAAAGCATTTTTCATGCTCAAAAATACGTATAAGGATGTTACTCGTGGGATGTAATATTGTTCGTATCCTTTTGAAACGATTGCATCTAAAGTGTTATCAAGGTTTACTTTATAACGTCTCTTGTTTGCGTTAATAAAATTTTCTAAGAATGTATCAAAACTTTTATTATTTTCAATGTAGGTACGTTTTAAGCGTATATAATTAAAGCTTTTAGACGTTTTTTCTAAAGCAATAACTTCATATTGAATTCCGTTTTTTAACCCCAGCTCAAAGTCTTGTTCTAAACCAACTAATCGAAGGGCTATTAATTCACCTTTTTTTACAATATAACTAATAGGCAGCTTCACTTTACAGCCACTTAGAGAAATATCAGAGGTATTAGCTGCAATATTTTTTTCATCGTTATGCTCAATAGTAACTTTTATTGAGTAGTTCATCCGTTCTTCGGTTCGATTTTCGTACGAAGCAAATTTTATAACTTCAACGTCGAAGTTATTGCTTTGTATTTCAATATTTGTTCTGTCATTAACCTTTGTTAAATAGATATCCTTTGTGTCCATTACCTTTTCATAGACAGCTAAAGTGTAACCACCATATGACTCAATAGCTTTTTTGAAAATTTCTATGGCCTTATCATTCATGAAGTGCTGTTTACCAGCAAATTCATAAAGTTTTATTTGCCCTTGTACTAAACCTCGTAAATCAATAAATCGCTCAGTTGGTTGAGATAGGCGAGACATTTCCATTTTGATTAGAAATTGCTCAGGCTTTGTTAAGTTTGACGTGAGAGAGTAAAAAATAGAATCAAACTTTTCACTACCTAAGTATTTTTTTAGCTCATCTACGATACTTTCGTGTTTGAGCAATATGTCATCAGCCATTTATGGAACCATCGTCATTTGTTTTGAAAAGTAGTTATACAGTTTGCTTATTTATCCGGTAACTATAAAAGTGTATCATTTTAATATTATCGGTATAACTAGCACAGTAACGGTTAACTAAATATAGAATTATGAATTAATCGCCAATTTTTTGGCTTGTTACTTTAAACTACTCATTAAGCAATAAGTGTGCCTTAAGTTAGGCTAAAAAAGAAAACTGCATTCGTACGTTATAATTGTAACGTTAAATCTTCTCACATAGCGACTGTGTAGCTTAAGTAAATGTTTGAGCTAGTAATATAAGCACTTAACAATAAGTATTTTTTAATTAAAGAACAGTAGGTAAAGTTATAAATGGCTAAAGCGGCAAAAGTAGAGTTTGTTTGTACCGAATGCGGCATGAACTATCAACGTTGGCAGGGTCAATGTCGCTGCGGTGCGTGGAACACATTAGCGGAATTTAAGCCTTCAGCAGGGTACAGTAAAAAAGCATCAATACGAACAAACGTTGGTGGTTATGCTGGTGGTGTTGGTGGTGGCTCTAAAAAAATCAATGATATTGCTACATCAGAGGCTGAAAAGCAGCTAACTGAAATCGGCGAGCTTGATCGCGTACTAAGCGGAGGGGTGACTACTGGCTCAGTTAATATAATTTCGGGCGATCCAGGGGCGGGTAAGACAACTTTGCTATCTGACCTAGTGGCGAGAATGTCACAACGTATGCCATCACTTTACTGTACAGCAGAGGAATCTTTATCGCAGTTTAAAAACAGGGTAAATCGGTTAAAGTTAAACTATAACCCAGACGAGCTTTATTTACTTTCAGAAACGAGTGTTGAAACCATCATCGAAGAGCTCGATAAAAATAAAATTAAGTTTGCTGTTATTGACTCTATTCAAGCTGTAGTAACCGATACGGCAAATGGTAGCCCAGGTTCGCCTTCTCAAGTAAAAAGTGCTGCGCAAGCGCTTACTCAGTACTGTAAGCAAAATGATGTAACCATGTTTATTATTGCCCATGTAAACAAAAATAATGAAATAGCAGGCCCTCAAACACTTGTACATATTGTTGATGCGCTTTTACATATAGACACCAACGATGGGCAAATACGAACTCTTAGGGCAAATAAAAATCGCTTTGGTGATATTGATACAGTGGGCATTTTTAAAATGTGTGAACGTGGTATGTTAAGCGTTGATAATCCAAGTGAAATATTTTTATCGGGTTCAACCACCGACTCACCTGGGTCTACTATTACCTGTATTCGTAAAGGGAATCGTAATCTATTGCTCGAAATTCAATGTTTAACTACCGAAACAGAGGCTGAATTTCCGCAGCGTGTTTGTGTTGGTTTAAATATGAATCGTATAAAAATGCTGACCGGTATATTACGTAAACATACTAAAACTAAAATATTTCACGATACGTTTTTTAATATTGTGGGTGGTTTAAGAATTGATGAGACAGAAACCTGCATCGATTTAGCATTAGTAACCGCGTTACTTAGCAGTTTAAACGAATTTGTTGTACCTCGTACCACATGTATTATGGGGGAGCTTAGCTTAAATGGCGATGTACGCCCAATAGATAGTGGTGTACCGCGTGTTAAAGAGGCTGCACAACATGGTTTTACAGAAATATATATTCCATTTCGCAATTACCATAAATCGATGGAAGGGCTAGGCGCTAAAATTACCCCTGTAAAAACAGTACATGAGTTACTTAGTTTGATTAATTAACACTTATCGGTGATGTTCTTCAGTGTTACTCTTAAGTTGAGACACTTTATAGAAAGAATTAAATAAGGAAATGACATGAAAAAATTAGTTATAGTTGCAGCTATTGTGGCCGCAGGCGTTGGTGGTGTTAGTTACGCAAACTACGTAGCAACTCAAGAAGTGCGTGCAGAAGTAGATAAGCAACTTGCTTTAGTAAGCGAGCAAACTGGCGCTACATTTAAATACGCTGGTTTATCGGCAAGTGTTATTTCAAAGAGTGTAGAAATAACAAACATGGAAGTAATAAGCCCTGAAGGTGACAATGTTGCTAACATTCAAAGCATTGAAATAACTGGCTACGAGCCGGATAAAATATCACCACATACATCATTTGATGTAAAAAGCTTTCAGTTTGATAAAAGCTTCGTATCAAAATTACCAGCTGATACAAACGAAATGTTAGCGTCGGCAAGTTACGACTTACACTCATCACTTGATTACGATGAAGAGTCTGGCAATAGTGATGTAGTAGTTAATCTTGATGCAAAAGACATTGTTAGTTTTAATATGGATATGGGTTTAGCTAATTCAAAAGCGTTAATGGATGCTTCATTGGCTATTAGCAAGGCGCAGCAAGAAGCGGGTGATCAACCGCTGACGTATGAGCAAGAATTACAGCAGCAAACACTTGTTATGCAAGCAATGAGTAAGTTAGAGCCGCGTAATGTTAGCTTTGCCTTAAATAACCAGGGTAAATTAAAAGATTTACTATCAAGCGAGCTTGAAAAGCAAGGTATGACGCTTGAGCAAATGGAAATGACGCTAGAGCAACAGTTACAACAAGCTCCTGTAACTGAAGATATTGCAGAGGCTTTAACCAGCTTTGCGAAAGGTTTAAATTCATTCAGTGTATCTGCAAAGCTACCTGAAGGTAAAACTATGATGGAAATTAACCAACAAGTTATGATGCTAGTAGGGCAACCTGAAGAACTAGTTAAGTTTATTAACTTAGAAGTTAAAGGTAATTAGGCCTTAGTTCTGTATTAATAAAGGCGCCAATTGGCGCCTTTATTGTAATTTTATTAGCTAAAGCAATTTGCTTTTATAAGATCAGTGATTATTTGTTGTGATGGTTTTATTTTTTCCATCGCTAAAAATTCATCAGGCTGGTGTGCTTGGTTAATTGAGCCTGGGCCCATTACAATCGTTTCACAACCGAGTTGCTGGATAAACGGCGCTTCAGTGCAGTAATTTACCGCGACCGCTTTTTGCCCCGCTATTTTTTCAGCCATTTTTACTAAAGCACTGTCGGTGCTACCACTAAATGCCGGTATTGGTTCATGTAAATCAATAACGCTCACCGCATTTGGGTATTGCTGATTTATCTCTTTCGTTGCATCGAGTACTAATGCTTGTAGTTCTTGTACACTTAAACCTGGTAATGGGCGCATATCTATATGCATTTCACAGCAACCACAAATTCTATTCGCGTTATCGCCACCATGAATATTACCTAAGTTTAATGTTGGGTAAGGGATTTCGAAGTGGTTTATTGAATACTTATGCTTTAATTGTTCTTTTAAGATCATCAATTTTGTAATCACTTTATGCATTACTTCAATGGCGTTAAGACCACGTTCGGGATCGGAGCTATGCCCAGAGCGACCAACCACTCTTATTGCTGTACTCATATGGCCTTTGTGCATAAATACTGGAGTCATATCAGTAGGTTCGCCTATTATACAACGCGCAGGCTTTAAATTAGGGTGCTTACATATTTGTTGTGCACCAGCCATCGTTGTTTCTTCGTCGGCAGTGGCAAGGATTAAAATAGGCTGAGTTTGCTGTTTTTCATCAAGCTCACTAATCGCTTGTAATACAAAAGCAAAAAAGCCTTTCATATCAATACTTCCTAGCCCATACAATTTATTATCGAGTTCGGTAAGTTTAAATGGATTATGATTCCAACGACTGTCATCAAAAGGCACTGTATCAGTATGACCAGCTAGCATTAGTCCGCCATCACCTTCTCCGCGTTTAGCTAATAAATTATAGCGCCCTTTACCTCCTTCTAGCTCTATAATTTCACACGTAAAACCGATTGTTTCGCACCAACTGGCTAGGAGTTCAATTACGTTTTTATTGCTCATACAAAGGTTGTCTTCAATAGCACTAATAGAAGGGGCTGCAATCAATTGTTGGTACATGGAAATAAACGAAGGCAAAGGCATAAAAAATCCAAAATTATTATTCAATTTAATTGCATAACAATATAAAAGTATTTATGATGAATATCAATTCACTTTTTAAGCATAAATATATTAAAAGTAACGCCATGAAAATAATGCGACGATAATCAAAATTCATTAATAAAAAATACTTAATTAGCGTCTAAGCTAGTTTAAGCGAACATTATAGATAAGTAGTAATTAATTTTAAGATAACGAGTAAAAAATGAATGTAGTGATTATTGGCGCAAGCGGATACAGTGGCGCAGAGTTAGCAAGCTTAGTTGTTAAGCATCCAAACTTAACTTTAACAGGCTGTTATGTATCTGAGGGTAGCTTAGATAAAAATAAATTGCTAAGTGATTTATACCCAGAGCACCTTGGCTTACTAGACTGCCCTTTACTCCCTCTTAGCGTATCAGCTTTCGATGACATTCAAAGTGATGCTGATTACGTATGCTTATGTACCGATCACAAAGTAAGTGTTGATTTAGCGCCGCAATTTTTAGCTATGGGTAAAAAGGTATTTGATTTATCTGGTGGCTATCGTTTAGCAAGCAATGACGACTACGTTACTTACTATGGTTTTGAGCATCAACATCCGGAGCTTTTAAATGAAGCTGCTTACGGTCTAGCTGAGTGGAACCATGATGGTATCGCCAATGCAAAGCTAATTGCTGTTGCAGGCTGTTACCCAACGGCAGCGCTTAATGCGCTAAAACCGCTTAAGCAAGCAGGCTTATTGAGTAGCGAAAGTATTATTATTAATGCGGTTTCGGGCGTTACAGGTGCCGGGCGTAAAGCCAGCGTTGGTACGCATTTTTGTGAAGTGTCGCTTGCACCTTATGGTTTGTTTAACCATCGCCACGGCCCTGAAATTGAACAACACCTTGGCCACAACGTTTTATTTACACCGCACTTAGGTAATTTTCCACGCGGTATTTTAGAAACTATTTATGTACAGCTTAAGCCAGGTGTTACCAAGGAAAACGTTACATCGGCTTATCAAGTACTTTCGAGCGAGCCATTAATTCGTTTATTAGGTGATAAAGTACCTTCAATTAAAGGTGTAGCTAAGCAGCCATTTGTTGATATTGGCTGGCAGCAACAAGGAACGCAGTTAATTGTGATGTCTGCTATTGATAACTTATTAAAAGGCGCTGCTGGACAAGCTTTGCAGTGTATTAATATTTCTATGAATTTAGATCATACCACTGGTTTAAAAGGGGCGTTTTAAATGAGTAAAAAAACGTGGGTAATTAAACTAGGTGGTGCAGTACTTAATACAGAAAATGCAGCAAAAGCGTTGTTTGATGTATTAAATGAGCAAACAAATGATGAGTTTGTCATTGTACATGGCGGTGGCGCTTTAGTTGATACATGGTTAAAACAAGCGGGTTTTGCCAGTGCTAAACACCAAGGATTACGTATTAGCCCAGCAGAGCAAATGCCTTATATAGTCGGAGCACTCGCAGGTTGCGCTAATAAACAATTAATGACTCAAGCTATTAGTGCAGGGCACAAGCCTGTGGGCTTAAGTCTTTTTGAGGCAGGTGTTACTGCAACTCAAAAGCTAAAAGCGCTTTGCTTAGTGGGTAAATGTAAAAGCAACGACGATTCTATTGTTAATGATTTACTTAAAATCGGTCGCCTACCCATTGTTAGCTCTATAGGCTTTGATGAGCAAGGGCTTTGGTACAACGTAAATGCAGATGAAGCAGCAGCGGCTATTGCTAGTAACTTAAATGCTGAGCTTATTTTTATGACGGATGTTGAAGCAGTGCTTGACGAAAATAAACAGCCGTTACATCAACTTGACACAAAACACATTGATACTTTAATTACAAATGGAGTAATTGTGGGCGGGATGGAGGTCAAAGTTAAGACCAGCCTTCACGCTGCCCAACATTTACGACGCGGTGTGTATATTTCCAGCTGGCAAAAGCCAGAAAATTTAACTGCTCTGCTACAAGGCGAGCATGTCGGAACTAAGATTACACCATAGGTTTATTATGTTTGAGAATTTTTTAACGGGTTTAGAGTTAGACCAAGAAGGCGCACTTAATTTATTAAAGTTAGCGCAAGATATAAAAGCAAAACCAGAAAAATACAGCAATGTATTAGCGGGAAAATCAATCGTAACATTGTTTGAAAAACAAAGTTTACGTACTCGCTTATCGTTTGATATAGGTATTAACCGCCTTGGTGGCCATGCAGTTTATTTAGATCA
This sequence comes from Pseudoalteromonas aliena, assembly GCF_038155085.1. GTDB lineage: Bacteria > Pseudomonadota > Gammaproteobacteria > Enterobacterales > Alteromonadaceae > Pseudoalteromonas > Pseudoalteromonas aliena_A. Next base: position 269,989 of record NZ_JBAKAU010000003.1, read on the forward strand.
GCAAAATGGCGCTATGGGTGCACGTGAATCAATTAAAGATTTCGCACTTAATATTTCTACTTGGGCTGATGGTATTGTTGCACGCGTAAATCAGCACAGCACATTAACTACATTAGGTGAATACGCATCAGTACCGGTAGTAAATAGTTTGTGTGATTTATACCACCCATGCCAAGCTCTTGCTGATTTTTTAACGCTTCAAGAAGTTCACGGCGATGTGAGCGAGCTTAAAGTGGCTTACTTAGGTGAAGGCAATAACGTGACTCATTCATTGATGTTACTTGCCGCAACGCTAGGTACTGACTTTGTTGCTGTAACACCAAAAGGGTGCTCGCCAGATTCACAAATACTTAAAAAAGCAGAGCAAATTGCAGCAATGAATGGCGCATCAGTGATGGTGAGCGATAGAGTTGAAGCAGCTGTTGGTGCAAACGTTGTATACGCAGATACATGGGTATCAATGGGTGATACAACACCGCTTGAGCAAGTAAAAGAAAAATACATGCCTTATCAATTAAATCAGGCATTGCTAGATCAAACCGGTGCAACTACGGTATTACATTGCCAACCGGCACACCGTGAATTTGAAATTACCTCTGAGGTAATGGATGGTCCAGCATCGAAAATTATTCAACAAGCAGAGAATCGCATGCACGCGCAAAATGCTTTGCTAGTTACATTACTAAATCCAAATTTTGTTAAGGAACACCTATGAGTTCAATTAAAAAAGTCGTTTTAGCCTATTCAGGTGGTCTTGATACATCGGCTATCGTGCCATGGTTAAAAGAAAACTACGGTTGTGAAGTTGTTGCGTTTGTAGCGGATGTAGGCCAAGGCGCAGAAGAACTTGAAGGCGTAGAAGCTAAAGCAATCGCTTCAGGTGCTTCAGAATGTTACGTAGTTGATTTAAAGGATGAAATGGTAAGTGATTACATTTATCCAACACTTAAAACCGGCTCGATTTACGAAGGTACTTATTTACTAGGTACGTCTATGGCGCGTCCTATTATTGCTAAAGCACAAGTTGAGATTGCACGTAAAGTAGGTGCTGATGCACTTTCTCATGGTTGTACTGGTAAAGGTAATGACCAAGTTCGTTTTGAATCATGTTTTGCAGCCCTTGCTCCAGATTTAAAAGTAATTGCGCCATGGCGTGAGTGGGACTTATCGAGTCGTGAATCATTACTTGATTACTTAGCTGAGCGTGACATTCCGTGTTCAGCATCTGCTACAAAAATTTATAGCCGTGATGCTAACGCTTGGCATATTTCGCACGAAGGTGGTGAGCTTGAAGATCCATGGTGTCAACCAACTGAGCAAGTATGGACTTGGACTAACTCTCCAGAGCAAGCACCAGATAAATCAGAACTAGTAACTTTAAAAGTTGTTGAAGGTGAAGTGGTTGCTGTAAATGGCGAAGAACTTAAACCATATGACTGTTTAGTTAAATTAAACGATATTGCATCACCTCATGGTGTTGGACGTGTTGATATTGTAGAAAACCGTTTAGTCGGCATGAAGTCACGCGGTTGCTATGAAACACCAGGTGGCACAGTCATTATGGCAGCGCTTCAAGCCATTGACGAGCTAGTGCTTGATAAAGCAAGCCGTAAATGGAAAGAAGTACTAGGTGGTGAATTTTCACATTTAGTATACGACGGCCGCTGGTTTACACCACTTAAAGATTCTATTTTAGCCGGTGCAGAAGCACTTTCTACACTAGCAACAGGTGAAGTGGTACTTAAGCTATATAAAGGTCAAGTAACTGCGGTTCAAAAGCAATCACCAAATAGCTTATATAGCGAAGCATTTGCTACATTTGGTGAAGATGATGTGTATGACCAGTCACACGCTGAAGGCTTTATTCGTTTATTCTCGCTTTCGAGCAGAATTTCAGCATTGGCTAAAAAGTAAATTATTTATAGCCCCTTATAAAAGGGGCACTACAGGGTTTGGAGAGATTTCATGGCATTATGGGGCGGACGTTTTTCTACGGGTCCAGATGAGGCGTTTAAGCAATTTAACGACTCACTTCCGTTCGATTACCAGTTAGCAGAGCAAGATATTATTGGATCTGTGGCATGGGCTGGTGCACTTGAACAGGTAAATGTACTTTCAAGTGACGAGCATACAAAATTAGTAGCAGCATTAAACGAACTGCTTGAAGAAGTAAAAGCAGATCCACAGGCTGTAGCAACCTCAGGTGCTGAGGATATTCACTCGCACGTTGAAGCTGCACTAATCGAAAAAGTAGGCGATTTAGCTAAAAAGCTACACACAGGCCGAAGCCGTAATGACCAAGTAGCCACCGACTTTAGATTATGGTGCCGCGATACTGCCGATCATTTGCTTGGTGCTATTGCCGGATTAAAAGCTGAATTTGTTGCCCTTGCAGAGCGTGAACTAGGCACTATTTTGCCTGGCTACACTCATTTGCAACGCGCTCAACCTGTATTGTTTAGTCATTGGTGTATGGCCTACGTAGAAATGCTTGAACGTGATGAAAGCCGACTACAGGATGCTAAAACGCGTTTTAATTTTTGCCCGCTTGGTAGTGGTGCATTAGCCGGTACAGCTTACCCAATTGATCGCCAAGCTTTAGCGCATGGCTTAGGTTTTACAGGTGCGACGAAAAATAGCCTTGATGGCGTATCTGATCGTGACTTTGTAGTCGAGCTTTTAAGTTGTGCGTCTATTTCGATGATTCACTTATCTCGTATGTCAGAGGATTTGATTTTTTATAATTCGGGTGAAGCCGGATTTATAGAGCTTGCTGATAACGTAACATCAGGCTCATCGCTCATGCCTCAGAAAAAAAATCCTGATGCACTTGAGCTTATTCGCGGTAAAACCGGACGTGTATTTGGTGCATTTAGCGCTATGATGATGACGTTAAAAGCGCTGCCACTTGCATACAATAAAGATATGCAAGAAGACAAAGAAGGCCTGTTCGACGCTATGCCAACATGGCTTGCATGTATTCATATGGCGCAAGCATGTATTAAAGGCGTAAAAGTAAATGGCGATAAAACGTTAGTAGCGGCAAAAGGCGGCCACGCTAATGCCACCGAACTTGCTGATTACTTGGTTGCTAAAGGTGTGCCATTTAGAGAAGGTCATCACATTGTGGGTGTACTTGTACAGCTTGCGATTAGCGAAGGTAAAACGCTTGAGGAGCTATCACTTGAGCAGTACAAATCAGTAAACACTGTATTTGAAGACGATGTTTACCCAGTACTTGAAATTGATGCCTGTATAAAAGCGCGTCAAGCACTTGGTGGGACGTCTATTGAGCAAGTAACTAATGCTGTTAAAGAAGCCAAAAAAAAACAGCAAATAACGGTACGTGATGCAAATTTAGATGATGTAGAGGCAATTGCCACGCTTATACAGCACTGGGCAACGGTAGGTGAAAATCTGCCTCGTGCAAAAAGCGATATGGTGCATTCTATTAACGAGTTTGCGGTAACTGAAATAAATGGAAAGGTATCTGGCTGTGCGTCGTTATATATTTACGACACTGGCCTTGCTGAAATACGCTCATTGGGTATAGACCCAAAAAGTAAAGTGTCGGGGCAGGGTAGACAGCTTGTAGAGCACCTACTTACTAAAGCTAAAAAGTTAGCACTTAACCGAGTTATTGTATTAACACGTGTACCAGATTTTTTTGAACAACAACGTTTTACTTTTTGTAGTAAAGACTCTTTACCTGAAAAAGTAATGAAAGATTGTGAACTTTGCCTTCGTAAAGAAAATTGTGACGAAGTAGCAATGGAATATATTTTGAAGCTAAGTACACGTGCGGAGATCCCGTGTAAATACGTAGCTTAAAATCCCTGGATATAAAAAACGTATGGTTACCCCTGTGCGTTTTTTTATGTGTATAACGCGCTGGTCAGATGAGTTTGGCGATTAATTAGGGCTTTAGGTTAATTTTAACAAATGGTTGTCCGAAGCATGTATTTTTTAGATGTCAAAAAATATTGGCACGTTGGTTGCTTTGTATTAAGTAGATAGCAAAAAAATAGCTATCACTGCTTAAAACAGGTAATGCAATTACCTACATGATGGCGTGACTATAAATAGCACCAAAAGATATTAAAAATTCATAAGGAACAATTACATGCAAATTTCAGCTAATAACCAACTACAAATGCAAGCATACAATAAAACACAACAATTACAGCCTGCAACGGAACAAACTGCTAGCCCTAAAACACTACAATCTGATACAGTAAGCTTCTCTCAAGAAGCTATGAGTGCTGCGAGTGCGGAGCTCCAGCGTGGTGGTGCTATTGTAGTTCCTGTAAGACCAAAATAATAAATTATAGGTTTTTAATGTTTTTAACTGAGTTTTTTGGGTTGTTTTCCCTGTCTGCTTTTCTGATGTGGGGATTTTTGATGGCGTTTTTTTTTAATGTTTTTGTTTATACATTAGATATAAAAAGAAGAACGACTCTATTGCTCAGTTCGTTTATTATGATGGTTTCTTACACTCTATCTGATTATTTTTTTACATGGCTTTCTATTCAAAATACTTTATATTTAGACTGGGCTCTGTACGATTTTGCAACAATATCAGCGCTTATATGTGCATATATATGTATAAAAAATACAACTCCATCTTTTTTGTACTTAATATTAGGCTTATCAATAAACTCAATTTTTTTTCTAGGTATGTATCTAGATATGTATATATATAAAAATCAAACTCCTTGGTTTTTCTGGGATGCTTACACGTATACAGTGAACTTTATAGATTTAGTTATGATTGTTGTATTAATTTTAGACCGAGACTTCCTCGGTCTTCACAAATTAAAAAATAAACTCCTTAGCTACTTTAAGTCAAACGATGCCCAGAAAGTAACTTAGCTTTAATGTACCTCACTGAAGCTCTAATGGACTACGTAGAAGCTTTCTCTCAATGGGGCTTTTTAATGGCCTTCTTATACTGTTTAGCTTCCAGTATAAATAAAGAAAATAAGTCTCCTGTTTATTTATCTGCACTTATGTTTTGCTCATACATTTCTAGTGGTTACATAAACTTATTTGAAAATTTATATTTAAGCTGGGCGCTCTATGACTTTATTACCATTTTAGCTTTGTTAACTTTACAGTACTTTAAAGTGCTCCAACGTTCTGCGGCTTTTCACTTCATCATAATTTCGTTAACAATAAATGCTGTACTCACCCTTATAATGCATTATGACCTGTACGTGTTATATAACTATGAACCTTGGTGGTATTGGAGTGCTTATTCTATCGGCGTAAATATGCTCGATGCTTTAATGATTCTCTCACTGGTGTTTGCTCCGAGAAAAACTAAACCCTAACTTTCTTTACACCTTATTTTAATATAGAGGTATGAAGTAATATGTAAGTTCTGAGCATGGAATTTTTAAGAAAGTAGGGGGCTATATTTTTCTTTTGGGCTAGATGGTTATATGACTATATGGTTTTTCATACTTGCTTTATATAGCTTTTTAGCAAGCCCTAATAAACAGGGTTAAGGCTGTGCTCAACTGTTTTATAATGTTGATTCCCTCGCACTTAGCTTTTTATACTCGGTGTATTTAAAATTGTAGTTATTTCTTTTACGCATATTATTTGCATGTAGGTATTGCATTAATGCTGAGCGTATTTAGGTGGTTGTGGATGTTGTATGGTTTCTTATACCTATTATCGATATCTCTATGCTTCTAATACGAATCATCAAAGAAGATCGCATAAACTCGTTTGGTTATTGATACCAATTCGCAATAATACCTAATCAATTTGAGGGATTAAATCTGACACTAACTGCGTGTAAAGCTTCTTATATAGAACAACTAAATAACGAGTTTTTTGCCTTGTTATCAACACGACTTTCTTATCTCAAAATAAATCACTTAATTATGCGAATTGGTATAGATTGCTATTGTGCGCCTAAGCCTAATTTATTTTTTAAGGCTTTAACTATAAGAGGGTCTACAAATTCACTCACGTCGCCATTATGACGAGCGACTTCTTTGACGAGTGTTGATGAGATAAATGAATTTCGCTCTGCGGGTGTTAAAAATACGCTTTCTAAATCTGGATTTAAGCGGCGATTCATATTCGCCAATTGAAATTCATAGTCAAAGTCAGATACAGCTCTAATTCCTCTTATTAGTACTTTAGCTTTATGATCACGTGCTAAATCGGCCAGTAAACCAGCAAAACCAATGACTTTAACGTTGTCTAAATGGTTCAATATACTATTTGCTAAATCGACTCTTTCTTCAAGAGTAAAGCATGGCTTCTTACTAGGGTTGTGCGCAATGGCAACGATAACAGTATCGAACATTTTCGCGGCACGTTGAATAAGATCTGTGTGTCCGTTTGTAAGTGGGTCAAAAGTACCTGGGTAAATTGCAGTAACGTTCATTAGGTTCACTATTTATTATTTTGATTAAGTTTAGCAGTGTTTTTTCCACAAATCAGCTTTGCTGACTAAGGTATTAGTTTACAAATAGCAAAAACAGTTAAGTGTTTGGTGGGAGTGTTTTAATCGTAAATATTTGTTTATACTGGATGGTCTATTTGAAGTCATTTAGCTTGTAAGATAATTTGAGTGTTAGCGTATGAATACCAAGGATAAAATAATACACGCCAGTATTTCGTTATTTAACGAAAATGGTGAACGTGCAATATCAACAAATCATATTGCATCTTACTTAGGGATGAGTCCTGGGAATCTTTATTATCATTTTAAAAATAAAGAAGACATTATTCGTCATATTTTTGCGTTGTATCGTGATCATTTAAATACTCACTTTAAACCTATTAATAAAGATGATGATGCATTTAATCATTTAACGGCTTATTTAGATTCGTTATTTGAATTGATGTGGCGTTATCATTTTTTCTACGACAATCTCGGTGATATTCTCTCTAGAGACACTGAATTAAAACAAGCTTATATTGATTTTCAGTTGGAGTTATTAGAGCAAGTTCGTAAGATTATCCTAGGTCTTCGCGATAGTGAAATGATTGCAATTGATGAGCAAGATGTTATTGATTTGGCCCATACGCTTAAGCTAACTGTTAGTTTTTGGACGCCTTATATAAAAGCTCGTCGGCCAAGTGGTACATTGGCTGAGCAAGATATCTATTATGGTATTTTAAAAGTGCTGACATTATTTAGAGCGTACAGTACCGAAAAAAGCATTGATAAAATGAACTCGTTACGCGAAAAATATACTGAATTAGCTCAACAATCCCCAACGATTGCTTAATCGACAATTACCGGCTGTTTCCTAGACGATGAATTTTTTGCTATAATCGCGCGCCAAATGTCTGGTAGCGCGAATTCCCGCAGTCTAAGAGTGAACTATGCTTAAATTTATCGTCAAACTACATCCTGAAATAGCTATTAAAAGCCGTTCAGTCCGTAAACGCTTTACTAAAGTGTTAGAAAATAACATTAAGATTGTATTGCGTCGTGTTGACGAAAAAGTACAAGTTAGAAATAACTGGGATAACATTTCAGTCGTTACTAAATTGGTAGATGAACAAACACGCTTAGACTTTATTGACAGCCTCCAGCGTATTCCTGGCATTGTGCAGTTTATTGAAGTGACTGAAACTGACTTCACTACGCTTGACGATATCTATAAAAAAACCATAGACCTAGTAGGGCATACCATTATTGGCAAAACATTTTGTGTTCGCGCTAAACGTATCGGGCAACATGATTTTACTTCAACAGATTTAGAACGTTATGTGGGTGGTGGTTTAAACCAGCACGTGGAAGGTGCGCGCGTTAAGCTAAGCCGCCCAGAAGTTACTATTCGCTTAGAAGTAAAAGATGATAAAGCTTACATAGTTACGCAAACTCACTTGGGCATGGCGGGCTTCCCACTGCCAACTCAAGAAGACGTGCTTTCGCTTATGTCGGGTGGTTTTGACTCCGGTGTAGCAAGTTATCAAATGATCCGTAAAGGCGCTCGTACGCACTTTTTATTCTTTAATTTAGGTGGTGCAGCCCACGAAATTGGTGTTAAGCAAGCAAGTTACTATTTATGGAAAAAGTTTAGCTCTACTCATAAAGTTAAATTTGTAACTGTTGATTTTGAACCTGTTGTTGCTGAGATTTTAGAAAACGTTGAAAACAGCCAAATGGGTGTTGTACTAAAACGTATGATGATGCGTGCAGGCAGCCAAGTGGCTGAAAAACTAAACATTCAGGCACTTGTAACAGGTGAAAGTATTGGTCAGGTTTCAAGTCAAACACTGGCTAACTTAAGTGTGATTGACCGCGTAACCGAAACGCTTATTTTGCGCCCGTTAATTCAGCACGATAAACAAGAAATTATTAATATTGCGCGCCAAATTGGTACCGCAGAAATGGCCGAAACGATGCCAGAGTACTGTGGTGTGATTTCTAAAAAGCCAACGGTTAAAGCTAAAATTGATGTTATTAAAGGCGAAGAAGAAAAGTTCGACTTTGATGTGTTAAATACCGTAGTAGAAAATGCCCGTATTATGGATGTGCGCGACATTGACGTAGAGGCTAAGCAAGAGCTTAAAGAAGCTGAGTCGGTTGCTGATTTACCAGCTGGAGCAGTGGTTGTTGATATTCGCTCTCCAGAAGAGGAAGACGCAGCACCACTTGAAGTAGATGGCATTGAGGTTGTGCATTTGCCGTTTTTCCGCCTAGCGACTAAATTTGGTGATTTACCAAAAGACAAAGACTACTACCTATATTGCGATAGAGGTGTAATGAGCCAGTTACAAGCGCTTATTTTGCATGAGCAAGGCTTTGATACAGTTAAAGTTTATCGCCCATAAACAACAAACCTTAAGTTAAGTATTTATGTAAGCGTGGTTTATACCACGCTTTTTTTTGCCTCAATTTTAGCAAGTAGCTCATTGTTATAAGGTGTTTTAATATTATAAAGCTTGCCTTGCTGAGCGATATAGCCACAAATGGCTCTAATTTCTGTCGTTCTATTATGCTGCACATCTTGTTGCATGGATGAGTAATTATCGCAGGTTAGCTCCATTATTTTATAAGCGGTGTTTAAAGCTTTAATTAACGGAATATTAAGACCTTGGGCCCTAGCTATGTTGCAAGCTTCATTGAGAGCGTTAAAAATTACAGCATTGAATTTTGGTGCACGTAACTCACCGTTTTTTACATTGTTTAGGGCGCTCAGGGGATTAATCGCAATATTAACAAGTAGTTTTTCAAAACGAAGCTGGTGAATATTGTCAGCCCACTTAATGCTAGGTACTACTTTGAATACATTAGTGATGACTTCCTTATTTTGAAGCGCTAGGTTATTACAACCGCCAATAATACTTTGCCCCTCACCGGTATGTTGCACAATATACTGGTTTGATTTAAAGCCCGCTATGCTTGTAGTTAAAAAGTATAGTGCTTGGTTACTATTGAGCTGATTATTTATTTCATCAACATTTCCCATACCATTATGAGAAAGAACAACAGAGCAATGATTTGGTAAAAGCGGCTTTATTTGTGAAAATGCATCAAGTACTTGAAAGGCTTTAACGGTAAATAAAACAACATCAAATTCAGCCGCTTTATTTAGCTGATTTAATGCAATAAATTGTGCATCAATTTTTTTAGATGCCCCATTACCTCGACTATAAAAACGGGTGTTTGTTGGGCTTTTGCGAGTTAAAATACTGACATTATGCGATGCGCTTAGAAAGTGGCTTAACAATAAGCCAATAGCACCATCGCCAACGATTAAAATATTAGCCATATGGGTTCTTTTTTCGAGGTGTAAAAATTACTCTGAGTAAAAAATAGCTTGCAGCACCTGCAAAATCAGCTAAAAAATCCCCCAGTGATGCTTGCCTATAGGGAAGGGCGTCTTGCATAATTTCTATAGAAGCACCATAACCCGCCAATAGCATTATTTGGGCGTATAAAGGCAGTTTGAATGCTTTATCCATTATGATAGCTAAAATGAAAAAAATCCCGAAGTGGGCGACTTTATCAACATGTGGAAATAAATTAACAACTCCCCCTTTTACTTCCTTTGCAAATAAGAAAGTAAAAGCCACTATGCTGATTAGAAAAATTGCTTGATAAACACGCCTTGTCACGACAGATCCTAAAATCGCTTAAAAAAGAATCGTCAGTATATCAAAGTAAATTAGTATCGCACCTGAACAACATGCAGAAAAATGTAAAGATTTATAATTTTAGCGTTATAATTGCCGCATAAAATTGAGATTAAATAGTTAGGAGAAATTAATGCCTTCATTTGATATTGTATCTGAAGTAGAAATGAACGAAGCTAAAAACGCGGTTGATAATGCAAATCGTGAGCTAGAGACCCGCTTTGACTTTAGAGGCGTTGATGCATCTATTGAGCTAAATGATAAAACAATTAAGCTTAAAGCTGAAGCTGACTCACAAGTTATGCAATTGTTTGATATTTTAGCCGGTAAAATATCTAAACGTGGTATGGATGTAGCAAGCTTAGAGCTTCAAGATATTACACGTGCGGGTAAAAATGTTTTTCGTAACGTTGCCCTAAAGCAAGGTATTGAAAAAGACATGGCAAAAAAAGTAGTTAAAGCCATCAAAGATTCTAAAGTAAAAGTACAAGCTGCAATTCAAGGTGAAGAAGTACGTGTAACAGGTAAAAAGCGCGACGATCTTCAAGAAGCTATGCAAGTAGTTCGTAGTGCCGATTTAGGCCAACCTTTCCAGTTTAAAAACTTCCGCGACTAAATACCCTTCTAGCAAAGGTGCTAAGCTTATTGCTCGATCACCTTTGCTTTTATAAAAGCAATACACATACATCACTCTTTTATAGTAATGACATTTTTTTGAATGCAACGTGCGGTTAAAAATGATTTACTTCTACAAATCAAGATAAATATTAATCACTATTGGTTTTTCTAATTGTTCATTTTTTATTTTATTAAAAGTGCATTTTTCTGTTTTTTCTATTTTTGGTAGGGGTTTATCTTGGGGTGTATGTTGTTCTTTTTACTTGTGGCTTATGTTGGGGGGGGGCTTTGTTTTAAATTTAAATTAGAGTGACCTTGATAAGTGAGTTGTTCGCTATACTTGATTAAAATACTAGGGTATTGGATAATTGCGCTATTACGATATTGAGGGTTTTAGAATGTCTGAAGAATTACCAATTAAGTTCAGCGATGCTGCTGCTGTTCGTGTTAAACAGTTAATCGACGAAGAAGAAAATCCAGAACTAAAATTGCGTGTATATGTAACAGGCGGTGGTTGTTCTGGTTTTCAATATGGTTTTACTTTTGATGAAAAAGCAAATCCTGGCGATTTAGAAATAGTAAAAAATGGTGTGACTTTGGTTATTGATCCTATGAGCATTCAATACTTGGTCGACGGTGAAGTTGATTACACTGAAGGGTTAGAAGGTGCACGTTTTTTTGTATCGAATCCAAACGCGACAACGACTTGCGGTTGTGGTGCAAGCTTTAGCGTTTAACAGCTAAACGCTAAATAGAATAAAGCCGCTTTTGCGGCTTTTTTAATGCTTACAAATCAGTTGGTGCGTATTCGGTAATTTGCATTATCAATACAAAAAAACCAAGTACAAAGGCTGAAAACGCTAAAATATACATAAAGCCTTTTTTACCTTGTTTAATCGGTACCCCGTTGTGACGCAAAAAAAAGTACCAACCTAAACTCAACACGATAGGTAATAAAAAAAGAAGTCTGAACATTACTTGGCCTTTTTAGTGCAAATTATTGCTTAATAATAAACGTGTGGCATTAAAAAGGAACAAATATGTTATAAATATTTTTAAGCTGTTTTATCAAGGTAATATTATTTTTTAATATTTCTGGTAACTTAGATTAAACATTCAGTGTTTATAAATGTTCGTTCAGGCTGATTTAGCACCGAGTATGTAATTAATTATTTAACCAAAGTGTTAATAGTATATAATGTATCCAAGAATGAGACGGGCAAAATTTCATTCTCAATAAAAACAAATCTTTACCATATTATTAGCGTAGTTTTTAGCTATGTTGGTGGAGTGAGTAGCAACACATGCTTTATTAAGCAATAGCTTGCTATTGAAAGTATGACTGCTTACCTGCCTACGGCTATTGATAGAAACTACTGCTTTAATGGGTACGTCAAATCATCTAGTAGGAGATGTAAAATGATGGGCAAAACAGTTTCTTCTGAAGAAAATGCAAAGCTAACAAAGTGGCTTAAAACTAAGCGCCATGAAAAGGGTCATACAATGCGAAGCCTAGCACAAGTGCTTGGAACGCCTCATTCATTTATCGGTAAGATTGAAAATCAAGAACGCCGTTTAGATGTCATTGAGTTTGTTCGCTATTGTACAGCTCTAGAAGTTGATCCACATGAAGCACTTAGCTTGCTAAAAGTAGATTAACTCAATAATTGCTTAGTACACTTTAAGGGGCACTTGATAGTGCTAAGCAATATGTTAATGCAGGGATGCATTAAATGTTTTTATGGTAATTATTCTCAAGTTCATACAACTTATGTCTAATCAGATATAAAAATATCAACGAAGGTAAAACCATTAAGGCTGTTAAAATAAAGAACAGCGACCAATTTCCCATTAACCAATCATCAATTACTACACCACTGTAGCTTGAAAGCAATGTGCGCCCTAAATTCCCTAATGACGCCAGCAATGCATAGTGCGTTGCACTAAATGCTCTATCACATAGCATCGATATAAAGGCCACCATAGCGACTAACGACCACGCTTGCGTAAACCCATCAATAACAATAGCAAAGGCATACAGCCTTAAGTCAGGGCCAACTAAAGCAATCCAAGAGAAAGCTAAGTTTGAAGCTGCCATTGCTAGGCCGCTTACAAATAAACCCTTAACAATGCCATATTTTTGATTAAATAAACTGCCAATAAAGGTAAATATGATTGTAAGTACCGCTGTACCTAACTTCGAAAAAGTAGCTATATCACTATTGCTAAAGCCTATTTCTTTATAAAAAACTATCGACATGCGTCCTAAGAATGCTTCGCCAATTTTAAATAAGAATATAAATGCCAGTAGCGCGAGGGCGGTTTTAACCCCATTTTTAGCAAAAAAAGTTTTAAATGGGTCTATTACTGTTACACCAAGCCAAGCAATAACTTTGGTAAACGGAGTTTGCTTAATACTGGCGAGTTTTTCTATGTATGTACGTTCAAGCTCAGCATGTACCGCTTCTCGGTTTGATTTTGGCTCTTTAGCAAACAGCACCCCACTCATCAGCAGCAATATTACGGCGGCTAAAAAATAGTATACTTGTGGCCAATCTAAAGAAGGAATGTCGGCCATATAAAAAGGAATGGCACCTAATAGCGCGTAGCCTGTCCACCAACCCGATGTAGCCATGGCTGCCGCAGCAGTGGCTTTGTGCGATTCGTTTTCGTTTAGGGTGTCTATTCTAAATGCATCAATGGCAATGTCTTGTGTTGCTGATGCCACTGCAATTAATAAACATAATGCGGCAGCAATCGCTAAATTAGCTTTTAAATCAAGGCCAGCTAACATTAGCGTGCCAATAAACATAAAGCTTTGGCAAAACAATATCCAACTGCGTCTTTGGCCTAACCATTTATATAAAAAGGGGAGTTTTGAGCGGTCTATCAGAGGTGACCATAAAAAATTAATGCTGTAAGCGCCAAAAACAATACCAAATAAGCCAATCATACTGCGGCTTAAACCTTCGTCTTTTAACCACGCCGACATAACTGAGCCAATCAAAACCCACGGAAAACCACTGCTCATGCCAAATATAAAAATATTGATTAAGCGCTTATCTTTAAAATAAGAAAAGTATTCGCTAACAGAGAGAGATTTGCTCATAGGGCCTTCATTGGCGGTTGGGTGCAACTTAGTTGCACCTCATTAATTATAATGGTACTTGCTCAAGTACTTTAATATTTAAAATAACAACAGGTTTTTTAGGCACGAAATCGTAGCCAATTTTTTCATTAAAATCAGTTTCAACAGCCATAATTTTATCAAGTGTTTCGTAGCCTTCCATAACATTACCAAAAACTGCAAAACCCCAATCTTTGCCTGGGTTTAAATGATCGTTATTATCCATGTTAAAAAAGAACTGACGAGTGCCAGAGTGAGGTTCTCGGTCTTGATACGCCATGGCAATGCTATACATATCGTTTTTCATGCCGTTACCGCTTTCGTTAAATATAGGGGCGTTTTCGTGAAGACCATCGTAGTCTTTGTCATAACCGCCACCTTGAATAACAAAATCGCGATCGTTTTCCACATCGCGCTCAACCCGATGAAAAATGCTGCCTTGGTAACTCTTATCTGACACGTACGTTAAAAAGTTATTCACCGTAATAGGCGCTCTCGAGCGATCAAGTTCAACCACTATGCTGCCCATTGACGTAACAATTTCAACGCGCGGAAAAATGTTATCTTTTTGCACAAAGCGGCCTTCTTGGGCTGCATAGCTACTTACACTAACAAATAGGCTCAAGCAGATTAAAAAAAGTCGTTTCATAGTTAACCTTCTAAAAATTCTATTAATTCGGGGTCAGATACAATGCGGGTAATAATTTGTTCAGTCAACTTATTGAGCTGGCCTTCAATTTTTGCACGTTCATGACTAAGTGGACCTTCAAGGTTTGCACTTCCTCGATATACTTTACTGAAATTGCTAGTAGAGCGGATAACACGTACTCCAAGCTCAATAGTCGCTTCGCTTGTGTGGCTCATTAATTTTTCAGTTACAACGGCTTGCAGCGCGTGAATGTCGACTTCAAAGCGCACTGTGGCTAAGTTAGATATACTTGCACCGTTTCGGTTAAGGGCGCTATCTAAAACACTTTTAACAGAGTCAGTTATACCTTGGCTTGCAAAGGTTTTAGTTTTGTCTGACTCTATTAGTTTAAGAGTGGATGTATCACCACGTAAATCAATTACACTGGTGCTTAAGCTACTATTGAGAGTGCTAATTTGGCCATTTTTATAAACAGGATTAAGTATTACTTGGCCTGGTTGCTTTGCGCAGCCGGCAAGTACAAGTAGTGCGCAGCACGTAACTATAATGTGTGTTAATTTCATTTATAGCATTCCACTATTTTTAGTTGCACTTAAAACGACAAACTTTTTGTTTGAGCCTAATAACTTACAGTTACCAAACATACGGTTTAACTTGTCATGATAATCTAAATGACGATTACCAATAATACGCAGCTCACCACCTTCTTTTAGCGTGTCTTTTGCTTGTTTAAACATTTGCCATGCTATGTGATCGGTAACTGCTTGAGCTTGATGAAATGGAGGGTTACATAAAACCATATCCACACTGTCTCTTTCAAAACCTGTTAAACAGTCATTTTCAATAAATTCGCAGTTATCAAATTTATCACCTTGGTTAAGCTCTACATTTAACCTTGCAGACTCCACAGCCATGTATGACTCATCAACAAACGTAACCGATGCGTTAGGGCAACGAGATAGTGTCATTAAACCAACCACACCATTACCACAGCCTAAATCAATAATGCTTTTTGCTTTAGGGGTTTGCGGCAAATAATTAAAAAAGAATCGAGCACCAATATCTAGCGAATCACGCGAAAACACATTGGCGTGGTTTGTTATATTAAATTCTGTGCCTTCAAGTTCCCACGTTACAGGGAAATCAGCGGCTTTATAACCACCTTTAGCCGTGCTTAATATTAGACGTGACTTTTTAACCGCTAAACTTGTTTTCGTTTCACCAATATATTGCTCAAAGGCCTTTATTGTTGAGTTATGAATTTCTTTTGTTTTACCGGCAGCAATAACAGGTGTACCCGGTGCAAGTACTTCGCTTAACTCACTAAGTTGAAATTGTAAAAATCCAACATTACGAGGAATTTTAATAAGTACTAAATCAACATCTTCTGGTAAAGCAGACAAGCTATCGAGCTGTGTAAATTCTGCTGTAGATAGTTTGTTTTCTTTTAAATTGTAAGCTGCAGCTTGATGGCTAATATAAGAATCGTTAACTGAACAAACCGTTAATTGATTAAAATAACAAGCAAGCGCACCAAAGCTATCGTTCAAAATAAGCAAAGAGCGACATTCAGGGTGATGTTCGTTAACATAATTGATAAGGTACTCATCCGCCGAATCCCACGCTTGTAAACTGCGGTTTTTTTGATCCAAAGGGAAGCGTTCAAGAGTAAAGGTTTTATCGCCTAGCTGGGCTTGCGTCGTCATAATGGTTTGTTGATCAGTAATCTAATGTAGGTAAATTCTAACATGCAACGGCAAAACGCCAACCCCCAACAGTTACCAAATGGCTTTTCTTATCAAAGTAGAGCACTTAGTGCGCAAAAAAGCCTCGATCTGTTTTATTATCTTAAAAAAAATTTACACTGGCAGCAACCCGATGTCACTGTTTACGGTAAAACAGGCCCTATCCCTCGGTTGCAATGTTTTATGAGCGATTTAAATATTGAATACGGCTATTCGCATAGTAAACAAATAGTCGAGCCGTGGAATGACATATTGTTAAATATGCGAAAACGCCTAGAGCTTCATTTAAATAAGCCGCTTAACTCGTTACTTGTTAATTATTATAGAGATGGCAACGATACAATGGGCTGGCACAGCGATGACGAGATAGAGCTTGGCCCAGAGCCTACTATTGTTTGTATATCGCTAGGTGCTGAGCGCGTATTAAAGCTCAAACAAAAAGCGACTAATAAAGTGACCGATTTAAAGCTTCATAGTGGCAGTTGTTTGATTATGAACGGGCATAGTCAGCGCGATTATCAACACGCGATACCAAAGCAAACAACACTTGTACATCCGCGAATTAGTTTAACTTACCGATTTATTGAACACATTAAACAAAAGCAATTTAGTTAGTTAAATTAAGTTGTTATAGTGAGTTGATAAATTAGCTAATCAAACGGTCTTTTATGTCTATGCAGCAACAAATTCAAGAAAAAATCAGCAATGCTATCGCCTGTAAGCATTTAAATGTAATAAACGAAAGCCACATGCACAGCAAAGGCACTGAATCACACTTTAAAGTAATTGTGGTGAGTGAAGAATTTGCAGGTAAGCGTTTGTTACAACGCCATCGCCAAATTAATGAAATATTAAAAGATGAACTAGCAAATCACATACATGCACTCGCTATTCATACCTACACACCTAATGAATTTACAGAGCACGACGGCGAAGCGCCTGACTCTCCTAATTGCTTAGGCGGCTCAAAGCTTGACTAAGAAAAATGTAAGTTAATTATAATAAATAGGGTCTTTGGTCGGTATTTAACTGATCAGATCAGTGTTTTTAGTATTAGCCTTTAAACTAGCGCTAATTTTTATAGTAAAAGATATAGGATGATCAATGGTCATTAAGCCAAAAATTCGTGGATTTATCTGCACTAACGCACATCCAGCTGGTTGTGCAGAGCATGTTCAAGAACAAATTAACTATGTAAAACAACAAGGCGCATTGAAAAGCGCCCCAAAAAATGTACTAGTTATTGGCGCATCAACAGGCTACGGCTTGGCATCGCGTATTACTGCTGCGTTTGGTGGTGGTGCTAAAACATTAGGTATCTTCTTTGAAAAAGAAGGGAAAGAGCGTAAAACAGGTTCTGCTGGTTGGTACAATACAGCAGCATTCCAAGACGCTGCAGATGAAGCTGGCCTTTGGTCAAAGAATATTAATGGCGATGCGTTTTCTAACGAAATTAAGCAAAAAGCAATCGACACGATTAAAGCTGATTTAGGTAAAGTAGACTGTATTATTTACAGCCTTGCATCGCCTCGTCGCACAGATCCAAATACTGGCGAAGTGTTCTCTTCTACACTCAAACCAATTGGTAATGCAGTTACCACTAAAAACCTAAATACATCAAAGCGTGAAATTGATGAAATAACGGTAGAAGCAGCAAGCCAAGATGATATCGACAACACTATTAAAGTAATGGGTGGCGAAGATTGGGAAATGTGGATTGACGCTTTAAAAGAAGCCGATGTACTTGCTGATAACTTTAAAACGACGGCTTATACGTATATTGGTAAAGAGTTAACGTGGCCAATTTACGGGCACGCTACGATTGGTAAAGCAAAAGAAGATTTAGACCGTGCTACAGCCGCTATAAAAGCCTCTACTAAAGCGCTAAATGGTGAAGCGTATGTTTCATCACTTAATGCGGTAGTAACACAAGCGAGTTCTGCTATTCCTATTATGCCCTTATACATCTCAGCTTTATTTAAAGTAATGAAAGCTGATGGCACTTACGAAGGAACTATTGAGCAAATTCATGCTTTATTTAATGAAAACCTTTATGGTGAAATGCCGCGCTTTGATGAGGGCGGTCACTTATTCCAAAACTACAAAGAGCTAGAGGACGATGTGCAAGCGCGTGTTCAAGCTGTATGGGATAGTGTAGATACAAGCTCAATTGATGAGTTAACTGACTATGTTGGTTACCATAACGAGTTTTTACGCTTATTTGGCTTTGGTTTTGACGGTGTTGATTACGATCAAGACGTAGACTCAGTTAAGCCAATCGCAAATATGGTTGATTAATCATACTTTGTAATTATAAAAAGTCGCATTCGCGGCTTTTTTTGTTTAGGCAGTTTGTTTATTAGGTAATGAAATGACAAGTAATACTTGCTTAGGCTACTACTTTGGTCTAACTTGCTTTTAATAAAAATTGCTTAACAAAACTAAATTAGTGTTTCTGTCGTATAATTTTTATAAATACACTCGCATAGTCGTCCTAAATGATGTTAAAATCTTGACAATATATGATGAGTTTTTACTACGTTGCTTATTTATAATTTATTCCAGGTTGTTCCTTTAATCTTGAAATAACTCAAATACGACGTGGTAATACGATTTTTCAGTTTCTTTCCTTTAATGTAATGCAAGTGCGTATGATCAACATAAAAAAAGGTCTGGATTTACCCTTAGAGGGCGCGCCTCAGCAAGTTATACATGACGGTTCTACTGTCAAACGTGTAGCTGTGCTTGGCGAAGAGTTTATCGGTATGCGTCCAACCATGCATGTTCGTGTGGATGACCAAGTCAAAAAAGGCCAGGTACTTTTTGAAGATAAAAAGAACCCTGGCGTCTTATTTACTGCACCAGCTTCTGGCACAGTAAAAGAAATAAATCGTGGTGCTAAACGTGTGCTGCAATCTGTTGTTATTGAAGTAGCAGGCAGTGAGCAAATCACCTTTGACTCTTTCAAAGCAGACGAGCTTCCAAGCTTAGAGCGTGAAAAAGCTAAAGAAGTACTTATTCAGTCAGGTCAGTGGACAGCACTTCGTGCTCGCCCATTTAGCAAAGTAGCGGCTGTGGATGCAAATCCTAGTTCTATTTTTGTGACTGCAATCGACACAAACCCATTAGCTGCAGATCCTGCAGTAATTATTGCAGAAAATGCGCAAGCATTTGAAGCGGGTCTTGCTGTTGTTTCGCGTTTGACCGATGGCAAAGTATTTGTGTGTAAAAAAGCAGGCAGCCAAGTTCCTAGCTCATCTATAGCTCAAGTAGAAGTACATGAGTTTGGTGGTGTGCATCCGGCGGGCCTAGTTGGCACTCATATTCATCATCTTGACCCTGTATCTGTTAGCAAGCAAGTTTGGCATATTGGTTACCAAGACGTTATAGCGTTTGGTCACTTATTCCTTACTGGTGAAATTTACACAAATCGTGTTATTTCGCTTGCAGGTCCTCGCGTTAAAAATCCACGTTTAGTAACAACACTGCTAGGTGCTTCTTTAGATGATTTAGTTTCAGGTGAATTAGAAGACGGAGATAACCGCGTTATCTCTGGTTCTGTTTTATCTGGTGCTATTTCAAATGGAGTTCATGCATTCTTAGGTCGTTACCACGTTCAAGTATCTGTTTTACTTGAAGGTCGCGAAAAAGAACTATTTGGATGGATTGCACCAGGCAGTGATAAATTCTCAGTAACGCGTACATTCCTTTCTCACCTTGCACCGAGTCGTTTATTTAAAATGACAACGTCAACAGGTGGTTCAAAACGTGCCATGGTACCAATTGGTAGCTACGAGCGCGTAATGCCGTTAGATATTTTGCCTACTCTATTATTACGTGACTTAATTGCACGCGATTTAGATAGCGCAATTTCATTGGGCGCGCTTGAACTTGATGAAGAAGACTTAGCGTTATGTACCTTCGTTTGTCCAGGCAAATACGAGTATGGTTCTATCCTACGCGATTGCTTAACTACGATCGAGAAGGAAGGCTAGAGAGATGGGTTTAAAAAAATATCTAGAAGATATCGAGCCGAATTTTGAAGCCGGTGGTAAATATGAAAAATTTTATGCACTGTATGAAGCAGCTGCAACTATTTTTTATACACCAGGCTACGTAAATAAAGGCGCGACACACGTACGCGATAACATCGACCTAAAACGTATGATGATTTTAGTATGGATGGCGACGTTCCCAGCTATGTTTTTTGGTATGTTCAATATCGGTCATCAGGCCGCTGGTGCTTTAGCACAAGGTTTTGAACTAGCAAACACGTGGCAAGTTGGTTTGTTCCAGTTATTCGGTGGCGAATTAACCGCTGATGCCGGCTGGGGCGCTAAGATGTTCTATGGAGCATGTTTCTTCTTACCTATCTACGCTGTAACATTTGCAGTAGGTGGTTTCTGGGAAGTTATATTCGCTTCAGTGCGTAAGCATGAAATTAACGAAGGTTTCTTCGTTACTTCTGTATTATTTGCACTCATTTTGCCAGCAACTATTCCTTTATGGCAAGTTGCGTTAGGTATTACGTTTGGTGTAGTAATCGCTAAAGAAATCTTTGGCGGTACTGGCCGTAACTTCTTAAACCCTGCTTTAGCGGGCCGTGCGTTTTTATTCTTCGCATACCCAGCTCAAATCTCAGGTGACACAGTATGGACAGCAGTAGATTCTTTCTCTGGTGCAACTATGCTAGGCCAAGCATTTGCTGGCACACTTGACTTTGCAAACATGGAATTATGGTGGAATGCGTTTTATGGTTTCATTCAAGGTTCTGTAGGTGAAACATCTACACTTGCATTATTAGTAGGTGGTTTGTTCTTAATTTACGTTCGTATCGCTTCTTGGCGCATAGTGCTAGGTGTATTCCTAGGTATGGTAGCAACTGCGTTTTTATTAAATGCTGTTGGCTCAGAAACTAACCCTGTATTTGCAATGCCTTGGTATTGGCATTTTGTACTTGGTGGCTTTGCGTTTGGTATGTTCTTTATGGCTACTGACCCTGTATCAGCTGCATTTACAGACAAAGGTAAATTAGCATATGGTCTATTAATTGGCTTTATGGTGGTTATGATACGTGTTGTGAATCCTGCTTTCCCTGAAGGTATGATGCTAGCAATCTTATTTGCTAACTTATTCGCTCCATTGTTCGATCACTTTGTAGTGCAAGCTAATATCAAACGGAGGTTGGCACGTAATGTCTAGTAATAACGAATCAATCGGCAAAACGTTAACGGTTGTTGTTGCACTGTGTTTAGTGTGTGCAATTATTGTATCGTTTGCTTCTGTACAGCTTCGTCCTTTACAGCAAGCTAATAAAAACAAAGATATTCAAAGCAATATCTTAGCTGCTGCGGGCATCGATAAAGTTGAAAATGTGTTAGAAACATTTGACGCAAAAATCGAAGCACGCGTTGTAAATATGACTACGGGTGAGTTTGTAGATACAGATCCAACAATCTTCGACTTTGAAAAAAGCAAATATGATGCTGAATTAAGCGTTTCTCTTAAAGAGAAAGGCGTAACAGACATTGCTGGTATTCAACGTGTGACTAAAGAGTCGCCGGTGTATATCTCTAAAAAAGAAGATGGTTCAGTTGATGCAATCATTCTTCCTATCCAAGGCTACGGCTTATGGGGCTTAATGTATGGTTTTATCTCGCTTGAAAGCGATGGTGAAACTGTTAAAGGTATTATCTTTTACAAGCATAATGAAACCCCTGGTCTTGGTGGCGAAATTCAAAACCCACAGTGGACTGCAACATGGGAAGGCAAAGAACTGCCAATTCAAATTGTTAAAGGTACTGCGGGCGGTGATGAGCATAAGATCGATGGTCTTTCAGGTGCTACATTAACGTCTAACGGTGTTGACAATGCAGTTGACTTTTGGACTGGTGAAAATGGCTTTGGCCCTTTCCTTGCAAAAGTACGTAAAGGAGCATTGAAATAATGGCTGATTCTAAAGAAATGAAGGCGGTCCTGTTTGGCCCGGTTTTAGCTAACAACCCAATCGCATTACAAGTACTTGGTATTTGTTCTGCGCTAGCGGTAACGTCTAGCTTAAAAAATGCGTTAATCATGTCAATCGCATTGACATTAGTAACTGCGTTTTCGAGCTTCTTTATCTCGCTTATTCGTAACCAGATCCCATCATCTGTACGTATTATCGTACAAATGACAATTATTGCATCATTGGTAATCGTTGTTGACCAAGTACTACAAGCATTCTCTTACGCAACGGCAAAAGAGCTTTCTGTATTCGTTGGTCTAATTATTACTAACTGTATCGTAATGGGTCGTGCTGAAGCATATGCGATGAAATCGCCACCACTTATGTCATTCCTTGACGGTATTGGTAATGGCTTAGGCTACTCTGTAGTACTTCTTACTGTTGGCTTTATTCGTGAGCTATTTGGTAAGGGTTCACTATTCGGTGTTGATATTATCCCATTAGTACAAGATGGCGGTTGGTATCAACCTATGGGTCTATTGATTTTACCACCGAGTGCATTCTTCATTATTGGTTTATTCATTTGGGTACTTCGTACCTTTAAGAAAGACCAAGTAGAAGCTAAAGCGTAAGGGGCAAACAGTGGAACATTATATTAGTTTATTTGTAAAAGCCGTTTTTATTGAGAACCTAGCGTTGTCATTCTTCTTAGGCATGTGTACTTTTTTAGCAGTATCTAAAAAAGTAACTACATCAATCGGCCTAGGTATAGCGGTTATAGTTGTATTAGGTATTTCAGTACCAGTTAACAACTTGGTTTACCATGCGGTACTTGCACCAGGCTCACTAGCTTGGTTAGGTTACCCAGATGCAGACCTTAGCTTTTTACGTTTCTTAACTTTCATCGGTGTTATTGCTGCACTTGTGCAAATTTTGGAAATGGCATTAGATAAGTTTTTCCCTGCACTATACAACGCATTAGGTATCTTCTTACCACTTATCACAGTTAACTGTGCAATATTTGGTGCGGTATCATTCATGGTTGAGCGCAACTATAACTTCGGCGAGTCTGTTGTTTATGGTATTGGCGCTGGTGTTGGTTGGGCGCTTGCAATTACTTTACTTGCAGGTATCCGTGAGAAAATGAAATATTCAGACGTGCCAGATGGCCTACGTGGTTTAGGTATTACCTTCATCACTGTTGGTTTAATGGGTCTTGGCTTTATGTCATTCTCTGGTATTTCACTGTAAAGGTAGCGAGGATAAATCATGGATTATCAGATTTTCTTAGGCGTTGGTGTTTTCATCGCTATCGTTGTACTACTAGTTTTAGTGATCATTGGTGCTAAATCTCAGTTAGTTGCGAGCGGTGACATCATCATCAGCATTAATGGCGACCCAGACAAAGCCATTAAAACATCAGCAGGTAGCAAGCTTTTAGGTGCGCTATCTGAGTCAGGTATTTTCGTATCATCTGCATGTGGTGGCGGTGGCTCTTGTGGTCAGTGTCGTGTTCACATTAAAGAAGGTGGCGGCGATATCTTACCAACTGAACTTGATCACATTTCTAAAGGTGAAGCCCGTGAAGGCTGTCGTTTGGCGTGTCAGGTAAATGTTAAAAACGACATGGAAATTGAGCTTGAAGAGTCAATTTTCGGTGTTAAAAAATGGGATTGTGAAGTTATCTCTAATGATAACAAAGCAACGTTCATCAAAGAACTTAAGCTACAAATTCCAGATGGCGAGTCAGTGCCGTTTCGTGCGGGTGGTTACATTCAAATCGAAGCTCCACCTCACCATGTTAAATATGCAGATTTCGATGTTCCTGAAGAGTATCGTGGCGACTGGAACCATTTTGGTTTCTTCGATCTGGAGTCAAAAGTAGATGAAGAAACAATTCGTGCTTACTCAATGGCTAACTACCCAGAAGAAGAAGGCATCATTATGCTTAACGTGCGTATTGCTGCTCCACCTCCAAGAAACCTTAGCTTGCCATGTGGTAAAATGTCTTCGTACATTTGGTCACTTAAAGAAGGCGACAAGGTAACTATTTCGGGTCCATTTGGTGAGTTCTTTGCTAAAGACACTGACGCAGAAATGGTATTTGTTGGTGGTGGTGCTGGTATGGCGCCAATGCGTTCTCATATCTTTGACCAACTTAAACGTTTGAACTCTAAACGTAAGATGAGCTTTTGGTATGGTGCACGTTCTAAACGTGAAATGTTTTACGTAGAAGATTTTGACGGCCTAGCTGCCGATAATGAAAACTTCGTATGGCATACAGCACTTTCAGATCCACAGCCTGAAGATAACTGGGAAGGCTATACTGGCTTTATCCATAACGTGTTATTTGAGAACTATCTTAAAGATCACGAAGCGCCTGAAGATTGTGAGTACTACATGTGTGGTCCTCCAATGATGAATGCGGCAGTTATTACTATGCTTAAAGATTTAGGTGTTGAAGACGAAAATATCTTACTAGATGATTTCGGTGGTTAATACCTATACTAAAACAATGTAGTTTTGGTTAAAATACCAGCCTCGTAGCACTCGTGTTACGAGGCTTTTTTATTCTTTAATTTTATCAATCTATTAAGTAGAGCTGTTATGAATCGAGTAAGTACTTCACAGGGCATAATGGCCTTTTTACTAATTACACTGACTTTATTATTGTCTGGGTGTGGTGAAAAGCCAGAGTTAAAAGAAACCTTTTTAGAAGGTAATACTATGGGTACCACTTATCATATTAAATATTATGATGAGCAAACCCAGCTATCGGCTTCACAACTACAGCTGCAAATAGACGCTGTTTTAAAAGATGTGAATCAATCTATGTCTACTTACATAGAAGACTCAGAAATAAATACATTTAACAGATTACCTGCAAATCAAATTATGCCAATTAGCGAAGATTTTAGGGCTGTTATAAGCGAGTCTATTCGCTTAGGTGAATCGACTAAAACACTCGACGTAACGATGGGACCTTTAATTGATTTATGGGGCTTTGGGCCTGATAAAAAACCAACTAAGCGCCCAAGTGATGAAGAGCTTGCAAGTATGGTTGAAAAAATAGGCATTGATAAACTTATCTTAAATGAGCAAGGATTGGCTAAGACAGTTAATGGACTGGAGCTTTCTTTTTCGGCAACGGCTAAAGGCTATGGTATTGATAAAGTTGCCCAGTTACTAGAAAGCCACGACATTACTAATTACATGGTTGAGATTGGCGGCGAGCTGCGTATAGCGGGTGAAAAGCCAAATAATCAGGATTGGAAAATTGCGATTGAGCAACCAGATGCACAACCTGGAGAGCGTAAGGTACACCGTGTTTTATCGCCAGGTACAAGTGGTATAGCTACATCGGGTGATTACCGTATTTTTTATAAAATGGATGGCGAGATTTATACCCATTTAATTGATCCGTTAACAGGTATGCCGATTAAGCACGATTTAGTATCGGTTACTGTATTGCACCCAAGTGCAATGACTGCTGATGGGCTAGCGACAGCTCTGACTGTAATGGGCATGGATAAGGCACAAGCGTATGCTGAGCAACATGACTTACCTGTTTATTTAATAGGTAAATCAAAAGAGGGTTTAGTTACCTATTCAAGCCCAGCATTTAAGCCTTATTTATAGTATAATGCTGACTTGTTTATTTCCGTGTTATTTGGGTATATAATAGCAGTCGCTCAAAAATATTTGAGTATAATTTATTGCTGATCAATAGGGGCTAAGCAATGTCACTTTTTCTTCTTACTTTTGGTTTACTAATTTTGATAGTTTCTGCTATGGCCGTTGGTATGATCGTGCAAAAAAAATCTATGGCAAGCAGCTGTGGTGGTTTAGGTTCGGTTGGTATTGATAAAGCCTGTGATTGCGATGATCCATGTGATAAACGCAAAAACCGTTTAGCAAAAGAGCAAGCCTGGAAAGAAAACCAAATTATTTAAGTTGGTTTTAAATATTAAAAAGCGCTTTATAGCGCTTTTTTTGTGCCTGTAAAACGCCTTCGCATCACAGCTACCAAAGTAATCCAATCTAAATGTATTAGACAAAAGTATATAGTTTA
The DNA here is from genome assembly GCF_038155085.1 of Pseudoalteromonas aliena. Taxonomy (GTDB): domain Bacteria; phylum Pseudomonadota; class Gammaproteobacteria; order Enterobacterales; family Alteromonadaceae; genus Pseudoalteromonas; species Pseudoalteromonas aliena_A. The sequence continues at coordinate 296,263 of NZ_JBAKAU010000003.1, forward strand.
GTTTTTTTCATCTATTAGGTTTATTTTTCTCGTTTGTCAAATTGGAGCTAACACTCTAAAGTTTAACCATAGACAAAGAGCAAGGTTCTTGTCATTAGCTTGAGGCATAAGTTAGCCTCGCTTAAAAGAATCTTTATATTGTGTGTGAAGATGTTGTCAGTGTGAAAGGCAACTCAAGTTCGGTGGTGACTGCATTTGAGTTGTTTTTATTTCCCTACAATGCCACGTAGTGTAAACCAAGAATCTTTATATTGTGTGTGAAGATGTTGTCAGTGTGAAAGGCAACTCAAGTTCGGTGGTGACTGCATTTGAGTTGTTTTTATTTCCCTACAATGCCACGTAGTGTAAACCAAGAATCTTTATATTGTGTGTGAAGATGTTGTCAGTGTGAAAGGCAACTCAAGTTCGG
>NZ_JBAKAU010000004.1:0-215827 GCF_038155085.1 Pseudoalteromonas aliena
GTGACCTCGACCTTGGCAAGGTCGCGCTCTACCAACTGAGCTAGTACCGCATTTTTACTTCTTCAGTTATTTTACGTTGGTGTGCGACAGGTCGCGTTCAACATTCTAGCAACTGAGCTAGCATCGCATTTACTGATGGTAATTTAACCACTTAAACACACCAACCCCGCGTGGGTTATCGTCTTAAGCGGGGCAGGATTCTACAATAATACGGGGTGTTTGCAAGTGTTTTTTACAAATTAAAGAATTTTTCTCTATAAACCTTTAATTCCATAATCGAATCCTTAATGTCATCAAGTGCAAGGTGTGACCCTTTTTTATTCACCTGAGCTAAAACTTCAGGCTTCCAACGACGGGCTAATTCTTTAATAGTACTTACATCTAAGTTACGGTAATGAAAAAAGTCCTCAAGCTCACGCATGTACTTATTCATAAAGCGTCTGTCTTGGCCTATCGAGTTACCACACATTGGCGATGCCCCCGCTGGCACCCACTGCTTTAAAAAGTTTAGTGTTTGCTCTACAGCGTACGCTTCGTCAAAAGTACTCGCCTTACAGCGCGCTGTTAATCCTGATTTACCATGTTGTGTAGTACACCACTCATCCATACCATTAAGTAATTCATCGCTTTGATGAATAGCAATAGTTGGCCCCTCGGCTAATATATTCAAGTCGGCGTCAGTGACAACAGTTGCAATTTCAAGTATTTTGTCGCTCGCTGGTTCAAGTCCGGTCATTTCCAGATCGAGCCAAATTAAATTTGATTTATTAATAGTCATAATTACCTTAAACGGTGCTTTTCTTTAGATCCAACGCATTTCGATATATCATATTAGCATCAACCGTCGAGCTAAAGCTTTTTTTAGGAAAAGCGACATTTAACTAAGGTTATAGGCCTCCAGTGGCAAAACAGAAAAAATTAAGTAAAGGCCAATCGCGTCAGATCAAGGCCAACCACCAAAAGCGCATTAATAGCGCAGACTCAAGACCTGCTAAAAAAGGCGTGCAAGAGTGGCAAACAGATAATTTAGGTCAGGTCGAGAGCGCAATTGTGATCAGTCGTTTTGGCCAACACGCCGATGTCGAAACACAGAACGGCGATGTACTTCGTTGTAATATACGCCGCACTGTTTCTAATTTAGTGTGTGGTGATGAAGTATTATTCCGTCGTGCCAAAGTAAGTGAAGGTGATTTAGCCGGAGTAATTGAAGCCACGCAAGAACGTCGCTCACAACTTACCCGCCCTGACTTTTACGACGGCGTAAAAGTTATTGCAGCTAATATTGATCAAATACTCATGGTATCGGCAGTATTGCCAGAGTTTACCCCAAGTATTATTGACCGCTATTTAATAGCCTGTGAAGACATGGGCATTGAACCAATTTTAGTACTCAATAAAATAGATTTAATTGATGATGTTGGTCTTAGTGAAATACAAAAAGTTCTCGATATCTACCGTAAACTTGATTACCAAGTACTCCTTGTTAGTAATATATCGGGCAATGGTATTGATAAATTAAAAGAAGTACTTGTTGGTAAAAATAACATTTTTGTTGGTCAAAGTGGTGTGGGTAAATCAACCCTCGTTAATACTGTATTACCTAACGCTGAAATATTAACTAAAGAAGTATCTGAAAACAGCGGCCTAGGCCAGCATACAACAACTGTTTCACGCCTTCACCATTTACCAAGCGGCGGTAATTTAATCGACTCGCCAGGAATTCGTGAGTTTGGTTTATGGCACTTAGATGTTGAGCGTGTTACCTGGTGCTTTAAAGAATTTAGAGAATTTATTGGCGGATGCCGCTTTAGGGACTGTAAACATTTAAACGATCCGGGCTGTATAATTAAAGAAGCTGTAGCAGATGGCAAAATTTCTCAATTGCGCTTTGACAGCTACCACCGAATTTTAGAAACAATGGCCGATGGCCGTGCAGGCGCCCGTGCGCCTCGCGTATAATTTAGGAAAAATACTGTGAGTTTAGACAAATTTAAAATAGCAATGCAGTACGCAATGCCAAAACATTTTATTTCACGCGTAGTGGGTAAATTAGCCGCAGCTAAAGCAGGTGCTTTAACAACAACTTTAATTAAACTATTTATTAAGCAATATAAAGTAGATATGAGCGAAGCCCAATACCCAGATCCGGCTCATTATAAAAGCTTTAATGAATTTTTTACTCGCCCTTTAAAAGACGGCATGCGCCCAATGGTAGAAGATAGCAATATCATCATTCATCCAGTGGATGGCGCAATCAGCCAGCTAGGCGATACTGTTGACGGACAGCTAATACAAGCTAAAGGTCACGATTACAGCTTACAAGCGCTACTAGGCGGTTCACAAGATGATACAACCCCCTTTTTAGGCGGTAAGTTTGCCACTATTTATTTAGCACCTAAAGATTACCACCGTATTCATATGCCAGTTGCTGGCACACTAAGAAAAATGATTTACGTGCCAGGTGATTTATTTTCAGTAAACCCACTTACAGCGCAAAACGTGCCTAACTTGTTTGCACGTAATGAACGAGTAGTCGCAATTTTTGAAACTGAGATTGGTCCGCTTGCAATGGTGCTTGTTGGCGCAACAATTGTAGCCAGCATAGAAACTATTTGGGCAGGTACTGTCACGCCACCAGCTGGTAGCGATGTATTTAGTTGGAAATACCCAACCACTGGCGATAACGCTATCACGCTTAAAAAGGGTGAAGAAATGGGTCGATTTAAATTAGGCTCTACTGTGGTACTTGCATGGGGTGCTGATAAAGCTGAAATACTGGAAGATCAACTACCAGAAATGGTTACTCGCTTAGGTACTGCGTTTGCAAAGATTAACGATTAAAATCAATCGTTAATTAGAAATCAAAAAACCGCGTCATTTAAACGCGGTTTTTTAATTTTTGTAGGCGTGAAGCTTGCTCACGCAAAAAGCCTTTAACGTCACAATTAATAAAAGGCACAACTCACTCAAAAACCTATTTTCCACACTCTTTACACTCTGAATCTTTAATCACTTTAAAGTGCTGCTGCTTTAACGTAAGCGCATCAAAGGTTATAAACACAACTCCCTCTGAATGCCCCAGCAATAAATTGAGTGTAAGTTGCGCCTGCATAGAGCCTATTACACCAAGTAACGGGCTAATCACCCCTGCGTTACTGCAATTTATAACCGGTGTAGCTTCGCCCTGTGGAAAAACGCAGCCATAACACGGGCTATCACTTTGCCTAAAATCAAAGCCCATTAACTGCCCTTTGGTTGCGAGTGCAGCACCAGAAATTAACGGTGTTTTATTGCTAATACAATAACGATTAACACTATAGCGAGTACTAAAGTTATCAGAGCAATCAAGTACAATGTCAGCACCTTTAAACATGTTAACTGCATTACTCTCATCCAACTTTTGGCAATACGTTACTATGTCTATTTGATTATTAAGACTCGCTAATACTTTACCTGCAGCAGCGACCTTGTTTTGCCCTAAGTGATTTATTTTATAAAGCACTTGGCGCTGTAAGTTTGAAAGCTCAACCTCATCATCGTCAATTAAAATAAGCGTTCCAATACCCGCAGCGGCTAAATATAAAAGTGCGGGGCTACCTAACCCACCAGCCCCCACTACTGCAACCGTTGAGGATTTAAGTGCTAACTGCCCTTCAAGCCCAACTTCTTTTAGCAATAAATGGCGGCTATAACGAAGAGTTTCTTTTTCGCTTAGCTCATTCACGTTTACCAGCCTTGTTAGTATTGCCCTTGTTAATATTAATGTGCACTGCTTATGGCCACTTGCAGAGCACTTATAGCCTCTACGTAATTATCAGCCTCGGTAATCGCACGCACTACGGCAACACTACCCACGCCGGTTTTCGCTACCTGCTCAGCACGGCTTAAGTCAATACCGCCTATTGCCACTGTTGGATAGCTTTGCATAAGCGGTACAAATTTAATCAGCTTTTCAAGACCTTGTATTTGCCCTGTCATGTCTTTTGTTGTGGTTGGGTAAATAGCACCAAATGCCATATAACTAGGGCGATAATTATGCGCACGCAGCATTTCATAAAAGCCATGAGTAGAAAGCCCAAGCCTTAGCCCAGCGTCTTTAATAGCGGCTAAATTGGCAATATCTAAATCCTCTTGCCCTAAATGCACACCATACGCACCATGCTTAATAGCTAGCTGCCAGTAATCGTTTATAAATACCTGTGCGTTGTATTGCTTGCCCAGCTCAACAGCTTGCTTAATGAGCGCATCAAGCTCGTCTTGCGTTTTATTTTTAACGCGTAACTGCGCTGTTTTAATGCCTTGTTGTAAGCACTTATCTAACCAATCGGTGCTATCAACAACCGCATATAAGCCCATCGATTTACTTTCACAAGGCGCAAAATCTGCCGCCATATTAAAATCAAGCGGCACATCAAAATCTAGTTCATCACCCAGCCAACTACCAGGCTCAATAACTTGTGGGTAGTCAGCTAAATTAGTAGGGAACGAGGTCTGAGCAACCGGCCCAATCCCCTCACCGTAGCGTACCGACTGTTTTAGCCCTTGGTTTATATACGCTTTAGCTAAAATAAAGGCATCTTTTAATGGGTAGTCTTTAGCTAAACACGCTGCAATTACCGAAGCCATGCTACACCCGGTTCCGTGGTTATGCGGTGTTTGTATTTTTTGATTGCCTAACCAGTATTCTTCACCATTTTGCGTATTACTATCAATACAATAATCAATGCAGTAGCCACTTGGGTAATCCCAATGCCCGCCTTTAATAACAACGGCTTTAGCGCCCCAGCTTAATAACTTATTAGCCGCTTCTTTTATTGCAGCCGGGCCAATTAAATACACACCGGTTAATAACTGTGTTTCGTGTGTGTTTGGAGTTATTACATCCACCAGCGGCAGTAAACATTCTTTTATTGCACTTACAGTGTCTTCTTCTGTTAGTAAGTCACCGCTTGAGGCAATAGCGACAGGGTCATATACAATAACGGGAGGCACAGGCCATTTAGCTTTATAATGACTTATATGTTCGCTGATCAACTGAATTTGCTGCACATTGGCTAACATGCCAATTTTTATCACTTTGGCTTTCATGTCTTTTTCAAGCGCTAGTAACTGCGATTCAATAATATCGGTAGACACTGCATTAATAGCCTCTACGCCTAAACTATTTTGTGCAGTAAGCGCCGTAATTGCCGTGCAGCCATGTACACCAAAACTTTGCATTGCTTTTATATCAGCTTGAATACCTGCACCGCCGCCCGAATCAGATCCGGCAATTGTCCATACTACGTTATTCATATTTTTTCCTTACTGCTGATGCCAAAATGGCATACCCATTGTTGGAGTTGATGGGGCTGCAACATCTTTTTCAGGCATTGCTTTTGCTTGATATGCAAAGCGCCCTGCTTCAACTGCGGCTTTAAATGCGCGGCTCATAGTGATTGGGCAGCCCGCCCCTGCAATGGCTGAATTTAATAATACCGCATCATACCCCATTTCGAGTGCTTGGCAGGCATGCGATGGCAAACCTAAACCTGCATCTACTATTAATGTTGTATGGGGTAAGCGCGCTCGAATAGTTTTTAAATTATAACTATTTAACAAACCTTTACCGGTACCAATTGGTGCGCCCCATGGCATAAGCACCTCGCAACCTAAATCACTTAAACGCTGACATAATACTAAATCGTCGGTGCAATAAGGCAGTACCTTAAAGCCATCGTTAATTAATATTTTTGTCGCATCTAGCAATGCAAAAGGATCGGGTTGTAAATTGTAATCATCGCCAATCAGCTCTAGCTTAATCCAATCTGTGGAAAATACCTCTCGGCACATTTTTGCAAGTGTAATCGCCTCTTTGACACTGTGGCACCCTGCAGTATTAGGGAGTATTTTTAAACCAGTATTTTTTATTAACTGCCAAAAGTCATCACCGGCTGCTGCACTTTGTTGACGCCTAAGCGACACGGTTACAATTTCAGCGCCAGAGGCGACTATCGATTGGGTCATAATGTCGGGCGACGGATAAAGCGCAGAGCCTATTAATAAACGACTCTTTATTTGCTCACCATAAATAGTTAAACAGTCTTTATTTTGCATGGGCTTTATCCGCCTTGAATGGGTGACAGCAACTCAACACTGTCGCCTTCATTAAGTACATAGTTACTGTGCTGACTTTGCGCAATAAATTCGCCATTAACAGCCACAGCAAAAGGCGCAACTGCACCAAAGCTTTGAAGTACCTCAACGAGTGCTTTGCTATTAACATTAAGTGGCTTGCCATTAATTGTAATGTTCATTTTATTCTCACTCTATTTTTACTGTATTTGCGAAACTGCTTGCGCCACTAATGCCGGCGCTAACATATAGCCATGTCGATATAAGCCGTTAATGCTAATTACATTGCCAACTTGTGATACTTCTGGTCGGTTATCGCTAAATGCAGGGCGTAATCCAGTTTGAATATTAAGTAGCCGTGCTTCGGCAAATCCGCTGTGTACGGTATAAGCCGCTGAAAGTAACTCAAGGGTTGAGCGCACTGTTGCGGCGCCGCTGTCTTGCGATTCTATTTCGGTCGCACCAATTACATATTCACTGTTAGGTTTAGGCGCTATATAAATTGGATAACGCGGGTGCATTAAACGCACGGGCCTGATTAAACTTACTTCAGGTGCATATAACCTTGCTACTTCGCCACGTACACCTCTAAGTGGTTTATCGCCTTTAGCACCAAGCCCACGACAATCTATAATGTAGTCAAAAGTTCGATTGTTTATTTTGTTGTCGTTAATGGTTACGCGCTGATTAAATACAAACTTAACTTTGCGTTTGTTGAGCTGTGTAAAGCTGGCTTTATAAAATGCTTGGTTATCTATTTGCCCTTCGCAGGGTAAAAATAAGCCTTGATTAAAACGCCCTGCAAGTTCAGGTTCAAGCATTGTAATTTGTTGAGCATTTATATATTTGCCAGTATGATCAGCTAGCGGTTTTATACGCTGTGCAAAGCTTTGTAAATCGCCTTTGTCCTGTTGGTGCGCAATGACCAAAGTGCCTTGCTGCTGAAAAAAAACCTCACTTTCAAGCTCGGCAATAATGCTGGGCCAGCGCTTCATTGAATCAAGCCCCATTAAAGCTAAATCAGCCTCACACAATACCGACTCAGCAAGCGGTGCCAGCATGGCTGCTGCCACTTTACCGGCGCTATTTGGGGTTTGCTCATCGTCAGCTTCAAACACCGTTACATGATGCAACTTACTTAGCTCAAGGGCAGCTAAGCGCCCTGCTAAACCAAAACCCACCACAGCAATGTTATAAAACATAAAACCTCCAAAAGCAGTTATTAGTAGGTGCGAATTTACTTCGCACTTCTTCAATATTTAAAGAAGCGAGGTATAAAACCTCACCTACATCTGTATCTAACTTCTTGCGTAAACTGTTTTATACCGCTTTGTGGTAAATTTCTGAGCCTGTTTGCTTAAACTGGGCAGATTTAGCCTTCATTTCGGCTTCTACATCAATCATCTTGATTTCAATAGCCTCGCCAGCATCATTTGGATCAATACCGCGTGTTTCTAAATCTTTAGCGTAATCACGTACTTCTTGGCTAATTTTCATAGAGCAAAATTTAGGACCACACATAGAACAAAAGTGAGCCACTTTGCCTGATTCTTGCGGAAGGGTTTCGTCGTGATACTCACGAGCACGCTCTGGATCTAAACCAATATTAAATTGATCATGCCATCTAAACTCAAAGCGCGCTTTTGATAAGGCGTTATCGCGCTCTTGCGCGCCCGGGTGACCTTTTGCTAAATCGGCGGCATGCGCTGCAATTTTGTAGGTAATTAAGCCTTCTTTAACATCTTCTTTATTTGGCAAACCTAAATGCTCTTTAGGTGTTACATAACAAAGCATTGCACAGCCGTACCATGCTATTTGAGCCGCACCAATACCCGAGGTAATATGATCGTACCCTGGTGCAATGTCGGTCGTTAACGGGCCTAAAGTATAAAATGGCGCTTCGCCGCAATGCTCTAATTGCTCATCCATATTGGCTTTAATCATGTGCATTGGCACATGTCCTGGACCTTCAATAAATACTTGTACGTCGTGCTTCCACGCAATTTTAGTCAGCTCACCTAAGGTGCGTAGTTCACTAAATTGTGCTTCATCGTTGGCATCAGCAATCGAACCTGGGCGCAGGCCATCACCGAGTGAAAAACACACATCGTATTGTTTTAAAATTTCACAAATGTCTTCAAAATGCGTGTATAAAAAATTTTCTTTATGATGTGCTAAACACCACTTAGCCATAATTGAGCCACCGCGCGACACAATTCCGGTTACGCGTTTTGCCGTCATTGGTACATAACGAAGCAATACACCGGCATGAATAGTAAAATAATCAACTCCCTGCTCGGCTTGCTCTATAAGCGTATCGCGGAAAATTTCCCACGTTAAATCCTCAGCCACACCGTTTACTTTTTCAAGCGCTTGATAAATCGGTACTGTGCCAATAGGTACAGGCGAGTTACGCACAACCCATTCGCGCGTTTCGTGAATGTAACGGCCCGTTGATAAGTCCATAACGGTGTCTGCGCCCCAGCGAGTAGACCACACCATCTTTTCTACTTCTTCTTCAATAGATGAACTGACCGATGAGTTACCAATGTTGGCGTTAACTTTAACTAAAAAGTTACGCCCTACAATCATAGGCTCTGTTTCTGGGTGATTGATATTATTTGGTAAAATAGCGCGACCACGGGCTATTTCGTCGCGTACAAATTCTGGGGTAATAAATTCAGGAATACTCGCGCCAAACGACTCGCCTTTATGCTGCGCCGCAAGTAGTTCTTTACGAATTTCTGCACGTCCCATATTTTCACGAACAGCTACGTATTCCATTTCAGGGGTAATAATTCCTTGGCGTGCGTAATGCATTTGCGTTACGTTTTTACCAGCGACACCACGGCGTATTTTTGGCAGATGATCAAAGCGAATATGATCCAACCCTTCATCAGCCATGCGCTGCTGCGAAAACTGCGACGTCACTGATTCTAAAATTTCAGTGTCACCACGGTTTTCAATCCATTGCTCACGAAATTTTGGTAAGCCTTGGCGCACATCTAGTTCAAAATTAGGATCGGTATACGGGCCCGACGTGTCGTAAACACGAAGCGGATCGTTTGACTCATAAACAGGGTTTTCATCTGTGCCGCCAATAAACGTATCACTTAATGTGATTTCACGCATACCAACGCGCACGCCTGGTTGAGTACCTTCAACGTATACTTTATGAGAATTTGGAAACGGTTGACCCGTTAAGTTATAAATATATTCAGACGCGGCAGCACGAGTTTCTCGGCGTGACGCTTTATTTGTAGTGTTTGACATGACTTGCCTCATTGCTTAAGGGTTGTCTTGTCAGATATTCCAAAGGAATAGAGAAAGATCGTAAAGTAGCGTACATACTACTTTGCAGCCTAAAAAACAAAATCACTTTATTGTGCGCATAAAAAAAGACGCACAAGCGTCCTATTTTAGACAGCTTGTTCCCTACGCAGGTATTAACCTGATCAGGTTCACGGATCCCGCTTTCGCGATCTCAGCCAAAAACTAATTACTTAGCTTTGGCACTCCGACAAGTATTGATATATAAATTCTGTTCGTCGATTCGAAGGTATTATTCAACAAATCTGCGCTGAGTGTACGTCAGTTAAAAACTGCCCGCAAGGGGCTGTTTTTCAAAAATTTAAAATTATTTAGGGATAAACACAAATGTTTGCTCGCCTTGCATGACTAATTGCTGATCTTGAATTTTAAGCTCAGCACCTTGCTTTAAGGCCTGTAATAACTGTTGCTCAAACTCATCAAGCTCTCCACCACACGACCTGCGCGTCATTCCTAACTTACTTACGGTAAGGTTGCTTTCTTCAAGCGAGCCTTCACCAAAAAATTTGTTACAGCCAGCAAAACCGTTTACTTGCAGCGCTTCAATAAAGCTCATTGATGCATTAAACGATGGTGGAACCGCTAGCCCATCTACTCGTGATAATTGCCATTGGGTATATTTAAGCTGCTCACTGGTAACTTTACCTGTTGATGTGCAACCAACACATAAACCGACTATAAATATCGGTATTGCTGCTAATTTCATGCTAATACTAACTAACGTTGTCTAATTAGTGTAATAGTAACAACATTTATGCCATTTATCCGTTAAAAATGCATGTTTTAAATGTAAATTTTTGTCCTATGGTAGTCTAAAAGACATGAGGTTAAGTGCTAAGTTGTAATTTTGAATACGTTATCTATTTGCTCTGGTAAAAATGGCCTACCTTTTTCATTAACAGACGTTCCTATAATCAGTGCATTGAGCATTACTTTTTCATCGCTTTTACGTATAACAGTTTGCTTAAAGGCAAATTTTAAACGACTAATACGCTGCGGCTCTACAGCCACATAAAATTCATCACCTGGTAATAGAGAATGCTTATAATCCATTTCGCTGCGCATCACGACCAGATTAATTTTATTTTTCGCTAACTGAGCAAAATCAATACCGTGTGCGTACAAGAATTCATGTCGAGCATGCTCTAAATAATTAAAATAGACGCTATTGTTTACAATACCTTGTAAGTCACATTCATAGTCACGTACTTTAAAGTCAACTTTGAAGGTCATATTAGTAATCCTGATTATTTAACGTATAATTGCCGCGTTTATAGCACATGTGTTTAAATAATTGCTACCATACGAGTCCCTAAAATGGAGTTAAGTAACCCAATGAACTTACGTTTGTCTTTAATTACTGCAGCACTTTTACCGCTAATTAGTGCACCACTTGTAGCTAACGCTGATGACAGTGACCTTGAAAAAATCGTTGTAACTGGCGACTTTCAACGTGAAAGCATTCAAACTTTAAGCGCAAGCGCAAGCTTATTTAGTGACAGCGAGATTAACCAACGCGGTGCAAATTTCTTAGACGAAATGCTAGGTAGTACTGCTAATGTAAACTTTACGTCGGGTGCTTCTCGTGGTCGTTATATTCAAATTCGTGGTGTGGGGCTTCGTTCACAATTTGTAGATCCAATTAATCCATCGGTTGGTTTAGTTATTGATGGAATAAACTACTCAGGCCTTGGTGGCAGCTCATTATTGTTTGATATTGACCAAGTCGAAATTTACCGTGGCCCGCAAGGCACACGTTTTGGCGCAGATGGCATGGCTGGCATGATCCAAATGGAATCAGCTCAAGCCACTGCCGATCCTAGTTTAAAACTACAAGTAGGTATGGGCACGTACAACTCACGTGAAGCAGGCCTTGCAGCAAGTACAGGCTTAACAGATGACACAAGCGCACGCTTAAGCTACTTTCGTAGAAAATCAGACGGCTACGTTGATAACCTATATTTAAATGACGAAACTCAACAACAGGATGAGCAAGTAGCCCGCTTTAAATTAAATAGCCAACTTACCGAGCATTTAAACACTGAACTAAACCTTCACTACATTGATATAAACAACGGTTACGATGCGTTCACGCTCGATAACAGCCGTAACAGTGTTGCGGACGAACCAGGTCAAGATAACCAGCAAAGCTACGCCATTGGTATTAATAATACCTACACAGGTTTTAATGCCTTTGATATCAGCTTAAACGTATCGGCCATTGATACAGAGCTACTTTACAGCTTTGATGAAGACTGGGTGTGTAACGATCCGAGCGAACCACAATTATGTGCAGCAGGCTTGCACCCTTGGGGCTATAGCTCTACGGATGTTTATACACGCGATCGTGACGATCAATCAGTTAACTTACAATTTAATTCTAAAACAGGTAACTGGGTTGCAGGTGTTTATTACCAAAACCGCGATGTAGATTTAGAGCGTGAATACACATGGCTTGCAAGCTCATTTGCGTCAGCTTACGAAACCAGTAATTTAGCTCTATATGGCCAATTAGCTACGCCTATTGGGCCTAAGACTACGTTAATTACAGGTTTACGTGTTGAACAGTATCAAGGTGATTACACCGACAGTAACGGCTTTATCGAAGATACAGACGATGTAATGGTTGGCGGTAAAGTAGCACTTGAGTACCAAGTAATTGATCGTACCATGATCTACGCAAGCATCACTCGTGGCTATAAAGCTGGTGGCATTAACTCAGAAGCACTCGCTAAAGCAAAAGATGAAGGCTTAAACCTAGATGCTGATTTTTTCCAGCAACACACAAGCTTTGATCCTGAATACCTATGGAGCAGCGAGTTTGGCGTTAAGGGCTCATCCCTTGATGATAAATTCACCCTGCGTTTAGCGGCATTTTATATGCATCGCGACAACATTCAATTAAAAGCATGGCAAGTAGAAAACCAGCAGTTCACAGGCTATGTTGATAACGCAAGCTCGGGTAGCAACTACGGCTTAGAAGTTGAAGGTAGCTACCAACTTACTGAAGATTTATTTTTAACGGGCAGTGCTGGTTACTTAAATACAGAAATTGACGACTTTGTAACGCAATCGGGCTTAAACCAAGACGGCCGTGAGCAAGCGCAATCACCTAAATACCAATATGCATTTAGCGCACGTTACAACTTTACTAATGAGCTGTACGGGATGATCGGTGTTGAAGGTAAGGACGATTATTACTTCTCAGATAGCCATAACTCACAAGCGCCAAGCAGCAATTTAGTTAACCTGAGTTTTGGCTACGAAGCCGATATATGGGCAGTACGTGCATGGGCTCGTAACGTATTTGACGAAACAGTACCAACACGCGGCTTTGAGTTTGGTAACGATCCACTTGATGGTTACGAAACGCATACCTACGTACAGTTAGGCGAACCTCGCGTAGCGGGTGTAACGTTTACGCTAGAGCTTTAAAATAAAACTGATAGTTGTCAGTTAAAGATTAGAAAACACCGCGCTTAATTAAAGCGCGGTGTTTTTATTTGTAGACGTAGAGCTTGCTCTCGTGAGAAGCGCAGCTTCTAATTACTTAAATTGAGCATAAACGACATATAATCGAACAACTTTTTAAAGCTTCGCTTTAACGCGCCAGCAAGCTTTGCGCCTACAGGCTAGGCATTAGGCTCTCTCTACATCAAACGCTATTACGTCTTTAATTTTTTCTTTATTTGTTGCAAGCATTACCAACCTATCGATTCCCAAAGCAACCCCTGCGCATTGTGGTAATCCATGGTCCAGCGCTTTAATTAAACGCGTATCCATTGGCACTTGCTTTAAACCATTTTCAGCGCGGTATGCGTTATCTTCATTAAAACGTTTAGCTTGCTCGCTGGCATTTGTGAGTTCGTTAAAGCCGTTAGCCAATTCCATATTCTTATAATAAAGCTCAAAGCGCCCTGCTACACGCTCATCGTGTTCACAAATTTGTGCAAGTGCCGCTTGAGAAGCTGGAAAGTGATACACAAAACATGGCTTATTTTGCCCTATTGTGGGCTCTACTTTCATACAAAACAATAATTGCAGTAAAGTGTCTTTATGCGTTTCATTTTGGGCTATATCAGCAAACCCGTGCTCACACGCAAGTTGCTTTAATTGCTCTATATTTGCAGTTAGCGGGTCTAGTCCAAGTGCTTGTTCAAACGCTTGATGATAGGTAAGCCTTGTTGCCGGCTCGACATTTAGAACGAGCCGCATTAGCTCATCCATTTCATCCATAAGTGCAAATTCATCAAAGCCTGGACGATACCATTCTAGCATTGTAAATTCAGGATTGTGATGGCTACCTGCTTCTTCATTTCTAAATGCCTTACAAAGCTGAAATATTGGCCCTGAGCCTGCTGCTAGTAAACGTTTCATTGCAAATTCAGGCGATGTTTGCAAATAAAGCGGCAAGCCACCAGCGTGGCCAGGGCCTACAAAAGTAGTTTTAAAACTCGCTAAGTGTACATCGGTTACGCTTGCACCGCTTAAGCTAGGTGTTTCAACTTCCATTACATTGCGCGTATAAAAAAACTCACGAATAGTACGTAATATTGCCGCGCGCTGTTTAAGTGTTTCTATGCTTGCGCTTGGAGCCCAAAGTGTTGCTGACATATTTTCTCCAAAAAAAATCCCAGCTTAAGCCGGGATTTTATAAACAATGTTAAAGCTTACTTAACACGGCCTACGTATTCACCGCTACGAGTGTCTACTTTAATTACTTCGCCAATTTGTACAAACAATGGAACACGTACTACTGCACCCGTTGTAAGCGTTGCAGGTTTACCACCTGTGCCAGCTGTATCGCCTTTAAGGCCTGGATCGGTTTCAGTGATCTCAAGCTCAACAAAGTTAGGTGGAGTAACTGCAATTGGGCTGCCGTTCCATAATGTAATTGTACATACATCGTTTTCAACTAACCATTTAACTGCATCACCTAATGCTTTTTCGTCAGCGGCAATTTGCTCAAATGTTTCGTTGTTCATGAAATGCCAAAACTCACCGTCTGTATATAGGTACGCTAGGTCGGTATCCATTACATCGGCGCCTTCAACTGATTCACCCGATTTAAAGGTTTTTTCAAGCACCTTACCAGAGATAAGTTTACGGATACGAACACGGTTAAACGCTTGGCCTTTACCTGGTTTTACCATTTCATTTTCTAAGATACTGCAAGGTTCGCCGTCCATCATAATTTTTAGGCCGCCCTTGAACTCGTTGGTGCTATAATTCGCCATCGTTTCCTCTATTTATATTTTTTCGAGTAATCTACGTGCCAATGATACAAAGAAATGAAACAAATTTGCATAAAAACTGGCAAAAAGAATTAGCAAATGTAGTTACCTGCCCAAAAACCTTGCTTGAAATGGTCGGTTTATCGAGCCAAGCCCATGAAAACGACCTAAAAGCTCGCAGTTTATTTGCGGTGCGCGTGCCAGTCCCTTTTATAAAAAAAATGCGCAAAGGTGATGCAAACGATCCTTTATTACTACAAGTTATGCCACGCCACCAAGAATTTTTGACTAAGTCGGGTTTTAATAAAGATCCACTACTTGAGCAAGACAACGACCAACCAGGGCTTTTACATAAGTATAAATCACGTGTTTTAGTGATGTTTAAAACCGGCTGTGCGGTAAATTGTCGTTACTGCTTTAGAAGGCATTTTCCGTATCAAGAAAACCAACTTAATAAAAAAAGCCTGCTTGAAACACTAAACTACATAAAATCAGATGCCAATATAAACGAAGTGATTTTAAGTGGTGGCGATCCGCTAATGGCCAAAGATGATGCTATTAGTTGGTTTTTAGATGAGCTTGAGCAGTTACCACAGATTAAGCGTATGCGAATACATAGCCGTTTACCCGTTGTAATACCTGCGCGTATTACCGATGAGCTATGCGCGAGGCTACAACACTCACCGCTAAAAATTGTATTTATTAACCATATAAATCACGCCAACGAAATAGACGACGAGTTTAAAGCCGCCATGCAAAAGCTTAAACAAGCAAACGTAACGCTTTTAAACCAAGCTGTAATTTTAAAGGATGTAAATGATACACTCGATGCTCAAATAAATTTAAGCGAAGCATTATTTGACGCAGACGTATTACCGTATTATTTGTATTTGTTAGATAAAGTTGAAGGAGCCAGCCACTTTGATATTAACGAAGAGGACGCAATAAGAATAATGGCAGAGCTATTAAAAGCTCTGCCTGGATTTTTAGTGCCTAAATTAGTGAGAGAGATAGGTGGTCAAAAAAGTAAAACACCTATCGATCTTAAGCTTATTTAAACGTATACATTTACGTTATTACCCAGTGTTGCAGTCACCGATTTTGCCGGTGTTTGCGCACTTTCTGGCTTTGCTGCGCCTTCAATAAGAGCAAGTGCGGCAGAACCATCAACCTTTTGCTGTCTTTTTGCAAGTGCAGCACTTAAAACTTCAGCACCTTCGCCAGCACCAGACATTACTGGTAAATTTCCACCTGATATATTCATATAAACAATCCACCTGACTTTTAAATGTAATCCAAGTATTATATCGGCCATGCAGTACAAAGCTTTAGGAAACCCATGGACTCTATTATTGAACAACTCAATACAAACTTAAAAATTGTTTATCGTCAAGCACTTGATGCAGACAAAAAACTAGATGAGCTACAGCAACAAGGCCATGGTAAATTTAAAGCCTTGTTCCCAGCTGATGCCGGATTTAGTTTTGAAGCTAAACGCTTTAAACCATACGTACTTGATGTAGCAGCCGATGTAGAAAGCTTAAGCACTGATGGTTTTAATGAAGAAAAGCTTAAAACAACAGTACTTAAATTACAGCAGTTACTAACGCTGTTAGCGACGTTTAAGTAAAGCGTAAAACAAATGCCGCTATTTAGCGGCATTATTATTTAATCTAAATTTGGTAATATTTGCTCGCCAAACCACTCTGTAATTAAGCGTTTCTCATAATAAAATGACTCATCACGACCCATTTTTATTTTATCCATAAAGCCCATATCTTTAAGCTCTACATCGTTTGCTTCGCTTATTACGCTACCGTCTTTATCGGTTAGCGAGTAATTAAGCTTTAAGCGCGGAAAATAAATAGGTTTTACGACACGTATTTCATCCACGCCGCCAAAGCGTACATCACCAGCTAGGTCAATATCCGTTATTTCTATGTTTAGCTTATAATCTTTTGGAAGTTGCTCCACCAATTTAGAAAAATGCTTTTCAAACTGTATTTTTATCTGTTTATGATACGACGATTTACCTTGGTTAGAAGCGCGTACATCACGATAATCTTTAAAATCTTGCCACTTAACAACAGACTCTCCAGCGTTAGCAAATACAGGTAAAGTGAGAAACATTACCATAGCTATTTTTTTTACTGAATTCATAACACTCTCCAAAGGGGCTGTTGCTAATTATTTAGACTAAGCCCTGCAATAATATACTAAAGTTTAGCAGTCACTTATTAACTATAACTTAATAATTGAACTAATTGAACTAATTGAACTAATTGAACGTTACGCAACCAAACTCAATTCCCCCTCACTATGACCGCTATAAACGATAAAAGTTATAAATAAAGCATGTAAATTATCAGTATTTATGGTGAAATTAAGGTAATTGAAAAAGGTATCCACGGAGTATTCATGGCTATTTTAGTAACCGGTGGTGCAGGCTACATTGGCTCGCACACTGTGTTAGAACTTTTACAGCAAGGTAACGATGTTGTTGTTATTGATAATTTAAGTAACTCATCACGAGAATCCCTTGCGCGCGTAAAGAATATTACAGGCAAAGAGGCCACTTTCTACCAAGGCGATATTCTCGATAAATTCTTTTTAGATTCAGTATTTGCTAAACACACTGTTGATAGTGTTATACATTTTGCGGGTTTAAAATCAGTGGGCGAGTCGGTTTCAAAGCCAGTTGAGTACTATCAAAACAACGTCCAAGGTACACTTACGCTTATTGATGCGATGCGTGATGCGGGTGTATTTAAATTGGTATTTAGCTCATCAGCTACGGTTTACGGCGATCCTGCTAGCTTACCAATCAAAGAAGACTTCCCTGTAGGCGGAACTACCAACCCTTACGGCACATCTAAGCTGATAGTTGAAATGATGCTGCAAGATATCGCTAAATCAGATGAGCGCTTTGCATTTGCTATTTTACGTTACTTTAACCCAGTGGGTGCACATGAATCAGGCCTAATTGGTGAAGATCCTAACGGTATCCCAAATAATCTTTTACCGTTTATTGCACAGGTTGCTGTGGGTAAATTAAAGCAACTTGCCGTATTTGGCGATGACTACGACACACTTGACGGTACAGGTGTGCGCGACTATATACACGTTGTAGATTTAGCTATTGGCCACTTAAAAGCGCTTGATAAAATTGCCAACAGCACGGGGGCATTAGTTTATAACCTAGGTACTGGTAACGGTTACTCTGTATTACAAATGGTTAATGCATTTATTAAAGCAAGCGATCAGGCTGTGCCTTATCAGGTTTCCCCTCGTCGCCCTGGTGATATTGCAGCGTGTTATGCAGCGCCTGAAAAAGCCCTTAATGAGTTAGGTTGGGAAGCAGTACGCGGAATTGATGCCATGATGGAAGATACCTGGCGTTGGCAGTCAAATAATCCAAATGGTTATAAAGGTTAGGTAAAACAACTTTCACGCTTAAAATAAGTGCGCGGCATCAAGCCGCGCATACCGAGTATTTTATACATTGAATTCAATTTTATAGCTGTGTTGTAGGCGAAGAGCTTGCTCACGCGAAAAGCGCAGCTTTTAATTACTTATATCCAGTATTAAATAACGAGTATATTCTTTATGTCTGTGCCCACTGTCTTAATAAGTTATGGTACACACCTGTTAATTGAATAATCTCTGGGCTATCTTCTACTTTGCTGCGCAAGCTTTGAATCGACATATCTAAATCAAATAATAATCCGCGTTTTTCATCGCTGTTTACCATGCTTTGCAGCCAAAAGAACGAAGCTAATCTACGCCCGCGAGTTACAGGCATCACGCGGTGCAAACTCGTCGATGGGTAAAGTACCATGCTACCTGCGGGTAATTTTACACTGTGCGAGCCGTAGGTATCTTCCACAACGAGTTCGCCGCCATCGTAATCTTCGGGTTCGTTAAAAAACAGAGTCATAGATACATCTGTACGAATTTTTACAGGCGTGCCAGGTACTTGTCTAATTGCATTATCTACATGTACACCAAACGATTGGCCGCCTTGATAGCAATTAAATAACGGCGGAAAAATTTTTGCAGGCAGCGCTGCCGACATAAATAGATTACTACGCGCTAATGCACCCATAATAATTTCACCCAGCTCTTGTGCTTCTGGGCTACTTTCTGGCAATTGTAAGTTATTTTTTGCTTTGGTTGACTGATGCCCTGCAGTAATACTGCCATCAGCCCACTGCGCCGTCAGTAATTTATTACGGCAATAAGCCACTTCGTCTTTAGTTAGTAGTTCTGGAATTTTAACTAGCATGTGCGCCCTCTCACATTTTCATCAAATAATTAAGGGCAGAGTTAACTCTGCCCTTTTATGCCGTACTTATTTTACTCTCAGAAAGAGTAGCTTGCTGTTAAGCTAAACTTACGACCATCACCTGGTACAAAGTGACCGCCACCTAACTGATCAACATAGTCTTTATCACCAAGGTTTTCACCATTTAGTTGTAAGCTAAGATCTTTAGATACGTCGTACGCCACCATTAAATCAAAAATAGTATAACCTGGCGCACGAGAACGTGTTGACGTAGTGCCGTTGTAGCGTTCACCAACATATTGCGCACCTAAACCAAACGATAACTTATCCGACATATCGTACGTAGTCCAAACACTTGCGCTATTTTTAGGCGTACGTGCAAGCTCGTTACCAATTTGAGTTGCGTCGTCGCCTAATGCTTTAGTTACTTCACTGTCTTGGTAAGTGTATGAGGCAATTACAGTCCACTCTTTAGTAATTAGGCCCGTTGCTGAAAGCTCTAAACCTTGTACGCGCTGCTCACCACCGAGTATTTCGTCACTTGAGCTATCTGCAAATGGGTCATCAGTACGGGCATTGGTTTTTTCAGTACGGAAAAGTGCAGCATTAGTTTGCAGGCGGCCATCCATTAGGCTCCACTTAGTTCCTAATTCATAACTGCGACTTTCTTCAGCGTCTAAATCAGCCGCATTTGAACGCGTAGATACCGTAAGACTTTCAGCCGATGGATTAAATGAGTTACCTGCGCCTAGATATACACTGCCGTTTTCTGTAGGTTTATATACTACAGCTGCATTCCAGCTAAATAAGTCGTCACTTGTAGAAATTAAAGCGCTTGGGTCATTATAATCATTGTGATAATCCGTAGTGAAGCTATCAAAGCGAATTCCGCCTGTAACTTCCCATTGCTTGTTAAGTGTCACTGTATCAAATGCATAAATAGCTTGGTTTTTAGCTTTAGCTTCAATGCTTGTACCGTCACGGCCATACACACCCGTAAATGCAATTGTGGCATCAGGGTTGTATAAGTCGTTACGTATTCCATCTTCAATTAGGTTATCTGGCGTAGTTGCTACAAAGTTGTGGCGTGTAAATGTTTCGTTAGCTAGTTCAACACCTACTACAACATCGTGAGTAAAACCTGCAAACTCATAGTTACCTATCAAATCAACCTGTATTGCTGCAAGTGAGTTTTGTGTATCACGTGTTTTTTCATCAGCAAATGTAATATCAGTGTCTGTTGTGACCGAGAAATAACGCGGTGCGGTTGTTACTGACTCACGCTTAACTTCACCTAAACGGCCTTGCACACGTAGCATAGTGTTTTGAGAAAAGTCATACTCATAACGAGCAGTTGTTGAGTAAGCTTCAATATCTTCGTAATCACGGTAAATATTACCGTAAAAGTTATCAAAGTCGACAGGCGAAGGTGAGCGCGCACTATCTGCAAGTTCAGCTACTGGCGTATCACTATAGACCCAAGGAATACCATAATCTGGTAAATTATCTTGGCGTTGATACTCTAGGTTTAAATCAAAACGGCTGTTTGTACCAAGCCCTGTTGCAAATGCAAATGCAACAGCATTTGTTTCATTCTCAACATGATCACGACCTGCAACATCACCTTTATCAGTAAGAAGATTGATACGTAGTGCGCTTGTGTCGTTTACTTGAATGTTAGTATCAAAACGACCACGGTAATCGCTTTCTGTACCTAAACGAAGTGATACGTCGTTAAAGCTATCAAGCTTTGCTTTTTTGCTTTCTAGGTTAACACTACCACCGGTTGCACCACGCCCAGAAACCGCAGAGCCAGGGCCTTTTGCCACTTCAACCGCTTCAATATTGTAAATATCACGTGTGTAACCTGCCACATCACGAATACCATCCACAAAAATGTCGTTTGTTGCGCTAAAGCCACGAATAGACATGCTATCGCCAGTCGGTGCGCCGCCTTCACCAGCGGCTAAAGAAATGCCTGAAACATTACGCAAAGCATCACGTAGGCTATCTACGTTTCTGTCTTTCATTACCGCCTGGTTAATTACTGTTACCGTTTTAGCTGTATCGAGTAGCGGTTGAGTGTATTTATGCGACGTTGATTTTTCTACAACATAGCTAGACTCAGTTACCGTTTGTGCTTTCACTACAGCCAGTTCTTGAACATCTTGTGCACTTGCCCAAGTTGAAAGCGTAGCTGTAACAACTGCTGCAATTGGCTTCACGTAGGTATTTCCTTTATTCGATGGCTTACTCATGGTTACTCCGTAGTTTTTATTAAGCACTTAACGATTGTTAATTTAAGGTACATATTTAATTTCGGCGAAATCCTACCACCCAAGCAATGCAATGTAAACGATAACTGTTATCAATTGCATTATTGTATGTATTCCTATATTGTATACACACTCAAAAATTAACAGTAATTACGTCCCTGTAATTGCTTGTCGTAACTTTCAGGATTGTTGTTAAGTAATGCGAAGCTTAATTAAACCAATTAGCGTAGTTATCGCGCTTTGTAGCACCATGGCAGTAAAAGCCGACACTGTTAGTGAGCTAGAACAACTCGTTAATAAATGGCTACAAATAGAAAATCAAAACACAGAATTAAATACTCATTGGCTTGAACAAAAAAGCAGCATGGAGCAAACCTTAACGCTTCTAAATGCTGAGCAGCAGCAACTTAGCGAGCTTAATCAGCGTAGAAAAAAAAACACCAGTGAACTTGCCCAAAAACGCGAACAACTTGTAACTCAGCAATCAGAACTTGAAAATGATCAACAGCAATTAAATGATCAACTAGCACGTATTTCTGGGCAATTACTTTCATTACAAGTCCAATTACCCCCGCCAGTTTTAAGCAGTTGGAAAAACGCCGGTGATTTAAGCGATTCAAAACTCAGTACGACTGACCGATTACAAACAGCGCTAAAAATGCTGACCCTTCTTAATGATTTTCAACAACGTATTTCTATTCACGAAATGGCTATTAAACACCCTGACGGGCAAGAAGTGTGGGTAAAGCAGCTTTATTTAGGTGCAGCACAAACATGGTTTGTAAGCGAAGATTTAAGTTACGTAGGTATTGGTTTTCCAAGTGACTTAGGTTGGCAGTGGGAATTTGACCCAAGCATTAATGCTGAGCAAGTTGCACTGGGTATTGCGGTACAGCAAAAAAAGCGCGCTGCTGATTGGGTAACACTCCCAATATTAAGTTATGTAAATAAAAACCAGCAAGAGGCTAAATAATGGCTACTAACAGCATAATTAAAGTATTTAGCGTCACAGTGTTACTTTTTAGTGCAAACATTTCTTTTGCAGCTAGCAGTGATGATGCTAAACAGGGTATTTTAAGTGATATTAAAACAGCGCAACGTACTCTAAGTAAAACTCAAAATAGTATTTCAAAAGAGCAAACTACCCTTGCAAAGCAAATATTTACCAAGCAGCAATCGCTCAGTAAATTGCGCGCGCAAGCCGCAGTTAATCGCCGCCTAGCTGACGAAAACACATTAAGCCTCGATCAGTTACAAACCCGATTAGACACTTGGCAACAACAGCAGCAATATCAATTAAACTTACTTAGCCGTTTTGTACGCCAAAATACCAGCAATAGTGCTAACAGTAACGAGTCGACTAATAATCAGAACGAGCTATTAAGCCGCGTTATATCGCAAATTAATAATCAAGAACAGGCACTTTATCCACAGTTTAAAAAACAATCGGTTGTGCTAAGTAATGGCGAATTAAGCCAAGCTAATACCCTTCAAGTAGGCCCTGTTGCATGGTTTAGTACGCAAACACCTAAACTTATGGGTTTATTAAATTTAGATGATGAATCTAATGCATTAAAAGTAGCGTTAGTACAATCTACAAGTGACGATAACCCACTCGATAATACTTTAAAGCAAAACGGTGTAGGCTCTACATTACTTACTTTTGATCCTAGTTTAACGCACTTAGTGACTAGCCAAGCCCAACAAGAAAGTCCGCTTGAACACCTAGTAAAAGGCGGTTTATGGGCTATCCCTATTATTTTATTTGCCTGCTTTGCACTAACCATTGCACTATTAAAAGCCGCACAGCTACTACATTTAAGTAAAATTAAAATGCACTCTCAAATGCAATTACAGCAATTTTTTAAAGCTGAAAATAGCAGTGAATTTGCAGGCATGCAGCAGCAGCTATTTAACTTAACGCTGCAAAGCGAAAAAGGCCAAGTACGAGACGATCAATTATTTAATCAGTTAATTCATGATAAGCATAAACTCGATAACTTTATTGGTGCAATTGCTGTTACTGCAGCAGTAGCCCCATTACTCGGGTTATTAGGCACGGTTAGCGGCATGATCGAAACATTTAAAATGATGACCTTGTTTGGCTCAGGTGACCCAGAAGTTGTATCGGGCGGTATTGCACAAGCACTAATAACAACCGAACTGGGTTTAGTCGTGGCCATACCAGCACTTGTGTTAAATGCATTGCTATCACGTAAAGCAAAAGCGTACTACAGCCAACTAGAAGGCTTTGCATTACAGCTTAGTCAACTAGAAAAAGGAGAAACCAATGTTTGAAAAAATCCTTAGTAACCCTATTTGCTGGTGTATTCTTTTACTCGCTTTACTTGTATACCAGCTTATTTTTCATGACTTACTGCACCTTAAACAATACCAAGCGCAGCGCAAAGGTTATTGGCAAGAAGTTAGTTCTATTTTAACTGCAGCGCTTCCGCTACTTGGTTTATTAGGCACCATTGTTGGTTTGCTTGATACATTTAAAGTAATGGCGCTGGGCCATAACGAGTTAATGAGTGACGCCATTGGTGATGCATTGCTAACAACTCAATTGGGCCTTGTCTGCGCTATTCCTGCGTGGTTAATGCAAGCTTACTTAGCATATTCACAACGTAATCCTAAATTACATACGTTAAGTAAACAGTTAGGGTAACACTATGCAATCACGTTTAAAGCACAAGCTAGAGCAAGAAGCGGGGCAACATATCGATATGTCGCCGCTACTTGATGTGGTATTTATATTGCTAATATTTTTTATTGTTACAACCGTATTTGTACGCGAAAGCGGCGTTGAAGTTGATAAACCACAAGCCGTATCGGCCAGTCGTCTTGAGCAGCAAGTTATATTTTTAGCAATAACCGACAACCAACAAGTATTTTTTGATGGCAGCCAAATTGGTGTTGCTGGTGTACGTAGTAGTGTCGAGCAAATGTTAAAACAGCAACAACGCCCTGTGGTTATTCAAGCTGATAAAACAGTACCTACTGAGTTACTTGTTCAAGTAATTGACGAAGCAAAGCTGGCAGGCGCGGCGCAAGTTAACTTAGCTACGAAGCAATAATATGCACACGATTAACCCGCTTCAAAAAACAAAAAACAATCGCCATCCGCTGTTTGCATTTGGCCTTAGCCTCATTGTGCTTAGTGTTGCATTACTGCTTTTATGGCTTGGGCAACTTGCCGAGCATCATATACAAGACAAAGTGGTTGTACGTGAGATTGCCATGGTGGCACTGCCACCGCCCCCTCCTCCATCAATATCGCAACAGCAAACAAGTGAGCCAACGCAAAGCTTAGCGGTAGAAGGTGCCGGCGCGTCTATTCAAGCCGTAAAAATTAAGATAAACAGTGATTTAAGTATTGTAAAACCCGATACACCTAACGTAAAAGTAAGCGCGCCACAATGGCAATCAATGAGTGTAAATTGGGATGCATTTAGCCTAAGCGACCTTGATAGCCCGCCCGTACCACTCACACCTGTAAAAGCGGTAATACCAAAAAGTTTAACCCGCCAAGGTGTCGATATATTTATTGTAAAGCTCGATGTTTTTATAGATGAAAACGGTAAAGTTACTTTAATCGAAGTATTACAAAACCCATACCCTGAAATTAAACCCGTTGTCGACAGCATCATAAAAAAAATCCGCTTTAGTGAACCTAAAAAAGAAGGTAAAGCGGTTCGTACTCGCTTCACTTTACCAATCGAATTTAAACCTTAAGCCTATTAAAATGAAAAATATAAATATATCTAAAATGCTAAAACTATTAACTCGCGCAGTATTTACAACTGCAATGTGCTCATTACCTTTATTTAGCGCAGGCAACGTAAATGCAAGCGCTGCCAGTGATACTAGTGCGCCACTAAAAGTAACGTTATCGCCTAGCGATCCAACATGGCAATTAGCTATAAATAATAAATTACTAGGGCCTACAGAAGTTCTTATTGAACCGACCGAGCGCGGTTTTGCTCGCCAAGTGCAACCACTTTTACAAGCAGGTAATTACAGTGAAGTTGCGGCGTTATTTAAAGGCCGTGATATAAAACAAGATAGCACCGCTTTAAACTTATTACGTGCACAGGTTTTGCTTTCCACAAAAGACTTCAATAATGCTGAACGAGCTTACTTAGCGTGTTTAAAAGCCTCACCTGATTTAGTAAAAGCACACCAAGGTTTGAGCCTTTTATACATGCAACAAGCAAAGTATGATAAAGCGCAAACACACTTAGTACACAGTATTGAACTTGGTCAAGCTGACGCACAAAGTTATGCGCAACTTGCCTATATACACGTGCAGCACAACCAGCCTTGGAGCGCAGTAGCGGCGTACCGCCAGGCGCTCATGCTTGCGCCAGAAACAAGCCAATATCAACAAGGACTATTGTTTGCGTTAATTGAATCGGGTGATTTAAATCAGGCAAATGCATTATTAAAAGAATTACTCAATAAAACCCCTGACAAAGCTGAACTTTGGCTGCAACGTGCCCAAATAGCATTACAGCTTGATCAAAAAAAGCAAGCGCTTGCTGCTATTGAAGTGGCCTTAAAACTTAACCCTAAAGACACCAGCAACCAGCTTTTAGCAGCCCAGCTGCATTTAAGTGAAGGCAGCAGTGAACGTGCGGTTAGTTTATTAAAACAAGGTTTAAAACACGCCACTAAACAACAGCAAGTTGAGGTTATTAATACCACAATGCAAACGTTGGGCTGGCTTGTATCGCAACAAAAATGGAATTTAGCTAAAGAGCTAATAGGCAACGCAAAAAGATTAACCAAACAACTACCCCGTGATGAACAAGCGCAGTTTTCTGTATACAGCGCACAAATAGCGATGCAACAAGGTAATACTAATCGAGCTCTTAAAAGCTTAAATAATGCACTTAAAATAAACCCGAATTTAGGTGATGCTTTACTTAGTTTAGCCAGTATCTACCGTAGTAAAAATCAATTAACCCAAGCTAAACTTATGTATGTTCGCGCACAAGCCCTACCTGATTACCAACTATCGGCGTGGCTTGGCTTATCGCAAATAGCAATTGACTCTAAAAACTACCCGAGTGCGCTAAAACATCTTAGAAAAGCATTACAAGCAAACCCACAGCGCCAAGACTTAATTACCAACATTCGCGCTCTTGAGAATATAGTGCGCCAAGAAGGGTAAGTTTAACACCGTAGTTCAATTTACTTGTAGGCGCTTAGCTTGCTGGCGTGTAAAACGCAGTTTTTAAAATAACTTCATAATTAGAAGCTGCGCTTCTCAATTGAGCAAGCTCGTTTATAATATATTAAAGCGTTACCAATTTTGCATTTCGACTATGCGTGATTGCGTGCGTGCATATTCAAAGCTCAACTTTTTACCTTTATACAAATGTTCAATGTCGGTTTGCGCATTTATTACCAGTAATTTATGGCAATCGTAAAACTCATCAACCAATGCTATAAAGCGCCGTGCTTCGTCATCAAAAGTGTGCTCATCAAGCATTTGCTTTTCGCGTTGATAGCTATCTTCTATACCATGCACAATAACTTTACCCGTTGCTTTAACACCCATTTGCGGCACGTTCGATACATATAACACATCAAATTGCGTTGCTAAAAACATATAATCGTTAGCACTACGAGGGCCTGAGCATAGCGCCATAAAATCAATCATCAAGGCATTATCTGCTTTAAATAAATAAGGTAAATCGCGGCCATGTACAGTAATTGTATTGCTACATGTTACTACTGAATGCGAAGCTAAAAACTCATTTTTAAAATCGTGATTTGATAAATTAATAAAATAGTGACGACTGTTTTTACCATATCTAAAGCGGTGATCGTCCTCCCCTGCCACGTTAATTATATGGCAATGGTTATTAATTAAATCGATAGTAGGTAAAAATCGCGCTCGTTGCAGGCCATTGTAATAAAGCTGCTCTGGCTTTGCGTTCGATGTGGCCACCAGCACAACACCTTGTTCAAACAACGCATTAAACAATCTGGACATAATCATGGCATCGCCAATGTCGCTCACAAAAAACTCGTCAAAACACAATACACGAATATTTTTAGCCCACTGTTTTGCAATTAGGATTAGTGGATTTTTTTGACCTTGTAGCTGCGAAAGCTGAGCATGCACTTGCGCTATAAAATGATGAAAATGCAGGCGCTGCTTTTGCTCAATAGGTAGGTTTTTATAAAATAAATCCATTAGCATGGATTTGCCACGCCCTACTGGCCCATATAAATAAATTCCTTTTATTTGGGGGGTATTTTGCCACCATAGTGTGTGAGCTTGAAGTTGCTCGCTTAGCGTATTTAAAGCCTCCACTGCATTTTGCTGCGCCGCATCAAAACACAGTTCACCTGTGTCTATTTTTGCTTGGTAAAGGCTTAAAATTTGTGTGCTGTACACTGTCATGGTATTTCACTATCGGCTATAATCGCGCCCATTGTAGCCGACTAAAAATGTGAACCAAAATGAAATTCCCTTGCCGCTTAGATAAATTTATTAGCCACTTAGCTGAAATACCGCGCACGCAAGCTCGCGCTAGCATTAAGCGTAAAGAAGTAAGCGTTAATGGGGAAATAATTACCTCACATAATTTTCAGCTAGCCCAGCAAGATGAAGTACTGCACCAAGGTACGCCTTTGGTATTTTTAGGTAAGCGCTACTACATGCTAAATAAACCGGTTGGCTATGTATGTGCTAACAGTGACGAGCTACATAAAACCGTTTTTGACTTACTTGATGAGCCAAATATGAGCGACTTTCACGTTGCAGGGCGCCTTGATATAGATACCACAGGGTTAGTTATTATTACCAATGATGGCGATTGGTCACATAAAATTACGTCACCTAAAAGCAATAAATTTAAAACCTACCTCGTTGAAACCCAAGAACCTATTACCGATGAAGCCCTTGAGCAATTACGCACAGGTGTCATGCTGCATAACGAAAAAGATTTAACTCGCCCAGCTATTGCTGAGAAGCTTGCTAATTACGGCCTGCGTTTATCAATAAGTGAAGGTAAATATCATCAAGTTAAACGCATGCTTTATGCGGTAGATAACAAAGTAATTGAGTTGCATCGCGAGCAGATTGCAGGGATTACCCTAGATGAAAACTTAGCTAGTGGTGAATATCGATTATTAACACTCGAAGAAATTAAGTTGTAAACGTTGTCAAAAATATAGATTCACTGGTGAAAATGCTATCTGTGTAAGAAATAATCTACTTTCTGATAACTATTAATTGATAGCAAAGGCTCAAGTTACGATTTTATCTGCACTAAGTCAAAGTCAGCCATGCCTGGCACAATAGCTTGCAAACGTGACTCAGTAACATCCAGGGCATTTAAGCATTCACAATATTCAGACGCTTTAAGCTCAAGCTGATGTGCTTTTTTTTGTAAAGACTTATCAATCTCTTTTGTGATGATATCCATGCGCTGGCCCATGTCGTTAATACGATCTTCTATATTACCTTCACGGGATTTAAATGCATCCCCTAACGACACTAAAATAGCACCAAGGGAACCATGCACTGCGGAGTGAATTTTTTGGCTAATTTCTTTAGTAAAAAAATCATCTATTTGTGAAAGTGATTGCGGAGCTATAAAAAAGAAGTCATCACCACGCTTAAATTTATCCATTAGCGCACGCTCTACATATTGCAGTTGAGTTTTAAGTACTTCTGGTTCTTTATCTGACATGCCTTCGACTACGTGCTCAATCGCACTTAAACCTAAATTAACACCATCGGTGGCTAGGTTTACTAATTCCGGAACGGTATGGCGAATACCATTACTAAATTGTTCAAGTACTTTGCTTTCATCATCACTTAAATCAACCCAATAACCTCGAATAAATAATTGGTTATTATTGTTGATTTGCACACGAGTTTGACCTTTGTCAACAATTCGAATTACATCGTCGGTAATTATTAAACCATGCCTTAGCTCTACATCACATTGCTTTTGCGCAAATACACTGGGGCTTGAAAGTGCTATGGACAACGCCAATATCGAACGAGATAAAAACGCCATAAACACCTCAAAAAGACTAAAATGGAAGGTAAGTAGGTTAACAAAAAACCAACTTTATGCAAGTAAAAGTAAAGCTATCAGGAAAACACCAAGTATACATATACTCGCTGTTTTACTGGTAACTTATTAAAACTGAGCACTTAAAGTTTTACCCTAAATAGGTGAACCCGGTGGAATAGGTAATGCTTTGAAATTACTAGGCCATTGTCCTTTATTCAAAAATTGATCCACTTGTTCAGCTAAATATTGCTTAAATGCACTCTCACCAGTACTTGTATGGCTCAACATTGAGTTCTGGTTAAAGTCTTCACTTAACTTAACTAAGTAGTACCGTAACTGTGCTTGTACTTCAGGGCTTGCACTATCGCTTGCTACTAAATCAGCCATGGTTTTTGCAGTTAAAAATTGCACGCGCTGAGTGATTTTACCTGTCATTGTATTAGGTGATGACGCGTTAAACACATGGCCATATAGCTCCTCAAGTAACTCATCTAAACTATAAAAGTCATTACTACGCGTTTGTTGCTGCGCTAAGCGATTTAAACGCTGTGCATTTAATAAAAGCGACAAGCTGTGCTGCACTGCAACCTCGGGTAATGCCATTGCATCGAGCGTTAACCCAGTGCGCCCAACTATGCTCTCGCGCGATTTAGACTCGCCATATGCTTTTGGCGGAATTAGCGATAACACAGATTCAGGAAGTAATAAGTTACTTGGCTTAAGTGTTGCAAAAATAGCGTTTACCGCTTCTTGCTGTGTTTTTTTATTAACGACTTGTGCGCCTTTTACGGGTGAGTCACCGCGTGTTTCGTATTCGTAATCGACACCGGCTATAAGCTTAACTGCAGCCTCAACCTGAAAACGATGAAACAGATAAAGCGGGACTAGTTTTTCTTCTAATTGCGATAATGCATCGCCCGTTTTAATATTATTAATACCAAACTGCGAAAGCGCTTTTTTTCGTACGTCGAGTACGCGTAAAAGCTCCTGAGAAGGATTAGTGCCGTTATCCCATAAATGAGCTGTTGGATGCGCGCCACCTTTAGCACGAGCGTCGCTGTCAGATATAAACTCAAGGCCTTTAGTTTTGTTCTCTTTTAAAATAGCAGTGAGTTCTGCGCTTTCATCTTGGTTAGTAAAATCGCTATAGCCATATTTAATTACTTGGGTATCCCACACACCCATTCCTGTTGCATAACCGCGCGTTACATCAAGCTTACCTTGTTCATTAAAACTAAGTAGCGGATGTGGGTAGTCCATTACAGAAGCTCTATCACCTACCGATGCCGCAAAGTTATGAGCAATACCTAAAGTATGGCCAATTTCATGTGCGCTTAATTGGCGAATACGATCAAGCGCCATTGCTTGCAAGTTTTTAGCAACTTCATTGCCTTTTAAATAAGGAGCAGCAAGTGCTTCAGCAATTAATATATCTTGGCGAACACGCAGTGAGCCGAGCGTTACATGCCCTTTAAGTATTTCACCCGTGCGTGGGTCAATTACCGAACTACCGTATGACCAACCTCGGGTTGCACGGTGTACCCATTGAATTACGTTGTAACGAATATCCATCGGGTCGGCGCTACTTGGCAGCACTTTTACTATAAATGCGTTTTTATATCCTGCAGCAGTAAATGCATCGTTCCACCACTTTCCACCTTCAAGCAAAGCGCTTTTAACGGGCTCTGGAACGCCAGGATCAAGGTAATAAACAATTGGTTTAACAGGTTCACTAATAGGTAAACTTGAGTCTTTTTTAGTTAGACGGTGGCGTGGTATGTAACGTACGTACATAGACTCACCAAGCGGCGCTGCGTAATCTTTATGTTCTATGCTCCAAAAACCTGATTGCGGATTAAACTTACGAGGCGTGTAGTTATCATCTGGTAGTTGAATTAGTGAATGATGCATATGAACGGTAAGCGCATAAGGGTCAGCACTTACTTGGCGAACAAATTCACCTGGGTTTGTGCCCTTGAATGTAAGTACAGCTTCAAGCTCGGTGTTTTTTACAAATGCTTTTGAGCGATTCATATAAACGGCGCTACGTGATTCATCAAGGCTAAAGTTACCTTGTTTTCGTGCAGCAAGCGTTCGGCTTACGCCATGTACATCACTTAATAAATAAGGCGTGTAATCAATAAGTACTGTGGCTTTATTTTCTGCGACCACTTTAAAACCAGCAAGTATACTTGATGCAAACGCTTCTTTAATACTTTGCTGTTCAGCCTTGTTACTTGTATTAGCACGATAGTAAGTATTTACAGCCCGCAGCATTACTTTGTCACCAAAACGCTCAAACTGCACAAGGTGAGCATTACCAAGCTGACCTCTATCAAGGCCTATGTCGTTAGAGCCAATACCGTAAGGCAAACTTTGCTGTAATAAAAATTGTTGTTCAAACTTATCAACTTTTAAATATACTTTTCCGTTTTGGGTATCGTAAAAAAACGAATAATAGCCCGGAAAATGATTCATTTGCGTAGTAAATTCATCAATTGACTTAATTGCTGCGTGCGCTTGAGTTATGATAGAGCACAGCACAGTAAAGAATATGTAACTTAGTAGTGGTATTTTTTTCATAATCTTATCTTTGTTATTTGTGTTTTAAGTACGATTAGGTGGTCCCATTATAGGGTGCTATTTAAACAATACAGGTATTTAAGACAAATTTCAGCGCTCTAAGCTAATCTCTCTCACATTATGATTGGTTTTAACACGTTATCAGGAAAATAGAATGCGTAGACTCCCTCCAGTATTACTTGAAGATGGTTGTTCAAGAGAACTTTTATCGTTAATTCGAACAGTTTTAGCGGCATGTAAAGAAATTTCGTTTCGCGTTGGTCAAGGCGCGCTTTCTGGCGTATTAGGCTCAACCCTTGATGAAAACATTCAAGGTGAAACTCAAAAAAAGCTCGATGTATTATCTAATCAGCTGTTAAAAGATATTTTACTGGAATCAGGTACGGTTAAAGCAATCGCCTCTGAAGAAGAAGACTACACAGTAGCAGGTAATCCAGACGCTAAATTTATAGTGGCATTTGATCCACTCGATGGCTCGTCAAATACCGACATTAACTCGCTAGTCGGTACTATATTTTCTATTATGGAAGCGCCTGAAGGTTCTGACGCTGCTGATCAAAGCATATTTATGCAGCCAGGCCACAAGCAAGTTGCAGCAGGTTACGTACTTTACGGCCCATCAACTATGCTTGCGCTAACTACAGGTAAAGGCACGCGCATGTTTACTCTTGATAAAACACAAGGCAGCTTTTTACTTACACAAGATTTTGCAAGCATTCCTGCTGATACTAACGAATTTGCTATTAATTCATCTAATCAGCGCCATTGGCAACCAGCTATGCAAAACTACATCAACGATTTACTCGCAGGCGATACTGGCCCTCGCGCTAAAAACTTTAATATGCGCTGGATTGCAGCAATGGTGGGCGATGTGCATCGCGTACTTAGCCGTGGTGGTTTGTTTACTTACCCTACCGATACTAAAGATCCTAAAAAGCCAAATAAATTACGCCTACTTTACGAAGCAAATCCAATGGCTATGTTGGTAGAGCAAGCTGGCGGTATTGCATCAACCGGTACCGAGCGCATTATGGATATTCAGCCTGATGCAATCCACCAGCGCGTAGCCGTTATTTTAGGTTCTAAAAACGAAGTAGAAACATGCTTGGGATATCATAAATAATCGCTTAAAACGATTGCCTTCAATTTAAAAACCGCATTCAATTGAAGTGCGGTTTTTTTGTAGGTGAGGTTTTACACCTCGCTTTTTAACCACCAAAGCCACGTTATATGAGCGCAAAGTAAATTCGCACCTACAGGTTTATGCTCCGTGTTGTCGGTGAGTTTTATACCTTGCTTTTTAAACAAATCAAACTTTTACTAACGCAACTATTTGAGCAAGCTTTTGATGATTAAGCTCTCCCATTTGCTCGCTATTACTGAGCGCATAAATAAAACCTTCGAGCTCAGCACAATCAATATCATCTCGCGATTCAATTACGTTTGCCCAAAGCTCTAAATCATCTACATCTATTTCGTTACTTAAACAGCGCTTAAGTACATCAATTAAAACCTCGGCTGAGAGAGTATAGTGAGCTCTATTGCTATCAGCAGGGCTTGAAACGATAACCGATATAGCTTCGTCCCTTTGCTCACCAAACGTAATAAACTCAGCTAATGCTTTTTGTGTATTCATAATATTTGTTATTCTTGACTCACTGTTACTAAAAAGAATTATAATGAC
The DNA here is from genome assembly GCF_038155085.1 of Pseudoalteromonas aliena. Taxonomy (GTDB): domain Bacteria; phylum Pseudomonadota; class Gammaproteobacteria; order Enterobacterales; family Alteromonadaceae; genus Pseudoalteromonas; species Pseudoalteromonas aliena_A. The sequence goes on from NZ_JBAKAU010000004.1 coordinate 33,555, forward strand.
TCAACTTAACTGCACTCAATGCCACAGGACTCTAACGTGTAATGTAGACGATATATCAGCGTGTTGGTGCAATGAGCTGCCAGCTATTTTACCGCTTGATATCACAGCAACAAGTTGTTTATGCCGCAAGTGCACGCTTAATAAAATAAATACTTTTTTAGAGGGTGTTTATACACAGCCAATTAAAACCCAAATAGACTTTGCAAAGCAATTTAGAGGTAACGAGAATTTAATTGAAGGACTCGACTACACCATGCAAAGTGGTTACATGATATTTAGTAAGTGGTTTTTTTTAAAGCGTGGTTCGTGCTGCAAAAATGGTTGTAAAAACTGCCCTTATGGTTTTAAAAAATAAAGTACGTAGTAAATTAAACCACAAAAGCTACGCTTTTAACGTGAGCAAGCTCTATACCCACAACACATCTACTTTTCTCCCGTGGCGATGGGCAATGAATCACTTGCGCCCCACTCACTCCACGAGCCATCATAAACACTTAAATTACTGTAGCCACACTCGGTGGCAAATAACGCTAAAACACACGCCGTAATACCTGAGCCACAGCTAAATTGTAACTGCTGCGCATCATCGACCACATCACCAAGTATCGCTTTAATTTCAGTGAGTGGTTTGGCTTCACCTTTATTAAGTAAATCCATAAAGGGCAACGAGCGACTATTTGGGATATGCCCGCTACGCATACCTTTTCGGGGTTCACTTTCTTCGCCTGTAAATCGTTTATAAGCACGTGCATCTAGCAATACAGTGTTGGGCTCATCTATTGCGTCAAACACTTGTTGGCTATTAATAAAATACTCACAATTATAGCTTGCCGTAAAATCACCTTTATCTAACGATTTGCTATAACCTTGCTGCGTGGCGTAACCGCACTCTAACCACTTTTTAAGGCCTCCACTGAGTACTTTTACATTTTGATGCCCCATAGCCTTTAACATCCACCATGCCCGTGCTGCGCTAAATAAACCGCCATCTTCATATACAACTATAAACGAATCGTTATTTACGCCTGCATTTTGCATAACATGAGTAAATTGCTGCTCACTGCATACAGTACTTGGCAAGGGGTTTGAACTATCGGCCAACTCGTTTTTTATGTCAAAACGTTTAGCATTAGGGAGCATGGCTTGCGGTGAATAAATACCTAAAACGCCTGGATGCAGCATACCAGCATCAAATACTACTAACGAACGGTTATTCAATCGGTTATGTAATTGCTGGCAGGTAATTAGATTCTTCATTATTTATATCCAAGAAATACATAATACTTAAAAACTTCAATGAATTGAGTTAATATTATTAATAAATTTAATTGAGAAAACATATTAATTATGACACGGCCAATAAATAAAAAAATAACTGGCGCCATTTTAGTCATTCAGCCAAAGTTTATCGGTGATGCCATTAATAATATGACTGCTATATCACTATTAAGAAAGCTTTATCCTAACAATAAAATAATTGTACTAGTTAAGCCCCTTTTGGCACCTATATTCGAACGTGACGATCGTTTAAATTTAACGGTGATGGTAGATGAACGTTATGATAAAAAACAAAAAAAATCTATATTTTATCAAGCTAAAAAAATAAAAGAGCACAATGTTCAACTTGCAGTAATTATGAGAAGTGCATTTTCTGAGGCCTTGCTATGCACTTTAGCAAATATCAAATACAAAATTGGCTACAAAAAGAATGGACGCTCTTGGCTACTAAGTCACAAATATAAGCTAAATAATAGTCATCACTACATAAATAGGTATTGCCGCCTAGTAAATGAACCCCACGGCCAACCATTTTCTTCATCTCCTTCAACCTATATTTTTAGCAAAAAGAGTGAGTTAATTAAAGCGAATCACAGCAAACCTGTAATTGCTGTTTATTATGGTGGCTTGGTAAAAAAATGTAGGCATTATCCATCTCCTCAAGCATTTAGATCTTTAGCTCTTATAGATCAAATATCGCCATCTCACTTTATACTTGTCGGAGACAATCAAGAGACATCCGAAAATGCTAAAATATCACAAGACTTAAGCGATAATAATATCGATTTTCAAGATCTAACAGGCAAAACAAATTTAACCGAACTGGTCGACATAATTGCCAGCGTAGATTTATTGATTACCATTGATTCTGGCGCAATGCATATAGCATCTGCAACAAAAACAGCATTTGTTGCCGTAGTTGGTTTAGGCACTTCACCCTGGAGTATTGTGGAACCCAAGTATGAAAATAAAGTATCCCTAGTCGCGAATGGGAATAGACTAAATGATACCGAAATAATCGAAGAAATCACGCCAGAAAAAATAGCTGAAGCGAGCATTTTTTTACTAGAAAAATAAGGCTAAGTTTCTATATTTTCATTTTAAACAGGCTATAGCTGATAGCACTCGATATATTGACCCTAGGGCGTGTTGATCTTTGGTGGGTGAATTTGCAGCAGTATGTTTGGTTTTTAGGCAAGGCGGAGCCTATGTAGTGTGGTTATTCCCCATGAATAGGCGATAATGCAGCATAAATACCAAACATGCGCTGCCCTTTGGGTTCTTTCTAGGGACGATTAACTCTTTGTTGCTCGGTTTTTACTTAGCCCACTAGGTTACAAACCTCGCGCCGCGATTTAATCGCCCCTAGATTGAACAAATTTCAATCCACAAAGATCAACACGCCCTAATGTTTTTTATAATATTCGTGCAGCCAAACTTCTAATAAGTCGGCCTTTAAAGGCCTGCTTAAGTAGTAACCTTGAGCATGGTCGCATTGCATACCTTTTAGCAGTTCTAACGAACTCAGAGTTTCCACCCCTTCGGCTACAACAGAAAACCCTAACTGATGACCTAGTGTAATTGATGACTGTACAATAAATTGGTCTTCCATTGATTCATCCAATTTTAAAATAAAGCATTTATCTAGCTTTAGCTCATCAATGGGTAGCATTTTTAAACGCCCTAGTGATGTTTGCCCTACCCCGTAGTCATCTAACGATATTTTAACGCCAATTGCTTTTAGGTTTTCAAGCGCTTTGATGCCCTTTTCTTCGTTTTCGATCATATCACGCTCAGTAAGCTCTATTGTGATCAACCGAGGGTCTACTTTGTATTTTTTAAGTGTACGCACTAACGCGGAATGAAATCCTGAAAAGGCGATATCTTGTGCCGATACATTAATTGCCGCTTGTATCTCAAGACCTTTTGATTGCCAATCAGCAACTTGTGCAACAACCGTATTAACAACCCACGCTGTTAACTCCACAATGAGCCCTGATTGCTCTGCTAAATCAATGAACAACTCTGGGTTTACCCAACTACCATCTTTTCGCTGCCAGCGGATAAGTGATTCAACTTTATCTATTTTTTGCGTTTTCATGTGTAGTTTTGGCTGATAAGTCATAAACAATTGACCATCATTTTCAGTAATGGCTTGTTTTAACTCATCAAGCATAATTAAACGCTCTAAATGAGCTTCCTCTTCACCACTTTTATAATAATGTATACTCTCTTGAGCGTTTGTAGCACTTTCTACAGCAATTAATACACGGCGCATTAAATCATCACTTGCCATACCTTGCATAGGGTACTGCACAATACCTGCGCTAAAATGTAAGTTAATTTTTAACTTTTGGATCGTATAACAAGCTTGTAACTGTGCCATTAAGCCAACAATACCGCTTTTTTGATCCCGAGCAGCAGCGGTAGGAAACACTGTTAAAAACTCATCCCCCCCAATACGAGCGTGAAAACCACCTAATTCATCTGAAAACTCACTTATTCTACAAGCAACAGCTTTTAAACAATCATCACCTACCCGCGGACCGAGCTTATCATTAATGTGCCGAAGCCCTTTGATATCAATTGCCACTAATGTGTACTCAACCAATTTATCTAGTTCATTATCTAGTATTTCAAGCATCGCAGAACGATTATAAAAGCCAGTTAAAGAGTCGTGGCGGGCTTGGAAGCTAATTTGCTGCTCACGCTCATTTATATCATTACCCATACTATCGAACGCAGCCACTAATGTAGCTATTTCAGTACTTTGCTTTTTATCACTAAACTCAAATCTATAGTTACCTTGTGCAAATTGCTTTGCAATAATAGCAAGCTGAGAAAGTGGTGTAGTTAAATTACTTGCAAATAAACCACTTGTTATAACCCCCACAAATATAGTTAATATAGCTAAAATAGTTAATGTGAATAAGAGCTTTTCAAAATCATTATAACTTTGCGTTAAATCCGCACTTAATAAAATAATAATAGGATGAGTTAACAAGGAGGGCAGCTCTATATCAAGGTTTCTGTAAACTGGATATTCTCCTAAAAAACGTGATGTAGTCGCTGTACTAAAGTAACTAACCGGTTCAAATGGCTCGGGACGATTGACTAAAGAGCTAATAACAACATCATCAGCACTACCAATAAAGCTAACATCCATTCCTGTTAAGCTTTTTAGCTCATTAGCAACGTCATCATCTATTTTAAAGCCAACCAAACTATAAGCAACAGTCCTTGGTGCTCTAACGGGTAATAAAATAACTTGATAAAGAGCATTATTAAGAACCACAAATTTCGATTCTTCTGGCGCACTCAACAACTTTTTCATTAAAGGTTGTAAATTATGAGCAAAGACATCTTCGTTTGTATTAGCTGAGATTAATTTACCCGACAAGTCAATTAGCAACATTAGCTCTGCATCAATACGTTGGCTGTGGTTAAATAGCACGCTACTTATTGTGGCAGCATCACGGGTTGCGACAGCTTGTTTAAAACCAAAATCTGAGGTTAGAACTTTTGCAGCAGTTAGCAATAAGCTTTCTTTTGACTTTAAATATTGCTTATAGACACTTTGTGCAACGCTAATATCCTGGTTTACTTTTTCTTCTTGAAATTTACTCGTAGACCACCAAAAACCAAACAAGCTAACCATAGTGGTCAATAGCACTAAGCCAACACATAAAATGGTTATACGGTTTCGTAAACTATTAGTCATTACCAGCCTTAAAATTTCTGAAAAATATGTTTGTAGGTACTGGTATGGAGATATTTATAACTACCAATAATTTTTTTTGAGAATTTATTATTATGATTTTTATTCTCCAGTGTCACACTTTAAAAGAGATGTCGCATACTAACTTGACACTGTTCATATTTTTACAGCAAGCTAGCAGGGCTTTATCAAGTGCTTAAAGTTAAGTAAAGCTAACTAGCCTCACCACAGAAATAAGTAACGTGTATTAAGCTTGCTCAATTTAATTACATTATTCAAATGTACTAAACCATACTGGCTTTCTATTAATAATAAAATGAGAGCGATAAAAGTAAACTTATTATTTCAATGCCCGCCCAAACGTAACAGAACCTAAATATTAATATAAGGTTAAGTTAATTAAAGACGGGACCTAATTGCAAGAATTATAATCCAGTTATTGAAATATAAATATTACTAACATCCTTTAGTATTACTATTTAATAATAAGTCCATAGTCGGTATCTAAAATAGTAATTACTTCTTGGCGAGGATCTTCTGGGATCACTATATCTTTTCCAACAATTTTGCTTGCTATGTCAACATAGGTATTTGACACTTCAAGCATTACTGATTCTGGTAAAATATAATCTTTAGCTAATTTCTCACGCTCACTCATGCGATCTTTATTTAATAATACGTCGCTCTCTGGCACGTTATTAATAAGTAATTGACGAAAACCTTCTTTAGAATTTTCAACAATTTTACCATCTTTGTAAGCTACTTCATCCCAAATACGTGACGAATCAGGCGTGCCTACTTCATCAATATATATAAGCTGTTGCGCGCCATTTAAATCCTCTACATAACCAAACTCAAATTTAGTATCTACAAAAATTTGGTCAAGCTTCGCTAGTTCATCACTAATTAATTTAAAACCTTCAACTAACAGTTTTTCGTATTTGGTTACATCATCTGCCGATTTAAAGTTAAATACGTCTAAGTTGTTAGTAATATTAGCGCGAGTAATATTTACATCATCAACAGGTGGAATATCAGCAACGCCTTCAATAATACCTTTTGTTGATGGCGTAATTAAAACGTTATCAAGCTTTTGGTTTGCTTTTAAACCTTCTGGTAATTCAATACCACAAAAGTTACGTATGCCTTTAGCGTAGTCACGCCACATGCTACCCGTAATATATTGGCGAGCAATTGCCTCTACTTTTACGGTACTGGCTTTACGTACAATCCACACATACGGATGTGGAATATCAACAATATGATTACCCGCAAGACCTGCTTTATCAAATAACTTAAACCAATGGGCTGCCACTGAGTTTAAAGCTATACCTTTACCCGGTACGCCATTTAAACCATTTTCGCCTTGCCAAATGCAATCAAATGCAGAAATACGGTCTGAAATAACCATAATCGCAAGCTCAGTACCAGTCGGTACTTGGTAGCCTTTATCTTTAATTAATCGAGCGCTGTCTTCATCAGTTAACCAATAAACTGAACGAACTTTACCGCTGTGCACTTCACCTTTGGTACGAATGGGTAAATCATCGTTTACGTCTAAAACTTTATAGCTAGTCATGCTATCTCCGGGGTTAGGGATGCTCAAAGAGCAAAGTATGGTATGGGGTTATATGGGCTGTATAATAATCTAGCCAACCTCAAAGCTCAATCGGATGCTTAAAACAAATAAAGGCATATATTTATAAGCAAGTCGCAATGGGGTAAACTTAATGGGCAAACCAGCCTAAGGAGATAGCTTGAACTACTTAACTGCCACTAAAAATAAAAAATATTTAATGTATATTTCTCAAAATTATTCGTACGCTATTTTGAGGCCTTTGCAGGCGCAAATATTGGCATATGGTGGTGAAGTTCGATGGTTTTTGCAAGGTACTGATGTAAATCCAAGCTTTTTAAAGAACCATGAGGAACAGCTTAATTCGATTGAGGAGATTCATGAATGGTCTCCTGACGCCACTTTTGCTCCAGCTAATTTAATACCTACATTTTTTCCAGGAATAAAAGTAGCTGTTTTTCATGGTTTTGATGCCCACAAAAGAGATACAAATGGAGAAAAAGGTCACTTTGCGATTAGAGGTTGTTTCGACTTATATTGTACGCAAGGCCCTAATACAACAAAGCGGTTTGCAAAATCGGCGCAAAAGCACGGTCATTTTAAGGTAGCTCAAACAGGCTGGCCGACCCTAGACCCATTATTTAGCAAAACAACTGACAACCCTTACAAAAGCGACGATCCCCGACCTACATTATTAATATGTTCTACTTTCTCACATAGACTAACACTTGCGCCTAGACTCTATGAAAAAATTAAAAGCTTTAGTACACAAGGAAAGTGGAGGATATTAGTTCAATTTCACCCAAAGATGCAAACTGAGTGGGTTACTAAATATAAAGCGTTAAGTAATCAAAATTTAACTTTTGTAGAAACTGATAATGTACTCCCATTACTCCAAGTCGCTGATGTAATGCTTTGTGATACCTCATCGGTTATGCAAATGTTTTTAGTACAGCACAAGCCCGTTGTAACTTTTTGCACAAGACAGCCCTTCCCTCACCTTCTTGATGTTACTCAGGCCGATGAAGTAGAAGCAGCCATTGAACACGCGCTTACTAAACCTAGTGATTTAATGCAAAATATTGAAAGCTATTGCCAAGAACTTCATCCGTATACCGATGGTCAATCTAGCCAGCGCGTATTAAATGCAGCAAATGAATTTTTACAAAGTAACGAGAAACTAAAGCCAAAACCACTTAATATAATTAGAAGTTTTAAAATGCGTAAAAAACTTAATTATTGGAAATGGTAGAATAAAGTCATGATCAACCTAAAAAACGTTACTTTTAAGTGGCATAAAAGCGATAGCCTACCCACGCTCAACATAAAAGAGTTAGTTATCGAAAAAGGTGAACATATTTTTTTACACGGTCCTAGTGGCTCAGGTAAATCTACATTATTAGCGATTCTTGCTGGCATTAATAAAGCCACCAGCGGTGAGGTATCAATTTTAAATCAAAACCTCAATACGCTAAGTAATACTACCCGTGATATTTTTAGGGCCGACCACATTGGCTATATTTTTCAAAACTTTAACCTGCTTCCTTATTTAACTCCTATTGAAAATATAACGCTTGGGTGTGAGTTTTCAAAAAGCCGAAAACAAACAATATTAAAGCAATCATCAAATAAAAACTCTGCGTTACAAAAAGAAGCGATACGGTTATTAAATGCTTTAGGACTTACACCGCAGTATCACCATAAAGACGTAGCGACATTAAGTATTGGACAGCAACAGCGCGTTGCTGCCGCTCGCGCATTTATAGGTAGCCCTGAATTAATAATTGCTGATGAGCCCACATCAGCACTCGATACAAATAACCGCGAAAGCTTTATAAAGTTACTGTTTGAGCAGGCAAAGTTATCTGATAGTACGCTGGTGTTTGTGAGCCACGATGAAACACTAAAGCCTTTATTTAACCGATCCATTGACCTTATAAATTTGCAGGAGCAAGTATGATCATCGCCAAACTTGCTTACAAAAGCTTATTAAATCGCCGCGCAAGTGTACTTCTTACATTATTTACTATTGCAATTAGTGTAATGCTACTTTTAAGTATTGAGCGTGTACGAATTGATGCTAAAAGTAGTTTTAGCAATACTATCTCTGGCACTGATTTAGTTGTCGGTGCGCGTACCGGCGACATACAGTTGCTGCTTTTGTCAGTATTTAGAATTGGCCATACTAATAACGGCGTCAGTTGGAAAAGTTATCAATACATAACGAGTCAGCGAGGCGTAAAATGGAGCATACCTATAAGCCTAGGTGACAGCCATAAAGGCCAAGCGGTACTAGGCACAACACTTGATTACTTTAGCCATTATCGCTTTGCAAAAAAACAAAATTTAATCTTTAACAAAGGCCGCCCTTTTGCCGCAATTAACGAAGTGGTGCTAGGTAGCGAAGTAGCAAATAAACTAGGCTACAAACTTAACGACTCTATTGTTATATCGCACGGTATGGGGAATACCAGTTTTCATCATCATGACGATAACCCATTTAAAGTCGTCGGCATTTTAAACCCTACAGGCACACCAGTTGATAAAACGCTGCATATTCCTTTGGCTGCAATTGATTTAATTCACGGTGGTAAAGCTAGCCTTGAGCATGAGCATGAGCATGAGCATGAGCATGAGCATGAGCATGAGCATGACGAACATAACAACCTAGTTGGTCACCCAAAACAAATTACAGCATTTTTAATGGGATTTAATTCGCCTTTGTACACATTACAAATTAGGCGCAATATAAATCAATATAAGCAAGAAGCTTTACTTGGCATTATGCCAACCGTAACACTTAAAGAGCTATGGGAAATGCTCGCCATAGTAGAAAAAGTACTGTTGCTATTCTCAGCTGTTGTCGTGTTAGTAAGCTTACTTGGCATGTTAACAACATTGCTTGCGAACTTGAGTCAACGTCGTCGCGAACTTGCTATATTGCGCTCGGTGGGTGCCCGCCCTTGGCATTTATTTACACTTATAAGTATTGAGTCACTACTGACCACTTTGCTTGGTTGCGTAGTAGGTAGCGCGCTTTATTACTTAGTTATTTTTTCAGCCGGCGGTTACTTACAAAGCCATGCCGGTATAAGCGTAAATATCACAATGCTCTCTTACTATGAACTGGGCTTAATCGGGGTTATTATGGCCTCAGGTTTTATTATTAGCTTAATACCCGCTACTCGCGCTTATTTTTATTCACTCAGCGATGGCATGAGTATAAAAGCATAATTTTTAGGTATTTTATGACATTTTTCAAAACAGCTTTTCAATACATCGCAGCTATTAGCTTATTATTTATAAGTGTAGCGAGTTATGCCAATCCGCCGAAAGAAATTTTTTGGGAAGACTTAATTCCCAAAGGTCATATGCAAATAGACACTCAAGCACAAGCGAATCACGAAGGTAGCGATCAAAACTGGGTGCAACCCGATTTAGATGCTCCAGTGGTAAAAGCGCTTGATGGTCAATCGGTAAGTTTACCCGGCTTTGTTGTACCATTAGAGGGCGATAGCGAAGTCATTACCGAGTTTTTACTCGTCCCTTATTTTGGCGCCTGTATACACGTACCACCACCACCACCAAACCAAATAGTTCATGTAACGATTAAGGGTGGTGTGCCTATAGATAGTCTGTACGACGCAATCGTTGTAACCGGAATAATAAGCACAGAAACATGGTCGGGCGAAATAGCCCAAGTAGGATATAAAATGAAGGCGGTAGGTGTAGCGCCTTTTGAGTTATAATATCCACCAAAAATAAGTAAACACTCACTTGGTACTCAAAGATGGGGCGTAAGCCTCACCGCTATAGGCTATCCAACTTTTATAGCTTATCTAAAACATTTTGTGCTCTACTAACAGAGAACTCTTTATCTTGCTCCACAAATAAACCAGTTACTACAGCGTCATCCACGATCATTGCATAGCGTGTTGAACGTACTCCTCCGAAATCAGCAGTATCCTTATCAAGCCCTAGAGCCTTAGTAAAACTAGCATTACCATCTGCCAGCATCAATATTTCTTGCGCATTTTGAGAGTTCCCCCACGCTTTCATGACAAATGCATCGTTTACGGATACACAATAAATAGCGTCTATACCTTTCGCTTTAATTTTATCAGCTAGAGTAATAAACTCAGGTAAATGAGCATTTGAACACGTAGGTGTGAATGCACCAGGAACAGAAAATAGCACCACTTTCTTACCTTCGAATAGCTCTTTATTAGTGAGGGTTTGCACTCCATCACTGCTTAATTGCATTAATTTTATAGCAGGTAACGTTTGGCCTTGTTTAATCATCATCAGTCCTTAATTTCATTTATATAAATAGGTGATAGCATACAACTTAAGTGCAGTGCAGCATAGCCTAGAAAAGTCCCACTCAGTTTAGTCACAACCCTAGATTTTCTTTTATTGATTTTATTTGCTGCTGTAATTGCTCCCGGATATTATCGACTAGCAAACTAGACTCACTTACCTGCCCTTTCATGTTTTCCATTGACTGGCTAAAATTGCCAAGTAGACTATTTTGTTGTTTAGCTAATTCCATAGCTTCAAAAGCAACATCGTTAGCATTTTGTGCATCAATTGCAACGCCTTCGGAGTTTAACTTCAATTCTTGCGCATTTTGAGTTTGTGACTGCGCACCGTTAGCTAATGCAGTAATTTGGTTAGATACAACTCGCGAGCTATCGGTTAATAACCCAAGTTGATCACTTATATCCATTAATGAACCTAATGTTTGCTTTGCAAGTTGCCTAACTTCATCTGCTACAATAGCAAAGCCTCGCCCATGCTCACCCGCTCTAGCGGACTCGATGGCTGCATTTAATGCTAATAAATTTGTTTTCTCAGCAATGTTACTTATTACTTCTATTATTTTATTTACCCCTTCAACACCAGTTAATAGCTCCTTCAAGCTATTCATCCCCTGCTCAACTCGTACTTGCGTATCAGAGCTAGCAATAAGCATGTTATCTGCAAAAACTAAACTGCTTTGCATTGCCGTAAAAGTACGTTGTTCATTGTCTGCCACTTTGGAGTTAATATTATTTACTTGTTCACCAAGAGTTTGAATATCTTCCAATAAATTTTGGTTTTGTTCTACTTGACCGTGAGTAAGTGAAGTTTGCTTACTAATTGCACACAAATGTTCATTCATCTGCAACATAAACTCATTAAGTACTTTTAACATCAGAGCTCGCTCTTCAGCTTCGGCTCGTTGGCGGTCTATTAACTGATTAAAAAATAGCGCTATCTCGCCAACTTCGGTCTTACTACTTTTACTTTCTATTTTTTTAAGTTCATTGCTTTCAATTAAGAATGCAAAACCATCACGTAATTGCCTTAATGGACCTAATACTTGTTTACGTTGCATAAAATAAACACTTATAGCCAATATAACTAATGTACTTATTGCAACGCAAAATCCCCATAACACTTGTTGCTTTAATTTATCTTGTTCAATTTTAAGTCCCTGCTCTGCATTTATTACTGTATTTGAAAGTATATCAATTTGAGCACGTAAATTATTAGATCCCTTTTCCCGCAATTGGCTTTGTTCAAGAGTGCCAATTAGATCACGAGGATATCGATTAGGCCAACTAAAAAGCTCTGACTTAATTTCATCTACTAAATCTTCTTTTTCCTCATCAAAGAAAAGTGCGTCATTATCAACTTCGCTCATTACACCTAAATTAGGTAATGCTTCAATTACTTTAGCTAAACGATTTAAGTTTCCAATACTCTGCTGTAGGCTTTGGTAAGTCCTTTCATCGTATTGAGTTATTAACTGGTAGGTAAACAAAGAAAGGTTTATTACTTCATGATAATAATCACTAGCAAGTGAATAGTAATTCAATACTATTTCATTTTGCTCTGGTGCTTTTTTTGCTTAATTAATTAGTGCAGAGGCAGAACCAGCCATTTGTCTAATCGCGTTATCGAGCAAAGCTGTTTTATTACCGGAAAGCTTACCTAGAGCACGATATTTTCCATTTATATCGGTATTGATATAAGTTAATTGCAACGCAATTTGGGTATGTGATGAAGTCGGTAAGACAGGCAGTTGTTCCTGTTTTATCGTATCAATTAGATTAGAAGCTCGATTTAGATCTTGACCGCCTCCAACCTCTAAGTAACGAGCTAAGTAGCCAGCTAAATCTACTACAATTGTATTTTTTAGCCGACTATAGGCTGTATGCTGTTGCTCTAATTTAATTAGGGTTTGACTTGCCCAAAATAAAGTAGACCCCAACAAGATACTTGCTAAGGCTAATAATACAGCCAACAATCGAGTAAAAGATGACACGCGCATAAATCTAGGTTCCCTTTATGATACGCGCGTAGAGTATTAACTATTCATGACAATTTAATGTAACGAACTACAATAATTGATTCAATTACATGATTGAAATAAAGTACAGGCTATTTACTTTCATAGTCTAATTGATTTAAAAATTCAGAAAACTCATCTCCAAGTACTTTATCGCGAAGACCGTACTCAACGATTGCTTTCAAATATCCAAGTTTATCACCACAATCATGCGCACGACCACTCATATGGAATGCTTCAACTTTATCCTGCTTAATTAAAGCATCAATAGCATCCGTTAACTGTATCTCTCCCCCAGCTCCAACTGAAGTTGTAGCGAGCAAAGGCCAAATATTTTTGCTTAATACATAACGACCAACAACCGCAAGGTTTGAAGGCGCTTCACCTACATCAGGCTTTTCAACCATTGTTTTAATTGCGGCACTATTACCTGGTGTTAGCTGTACACCGTTAATATCAGCAATACCATATTTACTTACGTCTTCTTGTGATACTGGCTCTAGCATGATTTGGCTTGCTTTGGTTTCATTAAAGCGCTTAATCATTGCGGCTAAATTTTCAGTTTTTTGATCAGCAGTATAAGCATCTAAAATAACATCAGGTAATAAAACGGCGAAATCTTCATTGCCAACTATTGGTTTAGCACACAAAATAGCATGTCCCAGCCCTTTAGCTTCACCTTGGCGTACACTCATAATAGTGACATCCGCAGGACAAATAGAGCGAACTTCATCAAGTAGCACTCGTTTTACGCGCTTTTCAAGAGTGGCTTCTAATTCAAAACTGGTATCAAAATGGTTTTCAATCGCATTTTTAGAACTATGTGTTACTAATACAATATCTTTAATGCCAGCAGCAATACATTCATCAACTATATATTGGATTAATGGCTTATCAACCAAAGGTAACATTTCTTTAGGAATAGCCTTCGTCATTGGTAACATCCTGGTACCCAAACCAGCTACAGGGATCACTACTTTCATTTTTATCCTTAAGTTATTTATTTGAAACAATATCAAATTAGCAGTAGGGAAATATATATAAGCTGAATAAGAGCTAAAAGTGGGATAATTTAAAAAACATAAAATATGTGAAAATTAATTTAATGCCCCTTAATTAAGTTGTTTCAGGTAGATTAAAGTTAATATAAACTTGTGAAAGTAAGTAACTCTTTTATTTGTATTGTAGGAAAATTACTTTTCTAACTATTTTAATTATACTAAGCCTCATGTTTAGAGTATCGTATAGATCGAATTAAAGCTTAAAATTTATTATCTCATGAGTAATTTCAAACCCCCTTTTACTACCACATCAAAAATAATTCACTACATTTCAGATATAGCAGAAGCCCTTGGTAAAATATCAGTTTTATATACTAAAGATAATTCTCAGCAAGGCAAAGAGCTAGCAATCCAAAGCGCTTTAGCTGTTGAAAATATTCATTTAACACAATCTCAAATAAGTGCGATTTATCACAATGATAATATTGACTTACCAAAGCAACTTATTGAAAAAGTAATTGTATTTATTAAATTTTATAATCACTTGGTTGATTGGGATAAGGATCAATCTAATGATTTGTTAAATCTACATAAAGAATTAACACCAAAAAATGAAAGTTTTGCTGGGAGTTACCGACTCAATAATATTGCCAATGGTAAAAAGTTACAAATGGCCCCACAGGCTTTACATATTCCAAAAATGATAGACGAGCTTTTAAATTGGTTTGTAAGCTCAACCGAACACCCTTTGATAAAAAGCTCAGTTTTCCATTATGAACTAAAATTTATTCACCCATTTGTTGATAGAAATACTCTTATAGGGTGTATTTGGCAGACTAAAATATTACAGCAATGGAACCCATTATTCACTTTACTCCCAATAGAAAGCATTGTTGCCAATACAAAAGAACAATACTGTGAAGCAATAAATTGCAGTACTAAAACAGGAGATTCCTCCGTGTTTATTGAGTACATACTCAAAAACATTTTAGATGTATCCAAAGACTTGACTCTACAACTACAAGCAGAAGCTCCTGAGCCTCAAGCTCTTCCAAAAAAAGAAAGCGCTGCAGAAACTCTCCAAGTTAAAGCCTTAATAAATGTATTAGAAGAAGCTGGAGAAGCATTAAATCGAAAACAATTACAAGCTAGATTAGCTCTGAAAGATAGGAAGCACTTTAGAGAACGCTACCTAAAACCAGCAATGGATGCCGCACTAATAGAAATGACAATACCTGACAAACCAAATAGCAAACTACAAAAATATCGATTGATTTCATAGGTATATGAAAAATAGAGAGTTAATATTTATGAAAGCTAAATAGTATTTTCTTAAGTATGGTTAGAGGATTTTAGCTTAATGGACTACATAGCTCCCTTATAAAGCATTAAACATAGTATATTTAATGCTTTATAAGACCCTCTGAGATAGCCTAACATCTTCTAAAGATTTTTATATTATGCAATCAGCTCAACAGAGGTAATGTTCCGTAACCTAATAAATTTATAAATCAATTATTTTCAGTAAAATAAAAAACAAAGCATATACTTACTGTAATCATGAGTACTGTCTAAACACCTAAGCATATTGCCCACAAGCAAAGCCACTACTCCACGCATACTGAAAGTTATATCCACCCAGCCAGCCAGTTACATCTGTAACTTCACCTATAAAGTATAAACCTTTGGCTTTTTTGGCCTCAAAGGTTTTAGAACTAAGCTCGTCGGTATCTACACCGCCTAAAGTTACCTCCGCTGTTCGATAGCCTTCTGTTCCATTTGGCTTAATTTTCCAAGCATGAATATAATTTACTAATTCATCTATTTGAGCATGTGTAAGTTGATTAATATTACAATCTGGAATCGCTTTGCTTTCATGCAATATTTCTATAAAGCGCTTTGGTAAAATAGTCGATAGGCTATTTTTTAATGACTTTTGAGAGTGTATTTCTCGCCAATCAGCCAATTGCTGTTTTAAATCGAGTTCAGGGAGCAAGTTTATAGTTACTGCCTGCCCTGCTCGCCAAAATGAGCTTATTTGCAATATAGCAGGTCCCGACAAACCACGGTGAGTAAATAAGATATTTTCTTTAAAGACTGTGCCGTCTTCGCTTGAAACTTCACACGGTATACTAATGCCTGATAGCCCTTCAAAACGTTCTTTATCGTGTTGATGCAAAGTAAATGGCACAAGCGCCGCCATGGTAGGTAATACTTTTAAGCCAAACTGTTCTGCAATTTTATAGCCTATTGGAGTTGCACCTAGCTTTGGCATAGTTAAACCACCGGATGCAATGACAAGCGATTCGCTGCTTAATGTTCCCTGCTCAGTGACAACCTTATAACCTGTTTCCGTTTTTGATACACCCATTACTTCATTGCGTAACTTTATATTTACTCCTGCCCACTCGCACTCAGTTAGTAAAATATCAACAATATCTTGTGCATTGTTATCACAAAAAAGCTGACCTAATGTTTTATGATGATATGCCAAGCCATGCCTATCCACTAACTCAATAAAGTCATGTTGTGTATAGCGACTTAAACATGATTTAACAAAATGAGCATTACCACATAAATAATTATCTGATGTTGCGTTTTCATTTGTAAAATTGCAACGTCCACCGCCACTTATTAAAATTTTACGACCTGTTTTTTTCCCCATATCAAGTACTGTAACGCTTCGGCCACGGTACCCTGCTTGTGCAGCACACATCAAACCTGCAGCTCCCGCTCCTATTACAATTACATCTACTTGGGTCATATATTTATCTCATTAAAAATTTTTCCAATTATAGCAAAGTTTAATCCTGACGACGCAGCATTTACATTATTACCAATAACACAATAAAATTTGCATCTATACCTAATAGTTAGTAATTAGCCATGCATAAAAACAAGCCTTTTTACCTACTTTAATTTTAATTACACCTGCCAAATAGCTAGCAACCCGCTAAAATCCTGAGTTATAACTAAATGAAATAGACAAATAATTAATTAATATTTTAACCTAATTAACATTAACGCTACCTTTGTACCCGAATTGTGATTGACATCATAAAATAATAAATAAACCTAGGGATAATTATGACAACAAGTAAAGTTTTTAAAAAATGCGCAATTGCACTAACTATGAGTACACTTTTAACAGCAATACCGGGCATAGCGCTACCGGCTTCAAGTCTCATGGCTGATACATCGGCTAAACTGCAAAGCCAAGGTGGCTTTGAAACACAGTTCATCATTAAATACAAAGAAAATAGCGAAGTGGCTAGCTTTTCAAATGTAGATACCCATTCATCAAGCATAAAAAAACAAGCTCAAAACTTTGTTACAAATTTTACTTCTAAGAAAAGTAAAATTAAAGCTAGATATATTCGTGCAATGGCACTTAATAACCACCATGTTATGCGCGCAGATAGAAAATTAAGTTTACCTGAGGCACAAGAGTTCATGCAGGAAATGGTTAACTCTGGAAATGTGGAATACATTGAAATTGATCAAATATTAAAACCATTTTCTATTCCTAATGATCCTCGTTTTGATGATCAATGGCACTACTACGAGCAAGCAGGTGGTCTAAACTTGCCTACCGCGTGGGATACAGTTACTGGTAACGGTGTAGTTGTGGCGGTACTTGATACAGGTTACCGTCCACACGCTGATTTAGATGCTAATATTTTACCTGGTTACGATATGATCTCTAACCTATCAGTAGCAAATGATGGTGATGGTCGCGATACCGATGCACGCGATCCTGGCGATGCTGTTGCTACTAACGAATGTGGTACTAATAATGCACAAAATTCCAGCTGGCATGGCACCCATGTTGCCGGCACTGTCGCTGCAGTAACGAATAATGGCGAAGGTGTTGCAGGCGTTGCCTATGATGCAAAAGTGGTTCCTGTACGTGTCCTCGGTAAATGTGGGGGGTTAACATCAGATATAGCTGACGGTATTATTTGGGCATCGGGCGGTAATGTTTCAGGCATACCTACAAATTCAAATCCTGCCGATGTAATTAACATGAGTTTAGGCGGCAGCGGTTCATGTAGCTCTACAACTCAAAACGCAATTAACACAGCACGCAGTAACGGTACCGTTGTAGTCATTGCTGCAGGCAACGATAACGATAATTCTGCAAACTATAACCCAGGCAACTGTGAGGGTGTGGTCAATGTAGCATCTGTGGGTCGTAATGGCGGACGAGCTTATTACTCAAACTATGGCAGTAATATAGATATAGCTGCTCCGGGTGGTGCGCAAAGTTTTGCAAACGACTCTGAGGGGGTTTTATCTACCTATAACTCAGGTTCGTCTTCTCCTTCAAGCGATAGTTATGGCTTTTCACAAGGTACATCGATGGCTGCACCTCATGTTGCAGGTGTAGCTGCTCTTATAAAACAAGCAAAGCCAAATGCAACACCCGATGAAATCGAAAGCATTTTAAAATCAACCAGTCGCTCTTTTCCTGCTGCGTGTACTAACTGTGGCACAGGCATTGTTGATGCCACAGCAGCAATTATGGCTGCAAGTGACGGAGACTCAAGCACACCTGAAGCAGGTGGTGGCGGCTCAGTAAGTGATGTAAGTGTAACAACGGGAGATTGGAAGCATTATACGTTAAACGTGCCAACGGGTATGAGTATCTTAACAGTCACAACCTCTGGTGGCACTGGTGATGCTGACTTATTCGTTAAATACGGTAGTCAACCAACAACATCTAGCTACGATTGTCGCCCATATAAAAATGGTAATGAAGAAACATGTACATTTAATAATCCACAAGCAGGCACTTGGCATTTAAGTGTTAATGCTTACAGTACTTTTTCTGGTTTAACACTAAGTGCTCAATATCAGCCATAATAACTTCCTCTGATAAAGTAAGGCACTGTAGTGAACTCGCTTTAAATTATGTCATTTAATTTTAAAACAAAAAACCCAGCATTAGCTGGGTTTTTACATTCTGAAAGAAAACTAAAGTTACTTAATTTTAGCTTCTTTGAAAATCACGTGTTTACGAGCCTTAGGATCGAATTTTTTGATTTCCATTTTTTCAGGCATGTTACGCTTGTTTTTGTCGGTAGTGTAAAAGAAACCAGTACCAGCAGTTGAAACTAAACGGATTTTATCGCGCATAATTCAATACCTTAAACTTTTTCGCCGCGAGCACGGATTTCTGTAAGAACCGTGTCGATGCCTTTTTTATCGATAATACGCATACCTTTAGTAGTAGTGCGTAATGTTACAAAACGTTTTTCACTTTCAACCCAGAAACGGTGTGTTTGTAGGTTAGGTAGGAAACGACGTCTAGTCGCGTTTCTCGCGTGTGAACGGTGATTACCAACCGCTGGACGCTTACCTGTAACTTGACATACTTTAGACATGTCTATATATCTCCAATAACTTCGCTCGAGCTTAATTTAATCTAAGGCCGTGTATTTCCACCCTAGAGATAAATCGAAGGGCGCTCTTTATACAGCTTTTACAGGCAAAGATCAAACACTGATCTATCCAATCAGCTCATATATGTAAATTTGATAGCGGCTAATTATAAAGATCGAATGCCCTTAGGGAAAGTAAAAACTGCATTTAAATTAAACTAATTTACTAAAACCCTCTAAACAGCTCATTTTTAGTACACTTATTAGCTAAGTAATATTAAATAAGACCTCGCTCAGCAAATGAAACACACGTTTCACCACCAACAATGATGTGATCTAGCACATTTATGTCAACCAATTGCAGCGCTTGTTGTAATTTATTTGTTATAAGTTTGTCTGCTTGGCTAGGTTCGGCAATACCACTTGGATGATTATGAGCTAAAATAACTGCTGCGGCATTATTTTTAAGTGCAGCCTTAACCACTTCTCTAGGGTACACGCTAGCGGAGTTAATTGTGCCATAAAAAAGAACTTCATCTCTTACTAACCGGTTTTGGCTATCAAGATACAACACCATAAATACTTCTTGCTGCAAACCACGCATTTGAATGGTCAGATAGTCGTAGACTGAATTTGGAGAATTAAATACAGCTTCTCGTTGACATCGCTCCTGCATATATCGCTGACTTAATTCTAGCACTGCTTGTAATTGTACATATTTAGCTGTACCAAGTCCTTTTTGAGCACAAAACTCATCTATGCTCGCATTGAATAAGTTATGTAATGTTTTATTTTCGTTAAGCAAGTGCTGGGCAAGTTCTATCGCATTCATACCGGGTAGCCCTGTACGCAAAAATATAGCGAGCAATTCTGCATCGCTCAGTGCTTTTGCCCCTTTTGCAATGAGCTTTTCTCGCGGGCGCATTGAATTGGGTAGAGATGTTAGTTGCATCACTCATCCTTAAAGAGCGAAAATATCTTAATTAACTGTAATGCAAATTTAAAAATTAGCGTGATTATTTCAAATTAAAAGCTTAGCTGTGCACGTAAAGATTTGTTATTTTAGCCACAATATTAAATAAGATTGATGAAAAGCCATGATTAACCTCACCAACAAAAAGATTGTACTCGGTATTAGCGGTGGTATTGCTGCTTATAAATGTGCAGAACTAGTAAGACGATTAAAAGATAGTGGCTGTGAAGTAAAAGTGGTTATGACTGAATCAGCCAAGCACTTTATAACACCATTAACCATGCAGGCAGTTAGTGGAGAAACAGTCTCTGACTCACTACTAGACCCTTCCGCTGAAGCTTCAATGGGGCATATTGAATTTGCAAAATGGGCTGACTTAATTTTAGTCGCCCCAGCTACCTGCAATATTATTGCAAAAATGGCAGCTGGCATTGCTGATGACTTACTAACAACGTTACTGCTAGCAACGCCTGCAAAAGTAGCTGTAGCACCAGCCATGAACCAGCAAATGTATGCACACGCAGCAACACAAGCTAATTTAGCCACATTAAAAGCGCGTAACGTTCTTATTTGGGGCCCGGGTAAAGGTGAGCAAGCTTGTGGTGATATAGGCGCTGGACGCATGTTAGAGCCATATGAGCTAGTTACGCTATGTACTGCAAAAGAGCAATCGCAATTACTTGCAGGAAAAACAATTACAATAACAGCAGGCCCAACGCGTGAGCCTCTCGATCCGGTTCGTTTTATATCAAATCACAGTTCAGGTAAAATGGGTTATGCACTTGCAGAAGCCGCTTTACAACTGGGCGCTCAAGTTAATTTAATTTCAGGCCCTGTAACTATAAAAGCCCCAACTGGCGTAAACCTTATTAATATAGAAAGTGCTGAGGAGTTATTAACTGAATCGCTTACTTATGCACCGCAATCAAATGCATTTATAGGTTGCGCTGCCGTAGCGGATTATCGAACTGCAGAAGTTGCGACTCAAAAAATGAAAAAGCAAGGCGACGAACTTACACTTACCTTAACTAAAAACCCTGATGTAATTGCAGCGATTGCTAATCTTAAACAAAAACGCCCTTATACTGTTGGCTTTGCGGCCGAAACTCAACATGTAGAAAGCTACGCTAAGGGTAAACTAAAAAATAAAAATCTCGATATGATTTGCGCTAATGATGTATCACAAAGTGGCTTAGGATTTAATTCCGATCATAATGCTTTAACTCTATACTGGCATAATGAACAACTAGAATTACCGATAGCAAGCAAAACAGAAATAGCATGCAAGGTGATCGAACAGCTAGCTAAACATCTATAAAAGGCTGGAAACAAACTGAATAAAACATTAACATAAGCCATTCATTTGAACAAAAAATGATTAGGGTTCTTAACTGCGCCACTAAGAATAACTAATAAAAAAGGAATGTTCATGCCTGCGACAAAAAGAAGTAATCGCAAAGAGCAAATACTGCAAGCACTCGCACAGATGTTAGAAACTAATTTAGGGCAACGCATCACTACAGCAAAACTAGCAGCTGAGGTGGGTGTATCTGAAGCTGCGCTATACCGTCATTTCCCTAGCAAAGCGCGTATGTTTGAAGGCTTAATCGAGTTTATTGAAGACACCCTTTTATCTCGTATAAATATTATTATTGAAAACGAAAAAGAAAGCCAAGCGCGTATTTATAACATTCTCTTATTACTTTTAACCTTTGCTGAAAAAAACCCAGGTATTACCCGTATTTTAACTGGCGATGCTTTACAGGGTGAGCAGGATCGTTTACGCGAGCGCGTACAAAGCTTGTTTGAAAAGCTAGAAACTCAGTTTAAACAAGTACTTCGTGAACGTAAATTACGTGAAGGTAAAAACTTTCAAAGTGATGAGCTTACACTTGCAAATTTTTTACTTGCCTACGTTGAAGGTAAAATGAATCAGTTTGTACGTAGCGACTTTAAAGCAAGGCCAAGTGTTCAATTTGAAAAACAATGGCTTGAGTTGCAAAAAATTTGGCTGTAAATATTAGTCAACTTTATAATTAACTTTGCTTAAAAAAACGACCTTTTGGTCGTTTTTTTATATCTCTATGTTACTTATCTCCCTAGCCTGCTACCTGTCTGATCTAGTCGAAATATAAACAAAACTCGTTACAATAAATTAATGTTAAAAAACGAGATGCAATAATGAATACAAAGCTCACCCTATTAAGCTCCGCGCTCATTGCTAGCTTAGCTAGCACGACAATCTATGCAAAAGACGCATTACAATTTAAAGATGTATTTAGTTTTAAATCAGCTAAAAGCACGCAACTATCTGACAATGGTCAAGTACTCACTTTTAGTGCAACGCCGTATCGTGGGAATGCAACCGGCCAAGTTTACTCACTACAAAGCAATACACTCATCGCAGAAGTGGAGCGCGGCATTAAGCCTCATATTAATAAAGCCGCTAACTGGGTCGCTTTTACACAAGTACCTACCTTACTTGAAAAAGAAACAACCAAAAAAAAAGATACCCTTAAAAACAACCTGGTACTCGTAAACACACAATCGGGTGCTCAACAAAGCTTTGCTGATGTAAAAGATTACACATTATCCGATGACGGTATGTGGCTTACTTATCGTTTGAATAAAAAAGACGATGGCGCAAAAGTAGCAGATAAAACCGATAGCGCTATCACGCCCGACAAAAAAGATAAGAGCTATCCGCTTGTTATCGTAAATTTATCTGATAAACGCAGCCACTCAATAGAAAACGTATTTAGCTACGCTATTAACTCAGCTAACAGCCAGCTATTAGTGAGTCAAAGTTACAGCGATGGTAATAACAACCAAATAGCGTTAATTGAGCTAAGTGACTTTAATAGCAGCGTATTAATTGATGAACCGGGCGTAATCGCAAATAAAATAGCGTGGCACCCCACTGACAATATTGCAGCATTTACATTGGGTAACTATGTAAATGATGACACGCGTCGCCGAAGCTACACTTTACAACTATACAAAAACGAAAAGCTTTTAACTATAGATTCACCTGATAAAACCTGGACTTTAGGTAAAACAGCCACCCTTGAGTGGTCTGAAAATGGCGAGCGTTTATATTTTGAAAACCATCCAAAGCTTGCCGCTAAAGTAGAAACTAAAGAATATACCGACGAAGCTTCATTGTACGACCTTGACACCATTCGTGAACACAAAGGTCTTAATATATGGCACAACAAAGATGCGCAAATAAAACCGCGTGAAGAACAGCAATGGAACGAAGTTAACAAAAACCGCCATTACAGCGCGGTATACCACGTTAACTCGCAAAAAGTGGTACAACTAAGTACCACTAATATGCCAGAGGTTGTACTAAACCCTGAGCGAGATGCCTCTTTACTTGGATCATCTAACATTCCCTACCTAGAAAAAATAATGTATGGCGGTTTTTTTGCTGATTACTTTGCAGTAAATATAAATACCGGTAAACAAACGCCAATTATAAGTAACTATCCGTTTAGACCGAGCCTTGCCCCTAATGGTGAGTTTGCGGCTTATTTTAGCGATAGCCAAATACAGCTAAAAGATTTAAAAAAGAATAAAGTAACATCGCTTACAAAAGCGATTCAAGCAATCTTTGCAGATGACAAGCACGACTACCCATCGACTCAACCTGGCTACGGTTTTGCTGGTTGGATGATCGATAGCAGCCAAGTGCTTGCTTATAGTAAATACGATATTTGGGCGTTTGACGTAAAAACGCAGCAAGCTAAACGCTTAACTAATGGTAAGCAAAGCAACACGCAGTACCGTGTTATTAAACTCGATAAAACCAAAGTAGGCTTTAAAAAAGGCGATACATTACTTGTCTCTGCTATTAATTTACAAACTAAACAAAGCGAAGTGGCAAAGCTCGACTTAACCACTAACACAATAACCAAAGTGCTTAGCGGTAATAAACGCTTTGATATGATTAAAAAGGCCAAAAAGGCTGACAAATACTTATTCACCTCGCAAAC
The DNA here is from genome assembly GCF_038155085.1 of Pseudoalteromonas aliena. Lineage (GTDB taxonomy): Bacteria > Pseudomonadota > Gammaproteobacteria > Enterobacterales > Alteromonadaceae > Pseudoalteromonas > Pseudoalteromonas aliena_A. Next base: position 57,820 of record NZ_JBAKAU010000004.1, read on the forward strand.
TTATAGCCAATTTCCTGATTACTACCAAACAGGTGTTAGCTTTAGCTCACCAAAAAAAGTGACTACCCTAAACCCAAAAATTAGTAATTTTGCCTGGGGGAAAAAGCCAGAACTAATAAGCTATAAAGGCTTTGATGGTGAAGATTTACAAGGCGTGTTAATAAAACCAGCGGGCTATAAAAAAGGCGATAAAGTACCTGTAGTTGTATATTTTTACCGTTATATGAGCCAGCGTATGTTTGATTTTCCAAAAATGGAATTAAACCACCGCCCTAACTTCCCTATGTTTACCTCAAACGGTTATGCGGTATTTTTACCTGATATTCGTTTTGAAATAGGTCACCCGGGTAAATCGTCAACGCAAACGATGATAAACGCCACCCAAAAATTAATAGATTTAGGCATAGCCGACCCAGATAAAATAGGCTTACAAGGTCACTCTTGGGCAGGTTATCAAAGTGCATTTATGATAACCCAAACAGATATGTTTAAAGCAGTTGTATCAGGTGCACCAGTATCAAACATGACAAGTGCTTACAGTGGTATACGTTTAAAATCGGGCCTTGCTCGTCAATTTCAATACGAAACAGGGCAAAGCCGTATTGGCAAAAATTTATTTGAGGCGCCAGAACTTTACATACAAAACTCACCAGTATTTTTTGCAGACAAAGTTAACACGCCTATTTTAATCATGTCTGGCGACAAAGATGATGCGGTACCTTGGCATGAAAGCGTACAGTATTACCTAGCGCTACGTCGTGCAGGAAAAAACGCTACATTTTTACAATACGAAGGGGAACCACACCACTTGAAAAAATTTCCTAATCAGGTCGATTTTTCAGTGCGTATGATGCAGTACTTTGATCATTACTTAAAAGGCAAACCGGCTGCTAAGTGGATGTTAGAAGGTGAAGTGTTTATACAAGAGTAAATATGTTTTTGTATGTGATCAGTAGATTACTTAGCCATAAAAAAACCGCGTATTAAACGCGGTTTTTTTAATCAAAAATTAAAGACCTGCACGCTCTTTAATCACAGCAATAAGAGGTGAACCAGCGTAATTACCTTCAGCCCAAGTTATATCTGCGCCATCAGCTAGTGAGCTTTTAGACAAGTTTTTAACAATGTACTCACCTGTATCTACTGCACTACTAGCAACCGCATGACGTAGTAAGTTATTACCATTGCATAATACAGCATCGTAGATATTACGTATTTTCACACGTGAACTTTTAAGCTTACTACGTAAACGGTTTTTATCATCCGCTGCAATGTATTCACAAATAGATACAGCTAACTGGTCTTCAGCATTTGCAGGTGCTGTATACGAAAATGAACCAGCTGCAACTGCAGCAATAACAACTAGTTTTGATAATTTAAACATGACAGACCCTTTATGGTACTTTGTTACTATATGATTGGTTAATATTGTACCAACCTACTTAGAATTCTGCAATATTGTTATTATACTTTATACAAAGTTACGAATTTATAACTATGTTTATTTTTTTCATCTGGTTGTTTATTTTCTTCATCTTTTACCTGCCAAGATGCTACATTTTGATAGTCAGGAAACTGCGTATCACCCTCAACATCTAAATCTATAAAGGTTAAATATAAACGTTCTGCCTTCAATAAGAATTGCTCATAAATATTACCGCCACCGATAACCATTACTTCCTCTTCATCACAAACCAGTTTTAATGCGGCCTCAGGAGTCGATACAGCTTCTATACCATCAACCTGATATTCGCTATTTCGAGTAATAATTATATTACGGCGTCCAGGCAAAGGACGTCCGATCGACTCAAATGTTTTGCGTCCCATGATTACCGGCTTATCCATTGTAACTTTTTTGAAGTGCTGTAAATCTGCCGGTAAATGCCAAGGCATTTTATTATCAAGGCCTATTACGCGGTTATTTGCCATTGCAGCAATCATTGAAATTATCATATCTAACACCTAGTACTTTATTACTAAACAAAGAAAAAGGAGCATCAGCTCCTTTTTAATAAATTCTATTTAATTAACGCTCGTAGACAACTTCTACATCGTAATCATCTTCATCCCAGTCATCCCAATCATCATCGTCACCTTTACCTTTGGTGGCTTTTTCATGATAGGTATCCCACTTAAATTCAACTTCTTCATCTTCAACCTGTACAAATTTCTCTTTAGGCATGCTATCAAGTAGTGTCATTATGTTGTGGATTAAAGGTTGAGTATTAAGTTTATTAATTGCTGAAATGTGATAAATATTTTCAGTTTCACCCAGTTCTTCTGCAATCGCTTCGCATAGCGCTTTCGCTTCTTCTTCAGGTAATAGATCTATCTTATTAAAAACTAACCAGCGCGGCTTCTCAGCAAGTTTAGGGCTGTATTGGTGTAACTCATTAATAATGGCAAATGCATTATCTACAGGGTTAGAACCATCGACTGGCATTACATCAATAATATGCAATAACACACGACAACGCTCTAAATGCTTTAAGAAACGAATCCCTAAGCCTGCACCATCAGATGCCCCCTCAATCAACCCAGGTATATCAGCTATAACAAATGATTTGTTTGCTTCTGGGCGCACAACTCCTAAATTAGGAATAAGCGTCGTAAATGGATAATCAGCTACTTTAGGGCGTGCTGCCGATACACTACGAATAAACGTAGATTTACCTGCATTTGGCAAGCCAAGCAAGCCTACATCGGCTAATAGTAGTAACTCTAATTTTAAGTTACGTACTTCACCCGGAGTACCTAATGTTTTTTGACGAGGTGCTCGGTTAGTACTTGATTTAAAACGTGCATTCCCCAAGCCGTGGAAACCACCTTTTGCAACCAAAATTCTTTGACCATGTTGAGTTAAATCACCTAGTCCCTCTTGGGTGTCAACATCCATGATACGTGTACCAACCGGCACCATAACAAACAAATCGTCGGCTTTTTTACCTGTACAGTTACGGCTTCGACCGTTAGTACCACGTTCAGCTCTGTGAAAGCGCTCAAACTGATAATCAATTAGGGTATTTAAGTTTTCATCAGCTTGTAGATAAACACTACCACCGTCTCCACCGTCACCACCATCAGGTCCACCATCAGGTACATATTTTTCACGACGGAAAGACACAATGCCGCTGCCACCGTCTCCAGCTTCTGCACGGATTTCTACTTCATCTACAAACTTCATGATTACTCACTTTAGGGATTGGCTTGTTTAATAACTCTATTATATACCCAAGCCAACGCAAATGCAGGCTTGGGTATATATTTGACTGTATTACAAAACAAAAAACCCCGCAAAGGCGGGGTTTTTAACTACCTTACTGATTACTCAGCTACAATAGTTACGTATTTACGGTTTAAAGGACCTTTTTGTTCAAATTGAACTTTACCATCTGCTTTTGCGAAGATAGTGTGGTCTTTACCGATACCTACGTTTGCGCCAGGGTGGAAACGAGTTCCACGTTGACGAACAATGATGCTACCCGCTAGAACTGATTCGCCACCAAAACGCTTAACACCTAGGCGTTTGCTTTCTGAATCGCGACCGTTACGAGTACTACCAGCTGCTTTTTTATGTGCCATTTCTAAGTACCTCTAATTAAGCGCTAATGCCAGTGATTTTAACTTCAGTGAACCATTGACGATGGCCCATTTGCTTACGAGAATGCTTACGGCGTCTAAATTTAACAACCTTAATCTTCTCACCGCGACCATGTGAAACAACCTCAGCTGTTACTTTACCACCGTTTACGAACGGTACACCGATCTCGATCTTCTCACCATCAGCAACTAAAAGTACTGAATCAAATTCTACTGCCGCACCAGTTTCAACGTCTAATTTTTCAAGACGAATCGTTTGACCTTCAGTCACACGATGCTGTTTACCACCACTTTGGAAAACCGCGTACATAATTAACTCCGTCTGTGCGCCCTCAAATCGACGCAACTAAAATATTCTTCGATAGGGCGCGAAGTTTACGCTAACGCGAAATAACTAGCAAGCCTATTTTGTAATTAAAATGAATAAAAAGTAGCTGCATTGAGAGCAATTCAATATTTCCTCCATTTTATATTAATTAGCCCCTTTGCCAAGCGCTTTTTAAGCTTAAACTAAAATTATTTCACGTAAGGAAACAGACTGTCTACAGTGCAATTACTAATCATGAGAGATGTTGTATCTTGTTCATAAATCAAACAGGCTTCTAAGCTAATTCAGCCTAAATTAAGTACTTTAATAGTGTTTTTTCAATCAATCGTCACAAAATATCGAGCTAGTGCATTTTTTGTTGTACAATCTGCGCCGTTCACACATAAAAATTGGCTCGGAGATCAATGGATATAAAAGCTATCCAGGCGTTAATCGAAAGCGATATGAATGACGTCAATCAACTAATATATGCCCAAATGCGTTCAGATGTCGCGTTAGTAAACCAACTCGGTTTATATATTGTTAACAGCGGTGGTAAGCGCGTGCGCCCAATGCTGGCAATTTTAGCAGCCAGAGCCTTAGGCTATCAGGGTAAAGATCATATTACACTTGCAACTATCGTTGAGTTTATTCATACAGCGACACTTTTACACGACGATGTTGTAGATGAATCTAATTTACGACGTGGTACGCCAACAGCAAATGCTGAGTTTGGAAATGCAGCAAGTGTATTAGTAGGTGACTTTATTTACACTCGCTCGTTTCAGCTTATGGTTGGGCTTGGGAAGATGCAGGTTATGCAAGTACTTGCTGATGCAACAAATATCATTGCTGAAGGTGAAGTATTACAGTTAATGAACTGCAATGACCCAGATACAACTGAAGCCAGTTACATGCAGGTTATTTATTCTAAAACGGCTAAATTGTTTGAAGCAGCAACTGGCCTTGCCGCCATTATCACAGAGCAAGACCAAGCGACACTTGAAGCACTTAATTTATACGGTATGCATTTAGGCACCGCTTTTCAGCTTGTTGATGACGTACTTGATTACAATGCAGATGCTGATCAACTAGGTAAAAATATAGGTGATGATTTAGCCGAAGGTAAGCCAACTTTGCCACTTATATATGCAATGCAGCATGGCAATGCACATCAAACACAATTAATTCGTGATGCTATTGAACACTGTAATGGTATGGAGCATTTAGAAGAAATTTTATCTACGCTCAAACAAACTAATGCGCTTGAGTTTACAATGCAAAAAGCAGAGCTCGAAGCCGATAAAGCGATTGCTTGCTTAGACTTTTTACCTGAATCTGAATATAAACAAGCATTAGTTAGCTTAGCCCGCATAGCCGTTGACCGCGATCATTAATCTTAGCTAACCTCTTAATATAGATTAAGAGTAAATAAATCTCGAGCCACAAAAAAGCCTGCAAATGCAGGCTTTTTAATGCTCAATTGGCTATTACGCCATGAAATCAACACCTTCTTTGATGTCTTTTTTCAGTGTTTCAAGCATATCGTTTTTAGCTTTCTCTTCAAATGCGCTTAGCTCGCCGTAAGAAAGAATCTCTTCTACGCCGTTTTTACCTAAACGTACTGGGTGAGCAAAATACTCTGCATCGCCATTTTCAACAGCAACATAAGCGTAATCTACAACTTCTTCACCTTGTAGGCCTTTAACTAAAGACATACAAAAACGAGCTGCTGCAGCACCCATAGATAGCGTAGCTGAACCACCGCCGGCTTTAGCATTTACAACTTCAGTACCCGCATTTTGGATACGAGGAGTAAGTGCAGCAACTTCTTCATCTGTAAAGCTTACACCTTCAACTTGAGAAAGTAGAGGAAGAATAGTTGTGCCTGAGTGACCACCAATTACTGGTACTTTTACAGTTGCTACGTCAACGCCTTTAAGTTCAGCAACAAATGCTTCTGAACGAATAACGTCAAGTGTAGTAATACCAAATACGCGTTTAGCGTCGTAAGTACCTGCTTTTTTGAATACTTCAGCAACGATTGGAACTGTACCGTTTACTGGGTTAGTAATAATACCTACTAACGCTTTAGGACAGCTGGCAACAATGCCTTCTGCTAAAGTTTTGATGATGCCAGCATTTACATTGAATAAATCTGCACGATCCATACCTGGTTTACGTGGCATACCCGCTGGGATAAGAACGATGTCAGAGCCTTCAAGCGCTTTGTTTAATTCATCTGCGCCAAAGCCTGCTACTTTAACATCTGTTGGGATGTGAGAAAGGTCAACCGCAACACCTGGTACTACTGGTGCAACATCATAAAGTGATAATTCAGAGCCAGCTGGTAAGCCTGTTTTTAATAATAAAGACAACGCTTGTCCGATACCGCCTGCAGCACCTAATACAGCAACTTTCATTGGAATTCTCCGTAATTTGAGGTAGGAAACATTTGTGGCTCTTAAGATAATGAAATTAGCGACTAAAAACAAATTTATCCTGCCTATTTTTAGATATTTTCGACCATAGTTGTAAACATTGGTGGTTTATCGCATCAAACTGGCAAGTTAACTAAACAACTGCTGCATAATTATTCATTTTTGTGTAGAATTTGCATTATAAATAACAAAAATGAATAAAGAGCATGCAACCACAAGACAAACAAGAAGCACTGGTAAAAGCATTTAAGGCGCTTTTAAAAGAAGAGAACTTTGGCTCTCAAGGCGAAATAGTTGATGCGTTAAAAGAACAAGGCTTTGACAACATAAGTCAGAGTAAAGTATCACGCATGTTAAGCAAATTTGGTGCTGTGCGCACACGTAATGCAAAGCAAGAAATGGTTTACTGTTTACCTGCTGAAATGGGGGTGCCTACTGCTAAGAGTCCATTACGTCAATTAGTAATAGACATCATGCACAATGAAATGATGATCATTATTCGTACTAGTCCTGGTGCAGCACAATTAATAGCACGATTATTAGATTCATTAGGTAAAGCTGATGGGGTATTAGGAACTATTGCCGGCGACGACACTATTTTTATCGCCCCTGCAAAGATCTCTGAAATAGACGTGACACTAGAGCGCGTGCGTATTTTATTTGATACGGTTTAAAGCTGCTTTAAAAAACCAATTGAGGGTGCAAAAAACGCAGACCCCATATCGGCTTGAGTAAAATCAAGCCAATGATCATAACACTCCCCTGTCCCTAAGCGACTCGTAAGTATTTTTTCAAACGCACTACCCGATGCAGAGCAAGTAATACTTAGCATTCCTTGCTCGTAAACATCGCCATAAGGCATGCTTTGATTGAGTAATAGCGCATGACCATTTTCATCTTTTAATTCACTTCGCGATGCATGACTAGTCCTAATAGCTGGCTCAACTAGTGTATTATCTAAACGCGTACGCCCCATAATTCGCTCTTGCTCGCTCAGTGATAAGTGCTGCCATACAGTTAAGTCGTGTTTAAAACGCTGCACATGAATATAGCTGCCCTGATCTTCAAAACTATTTGGCTTATTAACTAACGCAGTTGCACGCTTTTGCCTGCCATGTGGCGTGTTGCCTCCATAAATAAAACCGTTAAAGTCACGACCATCTAAAAAGCGAAAGTTACGAATTTGCTCCACCAGCTCAACATCAGGGGCAAATAACTTTAAAATTTGTAGTGCAAATAAATGGTTAACGTCTTCTCGGTCTGAGCGTATTTGAATAAATAAGTCACATGGCTGGGCACTCATAACAAAATCGCTATGGTTTATATTAGGAAAGCTTTGTAGTTCGCTAGGGATATATTCGGGCAAAATATGCGGCCAATACTGCGCGCCAATTGCAACCATACAAGAGAGCATAGCTTCAGAAAATTGATCGCTAAACTCTTCTTCAATAGCGCTTACTTGTTTTAATTTTGCGCGCAGTGATTCATCTTGAGCGTCAAATACATTAAAAAATAAGTGCAAACCATGTAAGTTTGCCTCAGCACAAATCCCAGACTGCGCTTGCGCCATTATTATTCCTTAGCTTTTTATATAACACAGCGAATAGCACATTAATTATGATTCGAAAAAATTCACTGTGTGAGGTTTTATTTTTATAATAACCTGTTCATTTTTCTCAAATGACTGGCCATATTGTGCAGCAACTTCAATTTCTTGCTCTGCAACTACAATACTATAAACATAAGCAGAGCCAATAAATCGACGACTTAAAATAGTAATAGCTTGGCTGTTTTCATCGCAATTTTTACACGCTAACTCTATTTGATGAGGGCGAATATATAATTGCCCATTTTTAGCTTTATGCGTATGCGCAACTTGCGATTTAACGACACCAAACGCCGTATTATATTCAGTTGCTGTTAATGCTTGTGCGTCTAAGTATATGCCCTGACCCAGAAACTCTGCAACCTCCTTTGACTTTGGCATAGCAAAAAGCGCTTCTGGTGAGCCCTGCTGGGCAATTTTACCTCGATGCATAATGGCAAGCGTGTCTGAAAAAGCAAAGGCCTCTTCTTTTGAGTGCGTAACGAATACAGCTGACACTTGCTGCGTTTTAATAATGCGACGGATATCAGCAATAAGCTCAAAACGCACTTGCGTATCAATATTAGAAAAGGGCTCATCGAGCAATAATAAACTAGGTTTATAAGCCAGTGCCCGCGCTATAGCTACACGTTGCTGTTGCCCACCAGAAAGCTGATGTGGAAAACGTTTTGCACAACCAGTTAAGTGCACCAACTTAAGCATTTCTTCAACACGCGCGCGCTTTTGCTCTTTATTTATTTTGTTTAACCCAAAGGCAATATTATCGGCCACTGTAAGGTGCGGAAACAACGCATAATCTTGAAACATCATTCCTATATTACGATGCTCTGGTGAGACAAACGACTTCTCGTCGCTTACAAGCTTACCATCTATAAATATACTACCTTGATTAGTCTCAATTAACCCTGCAATTACTTTTAATGTTGTTGTTTTGCCACAGCCACTAGCGCCAAGTAAGCACACTATTTCATCCTTGCCAACCGTTAAATCTAAATTATGCAGCACTTGCGTGGCACTGTAGTGATAGCTCACGCCTTGTAAAATTAAACTACTCATTTAACTGCGCTGCTCCATAGAACGGTTAATAAAATACAAAGGTATAAACCCAACAATAACAATAAATAATGCAGATATAGATGCAAGCTCTAATTGCTCATCACTCACGTACTGAAAAACATGTGTTGCTAAACTTTCAAAGTTAAAAGGTCGTAACAGCAAAGCTGCAGGCAATTCTTTCATGCATTCAATAAACACTAATAACGCAGCGGTCAGTAATCCTCTTCGTAACAAAGGTAAATGCACTAAACGCAGTGTTTGCCCTAAACATTTACCCATAGATTGGCTGGCCATATCGAGCGAGGGGCTGATCCGTACAAAGCTTGATTCTATAGCACCATGAGCAATAGCATAAAAACGCACAACATAAGCAAGTATGATAGTTAAAATACTGCCTGTAAGTAATAGCCCTATATCTAAGTTATAAGGTTCTAGCGCTGTATTAATCGAGTTTTCTAGTAAAGTAAGCGGCAGTAGCACCGCAATTGCAAGCACAGTACCGGGTAGCGCATAGCCTGTACTTGCTAACCGACCTGGTATTAAAGGGTATGTTTGTTTAGCTACGCGTTGATAAAACACCACAAAGATACTCAATACAATAGTTGCAACACTCACTATTGCTGCCACTTTTAAGCTTTGCCACGCGTAACTAAAAAATTCGATATTCCATGCCTTATCAAAGTAAGTAATTGCATAACTTAAAAGCACAGCAATAGGAATAATAAACGCAAGGATTAAAATAGCACTACAAAATAATGTAGCTAACCATGCTGACTTACCTTTTAGAATATATAACGACTCACTATTAACACCTGATTGGCGCTCAAACACGGCTTGCTTACGGCGACTAAAGCGCTCGGCCATTAATGCTAAAAATAGAAGTAGCAGCATGACACCCGATATTTTAGCGGCCGCTGTAAGTGAGTAATAACCAAACCACGTATCGTATACGGCGGTTGTTAATGTACTCACGGCAAAATAACTCACTGTTGCGAAGTCAGCCATGGTTTCCATACTAATCAGTGCAAGTGCCGCGACTATAGCCCCGCGCGAAAGCACTAAACTTACCCTAAAAAAGCTTTGCCAAGGAGACAAGCCCATTAGTTGACTCGCTTGCACTAACTTAAATGACTGTTCACGAAGAGCCGTTTTAAAGATTAAAAACAAATATGGGTAAAGCACTAAGGCAATCATGACTATTGCACCAGGTAAAGTGCGTATATCAAAAAACCAATAATCGTTAGGGGATTGCCAGCTAAACCACTCTCTAAGGGCTATTTGAACGGGGCCTGCGTAATCAAGTAAGTCGGTATAAACATAAGCAATTATGTAGGTTGGCATGGCAAGAGGCAGCATAAGTGCCCATTCAAATTGCTTTTTACCAGGAAAGTGACAATACGCAGTGAGCCAACCAAGCGGCAGAGCAATGGCGCAGCTAAGTACACACACACCAAAAACAAGTAGTACCGTATTTAAAATATAATCCCACAGCACTGTATCCCAAAGGTGGGAAAATACCTCAGAGTCGCCTTGTAAGGATTCAAATAATAGGAAAAACAATGGGGCCGACAGCATTAAGCCTGTTGCCCACGCAAATAGCTGCCATTTCGACAGCTTAAATTTAGCATTCATTAAAGGTCGAATTTCACCTCATCAATTAGCTTAAGTGCTAACGGACGGTATTTACTAATTTCATCAAGTGGCAAACTGTCTTCTTTAAAGCTACCCCAAGAGGCAACCAATCTTGATAATTCAACACCCGACTTAACTGGATACTCCATATTTAATGAGGCATACATGTTTTGTGCTTTGTTGTCGGTCATATACTCTATGAGCTTTAGTGCGTTTTCAGGGTTTTTAGCATATTTGGTAATAACCGCACCCGATACATTTATGTGTGAGCCACGATTAACTTGATTCGGAAAGTTAATATTTACGGCCTCTGCCCAACCTTTTTGTTTTTTATCTTCTAGCATTTTGCCAAAGTAGTAACTATTACCTAATGCCAAGTTACACAAACCTTCTTTAACAGCTTTAACTTGAGCACGGTCGTTACCTTGAGGCTTGCGTGCTAAATTAGCCTTAACACTTTCAAGCCACTCTTTGGTTTGCGCTTCACCATGGTGTGCAATCATCGAAGCAACCAAGCCAAGGTTATAAGGGTGCTTACCAGAGCGGGTACAAATTTGCCCCTGGTATTTAGGGTCTGCTAAATCTTCATAAGTCAGCTCAGGTAATGCCCCAACTCGCTCTTTAGATGAATACACATTACGCACACGCTTTGTAAGAGCAACCCACTGGCCATCACCGTCACGAAAAGCGGCTGGAACATTATTATTTACACTGTCACTTTTTATAGTTTGTGTTAGTTTTAAATCTTCTAATTGAATAAGCGCACTAAAATTAGATGTTAATACTAAATCAGCTTTACTGTGCTTTCCTTCGCGCTTTACACGCTCAATTAGCCCTTTTTTAGCAAAAACAACGTTGGTTTTAATACCAGTTTGTTTTGTAAAGTCGTCTAAAATTGGTTGAATTAGAAATGGCTGACGAAAAGAGTAAATATTAACCACATCGCTTGCCAAGGCTGGCATAGACGTAATTAACCCCAAGCACAGTGCTAAAGCTTTCTTCATTACTTCACCTAAATAGCAATTATTATCAAAGAATTCTATCGTGTTAAGCTAAAAAGTGCACACTTTAAATAAATGTAAATATGTGAATAACGCCCAAAAAGGAAATGCGGTGTAAGAGATGTCTTACAGATATGACAGCTAATGAGTAAAAAATAAGATAAAAAACAACCAAAAAACACTTAAAACATTGAATTTCAGTGAATTTATTTTCATTCCTATTACAAAAAAACTAATTAAATGTAGTTTTATCTCTATTTTAGCTGCTCTATTGCACTATACTTTATACATTAAATAAGCAATGACGCTTATTGAGTAAAAGGAAATAGACTACTTACTCAACCAACCAATGATTAGGTTATAAGGACAACACGAATTTTAGGACAGGCTCAGGATGAGTATCACAACGCAATGTTGTAAAAAGGACAGCGTCAGGAAGATGCGAAAAGGATAACAACAAGGTTAGGTTGTTCAATAGGATGTTGAAGGAATAAAAGGACAGGCCTTTTAAGGCAACACAATGGATTGGTTAGAATAGGGATACACTAGGAAGTGTAATTAAGGATTTGGTAATAGTATTTACCCTACAGGATGTTAGGAGTTTAAGGATACAGGCCCAAATGGTCTACATTACATAGAACTAAAAAGTAATATAGTAATAAACATGGATTAGTAAAAATTGGAGTTGATTAAATTCAATTGCAGGATGCAGAAAATTAGAAGATTCCGCAAGCGCGCCTAGAGATAGAGCGCGCTTTTCTTTTTCTAAAAATAGCAGTTTAGCTATTCTGGTCTACCTTCATTTCGCTTACCTAATAAATACGCATCACGAAACTTAATAAAATGCTGTTCTAATTTAGTAGATGCATCCATTTCACCCGCAAGGGCAAGCACCATAATGCCAACCTCAGCGGTACCAAGTTGATGTGCATGCGGCGCTACACGTAAACGATAATCAGATAGTTTATCTGCGGTTACAGAGAGTACAGGCAAGTTATCAAGGTATGGGCTTTTACGGATCATTTTTTTAGCTTCTCGCCACGTGCCATCAAGAAATATAAATAATGGTTTTTTACCCGGTGTAACATTTACATCTGTTACAGCCCTTCCCTCTTGCACATCTTCGGCTGGAAACACCACCATAGGTTGATATTGCGGATCATTAATTAAAGCTAAAAGCGCAGGATCAGGATCTGTTCTATCCCATCTAAATGCGTAGTTATCAGGTATTATTTCAGCAATTAAACGCCCAGTATTTGAAGGCTTAAAGCTTTCATTATGATACATCAATAAGCACACAGCAGCGTCGCACTTTGCTTGCTCTGCATCATCACAAATACAGTAATGCTTGGCTATTAAACACTGCTCACAACGGTTCATTTTACCGCCTCGGGCATTAAACTCGCGACGTGATTCGCTAATTTGCTGAGCACGTAATGCCAGTACGGAGTTTTTAATAGAGTTGGCCACAGTGATTAATTACCTTAAATTTGATCGGCGCGTATTGTAGCGCATTGCAAAGTGTAAACCCACGTCCGCAAAATAAAAAACCCAGCTAAGGCTGGGTTTTTAAAAAACTAAATTAAAAAGTTAAATTACTTTTTCTTTTTAACCGCTTTTTTGTTTGGTAAATCAGTGATCGAACCTTCAAAAATTTCAGCTGCAAGGCCAATAGACTCGTTCAATGTTGGGTGAGCATGAATAGTAAGTGCTAAATCTTCACCGTCTGCGCCCATTTCAACTGCTAAGCCGATTTCGCCAAGCATTTCGCCTGCGTTAATACCCACCATAGCACCACCGATTATACGGCCACTGTCTTTATCAAAGATAAGCTTAGTAGAACCTTCGGTACGAGCAGATGCAATTGCGCGACCTGATGCTGCCCAAGGGAATACCGCAGTTTCAATACTTAAGCCTTGCTCTTTTGCTTCTTTCTCAGTAACACCTACCCAAGCGATTTCTGGGTCAGTGTAAGCAATTGAAGGAATACATTTAGGATCGAAGAAGTGCTTCTGACCAGAAATAACTTCAGCAGCAACATGGCCTTCATGTACCGCTTTATGCGCAAGCATAGGCTGGCCAACTAAGTCACCAATCGCAAAAATGTGGTCTACGTTTGTTTTAAGTTGCTTATCAACATTAATAAAGCCACGCTCATCAACATTCACACCTGCCTTATCAGCATCAAGCAAGTTACCGTTAGGCGTACGGCCTACTGCAACAAGTACTTTGTCGTAACGTACTGGTTCAGCTGGTGCATTTTTACCTTCAAATGTGACATATAAGCCGTCTTTTTTCGCTTCAACGCCAACAACTTTAGTTGAAAGCATAACATTGAATTTTTTGCTTACATATTTCTGATAAATCTTGATGATATCTTTATCAGCAGCCGGTACTAATTGGTCTGCAAACTCAACAACATCAATGTCAGAACCCAATGCGCGGTAAACAGTCCCCATTTCAAGGCCGATGATACCACCGCCTAAAACAAGTAGCTTCTCTGGAATGTCTTTAAGTTCTAATGCACCCGTTGAATCAATTACACGGTCATCTTCTGGGATGAACGGTAAGCTTACAGGTTTAGAACCCGCAGCAATAATTGCGTTATCAAACGTAATAGTTGTTGTGCCGTCAGCACCTTCAACGTCTAAAGTGTTGCTGCCAGTAAACTTACCGTAACCTGGTACAACTTTAACTTTACGCATCTTAGCCATGCCGTCTAAGCCACCAGTAAGCTGGCCAACAACCGACTCTTTCCAAGAGCGAATTTTGTCTAAATCAATTTGCGGAGCGCCAAAAGTAACACCGTGAGATGACATTTCTGCAGCGTCATCAATCACTTTAGCCACGTGTAAAAGTGCTTTTGAAGGAATACAACCAACATTAAGACATACACCACCTAATGTTTCACGAGATTCTACTAATGTAACTTCTAAGCCCAAGTCAGCAGCACGGAAAGCCGCAGAGTAACCACCAGGACCACCACCTAGTACAACAACTTGAGTTTTTAATTCGTTGCTCATGCTATTACCTTAATTGTTTGAACGGGACACAGCCCTAAAATTTAACTGCCATGTTTCTGCATGGGCAGAAAACCAGAGCAATTCACAAATAGTGCAAAGATTGTATCATTGCATATAGTAAAAATCCCAGCTAAAAACAACTGGCTGGGATTTGATTTTGTTCATATTGTAGCGATTACATCACTAATTGACGAATATCACTCATGTAGCTAGCAAGCGTTGCTGTAAAGCGTGCTGCTAGGGCACCGTCAATCACACGATGATCGTACGACATAGACAGCGGAACCATTAGTTTTGGTTCAAAGTCTTTACCATTCCACTTAGGTTTCATTTCAGATTTAGATACACCTAAAATAGCAACCTCTGGTGCATTAACAATCGGCGTAAATGCCGTACCGCCAATACCACCTAAGCTTGAAATAGTAAAACAGCCACCTTGCATATCAGACGACGTTAATTTACCTTCACGCGCCTTTTTAGAAATATCCATTAGCTCGCGAGATAGTTCCATAATGCCTTTTTTGTCCACATCTTTAAATACAGGAACAACTAAGCCATTAGGTGTATCTACCGCAACACCAATGTTAATGTATTTCTTAAGAATCAAGCTTTCGCCATCCTCAGACAGTGACGAGTTAAATGTTGGGAATTCAGCAAGTACTTTTGCCGCTGCTTTCATCACAAACACAAGTGGTGTGATTTTAACACCCAGTTTTTTCTTCTCGCTAAGTACATTTTGCTCTTTACGGAATACTTCGAGGCTTGTGATATCAGCTTCATCAAACTGTGTAACATGTGGGATTTGTACCCAGTTACGGTGTAAGTTTTTACCTGAAAGCTTTTGTATACGCGATAGTTTTTTCTCTTCAATTTCGCCAAATTTAGCAAAATCTACTTTCGGCCAAGGAATTAAACCAAGTTCACCACCGCCCGCATTACCTTTACCAGCAGGTAATTGGCCTGACTCAACTTGCTTAACTAAGTTTTTAACGTAGTTTTGCACGTCTTCTTTAACTACGCGGTTTTTACGGCCTGAGCCTTTAACGTTTGCTAAGTTAATACCAAACTCACGCGCTAAACGGCGAACAACTGGCGATGCATGTGCATATGCGTTGTTGTTTTCAAAGCTTTCATTACTTGCTTTCTCAGCTTTAGGAGCTGGCGCAGACTCTGCTTTTGCAGGTGCGGCAGCTGGCTTTTGCTCAACAGGTGCTGAAGCTTGTGCAGGTGCGCTACCCGCCACTTCAAATACAAACACAAGTGAGCCAGTTTTAACTTTGTCGCCAGTGGTTACTTTAATTTCTTTAACAGTGCCTGCAAACGGCGCTGGTACTTCCATTGCCGCTTTGTCGCCTTCAACGTTTAAGATAGATTGCTCTTCTTCAACCGTATCGCCAACAGCAACCATAATTTCAGTTACTTCAACTTCATCATCGCCAATATCAGGCACGTTTACTTCTTTTGTGCTTGGCTGTGTGCTTTGAGCAGCTTCTGCTGGTGCAGATTCTTGCTTAGGTGCATCTGATGCAGGAGCACTTGAACCGGCAACTTCAAAAACAAACACTAAAGAGCCTGTTTTTACTTTGTCGCCTTCGGTTACCTTGATCTCTTTTACTGTACCGGCAAAAGGTGCAGGTACTTCCATAGATGCTTTATCGCCTTCAACACTTAAAATTGACTGCTCTTCATCTACGCTGTCACCAACAGCAACCATGATTTCTGTTACTTCAACTTCGTCGTCACCAATATCTGGTACGGTTACTTCTTTAGTTGAAGAACCTGAAGCTTCTGCTGGTGCAGATGCCTCAGTTTTAGCTGGCGCTTCTAGCTCACTTTGTGAACCTGACTCTTCGCCTTCAAAGATCATGATTAACGAACCGGTAGTGACCGTGTCGCCTTCACTTACTTTAATTTCTTTTACTGTACCTGCTTGCGCAGCAGGTACTTCCATTGAGGCTTTGTCGCCTTCAACGGTTAGTAGCGATTGGTCAACATCTACTTTGTCGCCAACACTTACTAAAATTTCGGTTACTTCTACGTCATCGCCACCGATATCTGGTACATTAATTTCAATACTCATTTCAAACCTCTTATGCGTACAGTGGATTTAGTTTGTTTGTGTCAATGTCGAACTTTTTAATTGCTTCAACAACCACTGACTTTTCAACATCACCGCGTTTAGCAAGTTCAGATAACGTAGCAACAACCACGTAGCTTGCATTAACTTCAAAGTGACGACGTAAGTTTTCACGGCTATCAGAACGCCCGTAACCATCTGTACCAAGCACTTTATAGTTGCTGCTTGGAATAAATGAACGCGCTTGCTCTGCGTAGTTTTTCATGTAATCGGTAGCAGCAACAGTCACTGAGTCGTTTAATACGCTCGTAATGTACGGTGTTTTTTGCTCGCTTTCTGGGTTAAGCATGTTGAAACGCTCAACGTCTTGACCATCACGTGTAAGCTCATTGAATGAGGTTACTGAGTAAACATCTGAGGCAATGCCGTAATCTTCGCTTAAAATGGCTGCCGCTTTACGTACTTCAGTCATGATAGTACCTGAGCTTAATAGCTGTACGTTGGCTTTCTTACCTTCGTAACTTTCAAGCTTATAAATACCTTTACGAATACCTTCTTCAGCGCCTTCTGGCATAGCTGGCTGATGGTAGTTTTCGTTCATAAGCGTTAGGTAGTAGTAAATATTTTCTTGGTTTTCACCGTACATACGACGAATACCATCTTGAATAATTACCGCAACTTCAAATGCGTATGTTGGGTCGTAAGAAATACAGTTAGGAACCGTATTTGCAAGAATGTGGCTGTGGCCATCTTCGTGCTGTAAACCTTCACCATTTAGCGTAGTACGACCTGCCGTTGCACCTAATAAGAAACCACGTGCTTGTTGATCCCCAGCCATCCATGCCATGTCGCCAACACGTTGGAAACCAAACATAGAGTAGTAAATGTAGAATGGGATCATAGGTAAATCGTTCGTGCTGTAAGATGTTGCAGCAGCTACCCATGACGACATTGCACCTAGCTCGTTAATACCTTCTTGAAGTACTTGTCCTGATGTTGCTTCTTTGTAGTAAGAAACAATATCACGGTCTTGAGGGGTATAATTTTGGCCGTGTGGATTGTAAATACCGATTTGACGGAATAAACCTTCCATACCAAATGTGCGTGCTTCATCGGCAATAATTGGCACAATGTTTTTACCAATGCCTTTGTCTTTTAGTAACACGTTAAGTGCACGTACAAAGCCCATTGTGGTAGATATATCACGTTTTTGCTCTTCAAGTAGCGGTTTGAATGCTTCTACTTCTGGTAACTTAAGCTCTTCAGTAAACTTAGGAATACGTGTAGGTGTGTAACCTTTAAGTGCATCACGGCGCGCGTGTAAGTACTTGTATTCTTCTGAGCCTTCTTCAAGTGTTAAGTATGGAAGAGCTTTAATTTGCTCTTCAGATACTAAATCTTGTAGGCCTAAGCGATCACGTAAGTGTTCAACATGGCTCATGTCCATTTTCTTCACTTGGTGCGCGATGTTTTTGCCTTCAGCTGCTTCACCCATGCCGTAACCTTTTACAGTTTTAGCAAGAATTACAGTTGGACGGTCATTAGTTTGCTCAGCCTTTTTAAATGCAGCATAAAGTTTAGATGGCTCATGACCACCACGCTTAAGCGCAAAAATTTCGTCATCCGTCATATCTGCAACAAGTGCAGCTGTTTCTGGGTAACGACCAAAGAAGTGTTCACGTACATACGCGCCATCTTTTGCTTTGTATGTTTGGTAGTCACCATCAATTGTTTCATTCATCAATTGTAGTAATTTACCTGTTGTATCTTTAGCAAGAAGGATATCCCAACCGCTGCCCCATACAACTTTAATTACGTTCCAGCCAGCGCCTTTAAATAAGCCTTCTAGTTCTTGAATAATTTTACCATTGCCCATAACTGGACCATCTAGACGCTGTAAGTTACAGTTAATTAAGTAACAAAGATTATCTAGCTTTTCACGTGCAGCAAAAGAGATTGCACCGCGTGATTCTGGCTCATCCATTTCACCATCACCTAAAAACGCGTACACACGTTGGTTTTTAGTGTCTTTTAAGCCACGGCCATCTAAGTATTTTAAAAAGCGTGCTTGGTAAATAGACGCAATAGGACCTAGGCCCATAGAAACAGTAGGGAACTGCCAAAATTCAGGCATTAATTTAGGGTGTGGGTACGACGGTAAACCTTTACCATCTACTTCTTGGCGAAAGTTATCAAGTTGTGCAGCCGATAAACGACCTTCAACAAATGCACGTGCATAAATGCCCGGAGAAATATGACCTTGGTAATAAACTAAGTCACCACCGTCTACATCATTTGGTGCTTTAAAAAAGTGGTTAAAACACACTTCATAAAATGCAGCAGATGATTGGTAAGACGCCATATGGCCGCCTAAGTCGAGATCTTTTTTCGATGCACGTAGAACGATCATAATCGCGTTCCAACGAATAATTGAACGAATACGGCGCTCAAGGTTTACATCACCTGGATAAGCAGGCTCTTGATCTACAGGAATAGTATTAACGTAGTTCGTGGTAATACCCGTTGGCATATCAACGCCATCTAAACGGGCTTGCTCTAATACTTGCTCAAGTAAAAACTGAGCTCGTTCAACACCTTCTTCGCGCACAACTGATTCAAGAGCTTGTAACCACTCTTGTGTTTCTAGCGCGTCTACGTCAATTTTATTGACTTCAGACATATGGAGGTTTCCTTATGTTTAAAATACGAATATTGTTAATTTAATATCACAACGACTTAATTTGTGTGTTCAAAGTAGTTATGTACTAACTTAATTTTGTTTGGTGCGTCTCAAACTACGTTCAATTCGCGAATGTTCTTTCCCAGCTTCAAGTAGTGCCTCTTCTATAAACGCTAAGTGAGCATTACTTGCTAAACGGGCTTGTTCTGGATTACCGTCAATAACGGCATCCATCAATAAACGCCTATGTTGGGCTAACTGGCTGCTAATATCTGATTTTTTCAATAAAACAGTTAAATTTTGCAGTACGTTTTGCTCAAGTAGCGCTTGCATACCTCTAACCAAATGCAATAAAACAACATTATGCGAAGCCTCTGCTACGCTAAAATGAAAAGCATTTATTGCTTTTGCTTTTTGCTGTAAATCATCATTAACTAAAGCGATTTTATCAAAGCTTTGTTTTACTTTAGTAAAATCATTGCTGGTCCCGCGCAATGCCGCATAATATGCAGCAATTCCTTCAAGAGCATGACGAAATTCTAGTAAATCAAATTGTGATTCAGGGTGTTTACTAATCAAATCAAACAACGGATCAGTAAGACCTTCTTCAAGCTGATTTTTTACAAACGTGCCACCACCTTGGCGGCGCGTAACTAAACCTTTTGCTTCTAACTTTTGAATAGCCTCACGCAATGACGGACGAGACACTTCAAACTGCTTTGCTAGTTCACGCTCTGGCGGCAACTTTTCACCTGGTGCTAAAGAGCCTTCAAGAATCATATTCTCAAGTTGCTGTAAAATAACATCAGATAACTTTGCTGCTTTAATCTTTAAAGACATGAATCAACGTCCGCATTGTATAAATACCAAAGCCCGAGAAACAAGGCTTAGAGTTGGATAACCTACTCAAAAGGTAAATTGGTCATACCAAAAATTTTCAATACGGTATCAAAAAGGTAAATAGCTGTCAATTTACTGGTTATTTGAGCAATCAGCGTAGCGTAACGCATTTTGAACGAAGTTCAAATAATACGCTAGTTAGGTAAATTGACCTAAACGTTAACAAGATGAAAACAAATGGTCTGACCAGAGCAATTTAGAATAATAGCTCTAGTTGAATTAATTGAAAAAATTAATAGCCAAAGAGTTTGCACGCACAAAAAACGCCCTACAATATATAGAGCGTTAATGAGTAAATAAAAATAAGTGAAAATTTAAGCTTAAGAAAGCCCGCCAAATAAAGTAAGCAGCGCAATTAATACTAAATAAAATAATACATTACGTTTAACTAATTTAATCATACAAGTGGCTTCATAAGTACAACCATAATAGCGCTTTTCAACTTGCTCAGCCGCCAATGCAGTGCAAGTAACCACATCACGGTTAGGGGATTTAAAGTTAAGTACATAGTATAACCAGCAACTTGTACCTTTATTAAAATTACCAATAACTAAATAACCAAAGCTAGTAACTCTCGCAGGTAACCAATCGAGCCAAAATAATAATTTATGAATTAGCTTAAATCGTTTGGCATATAATACTTTATGATCATTTCGTACTAAATCAGCAAATGTTCGAACCAATGCGTACAACACAGCACCTGCAGCACCTAGTACAACAAACCAAAAAATAACGGCACAATAGAACCTAAAGTTAACCCAAGCGAGGGTTTGCCCAAAAGTTTCACCTCCTTCTTCGCCCGCTGTACGTTTTTGACCAATTTGCAACGCATACAAAGATGCAGCAGTCGCATCATCGCGAGTAAGTGCATTTAAGTATGCCTTATACAAAATGCGCTGCTTGGCACAACCAAAACAAACAAGCAGCACCGTCACATTTATAGCTAACTGCCACAGTACAAAGTCAGATAAAAAATAAATTAACCAAATAGCTATAACTGGAATAAATAACCAGATCAAAAACCCTGCAGCAGAATCAAATAAACCTTTTTTACCCAACAACTTATTAGAACGGTTTAAATAGCCATTTGCGTAATAGCTTATTTGCCAGTAGTTAGACCGAGCTCCTAAGCGCTCTAGTATCAATGCAATTATTATAGAAACTAAAATCATAGGAATAACTCTCTTAACTTAGTTGTTCAAGCGTATTAAAAAACAATGGCCAATTAAAGCTGCTTCCAGGGTCCGTTTTACGACCTGGAGCAATATCACAATGCCCCACAATACGCGAAGGAGTAATTTTTGGATAGCGCACTATTATAGATTTACTAAGTGTAGTTAATGTTTTGTACTGCGCTAAAGAATAGGGAACTGTGTCGGTTCCTTCAAGCTCAATGCCAATGCTGAAGTTATTACAAGCGGGTACGCCCTCAAACTCAGATTGCCCAGCATGCCAAGCACGTTTTTTAAAAGGCACGTATTGTATAATTTCGCCAGTGCGCTTAATGAAGCAATGTGCAGATACACGTAAACCATCTAAATCACTAAAGCTCGGATGAGCATTACAGTCAATACTACCCATAAATAACTCATCAACAAAGGGTGTACCAAACTGCCCAGCAGGCAACGATATATTGTGAATAACCAATAAAGAAATATCAGCCTCATCAGGGCGCTCATCAAAATACGAACAAGGCCGCTGCGCTACAGCACTTAAAACACCGTTTAAATCTATTTCCATGAGACGTCTGTTATATAAATATCAAGATATACATAGCACTGATGCTAAAGGATTTGTTAAAACAATGATAGTAACAAACAGGTATAAGACCCTACCTGTAACTATCTACACACAGAGCCTTAAAAATAACTCATACTATAAATACACACCTGTAGATGCAAATTCACTTCCCGCGTTTACCTTTACATTGGCGAAAAGGCAATCACTTCTCTTTCTTTTATAAACATAGTAAAATTTACTGAATTTATTAACGCTTATGAGCATTCCATGTCTATTTCGCACACCCTTATTACTCAGCTTGTTACTCTTGCACTTGACGAAGATTTAAATTATCAAACCGCACAAGAAGGCGATATTACCGCGCAACTTATCCCTCAAAGCGAGCAAGCAAATGCTAAAGTAATCACTCGCGAAGATTGCATTTTTTGTGGAAAAGACATCATCTTTGAAGTATTCAAACAAGTAGACCCAAGTGTTGATGTTAACGTACTTATTAATGACGGCGACGCTGTTAAAGCAAACAGCCTATTATTTACAGCCAACGGCTCTGCACGTTCGATATTAACAGCTGAGCGGACTGCACTTAACTTTATACAAACCTTATCGGGTACAGCCACCACTACAGCCCATTATGTAAAAGAGCTAAGTGGTACAACAACACAGTTACTTGATACCCGAAAAACCATACCAGGGCTGCGCGCATTACAGAAATACGCTGTAAAATGTGGCGGAGGTGCAAATCATCGTATTGGCTTATTTGATGCATTCCTAATTAAAGAAAACCACATAGCAGCCTGCGGTGGGATTGATAAAGCAGTCGCACAAGCCAAGCAAAACCACCCTACAAAATCTGTAGAGGTTGAGGTTGAAACACTTCCAGAGCTCAAACAAGCCATTGAAGCTGGCGCTGATATAGTGATGCTTGATAACTTTAGCGTAGAACAAATTAAGCAAGCTGTGGTTTTAACTAACAAACGCGCCAAACTTGAAGTTTCAGGTAACATGACGTTAGAAACACTTAAAACTTACTCACAGGCAGGGGTTGATTTTATATCAAGTGGGGCACTAACAAAGAATTTACAATCAATTGATTTATCGATGCGATTCGAATAATAAAAAGCCTGATACAAAAAAGTAGGTTTAGCTAATTCATTGACAAAATATATAAAAAAGCATTTAATAACCCAAAAGGCTTAGTTTGTAACATTTTGTTAAATTAGAGCCTTATTTAACAAAAGATATATGCTCAATAATAAAAAACAGTGCTAACATAAATTATGTTGGTATGTTTCTGAGCCTAAAAATATCAATACTTAGCTGTGCTTATATTATTTAAATTATATAAAAGTAAATCTGTAAAGTAAGTTAGTTAAATTTAAGTCGGTTCTCTATACTTCTTATAATTAGTTAACTTATAAAATCTATCCTTTAGGAGAGGAAACATGAAAACAATGACTCAAAAACAACAGGGTTTCACCCTAATTGAATTAATGATTGTAGTAGCGATCATCGGTATTTTGGCTGCAATTGCATTACCGCAATACCAAGATTACACCAAACGCGCACATGTAAGTGAAGGTATGAGCTTATCAGCTGGTGCAAAAGCTGCTGTTATTGAAACATATGCGTCGACTGGAAAATATCCAACAAGTAATACAGAAGCCGGTCTTGATGTTGCTACTAATATCAAAGGAAATGCAGTTACATCTGTGACGGTAGGTGCTGACGGTGTTATTAAAGTCGCATTTGATGAAGACAAAGTTAGTTCTGGAAAACTAGTATTAACACCTACCGATGAAGGCGGCTCTATAAGCTGGGCTTGTACTGGTGAAAGTTTAGAAGCAAAGCTATTACCTGCTAACTGTCGCACTGCTGCAACAACTGCAACACCATCAAAATAAGCATATTCAATATCGAAACGCTCTTTGGAGCGTTTTTTTTCAGCAACTATAACTAGACTTCATTTATTAGTTTATAACCGAATATTATTCCTGTGTGGTAAATGTTACTCATGCTAAAAAAACAAGAAAAAGGCCTCGATACATTTTCCTGGACTGGTGTAAACGCCCGAGGTAAACGCCTTGAAGGTGAGCTCACAGGCATCAATATTGCTCTAGTCAAAGCACAACTACGTAAACAAGGTATCACCCCCTCAAAAGTAAAACGCAAAGCTAAACCCTTATTTGGCGTACACACACAAAAAATAACCCCTAAAGATATAGCATTAGTAACTCGTCAAATTGCAACCATGCTCACAGCAGGTGTTCCATTAATACAATCAATTGAAATGATTGCTAGCGGCTCAAATAACAAAAGTGTCAGCAAATTAATGAATGCAATTGGTGGTGATGTAAAAGCAGGCCAAACGCTTTCCTCAGCACTAAGAAAATACCCTCGATACTTTGATGATTTATATTGTGATTTAGTCGAGTCGGGTGAGCAATCGGGCGCTCTTGATAAAATATTTGACCGCGTCGCTATTTATAAAGAAAAATCTGAAGCGCTAAAATCAAAAATCAAAAAAGCAATGTTTTATCCCATTGCTGTTTTAGTCGTAGCACTTATTGTTACTTCAATTCTACTAATATTTGTGGTCCCTCAATTTCAAGACATTTTTGCTGGATTTGGAGCAGAACTACCTGCTTTTACTCTATTTGTTATTGGTATATCAGAGTTTATGCAGGAATATTGGTGGGTAGCTCTTATTACTATTTTAGCTTCCGGCTGGATTTTTAAAGAAGCAAGCTTTAGAAGCTTAAAGGTGCGTGATGCAACTGATAGGATTATTTTAAGATTACCGGTTATTGGTATGATTTTAAATAAAGCGGCAGTTGCTCGTTATGCCCGCACCCTTTCAACAACCTTCGCTGCAGGTGTCCCTCTTGTTGATGCCCTCGACTCTGCTGCAGGTGCTTCAGGCAATGCAGTTTATCGTTATGCTATTTTAGAAATAAAAGCAGAAGTAAGTTCTGGTAATCAAATGAACTGGGCAATGCGTAATTCTAAAATATTTCCCGATATGGTCGTACAAATGGTGGCTATTGGTGAAGAATCTGGTTCACTTGATGGTATGCTTGCTAAAGTGGCTTCAATTTATGAACAAGAAGTAGATGATGCTGTTGATGGCCTTTCAAGCTTACTTGAACCGCTAATTATGGCTGTACTTGGTGTACTTGTTGGTGGTTTGATCATTGCTATGTACCTACCTATTTTCCAATTAGGTTCTGTTGTTTAATTTATTCGGTTTTTATATGCAAAGTATTTTTGAAGTAATGCAAAGCCAATTATGGTTTTATTTAACCACTGTAGGTTTAGTGAGTTTATGTGTAGGTAGCTTTTTAAATGTAGTAATTTATCGTTTACCGCTAATGATGCAGCACGAATGGAAAAATGAATGTCGCGTTTTATTAGAAAATGATCTTAAAAATAATGCTCCAGTAAATAACGAACCATTTAACTTAATAAAGCCCAACTCTACTTGCCCTAAATGTAAAAATGCTATTAAGCCTTGGCAAAATATACCCGTTATTAGTTGGATATTACTAAAAGGTAAATGCGCAAACTGTAGTAATCCTATCTCTTTTCGTTACCCTGCTGTTGAGGCAATTACAGCAATCTTAAGCCTTATTGTTGCTTATAGTTTTGGTGCGACAGAGCACGCCCTTTTATATATTTTCGTTACATGGGTCTTAGTAGCACTAACTTTTATTGATATTGACCACATGCTACTACCCGATCAACTTACGCTTCCACTTGTATGGCTTGCCCTTATTGCTGCAGTAATGGGAGTTACAATAAACCCGGCGGATGCCATTATAGGCGCAGCGTGTGGTTATTTAAGCTTATGGACTGTGTTTTGGTTATTTAAATTATTAACCGGTAAAGAAGGTATGGGTTACGGCGATTTTAAATTACTCGCTGTTTTCGGCGCACTATTAGGCTGGCAATCACTTTTAACGATTATACTACTTTCAAGTGTAGTTGGTGCAATTATAGGTATTGCATTATTAAGTATTCAGGGTAAAGATAAAGCAACGCCCATCCCCTTTGGCCCTTATCTAGCAATGGCTGGGTGGATTACATTGTTATGGGGTAATCAAATTCAAAATACTTATTTTAATTTAATTGGTTATTAATATGGGCAAGCAAGTCGTTAAAAATGATTATCCAAAACGTAACTGGGTATTAGGCTTAACTGGTGGCATTGGCTCTGGTAAAACAGCGATTAGTAACATATTTGAAGAACTAGGCATTACTATAGTAGATGCCGATATAATCGCTCGTGAAGTAGTACAGCCCAACAGTATTGGGTTAAATGCCATTATAGCTCATTTTGGTAATGATATTTTACATCCCAACGGCACACTAAACCGGTTAAAATTACGTGCAAAAATATTTACCAATAGCGATGAAAAAAAATGGCTAAATACATTACTGCATCCTCTAATTCGTGAAAAAATACTTTGTGATTTAAATCTCGCTACAAGCCCTTATGTTGTATTAGTTGCCCCTTTATTATTTGAAAATAACCTTGATAAATATTGCAATCATACTTTACTAATTGATGTACCAACGGCTGTACAAATAGAGCGTACTGTTAAACGCGACAATACGACGGGTGAACAAGTTAAAAGTATCATTGCCTCTCAAATGCCGCGTGAAGATAAACGTCAAAAATCGGATGATATTTTGAATAATGATCAAAAATTAACGCAAGTGCGAGCAGAGCTTGTTGAACTCCATAAAAATTACCTACAGTATGCATTAAAAAATACGACTAAACTCTAATAACAAACCTCAATTCGCATAAATCCGCATTTGGATTACTAAATAACTTCAAAAAAAAGAAAGGTAATATAATCCTCTTCTTTTTTCTGATAAATTGCTAACTATTAAAGAATAAAAGCAGGTGCGCAATGAATATTAACTCACCGTTACTAAGAAAATTTATTACCCTTGGTCGAATTGATGCCGAGACAGTGAAAGCCAGACAACGCGAGTTTACTTCTACAGCCGAGCTTATTTCTAAATGTGGAAAAATAGATAGCAAAGATTTAGCTGAACAATGTATTGATTTGTTCCGCGTACCTTACTTTGATTTAAAAGACTTTGATCCTGTATCTATTCCGGCAAACCTTGTAAAAGAAAAACTGATTCGTAAGCATCATATTTTGCCACTTGTTCAAAAAGATAGAAAAGTATACATAGCCGCTTCGGATCCTACTGATTATGGTGCATTTGAAAACTTTGAATTTAGTACCGGATTATCATGCGAAATAATTGTTGTTGATTACATTCAACTAGAAAACAAAATTGAACAACTATTAGATGCTTCTGGTAGCTTAAATTTAAGTGACGACGAATTTAAAGAGTTTGCTGATTTAGATACTGAAGGGCCTAAAGACACAGCAGCACAAGATGATGACAACGATGATGCGCCTATTATTGTTTATATTAATAAAATTTTAATGGATGCGATTAAAAAAGGTGCCTCTGATCTACACTTTGAACCTTATGAGCATAAATACCGTATTCGTTTTCGCATCGATGGTATCTTGCATGAAGTGGCAAACCCACCTAACACGCTATCAAATAAGCTTTCTGCTCGTATAAAAGTAATGTCACGACTTGATATTGCTGAAAAGCGCAAACCACAAGATGGTCGTATTAAGCTAAAAATTACAGAGCGAAAAAGCATCGACTTTCGTGTAAGTACCATGCCCACCCTATGGGGTGAAAAAATAGTAATGCGTATTCTTGATTCATCAAGCGCTATGTTAGGGATTGATGTATTAGGTTATGAGCCTGAGCAAAAAAAGCTATATATGGATGCGCTTGCCCAACCTCAAGGGATGATATTAGTAACTGGGCCTACAGGTTCTGGTAAAACAGTATCACTGTACACAGGCTTAAATATATTAAACCAGCCAGAACGAAATATTAGTACTGCCGAAGACCCTGTTGAAATTAATTTGGAAGGCATAAATCAAGTACAAATTAATATTAAAGCAGATATGACTTTTGCCAACGCACTGCGAGCATTTTTACGTCAAGATCCAGATGTAGTTATGGTTGGTGAAATACGAGATCTAGAAACCGCAGAAATATCAATAAAAGCGGCACAAACAGGTCACTTGGTTTTATCAACATTGCATACAAACTCAGCACCTGAAACAATCACCCGTTTATTAAATATGGGTGTACCAGCTTATAACGTAGCAAGCTCAATCAGCTTAATAATAGCCCAACGTCTAGCGCGACGATTATGCCCTAAATGTAAAACGCCTGAGCAACTACCTAGCGAAGAACTCTCTCGCCAAGGGTTTAGTGCCGAGCAAATTGAAGAAATGACGTTATATATTCCTAAAGGGTGTGATAGCTGTACCGATGGTTACAAAGGGCGTGTGGGTATTTACGAAGTAATGCAAATCACCCCTGAGATTGCCCAAATTATTATGCGCGGTGGTAACTCGCTTGAAATAGCTGATGTATCACTTAAAGCTGGATTCAATAATTTACGCTTATCGGGTTTACGTAAAGCGGCTGATGGTTTAACGTCACTAGCTGAAATTAACCGCGTAACAAATATGTAATTATGTAGCTCTAAAATTTTTTGAAGCTATAAAGTAAAATTGTAGAGAGTAGAAAATGCCAACAGTTGTAAGCTGCCCAACGTGTAAAAATAAAGTTGAATGGTCAGATAAAAGCCCATATCGTCCGTTTTGTTCAAAACGCTGTCAACTTATTGATTTAGGTGAATGGTCGTTCGAAAATAATAAAATTTCTGCACCAATTACATCTGCGCAAGAGTTTAGCCAAGATATGATTGAAGACATTGAGGCTATGATGGCTAAAAATGAAGATGACTTTTTTAAATAATTTATCTTTATAACGCCCTAAATACGAAAACCAGCATTAAGCTGGTTTTTTAGTATTTACAAAAAAGTAAAATTAGCTTTTTTGTTTACGGTGCTTTTTATTCATACGCTTTTGCATTTTAGCAAACTTTTCTTTTTGCTCAGCGTTAAGCACTTGCATTACTTGGTGCTGCGTTTTTAGTTTAATTAAACCAAATTGCTCACCTTTTTCATGGCGTTCATTTAATAGCTCTTTTGCTGCATTTTCGTCAAATGTTGCAGCCGAAAGTAATGCATCCATTTTTGCTTTGTGCGCTTCACGCATCGCTTTACGGGCTTCTTTATCATCGCCACGCAGTGCTTTCATTTGTGTTTTTTGCGCTTCAAAAATGGCCTTTAGCTTAGTTTGCTGCTCATCTGTTAGGTTTAATTTTTCAACGCCGCGCTCAGAAAGTAAAAAACGAGCTTGAGAATGGCCTTGCTTATGCCCATCGCCTTTTGCTAATACGCTACCAGCACCAAGCGTTGCTGTTGCTAAGCCACAGATAAGTACTAATTTTGAAAGTGTGTTTAATTTAGTCATAATCATTACCTTAATTATTTGGTTTAACTATTGGTTCAGTTCGGTTGTTTGTAACTGCTTAATCAACTGAGTTCACTATACCTAACTCAACGCAAAGTAACGCAAAGCAGTGTAAAGGTTGTGTAAAGATTCACCTTTGCACTATTTAGCGGGTAAAATAACGCTATAAACAACTCTAAGGGTTTGTAAATGAAACTATTAATGATTGATGACGACACTGGCCTTTGTGAGCTGTTAAGTGAATATTTGACTGCTCAAGGGTTTGAAATACAAAGCGTACACGACGGTGAACAAGGCCTTAAACTAGCACAAGCAAATGACTATGCCCTTATATTGCTAGATGTAATGTTGCCAACGCTTGATGGTTTTGAAGTACTTAAACAACTTAGGCAAACAAAACTCACACCGGTGATAATGCTTACAGCAAAAGGTGAAGACTTTGACCGTATATTTGGCCTAGAGCTAGGCGCCGATGATTACATTCCCAAGCCTTTTAATCACCGTGAATTACTAGCCCGCGTAAAAGCGATAACTCGCCGTATAGAGCACATCAATAGCTTAAATGCAGCTACAACGAGTAAGTTATTCGTTAATGGCATTACTGTTAACCTTGCAGCTCGAGAAGCCTCAATAGATGACTCTACACTAACCCTTACTGGTACAGAATACGAAATACTCACGCTATTGTGTAAAAATGCAGGTGAAGTGGTTAGTAAAGAGCAAATCAGTGAAGAAGTACTAGGTAGGCGTTTAGCTTCTTTTGATCGCTCTATCGATATGCATGTAAGTAATATCCGCAAAAAAATAGCAGAGCATATTCCTGGTGAGCGAATTAAAACAATGAGAGGTACGGGTTATGTCTTTATCCAAGGCGAGTAAAAGTACTTATTTTGCTTGGTTAAAACACCCTAGGCACTATCTGTTTTTTAAAATATTTATTTGGTTTTGGTTAACTATAATCGGCACCGTTGCAGCGCTTATATTTTTAAGTAATATTACCGCTATTAACGCGGTAACTAACGAGCCTCTTTATGGCCCAATGAAAAAAAACCTAATATATACCGCTAAAAGTATTGAGCGGACAGCTATTAAACATAAGCGCAACCTAAGCGAAGTATTAGTACACCCTCGCCTATCAAAACGTAAGCTTTTGTACTTAAGCGCAGCTCAAAGCGAAGACTCTCTTAGCAGTAAAGAAGTTCCAGAAAGTATAGACTTAAGTTTATTAAACTTCACACAAAATATGTCACCGCAGATTATTTTCACTGAAAAATATCAAGCCTTCGGCCCTGTTAATATAAACGTGCCTGAAGGAAGTTTTTATCTTTATGAAATAGATATTAACCACCAACCGCCTTTATTAATGCGTTTTAAGCTTATGCCTAATTGGATGAAAATAGTTATCGCGATTGTAGCATCTCTTATTTTAAGCTTTGTATTTAGCCGCAACTTAATAGCTCCTATAAATAGTCTTAAAAAAGCGGCTATTAAACTATCAGCAGGTGACCTAAGCGCAAGAGCTGACATTTCTGTAAACAGAAAAGATGAGCTAGGAATACTAGGGCGAGACTTTAACAGCATGGCCAATCAGTTAGAGCTTTTAATTAGTTCACAAAAGCGCTTATTAGCCGACATATCACATGAATTGCGCTCCCCCCTTACACGTTTAAAAATGGCTACCGGTCTTGCACAAATGCAAGCTAACGACGCTAGCCAATCATATCTATTACGTATAGAAAAAGAAGCAAACCAACTCGATAAAATGATTGCCGATGTACTGCAAGTTTCTCGCTTAGAGGCAAAGAGCCAAGCACTTTCCCTGCAAAACCAATCATTACAAATAATTGTAGATCACGTTATTAACGATGCACAGTTTGAAGCAAAACAAAATAATAAGCAGCTAAAGATAGTAGGCACCGCAGACATCAATATTAATTGTGACGAAACACTTATTGCCAGCGCACTTGAAAACTTACTTCGCAACGCTATTAAATACGCAAATAATACGATTAGCATTACCTTAAAGCATTCAGATGTCATTTATATAGAAATATGTGATGATGGTTATGGTGTACCCAATGACCAACTGAGCAAGCTTTGTGAGCCCTTTTTTAGGCAATCAGATGCGCGCGACCGCGTAAGTGGTGGTACAGGTTTAGGGCTGGCGATTGCTAAAAATGCTATTACTGCGCATGGTGGCAGTTTAGTACTATCAAATAAAGAACAAGGTGGCTTATGTGCTAATATAACCTTGCCAATAATAAAAGAGTAAAACATGTTTTATAGCAATGAGAGCGAGCTTAAAAGTAACAAACCTACCATTGAAGACTTTTACGAAAAGACCCTCGTTAAATCTTATTTAAATACGCCATGTGGACAATTATTTTATGCGTATGTAAAGCCTAGCAACGCACACATAGCAGTAGTGATAAGTTCTGGTCGTATAGAAGGGCTCGATAAATATAAAGAGTTATTGTGGGAGCTTTACAATAATAACTTTGCTGTATTTATAGTTGATCATCAAGGTCAAGGACGCTCTTATCGCCACCTAAAAAACAAGCACAAAGGTTATGTAAAACACTTTAATAATTACTGTATAGATTTGGATTTATTCAACAAGCAAGTAGTAGACACACATTGGCAAGGCAAAAAAGTATTACTGAGTCACTCTATGGGGGGTGCAATTGCCCTAAATTACTTAGCCAATTTTGAAAACAGTTACAACGGTGCTTTTTTATCAGCTCCAATGCTCGACATATACACAAAAAACACACCAAAGCCTTTAGCTAAGCTAGTTGCAAATAGTGCAAAGTTGTTTGGCTTTCAGTATAGCTACGCGCTTGGGCAAAGCGATTATGCGCCCGACGAATTTTCGCAAAATGTTTTAACTAGCAGCAAAGTGCGCTACGAATTATTTAGACAAACCTACCAAAAAACCCCTTTGCTACAACTAGGTGGAGTGACTTACGGATGGTTATATGCGGCATTTTCTTTTATATCGTCGGTAGATAGGCTAAAAGTAGATACACCACTTTATATTGCCTGCGCTCAGAATGATGAAGTCGTTGATAATAAAGCGCTTTACAAATTGACTAACAGGCTCGAAAACACTGTATTAGAAAGCTTTCCTAATGCTAAACATGAACTATTTTTTGAACGTGATGAAATACGCCAGCCATTGCTTAAAAGTTTGTATCAGTTTTGTGAGTCGGTAACGGCTTAGCAAGCACCGACAAAGGATCGAGGTGGATCAGTATATCTACCTCAGACTCAAAACGCTCTTTGAGCATAGCCTCTACTTCATCAGCCACATTGTGCGCGCGAATCAAACTTAAATGATCATCAAGCTCTAAGTGCATTTGGATAAACTTAACTTTTCCGCCTTGGCGAGTACGAATATCATGCACGCCATGTACATCAGCGTGGGCTTTGGCTATATCAAATATGCTTTGCTTTTCATCGTCTGGGAGCTCTTTATCCATTAAATGATCGGCACTATCGCGCGCTATATCCCAACTGTTATAAAGTAAGTAACCCGCTACACCTATCGCAAAAACAGGATCGGCATACAACACACCATAATAAGATAATAAAATAGCTAATAGCACAGCGGCATTTAATATTAAATCGCCTTTGTAATGTACTGAGTCGGCTTTTATAGCAATTGAATCGGTGTACTTAACTACTTTATTTTGCACAAATACAATTACCAGCGTACATGCAATAGCAAAAATACTTACCCACACACCTAATAAAGAATGGCTTAACTGTATAGGATTAAATAAACGCTCAATACCATGAAAAGCAAGTAGGCAACCTGAGCCTGCAATAAACGCAGCTTGCCCAAGTCCTGCCAGTGCTTCAGCTTTTCCGTGCCCAAACCGGTGATCGTCATCCGCTGGGCGCAGTGCGTAGCCTAACACTAAAAAACTCATGGCGGTGGCAGTAATATCCATTAACGAATCAGTTAACGAGCCAAGCATTGAAGCCGAGCCAGAAGCCAGCCAAGCCCATGTTTTCGCGCCAATCATTAAACTAACCATTGCCATGGTAACAATGCTGGAAGTTTTAACCCAAAATTCGTAGCTACGGTTATGCACGTTTTAATCCGATAATTAGGAGTATTCAATAGTGTGAGTATATCATTTTTTTAAAAGGTTTCGTGTATACTGCTCTTCGTCAAACTACAGATTATTTTATAAGGCTCATTATGCTGGATATTGTTTTATACCAACCTGAAATACCGCCTAACACTGGTAATATTATTCGCCTATGTGCCAATACCGGCTATGCATTACATTTAATTGAGCCATTAGGTTTTGAGTGGGACGATAAGCGCGTGAAACGTGCAGGACTTGATTATCATGAATTTAGTCATGTTCAACGCCATGCCTCATTTGAAGATTACCTTGAAAAATGTAAACCAAAAAAAGTGTATGCATGCACAACCA
Organism: Pseudoalteromonas aliena; assembly: GCF_038155085.1. Taxonomy (GTDB): domain Bacteria; phylum Pseudomonadota; class Gammaproteobacteria; order Enterobacterales; family Alteromonadaceae; genus Pseudoalteromonas; species Pseudoalteromonas aliena_A. The sequence continues at coordinate 91,774 of NZ_JBAKAU010000004.1, forward strand.
AAGGTAGTCAGTTTCACCATGAAGCAAGTTACGAAGCGGGTGACTGTTTGGTATTTGGCCCAGAGACTCGCGGCTTGCCTGACGATATGATCCAAGCACTGCCAAAAGAGCAGCGTGTGCGTATTCCTATGCAAGCCAATAGCCGCAGCATGAACTTATCAAACGCAGTAGCTGTGTTTGTCTACGAGTCGTGGCGCCAGTTGGGCTTTCCTAACGCGCAATAAACACCTTGTACCAAACAACAAAAAAACCGACATAATATCGGTTTTTTGTTTATAAACGCTTATAAGGTTATTCAGAACGTTGCTCTCGGCCTAATAGCGCCATTGCAGCTTCTTTCATATCTTTATTTTCATAAAGCACTTTATAAATTTGCTCGGTAATCGGCATTTCTACACCGCTACGCTGCGCTAATAAATACACTTCTTTGGTATTTCTAAAGCCTTCCACTACTTGACCAATTGACTCAATAGCAGCATCAACACTTTCGCCTTTACCCAACGCTAAACCAAATCGACGATTACGTGATTGGTTATCTGTACACGTTAGTATTAAATCGCCAAGGCCTGCCATTCCCATAAAGGTTTCTGGTTTAGCACCAAGAGCACAACCTAAGCGAGTAAGCTCTGCAAGCCCTCGGGTTATAAGCGCAGTACGCGCATTTGCACCAAAGCCTACGCCATCCGAAATACCTGCACCAATTGCAATTACATTCTTAACCGCACCACCGAGCTGTATACCAATAAAATCATCATTGTTATACACACGGAATGAGCGACCACAATGAAGCAAGTCAGCGAGTTGCTGAGCAAATTCAGGCGACGTAGAAGACACTGAAATAGCAGTAGGTGAACCCATCGCCATTTCTTTTGCAAACGTAGGGCCCGACAGTACCGCAAGTGGAATATCATCACCCAATTCTTGCAAAGCCACTTCTTGTAATAAGCGTCCTGTATTAGGCTCAAGCCCTTTAGTTGCCCACGCTACTTTGGCACCGTCTTGCAATGCAGGTTTAATCTGCGCAAGTGTGTCGCCAAAAGCATGGCTTGGCACAACAACAAGTACAATAGCGCTGCTAGCAACGGCATTTTGTAAGTTAGCTTCAAGAGTAAGAGTATCTGGAAAAGGAGCATCAGGTAAGTAACGTTGATTTTTCCGCTCAGCTGCAAGCGTGGCAACGTCATCGCTATTTCTTCCCCAAAGTGTCACGTGGTGACCATTTCGGGCTAAACAAATAGCAAGGGCGGTGCCGTAAGACCCCGCCCCTAATACAGTAACAGCTGTAGTTGCTGTACTCATAAGTTATGCGTCTGCTGAAGCCTGGTCAGCCTGCGCAGTACGTTGCTGCATGTATTGTGCAAATAACGCATCAAAATTAACTGGCGCAAGGTTAAGCTGTGGGAAAGTACCACGGTTAACGAGGTTTGAAACAGCTTCACGTGCATATGGGAACAACACGTTAGGACAAAATGCACCTAGCATGTGCGCAAGTTGCACTTCTTCAACTTCAGCAATAGTAAAAATACCTGCTTGTTGAATTTCACATAAAAACGCAGTTTCTTCACCAAGAGAAGCCGTCACAGTTAGCGCTAAAACAACTTCAAATACGCCTTCGTCCAGCTTATTTGAACGTGTATCTAAGTCTAGCTTAACTTCTGGTGTCCATTCTTTTTGAAAGATGGCAGGAGAGTTTGGCGTTTCAAACGATACATCTTTAGTGTAAATGCGTTGAATAGTAAATTGTGCGCCAGCTTCTGCAGCTGCTACGTTTTGATTTTCTTCGTTCATTGTTATTCCTAACTTGTTCGTTATTATAATTTAAATTAAGCGCTTAGCTTCGCGTCAAGTTTGCCTTGCGCCTCAATAGCCATCATGTCGTCGCAGCCACCGATATGTTCATCATTAATAAAAATTTGCGGTACTGTGCTTGCACCACCGGCTTTAGCAATCATTTCATCGCGTAGCTCAGGCTGCACACCTATATCATAATTTGTATATTCAACGCCTTTACTGTTTAAAAGCGAAAGAGCGCGCTGACAAAATGGACAATACGCTTTGGTGTATAAAACAACTTTACTCATAATAAATCCTCTATCGGTCTAGCTAAACTTATTAGCGACCTGTTGTAGTTGGTAAGCTGGCAGACTGCCACGCTCCCATACCGCTAGATAATACATAAACTTGTTCAAAACCAGCTTTGTGCATTGCAGTCGCAGTACCTTGAGCGGTCATACCTGTGGTACATACCAATATAATGGGTTTGCTCTTATACTTTTCAAGGCTTGAGAAGTCAGATTGTTTCGCTTTTTCAGGGCTTAAATGTACAGAATTAGCAATATGTCCTGCAGCAAATTCTTTTTGCGCACGAATATCAACAACTTTACCGTCTTCACGATTGATTAGAAGCGTAAGCTGTTGAGGGGTTATTTGACGGATTGCTGAAAATTTACTTTTTATCAAGCCGCTCACAATAAGAAAAACAATACCAACCCAAGCAAGGCTTAAAATGGGATGATTTGTAATAAATTCAATATATTGTTCCATTCTACTTCCACTATGAAATTATATTTTAAAACATGATGTTTTAAGTATTTTGTACTCTAGCCACGCAAGTATACCCAAACCAACCTAAAATGCGAGTTTAGGAGCACTTAGAGCTATTTAAAAAACGATACCCCCCCCCATATATAGCTAACCTGAACTCTGAATAATAAATCTCTTAACCGGGGTTCAGGTTAGTTGTTAAAGGTATCAGTGAAAAAATTTAATATCTTGTTTTCAATGCTGATCCTAGCTTAAAAACGCGGTATGCTAAAACCACGCTAATAAACCTTTTTAGGTGCACTGTATCCATCAACAGATACTAATTTTCAGGAGCTATTATGACAGAACATAAAAAACCACTGGTATTAATGATTTTAGACGGTTGGGGATACCGCGAGAATGAGCAAAGCAATGCCATTCTTGCAGCTAACACACCTGTATTAGACAATTTATGGGCCACCCGCCCACACACATTAATATCAGCTTCAGGTTTAGATGTTGGTCTTCCTGACGGGCAAATGGGTAATTCAGAAGTTGGCCATGTAAACTTGGGTGCGGGCCGCATTGTGTATCAAGATTTTACCCGTATCACTAAAGCAATTAACGATGGCGAATTTGATTCAACCCCGGCCTTAGTTGAAAACATTGATAAAGCGGTAAGTGCAGGAAAAGCAGTTCACATAATGGGTCTTTTAAGCCCTGGTGGTGTGCATAGCCATGAAGATCATATAGTTGCTAGCATAAAGCTTGCTGCAAAACGTGGTGCTAAAGAAGTCTATTTCCATGCCTTTTTAGACGGCCGTGACACTCCTCCACGTAGCGCAAAAGCATCAATCGAACGAATTGAAGCGTTATTTAATGAACTTAAGTGCGGACGTTTAGCATCACTTATTGGCCGTTACTACGCAATGGACAGAGACAACCGTTGGAACCGTGTAGAAAAAGCTTACAACGTAATGACGCTCGCCGAAGGCGACTTTAATTTTGATAATGGTGTTGAAGCACTTAACGCAGCGTACGAGCGCGACGAAAACGACGAGTTTGTAGCAGCTACGACTATTACGCCAACAGGCGCCACTCCTGCTTCAATAAACGATGGCGACACTCTAATTTTTGCTAACTTTAGAGCAGATAGAGCCCGCGAAATTACTCGCGCTTTTGTTGAGCCTGATTTTGATGGATTCGCAAGAAAAAGAACACCAGAGCTTAGTGCATTTGTAATGATGACAGAGTACGCAGATGATATAAATGCACCTATTGCCTTTGGTTCAACACCGTTAGTAAACGTATTAGGTGAATGGTTTGAAAAAAATAACAAAACACAGCTTCGTATTTCAGAAACCGAAAAATACGCACACGTTACATTTTTCTTTAGTGGCGGACGTGAAAGCGAATTTAAAGGTGAAACACGCGAGTTAATTCCTTCGCCGCAAGTAGCAACTTACGATCTACAACCTGAAATGAATTCAGAAATGCTTACAGATAAACTCGTAGAAGCAATTAAAAGTGGAAAATACGATGCTATTATTTGTAACTACCCTAATGGCGATATGGTTGGTCACTCAGGTGTATTTGAAGCAGCTGTTAAAGCTTGTGAAGCTGTAGATAGCTGTATCGGGCGTGTTGTTGATACTCTAGAAGAATTCGGTGGTGAAGCACTAATAACAGCCGATCATGGTAATGCTGAACAAATGGCTGACCTTAAAACAGGCCAAGCACATACTGCCCACACTAGCGAACCGGTGCATTTTATTTATGTTGGTCGCGATGCAGAGCCAATGCAAGGTAAAGCCTTAAGTGATGTAGCCCCAACAATGCTTCACTTAATGGGCATGGAGCAACCAAAAGAAATGACTGGTACACCCATCATGATGTTGAAATAACACATGAATAGACGTATTAATCGGTTAATAAAGTGCGGTTTAATACTAACTTCATTAGTGACTGCATCTGCAGTCGCTAATGAAGAGCGTACTAAAAAAGACTTATCAGAAGTTCAAAATGCACTTGAGCAAAGCCAGGCTGAATATAACGCCCAAAGAAAAAAAATAGCAGCGCTACAAAAGAAACTCAAAAGCCATGAGCTCGATATAGCTAAAAATGCCAAAGCACTTAACATGGCAGAGCAATCTGTAAAAGAGACTAAAACACAGCAAAAAGAGTTACAAAATAAAGCCGATGAGCTCGATAGAAAGCACACTAAGTTTCAGAAAATTTTAGCAGCGCAACTCAAAAGCGCTTATATGGCCGGTGACGACGACTACTCTAAAATGCTGTTAAATCAAGAAGACACAGCTAAATTTGAGCGCACACTTAGTTACTACAACTATTTAAACAAAGCTCGAATAGAACAAATTGAAGAAATAAAATCCCTGCAAGAACAAATAGCTTTAAATCAAGCAAAGCTAACTAAAACAGAGCAAAAGTTAATTGCCTTGTACGAAGAACAAAAAAGGCGTTACACAGCTTTAGTTAATGCTAAAAATGAACGTCAAGCTAATCTTAAGAACTTACAATCTCAATTTACTAACACTAAAAGCTCAATAGATTATTTAGAAGAAAACCAGCAAACCCTTGTTAAAACTATAGAAAACATCGAAAAAGAGAAAGCACAAAAAATAGAATTGCTTGGCCTATATAAAAGTAAAGGAAAATTAGACTGGCCAAGTAAAGGTAAATTAAAACATACATTTGGCCAACGTAAACATGGTGGTATTGACTGGAAAGGCGTGCTAATTGGTGCAAAAGAAGGCTCTAATATCAATAGCGTCCACAATGGTCAAGTTGTGTTTGCTGATTGGTTAAAAGGCTATGGTTGGGTAATTGTTGTAGACCATGGTGAAGGTTTTATGAGCCTATATGGGCACGCTCAAACACTACTGAGGGATGTAGGGGATATGGTACGCGAAGGGGAAACACTTGCATTAGTGGGTCAAAGCGGCGGACAGGCAAGTTCTGGTCTATACTTTGAAATACGCCATAAAGGACACGCAGTAAATCCTGTAAAATGGTGCAGACGCATTTAATTGAATAAACCGCTGCACCGCATTAGGAGCAGCTGATGACAACCAAAAAAAACGCATCTAATACAGTCATTAAAAAAAACACAGGCTTTTTTATAAACCTGTGTTTGGTCATATTACTTACCTTATTAGCTTTTAATACACGCTTATATGCAAGCTCTATAAAGGAGCTTAAAAGCCAACAAATAGATGAAATCATCTTTAATATTCACGCTTACTACGTAGAAGATTTAGCGCTACAAAATAGCGACCATATCAACTATAACAACAAACAATTTGAACGTTTGTATTCAAAACTCGACCCCTACTCTAAATATTTAGATGAGCATGAACTTACGTCATTATTTGACAATACAAATGGCCACTACACCGGTATTGGTATTGAAGTTAAAAACGTTGATGAAGTAATGACCATTGTTGACATAGTCGATAACTCGCCAGCCAAAATAGCGGGAGTATTACCGGGCGATAAAGTAATAAGCATAAATAATAACAGCGCAAATAGCCGTACAATCGACGAAGTAGCAACGTTAATACGCGAAAGTAAATTTGCAAACATAGACCTAACTATAAAGCGCGATAACACAAAAGAATTGATTACCTTTCATGTTACACGCCGTGAAATAAATTTAGAAAGCGCAACCAGCGAGCTTTTAGACTCTGGCACTGGCTATTTAGCTATTAATAACTTTTCTAACCATACTTTACATGAGGTGGCCTTGCAGGTTGCTGCTTTACAAAGCCATTTTGGCTACCCGCTAAAAGGCTTAGTAATTGATTTACGAGATAACCCAGGCGGTACATTACAAAGTGCGGTTGCAGTATCTGACCTGTTTTTACAAAGTGGGACTATTGTTACTACCAAAGGACGCTTTTACGATGCTAACCAAGCCTTTTACGCTAAACGAGGTGATATTTTAAAAGGTGCGCCTATTGTTGTGCTTATTAATGAAAACTCAGCCTCAGCTGCCGAAATACTCGCTGCTGCACTTAAAGATAACAAAAGAGCTACTATTGTTGGCAGCCAGTCATTTGGTAAAGGTTCTGTGCAATCGTTAATCCCCTTAGGTGATGGAAACACAGCACTTAAACTCACTACAGCTAAATACTATACCCCCCTTGGCCAATCTATTGATGGCATAGGAATAACCCCTGATGTGGCGATTAATCAAACAAGTCTTTCACAAACTAATAAAGCCGTTATAATAAAAAGTGAGCAAACTAACAGTAACGCAAAATTACTCACCGGTAACTTAGCCGATCTGCAATTAGTTAAAGCAAAACAATTACTCAGCATGCAATAAAACAGCTTTATTTAAAGCAACCTACTGAGATTTAAAAAAGATAATAAAAACTATAAACGTGAAAATAATAAAATGGCTAATACTGTTTATTTGCTTAGCCTGCACAAGTGTTAGCGCCAAGCAAATAGCAATAGTGATAGATGACATAGGTTATCATCAACGGGACTTAGAATTCCTTTCCTTACCTGGGCAATTGACGTATTCAATTTTGCCTCACACACCTTATTCTCAAATTTTTGCAACGCTTGCGAGTCAGTCAAATAAAGAACTGCTGTTACACGTACCTATGCAGGCACTTAACGGCAAAGAGCTTGGTCCAGGCGCATTAACTTTAAATATGAATAAAGAACAATTACAACAAACTTTAGGAACGGCTCTAGCCAGCTTACCCCAAGTCAAGGGCGTTAATAATCACATGGGCTCAGCACTTACACAAAAAAGCCAAGCCATGAAGTGGACTATGGAAGTACTTAAAAAGCGTCACTTATACTTTTTAGATAGTCGTACCACTGATTTAAGCCAAGCACAAAATGCTGCAAACTTTTTAGGTGTAGAGAATGTTGGCCGTCACGTATTTTTAGACAACATAACAACGCCAGAGCAATTGCAATTTAGGCTCGATGAATTAAAGCACAAAGCTACAAAACACAAATTTGCAATTGCAATTGCCCACCCCTACCCAGAAACTATTAATTTTTTACGCCAGGCGTTGCCACAGTTAACAGAGCAAGGGTTTGAACTTGTGCCCGTGTCGCAATTAGTAGAAAAAAAATATATACAGTTAGCGCAAGCTGAGAACAAAGAAATAAGTGCTCGATAATAAGGACTTTAAAAAAGCCATGTGTATGTCAGCCAAAAAGAACTAATTTATAGAATAACTTAGCGCCTCTGGCAATAGTGTTAGCTTTATATATTATAAGTTTACCCACTTAAAAATATATATTCGCTGTTATTTGTCATCAAACAGCTTCAAACTGAAAATTGATAGCTATAAAGCGAAAAGCCCCGCATTTTCATGCAGGGCTTTGTCAATTTCATTCTTTAGAGCGATTAGCTCATAGCGCTTTGCAGCTTTTTCATTGCTGTTTTTTCTAGCTGGCGAACACGCTCAGCTGATACGCTGTATTTTTCAGCAAGCTCTTGTAATGTTGCTTTGTCGTCAGATAACCAACGAGCACTTACAATGTCTTGCGAACGCTCATCTAGCGTTTTAAGTGCGCTAAATAAACGAGTATGAGACTGTTCTTGCCACTGCTGCTGCTCTATATCGTCAGCTAAGTCAGCAGAACCATCTGTTAAATATTGCACTGGAGAGTAAGTACTTGTAGGCGCGTCATCATTATCGTCGCCTGTTAGGTCAAAGCCCATGTCTTGGCCGCTCATGCGCGATTCCATTTCACGTACTTCTTTTTCACTCACTCCTAGCTCACTAGCAACAGTGCTAACCTCAGCTTGATTGAACCAACCTAAACGCTTTTTGTTTTTACGAAGATTAAAAAACAATTTACGCTGTGCCTTTGTGGTTGCAACTTTAACTATGCGCCAGTTTTTTAAAACAAACTCATGGATTTCGGCTTTAATCCAATGCACTGCGAACGACACTAAACGTACACCTACTGTTGGGTCAAAACGTTTAACCGCTTTCATCAGGCCTATATTACCTTCTTGAATAAGGTCAGCTTGTGGTAAGCCGTATCCCGAGTAGCTTTTAGCAATATGTGCTACAAAGCGTAAATGCGACATAATGAGTTGCTTAGCAGCGCCAAGATCGCCTTCTTCCTGAAGCTTTTTAGCAAGTTCTTGCTCTTGCTCAACTTTAAGCATAGGAATAGTGCTTACCGCTTGAAGGTAACCGTCCATGCTTGCGCTTTGTTGTCCTACTGTAAGTGCCATTGCGTATAAATCTTTTCTCATTTTTCACCTCGGTGATAAACATTTGAAACCATCTTAGCACTCTTTCTTCAAGAGTGCTAACCCCAATTTAAAACTTTTTTAAAGTATAAATCAAGTAGTTTTTTGGTATGTATTTAGTCTACTACAAGCGACTGAATAAGTGATGAATTAAGGGTTTGCAAGCAATTAGCTCTGTCGCAACACGCTATTTACAACTCATTACTTTAGAGGAGGATAATACACAAATATGACAGTTTTAATAAACTAAGGATGTATCCAACTTGATACTCTACGCGTATCAAGTTGAATTGGTTCACTTATACTTTATCGGGTTCTATTTCTTTAATATAGCGATTTACAGATAGGTACGAGCCAATAAAGCCTAAACTAGTGGCAAGTAATACTAAAAAGCCAAGCTCACTAAGCGATAACCCAATAAGCGAAAAACTTGTTTGATACACGCCTGCAACACTGCTTACTGCGCTCGAAAGCCACCACATCATTAACCCAACACATATAAAAGCAAATAAACCACCTATTACGCCGTACCATATACCTGTCCATAAAAATGGTGCATGTATAAATGTATTCGTTGCTCCTACAAGTTTCATTACTTGGATTTCTTCTTTTTTGTCCATAATCGACAAGCGGATAGTATTGCCAATAATGAGAGTCACTGAGGTGAGTAATAATAGTGCGATAGTTATTACACTTTCTTTGAGTAAATCAAGCAGTGCATTTAAACGCTCTAACCATGCTATATCAAGCTTTCCAAAGTCAACTTCACGTTCGCTCTCAAGCTTTGCCAAAAGTACCTTAGCAGCATTTGGCTGCCTATTACGTTTTGTTGGCGTAACCAGTACTACATCTGGTAGTGGGTTCTTGTCTAAGTATTCTAAAGCCTGCCCAAAGCCAGAAACATCTTTAAACTCAGTAAGAGCTTGTTGTTTTGAAATAAACTCTATACTTTCAACCTCTGGGTATAGCGCCAAACGCTTCACCAAAGTTTGTGTTTCTTGCTCACTCATACTCTCTTTTACAAACAAAGATATTTCACTGGCTTCTTCAAAGCCACTACTTACTTGCTGTACGTTTTTAACAACTAAGTACAGTGTAGCTGGCAAAGTTAGGCTCAACCCAAGTACAGCAATAGTCATCATTGAAGCAAGCGGTGTACGCCACATTTCACCTAAACTATGTACGCCTTGGCGAAATATATTAAGTATAAAAAAATAACCACCCGCTAATATCGATTTTTGTTGCTTATCGTTACTATTTTGACGACCTTTAAAAAGTAAACTCATAATGCTCCCCCAGCAAGCGGATCTTCAAGCATACGACCGTCTTTTAAAGTTAGGCTTCGGTACTTCATACGCGCCACTAAACCAAGATCATGTGTGGCAATAAGCACTGTTGTACCGTGCTTATTAAAGTCTTCAAACAACTTTAATATTTCCATTGAAAGTTCAGGGTCGAGGTTACCAGTAGGTTCATCAGCTAATAATATTGGCGGGGAGTTTACAATGGCTCTGGCAATACCTACTCGCTGCTGTTCACCGCCAGAGAGCATAGAAGGATGACATCTTATTTTATCTATCAAGCCCACTTTATCAAGCGCGCCATGCACTCGTTTCGCTATTTGCTTATGATGAGTGCCCTCAATAATTAAAGGTAATGCTACATTATCAAAAACGGTATAGCGCTCTAATAAACGGTGGTTTTGAAAAATAATACCAATATCACGACGAGCATAAGGAATTTGACGCGAGTTAACTTTATTTAAATCAACTCCATTAATAAACACGTTACCTGCAGATGGACGCTCCATTAAACTAATTAGCTTAAGTAACGTACTTTTACCGGCGCCACTGTGGCCCGTTAAAAAAGCGAGTTCGCCAGGCTTAATATGAAAATTAACCTTTTCAAGTGCACGATGCCCACCAGGGTAAGTTTTACTTACTTGCTGAAAATTTATCATCTTTTTATTATGCCAACGCCATTAGCTTATTAATAACGTTGGTAATCCTCGCAATTAAAAAGGGAGCAAGCTCCCTCTTTTGGTAAATTAAACGTCGTCCTCATCTTGGCTAAATAACGCATCAATAAAGTCATCGCTTTTAAAAGCGCGTAAATCATCAATACCTTCACCAACACCAATGTAACGAATTGGAATATTAAACTTATCGGCAACCGCAAAAATAACACCGCCTTTTGCAGTACCATCAAGTTTTGAAAGTGTAATACCAGTTAAACCAACACATTGATTAAATAAGTTTACTTGGCTAATAGCATTTTGACCTGTACCAGCATCAATAGTAAGCATTACTTCGTGAGGTGCATCTGGGTCAATTTTTTTCATTACACGGGCTATTTTTTCAAGTTCTTGCATTAAATTATCTTTATTTTGCAAGCGCCCAGCTGTATCGGCAATTAATACATCAACATTTCGTGCTTTCGCGGCTTGAAATGCATCAAACACTACCGACGCGCTATCTGCACCTGTGTGCTGTGCAATAACCGGAATACTGTTACGTTCACCCCAAACCTGTAACTGTTCTACAGCTGCGGCCCTAAACGTATCTCCTGCGGCAAGCATGACCGATTTACCTTCATTTTGAAATTGCTTAGCTAGCTTACCAATCGTGGTTGTTTTACCAACTCCGTTCACACCTACCATTAAAATAACAAACGGCTTTTTATCTTTATTAATAACTAAAGGCTGCTCAGCAGTTTTTAGCATCGCTGCCATTTCTTGCTTCATTAGCTCATATAAGGCATCACCATCTTTAAGCTGCTTTCGATCAGCTGCATCAGTTAAACTATCGATTAACTTCATGGTGGTATCAACACCTAAATCGGCGGTAAGTAGCTGTGTTTCAAGATCTTCAAATAACTCGTCATCAATTTTTTTACCACTAAAGATTGAAGCAAAGCCAGAGCCTATATTTACACGAGTTTTTAATAAGCCTTTTTTAAGACGAGAGAAAAAACCTTCTTTTTTTGGTTTTTCTGCTTGTTTTGCTTCATCTTTTGCAAGCTCAGCAGTAAGACGTTCTTGCTCTAGACGTTCTTGCTCTAAACGTTCATTCTCGGCTTCTTCAGCTGCAATACGTTCTTGTTCTAAACGCTCATTCTCGGCTTTTTCAGCTGCAATGCGCTCTTGCTCTAAACGTTCACTCTCAACTTTTTCAGCCGCAATACGCTCTTGCTCTAAACGCTCATTCTCAACTTTTTCAGCCGCAATACGCTCTTGCTCTAAGCGTTCATTCTCAACTTTTTCAGCGGCTATACGTTCTTGCTCTAAACGCATTTGAGCTTCTTGCTCAGCTAGGCGCTGCTCTCGTTCTTGTCGCTGCCTCTCAGCATCAGCCTGCTCTTTTGCAAGCAATTGTGCATTTGCTTTATCTATTGCAAGCTTTTCTGCATTTGCAGCTTCTTGCTCTTGGAGACGAACTCGTTCTAATCGCTCCGACTCTGCTTTTTCTGCAGCAATACGCTCTTGTTCTAGGCGCATTTGTGTTTCTTGTTCAGCTAACCGTTTTGCTTGTTCTTGCTTTTGCGCTGCTGCATCTGCATCTTGCTTTGCTAATAATTCGGCATTAGCTTGCTCTATAGCTCGTTTTTCGGCTTGTTCTGCTTCATATAGGCGTTCTTGCTCAAGCTTTTGTGCTTGCTCTTGAGCTAGCTTTTCTTGAGCTAAACGTTCAGCTTCAGCCTGCTCACTAGCTATACGCTCTTGCTCTAAACGCTCAGTCTCTGCTTCTGCTTGTAAACGCTCAGCCTCAGCCTGCTCTGCTGCTATACGTTCTTGCTCAGCTTTTTCGGCTTGCTCTTGCGCTAATACTTGTTGTTTATCAGCTTCAGCTTTTTGCTCTGCTTCTTTTTTATCTGACTTGCCAAAACCGAGCCACGACATGAATTTACTTTTTTTTGCCATACTTGCTAATAACCACTTATAAAAATCTGATAAACTAAAATTTGAAATAGCTTGGCGATGCCTAACAATCGATGCTAGTAAAACAACCATTCAAAACGTAAGTGTTCAATAGTAACACTTTTAATACGGTTGAAAAATGAAGCTACACGTAATCTGCTGCAATATTATCTGAGCTAGATACCATATACCATTTTTTAGTGAGCTAAATGAGAAATAAAACAACACAAAATAAAGCTAGTAGCAAATCCGGCGATGGTTTTATTAGAGTTATAAGCGGCCAATTTAGGGGACGTAAATTACCAGTCAAAAATGTAGAAGGTTTGCGCCCTACCACCGATAGAATTAAAGAAACGGTGTTTAACTGGTTAATGCAAGATACCCGCGACGCTCATGTACTTGATTGTTTTGCAGGTTCTGGCGGGCTCGGTTTTGAAGCGCTCTCACGTTTTGCAAAAAGCACCACCTTCATTGAACTAGATAAGTTTGCGGCTAAACAATTAGAACAAAACATCAGCACCTTAAAGCTTAAAAATGCACAGGTAAAACACACTAATTCTTTGAGTTATTTAGAACAAAAAAATAAAAGTGAGGCATTTAATTTAGTATTTGTTGACCCGCCGTTTCGCAAAGATTTAGCACAAACAACATGTGATTTATTAGAAAAAAACCAATGGCTAAGCAGCGAAGCACTCATTTATATGGAAGTAGAAGCCGAGTTAAGTACGTTTCAACAACCCAATAACTGGCTGTTAATAAAAGAAAAAAAGGCGGGGCAAGTGTTCTGCAGGCTATATCAACGTCAATCAAATTAGTACTATTCTAGATGATGCGTTTCTGTTAATATTATCCTTTACATGTGGTGTTGCTTCGGATTACAATACCGCACCATTTTTGAACCACTTGATCAATGTTTGATCAACTTGAGCAACGCTCATAATTTAGGTAGGTGAATTTTTAATGCCAGTAATTAAAGTAAGAGAGAACGAACCGTTTGACGTAGCACTTCGTCGCTTCAAGCGTTCATGTGAAAAAGCAGGTATCCTTTCAGAAGTTCGTCGTCGCGAGCACTATGAAAAGCCAACAGCTGAGCGTAAGCGTAAAAAAGCTGCTGCAGTTAAACGTCACATGAAAAAACTTTCTCGTGATAACGCACGTCGCGTTAAATTATACTAATATATTAGGTCTTGTATAAATGAGCCTTTTAATAACGCTAAAAGATGCGCAAAAAGATGCGATGCGAGCTAAAGACAAACAACGTCTTAACCCTATTCGTATGGTACTTGCTGCTATCAAGCAACGTGAAATTGACGAGCAAATTACACTAGACGACGCGGGTATTACCTCAGTTATAGTGAAGCTTGTTAAACAACGTCGTGACTCTTACACCCAGTACAAAGATGCCGGGCGTGATGATTTAGCTGATATTGAAGCCAATGAAATAGTAGCACTTGAAACTTTTTTACCTCAACAATTGAGTGAAGAAGAAATAATTGCTCTCATTGATGCGGCTATTGCTGATACTAACGCAGCAGGTATGCAAGACATGGGTAAAGTAATGGGTATAATCAAAAGCAAAGCTGAAGGTCGCGCCGATATGGGTAAGATCTCTGGTTTAATTAAGCAACGATTAACTGCCTAAAACTCCCACATACATTAAAGTATGATTGAAGCAAACCGAGCCCAGCGCTCGGTTTCTTTGTTTTAACTTTAATAAAAAGTACACCTATTAGGTTACTTCAAATGAAATTTTTTACAGCTTCCCTATTTATTTCGCTGTCATTTTGGTAAGTTAAAGCACACTATATTTTGCACCAAGCAAGTATAAAAAAGTAAATTTCATATTCGTTCTTCTTATTATTTCAGGAATGTACTTTACTAATGGCCGGAAAGATCCCACGCAGCTTTATAGACGATTTACTTGCCAGAACCGATATTGTCGACCTGATAGATTCAAAAATAGGTCTAAAAAAAGCAGGTAAAGATTATCAAGCTTGCTGCCCATTTCATAACGAAAAATCTCCTTCATTTACTGTATCACAGGACAAACAGTTTTATCACTGCTTTGGGTGTGGCGCTAATGGTAATGCTATTTCGTTTGTAATGGAGTACGAAAAACTAGAGTTTGTAGATGCTATTGAAGAAATAGCAAGCATGCTTAACTTAGAAGTACCTCGAGAACAAGGCACAAATTCAGCACCTGAACGTACGGCTGCGCAAAAGCGCTCAGACTACGATTTAATGCTTCATACTGCTCGTTTTTATCAGCATCAATTAAAGCACCATAGTAATTCTGCTGCTGTTATTGAGTATGTTAAAGGCCGTGGTTTAAGTGGCGAAACTGTTAAAAAGTTTATGATTGGTTACGCCCCAAGTGAGTGGGATGGATTATGTTTACAACTTGGTCGTAACAAAGAACAAAAAGAGCAATTAGTAGAGCTAAAACTTGCCTCTGAAAAAACACCTGGTAGACAGTTTGATTTTTTCCGCGACCGCTTAATGTTCCCTATACGCGATAAACGTGGACGCGTTATTGCCTTTGGCGGGCGTGTAATGCAGGCAGACCAAGGTCCAAAATACCTAAACTCTCCTGAAACCCGAATATTTCATAAAAGTTTTGAGCTTTATGGGCTATATGAAGCAAAGCAAGCCCATAAAAAACTTGATCATATAATGATTGTTGAAGGTTATATGGATGTGGTGGCTCTTGCTGAACAAGGGATTGAATATGCAGTTGCGTCACTAGGCACCGCAACAACAAGCGAGCACATGCACACATTGTTTAGAACTACTGATAAAGTAATCTGTTGTTACGATGGCGACAGAGCAGGCCGTGATGCTGCATGGCGAGCGCTTGAAAACGCACTCCCCTATTTAAACGATGGTAAAGCACTGCAATTTGCATTTTTACCCGATGGTGAAGATCCTGATTCACTCGTACAAAAAGAAGGAAAAGAGCAATTTGAACAACGCCTTAGTCAAGCAGATGACTTTACCAAAGTGTTGTTTAATAAATTAAGCCAAGAAGTTGATTTAACACTCGATTCAGGAAAAGCTAAACTCCTTAGTGCAGCACTTCCATTAATTGAAAAAATTCCAAGTGAATTTTATCAAGAAAACATCCTTGAACAATTAGGACGCTTAATCGGCAGAACACGTGAGCAACTAAATAACCGTTTAAAAACGCCAAAGCAACAGCAATCTATTGAACGAAAATTTAAAATAACGCCTATGCGCCAAGCAATTGGTATATTAATTCAGCACCCTGATTTAGCCAAAAGCGTGCCGTACTTACCAGAGCTTGCGCAAATGAATATTGCTGGCATTGGTTTATTACTACGACTACAAGAGCAAGCTTTGCAAAAAGAAGAAGTAACTACCGCTCAGTTGCTAGAGTGTTTTAGAGATACGGATGACTACGAGCCATTAATTAAGCTTGCAACGTGGCAACACGAGATAAATGAAGAGCGTTTAGAGACTGTTTTTAAAAATACTTTCAAATTTATTGAAGATCAGTGTTTAAATCATCGACTCGAGACCCTATTAATAAAGGATAAGACACAAGGCCTTAGTAGCGACGAAAGGCTTGAGTGCCATTTGTTAATGACAGCGTTAAAAGCGACTAACAGTTAGGGTCTGTTTATCTTTCGAGGTTAAGTTTATAGCAGTGTGTTTGGTATTTAGACAATGCAGAGCCTATGCAGTGTGGTTATTCCACATAAATAGGCGATAACGCAGCATAAATGCCAAACACACGCTGCCCTTTGGGTTCGTCCCAAGGGCGCTTTAATCCTGAAAGGCCAACAGCCCCTAGCCAAAATTGATTTAAACTGTTATACTGTGCTATTCACTGCGTCACATTATTCTAGTTGGCTTTATGCAAACTACGTGATGGCGCCTGTTGTATCAACTTATCAGAGTGGAAGAAACAATCTCTATGGATCCAACTCCTCAGTCACAATTAAAGCTTCTGATTCAAAAAGGTAAAGAGCAAGGCTACTTAACTTTTGCAGAAGTAAATGATCACCTTCCACAAGACATTATAGACTCAGATCAAGTAGAAGATATCATTAGTATGATTAATGACATGGGTATTAAGGTTAGCGAGAACGCGCCTGATGCCGATGAATTAATGATGCAAGAAACAACGACAGACGAAGACGCAGCTGAAGCTGCCGCTGCAGCCCTTGCGACTGTAGAAAAAGAAATCGGCCGTACAACGGATCCGGTACGCATGTATATGCGTGAAATGGGTACTGTTGAACTTCTTACACGTGAAGGCGAAATTGTTATCGCCAAACGTATCGAAGAAGGTATTAATCAAGTACAAATTTCTGTCGCAGAGTATCCTGAAGCGATCACTTACTTACTAGAGCAGTGGGATAAGTTTGAAGCTGAAGAAATGCGTCTAAGCGATATTATCGTTGGGTTTATTGATCCTAACGAAGATGATGCCCCAATATCAGCGACTAACATCGGCTCAGAATTAAGTGAGAAACAACTTGATGATAACGATGATGACGATGATAAAGACAGTGATGACGATGAGGATGAGGAAGAAGTAGATACGGGCCCAGATCCAGAAGAGGCGCGTATACACTTTGAACACTTACGTGATTTATACAATAAAGCACGTGATACGTTTGAAGCTAAAGGTCGTTCGCATCCTGAATCACAAGCAGCCATTTTTGAAATTGGTGAACTTTTCAGAACATTTAAATTAATACCTAAACAGTTTGATCGCATGGTAAATAACATGCGTGAAATGATGGATCGTGTTCGTATTCAAGAACGCCTAATCATGAAACAGGCAGTTCAAATTGCTAAATTACCCAAGAAAACCTTCGTTAAGCATTTTGCCAATAACGAAACTGACGCTTCTTGGGTTGATTTAGAAATTTCAGGTAACGAAAAGTATTCAGCTAAACTTGAAGAAGTTAAGCCAGAAATCATTCGTAGCGTTAATAAATTATCTGTTATTGAACAAACTACAGGTTTAAGCATTGAGCGTATTAAAGACATTAACCGTCGAATGAGCATTGGTGAAGCGAAAGCACGCCGAGCGAAAAAAGAAATGGTTGAAGCTAACTTACGTCTTGTAATCTCAATTGCTAAAAAGTACACAAACCGTGGCTTACAATTCTTAGATTTAATCCAAGAAGGTAACATTGGTCTGATGAAAGCGGTTGATAAGTTTGAATATCGCCGTGGTTATAAGTTCTCTACTTATGCTACGTGGTGGATACGTCAAGCAATCACACGCTCTATTGCTGACCAAGCAAGAACAATTCGTATTCCTGTACATATGATTGAAACGATTAATAAACTTAACCGTATCTCTCGTCAAATGTTACAAGAAATGGGTCGTGAGCCAAATCCAGAAGAATTAGCAGAACGCATGATGATGCCTGAGGATAAAATCCGTAAGGTACTTAAAATTGCTAAAGAGCCAATTTCAATGGAAACACCAATCGGTGATGATGAAGACTCTCACTTAGGTGACTTTATCGAAGATACAACTATTGATTCGCCAATCGATTCGGCAACAATGGAGTCTCTTCGAGGCGCAACTAACGATGTACTTGCAGGCTTAACAGCTCGTGAAGCTAAAGTACTACGTATGCGTTTTGGTATTGATATGAATACCGACCACACCTTAGAAGAAGTAGGTAAGCAGTTTGACGTAACACGTGAACGTATTCGTCAAATAGAAGCGAAAGCGCTGCGTAAATTACGCCACCCTTCTCGCTCTGATTTACTGAAAAGCTTTTTAGACGCTAAATAATTTAGCGCTACTATATAAACTAAAAAGGCCGCTATAGCGGCCTTTTTTCTATTTGAAGGAAATAACCATGGCTTGGATCCAAATTCGTATTAATGCCAATGCTGCAACCGCTGATGCAATAAGCGACTTATTAATGGAAGCGGGTAGCGCTTCAGTAACCTTTATTGACGCAAAAGACACCCCTATTTACGAGCCAAAAATTGGCACCGTTGTGTTTTGGGCTGATACCACAGTTATTGGTTTGTTCGAAGCTAATCATGATATGAACGCAGTCGTTGCGTTATTAAAGCGCCATGATGAGCTAAAAGACAATTTAGTATACAAAATCGAGCAACTTGAAGATAAAGACTGGGAACGTGAATGGATGGATAACTTCCACCCTATTCAATTTGGCGAAAAACTATGGATTTGCCCAAGCTGGCGTGATATTCCTGACCCTGATGCGGTAAATGTATTACTAGACCCAGGCCTTGCTTTTGGCACTGGCACACATGCAACAACTGCCTTGTGCCTTAAGTGGTTAGAAAGCCAAGACCTGACCGGTAAAACCGTAGTGGATTTTGGTTGTGGCTCAGGAATTTTAGGTATTGCAGCTATAAAACTAGGTGCAGAGCGTATGATTGGGATAGATATTGACCCTCAAGCACTCGAAGCAAGCCTTGATAACGCTGACCGAAATGGTGTTGCAGACAAACTTGAAGTCTACCTTCCAGAAAACCAACCTGAGTTTAGTGCAGATATAGTAGTGGCTAATATTTTAGCTCAGCCACTTCGCGAATTACATAGTGTGATTTTAGGGTTATTAAAGCCAGGTGGTAAAATTACCATGTCGGGTATTTTAGAAGAACAAGCGCAATCGGTTGCTGACATTTATGCACCGTTTGTTGAACTAGATGACATTGCCGTTGAAGGTGATTGGACTCGAGTAAGTGGAACTAAGAAAGCGTAATAAATCGAACAATTAAATCTAGAGTATTAACTCAAAACATGCATGTAAAGCCTGTATTTAACAGGCTTTACTATTTTTTTACATATCCAAAAATTCTCTAGTTATCTTGTAAAAAATAAAACCTGTATGAATTTCAAACAAATCAACCTACTTGTCATGTGGTTATCAAATGTCAATACGAAAAGGGCAAAAAAAAGTTACTTTTGTTCAATTTATAGCCTTTGATTTTTGTGAAAAAAACCGTAAACTTAGCGCCCCTTGAAAAGAGGCCTATTGAATATAGTGCGTATCGGTAAATACCAACTTGAGAATAATGTAATTGTCGCGCCAATGGCTGGCATTACAGACAGACCATTTAGACAACTTTGTCGACGCTTAGGTGCGGGCTTAGCTGTGTCTGAAATGCTATCGTCAAATCCTAAGGTTTGGAAAACAGAAAAGTCGATGAACCGTATGGATCACAGCGGTGAGTCGGGTATACGCGCGGTGCAAATTGCAGGAGCAGATCCTGAGCTTATGGCGCAGGCCGCACAATTCAATGTTGCAAATGGTGCACAAATCATAGATATCAATATGGGGTGCCCAGCAAAAAAAGTGAACAAGAAACTTGCAGGCTCTGCCTTATTACAGTTTCCTGAACTTGTGGAAGAGATAGTTGATGCAGTCGTTAACGCTGTAGATATACCTGTAACACTTAAAATCCGTACAGGATGGGATCAGGATAACCGTAATGGTGTAGAGATTGCGAGAATAGCTGAGCGTTATGGCATTGCATCACTTGCTGTACATGGGCGTACGCGCGCATGTATGTACAAAGGTGATGCTGAGTACGCCACGATTAGGGATATAAAACGTTCAGTGTCGATTCCTGTTGTTGCCAATGGTGATATTACATCACCAGAAAAAGCAAAGCAGGTTTTAGACTATACGGGTGCAGATGCCATTATGATTGGCCGAGCCGCCCAAGGTCGCCCTTGGATATTTAGGGAGATAGACCACTATTTGCGAACCGGGGAACATTTACAGCCACCTGCTATTGCAGAGGTACGCAGTATATTAATGGAGCATTTAACAAACCTCCATATGTTTTACGGTGAGCCAATGGGAGCGCGAATTGCTCGCAAACATGTATCTTGGTATTTGCAAACCCATGACAGTGATGGTCAGTTTAGGCGAGTATTTAATGCGCTCGACAACCCACAGGCACAGGTCGTCGCATTAGAGCAATACTTTAAAACACTAGCAGCTAACTAAGAAAGAAAGAGACTTAATAATGTTCGAACAAAACGTGACTTCTCCATTTATCACTAACCCTCATGTTCAGTCACACGAGAAACCGCAGCCATTGCGTGATGCAGTAAAAAAAGCTGTTCACCACTATTTAAAGCAGCTTAACGGTCAAGATGTGCAAGACGTTTACGACCTTGTTCTTTCAGAGCTAGAAGCGCCATTACTTGAAGAAGTAATGACATATACACGTGGTAACCAAACTCGTGCAGCAATTTTACTAGGTATCAACCGTGGTACTTTACGTAAAAAGCTTAAAAAATACGGCATGAACTAATACCACTTATATTGAAAGCGTGAGTATTCTAACGAGCTAAACAAGCCCATAATGTCGTTAAAATTTTTTATGTAGAATCACTACACTGCAAAATTTTTTCCTTGTTATAGACTTTTTTTCTATCGTTATTACTACTTACTAATCCAATACAACTGGTATTATGCAAAAAAGCACCTTAGGGTGCTTTTTTTATGACTACAGTTTATTAACTAAATTGCAAAATGCTCACGCTTATTGAGCCTTTATAAGTCGTTTTTTGAGTAGTAATCAGTTAAAATGCCCGCTTCTAAGCTAGCTCATTAACTGAGGAAATCAAACTACAATGGATACTCATCGTCCCATTCGTCGCGCACTATTAAGTGTGTCTGATAAAACCGGTATTGTTGAATTTGCCCGCGCACTTGAAGCCCAAGGCGTTGATATTTTATCAACTGGCGGCACATGTAAACTACTTGCTGATAACGCCATAAAAGTGACTGAAGTATCAGATCACACAGGCCACCCTGAAATCATGGATGGTCGCGTAAAAACTCTTCACCCAAAAATTCACGGCGGCATATTAGCCCGTCGCGGACAAGATGAAAGCGTAATGGCAGATAACAACATTTCTGCTATCGACATAGTTGTAGTTAACTTATACCCCTTTGCGAATACTGTCGCTCAAGAAAACTGCAGCCTTGAAGATGCTATTGAAAATATTGATATTGGCGGCCCTACAATGGTCCGTGCAGCAGCTAAAAACCACAAAGACGTCACCATAGTGGTAAACGCGAGCGACTACGACCGCGTTATCAGTGAAATGCAAAACAATAATGGCTCAACAACGTACAAAACACGTTTTGATTTAGCGATCGCAGCCTATGAGCATACAGCTCAATACGATGGCATGATTGCTAATTACTTTGGCAAAATGGTTCCTGATTACACAGAGGAAGCAGCCATCGAGACTAAATTCCCACGTACTATTAATATGCAGTTCACTAAAAAGCAAGATATGCGTTACGGTGAAAACTCACATCAAGATGCTGCTTTTTATGTTGAAAATGATATTGCAGAAGCATCAGTGGCAACAGCAACTCAATTGCAAGGTAAAGCCCTTTCGTTTAACAATATTGCAGATACTGATGCCGCTCTTGAGTGTGTTAAAGAATTTGATGTACCTGCATGTGTCATTGTAAAACATGCTAACCCATGTGGTGTTTCAATTGGCGAGAATATTCTACAAGCATATGATCGCGCTTTTAAAACCGACCCAACATCAGCATTTGGCGGTATTATTGCTTTTAACCAAGAGCTTGATGCTGCAACGGCACAAGCCATTGTTGAGCGTCAATTTGTTGAAGTCATTATTGCACCAAGCATTTCGAGCGACGCTGCAAAAATTATTGAAGCTAAAAAGAACGTTCGTTTATTAGAATGTGGACAGTGGAATGCTAAAGCCCCAAGTCAAGATATTAAACGCGTTAACGGCGGTATTTTAGTTCAAGACCGAGATTTAGGCATGGTAACGCAAGGCGACTTAAAAGTTGTTTCTAAGCGCCAACCTTCTGAGCAAGAACTTAAAGATTTACTGTTTTGCTGGAAAGTAGCTAAATTTGTTAAATCAAACGCAATTGTTTATGCCCATGACGGTATGACCATTGGCGTAGGCGCAGGCCAAATGAGCCGCGTATACTCAGCTAAAATTGCAGGCATAAAAGCAGCAGACGAAAACCTTGAAGTTAAAGGTTCAGTTATGGCGTCTGATGCATTCTTCCCATTCCGTGATGGCATTGACGCAGCCGCTGCCGCTGGCATTACTGCTGTAATTCAGCCTGGTGGCTCAATGCGTGATGAAGAAGTGATTGCAGCTGCTGATGAAGCTGGTATGGCAATGGTGCTTACTGGTATGCGCCATTTCCGCCACTAATCACACAAAGGGTTAAACGTTGGTTTAACCCTTTTTGTTTGCTATAAATTCACGTATTCTGATTATTCTATAACCTATTAAAAATTATAATGTGAAGGAACAAACAATGAAATTTGCGCTCAAATCGCTACTTGTAGCCACACTAACGATGACATCGACTATGGCGCTTAGCCATAACCACGAATCGAGCCTTGAACATGCACTTCAATCAAGCGAACGCAGCGCTAAAAATAGCGCTCGTGACGAATATCGTCACCCGGCTCAAACACTTGCATTTTTTGGCTTTAAACCAGACATGAAAGTTGTCGAAATATCGCCTGGTGGCGGTTGGTACAGTGAAATTTTAGCGCCAGCCTTACAAGAGCAAGGCATTTATTATGCTGCGCACTACCCGGCTGATTCATCTGTTGGCTTTTACCAGCGTTCACTTGCAGGTTTTAAAACTAAAGTTGCCGAAGACAAGCGCTTTAGTAAAGTGCAAATCACTGAGTTTTTACCTCTAACTCATTTAGATATTGCACCAGTAGGCAGCGCCGATATGGTATTAACTTTTCGTAATGTACATAACTGGTACATGGGTAAAGATAAGAGCGGTGCATTAAGTGCTTTTCAAGCTTTTTATAAAGCGCTAAAACCTGGTGGCACATTAGGTGTTGTTGAGCATCGTTTAGCTGAAGAACGTGCTGACGAAGATCAAAAAACAACAGGTTACATGAAGCAGAGTTACGTAGTCGACCTAGCAAAACAAGCTGGGTTTGAATTAGTAGCGAGCAGTGAAATAAATGCAAATCCAAAAGATACAGCCGATCACCCTAAAGGTGTATGGACGCTGCCACCAAGCTTAAGACTCGGCGAACAAGATGCTGATAAATATAAAGCCATTGGTGAAAGCGACCGCATGACGCTGAAATTTAAAAAACCGCTTTAAATAGGAATTTTCGCCATGAATGTATTAGTCATTGGCAGCGGCGGCCGTGAACACGCACTTGCGTTTAAAGCCGCTCAAAACTCAAAAGTAAACACCGTGTTTGTAGCCCCAGGTAATGCAGGTACAGCACTTGAGCCAAAACTTGAAAATGTAGCAATTAACGTTGATGACTTAGACGGTTTACTTAATTTTGCACTGCAAAATAAGGTGGAGCTTACTATTGTAGGTCCAGAAATACCGTTAGTAATGGGAGTTGTTGATAAATTTCGTGAACATAATATGGCTATTTTTGGCCCAACAGCGGGCGCAGCTCAGCTTGAAGGCTCTAAATCGTTTACTAAAGACTTTTTAGCACGCCATGCTATACCAACCGCTGATTATCAAACGTTTGAAAAGATTGAGCCAGCCCTTGCTTATTTAAAAGAAAAAGGCGCGCCAATTGTAGTTAAAGCGGATGGTTTAGCCGCAGGTAAAGGTGTTATTGTTGCCATGGACGAGCGCGAGGCTGAAGATGCTATTCGCGACATGCTTGCGGGTAACGCTTTTGGTGATGCAGGAAGTCGTGTTGTTATTGAAGAGTTTTTAGACGGTGAAGAAGCATCTTTCATTGTAATGGTTGATGGTAAAAACGTATTACCATTTGCAACAAGCCAAGATCATAAACGCGCTTACAATGGCGATGCTGGTCCTAACACGGGTGGCATGGGTGCATACTCACCTGCGCCAGTTGTTACTGATGAAATCCACCAGCGCATTATGAACGAAGTGATCTACCCTACGGTAGAAGGCATGGCAACCGAAGGCCATCCGTACACCGGCTTTTTATACGCAGGTTTGATGATTGACGAAACAGGTACCCCTAAAGTAATTGAGTACAACTGTCGCTTTGGCGATCCTGAAACTCAACCAATGATGCTCCGTTTACAATCAGACCTAGTTGAATTGATTGAAGCCGCTAACCGTGTAGAACTTGATAAAACAACAATTAAGTTTGACCCACGTGCTGCCGTTGGTGTTGTACTTGCCGCTAAAGGTTACCCTGGCGATTACCCTAAAGGTGACGCTATTTTGGGGCTACAAGTGGATTACCCTGCAGGTGAAAAAGTGTTTCATGCGGGTACTAAGCAAAGTGGCAATGACGTTGTAACCGCAGGCGGTCGCGTATTATGCGCAACAGCACTTGGTAACACTGTTACGCAAGCGCAGCAGCGCGCCTATGAGCTTGTTAAACAAATTGACTGGGATGGTATGGAATATCGTACTGATATAGCTTATCGTGCTATTGCACGTGAGCAGTAGCCTTGGAATACAAAATTAATGTAGGCAATTAATTTATCTACAAGAGCGCAGTTTCTCTGCGCTTTTTTAGTGCTACACTAATTAAAAGTTTTTTTAAAAGTATATATTGTTGGAACTAAAAACATTACGTTATCATGCCATTGCTGTCGCCATACTGATTTTCATTTTTTATATTATCAGTACACTGGCGTCAAACCTTGTTGTGCCTACACGTTATACTATCGATAAGACAGCCCCGGTTTATTTAGACTATGCTTATTACCTAGATGAAACAAAAACTCTAACAATTGACGATATAATTTACCAACCAGAAACACTAACTTACGAACCTTTAACAAGCATTCCCTGGAGCTTCACCCAACAAAACTACTGGCTACTTATTGATTTAGAAAACAAAAGTTTGACCAAACAAAATATAGTTGCCCATTTCGATAATCCAATGGTTGACCATCTAACTATTTATCGTCTTACTAAAAGTAATAAAATAATTGATACATACAAGTTAGGCGATAAAGAAGAATCCCTCACTTTATTTCAATATAGCGTACCTCATATTCGCTTTTCTCTTAAGAGCAAATCCTCTGAACGTTTAGTACTTAAAATAGATACCCTTGGAATTAGTAAAACACCTGTAAACTTATATCGAGATAAAGAGTTTATAGACCTGATGCGGTCCCAAACTGGAATTTGGGGAATATTTGCAGGAGTATTACTTATGGCTGCACTTTATAACTTAGTACTTTATTTTGGTATAAAAGATCGCGTTTACCTCGTCTATATTGGTTACATAGTCAGTGCACTAATACTGATGGGCACGGTATTAGGCTTTGGCTTCTACTTATGGCCAATGGAGTGGCAGTTATACTTTCACGAAAAGGTGGTGTTTAGTAATTATGGGGTCGCCTTTTTTACCCTTGCCTTTTGCACCATGTTTTTACGCTATCATAAAGATAAATGCTGGCGCTATAGAATGAGCATAACCTTACTTTGGCTTATGTTTATTCTTGCTGTATGTAGCTTGTTTATCTCTGAAAACATAGCGGCGCCTATATTTTTCGGTGTGATGGCACTACTTTATATTACCTGTATTATTTTAATATATAACAAGTTACGCAGTGGTTTTAGATGGGCTAAATTTTATGTTTTTTCATGGATACCACTAATAATTGGTGCGGTAATTCAGCCTATGGAACTCACTGGTTTTTTACCGTATACCTTTACAACTCGCCATGCGTTTTTAGTCGCTATTTTGTGTGAAGTTATTTTAATGGCAATGGCATTAGCAGACCGAGTAAAGTATCAGCGCAAACGTGCGCTTTACCATGCCACGCACACACAGCAAACAAGACTACTGAATAGCTCTAAACTAAAACAAGCATTTATGGCACTACAAAGCCAAAATCGCTCAACAACTTTGTGTTTGATAAAAATACGTCACTTTAATTCGCTCAACACAATTATTACCTCTTCTCAGGGCTACACACTTATAAAGCATGTAGCCAAAGAACTTGAATTAGAACTGAGCCATGAACGCGAATTTACAAACCTCGAAACAGATTTAAACACCAGCCCACGCTTAGCCGATTTGAGCAGTGGTGTATTTGCCTGTATTTCTACAAAAACACAAAACCAAGAAGTGCTAGAAACACTACTGACTAAAATAATTAGTAATCTACCAAAACAATATGAAATTAAAGGATTGAACCTGCAGCTTAGTTACAGTATAGGCATTAGTAATGCAGGTAAGAGTAACGATTTTGAATATTGGTTAAAGCGTGGTTATTTAGCCCTTAAAAAGGCAAAAGGTAGCGTTAATCAAGTTGGGTCATCGTCAAACAGTAATAACCTGATGATGGATGTTGCTCTAGCTGCTAAGTTGCAACAAGCCATTAAAACAAACCAACTGGCACTTTACTACCAACCTCAAATTAATTTATTGAGCAACCAAGTCAGTGGCGCTGAGGCTTTGCTGCGCTGGCCAGGCCCAACTTACAGTATCTTATCAATAGAGGAGTTGATTACACTTGCTGAGCACACAGGCATTATTAACGAGCTAACACTTTGGGTAATAGAGCAAGCCTGTAAAGACATAGTTGAGTTTATAAAAAATGGCTATAACGAGCATACAATTAGCGTAAACTTGAGTGCTAAAAATCTAACTATAAATAATTTAGCCGAAAAAGTAGAAAACATTTTAATTAAATACCAAGTGCCAGCTTACTTACTTAAATTTGAGCTAACCGAATCTGCCTTTGTAGACAGCCAAGATGCACTTATAAAATTAGTTGATGAGTTAACAGCATTAGGTATTAAAGTGGTATTGGATGACTTTGGGACTGGCTACGCGTCCCTTAGCTACTTAGTTAATTATCACTTTAGTGAGCTTAAAATAGATAAGTCGTTTGTTTTTGATTTACCTAATAACCAAACTCATCAAGTTATTGTACAAACAGCGATTGATATGGCTCATAACCTTGGCTTATCAATCACTATAGAGGGGGTAGAAACTCAGGCAATTCATCAACTACTAAAATCAATGAATGCTGATAGAGCACAAGGTTATTTATATGCCAAAGCATTACCATATACTGACTATTTACACTTCTTAAAAAGCCAATATAACTTAAAAATGTTAGACTCCTCTTTTTAACATCTTTAGGGGCCAAGTAAAGATGCAAGGCACACTGCGTAAACTAAAATCGAGCTTAACCGAACCAGTACAATATCACTTACCTGTAGGTGAACACTTAGTAGACTTAAATGCATTTATAGGTAAGGAGCTTACGCTTACCTTTAGTGGCACTATTTTATGTTCTAACTGCGGTAAAAAAACTAAAAAAAGCTACTCTCAAGGTCACTGTTTTGTATGTATGCGCAAGCTAGCCAGTTGCGATATGTGTATAATGAAACCAGAAACTTGCCACTACGACCAAGGTACTTGCCGAGAGCCACAGTGGGGCGAAGCAAACTGCATGATCCCACACTATGTATATCTCGCTAACACCTCTGGGTTAAAAGTAGGAATTACCCGCCACACACAAATACCTACTCGTTGGGTTGATCAGGGTGCGACTCAGGCATTACCTATTTTTAAAGTGCAAACTCGCCTGCAATCAGGTTTAGTGGAAGTTGCATTGTCTGAATTTATTGCCGATAAAACCAATTGGCGCAATATGCTAAAAGGTCAAAACGAAGCAATTGATTTAAAAGCAGCTGCAGCAGAGCTTATTCCGCAAATTAGTGAAAAACTCAACGAGCTCAGTGAATTATTTGGCGCAACAGCAATAGAGCAACTTGATGAAGATGTGGTTGATTTAAACTTTCCAGTAACCGAGTACCCAACAAAAATCAGCTCATTTAACTTTGATAAAGACCCTGTTGTAAGTGGTGTTTTACAAGGTATTAAAGGTCAGTACTTAATTTTTGAAAAAGGCGTTATTAATATACGTAAATTTACGTCTTATGAAGTTACAGTGAGTTGAGTCATATCCCTTTTGGTAGTTCGCTGGCAAAAATCAATCCACTGTTGACATGTTAAAGGGTGACAAAAATAGTACCCTTGAATTACATCACATCCTAACTCCGTTAAATGTGCCTTTTGCGAGGCATATTCAACCCCCTCTGCAACTACAGTAAGCCCCAAACTTGCAGCCATTGCTATAATTGCAGCCACAATTTGACTATTACTGTACTCATCTGGGATTTTTGCTATAAAACTAGCATCAATTTTTAAAGTGTTAAACGGTAACTTAGTTAAATAACTTAGTGCAGAATATCCGGTACCAAAATCGTCAAGAGCAATATGTACTCCAAGTGCAACTAACTTTTGCAACTCAGCTTTAGCCTGAGAAAACGAGCCGATGAAGCTACTTTCTGTTAGCTCAATTTCAAGCAAGTAACCAGGCAATTGATAACGTTTAAGCATATCTTCAATGTTTGCAGCAAGCCGTCCCTGGCTCAAGTGGCATGCTGAAACATTAATCGCTAAACGCCCAACATTTAACCCTTGACCTTGCCATAATATAAGTTCTTTGCCAGCTTGATTTATAACCCATAAGTCTAAGCGTACAATTAACCCTAATTCTTCAGCTAAGGGTATAAACTGTGCAGGCGAAATAGTACCTAAGTCAGGATCCTGCCAACGTAATAACCCCTCAGCTCCCATGATTAAACCACTTTTCAAACACTGTTTAGGTTGAAAATAAAGTTCAAATTCATCATTTTCTAATGCATATTGAAAACGGCTCATCATGGCTAAACGTTCAAGCGAACGAGCATTCATTGATGGTTGAAATAATTGAAATGAATTACGACCAATATCTTTTGATCTATACATTGCAATATCAGCATGCTTTAAAAGAGTTTCACTATCTAAACCATCTTCAGGATATACTGCTGCACCAATAGATGCAGTCATACCAACTTCAAACCCTTCTAGTTTAAAAGGTGTATTTAAGTTATTTAAAATTTTTTCTGCGAGACGGATCACATCTTCAACGCTATTTACTTCATACAGTATCACAAATTCATCGCCACCTAAGCGGGCTAATGTATCACCTTCATTTAACGTTTTAACAATACGCTCTGATACAAGCTTTAACAAATTATCTCCGGCATTATGGCCTAGACTGTCATTCACTTCTTTAAAGCGATCAAGGTCAATAAATACAACCGCAAGCATTTGATTATCTCTATGAGCTGCAGCTAAAGCCATAGCGAGCCTATCGTTAAATAAGCGCCGATTAGGTAATCCTGTTAACTCATCAAAATAAGCTAATTGAACGACTTTTTCCTCAGCGTTTTTTCGCTCAGTGATATCACTAAAAATAGCAGCATAGATAACCTCACTATATCCCGGCTCCTTAATTTCAATGATACTTAACCACTCAATGTAAATTTCACCACTCTTTTTTCGATTATGAATTTCGCCTTGCCAGACACCTTTTTTAACTAATGAATCCCACATTTTTATGTAAAAATTTTTATCATGCCGCCCAGAGCTCAACATATTAGGTCGTTTACCAATAACCTCGTATTCTTTATACCCAGTGAGTTCCGAAAACGCTGGGTTCACCTGAATAATAATAGCATTCGAATCAGTGATCATAATGCCATCAAGCGATGAGTCGATTATTTTATTTGCTAAATATAAGTTGCGCTGTGAGTGCTGTAAGGCAACATTACGTTGCTCAAGTACTTTTTCAAGCTCATAGCAGTAAGCAATTTCGATTTCACTAATTAAATGCTCAAGAGATAAAACACCTTTAATTTTATCATTATCGTTAATAACTAAATGACGTACATTACTTTCTGACATTAATCTATAAGCATCAAAAAGACTGTCTTTCGTAGTAACCTGATACAAAGGTCGACTAGCTAAATCCCAACACACTTTATGATTATGCCGCTTAGTAATAAGCTTAAGTAAGTCACGTTGAGTAATAATGCCAAATGTATTTTCAATTTCATTGAATACTAGTATTACTTTTTCACATAGCTCTCGCATAAGTGTCACGGCTTCATTGATGTCGAGTGAACTGGGAACGATTTTAATGTCTTTATTGTACTGTTCATTAATAGGTCTAAATTGTAAATAATGCTCTAGTCCCTGATTACGCACAATGTCAGTAATACTTATAACTCCACTAGGCACATTGCTGTCATCGGTAACTAAAAGGTGCCTAACACCATGCTTGTTAAATACCAGTGCGGTATCGGTAAGTAGTTGTTGATTAGAAACTCTTAGTACAGGAGAAGACATTACCTTTTGAATAGCAACTTTCTTTAATGTTTGATTAGTAAAATCAAGCGTTAAACAATCTGATTCAGTCCAAACACCTACTATCCTATGTTTGTCTTGAACAAAAATAGCACTCACGTTGTGTGTACGCATCAGTTTCACCGCTTCAATTAAAGGAGTATGCTTAGCACAAGTGATCACTTTGTTTGTACAAACATCGCATACTTTTTGATAACGGCTATTGTAAGACATCAGTTATATTCCCTAAATTAAAGACGAATATAAGAGTTTAAATCAACAAATAAATGTCAGTTTGACTTAGGACAATAAATGACCAGTACTTATCCAAAAATAATTATTTATAACAATGAAATTGAACTTATAGAACACGCCGATGATTTATACGATTTCACCTACAATTTGGATGAACAGCAAAAGTTTGAAGTTATTGTTCTTGATATGTTCGCTGGATATCAATCCCTAAGTGGTAAAGAAAAAAAACCACTTAAGGAAGCAGAGCTAGGTCATTTAGTGAAGGTGCATTTAGCTAAAGAAGGGCAATGTTGCTTAGATAAAATTAATAATTTAACACCTGAGCAAGCATTTAAATTACTCTATAAAGTCTACTAATGTTTTAACATGGGCTACAGCACTGCGACCCAAAGCTGATAGCGCATAGCCACCTTCTAAATACGAGATAACACCTTTGCATCCGCCCTCTTTTGTTACCTCACATAGTTGCTCAGTAAGCCAAATATAGTCATCTTCAACAAACTTTAAGCTTGCCATGTCATCCTCTAGGTGCGCATCAAACCCTGCACTTATAAACAATAACTCAGGCTTAAACGCTTTTAATTTTGGTAACCATTGCTGAGTAAACACGTCTTTTAGGTCGTCGCCATTGCTAGCAATTGGCAAAGGAGAATTAACTATATGACTATTATTTTTAACCGCTGTATTTGGGTAAAACGGATACTGAAATAACGAACAAAGCAGTACATTATCGTCATCAATAAAAATATCTTGCGTGCCATTACCGTGGTGTACATCAAAGTCAGCAATCGCAATGCGCTTAACCCCTTTGCTTTGTGCATACTTGACGGCAATAGCTAAGTTATTAAACACACAAAACCCAGATGATGAGTTTTTATTAGCGTGATGCCCTGGCGGGCGTACTGAGCAAAAAGCAGCATCGAATTTATCAGCAAGTATTTCATCAACAGCTAATAACCCAGCACCTACTGCACGCTCAATTGCTTTAAATGAATCGGGGCACAGCCACGTATCGCCATCTAAATTAGCGAGCCCTTCTGTTGGTAGTGTATTTTCAACGTGTTTAACTAAAGCTTCATCGTGAGCAAGTAGATAATGTTCACGCTCAGCCTTAGGTGCTTGTAGGTGTGTTAAGCCAACATCTACACCGCTGGCTAATAATCTATCGGTAATTGCATCCAAGCGCTCTGGGCACTCTGGATGGTCGTCTATCATTTTATGCTTACGGCAATGAGGGTGAGAAATAACAGCTGTACGCATAAAAAGTCCCTTACAAGGTGTAAAAACTTAATATAACAAAGCCACCTAATGGTGGCTTTGCGACTTTGGTTTATATCAATACTTTAAATATTAGCTATTTTGCTTTTAAATGAAGGTTTCTAAAGTCAAAACTAAAGTCGGTAACTTGTGTTGATACTGCACGCATTTTAGCGCTGTTTACACGGTTTTGTGAGCTCATTTCAAAACGAATAAACGCGTCCGCTTCTAGTAGTTTTTCATCCCACTTAACTATAAATGTATTACCGGTGTAATGCTCAAGTGTGCCTTTTAAGCGCTTAGTATGCGTAAAATCAATGCGTAACTTACTATCTAACTGCTCAATAATTACATCACCATACCAATCATCGTGTAATGTTCCGGTGTAATTAATATTTGGTAATTGTGGTTGGTAGTCAGCGGGAGCTTCTGGTTTTGCATTAGCATATGCTTGCTGCTTACCTTCAAAATGGCTTTTAGCTAAATCCTCTACCCAGTCTTTATCTTCAAGCTCAAGCGCATCCTCAAGAACTTCATGGGTTACTGCCGAAAGCGCACCAAAAGCTTGTTGGTTGGATAAAATAACAATACCGAGTTTTTTCTCAGGCAATAACGTAACTTGCGATACCATACCTAAAATACCACCGCCGTGGCCTAGCTTTTTAAAGCCGTAGTAGTCTTCAATACTCCAACCTAACCCATAACCTCTAAATTGCTGATGATACGATTCAAACGCGCTTTTAGATGCCATAGACGTAATATGTGGGTGCCACATTTGCGCTTGTTGCTTTTCGCTAAATAGTTGCTCGCCACTTGGCATTTTACCGCCCGCTAATTGCGTACGAAGCCATTGGCTCATATCGCTTACGCTTGAAGCAATTGCACCTGCGCCTCTAAAATCTTCTAGGTAATTCACAAAGAATGGATGAAGCATGCCATCCATAGGAATATGACCTGTCGCCCAGTTTTTATTACTTTTTGGAATACGTGAAAATCCCGCGCGTGAGTTATCCATGTGCAGCGGCTGTAATATATTTTTTTCGATATAATCATTCCAGCTCATACCCGATACACGTGCAACCACTTCGCCAGCAGTAACAAACATTAAGTTGTTATAAGCATACTTGCTGCGAAAACTGCTAGCCGGTTTTAAATACTGTAATCCCGCTAAAATTTCATTAATGGACTTATCAGTACTTGGCCAAATCATTAAATCGCCTTGCCCAAGCCCTAGCCCACTGCGGTGGCTTAATAAATCACGAATACGCATTTCGCGTGTTACGTATGAGTCGTATAATCTAAATTCTGGCAAATGATCAATTACGCGGTCATCCCAGTTTAGTTTCCCTTCATCAACCAACTTAGCAAGCGCTGCTGTTGTAAACGCCTTGGTGTTTGAAGCAATACCAAATAAAGTGTCTTTATTTACTTTTTTGTTGGTATCGAGATTAGTGACACCAAAGCCTTTAGCAAATATCACCTTATCGTTTTCAACAATGGCGACTGCCATACCGGGTACGTCAAAACGTGCCATTGACGCTTTAATTACGTCGTCTATTTTGTCGGTATCAACTTGTGCCCAGCTGCTAAACGTAGTTCCTGCTAATAGTGCAATTGCGGCAAGTTTGGTTAATTTCATATCAATCCTATTTTATTATTTTTGATGAACTGCAAATTCAGTTGCTGCGCGCTCTTGATTGGTATCGCTTTTTTGTGCGCGATTTAATATGGCATCACTGTATTCTTTTGGTACGCCCGCTTCAAGTGATCCGCGATGAACGTGTTTTATGTACCAATCATATGGCAGTACATCGCTGTCATGGGTATTAGCTATATAACAATGTGCGACTATAGTCTCACCCGTTAAAAGCGTTGGGGTTATATCTACACAATCGTAACCAGGCCCTTCTATACTATCTAAAATAGCTTTTTCTTCTTTATTAAGCTCATAAATAACACCGTAAACCAACGCACCTTCTTTATCGCTTGGACAAATACTGCATTTACCTGAGCCATCTTTAAATAGCATATCAAAAGTAAGCTCGTAGCCTTTAAGTACCGCAGTTCCTACACGCTTTACATTCGGCAAGCGCGCTAACAAACGCTTAGATGACATATTAGAACCAAACGAAAAATTATATAACGGCATTTTTATCTCCTGCACTTTTTGAATAAGTTAAATAACAACGCGTACTGCAAGTGCAATTAAAATAATACCAATTCCACGGTCAAACCAATAACCGCGTTGTTGGAAAAAACCTCTTACATTATCTCTAGAAAGCATTATTGAAAGCATTGAAAACCACGCCCAAGTAGCCAGTGCCATGTACACACCATAGCCGACCTGCACGCTAGTAGGTGTTGTTGAGCTAATCACGAGTGTAAATAACGACATAAAAAATAACGTGGCTTTTGGATTTAATGCATTGGTAAAAAAGCCGCGCCTAAAAGCAACCCAAACGCGTTCCTCTTGAACGGCTTTATTTTCAATATCTTTTGTAGCCTCGCCTTTATTACTCGCAGGCGGTTTTTCAGCTTTAAGAGCTTGAACACCTAAGTAAGCTAAATATGCACCTGCAAGGTACTTAAGCGCCATAAATAAACTAGGCGATTGCGTTAAAATAAGCGCAACACCTAACACACAATAGGCTACGTGCAGTAAAATAGCAGCGCCAACACCAGCGCTTGTCCACAATGCATTGCGCCTACCTTGTTGTACACTTTGCTTGAGCACCACGGCAAAGTCAGGCCCAGGGCTTGCTACTGCAAAAAAATGAGCAATAACAATCAGTAAAAGTTCATCTAAGTATTCCACGCAAGTCCTTGTTAGTTAGGCGAATAAGCTAATAACAGCGGGTTGGCCGAGTTATTTACCAATGCTTTAATTTCTTTTTGTGCTTTTTTAAACTGGCCACGTAAATGCGGCTTTAAGTGCTTTTTAGACACTTTATCGTTTTTAAAGTAACTAATCAGGGCATGCATAAATACCGTATGCGTTTCACTTAACTTAGCATCACGGTTAGCGTATGGGTTATAACAAGAGCCACAACCCCCTTTAAACTGATACACCGTGTTACTCATCATTACACCAAACCCTAAAAAGCAAGCAAGCGCATCGGCAGCTTGTGGTAAATTATCTTTACCTCCAGGTGGTAATACACCAACATGATGAATAAGTATAGTTGCAAGTGTACCCGCATAACTTGCTACTAAATCTTGTGGCTGATTTATTTGATTTGGATTAAAAGAAATATTAATAGTATGGCTTGGCGGCACAATTAAATGACTACCTTCGCCACGTATTTGTTCACTAAATTCAAAATGCGGAAATACCTGAGGCTCTAATTGCTGAGGTGAAACTAACTGTATAGGCCATCCATTCATACCTGCGTAATTAGTAACGCGGCTAAAAACGTTGGTCGCCATTTCTTCAATGCTCGATACCGAATCGGGGAAAAAAGTAGCCGTTGGCAGTATTATTTGAGTGTGCTTTGTAAAAAACTCAGCATCAAAGTTTTCTACAGCCCAAATAAATGTATCAATAAGCCATTGCTGTTCTCGCTGCTCTAATAATGGCCTTGATTTAAATAAAGCTAACATAGTGTGCTCTTATAAGTTTTAGTTTAGGTGCTAGCTTAAATGCTAGTTTAGTCTTTCTGTGTAAGTGCCCAATCCCACGCTTGAGTATTGTATAGCGGTACTGTTGATAGCGCATGGTGGTGACTACCACTGGATTCTTTAGTTGAGTACGATAAGTACAATAAAGTACGATTTTCAGCATCGTAAATACGACGCACTTTTAGTGATTTAAATAATATACTTTTAGATGATTTAAAGATCACCTCGCCCGATTTACTACGGTCTATTTTTTGTAGTTGCTGCGCTGTAATAGGCCCCGTTTGACGACACGCTATAGACATATCAGAGGGATCAGAAAAATCCAAATTAGCCTCTATATGACTAATATGACAAGTAACGCCCTCAACAATAGGATCTTGCTGCGAATTCACCACAACATCTTTAGTTGTAAATAACCCAAGGCTTACCGACGCAACATCGTCAGAGCAAGCACTTAACGTAACAATTGCACCTGCAAGTAAAGCTAAACGTTTAAATTTTTGTGGTAATTTCATACTTATCCTTAATCAATATATAGGTAACTTAGTAGATAAGTACTAAGCGAAGGTCCACCTGTTTGTTTTTATACTAACATCAAAAATAAATACGACTAAATTAGTTTAAAGTAAACATTTTAATGTAGTGAGGGGTTAGCGAGTATGGACGTATTTGGTACAATAAGGCTCTCGTCACAAGTAGTAACTCATAATAGGAAACGCTGTAATGCCGCATATTATTATTGAACACTCAGAAGATCTCCCTGTATTACCACAAGTTCTCGTAGAAAAAATTCACAACACCGCCTTTGAAAGCAATTTATTTGAGTTAGAAACCATAAAAACGCGCGCTATTGCCTATCAGCAATATCAACTAGGCGCAGGAAAATCAGGATTTATACATATTGCGGTACATATATTGGCGGGGCGCTCAATTGAACAAAAGCAAATGCTAAGCGAACTGCTACTTTCGTGCTTAAAAACATATTGCCGTGATTCAGATAGCTTAAGTGTAAATATTTACGACATTCAGCACGAAATTTATCGCAAAAACTAATCTCTCAGTAAACAAATTCAGTGGCCTATAAAACTTTATATAATCGCAGGCCACTCATCAGTAGTTAAAGTTCCCTTAGCTATTAGCTGATGTCTTAATTCATTAATTGTGTGTTTTAACTCATCGCGAATTAACCTAACAGCAGGAGTAATAAGCTGCCTACTAGGGAGTACTAACCACATTTCGGTGAGCGGCACTTTGTAATCAGCCATTAGCCTTTGCAGCCTTCCGCTTAATAAATCTTGAGCGACATCAATTGCTGATTTTTTGGCAATACCGGTTCCATCAATACACCAACGCCTTACAATATCGCCATCGTTAACTGCACGGTCGCTATTCATTTTAATTTTAAATTTTTGATCGTCGTTATAAAGATCCCAACTATCGTGAACTACTTCATATAACTTATATAAAAGAGCATTATGATTAAGTAAGTCATCTGGCGTTGACGGCTCACCGTGCTTGGCAATATAACTTGGCGATGCGCACAACACGTGAGGAATATCACAAATTTTAAAACCATATAAATTGAGCTCTTTTACTGCATCTTTAGTGATTGCCCTTAGAGCAACATCAACTCCATCACGGTAGAAGTCGGCTCGGCTATCACTAACTTGTAAGCGCAAAGTTACTTCTCTGTATTTATCCATAATGTTATTAAGTAAAAAACGCATTAAATTACGGCCCATTTCTGAAGAAACCGCCATGCGCACTTCACCACTTATAGACTGCTGCTCTTCGTGAATCAGTACTTGGCCTTGTTGTAACAGTTGGAGTGCTTGTTGGCATAACGGCAAATAACGCTCCCCCTCAGACGTAAGACGTATTTGCCTTGTGGTACGTACAAAAATCTGAGCGTTAAGTGCTTTTTCAATACGTTTTATAGATACGCTTGCAGCCGATGAACTCATATCTAATTGATTTGCAGCTGCCGTAATAGATTGTAGCTCTGCCACTTTAAGCAATACTTGTAAGTCAGCAATTTTCATCAAAACCTCTTACTATTCAACTAAGGGATTAAATATTAACTATAAAGCTATTATCCACGTTTTTGCGAAAGTGTATTGAACATTTGCCCATTTATTGGGGGAATTTTAAACCGTACTATAAACACATACCAACTTAACAGAGCTATTAAATGAAATTTTTACTAAACGCATCAACACTTGCACTTGTAGCAACACTTAGCTCATCGCCTGCCCTTGCGCTGCAAAGCACATCAAAAGTAGTTGCCGCTAGCAATATTGATTGGGGCTACCTAAACCCACTTCGAGGCGATAAAAGCCCAGGCGCAGCCGATCTTTGGGGTAACCGTACAACAGATACTGCAACAGGTATGCTAGTTCGCTTTAAGAAAGGGTTTGAATCTCCACCACATATTCATAACATCACCTATCGCGGTATTGTTATTGAAGGGCAAATGCATAATGACGACCCCGCCGCTGAAAAAATGTGGATGCCAGCAGGCTCATTCTGGACACAACCAGCAGGTGAAAACCACACCACTGCTGCAAATGGTACGACTAACTTAATATACCTCGAAATAGACTCAGGCCCTTACTTAGTAAAGCCAACAAAAAAGCAGTTTGATAATGGCGAACGCCCGCTAAACCTGCATAAAGACAACATTGTATGGTTAAGCGATAGTGATTTAAACGACATAAACGTAGACGGTGTTAAATCTACTTATATATGGGGAAGCACAGCCGATATGAATGGCTCAATGATCAAATTACCTGCAGGCTTTAAAGGTGAAATAAGCACTGATGCTAGCGAGTTTCGCGCAGTGGTTATTGCCGGCGCAGTTAATTACAACTCAAAAGAGCAAAACGCAGCCCAAAACCTAAGTGCTGGCAGCTATGTAGAATCAAATGGCCGCTTTACTCATTCACTTGAAAATAAAGGCGACAAGCCTACAACTATCTACATTCGTACTAACAGTAAGTACCAAGTTAATTAAATATCTAACGCCTCTGCCAAGTCATTGCTGGAGGCTAATTATTAACTTCTTTAAACCTTCATCTGAAAATACAGTTATCCCCTCTCGAATACTAAAATACAAGCACAAAAGTACGCAAACCTATTAATCTATTTCAATGGTCATAACTGAAACTTATCGTTTTAGTTTTTAAATTTAATAAAGAAAGGAGGAAATAAAATACAGAAAGCTTTGAAAAGTGGTGGCCCCTCCCAGACTCGAACTGGGGACCTAACGATTATGAGTCGTGTGCTCTAACCAACTGAGCTAAGGGGCCAACTTTATATAACTGCAAGGCAGTTAATTTTGAAGCGTTTAGCCACAGAGCGACTAAAGCGGGTTGCAGTATAAAAACTTTTTAAGGGCTTGTCACTACCAAAAACCTTTATTTTAACAATCAGTAAGCTAACTGCTTAAATAGTAATCTTTTTAGTGGGCAATAATATAAAAATATGGGGATTTAAAGTAAGGAAGGTATGTAAGCCGTTTAGGGGGGTCGGCTTACATTACATAAATTTGCGGCATTACTTTTTGGCAATTATATAAATTGCATGTATTAAGCCTGGGAAGTAACCCAGTAGTGTTAGTAAAATATTTAGCCAAAAGTGCATACCTAAACCAACTTGTAAAAATACGCCCAGTGGTGGCAATAAAATCGACAAAATAATACGAATTATATCCATGGTGTAACTCCTTTAAAATAACAAAGCAAAAAGCCCAGCAGTGCTGGGCTTTTAGTATAGTGTATTATTCAGCAACGATAGTTAATTCATCAACTACGTCACGAACATCTTCAGCGTTTTTAGCAATTTTTACAGCTAACTGCTTCTCAGCTTCAGATTCAACAGAACCTTTTAGCTTCACTACACCCTTGTCGGTATCAACATCGATATCTGTACCGTCAACCTCTGAATTGAATAAGAAGCGCGTAGTAATTACCGTGGTAATTTTAGCGTCTGTTAAGTCGTTATCATCAGTGTCCATATCGGTATCTGTAGTTTTCGCGTCCATATCTTTAACAACAGTTAAGTTATTATCTACGTCCGTTACGCCATCTAGGCTAATTACAAGTTCTTCAGCTAACTCTTTATCTAAGTCGCTGTTTACTTTACCTGTAAGTACTACCTTGCCATTTTTTACATCAGTGTTAATGTCAAAGTTGTTTAGATTAGTGTTCATCAGAAGCACTGTTTCTGCCTTACCATCAATCCAAGCATCTTTACTTTCGTTTTCCCAGCTGCTTGCCTGTGCACCCATTGCTGTAGTACCAAGAACTAACGCTGCAATCATAGATTTGTTGAATGTTTTCATAATCTTTCTCCTTTTGATTAAAGACGAGTTAGTTAATGCGAGCTTTAGGCCAACTTTATTTTTAATTAAAAATCATAAACTTAAACCATAACCAACATTTGTGGCACACAAGCTTTGAGTAAAGTTTTACAGACTTATCGGTAAAACTTTCTTGAGTAGTGAAAATAGCTAGATAATTGCACTTTTGGTTAATCTATCGTTAATATAACAAAAACAAAAGTGCTAC
The DNA here is from genome assembly GCF_038155085.1 of Pseudoalteromonas aliena. Taxonomy (GTDB): domain Bacteria; phylum Pseudomonadota; class Gammaproteobacteria; order Enterobacterales; family Alteromonadaceae; genus Pseudoalteromonas; species Pseudoalteromonas aliena_A. Next base: position 132,362 of record NZ_JBAKAU010000004.1, read on the forward strand.
AACAAAACTAAACCACTGATAATTAAGGGTATTAATATTGGTACGTTGATTGCTTTTTAGTTTGTACTCGCTTAATAAAAGGATTGCTCCTAATGTCTGTAAAAATTGAAGACCGCCCAATAGAACACGTTCGTGAGCAAGTGATTGATCAGCTAATTTATAATTACAGCCACGGGGTTATTTCTGTAGAGGCATTTGAACGACGTTTAGATGAAGCGATGGATGCAAGCTCAAACGAAGCATTAATGGACTTGGTGGAGGATTTAACACTTAACACTGATCAACAATATAAAGCACACAAACACTCGCAGTTTTCTCCAAATTACAGTGCACAACAAAATAGCGATGACGACTTTACTTTGCGTAGCATATTGGGCTCTAATGAGCGAAGTGGCCAATGGGTTGTACCAAAAAGCATATATCTACATAACTATATGGGCTCTGTAGTACTTGATTTTACCGATGCTATATTTACACATCAAAACGTAACTATTCACGTTAACTGTATTTTTGGTAGTGACGAAATATACGTGCCAGAGCATGTAAATGTAGTATCTAAAATGTTTTGTACATTAAGCAGCTTTGAAAATAAGTCGGTATCGCTTAATAAGCGCCAAGGCCCAACAATTCACATTGAAGGCAAGGCTATATTGGGTTCGGTAGAAGTAAAAGTTAAACGCACAATTAAAGAAAAATTTATAAGTTTTGCTAATGAACTAAAAACTCAGCTTGGCGCTGGTAACAACCGCTCATAACACACTATTTTAGCACCGCGCTTTGCGGTGCTAAAAATCGTTATAAGTCGTTATTTCGCTCACTGGGTATATCACTTAAATACTCTACAAACTCCACCTCAAACCCGGCGGGATCAATAAAGTAAACATTTTTTCTAAACGGGTTCTCACTACCTTGCTTGCTTATCCCAAAACCCGCTTTATTTAAGCGTATCACTACATCATTTAAGTTATTAGTCACATAAGCAAAGTGTGCAAAACCAACTTGATGGCCCGATAGGTTTCTGTTTTCACCTTCACCATGGTTGCTTATCGCAATATAATGCGTGTCATCTCCAAAGTGTACCCAGCGTCTTGGTTTTCCGTGCCAATCACCCCTACCCTCACTTCTGATTGACCAATGCGGAAATACAGCTTGGTAAAATTTAAGCATACTATCTATATCACTCGCGACTAAGTTTATATGTTCTAAATACATAACTTTCCTTATTTGTTTAAGTTGAGGTTACGATAAAACCTCAACTTAACTTTAGGTAAAGTATTATTTAAAATTAATTTTATTTAAATACAGATAATTATGCTTTAAAAAAGGTATGCACTTTCAGGACTGTATAAAAAACACCCGCACTTATTTGGGGTTTTTGTTTACTTTATGTCAAAAGTCGCTAAAATACGCCGGCTGAAATATATAAACGTTCTTTTACAACCCAAAGGTAATACCATGCATCCAATGTTAAACATTGCGGTTCGCGCTGCGCGCAACGCAGGCAAAATTTTACTTCGCGCAAGTGAAGATTTATCAAAAGTTGAAGTGCAGCAAAAAGGCGCTAACGACTTAGTAACTAACATTGATAAAGAAGCCGAAGCCGTAATTCGCGACACAATTTTACAGTCTTACCCTACTCACTCAATTGTTGGTGAAGAACTAGGTGAGCACAAAGGCAAGGATGCAGATTACCAATGGATTGTAGATCCTATCGATGGAACAACTAATTTCATCAAAGGTATCCCTCATTACGCAATCTCTATTGCACTTAAAGTTAAAGGTCGTTTAGACCAAGCCGTTATTTACGATCCAATTCGTGGTGAGCTTTTCACGGCCTCTAAAGGTCAAGGCGCACAACTTAATAGCAAACGTCTTCGTGTAAGCAAAACAACGGTTCTTGCAGGCACTGTACTTGCTACTGGTTTCCCTTTCAAAAACAAAAACCACATGGATGCATACACAGAAGCTTTTAAAGCATTGTTTGTACACACTGCCGATATTCGCCGCGCAGGTTGTTCTGCTTTAGATATGGCATACGTTGCAGCTGGCCGTGTTGATGGATTTTTTGAAATTGGTTTAAAACCTTGGAACTCTGCTGCTGGCGAGCTAATGGTTAAAGAAGCGGGCGGTATGGTTGTAGATTTCGCCGGTGGTAATAACTACAACCACAGCGGAAATATTATCTGTGGCTCACCAAAACTGACTCAAGCAATTATTCGAGAAATTCGTCCAGTATTATCTGAGTCGCTACTTCGCTAATAAACTGCTTATACCAATGTAATTGGTATGACTAAAAAGGAGCTTCAGCTCCTTTTTTTGTGTCTAAAAATAAGGATTATCGAGTTTAATCTCAACCGTTTTGCCTTTTGTATACGGTAAAGTATTTAAATCCTTCGCGAAATATTCATTAAATAGCGCATCAAACTCACCGTTTTTCTGCATCAATATTAAGCCCTCTTCAACAGCCTTCGCCAATTCGGGTTTACTCTTAGTCACAAAATAATAAATACCGGTTGGATAGCTTATATATAAATTAGGCACAATGACTAAGTTACTTTGTTTGCTTTCAATAAGCTCAGAGCTAACCTCAATAAACGAGCGAGGAAAATAATCTATTCGCCCACGGCTCGTTAAAGTAAACATGGCTTGGTAATTGGTAAGCGGCCTTACTCGTAAGCCGTTGTACGACATTATTCTTGTATCTGGCCAGTTGTGCCCTTGTACAGCTGAAAAGGCAGTTAACTGATCAAGAGTTTTTACGTCTTTAAAACGTACTACATTTTGTTTATTCGTTAATAAAGCTCGCTTCCCTATATAACCTTTAAATAGTGGAATTTTTATTGCCAAAGCAACTGCTTCTCGCTCAGGGCTACTCATACTCCAATACATATCTAGTTCGTTATCATTAAGATTTATTAACTTGCGCTTTTGTTGATCTGATATGGGAGTCATCCTAATAACCCCAGGATAGTTAACACTCTCAAGTGCACGTACCAGTAGCTCATTGAGATACTCTTCTCGGGCGTTTTGAATGTCTTGCTTTTGAGCTACACTAATTACCTGCTCTTGCGCTATGAGTGCGAAACTTACTAACAAGCTTAATACACTTATAGAAATTTTGATTGGCAACATAATAATTACCTGCTTTATTTAAATTACCTGTTTATTGCTTGTGAAGCGTATCACTGCAGGAGCAGGGCTTCCGCGCTTACAAATAAATAGATAACTATGGCGATATCGTTTGGCCTCTTTTTTAGCATCAGTAGCCAGTGCTGCAACCTGATGACTATTTTTACATTGCTGTAAATCTGGCTCAACTAAACCAATCGATAATGTGAGTAAAGGAACAAATTGTTTATCTCCTTCACGATTTGTAGCCCAGTACCCCTTACTTTTAATGTGCTCTGGTGTGAAAAATGCGCGTGACTGTAATTCAAATTGCTGAATAATCATATTACAAATATTAACAGCATCATTTTGATCAAATACAACCATAAAATCATCACCACCAATGTGTCCTATAAAGTTAGCACTGTTTTCACACGCTTGCACTGTTACATCAGCTAATAATTTTATTACACTATCGCCGCTAGCATAGCCGTACAAATCATTAAATTGTTTAAAATGATTAAGATCTATATACGCTAATGAAAACTTATGCTGGGCACGTAACCTCTGCTCTATAGCTTCATTGATTGCAACATTACCTGGTAACATTGTCAGTGGATTAGCATGCTGCGCATGACGAATTTTCTCTTCTGTAATATGCTTTAAAATATCACGAAGCGGCGCTAAACCTAGATAACGACTCTCTCGAGTTATAACAATATGACGCCGAATATCAAAACCTTGCTCCGTTATTTGTTGGCTAACGGTATCAAGCATCTGATTTTCATCTACAATTAAGGGCTGCTTATCCATTAGCTCTGTAACGGGCCGCTTATCATAAAGTGCATGCCCATAGGATGCCGCAAATACTTCGGTGAGTTGATCTTTATGAAGCAACCCCACGGGTTGATTCTCTTTATCTAATACAGGGATACTAATAATCGATTTATTTTTCTCAAAAACCTTATGAGCGTCTTTACAGCGAGTTTCGCTATCTATAGCTTCCTGTGCAACAGCAAGCCATCCAATCGCCATAGATTTATCAAATTGCTCTTGTGATTGAGTAAAATTCAGTGTTTGTATTTGCTCAGAATTAAAATCATAGCTAGGCTGTAAACTCGGCCGCTCTAATAAAAAGCCTTGTATATAGTGAATCCCTAAGCTTTTAACTAAAGCCAACTCTTCTACTCGCTCTATTCCTTCAGCAATAACTGCAGTATTAGTGGCCCTAGCTAATACGGTAATCGATTTTAAAAACTCTTTTTTAACTTCGCTTTGATCGCAATAATCGATGAAGTAACGATCTATTTTTACAAAGTCAGGACACAATTCTGACCATTGCTTTAAACCAGAATAACCCGCACCTAAGTCATCAATAGCAATAGTAAAACCGAGTGCCCGATAATGAGCGATAGTTTTTAGAAGCAAGAAACCGTCATCAACCTTTTCTTGCTCTGTGACTTCAATTACTACACGCTTGGCAGACAAACCAAAGTGTTCGATTAAGTGCAGAGTCTCACCTTTTGGATGGCAAGGATCGAGCAACGTTTTAGGGCTTACATTTAAAAATAGTTTGCCTTGCAAATTTAACCTAACAAAATTTTCGATTGCTTTTGAGCGACATAATAATTCAAGCTCCGAGATTAAACCTTGTTCATGTGCAATCTCAAAAAGCTTACCAGGCATCTCCAAAGGGCTATTTCTAGGGCCTCTACTAAGCGCCTCGTAACCTAAAATAAGTTGATTATTAATATCAAAAATAGGCTGAAACAACGTAGTTACTTCACTATTATTTAAAATATATTCTAAGACTTTACGCTGAACCGTCACGAGTTTGCCTAACTACAATTTGATTAGAATAATAAAGTAACAATCTCATATGACATTTTTATGGCAATTTATCAGTATCATAAATCACCAAAACAATTATGTGTTCTTAAAAACAATAAACTATAGATATAAAAAAACCGCTCACTGGAGCGGTTTTTATTTATTGAGACTCTCTTACGGCATTGCGTCTAAGTCTGCGCCTTCTTTTTCAATTACTTCAGGTATTAAATCTTCTTTGCTTACACCCATTGCTATAGCAACAGAGCTGGCAACATAAATCGAAGAATAAGTACCAATAAACACACCAAACAGCAATGCAGTTGCAAAGCCATGAATGGTTTGTCCGCCCCATGCAAACAAAGCAATCAATACTAAAATAGTGGTGATTGAAGTTACAAGTGTACGGTTAAGTGTTTGCGTTAAAGACAAATCAATAATTTCGACAGTATCGTCAATGCGCACTTTACGGAAGTTTTCACGTATACGGTCAGACACAACAATCGTATCATTAAGTGAATAACCAATTACCGCGAGAATTGCCGCTAATATAGTTAAATCAAACTCCAAACCTAATACAGAGAATAAACCTACAGTAATAATAACATCGTGTAGTAGTGCACCTACTGCACCCACAGCAAAACGCCATTCAAAACGAAACGCAACATAGATTAAGATACAGATAAGTGCAGTTAACATGGCGAGGCCACCCTGCTCTTTTAAGTCTTCACCTACACTTGGGCCTACAAACTCAATACGGCGCATTACTACACTGTCATCTGCTTTTTTAAGCGCATCAATTACTTGGTTACCAATTACTTCCGCTTTCACATCGCTACCACGTGGTGCTAAGCGAACTAAAATCTCTTGGCTTGAACCAAATAGCTGCACTGATGCATCAGCAAAACCATTATCTGCTAGTGCATCACGTACTTTTTTAAGGTCTGCTGGTTGTGAAAAACCAACTTCTACCGCGGTACCGCCGGTAAAATCTAAACCAAAATTTAGACCTTTAACAAAAATTGATGCAAACGATGCTAAAATTAATAGCGTCGAAAAACCCATGGCCACTTTACGAAGAGACATGAAACGAAGGGTTCTACTACCCAAACTTAAAATTTGCATGTCAGCTCCTTAAATCGAGAGTTTATCAATACGTTTACCACCAACAAATAAGTTGATGACCGCACGGGTACCAACGATGGCTGTAAACATTGAAGTTAAAATACCAATCGCAAGTGTTACTGCAAAGCCCGCAATTGGACCAGTGCCCACTGCAAACAGTATAATGGCAGCAATTAGTGTGGTGATGTTAGCATCAAATATAGTGCTAAATGCGCTATCGTAACCAAAATGAATCGCTTGTTGAGGGCTACGGCCATCGGCCAGCTCTTCACGAATACGTTCAAAAATAAGTACGTTAGCATCAACCGCCATGCCTACCGTTAATACAATACCGGCAATACCAGGTAGCGTAAGTGTAGCGCCCGGAATTAAAGACATAACACCTACAATTAGTACTAAGTTAGCCGCAAGCGCAAGGTTTGCAACCATACCAAAACCTTTGTAGTACACAAGCATAAACACAAGTACAAACGCAAAGCCAAGTGCAACCGCAGTCATACCCGCTTCAATATTTTCTTGGCCCAAGCTTGGACCTACTGTGCGCTCTTCAACAATTTGAATTGGCGCTACAAGTGCACCAGCACGAAGTAGTAAGCTTAAGTTATGTGCTTCTGCTGGATTATCAATGCCGGTAATACGGAACGAGCGATCAAGGCGTGCTTGAATCGTTGCCACGTTAATAACTTCTTCAACCTTAATAGGCGGAAGCGCTTTACCGTCTGCATCTTTTTTACCTGATGGCTTGTACTCAATGAATACCGTTGCCATACGCTTACCAATAGCACGTTTGGTAAAGGCATTCATTTTTGCCCCACCTTTGCTATCTAACGTAATACTCACTTGCGGGCGTTGGTATTCATCTGCGCCTGATTGCGCGCCAGTAATATGACTGCCTTCTAGAATAATACGCTTTTTAAGTACAACAGGATAACCGTCGCGGCTCATGATCATTTCAGTACCCGCTGGGATACGACCTTGAGCAGCTGCGCTAATATCAGCGTTTTCGTCTACTTCACGAAATTCAAGTGTTGCTGTCGCGCCTAAAATTTCTTTAGCACGCGCTGTATCTTGAATACCTGGTAACTGAACAATAATACGCTCAGCGCCTTGGCGTTGTACGTTTGGCTCTGCAACACCAATTTGGTTGATACGATTACGAATAATTGTTTCATTTTGTTTAATGGCGTAGTCACGAATTTCTTTGAGTTTCTGTTCACTCATTGTCGCAAAAAATGCTTTATCGTTACTGCTGTCATCAACATAGACATTTAACGGGTAGCGAGTTTCTAAGAAGCTCTCTGCTGCATTTTTGTCCTCTTCGGTACGCATTTCTACACGCATACGATCAGAACCAGCTACGCGGCGAACAGTACGGTAACGTAGTTTTTCTTCGCGCAAATCACTGCGAAAATCTTGTTCCATTTGCTCAAGTTGGTTATCAACCGCTGTTGCCATGTCGATTTCCATGGTGAAATGTACGCCACCACTTAAATCGAGACCTAGCTTCATAGGGTTACCACCAACCGCTTTTAGCCAAGCTGGTTGGGCAGGTGCCATATTAATAGCAGAAATGTAATCATCACTAAGCGTATCGCGCAGTAAGTCGTGCGCTTTTAGCTGTTCTTCAACATTTTTAAAACGAACTAAAATTTGTCCATCTTCAAGTATTGTTGATTTAACGGTTACATTATTTTTTTCTAAGATTGCATTTACTTTGTCTACAACACTGAGATCGACATCAGCGCCTTTAGCACCTGAAACTTGTATAGCCGGATCGCGACCATACAAGTTTGGAGAGGCATATAAAAGGCCAATGGCTACCACAGCTAAAACAAGTAAATACTTCCAAACTGGAAACTTGTTTAACACGGGGTCGTCCTTATTATTTTTATAGCGACTTCATTGTGCCTTTTGGCAATACTGCTGATACTGCAGATTTTTGTACTGTTACTTCAGCTTGCTCATTTAATGAGATAACAATGAAGTCTTTATCTTCAGAAATTTTTACTATTTTACCCACTAAACCACCTTGGGTAAGGACTTCGTCACCTTTAGCCATAGCACTCATTAAACTTTTGTGCTCTTTAACGCGCTTAGCTTGTGGGCGGTAAATCAAAAAGTAAAAAACTAAACCAAAAACTGCCAACATTATCAGCATTTCCCAGCCACCGCCGGCTGCAGGTTGACCAGCTGCTGCGTGTGCGTTCGAAATAAATAAACTCATAATACTTCCTCTATATTTTTAAATTTTAATTTATATCTGCAAGCTCTGGCACTTCTTGGCCTCGGCGAGCATAAAAATCTTGTACAAATTCTTCTAATTTACCTTCGCTAATCGCATTACGTAAACCTTCCATAACACGTTGATAGTAACGTAAATTATGAATTGTGTTTAGTCGCGCACCTAAAATTTCGTTACATTTATCAAGGTGATGCAAATAAGCTCGTGAATAGTTTTTACAGGTATGGCAATCACACTCAGGATCTAGTGGTCCTGTATCTTTTTTGTGTACTGCATTGCGAATTTTAACAATACCTGTGGTAATAAATAAGTGACCATTACGTGCATTACGCGTTGGCATAACACAATCAAACATGTCGATACCACGGCGAACCGACTCAACTAAGTCTTCTGGCTTGCCTACACCCATAAGGTAACGAGGCTTATCTTCTGGCATTTTAAACGCACAATGATCAAGGATGTTCATCATCTCGTTTTTAGGCTCACCTACTGATAAGCCGCCTAATGCATAACCGTCAAAACCAATTTCTTCAAGACCTGCTTGTGATTGTGCACGTAATTCTGGATACATACCACCTTGGATAATACCAAATAAAGCAGATGGATTATCGCCATGCCCTTCTTTTGAGCGCTTAGCCCAACGAAGAGATAGCTCCATAGAATCTTTAGCTTCTTTTTCAGTAGCTGGATATGGCGTACACTCGTCAAAAATCATAACGATGTCTGAGCCTAAGTCGCGCTGTACTTCCATCGACTTTTCTGGCGACATCATAATTTCATCACCATTTACTGGAGATTGAAATAAAACGCCTTCTTCAGTAATTTTACGCATTGCGCCTAAGCTAAATACTTGAAAACCGCCTGAGTCAGTTAAAATTGGGAAGTCCCAATTCATAAAGTCGTGTAAATCACCATGTTGCTTGATGATCTCAGTACCTGGGCGAAGCATTAAATGAAAGGTATTACCTAAACATATTTGCGCACCAGTGGCTTTAACTTCATCTGGCGTCATACCTTTTACAGTACCGTAAGTACCAACAGGCATAAAAGCAGGTGTTTCTATTACACCACGATCAAAAATCAAGCGGCCGCGGCGCGCTTTTCCGTCAGTACAATCTAATTCAAATTTCATATCATCCTCAATGTCGGAAAAACAGTCCAACAAGCTATAATTTAACCGCTCGATTCTACCCTTTTTGCCTCACTAATACTATTAGCTGCGGTAAATTCAGCTTAGACAATTACCACAAACAAAAACCCCAACAACTAAGCTGGGGTTTTTAATGCATTCTACTGAGTATTAAACAATATTTTGTTACTTACGCGTTAAAAACATCGCGTCGCCATAACTAAAAAAGCGGTACTTCTGCTCTATTGCAGTATTATAAGCGCCCATAATATTGTCTTGGCCGCTAAATGCGCTGACTAACATTATAAGTGTTGATTCTGGTAAGTGAAAATTAGTGACCATGGCATCAACCACATTAAATTGATAACCCGGAAAAATAAATATATCAGTATCACCAAAATACGTATCTAACTTGCCGCCATGAACTTTAGCAGCCGACTCTAACGAACGAACTGAAGTTGTGCCTACCGCAATTATACGCCCACCATTTGCTTTAGTTTGCGCAACAGCTGCAACTACGTCATCAGGTACTTCTATGTACTCTGAGTGCATTACATGCTCATCAACACTATCAACACGTACTGGCTGAAAAGTACCAGCACCAACGTGTAGCGTAACAAAAGCCATGTTTACACCTTTATCTTTCAGTGCTGTCATTAACTTATCGTCAAAATGTAGACCTGCAGTTGGTGCAGCAACTGCACCTGGTTTTTCTCCATAAACAGTTTGGTAACGCTCACGGTCAGAATCGGTATCCGGTCGGTCAATATAAGGAGGCAGTGGCATATGGCCAATATCATTGAGTGTATCTAGCACGTTTTGGCTATGATCGAACTCAAGCTCAAATAACGTATCGTGACGTGCAACCATTATTGCTTTGGCTTTGCCTTCTAAAATAACCTCGTTACCGACCTTAAGCGACTTACTTGCCCTTACATGCGCAAGAACGCGATGTTCATCTAATACTCGCTCTACAAGTACTTCAACTTTTCCGCCAGAGGCTTTTTGACCAAACATACGTGCTGGAATAACGCGTGTGTTGTTAAAGACTAATAAATCACCTTCATTTACTAAATCAAGTATATCGCTAAACACTTTGTGTTCTAAAGTTCCGCTTGGGCCATCTAAAGTGAGTAGGCGGCTACTGGTTCTATCCGCTTTAGGAAAACGAGCTATTAATTCATCAGGTAAGTCAAAGCTAAAGTCAGCCACGCGCATAATTAGTAATCCACATCATTTAAAATCGCGCCAAGTGTATATGTATCGGATATCAAGCTCAAGAAATCAGCCAAACTTATAATGTCTGTTTGCGAGTTTGGCATGAAATTCTCTTGTTCTTATGGTTAAATATCACTATTCTTGTTCGGCTAAAAATATTATAAGTTACATAAGAGGTAATCAACACGTGGCAAATCAGCTTAAATTGCTAATATTAAACGCAAGTAGTGCTGAACGTCATGCGATTAGGACCACCTTAGAAAGCTTAAATGTCTTTATCTTCATTGATGCGCAAGATAGTCAGCAGGCTCTCAAGCTATTAAAACAGCAGCCTGTTGATATAATAATAACAGGCCTTAATGTTGGAAAAATTGATGGTTGGCGCTTTTCTAGGATGATTCGCTCCGGGCTTTTAAAAACCCCAAAAAATACACCTATACTGCTTACCCCGCCAATTTATTGTGAACGCATAGCAGAAACCACAGCAAGAAGTTACGGCATAGATGCTGTATTACCGTTTGAGCATAAAGACATGTTGCCGCAAGTACTCGCTAATGTACTTTCTACTCATTTAGAAAAAAGTAGCAGGCTAAACTTATTACTTTTAGAGCCAATTCAAGAAACCGCAGACACTATTAGCGAGCAACTAAAGCTAAACTTTGCCATTACACATGTTACAACGGCCAAAGCTGCTCTTAATGCATACAATCAACAGCAGTTTTCAATTGTGCTACTTGATGCAACCTCTTCTAGCGCTCAAAGCTCAAGTTTATTAGTTGAAGAAATACTTCAACATAATTCTAAACAGGCCATTGTAACAATTATTGAAAGTGATGATGCCGATTACGCAGAACAGCTTTTACTCTCAGGCGTTACCGACTTTATTAGAGCACCATACGACCCTTCATTTTTAAATAAAGTGTGTGATCATGCAGCTCGTCGTGAAGACTTTATGGTCAGCTACGCAGAGTTTGCTCATAAAGTAGAGCAGTTAAGTGCTAGTGAAGTTCGTTATAAAGAGCTATTTTCGGCGCATCAGCGTATTTTGTTACATCTAAACACCGTAGTGCTAGAGCTTGATCAACAAGGCCTGATCCGCTTTATTAATCCAGCATGGGAGACGCTAAGTGGCTTTGGTGTTAAGTCATCATTACAGCAATCTCTAAGCAGTTATTGCAGTGTTAAGGATCAAGAAAAGCTTAATAATACTATTCATGATATTTTAAATGGCGGCGAGAAAAAGCAACAAATAGAAGTAAAGCTTACTCATAAAAATGGTAATTTAATCTGGGTAGAATGCCGGCTTCAATTGATTAAAAATAGTCGAAATAACGCAACTATTACTGCAACTATCGATAATATACACGAACGAAAGCAAGCAGAGCTGCAACTTCGCCATTTAGCACACCATGACCCACTTACAGGCTTACACAACCGTTATTACTTTGATCAACAGCTTAATAAAATATGCCAAGATAAATACACTTATGATGGTGCTGAACACGCTATTATTTATATTGATCTTGATCACTTTAAAATTATAAATGACAGTAAAGGACATCATCAAGGCGATATAGTACTAAAAGAAGTAGCGCACTTATTTAAAGCAAATATTGGTGATGAGCACCTAGTTTGTAGAATTGGTGGTGATGAGTTTGCAGTAATACTTACTGACATGAATTTACTAGATGCACACCTTGTTGCAGAAGGTGTGTGTAGTGCGATAGAAAAGCATACTTTTGAATCAGAAGATCAGATATACACTATTAGCTGCTCTATTGGATTAACTCAAATAACACCGCAGAACTGCGATCCTAATGAATGCCTAAAACAAGCCGATATTGCTTTGTATATTGCCAAAAACCTAGGTCGTAATTTAGTACATTGCTACTCAAAAGAAGATTCGCAAAATAACACTCTACAAACCGGACTTGAGTGGGGGCATGAAATCAGACAGGCTCTACAGCAAAACCATATAGAATTGCATTATCAACCTATTTGGGATTTTAAAGAAAATAAAGTTGCCTACTTTGAAGCTTTATTACGCTTAAAATACAAGGGGGAATTAATATATCCAAACCAATTTATTCCCTCATTAGAAATGCTAAACGATACATTTATGATGGATCAATGTGTTGTACGTAATGCTATTGCCTGCGTGGCAAAACATCCGGAATTAAACCAAGTTGCTATTAATTTGTCAGCACAATCTTTCTTAGACGAACGCTTACTGCCATTAATTGAATCTAACCTTGAAAAGTATAACGTGCCTGCTTCGCGGATAATTTTTGAAATAACTGAGTCTGCGAGTATTAATAACTTAAAGGCCACTCGCAAAATGATTGAGAAGCTTAATAGCTTAGGCTGTCATTTTTCTATCGATGATTTTGGAACTGGCTTTAGTACATTTAATTATTTAAAACAGCTACCAGCACAGCATGTAAAAATTGATGGCTCATTTGTAAGCGACATGCTTAATGACCCTATAGATTTGGCGTTAGTAAAAGCAATAAATGATATTAGTCGGTCTCTCGATAAGCGCTCTGTAGCGGAGTACGTTGAAAACGAAGAGATATTTTTTGCGTTAAAAGAGATTGGCGTCGACTATGGGCAAGGCTACTTTATTGCACGCCCAATGCCTGTTGAAAAAGTAAAAGATGAACTTGAAAAAATTTCAAAAAGTAAAACGTTTTACCAACAACAAGCTAGTCCAAAATAAACAATTTTAATCATTTTATTACTACCAATATTACCTTTATTGCCTATACTTTCAGTATCAAATAAGAATGTCGTACCCTTTTATGCATTTCACTTTAAAAACATGACATTACCTTTTGGCGACGTAGTACTGATTTTATAGTTAATTTCAAGCTATTAAAGCTTTTAAAGAGGAAGATATGACACAATTAGTTATGTTATTACTGATTATACATTTTGCAATCGCGTATCAATGTTACCGCTACGCGAACATTAAAGGCTACCCAGTTAAGGTTTTTACTGTATTAGGCTGCGTGCCTTACTTTAACTTGGTGGTATGGATTTATTTATTATTTTTACCTGAACTTGAGCCTTTTGAAATTCATCTTCAAAATCAAAAGCAGCCTTTGTAGGCTGCTTTAGTTCACTTATTATTCTGATTTTGAAGAACCTAAACTACATTGATACTTTAAAAACACCTCAAGCTTTTGACTAAACAGCCTAAAGTCTCGGATTCGGCCCGTAGTTTTACGCCACAAAATGCCAATATCTCTATATGCATCACTTTGTGATGGTGTAGCCACCATATTTTTATTATCTAAAATACCCGCATTAATCGCCATCTGTGGTAAAAAAGTCACCCCAAGCTGATGCTCAACCATACTGAGTAATGTATGTAAGCTTGCTGCTTCAAATGGGTTAATACAACTAGCACGGTTTAAATGACATGCACTGAGCGCATGGCCTGTCATACAGTGCTCACGCTCGAGTAAGAATACGCTAGCCTCTGGCAACAAATTAAAGTCTACTACGCCCTTGGCAGCACTGTAGTCCTTATGATGCACTAAACTAAATTGATCCTTAGCCAGCACTTGCGTATGAAATTTATCTGTCTCGTATGGTAGTGCAAGTAACGCTAAATCAATATGACCATGCTCAAGTTTATCAAGCAGTTTGTCACTCGTATCCTCTATTAATACCAGCTCTAAATCACAAAAGGTTTCTTTGCAAAAATGATAAAGCGGCGCAGCTATAAAGCTCGCGATTGTAGGTATAACACCCACGGTTAACTTACCATTTAGCGGTGTTAAAAAGCTTTTAGTGAGCTCTTTTAAACTAATTGTATCGTTAATTATTTTACGAGAACGCTCAACAACTTCTTCACCAATGCTGGTAAACATAAGGCTGCGATTTTCGCGCTCGATAAGCTGACAACCCAACGTTTCTTCAAGATTTTGAATTGCACTACTTAGCGTAGATTGACCAATGAAGCAGGCGCTAGCAGCTCTGCCAAAGTGTTGATGTTGATGAACAGCTAATAAATATTGCAGCTGCTTAATACTTGGAAGATTAGTCATTTTTTCTTTCCACAAATAAAAAGATCCCAACACCTAGGGCGCTGAGATCTTTTCAAGCTAAAAGTCTTTAAGTACTTTTTTATTAAACCCCAAACGCGGTTCTTAGTACGTAGAAAATAACAATAGCAAGGGCAGCGCCAACTGGCAATGTAATTACCCAAGAAACTACAATGTTTCTGATAACGCCCATGTTAAGTGCACCAATACCGCGCGCCATACCTACGCCCAACACCGCACCCACTAAGGTTTGTGTAGTCGAGATAGGCATACCTGTACCTGATGCAATAACAACGGTAGACGCAGCAGCTAATTCAGCAGCAAAACCACGGCTCGGCGTTAAATGTGTAATACCTTCACCAATGGTTTTAATTACTTTTTTACCTAAAATAGCAAGGCCCGCCACAATACCAAAACCACCTAGCGGTAAAATCCACCAAGCAATAGCAGCTTTCTTAGCTATTTCACCGTTGTTTTCAACAATATTTACAACAGCAGCTAGTGGACCGATTGCATTAGCTACATCGTTAGAGCCATGCGCAAATGCCATACAACAAGCAGTTAGTACCATTAATACCGCAAATACTTTTTCTACATTATTAAACTGCATTTGCTTATCAGCTTTAGGATCGATATTTAATCGAGAAATAGCAATTTTACCAATAATAGCCACAATTACAGCTACTGCAACTGCAAGAGCATAGCCCTCTACAGAACCAATATTAATACCTACGTGTTTTAAACCTTTTTTAATGGTTACAAGCGCCATAATAAAGCCCGCTAAGCCCATATAAAGTGGTACATAACGTTTAGCATTTTTAAGTGGTGCATCTGTATCAAAAATTAGTTTTTGTGCACTCATAAATATTAAGTATGCAATAAAGCCCGATATAGCCGGCGTTATAATCCAACTACCAACAATACCACCTACTTTATCCCACTGAATTGCCTCAGTGCCTACTGCAACTAATGCAAAACCAATGATAGCACCAATGATTGAGTGAGTAGTTGATACCGGCCAACCTAAAAACGAGGCAATTAATAGCCAAGTACCCGCTGCAAATAACGCAGAGATCATACCTAAAACCATTAAATCAGGGAGTGCAGCAAATGGAGCAGCATCAATGATTCCTTTACGAATCGTTGATGTAACCTCACCACCGGCTAAATAAGCCCCTGCGAATTCAAAAACCATCGCAATAAAAATTGCTTGTTTGATTGTAAGTGCTTTAGAACCTACTGAAGTACCCATCGCATTAGCAACGTCGTTCGCGCCAATACCATAAGCCATAAAAAAGCCGACTGCAGCGGCAATTAAAATTAATACCGTGCCGTAAGATGCAATGATATCCATTGTGTAACCTTAATCTTTCGTGTTTGAACTGATTTTAAATTAACGAGCTAACATCAGCTCAAGACGTGATCCTACGCGCTCTGCAATATCTGCAAGCTCGCCAACCCATTCGATGATTTTATATAAAAACATTACATCGATAGGGTTTAGCTCACCTTCTACTGCTCGTAGTTGGAGGCGTACTTTTATTTGCATTTCATCCGTGTCTTGTTCTATTGCATCCAATTCAACGAGCATTTTTTCTACTAAGGTCACTTCACGACCTTTAAAACCCGTTTCTAGCAATTCTTCTAACTCATTAATCGCTTTAGATGCCTGTTTAGTAGCATCGACACAGCGAGTTAAATAAGCTAAAAAGTCTGCTTGCATTACTGTAGGGATGGTCATTTCACGACCAATTACTCGTCCAGCAATATCTTTTGCTTTATTGGCAATTTTATCTTGTTGAGTTACTAGTTCGAGCAGATCTGTACGTTCTACCGGCATAAATAAACCGCGCGGTAACTGTAAACGTATATCTCTTTTCATATCATCAGCTTCACGCTCTAAATTACGAATAGTTAAACGAAGCTCTTCTGCTTGTTCCCATTCTTCTTTAAAAACGTGATTAAAGAAAGGTATCAAAGCTTTACTTGCTTGATGTACTTTCTTGATGTGTTCTTCCATTGGTTTGATAGGAGATTTTGCAAATACTCCTAAAAACGCGTTTGTAGGCATAACTGACCCTTTAATCAAATTGATATGCTTTGCAGCATGAATTTTACAGTATTAACCACGATTGTGAACGCTTTTTATTATTTCACCATGGCTAACAATGCATAAAGCGGCACTAAGCCGCTTTAGTAAAAAAGAATGATAGATAAAATCTTATAACGATTTCTCTATATCTTCTTGAGATGTATGACGAATATCTTTGCCGTTTACAAAATAAATGATGTATTCCGCAATATTTTGACACCTATCGCCAATGCGCTCTAATGAGCGAACTGACCACACCAAATCCATTATTTTAGGAATTGAACGTGGATCTTCCATCATATAAGTCATTATTTGACGTGTGATCGCTTCATATTCACGGTCAACTTTTGCATCTTCTTTGTGTACTTCAAATGCACGTTGCACATCCATACGCGCAAATGCATCAAGTACATCATGTAGCATTTTTAAAACTTGACGACCCATGTTTTCAATATTTACTAACAAGTCTTGTTGATCTTTAGTAAATGAATCAAGAGCTACTTTTGCAATTCGCTCAGCTTCATCGCCAATACGCTCTAAATCCGCAATTGTTTTAGCAATTGCAATCACTAGACGCAGGTCGCTTGCCGCTGGTTGACGACGAGCAATGATGCGCGTACATTCTTCATCGATGCTGACTTCCATTGCATTTACTTTGTAATCATTCTGACGTACCTTTTGAGCAAGCTCAGCATCGTTACGGCTCACTGCATCGAGCGCGCTATTTAATTGCTGCTCAACTAAACCACCCATACTCAATACATGATTACGTACATTTTCTAGTTCTTGGTTAAAGCGCCCAGAAATATGCTTATTAATATTATGTTCCATAGTTACCTTCTCTTTTAATCTTGTACAACACGATATAACGGGCTAGTTAACCGTAACGACCGGTAATATAATCTTCAGTCTTTTTCTTCGTTGGTGTAGTAAATAAGGTATTTGTGTCTGAGTATTCAATCAATTCCCCCATATACATAAAGGCTGTTTGATCAGATACACGCGCTGCTTGTTGCATGTTGTGTGTAACAATAACAACGGTAAATTTGTTCTTTAAATCGTTTATTAGCTCTTCGATTACCAAAGTAGAAATAGGGTCGAGCGCTGATGTTGGTTCATCAAGTAAGAGTACCTCAGGCTCAATTGCAATTGAGCGAGCAATAACTAAACGTTGTTGCTGACCACCCGACAAGCCAAACGCACTATCGTGTAATCTGTCTTTTACTTCATCCCACAAAGCAGCACCACGAAGTGATTGCTCTACCACTTCATCTAATTTACGTTTCTCTTTAATGCCTTGTAAGCGCAGACCATAAACTACATTTTCATAAATTGATTTAGGAAATGGATTAGGGCGCTGGAACACCATACCTACATTACGACGAAGTGCAGCTACATCTACGCTCTTATCGTAAATATTTTGACCATGGAGTAATATCTCACCTTCAATACGGCAAATATCAACCAAATCATTCATCCGGTTAATACAACGCAATAATGTTGATTTACCACAGCCCGATGGCCCGATAAACGCAGTTACTTGGCCTTTAGGAATGTTCATATTTACTTTATTAAGCGCTTGCTTATCACCGTAGTAAAGATCGAGGTCTTTAATCTCTAGCGCTTTTTGATCATCCGTTAAATTTTCTAGGTCTAACTTTTGACCAATATTAGCTTGGTTTACTTGTGGAGCGACTGTAATCATTTTTGTTACCTATAAAATCTTTACTAATTAGTGTTCAAGCGATCTGAATTTTTCACGTAAATGGTTACGTATACCAATAGCCGTTATGTTTAGGGTAATAATCACCGACACCAATAAAAAGGCAGTGGCGTATACCAGCGGACGTGCCGCTTCAACATTAGGGCTTTGGAAGCCAACATCGTATATATGAAAGCCTAAGTGCATGAACTTTCTATCTAAGTGAAAATACGGGAAGTTACCATCAAGTGGTAATGTAGGGGCCATTTTTACAACGCCTACTAACATTAATGGTGCTACTTCACCTGCAGCACGCGCAACTGCCAGTATTAAACCAGTCATAATTGCAGGGCTTGCCATTGGAATAATTATGCGCCATAACGTTTCAACCTTTGTTGCGCCAAGCGCTAGTGAACCGTCACGTACGGTACTTGGAATACGAGATAAGCCCTCTTCAGTCGATACAATAACAACTGGCAAAGTTAATATAGCAAGCGTTAACGCCGACCACATTACACCAGGCGTACCAAATACTGGCGTTGGTGCCGCTTCAGGGTAAAATAATTGGTCTAAGCTGCCACCTAACATGTATACAAAAAAGCCGAGGCCAAATACACCGTATACAATTGAAGGAACACCGGCCAAGTTAATCACCGCAATACGAATCATTTTAGTGACTGCATTTTTAGCGGCATACTCGTGTAAGTAAATTGCAGCAACAACACCAAACGGCGTCACGATTACAGCCATCAGCATAACCATAAACACAGTACCAAATATAGCAGGGAAAACACCGCCCTCTGTATTTGCTTCTCGTGGGTCATCAGATACAAACTTACCTAGCTGCACAAAGTAGTGCCCTAGCTTTGCAAAAAAGCCCATGTCATTTGGAAACCAAACATCAAGTATTTGATACATTGGAATAGTAACTACTTCACCGCGCATATCTTTTACAGTTACGTGGTCACGTTTAGCTTGTTTACGTAGTGCAAATAAATCTTTTTCAAGTACACCATACTGCGCACGCAATTCAGCACGCTCTTGAGCAAGCTCAGCAACACGTTCATCAGTGAGTGCGTTATCTAGTAAGTAGCCCTTTTCTTTTAAACGAAGACGCTCAAGCTCATAGTTAATATGCCCAATGTCACCATTTTGTAAATCAAGTGCTTCGTCATTTAAATCCACGGCACGCTCTACAAGTTCATGTAGAACTTCAATTTTATCGCCTTCGACTGCTTTACCATCTTTAATTACACTTTCAACATAACCATAAAAATTACCGTTTTTACTACGCTCAAATACAGCAAGCGTTGCTGGCGTTGTTTTATTAGTAATGTCGGTTTCTAATATCCAACGAAAGTCTAAATCTACATACTCACGATTACCTGTTTTAATAAGCAAGCGCTCTATTTCTTCTTTTTCAAATCCGCTAACGTCAATACCTGTCGCGGCTAAACGCGTTTTTGGTACTAATTCACGGTCATAAACTTCACCAATAACGGTTTGTTTTGAAATTGACCCTTCAAGTTCAAACTGCACAACTTCTGAAGGCCAGAAAAAACTTAATCCTTTCCAGGCTATCATTGCTAATAAGCCTAAAACTGAAATTAAACTGATGCTCACTGCACCACCGGTCATCCAAATCCAAGGAGAACCAGACTTAAACCACTGCTTTACCATGTCATGTCTCTCCGCTTACATTGAGCTATATTTTTCACGCAGTTGCTGGCGAACAAACTCAGCGACTGTGTTAAAAATGAATGTGAATATGAATAGTACAAAGGCTGCTAAGAACAATATTCTGTAATGCGAACTACCTACTTCTGACTCAGGCATTTCAACGGCAATATTTGCTGCAAGCGTACGCATACCTTGGAAGATGCTCCAATCCATAATAGGTGTATTGCCCGTTGCCATAAGTACAATCATGGTTTCGCCAACGGCGCGGCCAAGTCCCATCATTACCGCAGAGAAAATACCAGGGCTGGCTGTTAGTAATACAACACGTATTAGTGTTTGCCACTGTGTTGCACCTAATGCTAATGAGCCATTTGATAAATGCTTTGGAACACTAAATACGGCGTCTTCTGCAATTGAGAATATGGTTGGAATAACCGCAAATCCCATCGCAATACCTACAACCAGCGAGTTACGTTGATCGAATGTCATACCTAGCTCATTTGTTAAGTACTGACGTACATTGCCGTCAAACATCCAAAGCTCAACAAATCCACTCATCGCAAACGAAAACCAGCCAATAAGTAAAACGACCGGAATAAGGATAATTGAATGAGATCCTTCAGGAATTCGATGGCGGATTTTTGTTGGTAATTTAGTCCAAGCTAAACCAGTCGCTAACATACCTAAAGGTAATAATATGAGTAACCCAACAATTGCAGGTAAGTGCTCTTCTATCAATGGAGCTAACCAAAGACCGGCTAAAAAACCTAAAATAACGGTGGGTAATGCCTCCATTATTTCTACCGTAGGCTTAACCACTTTACGTAATTTGCTCGACATAAAGTATGCCGTGTAAATAGCCGCCGAAAGCGCGATTGGTACAGCAAATAACATCGCGTAAAGGGCTGCTTTTAACGTACCAAACGAAATTGGCACTAATGAAAACTTAGATTCAAAGTCATCACTGGCTGATGTTGACTGCCATATATAACCTGGCTCTGGGTAACCTTCATACCATACTTCTTGCCAAAGCGCTGACCAAGTAACTTCTGGATGCTCGTTATGTATTTCTAAAACGGTTAGTTTGTTATCCGCTAAAATTAATGCAGCATTTGAACGCGGTGAAATTGCAAAGTTTTGTATTGCGCCTTCACTTACTTTACCTTGCCATAATTTTGCTTCGCTTGTTGTATAGTAAACGCCAAGCTCACCATTACTGCTGGTCGTAAAAAAAGTACGACGGTAGAACTCTGTAAATACATTTAATTTATTTTGCTTAGTCGTTTCAAACGAACGTATTTTTTGATATTCACGGCCAGTATCAGTGTTTACTTCAAACCACTGCGAAACCTCGCCGTTATCATTGGCAAGCATTAATGAGTTTGCACCTGCTAGTAATTGTGCAGATACAATATTGGCATTTTCTTCGTTAGCTGAAAGTAACTGAATCTGCTCTACATCACTTGGGTCACGTGTATCGTATACATAAACTTGATTAGCAGAACGTACAAAAGTACGGGTTGTATCTGGCGACATTAATAGCTCATCTACACGTCCTTCAACATCTAGCTCTGTGCGCTCAACAACCCACTCAACTTCGCCAGTAAACATATTTTCTTCAGCAACAAAACTGCTAAACAGCACCCGTTTGTCTTCTGTAAGTGCGACAACAGCTGTTCTGTCTTCGTAGTGGCTAAATGCAAAACGTTTAATTGCGGCGCCTTGTTCATCTACTTTCAGAGCCATTTCCCCTAGAGGAAAGTCTAAACGAGGCGTTAATTTACGCTCGTTATTAGGAAAGGTGACTAAAAATTTAGGTGCAACAACCATTACGCTGCCGTTTTCTAAACCATACGCATAATGCCCCTGAAAGGGAGCGCTGGTTGCAAAACTTGTCGCATCGCTTGGTAATTGCGCATCAAGTGTTTTGAGCTTTTTACCAAAACTGCCGGTATCAACACTATAAAAATCAACTTGCCCTTGCTTGCTTAGTAGGTAAGCAACTTCAGTTTGCTCTTCTACACCTAGGCCTGCTATTTGCTGCGAATTAGCGACATGAAAGCTATCGCGTTTTTCTACTTTTGCTGATTCAAAAATTGGCTGTACTACATAAAGAAGGTAGAAGAATATTAATAGCAATGCTACTAATACCATTACCCCACCTGCGGTTATACCAAATTTGGCAAACCGATCTTTAAATAGACGGCTTCGATCCGTATTAAAAGTCGGTTTATTCGGATTTGAAGTCATCAAAACACCCTTAAATCTTAACGTTTTATAAATTATATTTCATCAAGATGACAGTATTGTTACAGTCGTAATAATAACCGCTTCGCACAATTACAAACTGTGCGAATAAATAGAATGACTGGATTGGTTTTAAATTTTTAATTCATACTAATGAACTAAATTATAAAATAATTGGACAAAGCATTTATCGAGGTCAATACTCACTAAGTACTCAGGTAAACAATAATGAGTATTGATACTGCATGTAATCCATATAGCTATTTTTTATTAATTTAATAAAAGATAAATTATGCCAAGTACAAAAGTACACCTTAGATTCGACAACACCTAATGCCTACGCATTTGCTTTCTTTGGGCTTAAAAAGAGAATTATTTATGAAGCAGTTAGTAATAACTATTTTAGGGAAAGATCGCCCTGGTTTAGTAGAAAACATCTCGTCAGTCGTGTTACAAAATCATGGTAACTGGTTGAGCAGTAACTTAAGTCATCTACTAGGTCATTTTGCAGGTATAATTCAACTTGAAGTTGCTGAGGAACATTTTCAGCCACTACAAAGTGCTTTAAATAAATTACCTAAGCTTGACGTCCGTATTGAAACCGGAAACACAGAAATTGAACCATCCACGCTAGAGCAAATCAACTTGGTTATAACAGGCAACGATCGCCCAGGAATTGTCCAAGAGCTTGCAAGCGTTATTCGCCATAAAGGCGCTAACATTACCCATTTAAACTCAAGGCAACAGAGTGCACCTAATTGGGGTGTTCCTATTTTTAGTGCTGTTGCTACCGTTACTTTGCCAAATGGTATGGATAAAGATGAAGTTATTGAAGCACTCGAATCAATAACAAGTGACTTGATTGTAGATACAGAAGAAGTTTAACTTCCCTCTATGCGTGTCACAAATGTGACACGCATGTCATGTTAATGTCATTAATCGGCACTATATTTTATTCTGCATCTAATCACGGAATAAAGTATGAACGCCCATATCAAACAAACTCAAGCCCTCGAGTACTTTGCTAAAGAGCTAAGTTGGCTTTCGTTTAACGAACGCGTATTGCAAGAAGCAAAAGACAAAAACAACCCTATTATTGAACGCATGCGGTTTTTAGGTATTTTTTCTAATAATCTTGATGAGTTTTTTAGGGTGCGTGTTGCCGATGTGAAGCGTCGTATTTTATTAAATAAACTTCCCGATGCTAATTTTGAAGAAGATGAAGTACTCATAAGCCAAATACAAAAAAAAGTATTGCAGCTTGGTAAAAAATTCAATCAAATTCATCAACAAATTTTAAACGACCTTACCACCCATAATATTCATGTCGATCGCCCCGAAAAGCTAACTGAGTTTCACTCAAATTGGCTAAAAAAATATTTTCACGACAATGTATTACAGCATATATCCCCAATTCTACTCGACGAAAATAAAGATTATTCTGATTTCATAAACGACACAATGACCTACTTCTTTGTAGAAATGAGTGATGAGAAAAGTCACTTTGCTATGCTTGAAGTACCTACAGATCGGGTTCCGCGCTTTATAATTTTACCGCCAGAAAAAACACGCCGTCGTAAAACAATAGTGATGCTAGATGACGTAATCTCATACTTTTTAAATGATGTATTTAGTAACTTTTTTAACTTTGAAACTATTCAAGGGCACGCAATAAAATTAACCCGCGATGCCGAATATAATCTTGATGATGAGTTAGAAGAGGGCTTGCTTGATAAAATGTCAAAGGGCCTAAAGCAGCGTATTTATGCTGAACCTGTACGCCTTGTATACGATGAAGCGATGCCTGAAAGCATGTTAAAAGTAATGAAAAAACGTTTAAATGTGACTCACCACGATGCACTTATTCCAGCCGGGCGCTATCGAAACTTTAGAGACTTTATAGCCTTTCCAAATGTTGGCCGCCAATATCTTGAAAACAAACCGCTCCCGGCATTACAAAGCACTGCTTTTAATAAACACACCAGCGTATTTGACGCCATAACCGAGCAAGATATATTACTTTACTACCCATATCATACCTTTAATCATTTGCTAGAGTTTGTACGTCAAGCAGCGTTTGACCCAGTAGTGACACAAATTAAAGTAAATATTTACCGCGTTGCAAGTAAATCACGGCTTATATCCTCACTTATCAATGCGGCAAAAAATGGTAAAAAAGTAACCGTAATGGTTGAGCTTAAAGCCCGTTTTGATGAGCAAAATAATATTGAGTGGGCAAAAGTGCTAAGCAGCGCGGGCATAAAGGTAATTTTTGGTATTGCTGCACTAAAAGTGCACAGTAAGCTGTGTATTATTCATCGCAAAGAAAAAAATAAAATAGTGAAATATGCACATATAGGCACCGGAAATTTTCACGAAAAAACAGCAAAGATTTACACCGACTTTAGCCTTTTCACTAAGCACTCTGGTATTTGCGAGGAATGCGATAGTGTATTTAAATTTATAGAAAGCAGCTATAAGCCATTCAATTTTGAATACCTTATGCTCTCTCCCATTAATGCGCGCGATATGCTGCTGGATTTAATCGATAAAGAAATTCAGCATGTAGAAAACGGCAACCCCGGTAAAATCACATTAAAAATAAATAACTTAGTTGATAAACAGCTTGTTGATAAGCTTTATTACGCAGGCCGCAGAGGCGTTAAAATACGCATCATTGTTCGTGGCATGTGCTCGTTAATACCAGGCCTTGCTAAGTTTAGCGACAATATAAGAGTAATAAGTATTGTTGATCGCTTTTTAGAGCATCCTAGAGTCATGGTGTTTGGTAATAACGGTGACGACAAAGTATATATTTCATCTGCCGATTGGATGACACGTAACCTAGATCATCGTGTTGAAGTGGGCGTACCAATTTTAGATGCTAAATTAAAACAGCTCATTATTGATATTTTAGAGCTACAATTTAAAGACCGCACTAAAGCACGGCTAATCGACAGCGAGCAAAAAAATACGTATGTAAGACGCGGAAACAGAAAAAAAATACGCTCGCAAATTGCAATTTACGACCATCTAAAAAAATGGGAACACAACTATAATAATGAATGATCATCCCTCAATAGCAGCCGTCGACTTAGGCTCAAATAGCTTTCATTTAGTGGTTGCTCGCGAAGTTGACGGCACACTACAAATTCTACATAAAGAAAAGCAGCGTGTATATTTAGCAGATGGCCTAGATGATAAGTTTAGGCTCAGCCAGCAAGCAATTGATCGCGCCTTAATTGTGCTTAAGCAGTTTGCAAAAACACTGCAAGACTTCCCTGCCTGCAACGTAAAAGTAGCAGCAACCTATACTTTTCGCAGAGCTAAAAATATTCATGCTTTTTTAACGCAGGCCAATAAAGTATTTCCTTTTCATATTGATGTAATTGCGGGGCAAGAAGAAGCACGGCTGATTTATCAAGGGGTTGCTCATTATGTACATAACGAAGATAACCGTCTTGTTATTGATATAGGGGGCGGGAGTACAGAACTTATAGTTGGTAAGCATTTTAAACATAAACTACTTACAAGCCGCAATATGGGATGTGTTAGTTACACCAATCAATTTTTTAGTGACGGCATCATAAACGCTAAGCGCTTTAATAAAGCTGAAATAAAAGCAGAGCAAGAAATAGAAGCTATTTTTGCCAATTATGTATCACAGGGCTGGAAAAGCGTTATTGGTACCTCAGGAACGATAAAATCGATATTGGCTATGGTGAGCGCTCAAAACCCTCATCACCCTTGTATAACTTACGACGATTTATTAACTCTGAAACAACAATTTATAAAAGCAAAAAAAATTGATAATTTAGAAATTGAGGGACTAACACCAGAACGCCAGCAAAGTATGTGTGGCGGGCTTGCCATATTAATTGCAATTTTTAGAGAGTTTGCAATCACCGAGCTAACTTATAGTGATTTTTCACTGCGAGAGGGATTGCTTCATGAAATGCAGCAAAAGTTAGCTGACAAAGATATTCGCAGTAATACCATAAATAATGTTAGCGACAGATACACGGTAGATAAAGCTCACGCGACACGAGTTTCAGATACCGCGATTTGGCTCTATGAGCGCTTAAAATCCCCTTGGCAACTTAACAATGATGACGATGTTGCATTACTCATTTGGGCAGCAAAACTACATGAAATTGGTCTATCTATTAATTCATCAGGTATTAATAAGCACAGTGCTTACATTGTTGCTAATAGCCAATTACCGGGCTTTACACAGCAAGAGCAGTTAATACTCAGCTCACTTATTCGTTTTTACCGTAAAAAAATAAAACTCGATGAACTTTCTGAATTTATAACTATTTCTCAGCAGCAGGTACTTAAGCTTATTACTATTTTACGTTTAGCGATTTTATTTAATCAAAAACGACAAGTTAGCCAAAAACCAAATATGGAAATTAGCGCAAATAGCACTGGATTATTTATAAAGTTTTGCGATAACTATCTTCAAGAGCACACCCTACTTCAAGCCGATTTAGCGCTAGAGCAACGCTATTTAAAAAAGGTTGGTATCGCGTTTAACTGCTCTTAGATCAAAAAAGCAGGGTGACCAACCCCCTGCTTTTTGTAACTACATATCCATATGGCGGTTTGTGCTTTGCATCATTTGCTTTAAGCCTTGCTCTTCCAGCTCTAATATTTGCTCAAGCTTTTCCTGACCATTACCAGTTTCGGCGCGCTCTAATAAATATTTATATAGCTCAATCACCTTTTGATGCTGACTTGATAAGTAGTTTTGAATTACTTTTTCATCAAACTGCTGATCTTTACTAATATCTTCAAACGTGATCAGGTCAGGGTTTTCTGCAAAGTACTCATAACTATAAGTATCTAAAGTATTAATTTCGGTAATAGCTTTAAAACCCACTAAATCCTCAGCGAGCTTTTTTTCGTAATTTAGGTAATAGTCCACCAGCATCGCGTTATGTTCATCAAGTATGTCCTTTACACTATAAAAATTTGCCGCCATTTGTGTGTGAAATAAAACGGTCCAATCGTACACTTCTTTAATTGTTTTAACTTGCATGTGTGTTCCTTACTAAGTTGACTGTACTACTTTGTTGCGCAAAACATGCCAACTAAAAAAACAATTAAAAACAAAAACTTAAAATTAATAAAAATAATAATAAATCATTTAATAGAACAACTTACAAACTATAGGTAATTTTTATAGAGCAATGCATAAGTAACCTGAGCCTAGTTGCAAGGCGCAGATCAGGTTAAAAAATAATACATTGCTCTATTGCCTCGTTATTTAAGCCCTTGCCTGCGCCATAATAAGTAAACGGCAGGAATAACAACCAAAGTAAGGGCAATTGCGCTAATCATGCCACCAACCATAGGCGCTGCAATTCGGCTCATTACTTCGCTGCCAGTACCTGTACCATAAAGCACTGGTAGCAAGCCAATAATAATAGTCGCTACCGTCATCATTACTGGGCGCACCCGCAGCCCTGCGCCTTCAATAATTGCTTGTTGTAACTGTATTAAACTAAGCGGCTCACCTATTTGCTCAGCTTCTAAGGATTTTTCTTGATAGGCCTGATTTAAATACACCAACATAATTACGCCTATTTCAACGGCAACACCGGCTAAGGCAATAAAGCCTACGCCTACTGCTACTGAAAAATTAAATCCTTCTAAATACATTAACCATATGCCACCAATCATCGCCAGTGGCAACGTAGCCATAATAATAGTCACTTCAGCAAAGCTTCTAAAATTAAGGTAAAGCAATACAATAATAATCGCTAAAGTAAGTGGTAATACGTAAGTAAGTTTGTCTTTGGCTCGCTGCATATATTCGTATTGCCCAGCCCATGTAATAGAATAACCAGCAGGCAATACCAAGTGCTTATTTAATACTTGCTGAGCATTTTGTACGTAAGTGCCAATATCAACACCGTCAATATCAATAAGCGCCCAACCATTTACACGTGCATTTTCACTTTTTATTCCGGGCGGACCATTTTCAATAAATACATCGGCTACATCAGCAAGAGCTATGCGCTGCCCAGAAGGCGTAACTATAGGAAGTAACATGAGCTCTTCTGGTGAGTCTCTGTATGCTTGCGGATAACGTAAATTTACCGGGTAGCGCTCTTGCCCCTCTATTGTTTGTGTTACGTTCATTCCGCCAATAGCCGTTGCAACGACTTGCTGTACATCGCTAATATTTAAACTATAGCGAGCGGCTTTTTCTCGGTTTATGTCTACTTTAATGTAGCGTCCACCTGCTACTCGCTCAGAGTAAACCGATGCAGTGCCTGGCACGTCTTTTAGTAACACTTCTATTTGTTGACCTATTTTTTGAATTTCACTCAACTTTGGCCCAGCCACTTTAATGCCTACCGGGGTTTTAATACCCGTTGCAAGCATATCAATACGCGTTTTAATTGGCATAACCCACGCATTTGTTAGCCCGGGAAATTTAACCAAGCTATCAAGCTCTTTTTTAAGTTTTTCAAGAGTCATTCCCTCGCGCCACTCACCTTTTGGCTTTAATTGAATGAAGGTTTCAATCATCGTGAGCGGCGCTGGGTCGGTCGCGGTTTCGGCGCGGCCCACTTTCCCAAATACCGATTTAACCTCTGGCACCGTGGCAATTAGCTTATCGGTTTGCTGCAAAATTTCACGTGCTTTGCCTATCGATAAACCAGGGTAAGTAGTGGGCATATACATTAAATCCCCCTCATCAAGCGGGGGTATAAATTCACTTCCCATTTTATCTAGCGGATAAAAACCTATAACAGCAACCACGCAGGCTAGTAGCAAAGTTACTTTAGGAAACTTAAGTACTTTATTTAATAGCGGCTTATACGCCATAACTAATAAACGGTTTACTGGATTCTTTTTCTCCTTAAGCACCTTTCCACGTATAAAGTAGCCCATTAAAACTGGCACAAGTGTAATTGCAAGCCCCGCAGAGGCAGCCATTGCATAGGTTTTTGTGTAAGCCAAAGGTGCAAACATACGCCCTTCTTGCGCTTCTAAAATAAATACCGGCATAAAGCTTACGGTTATAATAAGTAAACTAAAAAACAACGCTGGGCCTACTTCACTAGCCGCTTTAACAACTATCTCCCAGCGATTTTCGTTGGTTAATGGCGTTTTTTCCATATGCTTATGCATATTTTCAATCATGACTATCGCGCCGTCGGTCATTGCACCTATTGCAATGGCAATGCCCCCTAACGACATTATATTGGCGTTAATCCCTTGCCAATACATAATAATAAACGCAGTTAAAATACCTAGTGGCAGGGTAATAATAGCCACTAAAGATGAGCGCACATGAAACAAAAACACCACACACACTAATGCAACTACAATCAGCTCTTCAATTAATTTACTGGTTAGGTTATCAATTGCGTTATTTATTAAGTTAGAACGATCGTACACAGGAACTATTTCAACGCCCTCTGGTAATCCTTTTTTGAGTGATGCTAATTTTGCTTTTACCAATTCAATTGTTTTTTGTGCATTTTCGCCATAACGCATAATAACTATGCCGCCAGTTACTTCGCCTTCTCCATTTAACTCGGCTATACCGCGGCGCATTTGCGGCCCTAACCGTATGTCGGCTACATCTCGCAATTGCAGCGCAGTACCATTAGCATTTACACCAAGAGGAATAGCCTCTAAATCGGCTACACTTTTTATATAGCCGGTGCTTGTTACCATGTATTCAGCTTCTGCCATTTCTACCACAGAGGCGCCCATTTCTTGATTGCCTTGCTTTATAGCCGTTTGAATTAGGCTTAGCGGAATACCATATGCGCGTAACTTATCGGGCTCTACATTTACTTGATATTGCTTAACCATGCCACCTACGGCTGCAACTTCTGACACCCCCGGCACGGTTTGTAATTCAAACTTTAAAAACCAATCTTGCAAGCTTCTTAATTGGCTAATGTCATGCTTATTTGTTTTATCAACCAGTGCATATAAGTAAATCCAACCAACACCCGTTGCATCGGGGCCAAGCTCTGCATTAGCCGTTTCAGGAAGGCGTTTTGCTACTTGACTTAAGTATTCTTGCACGCGGCTTCGCGCCCAATACAAATCGGTTTTTTCATCAAAAATAACGTAAACATATGAGTCGCCAAAAAACGAAAAGCCTCTCACTGTTTGCGCCCCTGGCACAGAAAGCATTGCCGAAGTCAGCGGGAATGTAACTTGGTCTTGCACAACTTGAGGGGCTTGCCCAGGATACGAGGTTTTAATAATCACCTGCACATCAGATAAATCAGGCAGCGCATCTACAGGAGTATTTTTTACTACATATAACCCTCCCCCCATGAGTATTAATGTAAGCAACAACACAAAAAAGCGATTGCTAACAGACCAGCGAATAATGGCAGTTATCATAATGGCTCCTAGTGAGAACTGTGTTGCATAGTAGAGTGGCTATTTGGCTTTGCGATTTTTACCTCTGTAATCACAAATTCATCGTTAATAATGCTAAACGTAAAATTAATATACTGAGGATGTTTAAGCAGGCTGATATCTACCTCTGGCGATAGTATAAAATCCATAGTGGCAGGCTCTCGATTCCATTTTGGTATGGCCTCACGGCTAATATTAATGACACGATTTTGTAAGTTTATTGTATTAATAGTACCGTTAACTGTGGCTGTTTGTGGCTGCATAGTTGCCTTCATATCCATGTTCATACCCGAGTGTGAACTAGAGTCTAAATTAGGCATGTCCATTCGCTTAAAGTCAGAGCTTTTACTCGACTCAGAATCAATTAAAAACTGCGCCGAGGTAACAACCGTATCGCCCTCTAAAACGCCTGATAAAATAACCGCTTCGGTACTATTAATATGCCCAACATCTACTTGCACCGATTTAAATCTCCCCTCTCCCTTTGCGATAACAACTCGGTTTTGATGCTGAGTGCGAATAACCGCTTCTTTTGGTACAGTGAGGTGAGCTTCACTCGCACTTGAATGAATGCTTACTTGTGCAAACATATTAGGTTTTAAACGGTGATCTTTATTATTAAATCTGAGCCTTACACGCAAGGTACGGTTTTTAGCGTCAAGCGCGGGGTAAATATAATCGACTTTGCCTTGCCACCTTTCTCCCTTTAAATAATCAAGGGTCATAGTAACGGGTATGCCAACACTTACTTGCGCCGCTTGTCGCTCAAATACCTCCGCCTCTACCCACACTTCATCTAACTGAGCAATACTCATCATTGATGTACCTGGTTTTACAAAAAAACCTTCCCGTACATTTAGCTCATCAACCACGCCACTTTCACGGGCGTAAAATGTAATGTTTTGCATTACTTTTTTATTATTTTGAAGACGCTGTATAAACCCATCAGACACATTTAATGATTCTAAACGTGCTTTTGCCGCCCTTATTAGCACCTTATTATTACGATTTACTGCTAGTAAAAACTCTTCTTGAGCGTTCACCAACTGAGGGGAATATAAGGTATACAAAGGCTCACCCGCTTTAACTTGTGCGCCTTGTGCTTTTACAAATAAAGTTTCTAACCACCCTTCTACTCGTGGATGAATATGAATTAACTGATCTTGGTTGTACTGTACATATCCCACGGTATTAATATCGCTTTGCAGAGTTTTTAGCTGTACCTTACTGGTTCTTACGCCCAAGTTATTAACCACCTCTGGAGAAATAGTTACGGTACCTGGGCTATTGTTAGCATCATCTTTATAAACAGGTACTAAATCCATCCCCATAGGCGAAAGCCCCGGTTCATCGCGTTTATAATTACTATCCATTGGCGCAACCCAATAAAGCGGCTCTTTTGAGGCATGTTGCTGCTCACCTGCTGCTGAGCTATCTATTAAAAACTGCTGTGTTATCGCCAAAACACCCGCCCCCACAACGCCCGCTATAAGGAGTTTTAAATTAATATTCATTGGTTTCTCCTACTTGCTCAGCCATTACTTGGGTATCTAAACTACTTGCATAGTAATTAAGTCGGGCAGTAATAATTTGCTGGTCGACGGTAATATTTAAGGCATCTATTTTGGCGTTTAGCTCACTAATACGCGCACGCATTACCTCAGAAAAATCACCATCATCGCGGGTATATGCATTTAGTGTAGCTTGGGCTTGCTCTGCTACTTGTGGTAATAATGTGTTTTTATAAAGCTGCTCACGTTTTTTTAGCCGTGCTAACTGGCTGTACTCTTTAAAATACATCCCTTTTAGCTTTTGAAGAGCAACCAACTTTTGTGTTTTAAATGCCTCTGCAGTTGCAATAGCGGCTTTAACTTGCTGATCTTGTCTATTATCGGTAAATAGTGGCAAGTCGATACTCAACCCTATTGAGAGTAGATCTGCTCGCGATTCTCCCACAGGCGTATCATCTCGATATCCATAACCCACATTAACACCCACTTGAGGCTTGTAACTTTGCTTGGCAAGGGTAACTTCGGTTTGTTTAGCTGTGACTGTTTTTTCTATAGCAACAATTGCCGGATGAGCTATTAAAAGCGGTATTAACTGGTTAAATTCTAACTGTGAAAAGTCAATTAAGGGGGTTGTTTTAATAAAGTCACTATTAAGCGGCTGCATTAACATATCCATAGGTAGCCACTGTGCAAGGCGACTTTTAGCACTTTCAAATTGCTGCTCAAGCGTAATAAGCTTATCCTCAAGGCGGGTAAGCTCTAATTGTGCTCGAATAATGTTTTGCTGACGGGTTTTACCTAAGGTACTTGCGTAACTTGCCTCTGTTATTTCTATTAGCTGAGAAAACAAACCTTTGTCTTGCTCAATTAGGTCAATACTGCGTTGTGCCCTGTAAGCATTTAGCCATGACTCAATTACAATTGCTTTAACCTGAGCAAGCCTATCGGCGCGTTGCCAAGGATACTGCTGCGCTAATTGAGTTAACGCTTTTGTTTGTAAGGATCGGCTATTACCACGACTAAATGTTTGGCTTAAATCTACTTTTAGCTGCGTCATCCCTTCTTGATCAAACGCATATCCATTCGTGGGTAAATTTAATAACCCAACGGTTAAAACGGGATCGGGTAGGCTGCCCGCAGCAATACCTTTTGACACAGTGGCCGCTTGCATTTCGCTGCTAGCTTTTAGCCATGGCTCGTTTGTAAGTGCATAATTTAACGCCTGCGCTAAGCTAAGCGTTTGGACTGAACGGGGTGAATTTTGTGTTTGAAAATCAAAGGTACTTTGCGCTTTAGCTACCGTACTTAAAAACACAGTACTACATAATATTATTTTAAAGTTTATAACGAGGTTCATTACCTACTCCGGCCAAAATAAAGAAAACAAAAGTCTTATTTCAAGGCAGAAAAGGTGATTAGCAGCTGTTGAAGCTTAAAGATCTAAATTTTAAATACACCTATCCTGCAATTAAGCAAACATAGGAGGTCGGTAAAGTGAGCGAGGTATAGTAATTTGTGTGGATGGGACGCTTAAGTTAACCTTCTCAGACTCAAGCAAGGTAATGCTAAATAAACTTTCTACGTTAAGCATTGAGTTTGTAGCGCAGCCGTTTATGGGGCATTTGCATTCATTTTTAGATGTGTTTTCGTTGTCACAACAATCCATTGCTGCCATGTTATGAGACATATTCTCATGCATTTTAAAATCACTTTGCGACATATCCATTTTACTGTGCGCGAATGTTTTAGATCTGTCATGCGGCATTTCACACACCATAGCTACAGACGCAGCAGCTTGACCCACAAAAGTGAGTAACAAGGTGATGATAAGTAAGCTTAAATGAAAACGCTGCAATGTAGTGCCTTTAAAATAAATGTCGGTGTAATTATATGGCAACTCAGTTATTGCCACAAATTTTTAAGTCGTTATTTAGAAACTGTAATTGGTGTTTTTATTAAGTTACTCGCTAAAATTGCAAAAATACAATATGCGCAAAAATACCAAAAACCTTCGCCAAATTGAGCATTCATAATAAGTAACTCACCACTTTGCCCGTGTGCGTTTCCAGCAAGGTAGGTTACTATTAATGCAATAACAAATACATCAACCATACTCCATTTACTCAGTGCACATATAACCAAACCAAGTTTTTGCTTAACACCTCCCACAGGTATACAACAATAAAGCAGCTGCATAAGTAGCTTTAAGCTAGGAATAACAATAGAAAATAACGCCACCAAAGCAGCTACAAATAAGTTGTTGTTATTGGCCAGCTCTTTAACCGTGCCTAAAATACTTTGTGTTTTGCTGTAAGCGCTTATTTCGCCTTCTAACTTATCAAGCCCTAACATGTTCGAGAACATCATTAACATACTTCGGGTACGCCCATCACCTTCTTCGGCAAGCATTTCAATACCCGCTTGCGCTAGTTTTGATTTATCAATATTACCTTCAATGCTTAACACTGGTTTTGTAATACCAGGAAAAAGTAAACCTAGTGCAATTACTACACTTATAACCGATAACCAATTACGCATATTTATTCTGCAATAGCGTCTAAAATCTCATCACTATAAAGCATTGCATCTAAAGTGAAACTATAAACATCCTCTATTACTAACTCAGAGTCCATTTTAGATACTACAAATTTTACTTCGCTATAGTCTTTTTGCTCAATAAGCTTAACTAACTTGAGGCATTCACCTAAGCTACCTCTTAAAGAAATAAGAGCATCTGTAATAATTGAGTCGAAAGTGAACTCCTTAATTATTACGCTCAACTCTGTGTCTAAAATAGCATCGAGTACTGAAAATAATCCGACTAAATAACCTTGCTGACTTAAACTTTTATCTACCTTCGTTAATATTAGCGCCATTGATTGTGCACGCACTAGTGCAAGCTTTGTTAATTCGGAAGGCTTTTCAAGCCCTAGCTCACTAAGCGCTAACACGCGGACAAATTGCCTAATTGTATCTTCACCTAAATAAACCACGGCTTGAGGAATAGAAGTTATGTGTAAATTAGCATTACCAATGCGAATATTAGCCAGCTTTAAAATTCTCGCCGTAATCGCTACATCTTTAGCTACACGTTGATGTACCTCTTCAAAGCAAAGATGCTCTTTAGCTGTACAACGTAAAAGCTCAAACACTGTAACTTTAGAAGGTTCAACACCACTGTAAACAACCATTTCGGGGCGAGCAAAAAAGTATCCTTGAAAGTAATCACACCCTGAACCTTCGAGAATCTTAAATTGTTCATAAGTCTCTATTCGTTCAACAATAATTTTTATATTAGGAAACTCGCACTTCAACTCTTTAATATGCGCATTCGTTTTTTCGACAGGATCATCAATTTCAAGCTTCACATAGGTCATAAGCTCTAATAAAGGGCGCCATTTTGGATCGCCATCATAATCATCTAAAGCAAATACATAGCCATCCTTTTTTAAGTATTTAACTCTCTCAGCAATCAAACTAATATTGCTTGCCCGCTCAACTATCTCAATTACTGTATCGGACGGGTTGAGCAGCTTCGGAAAATCATTAAGTAAAGCATCCGTAGATAAATTAATAAAAGCACGTTGCTTAGCTGTCAACTTTTCAAAGCCTACAAGCATTAAGGTATTAAAAAAAAGCCGACTAGTTGCCTGCTCATCTGAAGTATTTATAGGGAATGCGTTCTCTTCAGAGTCTCGGTAAAGTAATTCATATGCAAAAAGCTTTTTTTTGACATCAAGAATAGGTTGCCTAGCTACGTGATGCTTTAATAACTTATTTTCTAGAACTTCGCTCGATAATTTCAATGATACAACCTCTTTAAATGCATTTAAAAATTTGGAACCATTTTAGGTAAAATCGGTAGACTATAATTTATACATGCATAACTATAGTATGTAACTCTACGTATACACATACTAGAACAAATTTAAATTATGTGTATACCCACACAAAATCAAGGGACTAATAGCACCAGAGCATTATAATGGGGTATAATAGCAGCAAATGTTAACTCGACTAGAACTAGAAAGAGCCCCCATGAGTATTGAAAAAGCCCTGATTGAACGTAGTAATAATCAATGTGAACTGTGTGCAGCAACTGAAAACTTATCTGTTTATGAAGTACCACCTGTAACTGAAACCCACTCAGATAAATGTATTTACACGTGTCAAACATGTAAAGATCAAATCGAGAATAACAGCGAAATAACGCCTACACATTGGCATTGTTTAAACGATAGCATGTGGAGCCAAACGCCTGCAGTACAAGTTGTGGCTTACAGAATGCTTTCGCGTTTAGCACCGGATAATGGCTGGGCACAAGACGCACTAGACATGATTTACCTTGAAGAAGACACGCTAACGTGGGCTAAAAAAGTACTTGCTGAAGATGACGATTTAAAGCATGTAGATAGCAACGGTGTAGTACTGCAAGCAGGAGATACCGTTACTCTAATTAAAGATTTAGACGTTAAAGGCAGTAGCCTTACCGCCAAACGTGGAACAGCGGTTCGAAATATTGGCCTAACCAGCAACCCTGAACATATTGAAGGGCGAGTTGACGGCCAGCGCATTGTGATTTTAACGAAGTTTGTTAAAAAATAATCGTTTTTAATTATAAAAGGCGCTAATGCGCCTTTTTTTATGTTTAAAATAAGTTAAGGAATGATTAAGTCACTAGGTAATACACTAGGAGATAATATTGAGTAAGGATAACAAACATGGAAAAGCATCAAGCATTACATTCACGTAAAAAAGTACTTACAGGACTTAGTTTATTTGCGCTGAGCGCTTTTGCTATAACCGGTTGTGATCAACAAACTAAGTCGACTGAAAATATAGAGCAAGCAAAAGCAATATCTACTCTAACTGCCCAAGTTAGCTACAAAGATCGCAGTATGCTTCGCCCTGGTTCACAGTTAATAGTTACGCTTTCGAATGTATCTAAAATGGATGTAAAAGCCGATATAATAGCCCAAGAAGTAATTGATATTACCCAAGCCCCACCATTTACTGTAGAACTAATCTATGATGACAGCAAAGTTAATGATAAACACCGCTATAACCTAAGCGCCAGAATCATAAATAAAGACAAAGTACTTTACACAAGCACAACAAATAACGACCCATTTACCGAATCACAGCTAACTGGCCCTTATAAAGTTGAGCTTTCAAAAGTATCCCTTGAAAAGCCAGACGTAACGCTTACAAATACGTACTGGAAAGCAATAACAATAAATGCTCAAACTGTAAATGTTACAACTAAAGAGCCGTTTATTCAGTTCGACAAAGACTACCGTGTTAATGGCTTTTTAGGCTGCAATAACTTTAGCGGAAGTTATAGCACCAATCAGCAAACAATTACACTTAGTCAATTAGCGAGTACAAAAAAGATGTGTTCGGAGAATATGGACCAAGAGGCAGCTATGTCTAACGTACTTAACAATACTTCAAAGTGGGAAATTACAGGCGAGTCACTAAAACTTAAAAGCAACAGCGGTAGTACGCTTGCTACTTTTAACGCAGTTTATGTTAATTAATATTTAGTCCCTTAGATATAAGTGTTACCTAACACATTCGCATTTGCTTCAAATAAAATGCCCTGCGAAACTAGGGCATTTTATCATTCATTATAAGCGCTATTTAAAGCTACTCATCAACGAGTTGTTCACTTCTGTAAAAACCACTTGGCTCACTTAACAAACTAACAAGCTCAGGCATTATTGCATCCATTGTTTGCTTTAACTTCCATGGAGGGTTAATTACAATCATGCCCGATGCTGTCATCCCGTGTACGTCAGTATCCGCTTCGGTGCCTAATTCAAATAACTGAATGTTGCGCATCCCGGAATTAATTAAGCTCTGCTCCATATTATCAATGCGTTCTCTGTCTACTACCGGATACCAAATCATATAAGTACCTGTAGCAAAACGCTGATGAGCTTTAACTAAGGTTTTTACAACCGTTTCGTAGTCATCCTTAATTTCGTATGGTGGGTCAATTAACACACACGCTCTGCGAGATGCTGGTGGTAATAATCCCACTAAACCGGTAAAACCATCTTCTCCGCGCACACGAATAGAGCGCTTACCTTGCATATTTTCTTCAAGTAATAATAAATCGCGCGGATGCAACTCAAAAAACCAACCCTTATCTTGGCGGCGCAAATAATGTTCTGCAATTTTTGGTGAACCTGGATAAAACGTAAGTTCATCAGTGTCGTTAAATCTCTTAATTAATTCAATGTATTCATTAAGCGCTGGATGTTCACTTTTATGTTGCCACAATTTTTCGATGCCATTTTGATACTCTTGTGTTTTTTGCGCATCTGCGGCCGCCAACTCAAAAAAGCCAGCTCCCGAATGCGTATCTATATAATCAAGCGGTTTATCTTTAATTGTCTGATAGCCTAATACCTGTGCTAACACCAAGTGTTTAAGCACATCGGCAGGGTTACCGGCATGAAATGAGTGTCTGTAACTAAGCATTATTTATTTTTCGCCATACGCAATTTAATAGTGCAAGTGAACCACAAGCCCTATGCTTTGGCAACTTACACCGAGTTTAAGTGAACCATCTCTGAATGAAAAAGCTCATATAATGAATTATCCCTTAACACAGAAGAAAAATCAGCTAAAACCACCGTAAATACTGGCAAATCAACACACTTTGCTTTACATTTGCATGACATTAATTACAGTTATATGAGCGCCTTTATGAATAACACTACTCTCCAACAACTCGAACAGCTGATCGATTCTTTAATCGAACGTAATAACCAATTACAAACAGATGTTATTAACTTAAAAGAGCAAAATGCAAAACTTGCTGATGACAACGAGTTACTACAACTCGAGGCTTTAGAAAACGAAGAAAAACAAAAAGATACCAGCACCACTTTATCAGGTCTTCTTGATAAGTTGCAAAGTGCACAACAGGGTAGCTAATGTCTGAGCTGCAAAACCAGCGGGTCACTGTTGAATTGCTAGGAAAAAAGCAGCAATTCGCTTGCCCCGAAGGGCAAGAAGATGCGCTAATAGCAGCAGCTAAAAATCTAAATGACTTAGTAGAGCAAATGAAGCAACGCTCAACCGTTAGAAACGATCAAAAAGCTCTATTAATGGCAGCATTAAACTTGAGCCACGAATTGCTAGAAGCAAAAACACAGGCCACTGCTGAACAACAGTATCAAGACAAACTGATTGATAAACTCAGTCAGCATTTAGTAAATGATCATAAAAAATAAAAAGCGCAATATGCGCTTTTTATTTTTTATTCAGTAATTAAACATCAGCATAGAGATAGTAAATGAAGTTAAACATTTCAAACATAACCTATTCTACATGTAAGTACTTACTTTTAATGTGCACTTTACTATCGGTAAAAAATACCTATGCGGCCGTCACTTGGGACACAATTAACCCTAATATTCAGTTCTTAAAACAACAAGAGCAACTTCGCTTTTATGACTCTAACCAAATCTTAATCAAAGGCGATAAATGCGCTTTGCTCGTCGATACTAGCGCCAACTTTGCCGCGGTTGAACAACTTGCCGAAGATTTAAAAAAGCGCCTCAAAACACCTTTATGCTATTTAGTTGCCACTCATTATCATGACGACCACTTATTAGGCATGGCTGTTATGCAAAGTTTTTATCCTGATGCTAAGCTAATTGTTCATCAACAGGTAAATATTAATTTCAACCGTTACCAAAAAGAATATAGTGACAAACTAGATACCTATGAAAAAAGCATTGAGCTGAGCTATCAGCGATTAGCTAACCTTCCTACAGATGAAAAAATTAAGTGGCGTGGCAAGTTAGAGCTTGCAAAAAAGCGACTTTTTCGCTGGCGAGAGTATCAACTCAGCAAACCGAAAATAACAATAGATAATCGTGAAACCATTGATCTAGGTAATTTCGAGATAGTTATTGAACCGCACCAGGCCCATACCAATGGCGATCTAACTATTATGGCGAATAATGGCAGCGTGCTTATTGGTGGTGATATAGTTGACTGGCTACCCTATCCTGGACACGGCGAACTCAAAAGCTGGCAAGCTCTACTTAAACAATATATTAATGATGAGAAAATCACTGTTATTTTACCAGGCCACGGCAGAACATTAACAAAAGAGCAGCTGAAACAGCCACTCTCATTTTTAACAGCCCTAACAGAGCACGTTGAAAACAATAAAGATCAAAGTGTTGAGCAATTAATGCTCTCTTTTCCTGAGTCAGTTATTGAACCTTATAAACAGGAAGAGCTTAATGCAAAATCAAGCAACTTTTTTTTGCAAGCAGGCCTTAATCGCGCAAAAAGCACCGAATAACTCAACACAACGGATTGTGTTAAAATAGTAAAAGGAATTTACAAAAGTGATCACTATGCGAAATTTGGTTTTATGCTGTTTGGGTATTTTTTTGTTTGGCTGTAAAAGTACAAAGCCTGCACTTCAAGAAATTCCACAAATTTTCACTCATTTTGAGCCAAAATATAAGCAGCAGAACTTAATATCACAAACAACAAATGATGCTGAGCCAACTATACCAAGTACTCCCTCATTAGCGGCTGAAAAAAAGCACCTCTTAAAAACAAACGATTTATGGGAGCATATATCAAATAACCTAAACTTTAAGACAAATCAAGGCCATGCATTAAAAAAACGTATTAATTGGTATTTAAAGCAACCAAATTATCTACGCACAGTTAGTAAGCGTGCAGCTCCTTATTTGTATCACATAGTAAAAAAGATAGAGCAAAAGCAATTACCAATGGATCTTGTTTTACTACCTTTTGTCGAAAGTGACTTCAGGCCAACTATCGAATCATCACAAAAAGCTGTTGGTGTATGGCAACTTGTTGGTGCTACTGCACATCATTTTGGCATTAAATCAGATAAATGGTACGACGGCCGCCAAGACGTACTTGCTTCAACCGATGCAGCACTTGATTACTTAAGTTACTTACATAAACGCTTTGATGGTAATTGGCTACATGCTTTGGCCGCTTATAACAGTGGTGAGGGTCGTGTTAAACGTGCAATTGAAAAAAATAAAAAACGCAATAAAAGCACCGATTACTGGTCGCTCAGCCTGCCAAAAGAAACCGCTGACTACGTACCGAAGTTACTTGCTTTAAGCTATTTAGTTAAACACCCACAAAAAGGAATTAAGCGCCCAAAGCTTGCATATAAGCCATTTACAACACAGATGAACATTGGGCAGCAGTTCGACTTTTCAGTGATTGCTAAACTCTCTGGTATAGGTTCAAAGCAGTTACATGCTATTAATCAGGGGTATTTAAAAAATCAAAGCTCACCTAACGGGCCACATACTTTATTGCTACCTATAGGGCAAGAAGCATTATTAAAAAGTCAGTTCTTCAAATCAAACTTTGCTGGAGAGTACATAGTTAAACAAAACGATACGCTTTACAGTATCGCTAGGCGTTTTAGTATGTCAGTAAAAGCTTTAAAACAACTTAATAATAAAAATAGCAATTTAATAGGCGTTGGGGAAAAGTTATTAATCGGACAACCTAAAACTCTACCAAGTACATTAACTGTTGATTACAAAATAAGTCCTTATCTTGAACCACAAGAAGTCGTAATACCTACTATTGAGATAGATTACGAAATAAAACAAGGGGATACTCTTTGGAGTATTAGTCAATTATATGATTTACCATACAGCGACTTGGCAAAATGGAACAAACTCTCTGCATCAAGCATTTTAAAGCCTGGTACTCAATTAGTACTATTTATACCACAGGCTGAAAAGCAAAAAGCAGCACCAATAAAAAAGAATTTACTACTAGATTTACAAAAAACACTAAATCAGCCACGTTAAGTTTATAAACGTATATATTTCGCGTAAAATTGTGCTCTAACATAGTTTTTATTTAAAGAGACAAGCATGCAAATTAGCAAAAATTCAGCCGTTGAATTTCACTACACCCTCAGTGAAAGCAACGAGCAAATTGAAAGCAGCATAAACGAAGCTCCACTTACTTACATTCATGGTAGCGAAGGCATGCTTCCTGGTTTAGAAAAAGCACTTGAAGGTAAAGAAGCTGGAGAAAAATTTAGTGTAACTCTAGAACCAAGTGAATCGTACGGCGAGCGTGTTGATGACTTAATTCAACGTATTCCTCTTAAGCACCTACAAGGTGATGTAAAAGTATGGAAGCCAGGTATGACGGCAATGGTGCAGTCTAACCAAGGTCACCACCAAGTAACGATTGTTAAGGTTGGTCGTTTTAA
The DNA here is from genome assembly GCF_038155085.1 of Pseudoalteromonas aliena. Lineage (GTDB taxonomy): Bacteria > Pseudomonadota > Gammaproteobacteria > Enterobacterales > Alteromonadaceae > Pseudoalteromonas > Pseudoalteromonas aliena_A. Next base: position 174,965 of record NZ_JBAKAU010000004.1, read on the forward strand.
CGCAGATTGTGATTTAAATCACCCATTTGCGGGAAAAACACTAACATTTGACGTTGAAGTTGTGTCTGTACGTGAAGCGACAAGTGAAGAAATTTCTCACGGACATGTACACGCTGAAGGCGGTTGTGGTCACTCTCACTAGTCAGCAGAAAGGAATTAAGTATGTCTAAAGTTGCAGTAGTTACAGGTGGTACAAAAGGTATTGGCCTAGCCGTAGTAAAGCGTTTACTAAACAGTGGCTATGAAGTACATAACCTTGATATAGAGCTAAGCGAAATCGGTATATTTCATCAGTGTGATGTAAGTGATGTATCGGCGGTACAAAGCTGTATCACGGCTATCTGTGAACAAAGCAAACGTATTGATGTACTTGTCTCTAATGCCGGAAAACACTTAAGCGCAAATATAGAAAGCACCGACGAGCGAACTCTCGATGCACTTTTTGCGCTTAATGTTAAAGGCGCCTATAGTGCAGTACAAAGCGTATTGCCAAGTATGAAAACGCATAATGGCGGCGCTATTATATTAGTCGCCTCCGATCAGGCAATTATAGGTAAGCAAAACTCTTTTGCATATAACCTAACAAAACATGCCCTTGCCTCAATGGCCAAAACAACGGCGCTTGATTACGCGAGCTTTAATATTAGAGTAAATGCGGTATGCCCTGGCACAATAGAAACCCCGCTTTTCCATAACGCGATAGATGCGTACTGCGCAAAAAGTGGCGCAAACAAAGCTGAAATAGTTGCCGAGGAAGCAAGTCTGCAACCGCTTAACCGATTAGGTCAAGCCGACGAGGTTGCTGCCCTTGTGAGCTTTTTAGCAAGCGATGATGCAAGCTTTATTACTGGCAGCTTACAAAGCATTGACGGTGGTTACACTGCGCAATGAATACTATGCAATGAGTAATGTGCAATGAGCTTAAAAATTATTGACCCACACGTACATTTTTTTAATTTAGCAAAGGGTCAATACTCATGGCTACAAGGCGCTAATCCACCCGCGTGGCCAAATTTAGAAAAAATAAAACAAGCAGTAAGTGAGCAGCAACTTATTGAAAGTACTGACTTTGAACTCATAGGGCTTGTGCATATAGAAGCCGGGTTTGATAACACCTCCCCTATTAACGAGCTAAACTGGCTAAGCTCGCATTTAAAAAGCCTTCCATTTAAAGCCATTAGTTATAACCAAATTGATGTACCTGCGGAGCAATTTAGTCACGCGCTAAATGCACTGGCTCATTCAAGCCTTTGCGGTATAAGAGATATAACCGAAGGTGATGATGCAGTAAGACTAATAAGCCCTCATTGTATTAATAGCCTTAATTTATTGGCTATAAATAAACTACATTTTGAAGCTCAATTTGATATTGAAAATAGCGAAATAACCAAACAAGTGGCTTATTATGCTAAACAGCTACCGCAACTTCAAATTATAATTAATCATGCGGGGTTGCCTGGTAATCTAGGTGCATGGCAACAAGGTGTTGAGCTCCTTGCTCAGCACGACAACATAGCTATTAAATTTTCTGGTTTTGAATTACTGCAGCTCACCAGCGAGCAACAAGCCGTGTGTTTTAATTTTCTTTTTAATCACTTTGGCCAGCAGCGTATTATGTTTGCTAGCAACTTCCCTGTATGCCAAATAAGTACAAGCTACAATATTCTATGGCATTCCCATAAGGCGTTATGCTCAAACGATAAGACATGGCATGATCTTAGCTATGCAAACGCTAAGCACTACTACCAAGTGTAATTAAAACTAGTTATATTAAACTCTCTTTTTATGATAATACGGCCAATTTATGAAAATGTACTTTTTACTAATCGTTGTATTTTCAGGGTTTCTTCTCAATGGCTGCATATCTCGAAATCCAGATCCGACACCAAAGCTGCAACATGCTCTATTGGTAGAGCCAAATAAAACAGCCGTTAGCAAAGCGATTAAAACACTTGTACATATACAAGAAACTCAATTAGTTGATGATATATTTACTACCAGCAGCATCGTAACCCTTAGTAAGGTGTAGAATGTAAAATTAACGAGTTATAATAATCTATAATTTCTACCAAACAAAAAAGCTGGTAAGTGACTAATCACTTACCAGCTTTTTATATAACCTAAACTCAGGTTAAAAAATCACTTTATTTCTACACGTTGCGAACGCATAACAATCTCATCATTTAATTCAATACCCAACCCAGGCTCTTCTGATACTTCAAAGAAGCCGTTTTTAGGTTGTGGATCTTGTAAACATAACTCGCGGTTCCACTTTTTAATCGCATAAGTATGGTGTTCATGAATCAAAAAGTTAGGTATTGCGGTTTCCAAATGCAGTGATGCGGCTGTAGCAACAGGCCCTCCACATACATGCGCCTGAATACGCACATCAAAAATATCAGCGTAATCACATACTTTTTTGGTTTCGGTAAAACCACCACATAAACCAATATCTGGCTGTAGCACATCAATACTTTGATCTTCTAAATACGGGCGCACACCCCAGCGATTATACAAGCGCTCTCCACCAGCAATAGGAACTGACACTTTATCAGCTACTTTTGCGTGTAATGAATGGTTTAAGTAGTTAACCGGTTCTTCGTAATACATACAATCAAACTCTTGTGCTATTTCGCCAATTTGAATTGCCGATGTCGCACCTGGTAAACTATGACATTCAAAAATAATGTCGACTTCGTCGCCTACCGCCTCTCGAATTGCCTGCATACGTGCTCTATATAACTTCATCTCAGTGCGTGAGATTATATTTGTACGGTCGTAATAAGTATTGCCATCTTTGTCATACTGAATTGGATCTACTTTTACTGCATCGTAACCTTCAGCCAGCGCTTTTAAAGCAGCTTCTGCATATTCTTGTGGCTGTACTAATGCTTTAAATTCACTATCCCAGTCAAACTGTAATTGTGATGCATAAGTACGTAGTTTATCGTTAACTTTACCGCCCAATAATTGGTATACAGGTAAACCAAGCGCTTTACCTTTAATATCCCAAAGTGCGGTATCAATTGCGCTCATTGCAGCATATACAACAGGTCCGCCGCCTAAACCCCAAAAGCTTTCACGCAACATACGTGACCATAATTTTTCTGTTTGAAATGGGTCGTGGCCGATTAAAAAGGCGTCGGCCATTTCTTTAATCATAGCCGCTGCAGCACTGTGACCTAAATCGTATGCAAGGCCCGCTTCGCCAACACCACTAATGCCTTCGTCAGTATGAATACGTACAAACACAGGTGTCCAAGAAGGTCTATCAGGACAGTGAATATCAAATACTTCAACGCGATTTACTTTCATTAAAATTCCTTATTAACCGCTATGGGTTATTTTGCAAAACTAGGGTCAAGTCGATACGCTTTACGTAACATTGCAGGCCACGCAAGTTGCCCGCCGGTGCTGCCACTGTGTACTACGTTTGCTTGATTATAAATATTGTCAATTATAGGTTGCGGTACTTCAACAACCTCTTGCGAGCTTGATTGTAGCGCTAATTGAATTTCACATGCTCGCTGTAAATCATAAAAGCGCATAAACGCATCGCCTACCGTTGGGCCTACTGTTAAGCCACCGTGGTTTACCAATAACATATGGTTAGTGCTGCCTAAATCATCTTGCAACACTTTGCGCTCGTCATCGTTTACTGCAAGCCCTTCGTAGTCATGATAAGAAAGTGATGGCAGTGAAAACATTGAATACTGGCTAAGCGGTAACAAGCCATTTTTTTGTGTCGCGACAGCAATTGTTTCTTTGGTGTGAAGGTGAATAACACAATGCGCGTCTTCGCGTACCTCGTGAATCGCACTGTGAATAGTAAAACCAGCTGGATTAATATTAAATGGCGTATCGTCAATAATATTGCCGTCTAAGTCGACCTTTACTAAATTAGAGGCAGTTACTTCATCAAAGGTTAAACCAAACGCATTAACTAAGTAGTGGTCGGTGCCAGGCAAACGTGCTGATAAATGCGTATAGATTAAATCCCCCCAACGAAAGTGCTCTACCAGTCTATAACATGCGGCTAAATCAACACGAAGTTTCCACTCTTGTGCTGATACTTTATTTTTCAAATCGAGTTGGGGTAAATCAAACATAATGAGCCTTTTAAAAACGTACATTATTAGCCTGTACGAACAGATGTTTAGAAGTCTAAAGCGGTCTCTATTTTATAGCAAAAACCAAACAAAACAGCCACACTATTGTGTGGCTGTTTATAAAACTAAAATACTAATTGCATTAAAATGGTATAACTGCGTAAACTATTTTACGTTAGCTAAGTAATCTGCAATTGCTTCAAACTCTTCATCAGTTACCGTTGCAACCATTGCTTTCATGGCCATGGTCATACCGTTATTACGTGCACCTGATTTAATGTCTTTCATTTGCGCTAGTAAGTAATCTTTGTTTTGACCGTTTAGCTTAGGATACATACCCATAATTGGTGCTTTACCTTCAGCGCCATGACAAGTCTGACAATTTTTAGCTGTATAAAGTGCAGCGCCATCGGCAGCAGCTACATTAAACGAGAAGCTTGCGGCTAAAGTAATACCCGCGCCTAATAATAGTGTTTTCATCTTGCTCATTGTATTTACTCTTCTTTTTGACGGTTAGAAAAACTGTTCTATTGATTGTAGTAAACAATCAAATAAAAGCATACGTACGAAACGACACTAGACGATCAACTTAACCAAGAACCGCTAACTCGTTTCTATCTCATCTTTATATACTTTAGCAAATAAAAATGAGCTTACCCTTAATAGACTGTTACCACACTATATCATCTGGTACTTCAAAGTCTGCGTACGGGTCATCTTCATCTTTTGGTTTGTTTTCTGGCTCCACATGAAAAACAATATACTTTTCGTCAACCTCAGCCACTTTGCGTGCTGGTTCGTCATCTAATACGTAAAATTGCCCTTCTAGTACACAAATAGCTAAACGACCGCCCGATAGCGCTTTTTGCGTTTTCTCGTTCACGTCGATATTTTTTACTTTATTTTGATAAGTAAAATTAAATGTGCGCTCACCACGAATAGCATCTTGGTTGTGGTGCTCTAAAATTTGTTTAACACGTGCTTCTTGTTCGCGCTGCTTTAAGCTCACTTGGCGTGTTTGGTTAAGCTCTTCGGCTTTTTTTTGCTGCTCTAGCTTGGTTTGTTGTATATGCTTTTGCAGATCACTTGGGTTGCTAGTAGCCCCTTTCTTTTGCTTTTTTTGTTGCTTACGCTTTTCTGATTTAGCAACTTTAGCATTATGCGATGTTGTTAAGCCTGCTTGAAGCAATTGGTCTTGTAATGAACCCATGACTTTGTTCCACTAAAAACTAATATTATCGCTATTTTAATCACCAACGAGTTCAAATAACAGCGCTATTGACATTAATCTAGCAAACTAGCTAAAACAAATCATGATATAGCGCAATGACTATGCTTTAAATTATGAATTAAAAGCAATTTTTTAATACAATACCACGCAACCAATCAGCAAATGCACAAGCCATATAATGCGTTTACCTCATCTACTCGTTTGCTCGGTATTTATATTTTTTGTGCTTTATGCACCGCAACCCCTACTTAGCCTTTTTGCGAGCGAATTTAATGTAGCACCTGCGGTAGCTGGCAGCTTAATGACTGCTGCTATGTTGCCCTTAGCCATTGCCCCGCTTGTTTATGGTTTATTTTTAGTAAAAATAAATCCACTACTCATACTACGTATTGCAATGGTGCTTTTAGGCCTTAGTTGCTTGCTTTTTATTTATGTACCTAGCTTTAAACTTTTATTATTAGTCAGATTTTTACAAGGTTTGACGTTCCCCGCAGCTTTAACAGCAATGACTAGCTATATAGGTGTAAGTTATAGCGCTGATACACTTCAAAAAAATATGACCCTATATATTGGTAGTAGTATAGTTGGTGGTTACTTCGGTCGTGTGCTTGCCGCTATGTTTAGCGACTTATGGAATTGGCAGAGCTTTTATTACGTAATTGCTTTTATGCTTATTTTATTAGCTTTGACAATTAAACATTCTCGCTTTATAAACCCTGCTACTCAGACGCAACACTCCCCACTCGATTACATTAAACAACTTAAAGAAGGCGCTGTACTTAAAGTTTACGGGGCTGTTTTTTGTATGTTTTTTTGTTTCGCTGCACTACTTAATTACTTACCGTTTATATTACAAAACACGTTTTTAATTACCAATACTCGTGACATAGGCTTGGTTTACAGTGGTTATTTAATTGGGGCTCTTGCCTCGATTGCTGCGCCTTGGTTACTTAAAAAAGTCCCTTCGCCTTGGCATTTATTAACTGCGGTATTTAGTTTTTATAGTGTGAATATTATTCTATTAATGAGCCACCAGCTTAGCTTATTTTTAATCGCATTTACTTTGTTTTGTGGAGCAATGTTTGTAATCCATTCAACTGCAGCACCACTCGTTAATAAAATAAGTAAAGCCCCACCAAGTGTGACCAATGGCGGATATGTATCGTTTTATTACAGTGGTGGTGCATTGGGGTCGTTATTACCCGGTGTGGTATACCAACATCATGGGCAAACAGCGTTTATGTGTACGCTGCTTGCGGTTTGCTTATGTGGTTTATCGTTAATTTTATGGGCTTATTTTGAGGGTAAAAATACAACCCGCGGTTGATGCTTTGTGTGATTAAAAAATGTTTCTAAATCAGTTTTACTAAGCAACCATGTTTGGGTGTTTTCAAACGGATGACAATGAAACAAATCACCACCCCAAATATCTTGATCAACCCATAAGCTCACTTCGTTTTGCTTATCATTTAAAAGAGCCAACATAGATACACACCCAGGAGCCACTTTTAAGTATTTAGCTAATCGCTCGCTTGAAGCAAATCCTAAACGCGAAAGCCCTTGTTGCTTTGATAATGCCTTTAAGTCGAGCTGCTTATCGTGCGCCGTAATCACTAAAAAGTGTCGTTTACCTTCGTTATCGCGTAAGAATAGGTTTTTAAGACGCGTACCTGGGCGCTCAATCATAAACTCATCTGCCGCGAAGCTAGTATGTAGCGGCGGGTGTTCTATTGTATCGTAAGTAATATTTAGATGCGCTAAAAGCTCTGCTAACTTAGTTTTATCAGCTAACATATTACAAACAACGCCCTCTTAGCTGTACGCTCAAATCTCGCCATAAAACATCATTAACTTCATGCTTATTATTGCAATACTTACGATCTTTTAGCTCTTGATTCAATAATTCAACCGCTTGGTCTTCTAGCTGTAACTTCAGAATGCTCGATTCTTCAAAATGCTCTTTTTCTATATACTGCTTAAATTCACCACGGCTTGGTCTTTTGTTAGGACCTCGGTCTAAGTTAAAGTTTTCACGATGCTTAGCTTTTACCGAAACAACATAAGCAAAAAGCTTATTGCCTTGCTCATCTTGCTTTTCGTGAAACTGTTTATTATTTATTTCAAAAGGAGGCTCATCATTTGAGGCACAGCCAGCGAGTAAAACCATAAGCACTAGAGCACATTTTTTCATTGTTTTTTATCGTTTTAGTGTTGAATTAAGCCGAGTCTAACAAAAATTTACGTAAACAGTGAAAATTTACGAAAAAATACTTGACCAAATTTATAAAAAAACTTAAAGTTCGTCCCGCTTGGAACTCAGCAGTCAAGCAGTTATGTTATAATATGTAACTTAGGAATGTGGGGCTATAGCTCAGCTGGGAGAGCGCCTGCCTTGCACGCAGGAGGTCAGCAGTTCGATCCTGCTTAGCTCCACCACTTTCCTACTTCTTATCTAAATCAGTTTAATCTTCTATTTTTGTTAACTTATCAGTAATTCTCTTCTATATATTTTTATCTATATAATTTAAATTGACTCCATTCAACTTGTGTCTATACAAGTTATTAGCTATACATAAAGCAACTCATATTAATGCTCTAGGGCTAGAATGGATCCTCTTAAACGTACCTCGCTAAAAAAACTAGCCTCCCTTGGATTCGCAGCTGGTGCGATAACGCATATTCCTTATGTATTCGCTCGAAAAAAAATCACTTTGAGAGTGTTGGGCACGCACGTTACTTTGCAAGAATCTATTCGAAAACAAGCTATGAGTGACCTAGGTATTAATATAGTATTTTCACCTGCAGGTAGCGCTACTGTATTACAAAAGGCATCAATGGCTCCCGGTTCTTTCGACTTATATGAACAGTGGTCGAATAGCATAAACGTACTTTGGAATGCTGGGTCTATCCAGCCGATTGAAAAAAAACGACTTACTTACTTTAACGAAATTAACTCCCTAACAAAAACAGGCAAGCTTACAGGTGGTGCAAAAGTTGGTGCAGGAGATGCACCCTATAAACTATTAAATGTTCAACCCGATGGCACATTAAGCGCACAAGAAAGCGATTATATTAGCTTTTTACCTTATGTGCATAATGTTGACTCTTTTGGTTACAACACCGACTTTATTAAGCCCGGTATAGCTTACAAAACAGAAAGTTGGAGTTGGCTGCTTGATGACGAGAACAGAGGTAAAGTAGCTATCGTAAATGAGCCTACTATTGGATTATTTGACCTAGCCCTAGCAGCACAAAGCAAAGGACTTATAAAGTTTAACAATATAGGTGCAATGACCCGTCCAGAACTTGATAGATTGTTTAGTATATTACTCGACTTTAAACGCCAAGGTCACTTTAGTGGCTATTGGAACTCGGTTCCAGAGTCGATTGAATTTATGAAAAGCAAGCGTGCGCATATAGAAAGTATGTTTTCTCCCGCTGTTTCCGCTCTAAATAGCCAAAACGTTAATGTACGCTTTGCCGCCCCTAAAGAAGGTTATAGAGGCTGGCATGGTGTTATGTGTTTATCATCACAAGCTAAAAATAATGTAAAATCTGCCGCTTACGACTATATGAACTGGTGGCTTTCGGGCTGGCCAGGCGCTTTTATCGCTCGCCAAGGCTATTACATTAGTAATCCACAGCGCTCTAAACTACTCCTATCTCCGTCTGAATGGGGTTACTGGTACGATGGAAAAATAGCAAACATAGATTTATTAAATACCAATGGCGACGTCGCCGTAAAAGCGGGTGAGCAACGTAATGGCGGAAGTTACCATAAACGCTTTAGTAATGTAGCAGTGTGGAATACAGTTATGCCAACCTATGACTATAGCCTGCAAAAATGGTATGAGTTGATTAGCAGATAATGGCATCTCGCTCACTAAAATCAAAGATAACATTAGCGCTTTCCCTGTTGATCAGCTTGCTAATCATTCAAAGTTACCTATTTAATTATTCGCAAAACTCCTTACTTAAACTGCAAAAAGCACAACACAACGCACTTATTCAAAGTGAAAATGTAGCCCAGTTAGAAAATGAAGTAATTTCCTTGCAAAGCCAAGTAATAGCTTTTGTTGATAAGGCAAGTAAAAATAAAATTGAAAAGTTTCATTTCTATTTAGATAATGCGCATAAAAGCCTCAGAAAACTAAAAGAAAACACATTCCAACGTACACCTGAACATCAAAATATATTATCGCGCCTTGATGAATACCTACACAACTATAAAGAAACATTTAATCAGGTAGTAATTAATCGCAACAAGAGAGAATCATTATATTCTGAACAATTTCAAAAGCCTATAGAGTTGCTGAAAATAAAGATTACAAAGCTTCAAAGCGATTCTGAAACAAAAGAGAAAGCTATTTATAGTGATATATTTCTAACAATCAGTAACCTTGAACACGCTATTGTTAGCTATTTATATAAGCCTAGCTTTGATGAAGCAGAAAATGTGAAACAAAACTTAAATCACCTACAAGCAAGATTGATTAATATTTCAGATACCGACAATTCACTTTCCCTGAAAACCTCTGATCTAAAAATAGCTTACAATCAACTTGTCTTACTGACACGTAGCTATACTTTTTCTACAAACGTAGTACTCACAGGCATAGAGAATGAATTACTTTATTTAGCTTCCCAAGTTAAAAATACCGAACAAAAGAAACTCACTGAAACAGAAAAGCAATTGAGTTCACAATTAGTTAGCAACACAGAACAATCGAATACATTTGCTGCATTAATTACCATCATTATTATTTTAATAAGTTATTTTATTTTTAATTCAGTACTCAAACCGATCACTCAGCTAACAACTTTGCTGAGAGACATGAATAACGAAAAACAAATTACTTTGAATGATAGCAATCAAAACCAAACTGAAATAGCCGCTGTAATTAAAGCAGCTAACGCACTTTATGAAAAAAATAAGCAGACCAAAGAGTTATTAATAGAAACGCAAGCTCTCAATATACAAATGGAGTCTATGAATAAGGATTTGACAGTAGCTATTTCACAAGCAGAAAGTGCAAACCATATGAAAAGTGATTTTGTAGCAAATATGAGTCATGAGCTACGTACCCCAATGAATGGCATACTTGGCATGTTGCAATTATTGCGAGATAGTGATCTTGCAACCAAACAAAAACACTATGCAGATAAAGCCTATTCTAGTGCACACAATTTATTGCATATTTTAAATAACATCCTAGATTTTTCTAAGCTTGAGTCAGAAAAAATAAAAATTGAAAAAATTCCATTTACTCTTGATCTGATTGTAAAAAACACAGCAAACTTATTTAAAGATAGTGCAAATAAAAAAGGGCTAAACTTAGAATTTAACTTACACGCTGATCCAAATTTAGAGCTAATAGGTGACCCGTTTCACCTAAACCAAATAATTAATAATTGTATTGGCAATGCGATTAAATTTACCAATTATGGAAAAATACAATTAATAATTGAGACTATTTCCCAGCAAAAAAACACCATAAACCTACGTTTTTGCATTAAAGATACCGGTATTGGAATGACCCATGAACAGCAAAAACAAATATTTAAATCGTTTTATCAAGGCGACGCATCTACTACTCGAAAATATGGTGGAACGGGACTTGGTCTTACAATAAGCCAAGAGTTTACTAAAATATTAGGGGGGGAAATACAAACGCGCAGTGAAAAAGATAAAGGGAGTGAATTTTATTTCACTTTGCCATTCGAGCTTTCTCCACTGCAAAAAAATAAAAAGCGCGCATTATTAATTACCCAACATAAATCACAAACTAATCAGCTAGTGTCTTTGCTTAATAGCATTGATATAACAACAGAAACAACGCAAGAGCCACTGCGAGCACTGGCTAAAATATCTCAGCCAAGCTCACCTTTTGATATCGTTATACTCTTCCTCACTGAAGAAGAAGTTAAAAACAGTATAATTTTACAAAAGCTTACTGAAAGCAACCAAACAGGTGCGCATAATCTTCAAATAATAGTCATCATTACCGATATAGACTCACTAAACTTAGACACAATACCTAAAGATATAATCATTATAACTAAAAGCTACTGTAATTCAGAGCTATTAAAGCTACTAGCTCCGCAAAGCACTGTTGAAAATAAAATGAAACATGAAAATTATATTCAATTTACTGGTAATAAAGCTCTCGTTGTTGATGATAACCCTCTAAACATAGAGATAACGACAATAATGCTAGAAAAATTAAATATTGAAGTTTACAGCGCCCTTAATGGCTTACAAGCTATGAATGAAGTAAAAGAAAACGTATTTGATATAATCTTTATGGATATCCAAATGCCAATTATGGATGGGATAACGGCAACGCAAAAGCTTAGGAAAAACCAAGAAAAAGCTCCCATAATAGCATTGACCGCTGCCGTACTCCCTGAGGATAAAAAAGCAGCCATGAGCGCAGGAATGAATGACTTTTTAAGTAAACCACTTATTTTTGATGCACTCTACGAATGCATAAAGAAACACTTAACTACAGAAAAAAATAGAATGCTGCTAAACATACCAGTTGCTTTAGACAATGTAGAGCATAATGCGAACCTTGTTAATAAGCTATTAGATCAATTTACCACCGATTACGAAAGTTTTACCATTAAATCTAAGAAATTATTGGATACCAATAACTGTGCTGAATTCGCACGAAATATCCATGCGCTTAAAGGGTTAGCTGGTACTTTAGGGCTCGAGAAATTAGAACAAGTTACCAAAGACACTGAAGTCCAAATAAAAAATAAAGAAATAATCTCACTTATACAATTAAGCGAACAATTCACACTCACTTTTCATGCAATAAAACAGTACTTACTAACACAACAATTTAGTAATGTTGAACTAACAAACAACGTGGGGGATTTAGATAAAACTATTGATCTCATTTATGAGTTAGCAATTAACGCAAAGCCTATACCAGGTGACTTACTGAAAAGTTTAGATAGCTCAACTTTTAGAGCTCCCCACCCTCTACTGCAACTTAAAACCGCTGTTAATCAATTTAACTATGAACTTGTTATTAAGCTTATTACTCAATTTCGAGAAGACAATTTAAATTAGCCATTACTAAAAAACTAAGCTAGATTATATAGGTAAATACTATCAAAAGGATTGAATGTGCATTCGATGTACTTGACTGAAAAAAGTAGTGATTATCAAAATAAAAAACAAAAGCCACTAGTTTTAATTGTTGATGATGAGCCTAATAATTTACATGTTTTAGTAGAGGGGCTACTTACCGACTATGATGTAAGAATATCTACAAGCGGTGAACAAGCACTTGTGTTTGTAGAGTCCACAAGACCAGATTTAATCTTACTCGATATCATGATGCCTGGCATGGATGGCTATGAAGTTTGTAAAACTTTAAAGTCTCGACAGAATACCAAAGGTATTCCGATCATTTTCGTTACTGCAATGACCAATGAAGATTCTGAAGAGCACGGGTTTGCATTGGGTGCCATTGACTATATCCATAAACCTTACAAACTTGCGCTAGTAAGGGCTCGTATTCGCACACACATTACCTCTCAAGGTATGCTTGATAGGCTTATAGAAAAAAACTTCGATCTACACGATAAATTATTAGAAATAGAGTCTTTAGCACAAGAGTTAAGTGAAAGAGAAGAAGAGCTAAAGCAACTATCATCCAAACAAAAGCTTTTTTATCAAGCACTCACAAGCACAGCCGATGGCGTTGTAATTACAGACTCTCAAGGTGAAATAATTGCTGTTAACCCGTCGTTTTGCCGAATAACAGGCTTTTGTGAAGCTGAGGCTCTAGGCACTCAGCTGCATAAGTTAAAACAAAATAATCAACCCGGCATTAGTTTTAATAACGTATGGCAACATGCAAATAAGGCGGGATATTGGAGTGGTGAACTTGTTACTAGGCGTAAAAATGGTGAGCTATACCCAGAACTTTTAACACTAAGTATGGTTAAAGGCGATCAAGATACCAATATACATTTTATTGGTGTATTTAGTGACATATCGAGCATAAAAGTTACCCAAGAAAGAATAGACTATTTAACTTGGCACGATGAGCTCACAGCCTTACCAAATAGAAACGGCTTTTTAAAACAGCTTGAACAACAATTACAAAATTGCTCCAATGAACACAGTTATGCCTATATTTATATTATTGATATAGATAGCTTTCACTCTATAAACGATGGTCTAGGTTTGCTAGCTGGCGATAAAGTATTAAAAGAGCTCGCCAACCGAATTCACAAAAAACTTGATAAAAAAGATGTGATAGCTCGTCTAGGCAGTGACGAGTTTGCAGCGTTAAGCAGTGTGGATAAGGGCGTAGGAAGGCTTAGAACACAAGAAATAGCAGAACGAAAAGCGCAAGAGCTATTAAGAGTCATTAATGCTCCTTTCATGATTGAAGATCAAGAAATTAGTATCACCATCAGCATAGGCACTTATATATTCCCTCGTGAAGATCAATGGGAAAACGCCATTGAAACAATAAGAAACTGTGAGGCAGCTTGCTATAAAGCAAAAGAAAAAGGTGGTAACAGAGTTACTTTCTTTGACACTTCGTTTGGGGAGCAAGCAAGGCGCAGATTTGAAATAGAACAAGATTTACGCAAAGCTATTTCACAAAATGAGCTATCGCTTTATGTTCAATCACAATTTGATAGTAAACAGCAGCTAAAGGGTGGCGAAATTTTGCTACGGTGGACTCATCCACAAAAAGGCTTTATTAGTCCCGCTGAATTTATTCCGATAGCTGAAGAGTCAGACATCATTTATGACCTAGATTGCTGGGTACTCTCTAATGGACTAAAACTTATTGAGAGCTTAGATGAGCGTCATCGAGACTTAAGCCTTTCTATAAATATAAGTGGTAGGCACTTTCACGAATCACGCTTTTTATCACAAATAAAAACTGAGATAGAAAACTATAATATACAGCCAAATCAGCTAACAATAGAAATTATTGAAGGCACATTACTTAATCATATGGAATCAGCTGTTGAGGCAGTACATTTACTTAAAAACTTAGGTGTGCGCGTATCTATTGATGATTTTGGTACTGGGTACTCAAGCTTAACCTACTTAAAGCAATTGCCTATACAAGAGCTAAAAATTGATCGCTCATTTGTATTTGATGCACCGACAGACAATAACGATAAATTAATCATTGATATGATTGTAAGCCTAGGCCGTGTGTTTGAACTAGAAGTAGTTGCGGAAGGGGTAGAAAATCAGTCTCATTTTGATTTATTAAAAGAATACCCTGAAGTTATTTTACAAGGCTATTACTTGCATAAACCTGAGCCTGCGAGTGACTGGCTAGAAAAGCTTAACAAGTAAAACAAAAAAGCCGAGCAGTTTGACTACTCGGCTTTTTTATTTGACTAGCCCGCTGTTATTATTCGCGAACTTGCCCTACACCATTAACTAAGTATTTTTCAGTTGTTAATGATTCTAAGCCCATAGGACCATATGCATGCAGCTTAGTGGTAGCAATACCAATCTCTGCACCTAGGCCAAGTTGAGAGCCATCTGAGAATCGAGATGATGCATTTACCATGACTACTGATGCATCAACACTACGTTGAAACAGCTCTGCTGTCGTGTCGTTTTTAGTACATATTACTTCAGTATGGTTAGAACCAAACTGAGCAATGTGATCAACCGCAGCGCTGAAAGTTGGCACGACACGAATAGCAATCTCAAGATCTAAGTATTCTTCACCAAATTCGTTATCTGCTAGCACGGTGGCATCATCAAAATACTTTGCTGCAGTGCTGTCGGCATTAATTTTTACGCCTTCTTGGCGTAATACTACAGCACACAAGTTTAAAAACTCATCTGCCACATCTTGATGGACAACTAAACCTTCTAGTGCATTACAAACACCGGTACGCTGTGTTTTACCATTAAGTAGTAAGTTAAGTGCAGTTTCCAGATCTGCATCTTTATCTACGTATAAATGACACACACCTTTAAAGTGCTGAATAACAGGAATAGTGCTGTTCTCAGTTACAAAGTTAATTAAACCTTCGCCGCCGCGAGGAATAATCAAATCGATGCTTTCGCGTTGCTGCATTAATTCCATCAATAAAGCACGGTCAGGATCAGGAATAACAGAAATAAGCGAAGTTGGTAGATTATGCTTATCAAGCACACTGTGCATTACACTTGCGATAGCTTGTGAGCTTTTAAGTGCTTCCTTACCACCACGTAAAATAACACCGTTGCCTGATTTGAAACAAAGTGCACCCGCGTCTGCTGTTACATTTGGGCGAGCTTCGTAAATCATACATACAACGCCTAGAGGTACGCGCATTTTGCGAATTTTAATACCGTTTGGGCGCTCAGTGATGTCACGTAGCTGACCAACAGGATCATCTAAACTTACAATTACCTCAATACCTTCGGCCATTGCCTCGATACGTTCATCATTTAAAGTTAAACGGTCGATCATAGAGGCTGTTAAATTGTTATCACGCGCTGCACTCAAGTCGCTTTCGTTTTCTTTAATGATAAACGCTTTTTGAGCGCGAAGCGCTTGAGCCATTTCTGTTAATACTTGGTTTTTAGTCTCGGTGTCGAGTAAAGCAAGTGTTGTCGCAGCTTTTGCTGCCTGGCGTGATATATCCGTAATTAAACTCATGACTTCTCCAATAATGCAATATCTTTTTCAGAAATTACAGGACCAATTGAATCCTGCATTTTTTCACTAAATTCACTCTGCTCGTTATCTGCAATAAAGTTTAACAAGCAGCTACTATAATTTGCGGTCGCTTTGGCTAAACGCGTACCATCTTCACTTCGTACTAAAATGGTATCACCAACGGCAAATTCACCATGTACTTCCATAATTTCATCACCGCGGATACAACCATTTTCACCCTCTAAAGACTCATCGAAAGATCCATCAACAACTACTTCTCCTTGCTCGTTTGCAGTGTGCGTCATCCAATGAACAGAATCTTGCATTGGTTTTTCATACGGCGAGAAAATGGTACCAGGGTTTTCACCAGCTAATAAGCGTGTGAATGTCTCTTCTTTAAAGCCATTGATAATATAAGTAGCTATACCATGTGAGGTTGCTTTTTCTGCCGCCTCTATTTTCGTTTTCATACCACCAGTACCTACCGCACTAGTAGCGCATCCTGCCATAGCATAAATAGACTCATCAATTGATTTGATTTCAGGTAATAAAATAGCATCGTCATGCAAATTAGGATTTTTATCATATAACCCATCTACATCTGAAAATATTAATAGCGCATCTGCATCAGCGGCTGCTGCAACCATTGCAGATAAGTTGTCATTATCACCAACTCGTAGCTCATCGGTTGTCACCGCATCATTTTCATTAATAATGGGTAGAATACCGTGTTCAAGTAGAGTAAAAACAGTTTCTCGAATACTTTGGTAACGCTCACGATCACGCAAATCGCCATGTGTTAATAATAATTGCGCAGAAGGGAAATCAAAAAAGCGGTCCCACATAGCAATCATTTCTGTTTGACCTGCAGCCGCCATTGCCTTTTTCATAACAACTGAACGAGGTTTATCTAAAGGAAATAAGTGCGACCCTGCCGCCACCGAGCCTGACGAAACTAAAATAACCTCAATACCACGGGCACGACAACGAACAATAAACTGTGCGATGGTTAATATGTAGCGCGAACGACAGCCATCTTGATCTGGTGCTATTAGAGCACTACCAACTTTAAGTACGATACGTCGCCAATTTAACTTTTGCATAAATGTTCCACTTTCCATTTTATTTGTGCCCAGCTTTCGTGAGCTAAAACTTAGTAGCCACGTTTATAAACATAGCTGCGAATTTATTTAATCATTTAAAACACTTTTTTGCGCACACAAAAACCATATCTAAAGCCTTAGCTTTAAATTTGAGGTCATATAAAAATAGCAACAACTCAAAACCTGAGCGGCACTAATTAAAAAATTTAAAAGTGTTGTTTATGCATCGCTGTAAAAAGCTGTGTGTGGCTTTTTTATTAACAACATACATAGAGCCTCTAAAGTCTGATACACCAACAGATAGGGTGAAGACCAAAGGACCGAGATTTAACCGCCACGATGGGGGTAAAATATTGAAAGTAATAGTTCAACTCAAACCTTTGTTTATTTAAAAAACTAAATAAACGTGTTTAGTAAAACCATACCAATAGTTCAGTAAATGATTTTTATAGCGCTCTAATGCCTGATTAGTCATTAATAACTGATTATAATGATTAAAAATGACGTTATGATTAACAACGCAATTTTTATCAAATAAACATAATTAGATAACTAATTATTAGAACACGAAGTATATTACGCTATTTTATGCTTTAAAATCAAGGTTAAAATTCGTGCTAAGTAAATACAAGATGATCCTTGAAGGTTATTTTTGATTAAAATTCAATAAATTGAATTGATACAGCTCAACAAAATAAGCTAGTAACCCTCTCGCAAAAACCCGAATGCCGACTAAAATTCCTTAAGTAATTAAAATTAAATTAGTAAATATAAACTTTCGCGTGTATACCCCTGTATTAATAACTAACAAAAGTTATACTTTTAAATAACGTCATCAATAAGGAATTTTTATTCTATGTCAGCAATTTATATAGCCGGTATCGCACTTTGCTCCGTACTTGCCCAATGGGTAGCGTGGGCGTTTAGGGTACCCGCTATTCTCTTTTTATTGCTTACTGGTCTTTTACTCGGGCCATTTAGTGGTGTTTTAGACCCTGATGCACTCTTAGGTGACTTATTATTTCCTGTTGTGTCGCTAAGTGTAGCTGTGATTTTATTTGAGGGTTCTCTCACCTTGCACTTCAGAGAACTTAAAGGGATAAGCAAGGTGGTGCGCAATTTGTGCTCTATAGGAATGCTAACTACCTGTATTATAATTAGTCTCAGTGCTTATTGGTTATTAGAGCTTAATTGGCGTGTGGCTGCAGTGTTAGGCGCCGTTTTGGTTGTTACAGGCCCTACCGTTATAGCACCGTTACTGAATTCAATGCGCCCTACACAAGATATAGATCGCATTTTGCGCTGGGAAGGGATTGTTATTGACCCGATAGGTGCGTTATTTGCGGTGCTTGTTTTTGAAGCGGTAATGCTTGTAGGCCAAGGCGAAGTGCTTAGCCACACTATTATTGCTTTAGTCAAAACACTGGGGGTTGGCCTAAGTATAGGTGTAGCAGCAGGCTGGGTGACAACGCAACTTATGCGCCGTGAGTGGCTGCCATTTGAGCTCCATAAGTTTGGTATTTTGGCACTTGTACTAATTAGTTTTTCTGTATCAAACTATTTAAGCCATGAATCTGGCTTATTAGCAGTCACCGTATTTGGTATATGGCTGGCAAACCAAAATGATTTGGAAATAGATTCAGTACTAGAATTTAAAGAAGATTTGTCGATGATTTTAATATCGACACTGTTTATTTTACTTGCCGCCCGATTACAACTCTCTGATTTAATGATGCTTGATAGCGATGTTTTCATCTTTTTAGCCGTCGTATTATTTATTGCGCGCCCACTGTGTATTGCAATATCCACTTTTGGAACTGATCTGCCCATGAAGTCTCGCTTGGTACTCTCTTGGATTGCCCCTAGAGGTATTGTTGCTGCGGCAGTAGGCTCTGTATTTGCTTTAAGTATGATGGAAGCTGGCGTGGCAGATGCTGAAAAAATGGTGCCGTTAATATTTACTGTAATTATTATCACTGTCGTATTACAAAGTTTAACAGCCATACCTGTGGCTAAATTGTTAGGTGTGCGCCAACCATCACCTAACACTATTTTAATTATTGGTGCTAACCATGTATCACGGGCTATTGGTCGAGGCTTAAAAGAGCAAAACATACCTGTTCACTTATCAGATCCAGCTTGGGAAAACTGTAGAATGGCGCGCATGGATGGATTACCTTGTTATTATGGTAATCCGCAGTCGGAGCATGCTGAGCGCTATTTACCATTAACCACCATTCGAAGTGTATTAGCATTGTCGCCTAATAGGCATCACAATGCACTCGGCGTTCAGTATTTTTCTCATTTGTTAAATGAGAAAAATGTGTTTTCTTTACGCTCATCTACCTCACATGCTAAAGCAAACAAAGACAGTGCCACGTTTTTATCAAGACAGATACTGTTTGGTGACGATGGCTCATACGCACGCTTGAGTAGCATTATAGCTAAAGGCGGTAAAGTCAGTGCAACACGTATTTCAGAAGAGTTTAGCTGGGAGCAATATCAAGAAATGAACTCTGAGGCTATCCCGTTATTTATATTGAAAGGTGATAAAGATAGCGATGACGATACACCTGTAAAACTAAGGCCATTTACAATAGATATGGAAAAGCCACCCCAAGAGGGCGAACGTATTGTCGCATTACAACCTCCTAAAATGTCGGTTTTAAAAGATCCACAAAATAAGGTTAAAGAAGAAGGGTAAATCCCTTAGATTACTCTTAAAGCGTAAAACCCTAGCTCAAAAAGCTAGGGTTTCTTTTTATCTCAATTAACCAAAATTTTATTTTATTACATTGGCATCCGAGCGCGCGCCACAACACTGTCTGGCATTTTTTGCGCTAACTGACTCAGAGCTCGCTCAATTTTTTTATGTGTTGCCTTATCAGCCACCATTGAATTAAACAGCCACCTATAAGCGTCCTCAAAGTCACGCGGGCTACCATAACCATTGTTAAACAACGTCACTAAACGTAGCTGCGCCTTTAAATTACCTTGCGATGATGCCTCTCGTAAATATGTAATGGCCATCGCTTTATCTTGCTGCACTAAGCGCCCAATGTCGTAATAGCGCCCCAATTGTTCTAATGCCGCCGCTAAGCCTTGCTCAGCCGCTTTACGCATGTAATGCACGCCTAACTCTACATTTCGTTCAACACACACACTATAAGCTAGCATGTCTCCATATAAGAACTGATATGATGGTAACGCCATTTTATTGGCTCGCGCTTCAATATCTTGAACCAACTGGCAATCATCTGCCTTTACACGCTGCAAATGTGTATTTTTATTTATAAGTGCAATAAGCTCTGATTCAGTATATAGCGGTACTGCAGCAGGAGATTCATCTGCTAACGCATTGGTATTTATAAGTAAAGATAACGACACTAACGGTACAGCTAGTACTGATTTTTTAAAAAGTTGGCGCATGTTAACCACGTACAAAAATAAACTTACTAAATAATATACAAAGATCGTTCCAAGGTGAATTTTAGACACAAAAAAAGCTGCATTAAGCAGCTTTTTTTACATCATTGGCCATTATGCAAACGGGTTGCGTAGTACCATAGTTTCTACACGATCTGGGCCTGTAGAAATAATATCAACAGGTACACCTGTGATTTCTTCAATGCGCTTAATGTAGTCAATCGCAGCTTTTGGTAAGCCTTCAAGGCTCGTTACACCAACAGTGTTTTCAGACCAACCTGGCATTTCTTCGTATACTGGTGTTACTTTCTCGTAACCTTCAGCAGCTAATGGCGTTACGTTTGTAACTGTGCCATCTTCAAGCTGGTAACCAGTACAGATTTTAAGTGTTTCTAAGCCATCTAAAACGTCAAGCTTAGTTAAACAAAAACCTGAAATGCTGTTGATTTGCACTGCGCGGCGCATTGCTACTGCATCTAACCAACCAGTGCGGCGAAGACGACCTGTTGTAGCACCAAACTCATGACCTTTATCACCTAAGTGCTTACCTACTGGATCTTGCTTATCAAGACCATCGTAAAGCTCTGTAGGGAAAGGGCCTGAGCCAACACGTGTTGTGTACGCTTTAATAATGCCTAAAACGTAATCTAGGTTTAACGGACCAAAACCTGCACCTGTAGCAACGCCACCAGCAGTTGTATTTGAAGACGTTACATAAGGGTAAGTACCGTGATCGATATCAAGTAATGTACCTTGTGCACCTTCAAATAAAATGTGCTCGCCTGCTAAACGTGTTTGATCTAAAAGCTCAGTTACATCAACAACCATTGCTTTTAAGATATCTGCAACAGCCATTGCATCATCAAACGTTTTTTGGAAATCTACAGCGTCTACTTTGTAGTAGTTAACTAATGTGAAGTTATGGTACTCAAGTACTTCTTTTAATTTAACTGCAAATAATTCAGGATTAAATAAATCACCTACACGTAAACCACGACGTGCGACTTTATCTTCGTACGCAGGACCGATACCACGACCTGTTGTACCAATTGGTTTATCGCCACGTGCAGTTTCACGGGCTACATCTAATGCTACATGGAAAGGCAAGATTAGCGGACATGCTTCACTAATTAAAAGACGCTCGCGTACTGGTACGCCGCGCTCTTCAAGCATGCCAATTTCTCTCATTAGCGCTTCTGGTGATAAAACAACACCATTACCAATCACACATTTAACATTGTCACGTAATACACCCGATGGAATAAGGTGTAGAACTGTCTTTTCACCGTCGATAACTAAAGTATGACCCGCATTGTGGCCACCTTGATATCGAACTACTAAAGATGCTTTGTCTGTAAGGAGATCAACAACCTTACCCTTACCTTCGTCACCCCATTGGGTGCCTAATACAACAACGTTTTTACCCATCGTAAATTCACTTAGAGAAAATTAGGACGAGATTTTACCAGAAAACCAAACGAAAGATCACCCCTGTTCAGCTTATTTTTTCTGCGGGTAATATTTAGAAGTAAAACAGAGACTAATATCCACATAAATAACAGTGATTTAAACTACTAAAACGTATTAAACAAAAAACCCCGCAAATGCGAGGCCTTTTAACTTTTAAGTAATTAACGTAAGACCTATTGGGCTTTAGCGCCTTTCATGTATTGGAAGAAGTCACTATCAGGTGAAAGTACCATAACATCTTGCTTATCTTTAAAAGTTTTCTTATAAGCTTCAAGCGAACGCACAAAGCTGAAGAATTCAGGATCTTTATTGTAAGCATTTGCATAGATAGCAGCCGCATCAGCATCACCTTGACCACGTACAGAACGTGCGTTACGCTCAGCATCAGCAAGCATTACGGTTACACGACGATCAACACCAGCGCGAATAGTTTCGGCTTTTTCTTGACCTTCAGAGCGGTGCTCTTTTGCAACTGCAGTTCGCTCAGCGCGCATACGTTGGTAAATAGAGCTACTAACTTCTTGCGGTAAGTTAATTTGCTTAACACGTACATCTAACACCTCAATACCTAGCTCACGTGCACTTTCAGAAGCTTGTACTAACGCCTCTTCCATCAACTCGCTGCGCTCACCTGATACAATTTCGCGAATTGTACGTGTACCAAAGTTTGTACGAAGACCATTGTTCACTTTTTGCTTAAGTAACGTTTCAGCATATTGCTTATCGCCTCGAGCACGTAAGTAAAAAGCGCTAAAGTCGTTTACACGCCATTTAACAAACGAGTCAACAATTAAGTCTTTTTTCTCACTAGTAACAAAGCGATCTGGCGTACCGTCTAACGTTTGAATACGTGCATCAATACGACGTACTTGACTAAAAAACGGCACTTTAAATTGTAGGCCTGGGCCATATACAATCGCTTTGTCGTCACTGTCTTTTTGCACCTTGCTGAATAACATTACAATCGCTTTTTGTCCTTCAGGTACTACAAATACCGATGAAAAAGACATAACAATGGCAGCTAATAGTATTACTAAACTAAAGTTTTTCATTATGATTATCTCCCATCATTAAAGCGGTCATTGTTAAAGCGGTCATTACCACTGTTAACAGAGCTATTGCGTGACGTATTAACTTTATTACGTAAGTCTTGAATATCACTTGAGCTAGGAAGTGCTACGCGAGTTGCAGTGCCTTGCTTGTCCATGATTTTATCAAGAGGTAAATACATCATGTTGTTGCCGCCTTTCACATCAACTAACACTTTAGAGCTGCTACCTAGCACCTCTTCCATTGCGTCAATGTATAAACGTTCACGAGTAACTTGCTTAGCCGCTTGATACTCAGGTAAGAGCTTTTCGAAACGTGCCACTTCACCTTGTGCTTCAAGTGTAATGCGTTCTTGATAACCCTCAGCTTCTTGCGTCATACGTGTTACTTGACCACGAGCACGTGGTTCAATTTCACGCGCATAAGCCTCGGCTTCGCGGATAAAACGTTCTTCATCTTCTTGCGCAGCAATTGCATCATCAAAAGCATCTTTAACTTCTGTTGGTGGGCGTGAGTCTTTAAAGTTAACGTCTGTTACGATTAAACCTAAATTGTAAGGTTCGATGATTTTATTAAGCTCATCCCACGTATTTTGACGAACAACTTCACGTCCATTAGTTAATACTTGGTCCATTTTCGCGTGGCCCACAACATAGCGTAGTGCACTGTCTAGCGCTTCTGCTAAGCTACTGTCAGCGTTCGTTACGCTAAATTCATATAGGTATGGGTCAATAACACGGTATTGCACCTGAAACTCAACACTTACTACGTTTTCGTCTTCGGTTAGCATAAAACCTGATGACGATAACGAGCGAACAGCTTCAATATCTACTGGGATTACCGTTTCGATGAAGGTCATTTTCCAACGTAGACCAGGATCAGCAATTCGGTCGTATTTACCAAATTGTAGAACCACACCACGCTCGGCTTCTTTAACCGTATAAATACCACTTAACGCCCATACAATAACGGCGATAATAAGTATGAATGAAATACCGGCTCCGCCAAGTCCACCGCCGCTACCATTGCCAGATTTTTTCCCGCCAAATAAGCTGCTGAACTTGTTACTAAACTTGCGAAACACCTCGTCTAAATCAGGTGGGCCTTGATCACGTCCGCCTTTATTATTCCACGGATCTTTGTCATTGCCATTATTACCCGGTTCATTCCAGGCCATAGCTATACTCCATTGTTATCTAAATAAATTAGGAAATTGTGTTAAATCTAACAAATCTACCGCGTTTCTCATACAAAAACCGACATTAAAACGTCAATTTTTAATTACGGTTGATAAAACCAGCAATTTCAGGACCAAATTCTTTAATTAAACGATTCCACTCAACCATTGGCATTCTAACATCTAATAACCAATTGCCTTGCTCATCAAAGCGTTCTTCGTGGACTGCATTTAACGTAAACAATGCAGCTCTAAAACGCCCGTACATAGGCGCTAGCAGTAACGTTTCGCTAAACATTTGCTGAGCTAATAGGTCGCTAATTGCTTCACTTAATAACTCACAACCATCACCAGTTTGTGCACTTAACCATACTCTTATAGGTTGGCCTTCGTCATCCCGATCAATTCTTGGGCTAACATCATCAAGTGCATCAATTTTATTGTATATAAGTAATTGCGGAACTTCATCGGCTTCAATTTCTTTAAGCACCGACTGAACTTGTTCAATGTTTTCTTTACGACGAGGGTCTGCCACATCAATAACATGTAACTGTAAGTCTGCCTCTCGCGTTTCTGTAAGTGTTGCTTTAAAAGCTGCGACTAAATCATGCGGTAAATGGCGTATAAACCCTACAGTATCAGCTAAAATTACTGAGCCTACATCGCCTATATCAAGCTTACGTAGTGTTGGGTCAAGTGTTGCAAATAATTGGTCAGCTGCATACACGTCAGAATCAGTGATTCGGTTAAATAACGTTGATTTACCCGCATTTGTATAACCAACCAACGACACGGTAGGAATTTCGTTGCGCGTGCGGGCACGTCTGCCCTGTTCACGTTGCACGGCTACTTTAGCCAATCGAGCGCGAATGTTTTTAATTCTCGCACGTAATAAACGTCTATCTGTTTCTAACTGAGTTTCACCAGGTCCGCGTAAACCTATACCACCTTTTTGTCTTTCAAGATGGGTCCAACCGCGAATAAGTCGGGTCGACATATGGCGTAACTGCGCAAGCTCAACTTGAAGCTTACCTTCATGAGTACGAGCTCTTTGAGCAAAAATATCGAGAATAAGTGTCGTTCTATCAAGTACACGGCATTGGCAAACGCGCTCTAAGTTGCGTTCCTGAGACGGACTTAATTGATGATTAAAAATAACGACTTCTGCATTGTGGATTTTGACAATTTCAGCTATTTCTTCTGCTTTCCCGGTACCGACGAATAGTTTCGGATGTGGTGCTTGACGGCTGCCTTGCACAACCGCCAAACTACTAACACCAGCAGAAGATACCAACATTTCTAATTCATGAAGATCTTCACGATCGCCATCTTTAGGTAAGTCGATATGAACTAAAATTGCCTGTTCGCCGGATTCATAGCGGTCAAACAAGCATTACGCTCCTAATTAAAAGTTTCCAGCTTCTGGCTCTTCAATGTTCTCATCCCCTTGAACACCTTGGAAGTTGACTGCGCGAGCAGGTACAACTGTTGAAATTGCATGTTTATACACCATTTGATTTACGGTGTTTTCAAGTAAAATAACAAATTGGTCAAATGACTGAATTTTACCTTGTAATTTTATGCCATTTACCAAAAAGATTGATACTGGAATGCGCTCACGACGTAGTGCATTCAAAAATGGGTCTTGTAACGATTGGCCTTTTGCCATGTTATTATTCCTTCGTTCTAGGTGTTATTATAATTAAGTGGCTGAACTTATTTAAATAAACTAAATAATGTTCAACTACTACTAGCTTAGCGAACTTACTACACGATGCAAGTTTTCTTCATCACCTGTTGTTAACCAAGTAACATCAGGCCAACTGCGTAGCCACGTTAACTGACGTTTAGCCAATTGCCGAGTTGCTGCAATGCCGCGAAAAACCATTTCATCATGGCTTGTTTCACCCGCAAGGTAATCCCACATTTGTCTATAACCTACACAACGAATAGAAGGCATATTGGGATGTAAATCCTTACGTAGATATAGGGACGAAACTTCTTTTTCAAACCCCTGATCAATCATTATTTTAAACCTTTCTTCAATCCGCTTATGCAATTCACTACGCTGCAGTGGCGCAATGGCAAATTGATGAAAAGTATAAGGTAAAGATGGCTGTTTTTGCTTTTGCAACTCAGTCATTGTTTTACCTGATATACGGTAAACCTCTAAAGCGCGATTAATTCTTTGTGAATCGTTTTCACTTATTTTTTCGGCAGCTTTTGGGTCAACTTTAACAAGTTCTTTATACAAGTAAGGCCAACCATGCTCATTAGCTTGTGCTTCAAGCTCTGCTCGTATAGTTGCATCAGCCTCAGGCAATGGTGATAAGCCATCAACTAATGCCTTAAAGTACATCATTGTACCGCCAACAAGTACAGGTACTTTACCTTGTTTATGAAATTCATCAATTTTTTGTACCGCATCGCGCCTAAAGTCAGCCACCGAGTAGGTTTCACTAGGATCCAGTAGATCAATTAAATGATGCGGGGCACGTGCAAGTTCTTCAGCGTCTGGTTTTGCAGTGCCAATATCCATATCTTTATATACTAACGCTGAATCGACGCTGATAATTTCAGTATTTAAATGCTCACACAACGAAATTGCCAATGCTGTTTTGCCAGCGGCGGTTGGGCCCATTAAAAATATAACCGGTAAATTACTCAACACGAACACCTTAATTTAATTGCGTTAAATAGCTATTTAACTCTATTTTAACTGCTTTTTCTTGCAAACGTTCAATTGTTTGCGGATTATTTTGTAAGCGAATTTGTTGCTCTAAGAATACATTACTTGAATAAAAGCGAGCTGGTACACACGCTAACTGCCATTCAAGCCAACTTTCAATATTTTCTAATTCTGACTTACATGCAATCAGTAAATGTTCTATTGCATTAGATACATCAAGTAAATACAAACAAGCAGGTAACTTCTTAACCATAACGAATTGTTTTTCTATAACAAGTTCAAAACCAAGTAAGGTAAACCATGATTGTTGCGCTGCTATTATCATGCAATCTTCTTTTGATAAATTAACTCTTACTGGTAATAAAAGTGCTTTACCTTCAAGGCTGCCGAACTCTTTTATTTGCCTATGCCAATCATCAGGTAATGCGTATTTAAAGTGCGAACAATAAAGTTGCTGCTCTAAACTAAATACGCATAAGCCTTCGGTTACACTTAGTATTGCGACTTCATTCAGCTTTGCGAGTTGTTCATTGCTAAAAGTATTGTTCGAAGTGCTTGTAATATTATCAAAATGCACCGCATGTTGCTCACTTACACCTTGATAAAACGCATTTACGTCGTGATGATTAGTCGCTTCATTGCTACGATAAGCATTACCGCTGCCACCACTTGAAGAACGTGAGGCAGAGTCGCCACTAAAGGCTGATTTAGATGATTGTAATTGCGATTTGGGGTAATCAAAAATACCTGTCGACTGTGCTGTTTCATTACCTGTATACAAAGACTCAGAACCAGCTGTTATAGCCTGCTGCTCATTGTCGATTGATTCACTAACAAACTCACCTTGCAGAGGTACTACAACTTGTTTAATTGCCTGTAAAATAAAATCATGTACTAAGCGACCTTGATGAAAACGCACTTCGTGCTTTGCAGGATGTACGTTTACATCAACCTGGCGAGGATCTATATCAATATAAATAACAAAACCTGGTAACTCTTGAGTGCCACTTACCTCTTCAAATGCTTGGCGTATAGCATGCAAAATAAGCTTATCGCGCATCATACGATTATTAACATAAGTATACTGAGTTGTATTAGCTGAGCCGACAGGTAATACCCAGCCATGTAATTGCAGGCCGCCGTCACCCGATTGAATATGCAACCCTTGTTCTGCAAATGCTTTACCAGCTACTTGCGCAACGCGAGTAATAGCTTGCGCAGGGTCTGTTTTAGCGCGATATTGCCTTACAACCTTTTGATTGTGAGTTAGCGTTATAGAAACATCAAAACGACTAAGCGCAATGCGTTTTATAAGCTCATCAATATGGCTAAATTCAGTTTTTTCGGTACGCAAAAATTTACGGCGAGCTGGGGTGTTAAAAAATAAGTCTTTTACTTCAATGGTGGTGCCATCAGGATGCGCTACAGGCCTAACCTGCACAGCCATATCACGACCTTCTGCAAACGCTTGCCAAGCAGCTTCTTGTTCTTTAGGTTTTGAACTAAGCGTTAAACGCGATACAGAACTAATTGACGCAAGCGCCTCGCCTCTAAAGCCAAGTGAGCAAATATTTTCTAAATCATCGAGGGATTTCAATTTACTTGTTGCATGACGAGAAAGCGCGAGGGTTAGCTCATTTTTGCTTACCCCTGAACCGTTATCACGAATACGAATAAGCTTATGACCGCCGCGCTCTATCTCTACCTGGATGCGGGTAGCGCCAGCATCTAAACTGTTTTCGATGAGCTCTTTGACTACCGATGCAGGACGCTCAACCACTTCACCAGCAGCTATTTGGTTAGCTAAACGCGCGGGTAATATTTCAATATTCATGGGGTTTCCTAGCAGGCATTGCGCTAAAATAATGTCTAGCTTTGTGGTATATCGAGCTCTTGACCTATAAATAAAGTACTAGAGGTGAGTTTGTTAACTTGTTTTAACTCACTAACAGTGATGCCATAGCGACTTGCCAACATACTCAAAGACTCACCTGGACGCACTTTATGCTTAGTCGGATATTGCGACTTTAATTTAGCAAATAGGGAGTCATCCGGTGGATTCTTTAAATAGTAATTTTTGATCGAAGTAAATATCGCTTTAGCTAAACGCTCTTGATGATTAGCGCTTTTTAGTAGCTTTTCTTCTTTAGGGTTAGATATAAATCCCGTTTCCACCAAAATAGAAGGTATGTCCGGTGATTTCAATACTGCAAGACTTGCATGCTGTGGATCTTTCTTATGAAGTTTAGCTACCTTTCTAAGCTCTTTGACTACTTCATCAGCAACATTCAGACCTGTTTTCATTGAATGATCCATCGACATATCAAGTAAAGCTTGCGCTAAGTATTTTTCATTTGCAGCATCTTTTATCACATCCGCAGCACCACCTAAAAGCTCAGAATGCTTTTCTTTATCTTCTATCCATTTACCTATTTCGGAATTAGCTCTGCTCAATGATAACACCCATACAGAGGCACCATTTGGCCCAGGGCTCGTAAATGCATCAGCATGAATAGAAACAAAAAAATCTGCTTTTTTTTCACGAGCACGATTAGTGCGGGTATTTAGTTTTACAAAATAATCACCGCTTCGTACCATACGCGAAATCATACCGCGCTCGCCATCAATCATACGTTCTAGACGTTTAGCTATTTGTAATGTTACTGTTTTCTCATAAGTGCCAGATGGGCCGATAGAGCCTGGGTCTTCACCTCCATGCCCTGCATCTATAGCTATTACAATATCGCGTTCTTGGCTTAGTTGGCGATTTTTAGCCGCTGTTTGTGCAGGTGACGCAACGGCTCGCTTTTGAGCTTTATTATATAAATCGACTACTAATCTATTTTTATAAGGGCCAGCTGGTGCTAGTGCAAAAATAACGGGTTTAACCGGAGAACTTAGCTCGAACACTAACCGAACGCTTTTTTTGTTTTTCGGTTTGGAATATCGCAGCTTACTAACAATTTGATGTTTTGGCGGAACGCCTGGCAGTATTTTAAGCTCGTTAGTATTTTCTAAGTCAACGACTAAACGGCTCGGATTTTTAAGCATGAAGTAGCTAAAATCTGGCTTTTCATCTAGATCAAATACAATACGAGTGCTATCTGGCGATGGCCAAACTCGCGCACTATTAATAGTATTTTGCGCCCACAGCGGCAAACTCATAGCAAACACCATGAGAGTAAGAAGTAATTTAGTTATACCTGGAGTCATTTTAATAACTACTGCCTTAACTATTTTTATTATAAAAGCTAGCCTTTGTATGTTAGCTATTTAGTTTTTCGACAATTGCTACACCGCGCTCACTCGCACTATTTATAACAATTTTACGTTCGTTACCCGCATAGCTTAGGGTAATATCTAAATCAGGCACGGGAATAAATTCCCCACCTTTCTCAGGCCACTCAACAACACAAATTGCATTTGCTGAAAAATAATCGCGTATTCCCATATATTCAAGCTCTTCAGAGTCCCCCAAACGATACAGATCAAAATGGTATACATTTGCTCGTTCAAGTTCATAAGGTTCCACTAATGTGTATGTAGGGCTTTTAACCTTACCCGTATGGCCAAAACCTTGAATTACGCCTCGTGTAAAAGTTGTTTTTCCAGCACCTAAATCTCCATGTAAATAAATAACCGCGCCTTGCCCTATTATACCTGCAACCCGATTACCCATTGCTACTGTGGCTATTTCATCATTTAAGTGAGATTGGAAACTACACGTCATTATTACCTCAAAAAATTTACTTAAAAGCGCATATTGGCTAATCATACCAGAATATTTATTTAAGGCGATAAATTGCAGTTTTACACATAAAAAAAACCGGCCTAAGCCGGTTTTTTAAAAACAGAGAAATTATAGTCCTAACTTTTTCTCAAGGTAGTGGATATTAGTTCCACCACTTTGAAAGTTTTCATCTGCAAGAATACGTTTATGCAAAGGAGTATTAGTTTTAATTCCGTCAATCACGAGCTCGTTAAGTGCATTACGCGCACGTGCTATAGCAACATCACGATTTTCACCGTAAGTGATTAACTTACCAACCATTGAATCGTAATGTGGTGGTACTGTGTAGTCAGCATAAATATGACTGTCCCAACGAATACCTAAACCACCTGCTGGATGGAAACGTGTTATTTTTCCTGGTGAAGGGATAAACGTTTCAGGATCTTCAGCATTAATACGACACTCAATAGCGTGACCACGAATAACAACGTCGTCTTGCGTGAATGATAATGGTTGACCCGCAGCAATTTTTAACTGCTCTTTGACTAAATCAATACCAGTAACCATTTCAGTTACAGGGTGTTCAACCTGAATACGGGTATTCATTTCGATGAAATAAAACTCGCCGTTTTCGTATAAAAATTCAAACGTACCTGCACCGCGGTAACCGATTTCAATGCATGCACGTGTACAGCGCTCACCAATAAATTTACGTGTTTCTGCAGTAATACCTGGTGCGGGTGCTTCTTCAACTACTTTTTGGTGACGGCGTTGCATAGAACAATCTCGTTCACCTAAATGCACGGCATTACCTTGACCATCTGCTAACACTTGAACTTCGATATGGCGTGGGTTTTCAAGGAATTTCTCCATGTAAACCATGCTATTACCAAAAAACTGCTTGGCTTCTTGCTGTGTTAATGCAATTGAATCAATAAGTTCAGCTTCGCTGCGAACAACACGCATACCACGACCACCACCGCCACCAGCGGCCTTGATGATTACCGGGTAACCGATTCGTTTGGCGATTTGCATGTTACGTTCTTTATCATCCGATACCGGACCATCAGATCCTGGTACACATGGAACGCCTGCTTTACGCATTGCTGAAATAGCAGAAACTTTATCACCCATAAGGCGAATAGTGTCACCTTTTGGACCAATAAATACAAAACCACTTTGCTCGACTTGGTCGGCAAAATCAGCATTTTCTGCAAGAAAACCATAACCTGGATGAATCGCTACAGCGTCAGTTATTTCAGCCGCAGCAATAATGCGCGGGATATCTAAATAACTTTCAGTTGCTGATGGTCTACCAATACAGATGGTTTCATCTGCAAGCAATACATGCTTAAGATCGCGATCCGCCGTTGAATGCACAGCAACCGTTTTGATCCCAAGCTCTTTGCAGGCGCGCAATATACGAAGTGCAATTTCACCTCGGTTTGCTATGACTACTTTATCTAACATTAGAGTTGGCCTTTTAGGTTACGCTATTATTCAATGATGAATAGAGGTTGATCAAATTCTATTGGCTCGCCATTTTCAGCTAAGATAGCTCTTACTGTACCGGCTTTATCAGCTTCAATTTGGTTCATCATTTTCATAGCTTCGATAATACAAAGCGTGTCGCCAACTTTAACTTGTTGACCAACTTCTACATACGCTGGAGCTTCTGGAGACGCTGCTGCATAGAAAGATCCAACCATTGGTGATTTAACTTGATGACCAGTAGGTTCTGCTGCTTCAACTGCTACAGGAGCTGCTGCAACTGGAGCTGGAGTTGGGGCTGCTTGTGCTGGTGCGTATTGCTGTGGAGCAAATTGCGGGTAACCAGGGCCTGCGCTCATGTTGTTACGGTTAATACGTACTGATTCTTCACCTTCAGTGATTTCTAGTTCAGCAATACCTGATTCTTCTACTAATTCGATAAGCTTCTTTATCTTGCGAATATCCATTACACGACCCGCCTATTTGTTTGTGTGTTAATTTAAAATTAAATTGCGTTTTGCAACCGGCTTACAGCAGCATTTAATGCTGCGTGATAACCCATTGCGCCTAATCCACATACCACGCCTTGTGCCACATCTGAAAAATACGAATGATGGCGAAACGCTTCACGCCCGTGCACATTACTTAAGTGCACCTCAAAAAACGGAATATCAACACTCAGCAATGCATCACGTAATGCGACGCTCGTATGCGTAAATGCAGCAGGATTGATAATTATGTAATCAACCGCTTGCCAAGCATCATGAATTCGTTCGATGAGTGCTTGCTCACTATTACTTTGAAAATGCGTTAACTCAACATCTAGACTATTAGCGGCACTGGTTAGTTCGTTCATAATCTCACTGAGCGTCTGAAAACCGTATTTATCCGGTTCACGTTTGCCCAGCATGTTTAAATTTGGACCATTTATAACTAAAAGGTTAAATTTTGCAGCCATAATACGCGATATATCCTATAAGTAATGAGTTAAGCAGTTACTAACTAATTTCTCACTTTTAAGTAAGCAGAAAAAGTAATGTAGCAACAATTTCTCACGTTAACCAACTATTATAGTGATTTCGACGTAAATAGCAGCAAAATACTGGTCTTATCAGTGTTGGAGGTACAGACAAAAGAAGAGTTAAGAAAATGCCACTCTCTAAATTAAGTGGCACTATTGCACTATTATTGTGCGCTGGTACGCACTATAGCTAGATGTTTAGCAAAATTATCAGCGTTTAAAAAGCCAGTCACTCGTTGCGTGCTAAGCTCTTGACCTTGAGTATTAAAAAACAAAATACTAGGTAAACCGAATACCGTGTACTCTTCCATCAGCTCAATTGTTTTATTATCGCTCTCAGTTAAATCAATTTGTATAAGCTGATAGTGGCTAAACTCACTTTGTACTTTGGCATCAGGAAAGGTGTAATGTTCAAACTCTTTACACGCCACGCACCAGTCGGCATATAAATCGACCATAACCATTCGACCTTCGTCGTTTGCTTGCGCTACGGCTTCTTTTAGCTCAGCTAAATCAGCTACCTGCTTAAACTCATTATTTTTTGAGCTTACCTGTACCGTTTGTACTTGCACCGGCCAAAAGTAGCTTTTAGTCAACGTAAAGCCTGTAATAACGAGTAGCGTTGCAGCAAACCACAGCGCTGTTTTTAACTTGCTTTGTGTTTGGCTACTTTGCCAGTAATGTAGGTAAAGTGCCGTTGCTAATGCAAGTACACCGGCCATTAATAATATAATGTCTGCACTTATCAGGCGCTCAAGTAATATAAGCGGCACAACAAGCATTACAAAGCCAAACAAGGTTTTAACTTGCTCCATCCAACCACCTGCTTTAGGGAGTAATTTACCACCAGATGTACCGAGTAATAGCAGTGGTAATCCCATACCTAAACTGAGCACATACAGCGTTAACCCTCCTACTAAGTAATCACCACTTTGCGCTACAAATAATAGTGCAGCCGACAGTGGTGCGGTAGTACACGGTGATGCAATTAAACCCGACAGTACACCCATAAAAAATACACCAACGTAGTTGCCGCCTTTTTGGTTATTACTTACTTGGGTTAATTTACTCATCATACTGCTAGGCAGTTTTATTTCGTACCAACCAAACATCGACATAGCAAGTAGAACAAACAATAAACTAAAGCTAACTAATACGAATGGATGTTGTAAGTAACCCTGCACTTGCCCACCAAGCGCGGCAACAACTAAACCAAGTGCGGCATAGGTAACTGCCATGCCTTGTATATATACAAACGACAACGCAAACGCTTTTTTAGTCGAAAGGTTTTGTTGACCCGCAATTAAGCTCGACAGAATAGGAAACATAGGGAATACGCATGGCGTAAAAGCAAGGCCTACGCCTACTACAAAAAATATGAGTAAATTAGTTATTAAGCCCTGACTTGCTAACTGCTCAGTAAAGGTGAGTTCTTTTTTGATGTCATCTGAATTTCTTGTTGGTTCAGTAGCTGGCTCGTTGAGTGCTGCAAGTGTACTTTGCGCTGTTGCCGCTTCATCGGTCGCACTATTTTTATCAACGTTTTTAATCTGTGCGCCACTAATTATACTAAGTGGGATGCTGATCACTTCTGGTGGATAACAAAGCCCTGCTTTTGCACAGCCTTGGTAACGAACTTTAACCACGGCGCCTTCGTTTATGTTGCTTAGCTTACTTACAACACTCGCAGAATTGAAAAAGACCTCTGTTTTACCAAAAAATTCATCTTCAATAATTTCGCCACTGCCAGAATCGCCTACTTGAATGTCTGCACCTTTGGCGATAATTTCTATTTTCTTTTTATATAAATAGTAGTCTGGCGCTATATCCCAACCTACAAACAAGGTACTGCCTTGTTGGTCAAAATCAAAAACAAACGCTTGATCTACAGGTAAAAAAGTCTGTTGAGGAGGCCCAAGTAGATCACCAAGCACATTATTAGTCGCAGCCTTTACGGGTACGGTTAATAATGTAACCAACAATAAAAAGAAAAAACGCATTAATTCAGTACCTCGTCCATCCAATTAAAATACGCCAAATTACCTGTTGAAACTTCTACAACCTGAATCTCCGGCACTTCGTAACTATGTAGCTCTTTTATAGTTAAAAACACATCGTTCATTTTATCTGCTTTTGTTTTTATAAGTAGCTTGGCTTCAGTTGCTTCTGTCACTTCGCCTTCCCACATATAAATAGAGCCCATGTTAGATAAAATATTTACACAAGCTGCTAGCTTTTTTTCTACTAATGCCCTTGCTAGGCTGCGTGCTTCTGCTTCATCTTTGCAGGTCGTAAAAATCATTTTAAAATGCGTATTCATTATGAACCTATACTTATTGGACAGTGTCTAGCTTCATAGTATCTGATAGCCGATACAATGTGTAGACGCTTAAATATCAGTAAAATGACTATACCTATGCCCTAACCTTGAAAAGAGACCTACTCACCCTCACTTATATTTCATCAACTCTTTTGAGTGCCATTATTTAGAGAGCGCTATGTTTAGATTTTTATTTGTGTTGTTTATCATAATCCCTATTATCGAAATAGCCTTACTGATTCAAGTAAGCGATGTGATTGGCGGATTTGCAACAATTGCACTTGTTGTTATTACCGCGATTTTAGGTGCAAAAATGGTTAAAAAACAAGGTATGGGTGCGCTGCAAAACGTGCAGACACAAATGGCACAAGGGCAAATGCCAGCCAAAGAATTATTTACCGGAATTTGCGTGGTAATTGCAGGTGTATTACTTTTAACGCCTGGTATTATGACTGATGTATTTGGCTTACTGTTATTAACCCCTGCAATTCGTAATAAATTAGCTGCAGGTCTTGCTAGCCAAGCAACGGTTAGAATGAGTGCGGGTATGCAGCAAGGTTCATCTCCATTCGCCGGGCAGCAACAAACAAAGCAAGAACAGCCAAAAATGGAACAACCAACAACTATTGATGGAGAATATGAAAGAAAAGATTAAAAATTTATCGTTTTTTCTCTTGGAATTTTTCACTCCACCCCCATTAATGATTGCAAATTAGAAAAGCTTTATTCTGTACTGTTCAGAAACTGTTAGGAGAACTAAAAAATGAACATTCGTCCTTTACAAGATCGCGTAATCGTTAAGCGTCTAGAAGAAGAAACCAAGTCTGCTGGCGGTATTGTATTAACTGGCTCTGCAGCTGAAAAATCAACTCGCGGAGAAGTTATTGCCGTTGGTAATGGTCGCGTTCTAGAAAACGGTGACGTTAGAGCTTTAGAAGTAAAAGCCGGTGACACAGTGTTATTTGGCTCATATGTTGAAAAAACTGAAAAGATCGAAGGTCAAGAGTACCTGATCATGCGTGAAGACAATATTTTAGGCATTGTAGGCTAACCCTACTTTTCGTTAACAAACATTTAAGAATTTAGAGGAATTTAAACATGGCAGCAAAAGAAGTACTTTTTGCAGGTGACGCACGCGCTAAAATGCTAACTGGCGTAAACATCCTGGCTAACGCAGTAAAAGTTACATTAGGCCCTAAAGGCCGTAACGTTGTACTAGACAAATCATTTGGTTCTCCAGTGATCACTAAAGATGGTGTATCTGTAGCAAAAGAAATCGAACTTGAAGACAAGTTTGAAAAC
Source organism: Pseudoalteromonas aliena (assembly GCF_038155085.1). Classification (GTDB taxonomy): domain Bacteria; phylum Pseudomonadota; class Gammaproteobacteria; order Enterobacterales; family Alteromonadaceae; genus Pseudoalteromonas; species Pseudoalteromonas aliena_A. The sequence goes on from NZ_JBAKAU010000004.1 coordinate 211,742, forward strand.
ATGGGCGCACAAATGGTGAAAGAAGTTGCATCTAAAGCAAATGATGCAGCCGGCGATGGTACAACTACCGCAACAGTACTTGCACAGTCTATTGTTAATGAAGGCCTTAAAGCAGTTGCAGCAGGCATGAATCCAATGGATCTTAAGCGCGGCATCGATAAAGCAGTTATTGCTGCTGTTGCAGAGCTTAAAGCGTTATCTGTTCCTTGTGCTGACGCTAAAGCTATCGCACAGGTAGGTACTATTTCAGCTAACTCTGATAAAGAAATTGGCGACATCATTGCAGAAGCAATGGAAAAAGTAGGCCGTAACAGTGGTGTTATTACTGTTGAAGAAGGTCAATCACTTGAAAACGAACTAGATGTTGTTGAAGGTATGCAGTTTGATCGTGGTTACTTATCTCCTTACTTTATCAACAACGCTGAAAAAGGCGCAGTTGAATTAGATAACCCATTTATTCTACTTGTAGATAAAAAAATATCGAACATCCGCGAGCTATTACCAACGCTTGAAGCCGTTGCTAAAGCAAGTAAGCCACTACTTATTATTGCAGAAGACCTTGAAGGTGAAGCTCTTGCTACTTTAGTCGTTAATAACATGCGTGGTATTGTTAAAGTATCAGCGGTTAAAGCACCTGGTTTTGGCGATCGTCGTAAAGCAATGCTACAAGATATCGCAGTGTTAACTGGCGGTACTGTTATTTCTGAAGAAATCGGCTTAGAGCTTGAAAAAGCAACAGTTGAAGACTTAGGTACAGCTAAGCGTGTTGTTATCACTAAAGACGATACAACAATCATCGATGGTGCTGGTGAAGAAGCGGGCATTACTGGTCGTGTTTCTCAAATTAAAGCACAAATTGAAGAAGCAACGTCAGACTACGATAAAGAGAAACTACAAGAGCGTATGGCTAAACTTGCCGGCGGTGTTGCAGTAATCAAAGTAGGCGCAGCAACTGAAATTGAAATGAAAGAGAAAAAAGACCGTGTGGAAGATGCATTACATGCAACTCGCGCAGCGGTTGAAGAAGGCGTAGTACCTGGCGGCGGTGTTGCACTTGTACGCGCAGCAAGCAAGTTACTTGCTCTTGTTGGCGACAACGAAGATCAAAACCACGGTATTAAAGTTGCACTTCGTGCGATGGAAGCCCCCCTTCGTCAAATCGTAACTAACGCAGGTGACGAAGCTTCTGTTGTTATTAACGCAGTTAAAGGCGGCGAAGGTAACTACGGTTACAACGCAGCAACTGGCGAATACAACGACATGATTGAAATGGGTATCCTAGATCCAACTAAAGTAACGCGCTCTGCACTACAATTTGCAGGGTCTATTGCGGGTCTAATGATCACTACTGAAGCAATGGTAGCTGAAATCCCTAAAGATGAATCTGCTGGTGCACCTGATATGGGTGGCATGGGCGGAATGGGTGGCATGGGCGGCATGATGTAATAAACATCACCGTTTAAGCACCTTGCTTATATAAAAAACCAGCTTCGGCTGGTTTTTTGCTTTTTAGTATAAAAACCATTGATATTGTTTAATTTATACCCATAACTTAATTATGTATAACTAAGATTTATATTAAATGGATTTATTAAATAACAACGGAATATTCATCTTCTTTGTTTTTGTTGCCCTTGTGACTGGGTTATTTTCATTCGTAGTTTGGGCTATGCTGAAAATGGTAACGTGGGGTAAAAGCATGTCTAAGGGGGCTTATTTATTTTTAGCGTTTTTCCCGCTTATTTCATTGATGCCTATTCCGCCACCTACCTACGAAAATGTTCAAAAAGCTAAACAAGAGCAGCGTAAACGTAAAGGAGACTCAGGCGATCCACTCGAGGATGATGAACTAAACGATTAAATTGATGGTTTACATAATAAAACGTGACCGATTACAGCTTAATAATTAGTGAGATAAAGTGCTGTTAAATATAAAAGCAAAATTTTTATTAAGCGCAGGAGTTATTGCATCTGCAGCGGCTGTATGGCATTTACTTTGTATTTGGGGTGGCACTAGTTGGTTTATATTTGCTCGCGCTCCAATACAAATAATAGAATCATCACAGCAAGGTACATTCCTTGCGCCTTTAGGTAGTATTGCAATAGCTGGACTCATGTTTGCCTGTACTGCATTTGCCTTATCCGCAATTGGCTTCGTGCGTCACATAGTACTGACCAGAACCGCTTTAATTACTATTGCAACCTTGTGTATTATACGAAGCTTAATAATTATCCCTGCATTAATACGAGCCGATACGTGGAATATTATAGCAAGCAGTGTTTGGCTTTATGTAGGTGTATGCTTTTTAGTGGGCGCAATAACGTTCCACAATTTAAAACCGAACACTACTAATAGTTGAGTGACGCTTAAACTCACGTCACTTTATTAACTAACTCTCTTACGATTGAGAATAGATCGCTGGGTAGCATGCCCCTTTGCCCGTCTCGCTCACTGGCGATATCACCGGCTTTAGCGTGCAGTGTTACGCCATAGCGCGCTGCTTCATCAATATTTAAACCTTGAGCCAGTAAAGCACCAATAATACCAGTTAGTACATCGCCACTACCACCCACGGCCAGTGCCGGATTGCCGTCCTCACACACCCATGTGTGCTCAGCATTATCAATTAAGGTACCTGCGCCTTTTAATACGCACGTAGCGTTATAGCGCTTTGCACATAGGCGAGCATTTTCAAACCTATTAGACTCAATTTCTTGTGTCGCTGTACTTAATAGCCTTGATGCTTCTCCTGGGTGTGGCGTAAGTATGCATCGCTCTAACATGTATGATGAAGCTTGCTTAGCCAGTAAGTTAAGGGCATCTGCATCTATAACTAATGGCATTTTATTATTTTGGCAATATTGCATTACTTCATCGAACGTTTGTTGTGCCCATTCGTCCTGCCCAAGCCCTGGCCCTATTACCACACTGCTAGCCCATTCAAGCGCTTGTTGTAAATAGGCACTGCTTACCATTAATTCTGGCCTACCAATGCTTACAGGCACTATAGAGCTTGAATGTGTATATACTCTTACCATACCAGCACCAGCTCTAAGTGCAGCTTCGCTGGTTAATCTAATTGCTCCTGCAGTCCCTTCATTTCCGCCTACACAGAGTAGTTTGCCATGAGTTCCTTTATGACTATTTTGGCTTCGTGCACCAAGCTTTTTAAAACTATTAATATTTATAAGTGTACCGCTTGAAGCTGCGAGCTCTAAAAATGCAGTTCCAATATTTAGATCGTCAAATATTAACTGCCCGCAATGTTGTTTACCTATAGCCGTTGTCAGCCCCTGCTTAATACCAACAAAAGTTATTGTTTTACTTGCTTGTATAGCAATACCTAAAGGTTGGCCAGTATCAGCGCTGATGCCTGAGGGGACATCTATACTCAATACAGGTTTATTACAGGCGTTAATTTCATTAATAATTTTAGCAAAATTATCGCATACCGAACTTTTGATCCCGGTACCTAACATTGCATCTATAATTAAATCGCTACGGTGTAATAATTCACTTGAATATGCATTAATTTCACCGCCTTCATCACGCCACAATTTATATGCTTTAGCGGCATCTCCTGTTAATGTCTTCTCGGGATCAACAGCACACAAAGTCACCAGCTTACCCGACTGCTTAATTAGACTCGCGGTAATATAACCATCTCCAGCGTTATTACCATGACCCACAATCACCAAGGTATGCCCAGCATTAAACTCTTTCCAGAGATTGAATACAGCTTTCCCTGCGCGCTGCATGAGAGTAAATAACTCACAATGACTATTTTTAGCAGCGAGAACCTCGTTATCCCTAACTTCTTTTACGGTAAATATTCGTTTATTTAGCATAAGGACTCCTTTAATAAGTGACACTTTACCTTATCAAATACACATATCTAGGGGCTAGCTTTGTGAGCATTTTTCAATCGGAATTAATTCGTTTATTAAAGTGCACTATAGGTAGAGTAATTATCGGGGTCAGATCATTTTACTAATAACTGATAGCTGAAAACTAAACGCTTTTCTTCAGACATTAAAAAACCCGAGACTAAGCTCGGGTTTTTTTAGTATTAATTAACTTAAAAG